>NZ_LGTQ01000009.1 GCF_001306455.1 Jiulongibacter sediminis | reverse complement strand
GGAAGGTTCGCCGGTATCCGGACCCGTGAGAACTGACTGGGCCATAGACCGACCTAATGTCAAAAGAAAGAATAGGGAGAATAGTAACTGTTTCATGTGCTCCTGATTTGAATCAAAATTGACTCTTTACACAAGACCAAATGAACGAATGTATGTGAACAGCTAAAGCATTGCAGTGAAGAACCGGATTTTGTCAGCGAAGCATAAACCGACTGATAAAGTCATCCTTATAGGAAGGGCCAATAGGCAATGGACGATCCAGAATGGTCAATTCCTGCTCGCTGAAGGCCTCCACTTTACTTATATTTACGGCATATGACCGGTGAATCCTGACCATATATGAGAAATCAATCTTTTCGCAAAGCTGACTTAAAGTAAGCCGAAGTGTGTATTTCTTAGAGGAAGTGTAAATATGGGTGTGGGTATTATCGGCCTCCAGAATATGAATCTCGGTCAGTGGTAGCTTCACAAACTGATAGTTCTGTTTGACAAAAATGCTGTCCTGAGCCTGCAGAATGGTTTCTGCTGATAGTTTTTGACCTGTGTTTGCCGGATTCTCCTTCACAAAATTATGCAAAGCCAGCTCAATGGCCACACGTAACTGAGACACCTGATAAGGTTTTGGAATATAAGCCGATGGATAAGTTTTCATGGCCCTGTCAAGGGTCTCTTTATCCGTAAATGCCGTCAAATATATGACCGGTACTTTTTTGATTTTCAGAAGCTTACCAACTGTTTCTACGCCATCCATATCTCCCTTGATATGAATATCACAGAGCAACAAATCGAAGTCCTCCGAGCGAGCAAAATCAAGGGCTTCTTCGCCGTTGTCCAGCGTGGCCACTACCTCATAACCTTCTGACTCAAGGGTATCTGCCAGCTCGGCGGCCAGGATAAATTCGTCTTCTATGATCAGTATCTTCATTTGAGTTTATTTGCCGGAATAGTAATGGTAAAGCGTGTTCCTTTTTGACTTTCAATTTCAAGTTTTCCTCCCAACTGCCGGGTCAATCCATTGACCAACTGTTTGCCAAAAGACTGCCCTCTTTTTTGCCAGGAAGCCACATCCACACCGGGGCCATTGTCCTGAATAGTTAAGGTCAAATCTTTCGCCTTTTTCAAAGATACAGAGAGCACCGGGTTTTCATTTTCAGTGAACGCATATTTAAAGGCATTGGTCACCAGTTCATTGATTATCAAACCCAAAGGCATAGCTACGTCCACTTCCAGTTCTTCGCTTTCTACCTCAAGATAGAGCTTTAGTGTTTCCTCGGTAAATCCATATGCAGTCATCAGACTGAGGCAGAGCTCACCAATGTACTGCTTCATATTCACCTGGGAGACGTTCTCTTTGTGATACAATCCCTGGTGAATCAGCGACATGGCATCTACCCGTTGCCGACCTTGCAAAACGGCTTGAACGGCAGTCTCGTCTTCCATTCTGTTTGATTGAATTTTCAATAGACTACTCACAATCGCTAGGTTATTTTTCACACGATGGTGTAGCTCCCGCATCATGGTTTTGAGCTGACCCGACTGTTCCTCTATCTTCTTGTTTTTTACCTTTATACTTCGATTCTGTAACAAAGCGAGCCCGGCCAGTCCCAAAAAAAGCACAGAGGCCAGACCTGCACCGATAAACTGATTGCGTCTTCGGCGATTTTCTGTACTCAGTTGAGCAATTTCCTCTTCCTTTTTTTCCGTTTGATACCGTGTTTCTACCTCCGCTATGGCCAGGTTCTTTTCGACCGTAAGCGTGCTGTCTTCGTAGATTTTGTAAAGCCTCATGTGCTCCAGAGCCTTCCGGTAATCGCTGGTTTGATCATAAATCTCATAAAGAGCCTTGTGAGATAGAAAAATCCGGTATTTATCATTGAACCGCTGGCCTATTTCCAAAGCCATTTTACCATACATTTCTGCTTTGGCGTACTCCTTTTTCTGGGTGTAGGCCACTGCCAAATTGCGGTAGCTATGCTCCAGTCCGGTTTCATCTTCATAAAGAGGATATAGCTCCAATGCCCTGTTCAAATTTCTAATGGCCCTGTCAGGATCGTTCCTCAATTTGAGAATGACTTCGGCCGAATTGCTGTACAAACTCGGCAACCATGGAGCTTTCAGATTGACTATCTCTGCCAAAAGAAGACCTCTCTGAAACGCATTGAAAGCCACTTCATAATCTTCCTCATTATTGGCAATTACTCCTCTTGTATTGAGAGCGTTGACCAGAAAAATGGTATCTCTAAGTATCTCTATTTCTTTGATTGAAAGCTCAGAATACTCTGCTGCACGCTCGTAAAGGCTTTTAACGTCTTGCGAATGCCCCATTCGCAGATAAGCCACGGCCAGAGCATTGTGCAACTTGGCGATCCGGTTTTGATCCCGATTTTCCTCAGCAAACCTAAGAGCATCTAAATAAGCGTCTACGGCTTTATCATAGTGACTCTCAAAAAGATACAGATTACCCTGCTGGTGCATCGTTCTCCCAATGAGAGGTTTATCCTTGCTTTCCAGTGCCCATTGATATATATTGGGCATGAGCACCTTTGCGGTATCAGGGTTTTGGCGGGTCACTACATCCAGATAATCCAGACCTAGCAGTGTCTTCTCTTTAGCTCCGTTTGCCTTATAAAAAGCTTCCCTTTTCTCCTCTACAATAGTACTCTCCTGAGCCAGAGAGGCTACACTAAAAAGGAGACAGACGACGTGAAAAACTGTTTTCAAGGGCTACCGAATATTGAATCAAATGTCGGCAAAAAATGGATTTAATTTTGATGTTTTTATCAATGGGTTGCCTTCTCCAAAATGGAAGAAAACAAATAAAGCAACTAATTATTAATCAGAAACTTAAATCATCCTCATTTCTTCACCAAAGCTACCCAGTCCTCCTTATCCGGTGGATTGAGCTTACCTTTGGAGTTCACTTTTGAGGAAGAGCTTAACTCGCCTGTTCTGGGGTTGAACCATTGAACAGACCAACCTTTTGATGCCGGAAGCTTCAAATTGACGATCTTACCGTCTGGAATGTAAACCGCACATACTTCGCCTTCTTTGGCGAAAACATAATCGTCTGGATTGGCCGTCAGCTCATCCATGGAGTGCATTTGTTCAAAAGGCAGATGTTCCTCAAAGAAACGTCTGGCTATAGCTGCTTGTTCGTACTTCAAGGCACGGCTGCGATGATCCTGTGCGGTGAGGTCAGAAAGCTCTGTCTGGTAGCCGTAATAGTATTCCGTACCGTAGCCACCGGCCATTAATGTAGCCCAAAGCACCTTGTAACGAACCTCCTCCGCATTATCTTTCTTCACTTTTCCGGTATAACCAGGGTATGATTTGTCAACCGTAACGCCGTCAGAAGCATCCCCCTGCTCATCATTAGCGATGGCCCAGGGTTTCCCAGATTCCTCCGATAATTTGACCCATTTTTTCACCTGCTCATGAATATCCTTCTTTTGCAATTGTAAGGAAAGACCCGTCAGCTCCGACTGAAACCCAACCAGATTATAGTGGTAATACTCAAAATTCGGCCGAATCAGGCCTGTACTTGGGTATCCGATAGGAAAAGTATGCTGAACCACATGGTTTTTGTAAGGATCAAGGTTTCTGATGTAAGAAGCCGTATTCCTGATCACATTCAGGCTCACTTTGGTTTCTTCGCTCAGGTTCCAGTTCAGAGCCAGATGATGAGCAAAACGAGCAATCAGCTCGCGGTAATAGAGTTTACGATCATTGGTCATTTGCTCCATACCCATCAAGCCGACGTTCTCATTTTCGAAGGTTTTGAAATGCAAAAACATCCCTTTCATATCGGCATAACTGAATACCTTTTCCCACTGGGCCATTTTAGAGACATCAAATCGGTCGTGATACAAAGCATTCTCCCAGGTGGTATTGCCTTCATGATTTGCCAGAAAAACAGAATCGTTTTTCACTACATAGGGGTGTACAAAACCATCATCGCCGTCCGCCGAAAAAGTTAGAAAAGAGAAGGCATTCACCCCGGTTTCAGCCAAATAATTGACCATACCCAGGATATTCTTTCCTTTTCCATTTTGCCAGGTATATGGCTGAGCGGCTGAGTCATAATCGCGGGCGTGAGGTTGCCAGTCTTTCAACAAATGCTGATGCTCTTCCACTAAATCTAATTTTCGATTGGCATCTAATGTCCCATCGAAATCCTCGTAATGCAGAGCGTTTTCTGGCGAATCGGCTCCGGTTTTCAGAAAGCTTTTACCGGTTTCAGCCCATTTAAGATAGCGGGTTCCTATGTATTCTAAACGGCCTTTTGAGCGGTTATCGGGCCATTGTTTGTCTGAGGGCTTGACCTCAAAACTTCCAGTTTGTCCATCCATGTAACCAGCTGAGGCTCCATCATCTGAAAAGACAATATTTTCGCCAAACTTAAAAGATACCTCATATTTCCATTGCCCTTCTTTTGGCGGAGCAAAATGTACCCGCCAAGAATTTCCAGAAGTCGCTGAGGTATTTTCAGCCTGCCCGTCGGCCGCAAAGAATCCGGGAACTTTCAGAACCGGGGCACCACTCTCATGGCTAAACGTGACATCAAGTCGATAATCGGTAAAAGGATTGGGATTAGCCAGCTCAGCAGACATCGGTCCTTCAAAATCAAGAGTGACTTTATGCCACTTTTGTAAATCTCCATGGATTTGCTGGGCGGTGAGCAATTGAAAAGTAAAAACGGCCAAGACCGTCAGCAGATATTGTTTCTTCATTTTACGTAGGGTTGGGTCATCAATTTCATAAAAACTACTGAGAAGTTTAAATTCCACAGAGGTTAATAGATAGAAACATTGATTTATTCAATCACTTCTACCCCCATAAACATGTAAGGATTATCACTAACCCTTAACGGTTTTCCGCTTACAGTAACAATGTTTTTCAACTCCACTAATTTTGTTTTGACAAAAGGGAATTCTTCTACAAAATTTTCATCCGTCATTTCAGGGTTCATGTCAGAAAAAATAGCCGGTCCCTGATAGTTTTCGGGAGCGTTTGAGTCGTCTATTCTTAGGTTTTCAATCGTTATCTTTACCGGCATATAACAGGTGTAGCCAAAATCATGTTTTCCGGTATTATAACCAAGAATCAGGTTAACCTTCTCAAAATTTCCGTTGCCCGGCACATAAAGACAATTCCGGATGATGAACTCCCCTTCCCAGGTACTGCCGTAGTCAGATCGCAGATTGATCAACCGACTGCTTTTTATGGTACAATTTTCCACCAGCAGTGTTCCGCTGCCAATGGCATTGATACCCATGTGGCCCAGCGTAGAATTTCGGATGGTGGCATTGGCAACACCCTTGTGGGCATCAAAACGGGAAAAAGTACAATTATCATAGAGCATGTTCTTGCAATAATTGGAACCCAGAATGCCCCAGTAGGTTTTATCGGTGATATCATTTGTCTGGCTGCAATTGATAAAAGAGACATTAAGAGCCCTGCCAGCAATAATATCATAGGTCCCCATCGTCACCGGATCTCCCGCTGAGCCAATCGTCACATAGGTTTTATGGCCGGTAAGTATTGTATTTTTGACCGTGACATAAGAGCAGTCACTTATATTCAGAAATCCACCATAAGGAGCTCCATGGTCTCCCTCTCCCTCGACGGTATGCACGAGCCCATCCACAGTAACGTTTGATCGTTGAATGGCAATATTCCTGCTGTAATACGTATATTTTGATTCCGCCTGATTGGCTAGCGTAGTAAAATGTCCGCCACGAATCATCAATGGTGTTTCGTCAATCGGTAAGGCTTTGGCCTCCGTAATTTGATCAAAGTCCCAGATAATTGGAGCATTTAAATCAATATTGCCCTTGGCATCCACTACAAAAATATCAGTTTGTGGAGAGCCGCTATCCTGATTCGGGCCGTAACGGATATAATGCCTTACAGCCTCATTAGTTACCGTTACCAAACAAGGTCCCGGCAAACTAGCTTCAATTTTTTGCTGACCTTTTTTGAGACTCTTGATGCCATTAAGAGTAAATGATTTCAGATCAGAACTGACTTTAAAAACAGGTGCGGTTCGGTCTTCCACCTCTCTGTCGTCAATGATAAAAAAGGCAGAGCTAAAATCGGTATTGGTTCTTATTTCTGCGGTTCGCTCTTTTCCGCTAATATAGTAGCGAAAGCCCTCGTCGGCTTTTACGGGCAATTGATGCTCATTGGCATAAGCATGGGCGGCAACTATTGCATCGATATCATCTGTTTTACCATCTCCTTTGGCTCCAAAATCACTGTAGCGAACAAAACTACGGTCTACTAATTCTTCATTGGCCTGACCAAAGGCCGTAAAGAACGTAAATAGCAAAATCAATATTTTTCTCATCATGCATGGAAATTAATGGTATTTCCACCGGGAAAAAAGTGGAAACCCAAAGAGGTTTTGAGAAGGGTTAAAGTTTTCGCCATCAAGACTCTAAAGTTTGTCAAATTTGACTTTGCACAGTATGGTGCCTTCGAGACTTTGTGTCAATAAAAATTCTGGCTGCAACTTCATTGCTCGCAAACGACAAAAAAACCTGATTGCCTGACTTAATCCCAACATTGATCGAGCATAATCAAAGGTTTTTAAAATATTTTAGTATCAATCACCTAATTCGTACGATATTTAAGAAATTAAAGGGGCACTGAGAATTGAAGCCCTTTGAGTTAATGAACAATTAAAATCAACCTTAAAACCTATGAAAAAAAACTTCATTACGTTATTGGCCTTGTTTGTACTATTTGCATGCAATGAGAACTCAGATCAAAATCAGGAAAATTCAGGTATTGAAGAAGACAATTGGATTTACCTCTTTGACGGAACCAGTACCGAGGGATGGCGAGCGTACAACGGAGATTCTCTTCCACCCGGCTGGACCATCGCCGACAGTGCCCTCACCTTTGATACCGAATTGGGTCTGGAGCAGGATTATACCGGAGGCCAGGACCTTATTTATGCCGCAGAAGAATTTGACAATTTTGAGCTCTATCTGGAGTGGAAGCTGCCCAAAGGAGGAAACAGCGGTATCTTCTATCATGTTAAAGAGGGATTTGATGGTCTGCCTGAAATTGCTCCGGAGTATCAGCTGATCGACGATGAAAACTATGCAGAAATGCATGATCTTACCGAATACAATACCAGTCTCGGTTACACCGAAAACCCGGAAGAATTAAAGCCTTTACAACAAACCGGTTCTGATTATGCGATGCATCCGGCTGATGCTTCAAAGAAAAAGCTGAATCCTGTAGGCGAGTGGAACAGCTCTAAGATTGTCTTTACCCCTGAACGGGTTGAGCATTGGCTTAACGGTGAAATGATACTTTCTTTTGTGCCTTGGGATGACGCCTGGGAGGCTAAAAAGAACTCCGATAAATGGAAAAACAGCCCAAACTACGGAATTTTTAAAACCGGCTATATCGGCCTGCAGGATCACTCCAGCCCCATCTGGTTCAAAAACATTAAAATCAAGAAACTTTAACCTGACATGAAAAAAAGAGAATTTATTAAGACCAGTGGTCTCGGATTTTTAGGATTGATCTCTTCCCCGGCCTGGCTTAACTCCTGCTCTGCAAGTAGTGCTGGCAAACTAAGAACAGCTCATATTGGTGTTGGTAATATGGGGGCTGAAGATCTCAAAGCCGTTAGCTCTCACCCGAAGGTAGATGTGGTGGCCTTGTGTGATGTGGACGCCAAAAATCTGGCTGCAGCAAAAGAGCTGCACCCTAAGGCCAAAATATATTCAGATTACAGAATGATGATGAAAGAAATGGCCGATGAAATTGACGCGGTCATAGTTTCAACACCCGACCATACCCATGCCCCGGCTTCCATGCTGGCCATGGAAAATAACAAGCCAGTATACTGCCAAAAACCACTGACCCATTATGTGCACGAGTCAAGAGCCATGAACAAAATGGCCAAAGAGAAAGGCTTAATAACCCAAATGGGTATTCAGGTGCACTCTTTTTATGACTATAAATTGGCTACCCTGCTGATTCAAAGTGGAATTATTGGTAAAGTGCATACGGTGCATGCCTGGTCGCCAAAATCATGGGGTTATAACGGTGGCGAACCCGAAGGGGAAGATCCTGTACCGGAAAACCTGGACTGGAATCTCTGGCTCGGCACCTCGGCAGAAAGACCTTACAAAGAAGGATACTATCACCCGGGCAACTGGCGTAAACTGGTAGACTACGGATGTGGCACTTTGGGCGATATGGGAGTTCATATTTTTGATACGCCTTATAATGCATTGAATCTTGACGTTCCGCGAACCATAAAAAACGAATGCCGTGAGCCCGACGGTTTCGGATATCCGGAAAACAATACTGTGACCTATGAATTCCCGGGAACAGATTACACGACAGAAAGCCTCAAATGGATCTGGTATGACGGCCCGGGTATGCCACCAGCTCATGAAGATTTGAGTATACCAGGTGAAATAGCTGAGGCCAAAGATGCGGAAGAAGAGGAAAGCATGGAAGACAAAATATCTCTTGATGCTAATGTAGCCGCAGAAGGTCAATTACCTGAACAAGGGGCAATGTTTATAGGTACCGAGGGCCGGTTGTTACTTCCTCATTTCATGCAGTTGCCAAAGAAAATTGTCAATGGAGAATACGTTGATATTTCAAGTGAAATTGAAGCACTCTCTAAAGAGCACAATCTTGGTGAGCCTATCCGGAATTACGATACAGAAGGCCCAAAACATTATCATCAGTTTGTGGATGCTTGTCTAGGCCAGGGAGAGACTTCTGCACCTTTTGCCTATGCGGCCAGATTAACTGAAACCATTTTGTTAGGTGTTATTGCCGGGAGATTCCCGAATGAAACCCTGCATTGGGATGCCGAAAATGCCCGTTTCGCCGAGGAGGAAGCCAATCAATATCTGGCTGGAGATTATAGGGAGTTTTAGTCAATTATTAATAGTTTCAGCTCCACCTCTTTGGAGCTGAAACTTAAATTTCAAGAATTAAATAACCAACCCTCAACCTACTTATCACTCAAAATCTTCACAATTTTACGATACAAAACCTCTGACAAACCCCAGTTTGGGCCGGTAAAATTGGTGGTATTGGTAAACTGAATTACCACGGTATCCATATCCTTGATATATCTGGCGATACTCTGATAGCCAGGAATAAGACCAGTGTGATCATAAGTGTAGAGCGATGCATACAATTCTCTTTCAGCATCGGTAAAAAGTGAGCCATCATTGAGAGCCCTCAGAAAAATGCCGACATCTTCCGCTGTGGCAATCATTGATCCACCTGGATTTACATAACTATCCGTTTTAAGGTCCTTGTCGATTCCCACATAGTATCCGCTCATGAGGTCGTCCATGTTTTCGACTTCAGAAAGCAGGCTAAAGGTATTCATTAAGCCTAAAGGCTCAAGAATTTCCTCTTTAATATACTGATGATGACTGTAACCCAACTCCTGGTCCAGAATTTCTCCAAGAAGAGAGTAGTTGGTATTGGAGTACTTGTATGAGGCGTCAGGGGCGAATTCTGCTGGTAAGCCATAAATCAGTTCAATAGACTTGAGATTACTGTCAGGAACCTTATTCCAGAAATCAGGTGTATAACTATAATCCGGGATACCACTGCGATGCCTCACCAGCATCCTCAAAGTAATGGTTTCTGCATTCTCAATCTTGCCTACCATTGCAGGTAAATATTGGGCAAGAGTTTTGTCGAGAGAAAGTTTGCCCGCATTCACAGCTTTTGCGGTTGCTGCCGCAATATATAATTTACTGATACTGGCTATTTTATACAGTGCATGTGGATTAGCCTCAATCTTCTTGTCCCTGTCATGCCAGCCTGCCGCATAAAAAGCGGGCGGTTTCCCCGCCTGATCCACATAGACGATAATACCTTCAAAACCCAAATCAGTAGCCGCATTAACCTGTTCCTGCACGGTATCTGCCGCAGGAGTTAACTGAGCTTTAACCATGGTCCATGGAACAAAATATAGCGAAACGGCCGTAGCTACGGCCAATACAATTCTCACAATGTTCTTAGTTTTCATTTAATACTATTTCGAATGCAAAATTATAAGTTATCGAAACTCATGGCCTTAGTTTATTTTTCAAAGGGTCTGAGGGTGTATGGATGGTTTTTAGTGCAGAAAGGTGGAAAGGAGAACGGAACACGGAGAAGGGATTCTCTCAAAACCTGTCAACTGCAACTGAAAACTGCCCACTAACTACCCTACATCTCCTTCACCCTCTCCAATTCCTCCTCCACTTCTTGCAGCACCTTCTCCCAGTGAAACCAATTATTATCATTTGCCGTGAAGTAATTATGATTGTAGTGCGTTAAACGCATGTCTTTATAAATTGGCCGACTGATTTTTACAATCTCTTCCCAATACGAAAGTCCTTTTTTAAGATGCTCCAAAGCCTTTTGTTTCTTCAAGGCGTTTGCGGTCAATTGATATTCTTTTAAAGCTACACCCGCCCTTATTTTCTCCGAGAGATGTAGTCCAAGGTTCGCCCAGATTTTCACATCTGCTACTTCATACATGAGAGATGCATTGTCTCCTATGCTGATGTTTGAGACCAATCTTAACGCCTCTGAATTATCCCTTTCCAGCTGATCGGCCAGCATTAGAGGAGTAATTTCTCCCTCCCCGAATGAGCCACCAGCCCTATTGGTTTCCACAAAATCACTGATTGAAATGTATCGGGGGTCGGTGGTGGGATGATCCAGAATGGACTCAACTGAAATATACTTCACTGAATCCCCCTGAAGCCCCAGCATACCTTCGCCGTAAAGTGTAAAATCCCAACGGATGTCGTAAAAGGAGGCCAGTTGAAGCGACGTATTGGATGAAAGAGAAAGAGCATTGAGCAAATTCGCCGCTCCACTACCATACTTCCGCACATATTCCCGCTCAAAAACCTCATCCGGCGTAGTGGGGTCATACATCAGTCGTCCCCAAAGTTTATAAAACAACCATTGCCGCTGAAAAGCCCATTCCCAGTCCACAGGTTTATCTACAGCCGTAAAATAGTCTAAACCGGGAATGTAACACTCCGACCCAATGAAGTTGCCTCCCGTATAGGCCGCTTTACCGTTGCGGGCAATATGCTCACGAATAAATGAAGGCACACCCCAGCGTAAGGCAAAGAAATTCTCATTTCGCATCTGCCAGGTGATCTTGTAATTTGAAGGTAGAGGATCAAAATACGTATCGCCCAGCTTTCCACCGTGAACTTTTACAAGCCGTGGTGTGGAATGCCCGTGCGACCAGTTAAATTTCATTTCAACCCAGATAGGCCCCTCAAAAGTGTCGCCCAGTTTCTCCATGGCATCGCGAGTAACCACCTCCACATTTTTGCTGGTACCACCTTCTGAGCCTAATCCGCTTGAAAAAGGCACCCGATGGATCAGTTTCACCGGTCGCTCCACCTCACTCATAGCTTTGATGATAACGTCATCCATCCATTGCTGACGCTCGAGTGGGGTCATTCCAGCCATTCCTTCGCCATGTGAAATGCCGATCCCGTCAAGATTGGGATATTCTCCCAAAACCTGTTTTACACATTCCCTGGTGTATTGTTTGACCAGCTCGGTGGTATCGCCGGGCGTATAATAATGGGGATAATAATTCTGGCCCTTCAGCTCATGAGCATCTGAAAAAGACTTACTCACGAAAATGCTCCAATGTACCAGATAGGTATCCAGAGCACGCTCTTTGGCCATCCTGAAAAGTTCATGGTAAAAATGCTGCCATTCTTCCATCTCTGATTCTGACCACGGGCTCGCCTCCGGAAAGTTTTTAGGCTTTATCATAAAGGTGTACGGGTGCATATTCCAAAGACTGATCACATTGAAACGATTTTCCACCATCATATCTAAGAAAGCCTCCCAATATTTCAGGTTTTTCACGGTTTCAGTGTGCTGCATCAGAGCCAGACTGGGCCTGTATGTCTCCCAAGGGAGATTAAACTTTATTCCCCTGAACTCCTGATCAGGTTTTCCGGCCTCCGGTTTTATATCTTCAATAGCAACCCCATTTTTGAGCTGTTCTGCCAAAGCAAGCGTACCATAAATCAATCCCCGGTGATCTCCGCCCTTGACTTCAATCCTAAGACCCTCTTTTTTTATTTCAAAAGCCTCCGGCTTCGATGATTGTTTTAATCCGAGTTGAATAATGAAATCAGCTTGAGCTGAAGGCTGAACAAGAACATGATCGGACTTGAGTGTTTCACAAAGCTTTGAATATGCATAGGCTATCTGCGGGACTTGCAAATCAGCCTGAACTGACACACTTTGAGCAAAGGTGGTGAGACCAATTAAGTAAAGGAAAAGGGCTGTTATCTTTCTCAAGGGTTTTCGGGTTTTAAGGGAAAGATAAGTTTGATCTGCCGGGGTATGAAATAAAATAGACTAAAGCAGAAAATGTTTGGGCGGAAACCGCTCAAAGGAATCGCAACTTTCAAAGCTCATAGTTTTCTTAAACTGTCAAAAAAATCGACACAAGACAATAGCACAATTTCAAGACCCTCTCACCAAAAAAGAGGTTCCACATTATAAAATGAAACCCACAAACACCTTATAAACAATATATTAAATCATTTTCAAAAATTGCACTTTATTAGCAAAGCGGAACGACTCGCCTTGCACCCCGCCCTACCTTTGTAACGTTAAAATACCTCTTAAGCGGTGCAAAAATTCGTTAACCTATTCTTACTACTTACGCTCTCTTTCGCCTGGACGGCCTGCGAAACGGCTAGTCAGGAAATCAGTAATCCTTACCTTTTAGGTGCTGACCTTTCTTATGTCAACGAGCTGGAAGATTGTGGTGGTAAATTCTACAAAGACCTTCAACCCAGAGACCCTTTCACACTATTCTCTGATGAGGGCAGTAAGATTGTTCGTCTTCGTCTTTGGCACTCACCAGACTGGACAACTTACGGCACGCTGGCCGATGTCAAAAAGTCAATCAGGAGAGCAAAAGGAAATGAAATGGCCATCCTGTTAGATTTCCATTATTCTGACAACTGGGCCGATCCGGCACATCAGATCATTCCGGCTGCCTGGTCTGGCATAACAGATACAAACGTTTTGGGCGACAGCCTTTACAACTATACTTACAGTGTTTTAGAAGAGCTTTATTCAGAAAACCTAAGCCCTGAATATGTGCAGGTAGGCAATGAAATCAATTCCGAGATTTTGATGGAAAAGCCGACAGCTGAGAACGGACCTACCAACTGGGAGAGAAATGCAGCCTTGCTGAAAAGAGGGCTGCAGGCCGTAAAAGACTTTAATGAAGCCAAAGGGCTAAACATTCAGCGTATGCTACATGTCGCTCAGCCGGATGAAGCAAAAGAATGGTTTGCCAGTGCAGCCAAACAAAACCTGTCAGATTTTGAGTGGATAGGCCTCTCCTACTACCCAAACTGGTCAGAATTTGATTTAGAACAACTCTCTCAAACCATCTCCTTTTTAAAAAATACCTATCAGAAAGAAGTCATGGTGGTAGAGACCGGTTACCCCTACACGTTCCGGAATTTTGACGGGGCTAATAATGTGCTTGGTGAAGGTTCTGACCTCACCGGTTATCCGGCCAGTAAAGAAGGACAAATGAGCTTTATGATAGACCTGACTTCCTCGGTCATTAAAGGTGGTGGCCGTGGCGTTATTTACTGGGAAGCCGCCTGGATCAGCACTCCATGTAAAACGCAATGGGGCACGGGATCTCATTGGGAAAACGCAGCATTTTTTGACGCTGCCAACGGAAATGAGGCCCTTCCTGTTTTTGACTTCTTTAGTCATAACTACCAGATTATCGATAACTGACATCTAAAACCTGTAACGAAACATAAATTTTAAACTTAAACCTCAAAAAACGAATGCAACAAACCTTTGATTACACATTGAAAGCACTCAGCAAAAGCTGGCTGCTGTGGGCGGTGGTCCTCAATGTTTTCAGTATTCAGGCTTTTGCCCAGATGACAGTCTCGGGTACTGTGTCTGACGATTTAGACGGCACTGGCCTGCCGGGAGCTACCGTAACCATTAAAGGAAGCGCCGTAGGTACAGCCACAGACATGGACGGTAAGTACAGTATTCAGGTACCTAACAGTTCATCAGTACTGGTTTTTAGCTTTATCGGAAAGCAAAATCAGGAAATTACCGTGGGGAATCAGTCGGTGATTAATGTAACTCTTGCTGATGATAACCAAACACTGGAAGAAATCGTGGTGATTGGTTACGGTACGCAAAAGAAACAAGACATGACCGGAGCCATTACCTCAATAAATGAAAGAGATTTTGTTCAGGGTAATGTCTCTACACCAGATCAGCTGATCACAGGTAAACTTGCCGGTGTTCAAATCACCTCCGCCGGTGGTGCCCCTGGTTCGGGAGCAACTATTCGAATTCGTGGTGGTTCTTCGCTAAATGCCAGCAATGATCCTTTGATCGTCATTGATGGTGTACCTATTGATAACACCGACCTTTCAGGTTCTGCCAATCCATTGAGTTTCATTAACCCAAATGATATTGAGTCAATGAACGTATTGAAGGACGCTTCAGCAGCAGCCATTTACGGTTCACGTGCCGCCAACGGTGTGATCATCATCACCACGAAAAAGGGAAGAAAAGGTGCTGCCATGCAAGTGAATTTCAATAGCCGTTTCTCCTCTGCCTCAAACATCAATCAGGTGGATGTTTTGAAACCGACTCAATTTGCAACCGCAGTAACTGATTATGGAACAGCTGCTCAGCAAGCTCTATTGGGCTCTGCCTCTACAAACTGGCAGGATGTCATCTATAGAACGGCTTTGACCCAGGACAATAACCTAAGCGTTACGGGTTCTCTGGCCGGTATGCCTTTCCGTGCTTCTGTTGGCTTTTTGAATCAGAACGGTACATTGAAAACTTCAAACCTGAAGCGTACCTCAGGTTCTATCGGCCTTTCGCCGTCTCTTTTGGACGACCACCTGAGAGTGGATGCCAACCTGAAGTTTGCCAATAACAGATCTCAGTTTGCTGACGAGGGAGCTATCGGTACTGCCGTTAGCTTTGACCCTACTCAGCCCGTTTATGCCAGCAGCGACCAGTTCGGTGGCTATTTCAACTGGATCAACCAAAGCGGCGGAATTGAAGCCCTTGGGCCAAGCAACCCGCTTGCGATGCTTGAATTGAGAGATAATCTTGGGATTTTGAACCGTTATATCGGTAATGTGAGCTTGAATTACTCTTTCCACGGTTTGCCAGAACTGAAAGCGGTGGTGAACGCCGGTTTTGATGCGTCAAACACCGACGGAAATGATGTGACAAGTCCTTTGGTTTCTGCCAATTCATTCAATAATGGCGGATCTACCGCGTATTACACGCAAAACAGAAATAACAAAACCTTCCAGGCTTACCTGAACTACGCCAAAGAATTTGGTGCCAGTAAAGTAGACCTGATGGGTGGATATGAGTATCAGGGCTTTATTCGCGAAAACGATAACGGCACTATCTACGGTAATCCTGATGTTCCGGAAAGAAACACGTATTTCAAGACGGAATACCGTCTGGCTTCACAGTTTGGTCGTGTAAACTATGTATTGAGCGACAAATACTTAGCAACCGTGACTTTGAGAAGAGACGGAACTTCAAGATTTGCTCCTGATAACCGTTATGGTCTTTTCCCTTCAGCAGCTTTCGCCTGGAAAATGAATGAAGAGTTCGGTCTGAACGACGTTCTTTCTGATCTGAAATTAAGATTAGGGTGGGGCGTAACTGGCCAACAGGATATCGGTTCCGGTGATTTCCCTTACCTGGCAGCTTATACACCTGGTCAGGGTCTACGTTATGAGTTTGGCGGTCAGTTTTATGATGTACTTCGTCCAAACCCTTACGATGCTCAGATCAAGTGGGAAGAAACCACTTCATCGAACATTGGTTTAGACTTCGGCATCAGAGCTGCCAGACTATCCGGTAGTGTTGATTTTTATCTGAAACAAACCAAAGATTTGATCAATGAAATTGACGCCCCTGCGGGTACCAACTTCTCCAATAAAGTGGTAACCAACATTGGTTCACTGGAGAACAAAGGGGTTGAGTTTACTTTAAACTACACTCCAATTTCTAACAGCGAATTCAACTGGGATGTGAACTTCAATGCGACGTATAATCAGAACAAAATCACCGCTCTTACCCGTAATGAAGATCCTTCATACATCGGTGTATTGACAGGCGATATCAGTGGCGGTACAGGTTCTTACGGTCAGATTCACTCTACCGGTTTCTCTCGTTCAGCCTTCTATTTGTATCAGCAGGTTTATAATGAAAATGGTTCGCCAATTGAAGGTGTTTTTGTGGACAGAAATAACGACGGTGTAATCTCTGAACTTGACCGTTACCGTTACCAAAACCCTGACCCGAATTACTTCTTAGGTTTCTCTTCAAACATGCAGTACAGAGACCTGAGCATTGGGTTTATCATGAGAGCTAACATTGGCAATTACGTTTTCAATAACGTACAGTCTGGTGGAAGCAGCTACGCTAACATGACCGGTGCAGGTAACTTTATTTTTAACCTGAACAGCAATGTACTTAACAGCAATTTCAGCAGCACTACACGCAGAGAGCAGATCCTTTTGTCTGATTACTTTGTAGAAAATGCGTCCTTCCTGAGAATGGATAACATTAACCTGGGTTATGATCTGACGAATGCTTTAAAAGCAAGTAAGTATCAGGCTCGTCTGGGATTTATTGTTCAGAACGTGTTTACGGTGACCAATTATACCGGTCTTGACCCTGAGGTTCAGGGAGGTATTGACAGGAATATCTACCCACGTCCGCGTACGTACAGCTTGAATCTTAACGTGAATTTCTAATCCAATAAATTGAATAGAAAGATGAATAAAATATTAAAAATAGCAGGAATTATCGCAGCAGCCCTAAGTTTTACGGCCTGCGACCTGGACACTAAACCCTTTGTAGGCGAGGTCTCAGATCTTGTTTATGAAGACCCGGCCAACTACAAGAAAGTATTGGCTAAAATGTATGCCGGCCTTGCCGTTTCAGGTATTGAGCCACAGGATGGTAACGTTGACCTGAAAGGAATTGACGGTGGTTCACAGTCGTACCTTCGTGCATACTGGTATCTTCAGCAGTTTACCACTGATGAGTCAATTGTAGGCTGGGGAGACCCGGGCTTGCCTGACCTTCACGCTGCCACATGGACGGCCTCTAACCAGTGGACCTCTAATTTCTACAGCCGTGCCTTATATCAGGTAACTGTAGCCAATGAGTTTATCAGAGAAACATCTCCTGAAAAACTGGCTTCAAGAGATATCGCAGACAATGGCGAAATCGCCCTTTACAGAGCAGAAGCTAAGTTTTTGAGAGCTTTGGCTTATTACCATGCTTTGGATATGTTTGGCTCTGTGCCGTTTGTGACTGAGGATGATCCGGTAGGTGCGTTTTTGCCTGAGCAAATCAGCCGTGCAGACCTGTTTACTTATCTGGAAACAGAATTGAAAGCTCTGGAAACAGAATTGCCTGCTCCACGTGCCAATGAATACGGCCGTGCTGATCAGGGTGCTGTTTGGATGACCCTCGCCAAAATGTACCTGAACGCTGAAGTTTATACCGGAACTGCCCGTTATAACGAGGCTGCGGAATACGCTAAAAAGGTAATTGACGCCGGTTACAGCCTGACTTCAAATTATCAGGATAACTTCATGGCAGATAACAACACTTCTCCTGAGTTGATTTTCACCATCAATTATGACGGTAATCAAACTGCAACCTGGGGTGGTACTACTACTATCATTCATGCACAGGTAGGTGGCACAATGAACCCTGCGGATTTCGGTATTGACGGTGGATGGAGCGGTTTCCGTACAACACCTCAGTTTGTGGCACTTTTTGATGGCGATGCCAATGACGGCCGTGCTTTATTCCACAGCGATGGCCAAAGCCTTGAGATTGACGAAATAGGCACGTTTGATAATGGTTATGCGGTTACTAAATGGACAAACAAGACCAAAGATGGAGGTACCGGTAAAAACCTGACGCATACAGATACCGATTTCGGTGTGTATCGTCTGGCAGATGCCTACCTGATGTATGCTGAAGCTGTAACCCGTGGTGGTAACGGTAATGCTGCTCTTGCCCTTGATTTGGTAAACCAATTGAGAGAACGTGCCGGTGCAGCCCCTGTTTCTTCTCTTTCTCTTGATTTTCTTTTAGACGAAAGAGGTCGTGAGCTTTTCTGGGAAGCCCACAGAAGAACCGACCTGATTCGTTTTGGCAAGTTTGCCGCAGGGTATAACTGGGCCTGGAAAGGCAATGTAAAAGAAGGACGTGATCTGGAATCTTTCAGAACGGTTTTCCCGATTGCATCTTCTGATATCGTGGCCAATACCAACCTTACGCAGAACACTGGTTATTAATCTCAAACACTGATAAAGAAATGAATAAAGTCATAAATAAACTTTTTTTCTTCTTTGGCATTCTGACCGTGCTCAGTTCATGCGAAAAAGAAGAGATAAGAGCCGTACTCAATTCGGGTGCCAAACCCGTAGTTAGCGTTTCGTCGCAATCACTTCAACTCAACAAAGAAAGTGCTGATGCCAATGCTCTTACTGTGAGCTGGGCAGAGCCTGAATTCGGTTTCAATGCCGGTACACAATACCGTGTTTTGATTGACAAAAGCGGGAATAACTTTGCAGATGCTCAGGTATTTACTACCGGTACTGAGACCAGCAAGTCATGGACGCATAAGCAATTGAACAACCTGTTGATTTCAATGGGTATTGAACCGGATACTGAAGGTGCAATTGACATTGCGGTAGAATCACTTTTGAGTGATAAGGTTAGCCAGCGATCAGATGCCGCGAATCTTACAGCTATGCCTTATCTGGATAAACTTGACCTGAGCAGCCCATGGGGTGTTGTAGGTTCGGGTGCTGTGAATGGCTGGAACGGACCTGATATGCCGTTCTACAAAACAGGTGACGCCGGTGTGTATGTGGCCTATGTAATGTTACTGGATGGTGAAATCAAAATCAGAGAGAATAATGACTGGGCTGTCAACTATGGTGACAACGGAGCAGACGGTACGCTTGAAAGAGACGGTGCTAATATCGCTGTGGAAGCGGGTTCTTATGCCATCACTTTCAATGAAAATGATTTAACCTACACCATTGAACCACTTTCATGGGGTATTGTAGGTTCGGGTGCACCAAATGGCTGGAACGGACCGGATCTTGAGTTCATGTACGACCCATCTTCAGATCAGTGGAGAGCTATTGCCACGCTTGCTGATGGTGAAATCAAAATCAGAAAAAATAACGACTGGGGCCTAAACTATGGTGATGACGGAGCCGACGGTACTCTTGACCGCGATGGAGCCAATATCGCTGTAAGAGCCGGCACCTACTTAGTTACGCTAAATCTGAATGATCTGACTATCGTCATTGAAGAGGTGGATATCCCGGGCATCGTGGGATCTGCTGCTCCAAACGGCTGGGATGGTCCTGATGTTTCTCTGATGCCTGACTTCTCAAGAGATGGTGTTTGGGTAGCTTACAACGTAGAACTTGCCGATGGCGAAATCAAGTTCAGAATGAATAACGACTGGGGCGTAAACTATGGTGATGATAATGCTGATGGCTCTTTAGAGAGAGACGCGGCCAATATCGCTGTATCCGCCGGGGTCTATGATATCGAGGTTGACCTCGCTTCATTGACCTACACCATTACTGCGAAATAGTTAAAATGGTTGAATAGTGAGAATTGAAATGCCGGTGGGTCTTTAGGCCTGCTGGCTCAATTTTCATCTTTCCTTACCGTCTGATTTGACCAAATCAGCAAAAATCAAATGCCTGTTTCTTCAAAGGCTGTTTTTCAAAACCAACCCATGAAAAAGTTACTTCTGCTTTTTATTCTTATTGCAACGCAAAGTGTTGCTCAACAAACCCTTTCACCTAAAATTCAACACCTGGAGCCTGCCAACTGGTGGGTGGGTATGAATGAGCCTTTTTTGCAGCTGCTGGTGCATGGTGAAAATATTGCCGAATACAGCCCTTCATTGAAATACAAAGGGGTTGAGCTGCTCGCCTCCCACAAAACCGATAACCCAAATTACCTTTTCCTTGATTTACAAATTGGTTCAAAAACCAAAGCTGGAAGCATCAATATCCACTTCAATAAAGACAATGACTCTTTTACTCAGGAGTTTGAGTTAAAAGAAAGAAAATCTCAATCAGCCGGCCGCGAAGGTTTCAATACCTCTGACGCTATCTACCTGATCACGCCTGATCGTTTTGTGAATGGCGACCCTTCCAACGATACCGTAGAAGGCTATACGGACGCTCTCAATCGTGCCGAAGAATACGGCAGACATGGCGGCGATATTCAGGGAATGATCAATAGCCTGGATTATATCGCTGACCTTGGTTTTACTGCGATCTGGCCCATGCCGCTGGAAGAAAACGAGATGGATCAGTGGAGTTACCACGGCTACGCCATCACCGATTTTTATCAGATAGACCCTCGTTTCGGGTCAAACGAATCATATGTGGAGCTTTCTCAAAAGGCTTCTCAAAAAGGCCTGAAACTCATCAAAGACGTGGTGCTAAACCACTGCGGCAGCGGCCACTGGTGGATGGACGACATGCCCGCCAAAGACTGGATTAATTATGGCGGCGAATACAAAAACACCAACCACCGCCGGGAAGTGGTGCGTGATATCCACGCCGCACAGGCCGATAAAGAACTATATACCCGCGGCTGGTTCGTAGAAAGTATGCCGGATATGAATCAGCAAAACCCAATGATGGCCAACTACCTGATTCAGAACTGTATCTGGTGGATTGAAACCGCTGAACTGGGCGGATTCAGGGTGGACACCTACCCCTACTCTGATGCCTCTTTTCTGAGCCGATGGAGCAAACGAATCATGACTGAGTATCCTAACTTCAATATCACCAGCGAAGAATGGAGCACTAACCCGGCGATCACTTCGTATTGGCAAAAGGGTAAACAAAACCCTGACGGTTACCAATCTTACGTACCCACGCCGATGGATTTTCCGCTGCAGGAGGCTCTGGTGAAAGGACTCAATGAAGAATTAGGCTGGAACACTGACCTCAACAGAGTGTACCACTCAGTGAGCAATGACTTCCTGTATGCAGATGCCTCTAAACTGCTCATTTTCCCCGATAACCATGACATGAGCCGTATTTACACGCAACTCCATGAAAACGATAAGTATTATAAAATGGCCATGGTTATGATGGCAACTATGCGGGGTATTCCTCAAATATATTACGGTACCGAAGTACTGATGGCCAACCCAAACTCTGACTCTCACGGAGAAATCAGAGGGGAATTTCCCGGTGGATGGAGTGATCATACCGCCAATGCCTTCACCGGTCAAAACCTGACCGAAAAACAAAAAGAAGCTCAAAAGCTCATCAAAACCTTATTCAATTACCGCAAAAACACCCCGGCTCTTCATGAGGGTAAGCTACTGCATTTTACACCGGAGAATGGTGTTTATGTTTATTTCCGCTATACGGATAGCCAAAAGGTGATGGTGATCTTCAATAAAAACCCAAAAACTCAGCAACTAGACCTCACCCGCTTCGCAGAAATGCTGGAAGGCATCTCCGAAGGGAAAGACATTCTCAGCGGTGAAACGGTGGATTTAAAGCAACCTCTGACTTTAGATATGGAGACGGCGAGGGTAATTGAGATTGGGGGTTAAGGCCGAATACCAAGGATATTAGCATGTCTGAATACTCCGAACATATGCTCCTTAGTCAAAGACTGAGGATAGCTGTCTTTCCATTTCGGGATTAATAAGTGATTGATTTAAATCACTTTCTCAAAAAACGGGTCTAAGCTGAAAGTCTATTTGGGCAGCGTTTTTTCATCTGTAAGAGGCCTTTGATTTACTTATTTCTACTTTTTCAATTCCTATTGTTTCTAAAAATATTGAAATTGCTGTTTCCCTTACTTCATTTTTAGGTCCAATTACAACTTCTTTAATTGGATTTAATTTCTTTTGATTTGAAAAGTCTAGTTCAATGTATGGAGTAGGCATTCCTTGTTTTATTCTATACTTAACGTTTTCTCCTTTTCTTTCTTCACCAAAATAAACTCCTCCCCCATCAACAAGCTTCAAAAAATCATTACTTTTTTTGAAATCTAATACGTGGATAAGTCTTATTTCCTTTTCTTCTACAAAGGCCGGATTTTTAAAGGCCGATAAGTCATATCCAAAAACTCCACATAGCGTTTTAAATTCGTTCTGGTCTTCCTGCTTTAGTTGGTATAAAGCGTCTATAGTTGCCGTTGCTTCTTTTATTTGTTGTTCTTTGTCATATAAAACTTGTAATGCTCTAATAGGAAGTCCTAACAATTCTTTTGCATTAAAACCAACAACATATCCTTTTCCGTCATCTGCGTAGGCTCTCCATTGGCTTAATACATCTTTATCTCTTGAAAAACAATTTGCTAATAGTAAACCTTGTAATCCTGAAAAGTGAATTACTTCGTCAATTTCATCAAGGAATTCTCGTCCATATTTTTTAATTCTTGTGCTTGCTGATTGTTCCCAAATGGAGTATCCCCAATGCAACTCCATAAAATCGTTCATAGAATGTAAGTCATTCATCCAAAGTTTTTGATTAGTACAAATTGAAAAGAAGGCATTTGTATCACAATAATGATAAATTAAGTCATTGTCCTTGGGCTTATATTCTCTTGATATTATCATTTAAGAGTTCTGGAAAATTGCTATCGACATTAGTAAAGATATAAGATTCGGCGATTGAGCAGGGTCTCAGGATAGCTATCGAAATCCCAAAAGTCCGAAATTAATTAAAGCCGTGCTTCACCGTTCCATCCAAAAATATCCAGAATTTCCCGCTCCGCCAAGTCTTCAGACTTTATGGAAATTAGCTCACGGTCTTGAGGCCGGAGAGCTGGTGTAGTTTTTGGGTACTGATGTAACCACACAAATTCTGAAACTTTAGAACAGCAGTTTAAGCAAGAGACCCAACCGGAAAACTCTATTCCACTTCCTCCTTAGGCCATTTCAGAGCAGTCCAAAAAATGGTGAAAGTGATTATACTTTCAAGAAATGCCAGAAAAACATAGAAGCTATACCATTCTGTTAGTGAGAATACACCAATGAAGAGCATCATGAGGGTAAAAATGAGACCAAAAAGTATATTCAATAACCGGTTTAGCTTCGGAGCCGCAAAAACAGAGATGGCAACCATAAGAGAAGGAATGGCCAGTATTACAGAAGCCAATAACAAGCTTACCGGTGTATTCAGAACATTATCTCCCGAGACCATGCTATTGATTTTCTCAGGAGTATAAAGCTCAAAATAATCACCGTAGAGATAACAAAACGTTGCAGAAGCCCAAAGTAGAGACAGCTTGATTTTAATGTTTACTTCCTGATTTTTAAGCATAAGTCATATTTCAATGCTTTTTTGATGAAGAATCAGGTTTAAGGGTTGCATTAGATGTCCAATAGCTCCAAAGACGCTAAACCGGCTCTCATTGGTCGAACACATGTCATTTCCACGCCGGCAAAAACGACTGAATAAACGGAATGAATTGACAATCACAACCAAATCAAAACATTGCGAACCGGTGAGCTACGCACCATGGCTGTATGGGTTGTAAAATGTGGCAGGTTTTTCCATAGATCAAAATAGGTCGATTCCTTCAGTTGATCATACGCGAAAATCAAAAAGGAATAGGCAATAGGGTGCTTCTCAAAATTTGAAACATCTTTTTGATAAGGCCATGTAGCTTTATCCCTGATATATGGACTGAAGAAAGACATGGCCTTCTCCATATTTCGGCCGTCAGCTAAGCTGAAATGCCAGAGGTTTTCGGCTGGCTCACTCAGCGATTGACAAATAATACTCATGGCTTCCAGATTAAAACTGGAATATCCATAAGGTTTTGTACGAGCCAGCTCTTCCGGGAAACTGCCATCGGCTCCCATTTGGTGAGGCAACAGAATCTCTTTAAAACGGTTTCGGCATTCCTCTATCACCTCCTGATCGCCCAAAAGATGAGCAAAAACGCCCACCTGCATTACCCAGCAGGTGCTGTGGTTATTTTTGGTATCCCGCTCATCTATGCCAAACGGATGCGTACGTAGCCAGGTCAGGTATTGGCTAAACCAGCCTTTAATGCCTGCGGTAGCCTCAGGCTGAAAGCTTTGGCTATTTTGAAAAACCTCGAGGGCTTTGGCCACTTCTATGAGGTGAATGGTATCAATAATACCAATTCCACGACCACTCACCCGACCTTTTATAGCCTGCCCGTACAAAAGGTGCGGGCTCATATAGGTCATTGAATCTAAAAACCAAGCCTTGTAATGCTTTAGTGCTCCCTGAGCATATTTTTCGTCTTTGGTCAGTAAATAAGCCGATGCCAGACAGCCGGCCGTAAAATTAAACCGCTCCATTAGTCTGCGATGGTCCACAAAATTATCTGGGTTACTCAAGCCGTCTTTTCTGATGTATGGACCAACAGGGTTTTGAGGGTCAGGCCACCAATAGTCGCCTTCGGAATAAAAATCATGAATACCGCCTTCTGACCGCGAGCATTGGCTTGAGGTGACCGTCAGCGGAGAGAGCAGAAGTAATGAATCTGCCTTTCTGATCCATTCAGGGCCGATGATTTCACTTACTTTTTGAAAAGCTTCACTCTGATTTTGAGCATAAACCGCCGGACTCACCCAAAAGGACAAAAAACAGATTAAATAACGCATCATCTTCAAAATTAAGGATTTGTCATCTAAGTATTAGCTTTTAAAAAACAGAATAATTCCACTGGAATATTACCTTCAGTTTCTCAAACCTGAGTTTTGAAACTACCACTCCTAGAGGTGTCCAGTTCAATTTGCTAATACCCCTTTTACAAAAATTTACACAACTATTTACAGTTGATATCCATCTGGGTATATTCAATTCAAATAACTTTAAGCAACAATCATAATTACTTTGACGTCAACTATTTGTTTAAAAAGTAAACTCATGAAAAACAGAATTTTGCCTTTCCTTATTCTTTTGATAGCAGGTATCATTGGTTTCGCCGTACAAGCTCAGCAAAAAAAAGGTGCTGAAAAGATCAACTTATCCGGAGAATGGAAAGCCAAAGAATCGATTAGTATGGGCGGCAATATTGTTTGCTCTTATGACCAGGGCGATCGTATGCTCTCCAAAACAATGACACTCACCGAACGGGCCAACGCTCTGATGATAGAGGTTCCAAACCCAGCCGCAGTGGCACCGCTAAATACCAGCAGAGAAATCCTGACTTTTGATGGTAGAGAAACCGAGATTAATCATGAACACAACAGAGGAAGGAAGTTCACTGCACACTTATCTGCCGACAAAAAAACGATAACTGTTAAGTCCATTGTTCACCTGACCACAGCCACTCCGGGTCGCATGAATGAACAGCAACCAATGCTTGTTTATGTTACCGAGGTTTGGAAACTGAGTAATGACGGCAAGACTATTTCTATTCAGACTACCGCTAAATCAAGCTTACTAGGAGAGGAACGTAACTGGGAGACCGTATTCAATAGAGTCGGTTAGATACCGAAGTTAAACCAAATACAGAACTGCTTTAAACGGACAAAACCATACGTGTAAACCTACTTCACTGATGAGCTCAGCATTACTACCTAGCGATGTTGATCAAGCAAAATAACATTACCGTCAGGGTCAGATAACATGAGACTCGCGGGCCCTTCGGTATTTTCATCGGCTTCAGAAGTGATTGTAATTCCGTTTTCTTTCAAATGCTTTTGGATTTGCCTTATATCATCGAAATCCTCCATATTTCTGGCATTTTCATCCCAGCCCGGATTAAAGGTCAGTATGTTACCCGGAAACATTCCCTGAAAAAGTCCGATCAAGGCATTCCCGTTTTTCATGATCAGATAGTTCTGCTCCATAGCTCCACCAAAGACTACGAACCCTAGTTTTTCGTAAAACGCTTTAGAAATTTTCAAGTCTTTAACATTGAGACTCATAGAGAATGCTCCTAATTTCATATACATTTGTTTTTCGTTCAAATTACTTCTAAACCTAAGCTTTTAAAACCGTTTGGCTGAAAATGTAACATTAAGTCGATCAGATCTATGAGTCCTAAAATCTGACTCTTTAGCTGAAAAATTTTCAGTTAACTCAAGGTTCGAAGAGGTAGGCATAAGCAGCGATTTATGTCTTTCAAAATACTGTCAGATCATTTTTATTTCCGATGATTATTCGTGGCACTTCTCTTCAAAAAGTACTGAAGTCTTCGAAAGACTCAAACTTGTCATACTGCGAAAAAAGGCCTAAACTGCATTGCTCAATCTCATTACCTATGAAGAAAAATATCATTAACGGCTTGCTTGTTGGTGCAGGCGTAATTCTCTACCACTACTTTGCACACGGCACCATTAACTGGGCAAGAGGCCTTGGAATAGCCGTTATCACTACTATTCTGATGATTGTTTTTGATAAGCTTCGCAAATAAACTGGATGTTGACCAATTCACTCTTCCTGCCCGCCCCAATCGTAAGGCATTGATTATCAAATCAATGAAAGATTCAACAAGCTCGACAGAAATCTTTTGACCTTTGAAATATCTGCGGATTGATTGAAGAAAAATCTTATAAATATATTTTGGTTAGGATTCCTTATTATATTTGTATCGGCAATAAAGCCACAGCATCTAAAATTTTATCAAAAATGAACAAGTCAATCTTTTATCATGCAGGCTGCCCGGTATGCGTTAGTGCCGAGCAAGACATCATTTCGTTAATCGGTGAGCAGAACGTGCAAATCATTCATCTGGGCGAGCAGCAAGATCAAATCCAGGTGGCAGAAACTGCCGGATTAAAATCCGTACCTGCTCTTTTGACCCCGAACGGTAATGTCTTACACATCAATTTCGGAGCTTCAATTGAAGACCTAAAAAATTAATTTTGCTTTATATAGTTAGGACTCCTATTTTAAATTAAATACAAATGAAAGGACAAGCAATCATCATTCTGGCCTTAGCCATCAGTCTGGCTAATCAATGTACCGGACAAAACACGAAATATAATACAGACGACTTCGCCATCACGGAAGTGAGCGTTACTCACCAAAAAGACCTCGGCATGACCGTTTGGGAAATGACAGTCAAAGGAAATGCCGGCCAAACCATCCCTACCGAAACCGGAAAACTGGACGGAGCTCATGTGCTGGGCTATGTATTTCCCACCTCTTTATCTCCGGAAAATGTAGGTTTTAGTGCTACTGACGGTATTGTGGCCCTCGCACTTACGTCTCATCCTGATTTTGACGACACGCCATTATGGGATGAGAATAATGACAAAAATTATGGTAACGATGGTGTGGTGTGGCATCCGCATTGGGTGGTCCTTCATCAGGACAGTCGCGTAGCCGGTGGTTTCTCAGTGAAACAATTCAAAAAAGCCGATAAAACGGTGGTTTTACCTCAAACCAGCCCAGGTATGCCTATGTATATGGATTCTCCAGGTTTTCAGACGACGACTAAAAGCCATACCATCAGGGCCATTATTCCCGATTACCGAATCAGCAATGTTACCGATTTCAAGTTTGATGGCGTAACAGCCTTTATGAAGATCAATACCTCAAATATGGATCTGCCGATGCTGGGTGTTTACGAGGTCTTCGGAGTAGCCAGCGGCGATTTATCTTTACCCTTTATAGTAAGCAAAAAATGAAAGTAGCTGTTTGGGATACTTACGTCAAACGAGCCGATGGGGCTCTCATGCATTTCGATATTCTGGTGCCTGAAAACCAATCAAAAGAACAAAGTGTATTGATTTTTGGCAGCCTGTACTTATCAACAAAGAGTTTTGAAACGGGTACTTTTAGTGCCTCAGAGTGCCAGTTTTGCCATATTGAGCAAGCCGGCGAAGACCTTCAAAAGGCCATTCGGGAAAAAGGATTCTCCATAATAGAAATGGAAAATTGTGATTAACTGATTAGGACAACTAACTTAGCCTGCCGAAACCCTTCGGCAGGCTTTATCATGAAAAACAGCGTTTTTAATCCCAGTCAACAACAAAAAAGCCTTAGTGGCAAAATCGTAGCTTCTTTTGAGCGGATCTCAGAAGTATTTAAAGTTTTACTCTGGGAAAAAGCGAAGCTCTCAGGCCTCAGTCCTATTCAGATTCAACTGCTCATTTTCATTGCTTACCATGGTCCAGAGCTTTGCAATGTTAGTCATCTCGCCAAAGAGTTCAATGTCACCAAGCCCACCATCTCTGATGCCATTAAAATTCTGACACATAAGGCTTTGATTGAGAAATTCCCTTCGGTTTCGGATAGCAGAAGCTACACCATTGGCCTGACCGAGGCCGGGAAAACCATTGTGAACGAAACAGCCGGTTTTACACAGCCTCTTGAAAAACAGATTGAAAAGCTTTCAATCACAGAGCAAACCACACTTTTCTCTCAACTTAGCTCCATTATTTTTGAGTTACAACAAAACCAAATTCTCTCGGTGCAGAGAACTTGTTATGGCTGCCGGTATTTCTCTCAGCAAAATGAGCAGCCTTTTTGTAAGCTTCTCAATAGCCCACTTGCACAGCAAGATATCCGAATCGACTGCCCTGAATTTGAGGCGTCAGCCTGATTTTGAATGATTCTATTTGTAGACAAAAGTCCACAATATCAAAGTCTAATCTCTCGGAACATTCTTTTTCGGGTACCTGAACATGGAAGAGAACCAACAACCGAAAATAGCTGATACTAAACCAAAAGCTGTACAACTAAAAAAAGGAGAAGAGAAATTCTGGTGTGCCTGTGGGCGGTCAAATAATCAACCTTTCTGCGATGGATCACATCGAGACACAGGGTTTGAACCTGTAGGTTTCACTCCTGAAAAAACCGAAGAGGCCTATCTTTGCATGTGCAAATGCACTTCAAATCCGCCTTACTGCGACGGTACCCACAATTCTCTTTCTGAGGAAGAAAAAGATGACAAGGCAGAGGAAAAGCAAAATGAAAACATCAAGGAAGAACCTACGCTGACTTATGTCAAAAAATTGGCCTCCGGCGATTTAGGAAATCATGGAGAAATAGGGGCCATGGGTGTCCCTAAAAATCAGCTTCCAAAATGGGATGACATTCAACTGCTGACTGCACAACTCGCAAAAAAGCCATTGGCAGAAAACACGGAATTTTCCACCGAACTGATCATCGGGCCCAATGCCAAAAAACCTTTGAAACTGGACATTCCACTGTTTGTTTCTGACATGAGTTTCGGGGCTTTATCAGAAGAAGCCAAAATTGCACTTGCGAAAGGAGCTGAAATGGCCGGAACAGGCATTGCCTCCGGTGAAGGCGGAATGCTCGCCGAAGAACAAGTCGAAAATAGCCGGTACTTCTATGAATACGCCACAGGAGCATTTGGTTTTGAGTGGGAAAAACTCAGGAAAGTGCAAGCCTTCCATTTTAAAGGTGGCCAGGCGACTAAAACAGGGACAGGCGGTCATTTGCCAGGTAGTAAGGTTACTTCTAAAATCGCTGAAACCCGAAATCTTAAAGAAGGAGAAGATGCGATTTCACCAGCCACTTTTAAGGATCTTAGCTCAGTAGAGGACTTCAAAAAATTTGGAGACAAGGTAAGAGAGGTCACGGGGGGAGTTCCAATCGGCTTTAAACTTTCTGCAAATCACATTGAAAAAGATATCCAATTTGCTCTCGACGCAGGTGCGGATTACATCATTCTGGACGGCCGCGGTGGAGGAACCGGAGCTTCTCCCCTACTTTTCAGAAATCATATTTCGGTGCCAACCATTCCGGCTCTGGCCCGTGCTCGTCAATATCTTAACAGACAGAAACGTAATGATGTCACTCTTATCATTACCGGAGGCCTTAGGGTACCGGAGGATTTTATCAAAGCTCTGGCTTTAGGGGCAGACGGTATTGCAGTAGCAAATTCGGCTATACAATCTATAGGCTGTGTGGCGGCAAGAATTTGTCATACCAATAACTGTCCATCTGGTATTGCTACTCAAAACCCCGAACTTCGGAAGAAAATAGATATCGCTAAATCGGCAAACCAACTCAAAAACTTCTTTAATGAGTCTGTGAAACTCATGAAAGTTATGGCCAGAGCCTGCGGGCATAATGAACTTCAGAAATTCGATAAATCTGACCTCACCACATGGAAAAAAGAAATGGCTGAGCTGACCGGCATCAGTTTTGGAGGAGTGCGGCATTAATTATCGTATACTTCATAAAGTCACTCAGGTTAAATTGTTCCATAGGTAAACCTCTACTATTTAGATATTTAGGAAAATAAATAAATCTCGAAAGGCATTTAAATTCCCCGAATTTCCCCAAGCTTTTTGTGCACGGGGAAACTTTTACCCAACAAAGCCACTGATAATCAATAAGATAAACCTATCTTTGCCAAAGTTTTTATAATAGACAATAATTACGTGCTTTCTTTGCTTTCCGCTTGCGGCATATAAGATTAAATGGTTTTAAGATTTTCTAAACGATTGATCAGCGTTTTGCTGTTCATCGCTCCGGGTGTCTTATTTGCTCAAAAAGATAAAACGCCCCTCCGGCCCTTTAGCTCCACCTCCACGGTTCAGGACACCTGTGAAGTTACCTGTAGTCTTTTCGGTGCTAACATTGACAATCTCATTTCTACTGAAAATTTAAGTTTTGATGCTCCGGTTGACTTAATCTCTTGTCAGGACAATGCTCTTAATTTTGAACCCGGCTGTTTACTGAATTATAACAATCAAAAGTGGCTTCTGGTCAAAATTAAGTCGGGAAAAGATTTGGTCTTTACCATCGAAAATTCAGCCGAAACAGACATCGATGCGGCCATCTGGGGACCAGTAGCACAAAACGATATCAATCAGGCCTGCGATGTTCTGGGCGATTTCCCAAAGAGTTGTGAATACACTGAGACAGGTAAAGAGCTTACCCTGACCAATGTCAACGCCGGTGAATACTACGTAATGCTGGTCACTAATTTTGATAATGTAGAAACTACGATTGAACTCACTCAGCCTGAAGGTGGTGAAGTTCGGTACATCTATCTTTGTCCGTCTGATATCGTTCTGAACAGTGCTATAAATGGAAGCCAGAATCAATTTGCCGTCAACTCGGTGAGGATCAGCAGCGGTCTGCAGGATTCCACCATGTTTATAGCTCATAGTGGTAATAGCATTTCTCTGCTTCCTGGCTTTTCTACCAGTAATAATGTAGTTTTTGAAGCTAAGATTCAGGCCTGTTTGAATAATACCGAAAGTTACATTCCTGCATACAGTGAAATCGTTTGTGAAGACTTTTCAAATCATACATCAAATGTTCCTCATTTATATGCCAATAATGGCACCAATGAACTGGTAGGGACAGTTTTTGCCCAGTCACCTCCCATGTACTCCATAGATCAGGTCCACTGGAGTACCATGACTAAAATCGGATCAGACAAAGGTGGTAACCGATATTATTACGCTTACCGGGAGCCCTTCGAAAAAGCTTCGGTAGTGCTATTGAAATCAGCCGAGGGCTGCCCTGTTTATGGAGATACCCGAAGTACCTATCCGTTCACTTATAACGGGTATGAAGACTCCAATATCCCGACACTAGATTCTGTAACTCAATATTACGACCTCAACACGCCCTTTTTTATCTCAACAGATGTACAGGAACCACGTCCTAACCATGACGTTTATGCCCTGTATCTGAAACACGATTTGCCCGAAATAGGTTACCGAATTAATGGCCAAAACTGGCGATATAACGTAGATCACACATCTATTTATGAAGAATATAATCAGCGTTATATTGACGTTACCCGCATCAATGGCTTTACCGCACCGAAAGACTTTATTCTTGACTTTACCCAGGACGCTGGTGTTACTATTGACCGATATCATGTTACCAGAAGCTCAGCAGGAGGCCATTTCGCTGTCACCACAACTTTCACCCGTATAGAAGATGGCAAAACATGGGTTCACACTTTTCAGGGAGACATCAACGTAAACATGAAACTTGGAGAGTACACGTCAACCGACCTCTTCGGAAACTGCTTCTTCCTCGGCACTCAGGATGAAGGCGATACTTTCTATCCGCTTACCTCTGTAAAAGGAGAATACACGCTGGATGAAGCTATGCTGGTGAGGGTTCGTAGATAAGCTACTCTTTACTACTGGCAATTGTCAATGCCATTTTTATTTCTCCGTAAGAAACCTGCCCTTCCAGTTTCTCAAACAGAGGTTTTAGAGGGTCGGTAGATTTCAGGGATAGGCCTTGAGCAGCCTCCACGACTTTTTCATAGGTCTTTCGACTGACAAAACGTTTTAAGTCAATCTCTTTCCCGTCCTCCTTGAGTTTTATCAAATGTCCGAGGATTGTATTCAATGACAAGGCCCTTTGCTCTGCAATAGACTCTGCACCAAGGCCTTGCTCATAAAGCTCAAAAGTAGCCTCATAGGTATCAACCTTTGGTTTGTTAGCCTGTTGAGTCAAAGATATCTCAACCGGTTTTAAATCATTCGCCTCAACATAGCTCCTGATTTTTTTCAAAAAGTCGGCTCCATAACGCTGCATTTTCTGCTCACCCACCCCGCTCATCTGAAGCATTTGACCTTCGGTTTCCGGTCGATAGGAGGCCATGGCTCTGAGCGTACGGTCATTGAAAATGATGTAAGGTGGTACTCCCTCCTCATAAGCCAGCTCTTTGCGAAGCATCTTTAACTGCACAAAAAGGTTTTCATCCACGGGTAGTTCATCGGTCGCAATATTGACTGACTTCTGATTCATCATCTCCTGCCGCTCGCTATATGAGATGTAATTTGCCAACTGAAGTTTTTGCTGACCTTTCAGAATGGCAATACTTTGCTCATTGAGCTTAAACGAATGGCCTTCATCGTAGGCAATATCCATTACACCGGCATTGAGCATTTGCATAATATAATCAGCCCATTCCTCATACTTGAGGTCATTTCCAACAGCAAAAGTGGGAAGGCGATCATACCCTTTCTGCAGAATAGTTTGGTTTCTCGAACCTCTCAGAATATCTATCAAGGTATTCAAAGCCACGCTTTCACCAGTTCTGGCCACGGCAGAAAGTGCCTTTTGAGCCAGAACAGTGGCATCCATTAATTTAGGTGGATTTAGACACACATCGCAGTTGCCACAGTCTTTCTCTACTTTCTCATTGAAATAACTGAGCAAGATTCGGCGTCGACAAATCTGAGCTTCTGCGTACTGTTTCATACGTTCTAACTTCGCTCGCAGAACACCCTTTTGCTCCTCATCTGCACCTGACTCGTCAATAAATCGTTTTCGCTGCATGATGTCCGCATAGCTGAAAAATAATAATGCATGTGAGGGCTCACCATCACGACCAGCCCTACCTATTTCCTGGTAAAAGCCTTCCACGTTACCGGGCAAATTATAATGAATCACCCAACGGACGTTTGACTTATCAATGCCCATCCCAAAGGCAATGGTAGCCACTATAATCTGAATATCATCATTGATAAATTTCTCCTGAATTTTACTTCGCCAGTCAGGAGTACATCCCGCATGATAATACTCTGCACTGAAACCTTTATTTCTTAAATCTTCCGCGACCTTTTCCGTGTTTTTTCTGCTAAGGCAATAAATGATTCCACTTTGACCGGGTGATGCCTTGAGAAAGTCGGTGATCTGCTGCATCTTTTTTCTTCCCGGAGAAACAGTAAGGCGAATATTCGGTCGATCAAAACTGCTGACGAATTCTACAGCATTTTCGATCCCCAACTGTCGACAAATATCTCTTCGGGTTACCTTGTCCGCTGTGGCCGTCAGAGCCATTACGGGAATTTCAGAAAAAACCTCTTTCAACATTCCCAGTTTGCGATACTCTGGTCTGAAATCATGCCCCCAGGACGAGATACAATGAGATTCATCAATAGCAAAAAGACTAATGTTTAACGACTTTAAGAAATGCTCCGCATCTGCAGCAAAAAGTCTTTCAGGGGCTATGTAAAGTAATTTTAAGTCGCCTTTTCTAGCCCTGTCAATCACTTCAGTTTGCTCGGTATTTGATTGAGATGAATTGACATAGGCCGCAGCAATACCATTTGCCTTGAGGGCTTCAACCTGATCTTTCATCAGAGCTATCAGCGGCGAAATCACAATAGTGAGTCCTTCAAAAACTAAAGCCGGAATCTGATAGCAGATCGACTTCCCTCCACCTGTTGGCATCAGTACCAGAACATCTTTCCCTTCTAGTGCCTGATTAATAATCTCTGCCTGCTGTGGCCTGAAACTATCATAGCCAAAGTGTTTTTTGAGAAGTTGAAGGGGTAGTTTACTTTTATGTGCCATTTTTAATTCGTCGACTCTTTTTGCCACTAAGACTCTAAGTCACGAAGGTTCACAAAGTTTGTTCTTCGTGTCACTTGGTGTCCTGGAGCCATATTAACTACAAAATCATCCGCTTTATGCCTTGTTTTATCAGAGGCACATTAAAATTTATCAAAAACCCTAATGTCAAACCGTGAGTTTCAAATGACTCAGCAACTGTGCTTGCCAGACAGGATTCACCTGTTCCAAAGCCTTAAGTTCAATTATAACCTTCTTTTCGACAAGAATATCCAATCTCAAACCTTCTTCAAAATAAATTGAATCTTAATGAATAGGAACTTTCGTTTGTCTCTCAACGAGTAATCCGGACTTTCTTAATTCATATTCAAAACAGACCTCATATACCTTTTCAAGTAGACCTGGACCGAGTTCTTTATGTATTCGATAAGCTGCATTGACTACTCTTTTTGCTATTTCTTCTTTTTCGAACATCGTTAATTGTTTTTGCCACTAAGACTCGGAGGCACCAATGTTCACTTAGGCTTTCTCTTCGTCTACTTTGTAGCATGATTCGTGAGTTGTTTTGCCACCAAGACTCGGAGGTACAAAGGTTCATTAAAACTTATTCTTTGTGTTACTTCGTGTCTTGGTGACTTCGTGGCGAAAAATCATTTCAATTTTCGTCATTACCCGCCTCAGAAACTTTGAGAACCTGTACCTCTGTGATATAAACCTTCTGATTGTCTTTATTGGTGTAGTTTCTATTGACCAGCTTGCCTTCCACTTTGATGTACTTTCCTTTTACAACAAGTTCCTCTACCTGATCAGCTAATTTGCCCCAAGCTACCACACGGTGCCAGTCGGTTTTGGTAACCTGCTCGCTACCTCTCATGTAACGCTCGTTTGTGGCCAGACTGAAGTTCGCCAGTTTACCATTTTCAAAAGATTTTACTTCTGCGTTTCCACCTGCGTTTCCGATTAATACTACTGAGTTCATACCTGTAATTATTTAAAGTTTTTGATTTTACCAGACCTGTGTTTCAGATCGACAACACAAAGGTGGGAGCATTATCAAACTTTAGTCGGTAGATAAATAATTACAAACGGGTATAAGCATTTACACTTATTTACAACACGGTTTTAATTCTGGTTATAAGAAACTTACTAAAATAATTTTAGGAATCAGAAATTGCCGTTTTCAAAAAACATCTTTCACTTCAAAGCCCTATTTCCTTGAACACAATCCGCCTGTAATCATCCTTCTCATAAAGCACACCTACTTTATTTTTTGATAAAACTACCAGATCAGAGTAGGCGGAAGATCCTTTATCTATAGTGATTGTTTTCTCCCAGGTTCTGGCTCCATCGGTGCTGAAATGCAGACTTAGATTTTCCCTTTTGTGAGGGTGAAAGACCTGTGAAAGTAAAACCAGGTCTTTCTTTTTCCTTCTAATGATGTGTAAACTACCCTGACAAACCGGATCTGTTAGATAAGTATCAACCTCCTCAGTGTCCCAGGATTGACCATTATCTGTACTTCTGGCAGTGTAGCGTTTTCCTGTTTTTTCAGTTTGGTCACGGGCATTGAGTATCACTTCTCCGTTCGATAACTGAACTCCGGTTGATTCATTACTACCCTTTGATTTGAGAATTTTGGCGAGCTTAAAAGACTTCCCATGATCATCCGAATAAAAAGCCCCTGCCCGGTACGGTATTTTCCCGTTTTGAGGTTCGCCTATACTGATGTTTATTGGAATAAATAATCTGCCGTTTTCTAACTGAATCGCATGCCCGGGCGTTAAAGCATGATGCCTCCAATCTTCCTTGAAATTATAGTCAGGGTTGTAGTCAGGCTCATGGGGTTTGTGAACTTGTAGCGTAATATTTTGGGGCTGAGACCAGGATACCCCCAAGTCTTCTGAAGTTATAAACCAGGTCTCCCGAACTCCAGCACCATAAACAATATCATGCTCAGATGCTGTACCGGTATTATAAAACAAGAACAGCCTACCATTAGGGTACCGGGGATCACTCGCATCAAAAACCGGTGCCGGATTACCAGCCTGAATAGTTTCATTGTTGACAAGAAGCTTTAACTCAGACCACGTTTTGCCCTCATCATTACTGGTTTTCATAACAATATCCACATCGCCAAAATCAGAACAACCGTTTCTTCTACCTTCGGCAAAAGCAACCAGGGTCTTATTGACTTTGAGAATGGCTGGTATTCGATAGCAGGAATAGCCTTCTTTTCCTGATTCAAAAACAGTTTGTTGGGCAGTTGACCAAATTGGGACCAAGGCCAAAACCAATAAAAGGGTCGCTTTGATAAAGCTCATTATTAGATGGAATAGATAAAACCTGAGTTTAATATACCAAATCCAGACCTAAATCATCTTTGAAAGTCTTTAGAGCAGGGTTTTTCTCAACCATCGCCTTAAACTTTTCCTGCTCGGTACGTGGTTTGGCTTCTTTAACTTCAGCGATAAGGCGGGCATCTATTTGAATACTTCCGTTCTTAATTTCTTTCCGGACAAAGTCAAGAATCTCTTGCTTTAGCTCATGAAAAAGCTCCATCAGGGTATTATTGACAAGCAGTAAGGTGAGCATTCCGTCTTTGAGTTCGATATCGCTTTCAACAATAAATTTCTCCGTTTGCTTTTGCAAAGTTTTGCCATAAGCTTTCAATGCTGCTATTACACCCTCTTTTGTATACGTGGCATCGCCCTGATGAACTTGAACCTCCTCTGTTTGTTGCGATTTTTCGACTTCTTCAAGATCAGCCTCCAGGTCAGCTGTAGATTTTAACCGCGAAAGCTTTTTCGGTTTAGAGGTTTGAAAGTCAGAAAGTTTAGAAGTTTCAGCATCCGCATCAGATTTGACAACTACCGACTGAGAACTGGACACCGGTCTTCCGTCTTCCGTCTTCCGTCTTTCCGCAGGACTCTGTGAGCCATACTCCGGAACCTGAGCTTGTCGAAGGGCCGACTCTCCTATGCTGTCACCGGACTTTTTTTTTCAGCCCCGCCGTTCTCAGGCAATGCACTTAGCTGTAGCACCTGTGTGATGCTGGCCATTTTCATCAGGCCTATTTCTACATGAAGCCGTTGATTTTTGGCCACCTTGTACTGCAAATCGAGCTGACTACCAATACTCAAAGCCGACATCAGGAAACCTTTGTTGACCTTCTTTGTTTGGTCTGCATATTTTTTCTTGACCGAATCAGAGACTTCAAGCAAAGCAATGGTGCGAACATCCATACCAACCATAAGATTGCGGAAATGCTCATTCATACCCGTCACAAACTGATGACCGTCAAAACCTTTGTCCAGAATCTCATTGAATATCAATAAGGACTGAGACAAGTCACCTTCATAGAGAGCATCCGTGAGTTTAAAATAATAGTCGTAATCAAGTACGTGCAAATTCTCCAACACCTCAGCATAAGTCAAAAGTGTATCAGTGGAGAACGTGACGTTCAAATCAAACATACTGAGGGCATCGCGTAACCCCCCGTCAGCTTTTTGAGCAATCAGCTCAAGTGCCTCAGGTTCGGTCTGAATGCCTTCTTTCTCAGCTATGGTGGCCAGATGATTGGCCATGTCTTTGATCTGGATTCGGTTGAAATCAAAAATCTGACAACGGCTGAGAATAGTCGGTAAAATCTTGTGCTTTTCAGTGGTAGCCAGAATAAAAATGGCATACGACGGCGGCTCCTCAAGAGTTTTCAAAAAAGCATTAAAAGCCGCTGATGAAAGCATGTGAACCTCATCGATGATGTAGACCTTGTACTTACCATCCTGTGGAGGAAAGCGAACCTGGTCTATTAGATTTCGGATATCTTCGACCGAGTTATTTGAAGCCGCATCAAGCTCATGAATGTTAAAAGAAGCATTCTGACTGAAGTTTTTGCAGCTTGTACATTCGTTACATGGCTCGGTATTATCACCAACATTCTGGCAGTTAATAGTCTTGGCCAAGATACGGGCACAAGTGGTTTTCCCCACACCCCTGGGCCCACAAAAAAGGAAGGCCTGAGCCAAATGACCTGTTTTGATGGCGTTTTTCAAAGTCGTCGTGATATGGCTCTGCCCAACTACCGAGTCGAAGGTAATTGGTCTGTATTTCCGAGCTGATACTACGAATTGTTCCATCGCTGGCAAATATAGAAAAAGATGCGGCGAATCACGGAGGGCGTGGAAAACTTTGAGCTGGTTTTAATAGCTCGTGTGCCTTTATAATTCTCTGGTCTTTCAGCGTCTGAATACCTCATGATTTTGTTTTCATGCACTGAAATAATTAAAATCAATGTATAATTCTGCTATTTTTTTGAACTATACGCAGGACAATAATGCGAAGCCAAACAAATTGAAAATATCTCTTGACGAATCGATTACCCTAATTTACATTTGATTCCAAATGATGAAATTTCTGTCACGCGTCCTAATCGCAATGCTGGTTTTATCCGGCGTAAGCTTCAATGCTTCGGCATGGAAGACAGACCTTCATTATCTTGACTCTGAACTTCAGCAAAGCTCTTTACAACAGTCAGAAGAAAACGAACTTCATTTTAAAGTCTACTCTTCAGATGACCGGGAAGAATCCCTTCTTATAACAGAGGAAACTGATGAAGAGGAAAAAAATCATTTGTTTGAGGCTTCCGGCAACTCTAAAAGTGCTGGTTTCCATCAATCTTTCTCATACAAAGGCGGCCTAGAAATCATTGAGGCTTCAAACAAGCTTTTGAGAAGCCAGCCTTTTCTAAATCTCGGCTCCCAGAAATCTTACCTACTTTTCGAAGTCTTCAGGCTTTGAGATTCAATTTGACCGGATTCTAACCTGTAATCCGATCTTTCATTTTCTTTTTTTAATTAGTTCAATCGGGAGAAAACCTCTTCGACTGAATTCGTATATACCTATACGTTAATAACAAAAACCAAACTCAATCAAACATTTTTTTAATTGATTTATCATGAATAAACTACTCATGTTGGCAGGCCTGTATGCCTTACTCTGGAATTCAGGCTGCACTTCGGGAAAAGCAGAACACACCGAAGAAATTGAATCAAAGTTTCTCATCACCAGTCCTATCGTTAAGGACACCACGCTCATCAAAAACTACGTTTGTCAGATTCACTCGATCCAAAACATAGAGTTGCGGGCTCTGGAAAAAGGCTATTTGCAAGATATCTATGTAGACGAAGGAAAGTATGTCAAAAAAGGTCAGCTGATGTTTCAGATCATGCCCAATCTGTATGAAGCAGAGGTTTTGAAAAGTGAGGCAGAAGTAAAAGCAGCTGAAATTGAAGTTCTCAATGCCCGTACGCTGGCTGAAAAAAATGTGGTTTCACAAAATGAGCTACTTCTGGCAGAAGCTAAACTGGAAAAAGCAAAAGCTGAAAGGCAGTTGGCAAAGGTACATTTAGGCTTCACAGAAATCAGGGCTCCTTTTTCAGGAATTATGGACCGCCTGCGTGTGAGAAAAGGAAGCCTTGTGGATGAAGGTGAGCTGCTGACTACGCTCTCTGACAACAGCCAGATGTGGGTGTATTTCAACGTACCGGAGGCTGAATATCTAGATTACAGATCGCAAAAAAGCAAAGGCGAAATGCTCAACGTGAACCTGTTAATGGCTAATAATAAACTCTTCAACCACACCGGCCGGGTAGAAACTATTGAAGGTGAGTTTGATAACGAAACCGGAAACATCGCATTCAGAGCTACTTTCCCAAATCCTGAGGGGCTATTAAGACACGGAGAAACCGGAAACATTCAGGTTACCGTACCCATGCAGAAAGCTATGCTGATACCTCAGAAATGTACTTTTGAGGTACTTGAAAAAAATTATGTTTTCGTGGTGGATGAGGATAACACCATTCACTCCAGAGCCATCACCATTGGTGCTGAACTACCCCACCTTTATGCCATTACCGACGGCCTGAAAGAAGGAGACAAGATTCTGCTTGAAGGACTACGGAAGGTCAAAGAAAACGAAAAAATAGAAAGTGAATTTGAAGACCCGGCTCACGTCATTAGTCACTTGAGTCTGTACGCTGAGTAATCCTCGTCTCATAAAAGATTTTTATTTATGTTCAGAAATATCATTCACAGGCCTGTACTGGCAATTGTCATTTCGGTGATTATCGTCTTTACCGGTTCTTTAGCTATTAAGCAGTTACCCACTGCTCAGTTTCCCGAAATTGCCCCGACTACCGTCAATATCTTTATTGCCTACCCGGGAGCAAGTGCCGACGTACTCGTTAAATCTACACTGGTAACCCTTGAAAATGCCATTAACGGTGTTCAGGGTATGCGATACCTCGCTACTGATGCCACCAGTGCCGGCGAGGCTACTTTACGTGTCATTTTTGAACCCGGTACAGACCCTAATCAGGCCATGGTGCAGGTCAAAACCCGGGTGGATCAGGTGATGCCTTTACTACCTGAGCTGGTTCAGCGGGAAGGGGTGGTCATCACCCCTATTCAGCCCAGTATGTTGATGTATATCAACCTGTACGGACAGGGCAAGGACATGGACGAGAAGTTTTTGTATAACTACGCCGATGTGAATATCCTTCCCGAACTAAGCCGTATCAATGGTGTGGCCCGTTCCCAGATTCTGGGAAGCCGTCGCTATGCCATGAGAATCTGGCTTAATCCCGACCGAATGCGGGCCTATCACATTTCAGCAGAGGATGTTATGGATGCTCTGGCTGAACAGAGTGTTGTAGGGCGGCCCGGCCGAATTGGGCAAAGTTCCGGCATTTCAGCTCAGTCTTTAGAGTATGTGCTTACTTATAAAGGGCGTTTCAATAAGGCCGAAGAATATGAAAACGTTATCCTGAGGGCCAACCCGGCCGGAGAAAGTATTCACCTGGGCGATGTGGCCAAAATAGAACTTGGAAGCGAGTTCTTTGATATTTATTCAAACCTTGACGGGAATCCTTCTGCGGCTATTGTATTAAAACAAAATGTAGGTAGCAACGCCTCAGAGGTTATTCAGGAGGTTAAAGACAAAATGGAGGAACTCAAAGCAACTTTCCCTCCGGGAGTAGATTATAAATTGAGTTATGATGTGTCAAAGTTTTTGGATGCCTCAATGGAGCAGGTCATTCATACCCTCAGAGATGCCTTTATTCTGGTAGCCTTGGTGGTGTTCCTGTTTCTGGGCGACTGGCGATCAACGCTAATTCCCATCATCGCCGTTCCGGTTTCGTTAATCGGGGCCTTCTTTGTAATGCAGATGTTTGGTTTATCAATAAACCTGATCACTCTATTCGCCTTGGTTCTGGCCATAGGTATTGTGGTGGATGATGCCATTGTGGTGGTAGAGGCCGTCCATGCCAAAATGGAGGAAGAACACCTCTCTCCTTATTATGCCGTAAAAAAAGTGATGGGTGAGATTAGCGGAGCTATCATCGCCATTACGTTGGTGATGGTATCGGTGTTTCTGCCCATAGCGTTTATGTCTGGTCCGGTAGGCACATTTTACCGCCAGTTCTCGATTACCATGGCCAGTGCCATTATTCTTTCAGCTGTGGTGGCTTTGACTTTGACGCCTGTTTTGTGTGGGATGATACTGAAAAATAACCATGGAAAAGTCAGGAAAAAATCACCGCTCGACTGGCTTATTGATCAATTTAATAAAGGTTTTGATAAACTGACCGGTCGCTATGTGAGTGTTTTGAAAGTGATTGTGAATAAGCGATTGCTAACCTTCCTAATTCTTTTTGCCTTTGGATTGGGCATCGTCTTTGAAAATGAAATTCTGCCTGCCGGCTTTATCCCTAGCGAAGATCAGGGTACCATTTATGCCATTATTCAAACTCCGCCAGGTGCTACGCTGGAAAGAACCAATCAGGTTGCCCGTGAACTTCAGGAAATTTGTGAAACGGTTGAAGACGTAGAGTCGGTATCCTCGTTGGCAGGCTATGAAATCATGACCGAAGGCCGTGGGTCCAATGCCGGAACCTGTTTAATTAATCTCAAAAACTGGTCTGATCGCGAACACACCGTCAACGAGGTGATTGAAGAACTGGAAGAAAAGTCTAAAGACCTTGGGGCTATCATTGAGTATTTTGAACCGCCGGCTGTTCCTGGTTTTGGCTCCTCAGCAGGTTTCTCCTTACGATTGCTTGACAAAAATAACACTGTTGACTATCAGGACTTTGACCGTATCAATAAACAATTCATGGATGCTCTTGGTAGGCGGGAAGAGTTAACAGGACTGTTTACCTTTTTTGCAGCCAATTACCCACAATATGAACTCGAAATTGATAATCAGGCAGCCATGCAAAAAGGGGTTTCAATTGGCAAAGCCATGGAAAACCTGAACATCATGATCGGTAGTACTTATGAACAGGGGTTTATTCGTTTCGGGCGTTTTTTCAAAGTGTATGTTCAGTCGGGTCCTGAATTCAGGCGACTGCCCTCTGATGTACTTAATATGTTCGTGAAAAATGAGCACGATGAAATGGTACCCTATTCTTCGTTCATGAAACTGGTCAAAAAGCAGGGGCCTAATGAGATTACCCGGTATAATATGTATAACTCGTCTTCTATTCAGGGGCAACCCGCCAAAGGCTTTACCACCGGAGATGCCATTAAGGCCATTGAACAGGTAGCCAAAGAAACCCTGCCGCGTGGTTATGATATTGCCTGGGAAGGCCTCTCCTATGATGAAGCACGTCGCGGTAATGAGTCAATTTATGTTTTTGCCGTAGTTCTCATCTTCGTTTACCTCGTTTTGGCAGCTCAGTATGAAAGCTTTCTGCTCCCGATGGCTGTTATCTTCTCTTTACCGGTCGGAATCTTCGGCTCGTTTGTGATGCTGAAGGCCATGGGACTCGCCAATGACGTCTATGCTCAGGTAGGGCTTATCATGCTCGTAGGTTTGTTAGGAAAAAACGCCGTGCTGATTGTGGAGTTTGCCGTGCAGCGTCGCAGAGAGGGAGCTACCGTACTTGACGCTGCCATCGAGGGAGCGAAGGTGAGGTTCAGGCCAATTCTGATGACCTCTTTCGCCTTCGTAGCTGGTTTGATTCCGTTGGTGATTTCACACGGTGCCGGTGCTATCGGTAACAAAACTATTGGGGGCTCGGCCTTGGGAGGTATGCTCTTCGGGACACTGTTCGGAGTACTCATCATTCCGGGTCTGTACTACATTTTCGGAACACTGTCTGATGGTAAACAACTCATTAGGGACGAGGATAGCGACTCCCTCTCTGAACACTTTGTCCAGAGCAATGAAAGCCGAAGCCGCCTTATGGAGAGTCTGCGAAAAGCCAATGCCAAACTCAAGAATCTTCTTGGCAGTAATTCTGAAAACGAAAACGACGAGTAAAATCATGAAAAAACTAAAATTCATTGCAGTAGCAGGCATTTTGCTAATCATGAGCTCATGTAAAACGCCTCAAATCACGGGAAAAATTGAGAACAGAAACTTACCGGCTGATTTTGGTGGTCAAAAAACGGCCGAATCTGTGGAAAAAGTCAACTGGGAGGAGTATTTCCAGGATCCCTACCTGGCGTCACTCATAGATACAGCCCTGAATAAGAATCAGGAGTTGAATATCATGATGCAGGAGATTGAGATCAGTAAAAATGAGGTCCTGGCCAGAAAAGGTGAATATTTGCCTTTTGTAGGTTACCGGGGCGGAATGGGCCTTGACAAAGTGGCCCGCTACACAAATATCGGTGCCATGGAAGCGACTACTGACATCAAAGAAGGTAAAGAGATGCCTGAGCCACTTCCTGATTTCCTGGGTGGTTTATACGCCACCTGGGAGCTGGACATTTGGCACAAATTGCGAAATGCACGCAAAGCTGCCTTTAACCGTTATCTGGGAAGTCAGGAAGCCCGAAATTTTATGGTGACCAACCTCGTGGCTGAAATTGCCAATTCCTATTATGAATTGCTGGCTCTTGACAATCAGCTGGAAATTGTACAACAAAACATTGAGATTCAAAGTAATGCTCTTGAAATTGTCAAGATTCAAAAAGAAGCCGCCCGTGTGACACAATTAGCCGTGAAGCGATTTGAGGCCGAAGTCTATAAAACCAGAAGTCTTCAGTATGAAATTCGTCAGGATATCGTAGAAATAGAGAACCGGATCAATTTTCTGACCGGCCGTTTTCCTCAACCTATTTTGCGAAGTTCCGGTGATTTTGTCAATCGACAGATCGTTTATAAGGAAGCGGGCCTGCCTGCTCAGTTACTGGCAAACCGACCAGACATCAGACAGGCCGAATACAACCTGGAAGCGGCCAAACTGGATGTGGACGTGGCCAGGGCAAACTTTTACCCCTCGCTGGGTATTTCAGCAGCCTTGGGTCTGAGAGCTTTCAATCCCATTTACCTCGCAAATGTTCCAAAATCTTTACTGACCTCCCTCGCGGGAGATCTGATCGGGCCCTTGATCAATAAACGAGCCATTACAGCGACATATTTAAATGCCAATGCTGCTCAGATTCAAACGGTCTATGAATATGAGAAAACCATTCTGGGGGCCTATCTGGAAGTGGTGAACCAACAAGCCAATATTGAAAACCTGGCTCAAAGTTTTGCACTCAAAAACCAGCAGGTAGATGCTCTGGTGGCTTCCATAGGTATCTCTAATGACCTCTTTAAAAACGCAAGAGCAGATTATATGGAAGTTTTACTTACGCAAAGAGAGGCGTTAGAGTCAAGATTTGAGCTAATAGAAACGAGAAGACAACAAATGAACGCCCGGGTCAATATTTACAGAGCTCTGGGTGGTGGCTGGAATTAACTTTTCCGATTACAGGTTAGTTTGGGTGAAACAGGTAGCCTCCTTGGTCTTTGACTTTGGAGGCTCTTTTTTGAATAAAAAATGACGATTGACCATACCATTAATCCTTTCTTAATTTCCCATTAAGACAAATGGCGTATATTCATTGCTCAAAACTAAACCAATTCGAATGCATAAACCGCTTCTCGCCCTTCTGGGTATTTTGGGCCTGTTCGGCTGTACCGGAGAAGATAGCCTCCCTAAAATTGCCATTGCCGGTCTGGCCATAGAGTCCAGCACTTTTTCACCAGCTATTACAGAAGCAGAGGCCTTCCATCCATTAACAGGAGAAGAGATTTTCGATTATTACCCTTTTATGGCTGAGAATACTCCACAAAGAAACAGTGCTCAGTGGGTACCGACTCTTACCGGAAAAGCCTTGCCTGGCGGTACGGTAAGTAGAGCGGCCTATGACTCTCTGGTTAATCTGACGCTGGAAAAACTAGCTACCGAAGCCCCCTATGATGGTCTCTTTTTTGACATTCATGGAGCCATGAGTGTTGTTGGGCTTGACGACCCTGAGGGTGACTTCATTGAAAAAATAAGGGAAGTAATAGGTACTGAAACGCTTATTTCTACCTGCATGGATCTTCACGGAAATGTCTCTGAGAAACTGGCTAAAAATACCGATTTGATTACAGCCTACAGGCTTGCACCACATGAAGATGCTATGGAATCAAAACAAAGGGCAGTTGATAATCTGCTCGACAGGCTTAAAAGTGGAAAAGGTAAGCCGAAGTTTAAAGCATGGATTCCGGTTCCTATCCTGTTACCGGGGGAAAAAACGAGTACTCGAATAGAGCCCGGAAAAAGTCTTTATGCCAAAGTAGAACCTTTAACGCGGCAAGAGGGGGTTATTGACGCTGCCATCTGGATTGGCTACGCATGGGCTGATGAGCCTCGAAATCATGCCGTGGTTATGGTAACGGGAGACGATCAGCAGGCTGTGGCCTCCGCGGCGGAAAAGTTGGCGAAAAGCTTTTGGGAGGTCAGAGATGAGTTTGAGTTTGTAGCTCCTACAACAACCTTTGAAGAAGCCATGGAAATGGCCTTAGATAATCTCCGCCCTCCTTTCATGATCAGTGATATGGGCGATAATCCAACTGCTGGAGGTGCCGGAGACGTAACCTGGACACTGAACGAAATTTTAAAAAGGCCGGAATTTAAAACTGAAAAGGGGCCTTCTCTGATTTATGCCTCTATCCCGGGACCTGATTTTATTGAAAAAGCCAAGGCTGCTGGCATCGGTAATATAGCAGAAGGCATGGCCGGTGCGGCTGTCGACAATCGCTTTGCTCCGCCTCTTAAACTAAAAGGAAAGGTTCTAGCGATCAAAGAGGGCGACCGTCATGCTGAGACTGAGGTGGTGGTACAAATTGGTAGTGTAAAAGTTATCGTTACCGGGAAACGGAAACCGTACCATTATGAAAAGGACTTTACCGAACTTGACCTGAACCCAAGAGAAACTGACATTGTAGTGGTGAAAATTGGCTATTTGGTACCGGAACTGTACGAGATGCGTGGCAACTGGGTTATGGCTCTAACTCCTGGCGGAGTAGATCAGGATTTGGAAAGACTGGGATATAAGCGGATAAGGCGACCAATGTTCCCACTTGATAAAGACATGCCGACGCCAGATCTTTCTGCCCAATTCATTGAAAATTCAGCCAACTAATACAATCGTGGCACGGCTAGGATCATTGATTGGCGGTCGTGCCACGAATAAAACGTAAACTCCGAAATCAAGTCTTGCCACGACCTTGCTCTTTAGTGGGTAGTCTTGGTACAACTCAAAACCTAATCCTCCTCCCCTCTATTGTCCTTGACAATCAGAAAAAAATCATTATCTAGCTCTAAATAACCGTAGTCATACACAAAATAGTAGGTGCTTCCTTTCTTGGTGGTTCTGAGGCTGGTGATCAGATTGAAATCAAAGCCATTTTTGAGAAGAGTACTCCGAACAGTTTTGGCTTTATCTTCTTTACAAATGCTTTCCAAAATCTTGTAGTTTTTCTTCAAAGCATAATTGGTATTGCGAATCAGATTGGTAGATACCGCCTTCAATTTATTATTGTAACTATTGCGGCAAGGCTCTGAGCAAAACTTCTTATCGGCCCGACCAAAAATAGGTCTCCCGCACTCTGGACAACTTCTTTCCATGTGAATTCTTTATGTGTTCTATCAAATATAAGAAGAAAATTAACTTCTGTAAGTAATTGTAAATCAATAAGAAAAAAGACAACAAATACTTATACATGCTTACACTCGTTTATACATATTTATAAACCGACTCTTGTTTGGACAACCCGCCAACTTTGTCCCATCGATCTGAAACACAGGTCACTTTCATAACATAAACAAACATTACGAACATGAACACAGTAACATTAATCGGAAACGCAGGTAAGAAGGCAGAAGTATTAAACTTTGATAAAAACAAGAAAGCCGTATTCAGCCTGGCTACCAACCAAAAGTATCAAAAGAACGGGCAGGAAATGACCAAAACGGAATGGCATAATGTAGTAGCCTGGGGCAAATTAGCTGAGCAATGTCAGGGCTTGATTGTCAAAGGAAAATTTGTCAAAATTGAGGGTAAAATCAATTACAGAAACTACACCAACAAACAAAACCAAAAGGTGTACGTCACAGAAATTCAGGCTTTTAAAGTAGAGGATATGGCCGGGTAATCTTCCTTAAACAAATTGGACAGGTCGCTTTACAAATTTGAGTGACCTGTTTATTTTTTATTAAGGTTCTGTTAAACCATTGGCCGTATTTTCATAGGACATTTAACCCTATATCATGGAAATAATAGAATCAATTTTAAAGGAGATCTGGTTGTTCTTCGGCCTGGACAATCTGATAAACTTCTTAAAAGAAGGTGATTTTTCTGTTTTTAAAACTTGGGACGGTATTACCAGTATTCTAGGACCCATCGTGCCACTGATGGTCCTTATAGAATTAATTTCCGGCCTGATTCAGAAAAACCCTCAAACGAAAGTCTACCAGACCAACTTTCTTATTTATGTACTTAATCGAGTTATTGGCCGCTTCATCTCAATAGGGATTGTCGGCTTCATGATCGCCATTTTTCAGCCAATCGCTCCCTTTCAGACCAGCTTTACCTGGTACTGGTTTATTTATGGCTATGTGGTTTGGGAGTTTTCCCATTTCATTTACCATTATTTGGGTCATAAAGTCCGCCTGTTCTGGTGTTTTCACAGTACGCATCACACCCCCGAGGATATGAATCTCTCGGTTACCTACGCTCATTTCTTTCTCGAAGGAGCCTATGCAGATACAATACGGGCTGGAATTTGTATCATCGCCGGAATAGAACCAGCTATGCTTTTCACCATTATGTTCATTGATGGCTTCTGGGGTGCTTTGATTCATTTGGGAGAAAACGTGATCAAAGATGGACGACTGGGCTTTTTGGAAAAGATCATTCTGACGCCATCGCATCACCGGGTACACCATGCACGAAACCCATTATACATGGATACCAACTTCTGCAATTTGCTCAATATCTGGGACCGGGTTTTCAAAACCTATCAGGAAGAAGACAAGAACGTCCCAATCGAATATGGCATCACCCGACCTATCAATTCAGGAAACCTGTACGATGTCTATTTCAGCGAATTTGTGGAATTGGCCAAAGACGTTTGGAAAGCTCCAGGACTAAAAAATAAAATCCTTTACCTTTTCATGCCACCTGGCTGGAACCACAGTGGAAATCACAAAACCGCGAAAGTCGTAAAAGAGATTTACACGCTACAAAAAACTTCCTAAAGACCTATGGTCAACAAAAAAGCTCAAAACCATTCAAGGTTTTGAGCTTTTTGTAATCAGAGATAAGTCTATAACCCGGCCTTCTCCTTAATCTCCTCAACAACTGAAGGATCAAGTAGTGTACTGGTATCCCCAAGCGATGAAACATCACCTTCAGCAATTTTGCGAAGTATCCTACGCATAATTTTGCCCGAACGGGTTTTAGGCAAACCGCTCACAAAAAGAATCTGATCAGGCTTGGCGATAGGACCAATAATTCGGGTCACCGTAGCCAGAATATCACGTTTCATCAAATCTTCTTCATGAACCTGACTTTCCATAATGATATAAGCGAAAATGCCCTGCCCTTTGATATCATGAGGGTAACCTACCACGGCAGATTCCACAACACCGGTGTGTGAATTCAGAGCATCTTCTACTTCAGCGGTGCCAATTCGGTGACCGGAAACGTTGATGACATCATCTACGCGACCAGTAATACGGTAGTACCCATCTTCGTCACGCATACAGCCGTCACCCGTGAAATATTTATGCTTATAGGTTGAAAAATAAACCTGTTTGCAACGATCATGATCACCCCAGGTGGTTCTGATAATTGACGGCCAAGGGAACTTGATCACCAAATTTCCATTCACGCCATTTCCTTCAATAACTTCACCTTTTTCATCTACCAGTTCTGGCTGAACACCCGGCAAAGGAAGAGTGGCAAAAGTCGGTTTGGTCGGTGTGATATTCGCTAAAGGCGAAATCATAATCCCTCCGGTCTCGGTCTGCCACCAGCTATCGCAAATGGTACAGTTTCCTTTACCAATATTGTCGTTATACCAGTGCCAGGCTTCTTCATTTATGGGCTCACCAACAGAACCTAATACCTTCAAAGAACTTAAATCCTTGTTTTCCCAAAACTCCTTACCAAAGCCCATCAACGAACGAATGGCCGTAGGAGCCGTGTAGAAAATGTTTACCTTATGACGCTCTACAATGTCCCAGAAACGGCCCGCATCAGGGTAGGTAGGTACACCTTCAAACATGATCGAAGTTGCACCGGCCGCCAGAGGACCGTAAATAATATAAGAGTGACCCGTTATCCAACCGATGTCGGCGGTACAGAAGTACACGTCACCAGGGTCATATTGAAAGACATTTTGAAACGAATACGTAGAGTAGACCATATATCCGCCACAGGTATGCACCACTCCTTTTGGTTTACCGGTAGAGCCTGAGGTGTATAGAATGAAAAGTGGATCTTCAGAGTCCATCTCAGTAGCCGGACAATCAGCACTTACCTTTTTAACTTCTTCTTCCCACCAGTAGTCTCGACCTTTGATCATGGAAATAGGCGTACGGGTTCGTGTCGCCACGATGACCTTTTCTACTGTAGGACAACCAATCAAAGCGTCATCCACCGTCTCTTTCATCGGGATTTTCTTCTGACCCCTAAAAGCTCCGTCAGTGGTAATGATCATTTTACAATTAGCATCATTGACCCTGTCAGCAATCGATTTAGCTGAAAAACCTCCGAAAACTACCGAGTGTATCGCCCCGATTCTGGCACAAGCCAAAACAGCAATAGCCAGCTCTGGAATCATGGGCATATAAATACAAATTCGGTCACTTTTTTCTACCCCATGACCTTTCAAAACATTAGCAAAGCGACTAACCCGCTCATGCAAAACTTTGTAAGTGATGGTTACTGATTCGTCTTCTTTTTCATTAGGTTCCCAAACTATGGCAGGCTGATTTGGCCGCTCACGAACATGACGATCCAATGTATTTTCGGTGATATTGAGTTTACCTCCTACAAACCATTTGACGTTAGGCTCCTCAAAATTCCAGTCGAGCACTTTGGTCCACGGTTTTTTCCATTCAAACTCCTGGGCTACTTCTCCCCAAAATCCTTCCGGATCGTCAACGCTTTTTTTGTATTGTTCCTGATAATCTTCAAAAGTTCTGATTCTCATAATGACTAATCAATAATTTCAGTTTAATAGTTTGTTTAATGCTCAATCGCCTTACCAGCCCCTCTTGGTATACGAATATCCTCTACAATGGCCTGCACATCTTCTGGCGGTGCCGGGGTAAACCTTGAGATGACGACAGATACAACAAAATTGATGAGCATCCCGATCGTCCCGAAGCCCTCGGGTGAAATACCAAACCACCAATCAGCCTCAGTAGCCGTGGCTTCATCACCTATCCAGTGAAGCCTGAAACGGGCTATATAGTAGATGGTGATCAAAAGGCCCACCACCATACCGGCAATGGCTCCTTCTTTGTTCATTCGCTTATTGAAAATACCTAGAATAATGGCGGGAAAAAACGAAGCAGCCGCCAACCCAAAGGCCAATGCCACCACAGAGGCTACAAAACCCGGTGGGTTGATGCCAAAATATCCTGCCACACAAACAGCTACCAATGACGCCAAACGGGCAAACATCAGCTCCTTTTTATCTGACATAAAAGGCATAAATTGTTTCTTCAATAAGTCATGCGACACCGAAGTGGAAATGACCAAAAGTAGTCCTGCCGCAGTTGACAAAGCTGCCGCCAACCCACCTGCTGCTACGAGAGCAATTACCCAATTGGGTAAACGGGCAATCTCCGGATTGGCAAGAACCATAATGTCTCTATCTATTGTAAGTTCATTGGTTTCAGCATCGGCCACATATTGGACCAAGCCGTCCTGGTTTTTATCTTCAAACTGTATCAGGCCTGTTTTCTCCCAATTCCCAAACCAGGCCGGCAATGAATCATAAGCTTTATTGCTCACAGTTTCAATTAAATTCGTTCTGGCAAAAGCCGAAATGGCCGGAGCCGTGGTGTATAAAATAGCAATTAAAGCCAGAGCGTAACCCGCTGAAAGTCGGGCATCTTTAACTTTTGGCACCGTAAAGAAACGAACAATGACATGTGGCAAACCTGCCGTCCCGATCATCAATGCCGCCGTGATCATGAAGACATCCAGTTTCGATTTCTGACCACTTGTATATTCTGCAAATCCCAATTCACGATGCAGCCCGTCCAGTTTATCAAGCAGATACATGCCATCCGATGTTTTAGCACCAAAACCAAGCTGTGGCAAAATAGTATCCGTCATTTGAATACTGATAAAGAATGCCGGCACCATAAAGGCGAAAATGAGGACACAGAACTGTGCCACCTGAGTGTAGGTAATGCCTTTCATTCCGCCTAAAACAGCATAAAAGAACACGATGGCCATCCCAATGATGACGCCGGTGTTGATATCAACTTCCAGAAAGCGGGAGAACACTACTCCAACTCCCCGCATTTGACCGGCTACATAAGTGAAAGAAACAAAAATGGCACAGACCACCGCCACCGTACGAGCGGTATTTGAGTAATAGCGATCCCCTATAAAATCAGGCACTGTAAATTTACCGAATTTTCTGAGGTAGGGAGCGAGCAATAAAGCGAGTAAAACATAGCCCCCTGTCCAGCCCATAAGATACACTGAGCCGTCATAACCCATAAAAGAAATAAGGCCCGCCATGGAGATAAAGGAGGCTGCAGACATCCAGTCCGCCGCGGTGGCCATTCCATTAGCCAAGGGAGAAACACCTCCACCGGCAACATAAAAGTCTTTGGTAGAACCGGCTTTTGACCAGATGGCAATACCGATGTATAGAGCGAAAGAAAGACCGACAATAATATAGGTCCAGGTTTGTATATCCATCTTAGTCTTCGTTTACGTTAAATTCCTTGTCCAGCTTATTCATAAGCCGTACATAAACAAAAATGAGGACAATAAATACGTAGATAGAGCCCTGCTGTGCAAACCAGAAACCAAGCTTGAATCCACCCATTCGAATGGTATTGAGCTGATCCACGAAAACGATGCCGCAGAGATAAGAAACTATAAACCAGATACTGAGAAGTATGGCGAGGTAGCTCAGGTTTTTACGCCAGTAAGCTTCACGAGTTTTCTCGTCTTTCATTTATTTCTGTATTAGGGTTGAATTCAAAGGGGTGAATTTAGGAAAGTCTGCTTTCAGGGCAAAGGATTGCAGGAAATTGATAGGATTGTTAATAAGTGACTAATGGAAAGGACAAGAAAAAGCCTGAGCTGGCAGCTCAGGCTTTTCATCCTTCAAACTATTTTGCACCCGGAGGACAATGCTCCAGTATGTAATCCAAAAATAGTTGATTTAAATGCTGGCGGGATCCAGGCTCTTCACGAATGCCGTGTGTGCCATTAGGGTAAGCCATGAACTGAAACTTCTTTCCATGTTTTACCAATTCATTGATCAGCATTTCGGCGTTTTGATAATGTACATTATCGTCACCTGTACCATGAATATAGAGTAGATTACCCTGCAAACCATCCACATGATTCACCGGAGAGCCCTCTACAAAACCCGCCAGATCTTCTGGCGGAACACCCATATAACGCTCCTGATAGATATTATCATAAGTCAATTGATTGGCCACAGCCGCCACAGCAACACCGGTTTGATAAATTTGAGGGTATTTGAAAAGGAGATTTAGAGTGGTGCTTCCTCCGCCGGACCAGCCATGCACCGCAATCCTTTCCTTGTCTATAAACGGATATTTCTCCATTAAAGCCATCGCCCCTTCTGCCTGATCTTTGATATTGACGATACCTATATTTCTGTAAATCGCTTTCCGCCATTCTCTTCCTTTGGGCAGCGGAGACCCCCTGCCATCAATGGCCACATAAATATAGCCATGATCTGTTGGCCTTACGGCGTGGTGGTAGCTGTAACCTGCGGTCCAGTTGTCTTTGGCATTGGCAGATGCCGGCTCAGAGTATACATAAAAGAGAGTTGCATACTTTTTTGATGGATCAAAATCCTTTGGTTTGGCCATCCATCCACTCATTTGAATACCACTTTTAGTGGTAATATTGAGAAACTCAATGTTTGAAGCCGCCTTCTTTGCAGGATCAATTTTCCTCTCAATCGAGTTCTCAGCATCCAAAGGCTGATGATTCGGTAAGGTAATCCACTCTTTCAGCGGGAAAGTATAATAATTGCTGAAGTCGTGCATGGCATATCTGCCATCCGCTGAAATGGTATAACCGTGCGTTCCGGGCTGAGAAACCGGAGTAAGCCGCTCCGCTTTTCCTGCACTGGCCACAGAAACCCGATAAAGATATTTCTGCATCGGGTTATCTGGCGAGGCCGTAAAATAGACATGATCCGTTTTTTCGTCATACATGAGGGGATCTATCACATCATACTCTCCATCAGTAACCAATCTCACGCTTTTACCGTCTCTTGAAATTCGGTAGAGGTGATTCCAGCCATCTTTTTCACTTACCCACAGAAACTCTCGACCGTCGTTTATCCACTCCCAGCCGGCGGGATTATCGTCATGCCAGATAGTTCTTACATCTACCCAGGCTTCGTCAGTCTCTTCAAAAATAGTTCTTGTCTCGCCGGTTTTAGCGTTAGCATACATGATTTTCGAGACTTGTTGCTTACGATCAAGTTGCTGAATCATCACCTCGTCTGAGTTGCCCGCCCATTCCATTCTTGGAATGTAATTTTGCTGAGGATCACCCGGAATGTTCATCCATTGTGTTTTACCGTTTTTGGCATTCATCACACCAATTCTGCACACCGAGGGTGCCTCACCTACCTTAGGGTACTCAATTGGGATCACTTTAGAATAGATACCATCAGTATTATTGATCAAATTGAAATACTTAATACCCGAAGCATCCAGCTGCCAATAGGCAATTTTTTTACTGTCAGGGCTCCATCTGAAACCATCATAAATACCAAACTCTTCTTCGTAAGCCCAGTCGAAGGTTCCGTTGATCAATTTTGGATTACCATCCGTTTTAGTCAGCTGCTTGATCTTTCCGGTTTTGAGGTCTTCCACATAAATATTGCGTTCAGAAACGTATGCGACCTTGGATCCGTCAGGAGATATTTTAGCAAACATCAACGAAGCCTCTGGTAAACTTTTACCTAATTGCTTTAGCTCATTACTCTTTAAATCCAATAACCAGTAATCACCACGGGTTTTATAACGCCATACTTTCTGGGCATTGGTATAGATCAAGAGCTTTGATTGATCAGATGTAAAATTGAAATTTTCCAAAGGCAATGGCTCGTCAAACCCTGCCGGAGTTAACCTTTCAGCAGAAATAACTCTTTCATACCTGTTTTCCTCCAGAAGAAACTTGACAATAGCTCCTTCATATTCTTCATAATAGCCTTCGCCGTCAGGAGTCCACTTAGTCCCTGAACCTGGTTGAGCGGAGGCATTAAAACAATAAAGTATTGATAACGTGATAACTACAACAAAACGTCTCATGCAGATGGTTTTACTTTGTTTGATGAATTTTGGCAAATCTAATAAAATATGACCCATTTTTTATCTGATCATTGCAGGTGCAATCGATTGTTAGGAGAAATACATATTTTTGCCCCGTATAACAGAACCATTCTTAAGGAAATTTAACGCCGTATTCTTTTGCCAGAGTACTTCCCAAGCCTACCAATTCTGGCTTGCTGACGTCGAATTGTCTGAAAGTAATGTTATTTTAGACTCTATTTTACACGATTAATTCAAAGGAAGTTTAATGCAAATAGCAGTTTTAAAGGAGACCAAAGCTTACGAAAAACGTGTGGCTCTTACTCCTGAAATTATCAAACAATTGATCAAAAAGGGCTTCGAAGTCAAGGTAGAAACCGGAGCTGGCCAAAACTCTTCCATTTCAGATGCCGATTACGAAGCCATAGGGGCTACCATCGCAAAAGACGCGAGATCGGCGGCAGATGCAGATGTGGTAATGAAGGTCAATGCCTTTACTGAAGAGGAAGTAGGTCACATGCGTGATGGCGGTATCTGTATGTCATTTATGTATGCGTATACCATTCCTTCGGTGCTGGATGCCATGAACAAGAAGAAAATCTCTTCTTTCTCAATGGACGCCGTACCGAGAATTTCCCGGGCTCAGAAAATGGATGCCCTGAGCTCACAGGCAAATTTAGCTGGTTACAAGACGGTTCTGTTGGGAGCCAATGCCCTCGGTAAAATTTTCCCACTAATGATGACCGCCGCCGGCACGATTACCCCATCGAAAGTCCTGATTTTTGGTGCCGGTGTAGCCGGCCTTCAGGCTATTGCAACAGCTAAGCGTCTTGGAGCTATTGTGGAAGTAACCGATGTTCGCCCTGAAACTAAAGAGCAGGTAGAATCACTAGGTGGCCGTTTCCTAACCGTAGAAGGTGTGGAAGGCGTAGTGGTAGAAGGCGGCTATGCCAAAGAGGTATCGGCAGAATACCTTCAAAAACAGAAGGAGTTGATCCAGGAACGTATCAAAGAAGCTGACCTTGTAATTACCACTGCTCTGGTCATTGGTAAAAAGGCTCCGGTTTTAGTATCGGAAGAAATGGTCAAAACCATGAAAGCCGGTTCTGTAATCGTAGATATGGCCGTTGAATCAGGAGGAAACTGTGAAGTGTCAGAGATACATCAAACCGTTGTAAAACATGGTGTAACCATTATTGGCGAATCGAATTTACCTTCTTTATTGCCTGTAAATGCAAGTCAATTGTATGCAACCAACATCAGCACTTTGCTGCTGCACCTTGCAGATAAAGACGGCTTTAAATGGGAAATAGATGAAGAAATCACCAAAGGTTCTCTCATTACTCATGGCGGACATACGGTTCATGAGTTTACGAATAGTATTTTGTCGAAAAGTTAAAATAATGACCGAGGACCGGTGACCGGTGACCGAGGTCAAAATAAAACCTGGAAGCGAGATGGAATTTAGACTTCGGTCATCCGTCCTCGGTCTTCCGTCAAAAAACAAAAACATGTCCTTAGAATCATTAATTATCCTTTTGTATGTGCTGGTTTTAGCCAGTTATCTGGGTTTCGAGTTAATCTCAAAAGTACCTCCTACCCTTCATACTCCTTTAATGTCAGGCTCAAACGCTATTTCTGGTATCACTATCGTGGGTGCTATTCTGGCCTGCAATGAGCTTGGCTACGGCACCGTCAGCAAATGGCTTGGAATGCTCGCCTTAATATTAGCCACTATTAACGTGGTAGGCGGGTACGCCGTTACCGACCGAATGTTAAAGATGTTTAAGAAGAAAAAGTAGAGGGAAGTGAGAGGTTTGAAGTCAGAAGTTTGAAGTTTCTCAACTTCCGACCTCCGACTTCCAGCTTCCAACCCTAAAAATTTTCAAAAGAAGAAAGAATCTAAAAAAATGAACATAGCAATACAATTTGCCTATTTGATCGCCTCGGTACTTTTTATCATTGGGATCAAGAAAATGAATAAGACCAAGGAGGCCCGCACCGGAAATCAGCTTTCAGCTTTAGGAATGCTTGTGGCTATTTTGGCGACGGTCGTTCAGGTACAAAGTATCTCTTTGGTTGAAATACTCATCTGTGTGGTTATTGGCTCTGCCATTGGCTTATACATTTCTGTCAAAGTAGAGATGACGCAAATGCCGGAAATGGTAGCCTTGTTTAATGGTTTCGGTGGACTGGCTTCACTGGCAGTAGCATCATCAGATTATTGGCTCAAAACTCAGGAACTCGGGCAGCACGTAGGTCCGATTATCGGAACCTCCGCGGCATTGAGTATTTTCATCGGCGGACTAACTTTTACGGGCTCCATCATTGCCTTCCTTAAACTCAACGGTAAGATCTCCGGTAAACCGATCATGTTTAAAGGCCAGCATCTGGTTAATCTTCTTTTATTGATTGGAGCAGTAGTAGCAGCGGTAGTTGCCCTAATGAATCAGGCAGACTCCATTTATATCATTGCTCTTGTAGCCATTGCTTTGGTATTGGGTATTCTCGTGGTAATCCCGATCGGTGGAGCAGATATGCCGGTGGTGATTTCGCTGTTGAACTCATATTCAGGTATGGCCGCCTGTACCACTGGTTTCGTCCTTAATAATAACGTGCTTATCGTTTCAGGTGCTTTAGTGGGTGCTTCCGGGATCATTCTTACGCAAATTATGTGTAAAGCTATGAACCGTTCCCTGATGAATGTTCTTCTTGGAGGTTTTGGCCAGACGGCCTCTGAATCTGGAGGAGAGGGAGAAGAAGTCGTGGTCAAAGAAGTTGGAGTTGAAGAAGCCGCCATGCTTTTTGATGCAGCCACTTCGGTGATTGTGGTTCCTGGTTATGGTATGGCCGTGGCTCAGGCTCAGCATGTGATCAGAGAACTTTCTGAGCAGTGTGAGAAACGTGGTATTGAGTTTCGTTTTGCCATTCACCCGGTGGCAGGACGTATGCCTGGTCATATGAACGTATTATTGGCAGAGGCCAATATCTCATACGATAAGCTGATTGAGATGGAACAAATCAATGACGATTTTTCTAACACCGATCTTGTTTTTGTTGTCGGTGCCAATGACGTGGTGAACCCTGCCGCCCGCAATAATCCTCAAAGCCCGATTTACGGAATGCCTATCCTTAATGCCGATAAAGCGAGAACAGTGATTATTTCAAAACGAAGTATGGGTGTGGGTTATGCCGGTATTCAAAACGAGCTTTTTGGTTATGACAATGCTCTGATGTTATTCGGCGACGCCAAACAAACCATTACAAAAGTGGTGAGTGAGATGAAGGAGATGTAGTCTTTTATAAGACTGGGAGAAGTAAGATTTAAGACATAAGACCTTTCATTAAGGAACCTCCTTGAACATAAAAAAGTTATGAGAGTTGTAGTTGAAAAGCTACAACTCTTTTTTTATTCAGTCGACCTAAACCTTAATACAAATGAAGATAGTTGCTGCCATTGTGTTGGCCGTTCTTGCAGTTCTGGCCCTTATGAATTTCACTACCATAAAAAATGTTTTATCAAACAAACGAGCGATGAACATAATACCAGCTAGCAGCCTCGCCAATGGCTCTTTGTACGATTATAAGATGGAATCTCTGGAAGGAGAAGAAATTGACCTTTCTCAATACAAAGGCAAGAAAGTAGTGCTTCTTAATGTAGCCTCTAAATGCGGTTTTACTCCTCAGTACGCCGACTGGCAGAAGTTTCATGAGGAGCATGGTGAGGATATCGTTGTCTTAGGCTTCCCTGCAAATAATTTCGGTGGACAAGAGCCCGGATCTGACGAGGAGATTGGCGAGTTTTGTCAAAAAAACTACGGTGTAACTTTCCAGATGTTCTCTAAAATTGATGTCATTGGAGACAACCAGCATCCACTTTACAAATGGCTGAGCAGTAAAGAACTTAACGGTTGGAATGATAAAGCACCCACCTGGAACTTCTGTAAATACGTGGTAAACGAAGACGGTCAGGTAACACACTTCTTTGCTTCAAAAATTAAACCCGAGGACGCAGAATTTAAGGCGGCGGTTGGGATTTAATTTTAGCTTTGCACTTGAAAATTGAAAGCAAACCTGATCTAAAGTGAAAAACTGGATAGAAGCCGCACGGCCACGAACCTTACCTTTAGCCCTTTCCTGCATTTTTATGGGTACTTTTTTGGCGGGTTATCAAGGCGTTTTTGATGGAAGAGTTTTCGGATTGGCCTGCCTAACCACCATATTACTTCAGATCCTTTCAAACTTTGCAAACGATTATGGCGACACTCAAAACGGAGCCGACTCCTTAGATCGGGTAGGTCCTCAAAGAGCCGTTCAAAGCGGTGAAATATCTCCCGAAAGTATGTTCAAAGCCATCATCATTTTTGGGGTACTTTCTCTTGTCAGTGGAATTTTACTGCTGTATTTTGCTTTTAGACAAGCCAATCTACAGGCCTTCTGGTGGTTCTTAGGATTAGGTCTACTCTGCATACTGGCGGCTTACACCTACACAGCAGGCAAAAAACCCTATGGCTATGCAGGCCTGGGGGATATCTCAGTTTTAATTTTCTTTGGTCTGGTAGGTGTTTTGGGAAGTAATTTCCTGTTTACCCATCGTTTTGAAGCCGTCAATATATTACCTGCCTTGAGCTGTGGATTTCTGGCTACAGGAGTCTTAAACCTGAATAATATCCGGGATATAGAGTCAGATACTAAGGCAGGAAAGTTTACAATTCCGGCTCGTTTGGGTAAACAAAAAGCTATCGTCTACCATTGGATTTTACTAGCCCTGGCTGCTCTTTCTATACTTGCCTTTGCACTCATGAGGGGTGATATTAGCTGGTATTTTCTCATAGCTTTCCCTCTGTTTTTGATCAATGCTATCAAAGTTAAAAAGCTAGATAACCCCGATCCTCTTTTGAAGCAACTAGCCCTTAGCACCTTGTTTTTTGTCATACTTTCCGGCCTTTCGATGCTCTTTTGAGTAAAACTTTCGTTTTCTACCATTGAAAAAATTAATTTTGGGCTTATCCCTAAAAAATTCTTCAATGAAATTACGTATTCTATCTTTCCTGATTTTAATCTCTTTTGGTAGCTATTCTCAGCAAACTGCCGCCGACTTTTTTGAAAGCGGTGTTAACAAGAGTAAAGCCGGCGACTATACAGGAGCTTTAGGCGACTTTAGCAGAGCAATTGCCATGAACCCTGAAAACGCTCAGAGTTATTTTAACCGAGGCCTTACTAAACAAGCTCTGAAAGACCACCGTGGTGCTATTAAAGACTTTACAACGGCCATTGAACTAAATCCTCGTGAATCATTATCTTACCTCTACAGGGGTATGAGCCAGTCTGAGCAGGGTGATCCTAAAACAGCAATTCAGGATTTTAACCGTACCATTGAACTCAACTCAAACGACGATTACGCATACCTTCAAAGAGGTGTAACACTGGCCAAATTAGAGGAGTATCGTAAGGCAATTTCTGACTTTAATCGTGTGGTGGAGCTTGCTTCAGATGCATCCTCAAAATACCAGGCTTTCTTCTCAAGGGGGTATTGCAAAGCTAAATTAGGGGACTATAAAGGCAGTATTTCTGATTACTCAAAGTCTATTGACATTAACCCAAAAAGAGCCGCAACTTTTGCTGAGCGTGGTGCCAGCAGACTTAAAGTGGAAGAATATGCAGAGGCCGTTTCAGATTTTGATAAAGCACTCGAACTCAGCCCTCAGGATGGAGAAAGTTTTTATCAAAGAGGTTTCGCCAAGGCTAAAATGGCAGATTATGTGGGAGCTTTAAAGGATTTTGATTCTGCTTTGAGAATTCAGCCGACCGATATCAAATCGTTATATGGCCGTGGTTTTTGCCACTCAAAACTGAATAATCAACGCAGTGCTATTTCTGATCTTGATAAAGCCATAGAGTATGGCAACACTAACCTGGATTCTAAAGTCGTCTATTCAACCGCAATGCCGGAAGACAAGCTGGCCACTTTAAGAAACGGAGTGACAGAAAACATCGAAATCCCTACATTTTCCGACAATAGGTCTGAGGCTTATTATGTAAGGGGCGTTGCTCAGGCAAAATCAGGAAGAAATAAAGATGCCCTTGAAAATCTCAATAAGGCGATTGAATTAGATCCGGTTTTTGCTCCGGCTCATTTTTCCCGGGGTCTGGTAAGATCATCTGAAGGGCTCCAGAAAGAGGCTTTGGTAGATATGGATAATGCCATTACTCTTAACGAATTCTACAAAGAAGCATTCTATGTTAGAGGCCTCATTTATCAGGCTCTCGGTAATACAGACAAAGGATGTCTGGATTTAAGCCGTGCTGGAGAGCTTGGCTATATTCAGGCTTACGATGTCATTAAGAACCTTTGCAACTAAACAACTTTGAATTAAAATGAAGAAATTATTTTTTGCCTTAATTGGGCTTTTCCTAACAACTTCTACCGTTTCCGTAGCACAGATTCAGAATATTGACTCTATGCTTGACAAAGTAATATCGCTGCAAAAAAGTGGCGACAACAAAGCTTTGGGTGATGCTCTTGGAGTACTTAGCAAAGGATTGGAAACCGAAGCAAATGAAACAGGCGGCGATTTTAAAGCAGGCCTTCTGAATCAGGTGAGTGGTTTGAACAAGATGATTCCGTTGGCATCCAGAGGTATGGTAAAAGCCGGCCCACTTCAAAAAATAATTTCAACCATCAAACTTATGCTGGGTGCCAACAGAGTTGGCAATCTTCTGAATGGAGGTGGGAGCCTGATGGGCAAGGCCTCATTATTAAAATCAGGTCTTGGTATGATGAAAGGCGGTTCTTCAATACTTGGAGACAATGCCAACCAGTTCTCTAGTTTAATTGACGGTGCTATGGGTAATGTTAATAAACTTGGCGGCGGTGGAATTGCAGCCAAAGCAGCTGAAAAAGCCTTACCAGGTCAGTTAGGAGGAATCCTCAATATGGCAAAGGGCATTCTTTAAGAATGTACTCGCATGATATTTTTTAAGGGTGGTCGAAAGGCCACCTTTTTTATTGCAAAAGGGTGTTCTCTGATGTATAAATACTTCTGAGCAAAGCATCTACCTCTAATTCAGTGAGTCCGGTGGTCATTTGAGGGTGGTATAAAAGACGGATAAGTTCCTTGTCAATTTCACTGTATTCATCAGTGTAGGTATAGGATTGCTGAAAAATGCTGTCAGGATACTTTTCAGAGTCCCTGGCCAGTCCTAATGACTGTGTTAGTTCTTCTCTCAAAAGGTGATGCTGAGCACGGCTGTCTGCCCTTTCAGTATCCACATACATATGGCCTCTGTTAATTTCATTTCGGCCATTCCAGAATACCGAGAAAAGTCCATAGTTACTCTTCACATACTCTTTTTGACTGGGATAACGAACCACATAATCACCGGCTTTACCAAAAAAAATATGAAAATTGGACTCCAAAGAATCTGCCACCAACTCCAGTTCAAAACCATCAGAAACTAAACTATTAATTTCATTTCTAACATTCTGAAGCGTGGAATACAACGGCCCTTCAGCATAGCCTGATACATAAATCCGCATTGGTTCCTCCCATTTCCGGGTAATGGGAGAGGCTGATCCAAACTCGAAGCCCAAAGCTACCTCTTTGAAGTAGGCAATAGCCTCTTCCTGAAAATCAGTAAGCTCTTCTGCTGGTTTCGGCTCAGATATTTGACAAGACCAGAAAAATAGGATAGAAAAAACAATGTATACGACACTCCTCAAAACATAAGTCTTTTCTAATTCAACCGTCTTTCAGAATAGATATTTCTCAAAACAGACACTATTTTCCACTTCGGCATACTGCCCGTAGTTTGGGATCAACTCATAACCGTTTTTTGTGTAAAGTGTTACGGCATCTTGCTGTCTTTTACCTGTTTCAAGAATACACTTGCGGTAGCCGAGTTCCAGAGTCCATGTCTCCAGCTCCTTTAAAATGATTGTCCCGGTACCTTTTGACCTTCCTTCAGGAGAAACATACATTCGCTTGACCTCCATGCTTTCAGCATCATATTCTTTGATCGCCCCGCAGCCTATTGGCTGGCCATTATGAAAAATCACCACAGCATGTTTGATCATTGTGATACCATTATACTGATGGTAAAAGTCGTGATCGTCACCATCAATGACAGCAAGTTCTGCATCAAGCTGGCTGACAAGCTTTTGAAAGTCCGGATTTTCAGAGTCGGTTCGTAAAATTTCCATGAATAGCGTTTTACCCCGAAATATCTCCAGAATTTCAATGAATATAAAGACCTGCCAGTATTGTTTTACGCTTTCCCGGCCTGTAGCTCCCGTTCTCCCAGTTTCATTTGAATATCCTGAATAGCGGTGTAAATAAGGTCTGAAACCTGTACATCAGTAGGATTTATACTACACACAAAAGACCAGACTTCAAAAATGTCTTCTGCCTTAACTTCATACGGCAGATAAGCCTTGTTATCAGAGTGAAACTGAACTGTGCCAGTATTATCTAATGTATTATAAAGACGTTTGTACACCAGCCCGTCATTTTGTGTAAGTACAATATAGGTGTTACCGTCTTTGATATCATCCAGCTGCTCCACGTACGTACCGATCACATAGGCTCCTTCTGTAAGCGGTGGCATGGAGTCTCCCTTGATTGGGAAGCCGCGGTATTTGCCATGCGTGGCATACGGCAAACTGATACGGGGCAGCTGCTCAATAAACTCAGCATCGGCATAACCATCCAGATAACCGGCCGAGGCTTTCAGTGGCACCAGTTCTATGAGATCGTTCTGATCCTGATCCACCATAACCGGAAAGAGGATGCGGTTCCCTCCTATTTTCAGCAGGTCACGCAGGTCATTGACCTTGGTGAGATCAATTTTAACTAGGGAATCCACCGAAATATGGAAATAATCTGAAAGCTCAATGAGCATATCAATCGGCGGAGCGGCCCGGTGCTCTTCCCAGGAGCTGAGGCGTGAGCGGGTAATGCCGAGCTCTTCGGCCAGGGCTTCCTGAGATAAACCGCGTAAATGACGCAGGTGGGCGATGTTCTTACAGATTTTTTTCATATCCGATACTGCAATAATTATTAGCACAAATCTGCTAAAATATTGGGCAATCGGCAAAAAATGCTAAGAATTGTAGCGGAGAACTAAATCATAGACCCTTAGTCGCTTCAGTTCAGTTAGTCGTGCTACGAAAGTTTAGGAGATTTCTCTGGAGTTTTGCTTTTGCTGTCTCCGCTTATACAGCTTCCGCCAGACCCAAATCACAAAATAAAGGGCGATCAGGCCAATGAAAATGGGAATCCAGATGGCAAAAAGAGAGACCAGCACCGACATGATATTCTCAAAAGAAGAAAGGAAACTATTGCCAATACCGCCGGTAAACTTTGTACTTCCTAGTCTCAGCAATGAAGTACCGGCCTGAATAGTACCAGCAACTCCCCCACCTGCAATAAGACCAAGCCCCCATTGAATAACGGGGTCATCAATTTGCAAAAAGGAGCTTGTCAGTAGGGTGCCTGCCAATACCGCCGCCGGCCCCGCGATGGTATCCAGCAAATTATCCACTATAGGCACATAATAGGCTGCCAGCTCAAAAACAACGGCTACTGCCAGCACTATCGTCGCCGGCGTTTCACCCAGCCAAAGCATATTATCGGCCAGCGAAAACAGTCCGAATTTCGCCGCCAGATTCGCCACAAAAAGCGGCACAAAAATCCTGAAACCCGAAGCCGCACTCAAAGCCACCCCCAGCAATAAAGCCGGAACGTAAGGGGTGATATTTTGAAGTGTTTCCATTGTGCTAGAGGTCGGATGTTTGGTGTTTGATGTTGGAAGTCTTGAAGTTAGAAAGTTTAGAAGTCAGGAAGTTTTTGAGTTTGGAGGTTTCGCCTGTCACAGGTCTTTTGTCTCATGTCTTGAGTCTTATGTCTTGAGTCTTAAGTCTTCCCCCTAAACTATATTCATCGTCTGCTCCTTAATTTTCTCCAGCTCATCTTTCATTTGAACCACAAGCTTTTGAATTACGGCGTCGTTGGCTTTGGAGCCGATGGTATTGATTTCGCGACCTATTTCCTGAGAAATAAAATTGAGACGCTTACCGTTTCCACCTTTTTTGAGTTCTTCCACAAAATATTTGAGGTGATTGCCCAGCCTCACTTTCTCTTCAGAAATATCGTACTTCTCTACATAGTAAATCAGCTCCTGCTCAAAACGGTCTTTGTTAAAATTCTCGTTTTGCTCCCAGTCAGAAATGGCCTTTTGCAGCCGCTCTCTAATCACCGGAATTCGCTTGGGGTCCTGCTCGGCCACTTTATCTAAAAACTGCCCGATATTGGCGATATACTCCTCAAATTTCACCTTGGTGGCCTGCCCCTCCTGTGTTCTGAACTCGATGCACTTATCAATCGCGACTTTCACCGTGTTCAGGATATTATTCCAATCTTCGGCTGCTTCCTCCTCATTGACCGCCTCCGAATTATAGGCATTAGGCATCATGGTGGCCATACGCAACACATCGGTTTTTGAACCTTCAAAACCAAGTTCAGCCGCTGTTTCCATCAGGTCTTTGAAGTAGGCTTTCACTAAAGACCTGTTCACCACCGTACCGGCTCCTGCCTCACTTTTGGGCACCACATTGAGTGATAATTCGATTTTTCCACGGCCCAGCTCCGTAGATAACAGGTTTCTCAACTCCACTTCTTTATCAGAGAATGTTTTTGGCATTCTGCAAAAAATATCGGTAAACTTTGAATTGAGGGTTTTAACATCGGCCGTAATAGCCACTTTATCATTTTCAAAAGAAGCCGAGCCAAAGCCCGTCATTGATTGAAGCATATTGAAGCGTTTTGATTGAGTCGTCGGCACATCATTGTGAAGACTTCTCAAAATTAGCCATTAAGCCAGACAATACCTTTTATAAACCCGTTTTATACATTAGAAAATCTGCTACAAAACGAAATGACTTCAAATCAGTCCGTAAACCCACTTAAATTCATTTACCAGAGGTATACTATGCCAAATAAATTTAAGTGTCTGATTTTTTGCCATTTAGTTTTTCACTACGATTCTCCAATGCATAAACCGGGTTAAAATCCCTAATTTTGCAGCTTCGTTTACGAAACAGCAAAAAATGAATATTGAAAAGCAACTCACCGAGGATATCCAATCGGCATTAAATCATCTTTTTCAGGAAGAAATGGAGGTCACTCTCCAGCCTACCCGAAAAGATTTTGAAGGCACTTACACCTTTGTGGTTTTTCCTTTGGTGAAAAAGCTACGTAAAAATCCTGTGGAAATTGGTAATGCTATCGGTGAGTACCTCAAAGAAAACTCTTCCGTGGTTTCCGGTTTTAATGTGGTGCAGGGTTTTCTCAATATTTCATTGCAGGAAAACACCTGGAACTCGCTTTTCAATAGCCTTTTAGAGAAAAAAGGCGATTCAGATTTTGACTCAAACGGATCTTCAGTTCTGGTCGAATTTTCTTCACCAAATACCAACAAGCCGCTTCACCTTGGCCACCTCAGAAATAACTTTCTGGGCCATAGTGTTTCGGAGATTCTCAAAGCTAATGGCTACGCTGTCACCAAGGCTTGTCTGGTCAATGACCGTGGGATTCATATTTGTAAATCCATGATTGCGTACCAACTTTTCGGCAATGACGAAACGCCTGAAAGTGCCAGCATCAAAGGCGATCATTTGGCTGGAAAATACTATGTGGAGTTTGACAAAGCTTATAAAGAAGAAATAAAATCGCTGATGGCTAAAGGCCAATCTGAAGACGAAGCGAAGAAGAACGCCCCGCTCATGAAACAAGCTCAGCAAATGCTGCAGCAATGGGAAAACGGCGACGAAGAAGTAGTGACCCTTTGGAAAAAAATGAATGGCTGGGTTTACGATGGATTCAATGCCACATACAAGAAAATCGGAATCGATTTTGATAAAACATACTACGAGTCTGACACATATTTGCTAGGCAAAGACATTGTAGAGGAAGGACTAGAGAAAGGTATTTTCTTCAAAAAAGAGGACAATTCAGTCTGGATCGACCTGAGCGAGGAGGGACTTGACGAAAAACTGGTTTTGCGTGGAGACGGCACCTCGGTTTACATCACACAAGACATTGGAACCACTGAACTCAAATTCAAAGATTTTGGTACGGACAAATCCGTTTGGGTGGTGGGCAATGAGCAGGATTACCACTTTCAAGTGCTTTTTGCCATTCTCAAAAAGCTTGGACGAAGCTATGCTGAGGGTTGCTATCACCTGAGCTATGGCATGGTGGATCTGCCAAGTGGTAAAATGAAATCAAGAGAAGGAACCGTCGTGGATGCCGATGATTTAGTTTCAGAAATGATCGCCACCGCCAGAGAAACCACCGAAGAACGCGGAAAAATCGACGATTTCAGTGAAACGGAAAAAGATGAGCTTTTCAGAACATTGGCTCTGGGTGCATTGAAATACTTCTTACTCAAAGTGGAGCCTAAAAAACGAATGCTCTTCAACCCGGCAGAATCTATTGATTTCCAAGGAAATACAGGCCCTTTCATTCAGTACACTCACGCTCGTATCAAGTCTATTTTGAGAAAGGCAGCTGCTGACGGTCTGTCTGTTCCAGAGCAAATCGGTGATATTAAAATGGCTGAAATTGAGACTGATCTGGTCGGTCTGCTTGCCGAATACCCGAATTATATTCAAAAAGCTGCGAATGATTACGCCCCTTCAGTCATTGCGAATTACTGCTATGATCTGGCGAAAACGTTCAACTCTTTTTACGCTGAATTAAGCGTTATGAATGAGTCAGACAGCCAATTGAGAGATTTTAGATTGGCTTTGATTGAACAAGTCGCCGCGACTCTTAAAAAAGGAATGAGGTTATTAGGAATTGATGTGCCGGAGCGGATGTAAAATCCTAGTCCGCTTTTCTAAAAGTCAGCACTTGTTGAACAGACGAGGCTGCGTTGAGTTCGGATTGTGAAACCTTTCCAGGCAATAAAAATGCGGCATCAATCAATACATTTTTCTCCCAACTTTGATGTGAGAAGTCGTATGTCGGGTCATTGATTTCCGGGGTCATAGCTATGAGTGTTTCACCCGCCGTTTGCAAATGGAAAATTCTTGGGTAATACTTATAACCCGTGATGGTTATTTTGTTCTCCGAGTTCAAATATTCGTAATTCTGAGCGAAAGCCTTTCCTCCAAAAACCTCATCAATTCTGTTATTTTCTTTGATTTCCCACACCAACTGATTCATGGATGCTTCATAGAGCTTTGCAGGATCAACCTTGTACTCTTTGCCATCAACTCTAAAGTTTACTGACTCTATCTCCCACCTACCAAGAATATTTGAGGCATCGTTGATTTCAAGAGTTTCACAAGAGAGAAGGGAAATAAAAATTAAGGTTAAAAGGGTTCTGGTCATGAAATGCTTTTACATTGTTATTTAACCTGCAACTAAGATGCCAGTCAAATGGAAATAGCAGACTTGTTAATTAAAAATTTCTTTAGCCAGTCTGAAGGTATTGCAATGAGCTTCTACAATTACCCTTAACTGTTTTGAGTAACCTCCACCCATGGCGATAACCAATGGAATATCCTTTTTCCGTGACGTTTCAAGCACAATTCTATCTCTTTCTTTGCAGCCTTCCAGGCTCAAAGAAAGTTTTCCCAGTTTGTCAGTCTCCAGAATATCTACGCCGGAAACATAAAATAGAATGTCAGGCTTTTGCTCAGCAATGAGACGATCAAGAGTAGACCTTAGAATTGAAAGGTATTCTTTATCGCTCAAACCCGTCTCCAGCGGAATGTCCAGATCAGACACCTCCTTTCTGAGCGGATAATTGTCTTTGCCGTGCATTGAGAAGGTAAAAACACGCTTTTCGTTCTCGAAAATTTTCGCTGTTCCATTGCCCTGATGCACATCCAGGTCAATAATGAGGATTTTTGAGACCTTGCCTTCGGTCAATAGTTGTGCTCCTGCAACAGCAAAGTCATTCAAAATGCAAAAGCCTTCTCCACTGCCGGCATAAGCATGATGCGTACCACCGGCTACATTGAGAGCCACGCCGTTTTGTATGGCAAAGTCACAACAATCAACTGTCCCCTGAGTGATAATAAGCTCTCTTTTGACCAATTCAGCAGACATTGGCAATCCAATTTTTCGAGCTTCTTTGGCTGTCACTGTTTGCTTTTGTAAAGCCTCAATATATTCGGCCGTATGAACTTGGGCAGCCAATTCCCATTTCAAAGGTTTAGGACTAAAAAAGTCGGATTGATCATAACTACACTCATAAAGTAACTGACCGGGAATCAGCTCATACTTCTCCATCGGAAACCGATGACCCTCCGGCAATGGGTGGCAGTAAACAGGGTCGAAAGCAACTTTGATTTCAGGCACTGAAAAAATTTGGATTTATATTTTACAGGTCTTGGATCAACATCAGTTGAGGGCTTTAAAATTCACTGCAATCCCTGATTTTTCAAAATCAAAAGCTGAAAACGCCTACTCAAATCGGCCTTGAGGCGACATTCTTTCAGATCAGAGTTTTGATTTTCTAAATTGAAACCTCATCAATAAACCAATCATGCGAAAAAACTTATTACTCCTGCTTTGCCTTCTTTCCTTTGGAGCTGTTGCACAGCAAAATTTCAAAAAAATCGCTTACTGTGTACCCCGGACACCGATCGAGGAGATTCCTTTTCAATATTTAACTCATATCAATTATTCCTTTGCCATACCAGCGAAAACGGGAGACACCTTAATTCCGTTGGAAGATGATTCTTATCTCAAAAGTTTGGTTAAAGCCGCTCATGAAAAAGAGGTCAAAGTCTTTATTTCCATCGGCGGATGGGGTATTGGCGATGGTGGCGGCGATGATACCCGTTTCCATAAAATGGCCGAAACTGCTGAGGGACAAGCTCGATTTATTAAAAGCACAATGGACTTCGTCAATAAATATCACCTTGACGGTGTGGATTTAGACTGGGAGTATCCGGACCCTGACCACCGCTCGGCAGATGATTTTGTTACCCTTTGCCGTGTACTATATCAACAATTACATGCTTCAGGCAAAGAACTTACTGCCGCAGTCGTTTCAGCTGGAAAACAAGCTTATGGTATTAAAGAAGAAGTTTACCCCTACATGGACTGGCTTAACATTATGGTTTACGACGGTGATTATGGCCCTAAAGAACTCAAACACCACTCACCCTACTCAATGGCCGTACGCTGCCTTGATTTTTGGTTAAATGATCATAATCTCCCTGCCGAAAAATGTGTTTTGGGCCTGCCATTTTATGCTAAAAAAGGGTTCGGAAATTTTGGATTCCCGTACAAAAAACTTCTTCAGGAAGGTGCCAGTCCGTACGACGACTATTGGAACGGGCACTTTTATAATGGCATGTTTACTATTGAAAGAAAGGTAAAGTTAGCTATCGAAAAGAACCTTGCCGGTGTAATGGTCTGGGAATTAAGCCACGATACTCAGGATGAATTTTCACTTTTCAAAGTGATTTACGAGACATCTGAAGGCCAGTGATCGAATAATATTCGGTAGAATGTAGATTAAAAATATAATTATAACGGTATTTCACAGTTATCCATAAGATAATTATCTATGTTTGACCATTAGTCATAAAAATACTCAAATGAAACTCATGAAAGCCAAACTATGCATTCTGGCACTAATTTTTGCCTTAGCTGCCTGTAAAAGTTCTGATCCAGAGCCATCTTCACCCATAGAAGGCACCTGGAAAATCCAAAGTGTAATTCTTACAGACGCTGACGGACAAGAGACCAATTTCTGGGCACTTTATGTGGCCTTTTTCCCTTGTTCAGCAGAAATCACCTATACTTTTGATGCCAATGGAACATATTCTACGTTTGTACCTGCTGGTTGTGTTGATGATGATGGAGAAACTTTGGCTCTTCTTTCGGGCACCGGTGGCTCTTATACCCTGACAGGCAGTACGATTCAGGTAGATGTAGATGGCTCAACGCTTCCGGGAAATATTACTTTCAGCGGCAATACAGCTACAGTAACCACTGTTGACCCAGACGACCTTACCAGTACATTAACCATTGTTTTTGTGAAGGCTTAAGGGTTTAAAAGCCTCTTTGATACAGGAGGAGAATTCTCTACTTTTGATTATAAGTAAATCAGAAGATGCAGAGATTTCTCTTCCTTTTTTTATGCCTTTTAGGCTATCAACTTTCAGCTCAGAGCTATGCTGAATTACTGGGCTACCCAAAAGATGCTAAAGTGCTCATTCTTCACGTAGATGATGTTGGAATGAGTCACGACTCCAATCTCGGAGCCATTGAAGCGATTGAGAATGGCATAGCCAACAGCCTGAGTATGATGATGCCGTGCAGCTGGGTACCGGGCTTTCAAAAATACCTTGAGAAACACCCGAATATTGATGCAGGCCTTCACCTTACACTAACTTCAGAATGGGATAATTACCGCTGGGGACCCTTGGCTGGCAAACCTGCTGTACCGGGCCTCGTAGACGAGCAGGGAGCTCTTTGGTCATCAGTCAGAGCTACAGCAACGCATGCTTCCGCCGACGAAATTGAAACAGAGATCAGAGCCCAACTTGACCGTTCCCGAACCATGGGTTGGGAGCCAACTCACCTTGACAGCCACATGGGTACCCTATTTGCCCGTCAGGACTATCTGGAACGTTATCTCAAAGTAGGAATGGAAGAAGGTATTCCGGTGATGTTCCCTGGAGGGCATAATACCATGATCATGGAAACTGCTGGCAGCACCGGACTTACGCTTGAGATTACCACAGCAATAGGGAAGCAATTATGGGCTGCTGGTTTACCCGTTCTTGACGACCTGCATAATATTTCTTACGACTGGAAAGGAGAAGAGGCTATGTCTGAAAAAGAACTTCAGAGGTACAAAACCAAAAATTACATTGAAAGTTTTGAAAAGCTTATGCCCGGCATAACAATGGTTATTATGCATTGTACATGGCCTACAGAGGTTTTCACTGAAATATCAAATTCAGGGCAAACCAGAAAAGGAGACATGCTAGCCATGACAGACCCAGACCTCAAAAAATACATCGAAGAAAACAACATCATTCTGACCACCTGGCGGGAGCTGAAAAAAAGAAGAGACGCTATCAAATGACAAGCATCAAAACTGTTCTCATTGACGATGAGCGACATTGCAATGAAACTCTGGAGTACTTTATTCAGAAGTATCTGCCTACTCTGAAAATTGAGGCTATTTTTTCAGACCCTGTTGAAGCTCTGGACTTCCTCAAAGAGAACAAAATCGACTTGGTTTTTCTGGATATTCAGATGCCTCGTCTTAATGGTTTCAACCTGCTATCTGAGCTTCAACCCTTTGATTTTGAAGTCATTTTCGTGACTGCCTTTGATGAATTTGCTATCAAAGCAATAAAATATGCTGCTCTGGATTTCATTCAGAAACCAGTTCAAAAAGAGGAGTTAATTGAGGCTGTAAAACTTGTCGAGAAGAAAAATAAGATCAAAGAACAGCATCAGCTTTTTGATCATCTGCTTAACCTCATGAAAAATGAGAGCAAGAATTTCAGTAAAATCTCCTTACCAACTGCAAAAGGCTATATCTTCTTTGATATTGATCAGATTATGTGGTGTGAAGCACAAGGCAATTATTCTCAAATAAAGATCAAAACAGGTGAAGAGTATCTGGCCAGCAAGAACCTGAAATCGCTTCATGAAACGTTGGATGACCCGAGATTTATCAGAAGTCATAATTCATTTATTGTCAATAAATACTACGTCAAAAGCTTCGTGAAGGCAGATGGTGGTTATCTGGAAATGGAAGATGGAAAAGCCGTTTCGGTCTCAAGAACCAGAAAAGAACAGGTTTTGAGAGATTTATTCTGATGCAGTCTGTGCAGTTTTACCGACCAACGGTACAGATACAAAAGCCATTAATCAAAATCGGGAAAAGAATTCAGGAAAACACCTTAAGTTTAGTCTGATGAAACGCCTCGTCCTCTTTCTGCTGCTCCTCAAGACCATTCAGCTATACAGTATGCCAGTGGACACACTCCATTTTTATGCTGACGCCAAACTTGATTCCTCATTAGAGAAGGCGTATTTGGAAACAGAAAAAGGAATTTCCTTAGAGCAAATCATACAAACTAGTGACGGCTGGCAACTCTGGTCAAACAAACTTCAACCCACTCCCGGTAAAACACAGTGGATTCACTTTTTTGTTGAAAACCTTGACCCGGGTAATTCAAAATTGTTTTTTGCCAATACCAGTATTGATCTTATTCGCTTCCATGTCATTATTGATAGCCAGATAAAGACAAAGACAATTGGCGAAATGGTACCTGGCTATCAACTTTCAGGGGAGCAATATATTGGCTACGACACCTTTGATTTACCCTACGGAAAAGTTGCTGAAGTTTTCGTCGAAATCCCTCCGGTCGAAGGTTATTTTCCTTTTATTAAATGGCTTCCCAAAAATACCGCATATCCCAGATTCTCAGTAGGAAAGACAGAGCAAATGATGACCAGCCTTGCTCATTACTACAGCCACAATATCAATGAATTACAAATAAGAAACCTATATCAGGGGGCTTTAATTTTAATGACCATTATCTGCCTCTTTTTCCTGATCAGAAACAGAGGTAATCAGCTTTTTTTATTCTACTTTTTATATGTTTTAGCCGGCCTCTTCTATTCCCTTTTTCAGAGTCGGGGTTATACTTATGTCGGTCAGTTTTTCCAGCTGATTCCGGCACTTTATAAATTTGGTGGGGAGCTCTTTTTCTGGGCAGGCCTTGGTGCCTATTTCGGCTTTGCCGCTGAGCTTATGAATATTCAAACAGCTTCGCTAAAAACTTATCGGTTTATTCGCAAAATAATGGTCGCTCTCTTTATCACAGGGTTATTAATTTTCACCTTTCTGATAACCCACAATAATAATGCGGCTTTTGACTGGATCAAGATTTACACCCGTATCCCTGTCCTGATTTTCTATGTGGGTTTCCTAATCCATCTGGCAAGAAATTATCGGCAAAATGCTCTTCTAAAATACATTTTAATAGGGAATGGACTTCTTATCTTTTTTGCATGCATTGCCTGGGTAAAAGATATTTTTGACCTGATGTATTGGCCGGGGCCTCTTGATCATCTCTTCACCTTGCCTTTTGCCATGTTACTTGAAATCGGCGTATTTGCCTTTGCCATGGCTCAAAAACAAAAAGAGGATCAGGAAAAAGTACTCAAAACTGAAAAAGCCATTTTGGAAACAGAAATGCTGGCTCTGCGTAGTCAAATGAACCCTCATTTTGTTTTCAATAGCCTTAATAGCATCAGGAATCTGGTGATGAAAGATCAGAATGAAAAGGCCATAGATTACCTCTCAAGATTCTCAAAATTGGTGCGAACCATACTCCAGCAAACACAAAAAAAGACAATAAACTTAGACGAAGAACTCGAAACTTTACAGCTCTACATTCAATCAGAATCTGACCGGCTGGATACTCCTCTTGATTTTACAATAGATATAGAAAAAGGCCTTGACCTCTCAGAAATCAGCTTCCCACCCATGCTTCTACAGCCTGTGGCAGAGAATGCTATTTGGCACGGTTTACAAACCTCAAAGCAGAAAACTAAGGTTATCCATGTCGCGGTAAAAAGAGTTGATCAAAATCATCTGAGAATTATTATCAGCGATAACGGAATTGGTCGTAAAGCCAATGAAAAGCTCAAAAGTGAGCAAAATAACAGTCGTATTTCGATGGGTTCGGAAATCACTGCAAAGCGACTTCAACTGTTTAATGAACAAGGCGGAGCCCGGATAGAAATGAGTTATAATGATTTGCCAAACGGGCAGGGCACTCAGGTCTTTTTCGATTACTTTTTAACGACCGTCTTCCAGTAAACTGGTCCTCTTCAGTACTTTGAAAATCAAATAGAAAATCATACTGCCGACAAAACCGTAGAACCAGAAATTTTGAACCACCGAAAGCTCACAAGTGGCGGTATAATTTTTGAGAAAATCAAAAAGCCAAAATAGTCCAAAAAGGGCCGCAATACCATTCTTCTCTTTCTTTAAAACTTTCTTCAGACTAAACGGGTATTTCGGCTTAACAAAACCAGAAAGTTTAGGCACAAAAGCAGGTTTATTCTCGGCCCAGCTAAGGTAGGCCTGGCCGAATTTTCTTCTCAAAAAAGCTTCTTCAGCGTACATGATACGCTCATAATAAACCCAGTAGAAAAGTGTAAAGGCCACAATAAACCAAAGATTTGCCGTAAGCATAGCGACTGCAAGCCACATGAAATAATTGCCTACGTACAGCGGGTGACGCACCAGTGAATAGATACCGGTTTGATTAAGTTCATCGGCTACCTGACCCTCTGCCGTATTCCGGCCAGATGTATTTTTGGGCGTAAAACCCACCGTAAAAACCCGAATGAGCAAACCAAAAAAACCAACACCTAGTGAAAAAAACCAATAATTAGGATTCAGAAGCCAATGGTTTTCCTTTTCGACTTCCAAAACAAAGACAACTGTGGCTACAATCAGAAAAATGAGAGGGAAATAACTGCGGTAACGAAACAAAAAATTGCCTTGACTTTCAAACTCTTCCTGAAGTGCCATTAGCTGAAATTTAATTTGGCCACAAAGGTAGTTTTTCTAGTTCAATAAACCTTTCACCGTCTCAGAAAGACTCTTTTTTCTGCCACCGCTTTTTCCAATTTCCATCTCCCAGTTCATCGAAGCCGCCAGCTGCTGCATCATCACTTTAAGTTGTTTATTGGCACTATCCGGCAAGTCACTTTCCAGAGCTTTTTGGAGCATCAGTTCACGTGCCTCATTGATAATTAGGGTATAATCATCATTCTTAAATTTGTGTAGCCAGCCCTGATCTATGTCGTAAAATTTATATTCGGGGTCTATAGAGAGAACTTCGGCTTCCGGGAAAAACTCAATAATCACCTTCTTCTTATTGCCATCAACCCGCCATTGTAACTTTGAAAAATCAAAACCCATAGCCACCCGAGCTTTAGCTACGATCAATGCTTTCTTATTGGACTCAAACAAACCCCAGAAATTCTTTCGACTATTGTGATCATAAATCTCAGTGAAGTAACCTTCAGCCAAAACAACCTTAAAAACCTTTTCAATTCGCTCCAGGAGTACATTTGACTCTACCTTTAGCATTTCCTGGTGTTTCTTTTTCTTTAAGCCGTGTCGCCAACTAAAGATCTGCCAGGTGGCAATACCCCCGATAGCCAAAGCAAGTATAAATAAGATGGATTCCATTTAGTTTAAAATTGAGTAATAGGCCTACAATTACCTATTTTCGTGTGTTAAATTTACAATTTTTTCAGTCAACAGGTGAGCAAAAATAAGCTGGTTTTAATCGTAGGTCCTACAGCGGTTGGCAAAACTGATCTTTGTATTCGTTTAGCTCAAAAGCTCAGCTGCGATATCTTCAGTTGCGACTCACGCCAGTTTTATCAAGAGATGAGTATCGGCACAGCCAAACCGAGACCTGAAGAGTTAGCTGCTGTCAAACACCATTTTATCAACAACAAAAGTATCGAAGAAAATTACACTGTTTCTGATTTTGAGCAGGAGATGATCAACGAACTTGATACTTACTTCTCACAAAATAATACCGCAATACTTACGGGGGGATCCGGTCTGTTTGCCAAAGCGGTCACACATGGTTTTGACCCTATACCAGACATCCCAAAGGAATTAAGAGATGAATTAGTCTCAAGACGACAAACTGAAGGAATAGATTCATTAATTGAAGAGCTAAAACAACTTGACCCGGAATATTGTAAAACTGCTGATCTTTCAAATAGTCAACGGGTGCTCAGAGCTTTAGAAGTTTCAAAGTTCACAAAAAGACCATTTTCATCATGGCATCAAAATACAGCCAAAGAAAGAGATTTTGATATTTTAAAAATTGCTTTGGAGAGACCCCGAAAAGAGCTTTATGAAAGAATAAATCTTCGGGTCGATTTGATGCTCAATGCAGGACTCATCGAAGAAGTCAGATCCTTAGAAAAGTACCGACACAAGAATGCATTACAAACCGTTGGATACAGAGAAATTTACGGGTACTTAGATGGTGATCTAAATTTTGAAGAGGCTGCCGAGCTTGTCAAAAGAAATTCCAGAAGATATGCCAAAAGACAATTGACCTGGTTTAAAAATCAAGACCTTTTTGAATGGTTTCACCCTGATGATTTTGAAGGTATTCTGAAAAAGATTAAAATTTTCTTAAAAAAATAACCGACGAGAAAACTATTCTCCACCTGTTTCTGTTTCGCTCATTGTATGTATCTACATTTAATAAGATGCAGCGTAAACAAATTTTAAAAGACAAGAAAATGAAGAAAATCAAAGTTTTAGCCCTTGCTGCTTTGGCCAGCACAGCATTCTACGCATGTACAAGCTCAACAGAATCTGAAACAGATGAGGTTGCCGATGAAGTAGTAACCCTGTCAGACGGTTCACACGAAATCAGTGCTGAAGCCAGCGAGGTTAGTTGGAAAGGCGTAATGTTAGGTGTTAAAGAGCATACAGGAACTGTAGCACTTCAAAATGGAACCATTGAGGTAACCGATGGTGCAATTACCGGAGGTTCTTTCACTGTGGATCTTGCTAATATTGTCCCAACTGATTCAGCTTATAATGAGGAGCAAACAAGAGAGAAATTGGTAGGACACCTTTCATCTCCTGATTTTTTTGATGTTGAAAATCACCCAACAGCTACTTTTGTTATCACAGGATCTGAGGGTACAACGGTAATGGGCGATCTTACAATCAGAGGAATTACCCATCCTGAAAAAGTTGAAAATGTAGAAATTCATGCTGTTGACGGTGTGGTAAACATTAAAGGTAATATGACTTTTGATCGTAAGCAGTACGATGTAAGCTTTGATGTACCTATGAAGGATATGGTTATCTCTGACGATGTAGAGCTTGACCTTTCAGTTGTTTCTATGATGTAATCCATCAATTTATGATATTCAACAAAGCCGGTCTCAAACGAGCCCGGCTTTTGTTTTTATTCAGGGGGCTCTTTGTACTTTTGTACAAACCGACCTCCATATGAACAAAATCATTATCGCCATTGACGGGCACTCCAGCTGCGGAAAATCTTCGACCGCCAAAGGTGCAGCCTCACGCTTAGATTATACTTACATAGACACGGGAGCAATGTACCGTGCAGTAACGCTCTATTTTCACAATCATCACATCTCTTTGTCAAATGATAAAGAAATTGAAGAAGCTCTGGATGCTATTGACATCGAGTTCAGAAAAGATAAATTGGGTAAAAGCCTAACGGTTCTGAATGGTGTTTCGGTTGAAAACGAGATCAGGAAATTATATATCGCTAATAAAGTTAGCGAGGTGAGTGCTCTGCCACAGGTGCGTCATGCTATGGTGGCCCAGCAACGCAAAATGGGGCAGAAAAAAGGCGTGGTTATGGATGGCCGCGATATCGGTTCTGTGGTTTTCCCGGATGCTGAACTCAAAATCTTTATGACTGCTGATCCCGTGGTTCGTGCTCATCGCAGACAAGCTGAACTTATGGAAAAGGGAGATTTGATGAGCTTTGAAGATATTTTAGAGAATCTCAAAAAGAGGGATTACTTGGACTCAACCAGAAAAGAAAGCCCATTAATTCAGGTGCCTGACGCTGAAATTATTGATACTTCTCACATGACTCTCGAAGAGCAGATTGAACTTGTTTGTATTCTTGCAGATGAGGCAACGGCCCATAAACTGAATTCCGCTGATAATGATTGATTTCCTGATTGTAGGGCAGGGTCTGGCTGGAACCACTCTGGCCTACCAATTACTTAAAAAAGGAGCTTCTATAAGTATTATTGATAACCCTGCTTTACCCAGCTCTTCAAGAGTGGCTGGTGGGATGTTTAATCCCGTCACCGGAAAGCATCTGGCCAAAACCTGGTTAGCGGATGAGCTATACCCATACTTGTTCAATTTTTACCGGGAAATAGAGAATCTGACTGGAGAAATTTTCCTATATGAAATTCCAATTTACCGGCCATTCAAGAATGAGCAACAAAAGGCTCAGTTTGAAAAGTTAATCCCCAAGCATCAGATTGAGAAATATTGTAAAATCATTCCACCACAAACAGAACTCCAAGGCAAAGTCTTGAACCCACTTGGCGGTGTTTTGACAGAGCAATGTGGAAGACTCGATGTTGAAAAATTCCTGGATGCTTCGAAAGGTTATTTCGATAAGCTTCGAAGTATCTCAAATGAGGAATTTGATTATAAATCTATTGAAATTCAGGAAAGCACAATATCCTACAAAGGAAATGACTATCAATACATTATATTCTGTGAAGGCTTTCATGCGATTCGAAATCCTTTCTTCAAAAACCTGCCTTTCAATCCTGTAAAAGGAGAAACTTTAGATATTAAACTAAATACTAAACTACCCCCGCAAATTATTAATCAGGGTAAATGGCTTATGCCCTTAGAGGGTAGCACTTTCAAGGCAGGGGCTACATATGTTTGGCACGAACTTAACGACCGTAACTCTGAAGAAGGTAAACAACAAATTGAAGATGGAATTCGTCAATTTTTGACTGTTCAGTTTGAGGTTATTGATCAAAAAGCCGGGGTTAGGCCCGCCACAAAAGACCGTCGACCTTTTGCAGGCTTGCACCCCGAATTTCCATCGCTTGGAATTTTCAATGGCTTGGGCACTAAAGGTGTCTCTCTGGCTCCCTATTTGGCGGCCAATTTTGCCGACCATCTTCTAGACGGAAAAGAAATTAATACAGAGACAACCATTGACAGGCTTAATGCGTTATATTAGAAACCTGTACGTTCCCGGAGGATATATGAGAAGCATTTATAGTTTACTTTTTTTGCTCACCAGTGTTAGCGTTTTTTCGCAAGGATACTACGGTATTACTCAAAAAGAGTTCGGGCAAAACAGACTACAGCTCCGCAGGCTTGATTGGAGAACGATCAACAGCAACAATTTTGAATTTAATTACTACCGCGGAGGAGAAGATATTGCACGTAAAGCGGCAAAAATAGCCGAAAGCGAATATAGAAAAATAACGGAGGTACTGGGTTATACACCCTTTACTACCATGAAGATTTTCCTCTACAACAGTGAGACACAGTTGTCTCAAAGTAATATTGGTCTTACGAGCCCGATTCTTTATGACGGCGGCATCCTCAATCTCTCCAGATCCAGAATAGAAATTCCTTACACTGGGAATGACAGCACTTTTCATCAGGCCTTAGTCAAAGAAATTTCAGGTCTGTTTGTTTATGACATGCTCTATGGAGGCTCCTTGAAAGAAGTCTTGCAAAGCTCTCTTTTATTAACAGTGCCTGAATGGTACATAAGAGGTATTTCCGCATACATTTCGCAAGAAGGCATGAGTCAGGAGTCTATAGCCAGACTTAGAGAGGTAATGGCCCGGCATGCCGATAAAAAAATTAGTAGTATCACCGGACCGGATGCCGAACTTATTGGTCAATCCATATGGCACTATATCGCCACCCGCTACGGAAGAGACAACATTTCAAATATTCTGAACCTCACCAGAATTATCAGAACTGAGCAAAGCAGTATTACCAGCACCTTAGGCGTTTCTTTCAAAAGGTTTGTTGATGAATGGAAAAGTTTTTACCAAAACGGTTCGGTTGTTGCAAAAACAGAAGCCATTCAGGAGCCAGAAATACCAACCCCGTTATCGCTCAATGATGTCCCGAAACTTGAAAATTTAAAGGACAATGAAATTGACACTGAGCATTATGAGTTTGATGAAGTCAATGTTCTGGAAGCCAAGGAAACTATTGTTCAGGCCGAGGAAGAGCATAGTAGTACGTTCAACAGAAACAGATTAAACCGTGACCCCGAGGAACTTAAGATTTCCTCACCGAAACGTTATGAAAATCTACTTCTGGCTCAAGACCTCAAGACAAGTTTTTATAATGATCCTGTTCGTCGTTTGGGAATGGCAAACTCTATTGCGATTAATGACCTACTGGAAAATCATGTGATTAAGTTTGACCTTTTTATTACTCCAAGCGTTCAGAACCATGATATGGGTGCAAGCTACATGAACTATGAAAAGAGGGTAGACTGGGGTTTTAGCTTCAAACGCAGATCCATCCAATTGGATGATATTCACCCAAAACAATTTTATCTTTTCAGACCCCTTCAGATTTTACTTCCTGATGCCTCTATAAACAGAAGAATCCTTCTTCATGAATTACAGGCTCATATGCATTATCCAATGAGCAACAATATCAGGCTTGAGTTCACGCCATCATTGTTCTTTAATAATGATATTGACCATGTCGAGTTAAGCCGTCAATCGCTGAACACGACTTATGCCGGTTTAAAGACTTCATTAATCTACGATAACACCACTCAAAAGACTTCTGATGGTTTTCTGGACGGAACACGAGCAAGGGCAGATTTACAGGGTAATGTGAGTTTTGCAGGGCAAAACCAAAACTTCAACCGTTTGAGCGTTGATGTCAGACATTACCAACCTATTCTGAAAGGTATTCAGCTGGCTGGACGACTGAGCTATGGAAAGTCAATGGGTCAAAGCCCGAAATACACCTTCCTTGGCGGAATGGAGAATACCCTCAATCGAAACATCTACCCTACGCCCGGGCAAATTCCAGGTGAACCCGGAGATTTAAGGGATATAACTTTCTATAATTATCCCGGCAACCTGAGAGGCTTTGATTTTGGAAAACTTTATGGTACAAATCACCTTCTGACTAATATTGAATTGAGACTCTCATTGGCCCGATATTTCCCGCAGAACTCAATCACTTCAAGTGTCATCAGGAATCTAAAGTTAGTTTTGTTCAATGATATTGGAACATCCTGGAACGGTAATAAAGGACCATGGAGCAGACAGAACAGCCTCAATACTCAGGTGGTTGGAGATGGCAATCCCTTCTACGCCGTGGTCACCAATTTTAAGAATCCTTTCCTCATCGGATACGGTGCTGGGGTCCGAACCACATTGCTCGGTTTTTACATAAAAGCGGACTACGGTTTTGGGCTTGAAAACAAAGAAGTAGGCCCTGGAAAATTTTACCTGTCTCTGGGTCATGATTTCTGATCAACTTCGCCTTTATAGTGATAAATAAGCGTTTGGTCTGTCCCAATGAAACAAAAAGTTTGAAATCTTGGCACAGTTTTAGAGTTACAGGAAACTCCTGATTTTTTGGGTTATCAAACGCCAAAAACCTTGATAATCAGGTAAGAGACTCAAAAATAGTCACCAATTTAAATAATTGATAGCCAGCCACTTATACACTACCACTGCTGCTTGATTTATTAAACGGATACTGCTCTTCCCTTTGGCACAATTTTAGTTCTTTACCATTTGAATGTTCCAACCCGTAAAGAGTGGAAGCATGAAACTGTTTTTTGGGCACCGATTTAGTTAAGTTCAAGGTGCAGGACAAAAAAAACGCATATGGTAAGAACCTCTACAATACAGACCCCAATCATTCAGGACGATTCGACTTCTTTGAAGTCGACTGCAGGGCTTGGTCGAAAACTGACCTCAAGCACGAAGCTCGGACTGTCTGAAAACAAAAGCTGGTCTTTTTGTAGTAGCTGTTCTCACAAAATTGGAACGTCAATAAATCCACAGACATCTACTACAAAGTCACCAGACATTATGAGATCATCAATCTTATTGTTTCCAAAGATACTTTCTAAACTGGCCGCTTCCATAGTCACGCTTATCGGTCTTTCTTCAGGTATTCTCTCAGCTCAGGACATTGATTTGGCAGTAAGACAGGATATTGATAACTCTGTACCGTCAATTGGAGATCAGATAACATATTCCCTTTATTTGGTAAATGAGGGTACTCTTCAAGCCACAGGCGTGCAGGTTCAGAGCCAGTTACCTTTAGGAGCAATAACAAATGTTGGTACAAACGCAGCAACAGGTACAGCAGTATATAACCCAGTAAATGGAATCATCACCTGGGATGTAGCCTCTTTGGCAGGTCAGGATTCAGTGTTGTTGGAGGTTACGGCTGACGTAGCCGCAAGAGGAGTTTTCTTCAATGTCTCTCAGGTTATGGCGGCTGATCAGAATGATATTGACTCAAACCCGGCCAACAATCTTCTTCAGGAGGATGATATTTCCTCCACATGTTTCTCAGTACCCATATTCTGGTATCCGGGAGATGAATACACAGTTAGCATTCCTGCACCATATAACTCAGGTTCAGGAATTATTTGGTATAAAAATGGGGTAGCCGTTACGGCAGGAACTGAAGGTGCTACGGTAAATCCGGACTCATCCTTAACAATTTCAGGACCTGGAGATTTTACATTTGAAACAGCTGTTTCTACCTGTCCGGCCACGGGCTGTTGTGCCATTATGATTGAAGAAGGCCCATACGGTGAAATCGGAAATTATGTTTGGGAAGACACCAATGAAGATGGCATTCAGGATTCAGGTGAACCGGCAATTGCCGGTGTAACGGTTTATTTATACAATGGTTCAGGTACATTGCTTGATTCAACTTTTACAGATTCTAACGGTCTATACCATTTTGACTCTTTAACGGACGGAGATTATCAGGTACAGTTTATCGCTCCAAATGGGAGAAACTTTACCGCTCAGGATAATACCACTGATGATCTTGACTCAGATGCCGGGATAAATGGATTTACTCAAATTGTAACCATCGATGTTCTTGATTCCCTAGGCAACACCAGACCAACAGTTGACATCAACAGAAACAACTATACGGTGGATGCTGGTATTATCCCTGTATATTTTGACCTGGCATTGAGAAAAACTTTGGTTTCTGCTGGTCCGTTTGTGGCAGGTGATAGTGTGATCTTCAATCTTGAAGTTATTAACCAAGGAAATATTCTGGCTACTCAGGTTTCTATTGCCGACTACACTCCGGCCGGCTTAACCTTGTTAGAGGCCAATAACTGGACGGCTGATGGCGATATAGCCAGATATAATAACTTATTAAGTGTAGCTGTAGGATCTTCTGAAAATGTTGAGGTAACATTTATAGTTGGCAGCGGCTTTGCCGGTGACGTTACCAATGCGGCAGAAATCACGTCTGCCAAAGGCCCGGCTGGAGTGGATGTTACTGATATTGATTCGACACCAGACGATACTATTGATAACGATGGCCCGGTATCAAACGATACTGTGGACGAAGATGGCAAAAATGGTGGTGACGAGGATGATCACGATATCGAGGTCTTTACTGTTCTTCCTGAGCCACAGGTGTTTGACCTCGCTTTAACGAAGAGACTTCAAACAGCCGGACCTTACAATCCTGGTGATGTGATTACATTCGAAATTGAAGTTTACAATCAGGGAAATCTGGATGCCAACTTTGTACAGGTTAGTGATTATGTTCCATCCGGGCTGACCTTCCTGAATGTAACTAACAACTGGGCACAAAGTGGCGATACCTTAAGATACATTCCGAATATTAGTTTAGCAGCGGGTGATTCCACAACTATTACGGCTACTTATCAAATCAATACAGATGCCTCAGGAACGATAAGAAATGAAGCTGAAATTGCATCAACTAAAGGACCCAATGGAGAAGATATCACTGATGTTGACTCTACCCCTGATGAAGATAGAACGAATGACGGAACTTCCATTAATGACGAAATCAATCAAGACGGGAAAAATGGAGGTGATGAAGACGACCACGATTTCGAAAGTTTCGTTGTTGAAACACAAAACTTTGTCTTTGATCTTGCTCTTTCAAAATCAATCGTAATCTCAGGGCCCTATTACGTGGGGCAAACGATTACCTATGGTTTAACTGTTTCAAATCAAGGTAATCAGAATGCAACACAAATTAATCTCGTAGATTATACTCCGGCCGGACTGACTTTGACTGACGCAAACTGGACAGAAAACGGTATTACAGGCAATGCTGAACTGAATTCTCCGCTAACTCTCTCTGCCGGGAATGACACATTAATCTATATTACCTATACTGTTACCGGTTCAGGTTTAATTGAGAATGCTGCTGAAATTGCCTCAGCAAAAGGACCAATCGGGGAAGATGTAACCGATATTGACTCTACACCAGACACTTCAAATACTGACCCTGATGCTGAAGATGATCATGATTCTGACACTATCACTGCTCAGCCTGCTCCTGTATTTGACTTGGCGTTAACCAAAAACGTAATATCCTCTGCTCCTTTTGAACCGGGTGATAACATTACTTATGCAATTCAGGTAATCAATGAAGGAAATATCGATGCCATTGGTATTGAAATTACTGATTACATACCAGCCGGACTAACTTTGTCTGATATCAATTGGGCGGAGACTTCACCGGGTAAATTGACCTATAATAGCTTATTGTCGCTTGCAGCAGGCAACTCCACCACAGTAAACATTACATTCAGTATAGACGGAAGTGCTATTGGCTCTATTGTTAATAGTGCTGAAATCTCAGCTGCACTTGACTCAAACGGAGACCCTGTTACAGATATTGACTCAACACCGGATAACATCAACTCTGATGCTCCTTCCGAAGATGACCATGACTCAGAAGTAATTACAATTACTCCTCAGGCTACTTTCGACCTTGCACTAAGAAAAACACTGGGAACTCCAGCTCCATATCAGTCTGGTCAGGTTGTTACTTATGATATCGATGTAATTAACCAAGGCGATGTTCTTGCCACATTTGTTAATCTTGTTGATTATGTGCCTGCAGGCCTGACTTTAGTTGCAAATAACAACTGGTCAATGGCCGGAGCCAATACAGCTACCTATAACAATCAGATCAGTCTGGCGGCCGGTACACAAACAACTGTTCAAATTTCTTTCACGATCGATGCAGGATTTGAAGGTCAAACAATAAGAAATATTGCTGAGATCTCTTCAGCAAAAGGTCCCGGAGGATCTGACCAAACTGACATTGACTCCACTCCTGATTCTGATAGTAGTAACGATGGAGCCAGTACTAATGATGAGATTAATCAGGACGGGAAAAATGGTGGTGATGAAGATGATCATGATTATGAAGACATCACTGTGGAGGCACCTCAGAACTTTGACCTTGCTATCAATAAAGCTATTGAAACTGCCGGGCCTTTCTATCCGGGTGATTCCATTACATTCTCGATCAATGTATTTAATAATGGAAATGTATTAGCCAACGGCGTGGAAATTACCGACAGGTTCCCTGCAGGCCTTACTTTGGCTGATGGTAACTGGAATATGAATGGTGCGTCTGCCGCCACCTATACGGCTTTATTGAGCCTTGCACCGGGTACAAGTCAGGAAATCAATATTACATTCGCTATTGATCCTAATACCGCTAGTGGTTCTTACTCAAATGTGGCTGAAATCACGGATGATAAAGGACCAAATGGTGAAGAGGTCACGGATGTTGATTCAACTCCAGATAATAACATACCATCCGAAGATGATCAGGACAGTGCCGTGTTCACAATCTCTGAGCAAGCCAGCCTTGGTAACTTCGTATGGGAAGACCTGGATCAGGATGGTATTCAGGACACGGGAGAACCGGGTATAAACGGTGTTTTAGTAACGCTTGAAAGACCAAATGGTGCTTTTGTGGCCAGCACTACCACAGATGCTAACGGATTCTATGCTTTCGACAATCTGGCTACCGGAGACTATGTAGTTGTCTTTGGACAACCAAGCGGATACACCGCAACCAATGATAATCAAGGTGGTGATGACGCTCTGGATAGTGACGCCGATCCTATCACCGGAGCATCACACATTGTTAACCTCTCCGCAGGTGAATACGATCAAACCATTGATGCCGGCTTCTATCTTGACAGCCAGTGTTATGAAATTACGGCTATCACGGCTTTAAACACTAACATTTGTGTGGGTGACTACGCCTCTTTCTCGGCGACTTCTTCAAACGATGCCAGCATCGCCTGGTATTACTCATCTTCCGGAGGTGCACCATTTGGGACTTCCGCCAGCGGAGTTGAATTTGAAGTCAACCCAACTACCACGACGACATACTATGGAGAATTAACTTCGGTAGGTACTCCTGGTTGTCCTAACGTGAGAGTTCCTGTCACTGTGGTGGTAAATGCAATTCCGGGTACTCCAACATGTAGTACGCCAGTTGAGGTATGCTCAGGTGAAACAATCAACCTGAATGATCATATCCTTAATCCGGTGAGTATTCCGGGAAGCACTTTTGAGTGGCATACGGCTAATGACCCATCCTCGCCATTGGTGAGTAATCCAACTGCCGTAGGTGCAGGCTTGTACTATTTGTTTGAAAAATCAGCTGCGGGCTGTTTCAGTAATGCAGCTATAACAACAATCATTGAAAAGCCTTGTGAAGAATTTATTGACCTTAGTCTGATCAAAATTGCGGACAACAGAAATGTTGAACCTGATGATCTGGTCACCTATACGATCTCAGTATCGAACGCCGGACCAGATGTGGCCACCAATGTAGTTATTGAGGATATCTTACCTTCAGGTCTGAGTTTTGTATCCAGTACGAACTTTACCAATAATAATGGCACACTGACTAGCAGTTTTGCCAGCATTGGAGTAAATCAAACAAGAACTCTGACATATGTTGCGAGAGTTATGGCAACTTCAGGAAGTATTGTGAATGTAGCTCAAGTGAAGAGTGCAGATCAAACTGACGTTGACTCAACACCTGGAAACAGTGCAACCAATAACGAAGATGATGATGACGATGAGATTATCAATGTTATTGGACCGGATCCTGTTTCAGATTTAAGACTTCAGAAACTGGTAAGCAATAATACTCCGGCTACCGGAGACCTTATCAGCTACACTATCAGAGTAACAAATGACGGGCCTGATGACGCTACGAATGTTGAAGTTCAGGATGTGATTCCTGCCGGATTAACATTCATTTCATCTACGAACTCATCGTTCGCTTCAGGAACTGTTACGGCACAGTTTGCCAGTATCCCTTCAGGCGAAACTGTTCAGTTTACAATTTCTGCCACCGTTACCGGATCGGGCACAATTGTCAATTACGCTCAGGTAACAGCTTCTGATCAGGATGATACAGACTCTACACCTAATAATGGCACCGGAGCAAATGAGGATGATGATGATTCGGTAAGCATCACAGTGACGGATGATTGTAACCCATCTACCCCGGTAATTTCTACCAATAATGCTTATATCTGTCTTGGTGAGTCTACGGTATTAAACGCCATAGGATGCAACGGAACGGTTCACTGGTCAAATGGTACCACCGGAACTTCTATAACTGTAAGTCCGGAAAGCAATACAACATACACTGCAACGTGTTTGGTAAATACATGTGAAAGTGCTCCGTCTAATCAGTTGGTAATAGTTGTTAATTCACTGCCAATTCCAACTATTTCTGCGAGCAAAACAACGATATGTTCTGGTGAGAGTGTAACCCTCTCAGCGAGCAACTGTTCTGGTAGCATCACCTGGAACACAGGTCAGTCTACCGCAAGTATAACTGTAAGTCCGGCGATGACGACATCCTACTCTGTGATCTGTACGAGTACAGTTGGATGTTCGGCAACAGCCACTCAGGCAATTACTGTTGGTACAGGTCAAACTCCAACCATAGTGGCGTCCGTTGATACTATTTGTAATGGGGAAAGCTCAACACTTACAGTAAGCAATTGCTCAGGTGGTATTTCATGGAGTACAGGAGAAACTACCCCAAGTATTACCGTTTCACCTACGAACTCTACCACCTACACTGTTCTCTGCGGATCAGGTAGCTGTTCTGGTAGTGCAAGTCAAACTGTAAGTGTAGGTTCCGGAACCACTCCAAATATCACTGCATCAGATAATAATATTTGTTCAGGTGAGACAGTAACATTATCCGTTGATAACTGTAATCAGAATATTGTTTGGAGCACTGGTCAGTCAGGAAGCTCGATCACGGTAACACCAACGGTGACAACCAATTATACAGTATCATGTGGAAATATTTGTGTGAGCACCTCAAATGTTACAATAAATGTAACAGATGGCATTGCACCTACCATTTCTGCTTCTGCTACAGACATCTGTGAGCCTGCCGATGTAACCTTGACAGCTTCAGGATGTACCGGAACTGTGGCGTGGTCAAATGGAATGACCGGCACCTCTATTACTGTGAATGTTTCACAAACCACAACCTTTACTGCAACATGTAGCAGCGGCGGTTCTTGTGTAAGTGGAAATTCAAACACTGTCACCGTTAACGTTGGTACGCTATCAACACCAACTATTACGGCAAGCGGTTCAACAGTTTGCTCAGGTTCTACGGTTACAATTACGGCAAGCAGCTGTTCAGGAACAGTAGTCTGGTCAAACGGAATGACAGGAGCAAGCATTACTGTTTCTCCTACTACTAAAACGGTTTATACAGCAATATGCCAGGTTGGAGGATGTTCCAGTGGAAACTCTAGCCCAGTTGAGGTGGATGTCATCACTTCGCCAAATGCTCCGGTTATTAGCTGCAGTGCATCGAGAATATGTCCGGGCGATTCATTGGTTCTAAATGGACTTGGCTGCGAGGGTACAGTAAAATGGAGTACTGGAGAAACAGGATCTTCTATTACTGTTGCTCCTACCGCAACTACAATATATACTGCAACCTGTATGATTGGTTCTTGTGAGAGTGAGATTTCCGCTCCTGCAACGATTAATGTTGGCAATCCTTTCCCTCCTCAGGTTAGCTGCGATAATACTTTGATTTGTCTTGGAGCTTCAACAACCCTGGAAGCTGCCGGCTGTGTAGGCACAGTTGTTTGGTCTGATGGTCAGACTGGATCTGTCATTACAGTATCACCTATAACCATGACAAGCTACTCAGCAATTTGTAAAGGCTCTACTTGTGAAAGTGAAACATCTAATGTGGTTACCATAGGTGTTTCAGCTAACAGTATACAAGCTCCTACTGTAAGCACATTAACAAATACCTGTCCGGTAGAAACTGTTAATCTTGCTAACGGGGTGACAAGCTCTCCGGTTTCCGGAGGTACTTTTGTGTTCCGTACTGGAAATTCGCCAAACTCACCTGCGGTGACAAACGCATCGGCTATAGCTAGTAGCGGCACTTTCTACGTCTTTGAAAAAGGAAATAACGGATGCTACAGCCCTGGAGCTCAAATTGATGTTGCTATTATAGCTTGTGAAAACCCTCTTGACTGCTCTCTTGATCCTGCCACAGCAAACGCAGGTTCAGATAGCACCATTTGTCTAAGCTCTGACTTCTACACCTTAAATGGAAGTATTGGTGGGGCCGCTCAGGCAGGAACATGGACAACTTCAGGTAGCGGAACGTTCGAGAACAGCACTTCGCCGCAAACCAGATACTTCTACTCGCTTGACGACGTAACCAATGGTTCGGTGGTACTGACACTAACAACGAATGATCCAGACGGATCCGGCTCTTGTGAAGCTGCTACGTCTTCGGTAACATTGACAATAAATGGAGTGACTATCAAGCCAACTATCAGTTCTGATAAGTCTCCGAATATTTGTCTTGGTGACTCAGTAATTCTGACAGCGAACGAAACCGCAACAGAATACCTATGGAGCACTGGTGACACTACTAAATCAATCACAGTAAAGACGCCTGGTGAGTATACCGTGAGGGTGTTCAATAGTGAAGGCTGTGCCTCTTTAAGCTCAGATGTATTTACAGTAACTACTTCTAGCACTATCACTTCTCCATCAATCAGCGACATGGTAAGCAATACCTGCCCGGCCACTTCAGTTGATCTGGAAGCAGCTATTAACAGCACGCCTGAGACTAACGGTGGTGAGTTTGTATTCCATACTGGAATGACTCCAAGTTCGCCAATGCTCTCAAATGTTTCAGCAATGCCAGCGGGTACATACTACTTGTTTGAGAAATCAACAACAGGCTGCTACAGCAATCCTTCTCAGGTAACAGTGGTTATCAATAGCTGTGAAACCAACGAGGAAGACGCTGAAGTGGGTATCGTGATCGTCGGCAATGCTTCAGAAGTTACTATAGGTGACGAGGTGGTTTATACTATCACTGTAACCAATAATGGACCCAACGTAGCTACCAATGTGGCTATTGAAAATGAAATTCCATTAGGAATTGAAATAGTGGGAAATACTCCTGGATTGACTTTGAGTAATAATTATTTGATTGCGACCATTCCATCAATGGCTGTAAATGCCACGGAAACCTTCGTTTACACAGGTAAAATCACCAAATCCGGGGTTATCAGTAATATTGCTAAAATCATTGCTGTAGATCAGACTGATCCGATTAAGATCAACAACATCAGCAGATTTGATGTAGAATGTTCTACATGTCTTGAAATCTGCATTGCTACAGCTCTGGATGCTGTGGAAGAACAACAGGAGAACGGAAGTTATAACGTTACCTTCACCTCACTGGTTGAAAATTGTGGTAACGCCGAGTTAAGTGGTGTAAGCCTTACGCTTGACATGCTAACCATGTTTGGCACCACCGCTACGTACACTATGATTCAGCAGCCTACCGTAAACAGTGGTTCTGCTCTGGTAGCGAATTCCTCGTTCAATGGTAATTCTGATCAGAACATTCTGATCAATACGGGTAGTTCTCTACAGCCTTCTGATATTGATACAGTGACATGGGTGATTAATGTGGTTCCTAACGGAGATAAAGGTCCGTTTGATGGTAATTCTTACGTGACAGGCGTAGCTGAGACCATTTTCGGTACTACATCTGAGGTTTCTGATGTTTCTAACGACGGTCTGATTGTTGACCGGACTGATGCCACACCAACCTCTGTAAGATTATTCAAAACACCTAGTATTGGAATTGCTCTGGCGATCATTGATACCGTAAGGCAAGCTGATGAGTCTCTCAATGTTACTTATCAGGCTATTGTGAAAAACAACGGTGCTCTTGACCTGTATGATGTAATTGTAAAAGATGCATTGTCTGAAACTTATGTATCTCCTATCACTTATTCAATGGTAGGTGTACCAACAGCCAATGCCGGAAGTACATTGCAAATCAATACTAATTATGATGGCGACACAGATGACGCATTAACTCTTACAGGAAGTACACTTGCCATTGGGGTTGCTGATACTATCTGGTTCACGGTTAATGTGCAGCCTAATGATAAAACAGAGTTCTCTAATCAGGCAACTGCACAGGGAACCGGAGCTCTGGAAGATAGCAGCACGGAATCTGTAGTTGATGTTTCCAACACAGGTTACAACCCTGATACTCCGGGTAGTCAGCCGACAATTCTGGAGATCAATATTGAAAATACGCAGTCTGTTCAGACGCCTTGTATAGGCTCTGCATTGTATGCAGCAGAAGTTACAACTCAAGAGAATGGGTCTGTTGATGTTACCTATAAAGCAATCATCAGAAACTGTGGTAATGTTAACCTGAGCAATGTGAGATTGTGTGATTCGCTTACAGCAGACTTCGGTGCACCGGTGGCAGTGTTATTAAAAAGTGCTCCTTCCGTGAATTCAGGAAGTACGCTTACCATTGATAGCAACTACGACGGAATCAATAACGTTTGCATCCTTGATAGCACTAACAGTACTCTTGCACCTGGTAAAACAGATACAATTAGCTGGACAATCAACCTGACACTGAATAGTAATAACGGTCCGTTCAGGAAAAATGTGACTGTGATGGCTACGTCAGCAGGTGGTTCAGAAGTTTCTGACATCTCCAATGACGGTGTAAATCCTGATCCGGTGGGCGAAGCTCCGACTGTCCTGAACTTCAATAACCTACCTGATGACATTATCGGTATCGCTAAAGAGTTGGTGAGCATTGAGAATGTAGAAGGAAATAAGTTTGACGTCGTGTTCAACTTCACATTGAAAAACTATGGTAAAATTGACTTCACAGGAGTGCAGATTCAGGATAACCTGGCTCTTACTTTCGGAGATAAGGTTGCCATTGACAGTGTAAGAGTCTTTGATGCGTCAGAAGGATTGACCGTCAACGAAAACTTCACCGGAAAAGGACTATTGATTGATCTTTTGGTTGACAGCACCAGTACTTTGGCAGTGAACACGACCAAAATGGTTTCATTGTTTACCCGAGTAGATCTCACAGAGGCAGATACCAGTAAATATGAGAATATGGCACTGGCCATAGGCTATCATAACGGTACTTCAACCGATGATCAGTCTACAACAGGCACTAACCCTGATCCTGACTCTGATGGTACACCATTTAACAACACAATACCGACTCTGATTGATTTCGGTACTGTTGTTGAGCCGGAGAATACGACACCTTTGGGTATTGCCAAGGCTGTTACTGATACGGTATCAATAGTTGATGGAAGCTATCAGGTTACATACACTGTTATTGTGAAAAACTATGGTAGTAATGCCCTAACAAATATTCAGTTGACAGATTCATTGTCACATGTATTTGATGATAGCACAGACTTCGTACTGATCGTTCCTCCGACCGTTGTCGATGCGAATGCCTCACTAAAAGTGAATGCAGCCTTTGACGGAATCACCGACTTGAATATGCTGGTTGCCGACAGTAGTAGTTTGGCGGCAGGAGAAAGTGATACACTTACATTCAAGGTGAAAGTAAGAAACAACAGCTCTCAGGCCATTACGTATAACAACACAGTGTATGGCTCAGCCAGCGACGGTTCTGAAATTGTGACGGATAAATCTAATGCAGGTCTAAATCCTGACTCTGATGCAGACAATAATCCAGGCAACAATAACGTGCCTACGCCACTAACACTAAAAACTGGTGAGAACACATCTAACCCGAATGTAGCAGTGCTTATTCCGGGTGGTATTTCACCAAACGGTGATGGTCTCAATGATAACCTGGTGATTGAAGGTATCACAGCTGATGATGATGTGAGATTTAAAATCTTCAACAGATGGGGTGAGCTGGTCTTCATAACTGAAAACTATAAGCTCCTCTACCCTGGTGCCAATGATGGTTGGAACGGTACGGCAAACACCGGTATAAGAGTAGAAAAAGAAGATTCTAAGCTTCCTGATGGAACTTACTTCTACACTGCGGAAAGTACAAATGTTGAATTGTTTGATGGTAAGCCATATTACAATTTCATCACCATATCTGGTGGTACAAGAAAATAGGAAAGAAAATGGCCGGATGGCTCTGACTATCAGATCATCCGGCTTTTAAAAATGAATAAAAATAAGCAACTTGTAAGTCTGATTACTACTTATAAGCAGTCTGACACTGAATTTGAATCGTATACGAAAATGAATAACATGAGAGGTCTAAAACTATTATCAGGAAAAATAGCCTTACTTCTTGTTGGTTTAGTTGTATCACTACAATCTATGGCTCAGCAGGAAGTAATGTATTCTCAGTACATGTTTAACACGCTGGCCATTAATCCGTCTTACGCCGGCAGCCGGGATGTACTCAGCCTTACCGCCCTTGGCCGTTACCAGTGGATTGGCGTACCAGGCTCTCCCACTACTTACTCCTTTACTCTGGATATGCCGGTAAAGAATGAGAAAATGGGGATTGGCCTGATGGCGTACTCAGATGCCATTGGTGTTAGCCGTACTACCGGTATTAATATCCCGTACGCGTACAGGGTAAAGCTCGGTTCCAAAACTACATTGGCTTTGGGAGCACAGTTAGGCTTAGACCATATCAGTAATAATCTTTCAAATGTGGCGAATGTGGCCTCAGGTGATGAGGTGTTTGATGGTACAAGTGATGTGAATAAGCTTTTCCCTAATGCCGGTCTCGGTATCTTCATCAGCAATGACAGAAGCTACTTTGGATTCTCTGTTCCAAAAATCATAGAGAATAATCTTTCTCAATATGAGATTGGTGGCGAGCAGTTTATCACAAAACAAAAAAGACACTACTTTGCGATGATGGGTTTTGTGATGGGTAAAGGCAATGTAAAGGTCAAACCATCCATGATGTTCAGGTACACCAAAGGTGCTCCTTTAGGAATTGACGGTAACATCAACATTTGGTTACGGGATAAAATTGCCTTTGGTGTTTCGGCCAGAAAATCTCAGGCTACTTTGAGCGGACAGGAAGTAATGGATGCTATTGTGGGTATTTTTGAGCTTCAGCTCACGCCGCAATTAAGAGTAGGGTATTCTTACGATTATAATACCACTACATTGAACAATAGAAATACTGAGAAATTCTCAAACAGACTAACGGGCACACCGACACACGAAGGACTGCTCAGATATGAGTTTGGGTATGGTAAGGATAAAATACTTACTCCGCGTTACTTCTAAGGACTCAACCATACAATCAACCTTTACAATAGGTCAAAAAAATAGTATATCATGTTTGTCAGGACTCAAAAAATAACGCTTGCCATTTTCTTTGGAATGTTGATTTCCTTCAGCTCCATAGCTCAGCAATCGCTGCTAAAAATGGCAGAGCACCATTACGATAACCTATCTTTTATTAAAGCAATTGAAGCTTATGAAAGGGCTCTTGAAAAAGATCTTTCAGGAGATGAGGCCACTATGGCCCGTATTCAACTTGCAGACAGCTATTGTAAAGTCAAAGACACTCAGAATGCTGAACGCGTTTTTAGGGACTTGCTGGGTGCCGGTACAGAGCTTTCAGGTGAGAATAATAATGTTTACCTCAAATATGCCCAGGTCCTGGCCAGTAATGGTAAATACAGCGAATCACAAAGCATGTATGAGCAATACAACGAAAAGGTAAAAAATGATCCCAGAGGTTCAGCCTTTTCTCAGCTGTATGAAGACATCTCGGTACTTTCCAGAAATGCCAACTGTTATACAATAGATTACCTTTCAATTAATACAACGGCTGCTGACTTCAGCCCGTCTTACTATCAGAACGGTCTGGTGTTCGTTTCAAACCGAAGCAACATGGCTGGTGTTAAAAGAGTTTTCAGATGGAGCGAAACACCATTTCTTGACCTTTTCTTCCTTGAAGATATCGGAGAATTAGGAAGCTCATCAGCAGGTTTAGGTGGCAGTACTCCGGCCGATAATTCAGGAAAAGGTCGCAAAAAGAAAATCGGTTTTGTAGGTTCTGACGAATACACTGCTCCTACTGCCAATGACTCCAAAACCATTGGCTCTTACGGTGGAGCCAATATTAATCTGGGTTACGGCTATGGAGATACGCCGGTTACTGAATCAGAGAAATTCAGTGGTTCTATTAATTCAAAATATCATGAAGGCCCTACAGCATTTTTCAAAGATGGTCAAAGAGTCATTTTTACGAGAAATAACTTCGTTAAAGGCAAAAGCGGCGAAAGCTCTGACGGTATAAACAAATTGAAACTTTACTTAGCCACTGCAGAAAAAGACGGATGGGGGAATATCTCCGAGCTTCCATTTAACAGTGATGAGTACTCAACGGGGCATCCTGCTCTCAATGATGACGAATCACTGCTCTTTTTCGCTTCAGACATGCCGGGAGGTTTTGGGGGCACCGATATTTATGCCTCGAGACTTGAAAATGGTAACTGGTCTCAGCCTATCAATCTTGGGCCTGCCATTAACACCAAGGGGAATGAAATGTTCCCATTTGTTGACGAGAACGGAAACCTTTACTTTTCTTCTGAAGGCCTTCCGGGAGCCGGAGGTCTTGACATCTTCTTTGCACAGCTTTCAGGCACTGAAGTTCATGGAACCCCAATAAATCTTGGAATGCCGATCAACTCAAGCAAAGATGATTTTGGAATGGTTACCAATGGTTTGAGACAAAAAGGATATTTCAGCTCAAACAGAAAAAGAGGTGGAGACGATGATGATATCTACAGTTTTGAAAGACAATGTGAACTACAGGAAGGCTGTGATCTGATTCTCGCTGTATATGATGCTGAAACAAAAATGCCTTTAGATAACGTAACCATCACTTATGGTGATGCCAGCGGAGAGTTGAATGAGGCTACGACCAACAGTGATGGAAGCCTGATTTTGAAAAACCTTGCTGAAAATAACGAGTATACTTTCAGAGCTACCCGTGACGGATACACGGCAAACACGGTAAGCTTTATTACAGAGAATTGTGGGAATGAAGCCACGAGAATTGAAATTCCTTTGAGTGCTCCTGTTGAAGTGGTTCAGGGAAATGACCTCGATGCCACATTGCCTGATAACGGAGATACAGGTACAAGCGGCATTGGACTGGAAAGACCAGAAGATGGACTTTCTGAAAGTGGTTTCTCCAATAATGGCACATGTACTATTTCTGGCCGTGTGTTAGCTCAGGGTACAACCAACCCAATAGACGGCGTGTTGGTTTCTTTGCTCAACGCTTGTGATGGAACAACTCAAACTGCCTACACAGATGTTTCCGGCTACTTTGAATTTATTGCAGTTGAAGACTGTGACTATACCATTTCAGGCACCAAAGCTAATCTGGCTTCAGATAATGTAACAATTACGAAACTGAACTGCGATAACGGAGGAGAGCGTAGAGACCTCTACATGTTCGGTACCGGTGATGTGGTAAGGATTGAGAACATTTACTTTGACTATGGCAAATGCAATATTCGACCTGACGCACAGGTTGGACTTGATAAACTTGTTCAGGTATTACGTGAGTATCCAGGTATGAAGATTGAGCTATCGTCTCATACCGACAGCCGTAGCCCTGCCGACTTTAACCAACGTCTTTCTGATGGCAGAGCCAAAGAGTCTGCCGAGTACCTTTTCAAAAGAGGCATTAGCAGAAATCGTGTTGAATACAGAGGTTACGGTGAATCACAAATCACCAACGGCTGTGTAGACGGTGTACCGTGTTCTGAAAAACAGCACCAGGCTAACAGAAGAACAGAATTTAAAATCCTTCAGATGAATTGAAACTTTAACTTTTAAATGGGCCGCTTACATTTGTAAGCGGCTTTTTCGTTTAAAAACTTATGAAGAATATAATTCTGCTCTACTTTCTCGGTTTCACCACAGCCTTTGCACAGATCGGTCTTGAAGATCAATATCAGTTCAATATGCTTTCGCTAAACCCGGCCTTCACCGGAGAACGGGGAAATTTCGGTGTCTCAGGTCTACTTGGTCAGCAATTCAATGGCACGTTTACTCCAAACCAGATTTCTCAATTAATAAGCATGGATGGTAAATTGGGAGAAGGAAAGAGTGCCTTAGGATTTCAAGGTTTCAGATCAAATATTACGGGTTTCACCAATAATGGTATGACACTGTCATACAATTACTTCTTACCGTTGAATGATAAATTAAGAGTCAATCTTGGAATAAACGCGGGTTTTATGATTTCACCAAATTTTATAGGGAATGTCGATATACTTCAACGTTTTAATCCTTTTGGTGGACCCGGAGCCGCAGTATTCAGCGAGACCGCCTTTCTTGGAATAGCGGCCCCTACCCTTTTCGGAAATTCTGACATTTACAGCACGTTGAACAAAAACGTAAAGATCTCGGGAGGCTACCGTTTCGGCACCTATGAAAATATTGGTATCAATCTTAGTGGCTTGGCGAGTCTCGCTACCAGATCAAGCGATGCCAATGGTTTTGATATAAACCTCAAAATCTGGCTTGGAAATAAAATAGGACTCGGGGGGGCATACCGAATGCAGTCCGGATTTTCAAAAGTAATACCGAGCCTCCAAATGAGGGCTTCAGAAACCTCCACCATTGGCTTATCCTATGACGCCCAGCCTTTGCTTTTTACCAACAGAAATACCGGTTCAATTACTCCTCGTGGAGTTTTTCAGTTACTCTATCGGTATGACGTCTTCAACTTAGGTGAAAAATCCCCTTTTCTGAACCAGTTTTAACTACAATACGTATCCATACATAGAGTCATTGAGGGGTATTTGACGATTAAAGATAGTTTCCCTTGATCCTTGGAAAGAAATCCCCATAATTCGCATATTAAAAGTGAGGAATGTTACATGAATTAATGTTCATCCTCTAACTTTGCCAGTCCAATTAAATATTCAAGCTTTTAAGCAACGGTACTAAAACAAATGGATCAGTATTCTTACGTGGCCAATGCAGACGTTTCAGCAATAGAATCGCTCTACCAGCAGTACAAAGAAAACCCGGAGTCAGTAGATGAAAGCTGGCGGAACTTCTTCAAAGGGTTTGAGTTTTCAGAAACATGGAAATCTAACGGCACAGTTTCTTCAGAAGGCAGTGCATCAGATGAGCATGTCAGAAAGGAGATTGAAGTAGTTCACCTTATTAGGGGTATCAGAGCACGTGGTCATATGGCTGCCAATATTGATCCTTTATACGATAGACGAAAAAAAGATCCTAATCTTGAATTAAAAGACTTTAATTTAAGTGAGGCTGATCTGGATACCGTTTTCGAAGCAGGTATTGAAGTTTTAGGTCGCCCGGCTACACTTCGCGAAATTAATAATTCACTTCGCAAAGTTTACATGGGCAATATCGGTTTTGAGTATCAATACATCAGAGACCGTAAAATCAAAGGCTGGTTCAGAAGAAAACTGGAGAAAGATTACCTCAATTTCAAACCGACCGTTGAGGAGAAAAAAAGAATTCTTAAAAAACTCAATCAGGCAGCTGCCTTTGAGAACTTCCTGCATACCAAATTCTTAGGAAAAAAACGTTTCTCTCTTGAGGGAGGCGAGTCTGCCATTCCGGGTTTGGACGCCGCTATTAACAAAGGTTCTGAGCTGGGAGTTGAAGAAGTAGTGATTGGTATGGCTCACCGTGGTCGTTTGAATGTTTTGACCAACATTCTTCAAAAGCCTTACGAGCACGTTTTCAATGAATTTGAAGAAAACGTAGACCTGGAAGAATACAGAGACGGTGATGTAAAATATCACATGGGTTATACCTCGCAGGTGTCTACTCCCGCTGGTAAAAGAGTCAGTATGAAACTGATGGCAAACCCTTCTCACCTTGATGCGGTAGACCCTGTGGTGTTGGGTTATGCTAGAGCAAGGGCAGATGCTCACTATGAAAGTGGTGGACGAAAAGTCAATAACTTTGATGATATCTATGATAAAATCCTTCCGATTTTGATTCATGGAGATTCGTCGTTAGCCGGTCAGGGCATTTTGTATGAAATCATTCAAATGTCAAACCTGCCAGGCTATTATGTTGGTGGTACACTTCACTTGGTGATCAATAATCAGGTTGGTTTTACAACAGATAACGATGACGCCAGGTCAAGCCTTTACTGCTCTGACGTAGCAAAAATTCTTGATACACCGATCTTCCACGTGAACGGTGATGACCCTGAAGCAGTGGTTTACGCCATGCAGTTGGCCATTGAATTCAGACAGGAGTTTAATCGTGACGTGTTTGTGGACATGATCTGTTACCGTAAGTACGGTCATAACGAGGCTGATGAACCAAGGTTTACTCAGCCGACCATGTACAAACTGATCAGCAAACACAAAAACCCAAGAGACCTCTACCTTCAGAAATTGAAGGAACAGGGTGATGATAACCGTGATCTTGCCAAACAATTGAAATCTGCTTTTGATAGCAACCTTCAGGATCTTCTGGCTAAAGTGAAGCAACGTCAGTTGCCATACGAGCCGCCAAAACTGGAGCGGGACTGGTTAAACCTGAGGAAATCCGAGAAAGGAGATTTTGAGACATCTCCAAAGACTGGTATAAGCAAAAAGGATATTGAGAAGATTGGGAATGCTATGAGCAATATCCCTGAGAACTTCAATCCAATAAAGCAAATCTCAAAAGTGCTTGAAGAGCGTCAGGAGATTTTTGCCGGTAAGAAAGAATTCAACTGGGCGGCAGCAGAGCTGATGGCTTATGGTTCAATTCTGAATGATGGCAAGTGGGTAAGAATGTCTGGTCAGGATGTGGAGCGTGGTACTTTCTCGCACCGTCATGCTGTTCTGCATGATATTGAGACCAACGAAAAATACAACAACCTTGAACACATCGGCGAAGGCCAGGGTAAGTTTGAAATTTACAATTCCCTCCTCTCTGAATATGGTGTAATGGGTTACGAGTATGGTTATGCTATGGCAAACCCAAATGCTCTGGTTATTTGGGAAGCTCAATTCGGTGACTTTGCCAATGGAGCTCAGATCATGATTGACCAGTTTATTTCAGCTGCTGAGTCAAAATGGAAAACTATGAATGGTCTGGTGCTACTTCTTCCTCATGGTTATGAAGGCCAGGGACCTGAGCACTCAAATGCCCGTCCGGAGCGTTTTCTTCAGCTTTCGGCTGAATATAATATGTATGTGTGTGCATGTACTACTCCGGCTAACTTCTTCCATATGATCAGAAGACAGCTGGCCTTGCCTTTCAGAAAGCCATGTGTGCACATGTCGCCGAAATCAATGCTTCGTCATCCTTTGGCAATATCGCCAATGAGTGATTTCACCAGCAATACCACTTTCCAGGAAACAATTGGTGATGATTACGCCGATGCTAAGAAGGTGAAAAGAGTCTTGCTCTGCTCAGGAAAGGTTTATTATGATCTTTTTGAGAGACAGCAGGAAGAGAGCAGAAAGGATATCGCCATTGTTAGAGTAGAGCAATTACACCCATTCCCGAAAACACAGGTGGAAGCTCATCTTGCCAAATACAAGAAGGCAGAAACCATCTGGGTACAGGAAGAACCTGAAAACATGGGAGCCTGGTCATTTATCTTAAGAGAATTCCCTGAAATCGGAATCTCGGATGTGATCGCCAGAAAGAAAAGTGCATCACCTGCCAATGGTTACACCAAATACCATCAGGCTGAACAAAAAGCAATCATCGACAGAGCTTTTAACATTTAAGGAAATCAGAAAAGACAATAGAATAAAGAATCATGGCAATTGAAATGAAAGTGCCTTCAGTAGGCGAATCTGTAACTGAAGTAACCATTGCAGCCTGGGTAAAACAGGACGGTGACTACGTGGAAATGGATGAAGTCATTTGCGAATTAGAATCAGACAAAGCAACATTTGAGTTGCCTGCAGAGGCTGCCGGTGTTTTGAGAATCATCGCTTCTGAAGGAGATACACTTGAAATAGGTGCTCCAATTTGTAAAATTGAAAAAGGAGAAGCTGGCTTAGCCTCTGCTCCTGAAGCTCCGAAAGAGGAAGCTCCTGCCGCTCCGGCTGAATCAGCAGCACCTGCCTCTGGCACTGGAGAAACTGTTAAAGTTACCATTCCTACTGTAGGTGAGTCTATTACTGAAGTCACTGTTAGTTCATGGGCTAAGCAAACAGGCGATACCGTGGAAATGGATGAAATCATTTGTGAGCTTGAATCTGATAAAGCTACTTTTGAGCTACCTTCACCAGCGGCTGGTGTAATTACCACAATGGTTGAGGAAGGTGCTGTAGTACCTGTTGGTGATCTTGTGGCTACTATTGCCGCAGGAGCCTCTGCCCCAGCTGCTGCTCCGGCCTCCAAAACTGATTCTCCATCTAGTTCACCTGCGACCTCAGGTAGTTCAGACTCTTATGCCTCAGGCCATCCTTCGCCTTCTGCCGCTAAGATATTAGCTGAAAAAGGAATAGACGCTTCGGCAGTAAAAGGTACCGGCGTTGATGGTAGAATTACCAAAGAAGATGCTCAAAACGCTCAGAAATCTGCTCCGAAAGAAAGCAAGCCAGCGGCTGCTGAAACGGCAGCACCGGCTCCGGCGGTTAAAGGAAGCCGTGATTCACGTAGAGAGAAAATGACTTCTTTGCGTAAAACAATTGCCAAGCGACTGGTTTCTGTGAAAAATGAAACGGCTATGCTAACCACCTTCAATGAGGTTGACATGAAGCCAATCATGGATTTGAGAAAAGAGTATAAGGATAAGTTTAAAGAAGTACATGGTGTAGGTCTTGGCTTCATGTCTTTCTTCACCAAAGCTTGTGCAATTGCCCTTCAGGAATTCCCGAATGTGAATGCCTTTATTGACGGAGAGGAAATTGTCTACAATGATTATGTAGATGTTTCAATTGCCGTATCAGCACCAAGAGGTCTTGTAGTGCCGGTAATCAGAAATGCAGAAGGTCTGAGTTTCAATGAAATTGAAAGTGAGGTGGTTCGTTTGGCCACAAAAGCTCGTGACAATAAACTTACCATTCCAGAAATGACTGGTGGAACCTTTACCATCACCAATGGTGGGATTTTCGGGTCAATGCTTTCGACACCGATCATTAATGCTCCTCAATCAGCGATTCTTGGAATGCACAATATCGTGCAAAGACCGGTTGCTATTAACGGACAAGTAGAAATAAGACCTATCATGTACGTGGCCTTGTCTTACGATCACCGTACAATTGACGGCAAGGATTCAGTAAGCTTCCTGGTACGAGTGAAGCAGCTACTGGAAGATCCGATGAGAATGTTATTGATGGTTTAATAAATACAAAATGAAAGACCTGAGCACTTGGGTCTTTTGTTTTAAAAACAATATAGAAAATGGATTTTGATGTTATCATAATTGGTTCTGGCCCAGGTGGATATGTTGCAGCTATCCGTGCAGCACAATTGGGTAAAAAAGTGGCCATTATTGAAAAATACAATGTTTTAGGCGGCACCTGTCTTAATGTAGGCTGTATTCCGTCAAAAGCTCTTCTTGACTCCTCAGAGCATTTCCACAATGCCAAACATCATTTTGCGGAGCATGGTATTAAAATCAATGCACCCAAAGCTGATCTGAAAACAATGATTGGCCGCAAAAACGAGGTGGTTGAAAAAATGAATGCCGGTGTTGAGTTTTTGATGAAGAAAAACAAGATCACCGTTTACAATGGTTTTGGGTCTTTTGTTGACAAAAACACAGTCAAAATTGCCAAGACAGACGGTGGTGAAGAGACTATTTCAGGTACAAATGTCATCATTGCTACAGGCTCAAAACCTTTGATTTTGCCTTTCATGAATTTCGATGGTGAGCGAATCATCACATCGACTGAAGCCTTAAATCTCAAAGAAATTCCGAAACACCTTATCGTTATCGGTGCAGGTGTTATTGGTGCTGAGCTGGGTTCGGTTTACGGACGTTTGGGTTCTAAAGTAACTTTCGTTGAGTTTGCCAGTAGCATGATTCCAACCATGGATGGTACAATGGGCAAAGAGCTTCAGAAATCACTGAAGAAGACTATTGATGCCGAGTTCAACTTTGATACTAAAGTGACCAAAATTGAGAGCAACGGAAAAGAAGTTACTGTAACTGCTGAAAACAAAAAAGGCGAGGAAGTTACTTTCAATGGTGACTATTGTCTGGTTTCTATCGGAAGAAGACCTTACACCGATAAGCTGAACCTCGAAGCTGCGGGAGTAAATGTTGATGACCGTGGAAGAGTGGCTGTTGATGATCATACTCTTGAAACAAATGTAAAGGGTATATACGCAATTGGCGACGTAGTTAGAGGTGCTATGCTAGCTCACAAAGCAGAAGAAGAAGGTGTTTTAGTGGCCGAGACTATCGCAGGTCAAAAACCGCACATTCATTATAACCTAATCCCAGGTGTAGTTTATACTTGGCCTGAAGTTGCCTCTGTTGGAGCAACAGAAGAGGAATTGAAAGCCAGCGGCAGAGCGTATAAAAACGGTAAATTTATTTTTAAAGCTTTGGGTAGAGCCACCGCCAGCGGGGATACTGATGGTTTGGTGAAAGTATTAGCTGACAAAGAAACTGACGAAATCCTGGGTATGCACATCATTGGGGCTCGTGCGGCAGATATGATTGCTGAAGGTGTAACGGCCATGGAGTTCAGAGCCAGTGCAGAAGACCTTGGACGTATTTCCCACGCCCACCCTACTTATATGGAGGCGGTTAAAGAAGCTGCTTTGGCGGCTACAGATAATCGTTCCATTCATAGCTAATGTCTATTCGTTAGATAATATTCAAAGAAAAGCCGGAAGTTTGTACTGCAATGAAAAAGCTGTACTTCCTTTCGGTTTTTGCTTTTCTTTCAGCCTGCATTTTACCTTATGACAAGGCTTTTAAGGCTCAAAGGACTGTACTCATTATCGACGCTCTCCTTACTGACAACCCTTCCTTAAATAAAATCACTTTAAGCAGAACAGAGCCATCTCCCGCTATTGATGTTTATAGTTTCAAAGAGACCGGAGCCGAAATATTTCTGTTAACCGATACTGGGGAGCATATTACACTCATCGAAAACAAACCCGGAGAGTACCATTTTCCTGAGGGTTTTATTGCCAAAGAAGGACTCTCCTATTTTCTCAATATTACAACAGCGGATGGCTCTTATTTTGAGTCAGACCCTCAGAGACTTACTCCTACATCCCCAATTGAAAGTGTTACTCAGGTATATAAAACTGAGAATGAAGCTGATTTTATTGGAGCCAGAGACGGACATTCAATTTACTTGAACAGTTCTGATAAACCAGATCAGAAGAATTTCTATCGGTGGGACTGGAAGCTCTATGAAAAAGCTACATGGTGCAAAACCTGCAACGAATCAATCTATTATCGCGATGATACTACACCTCCTGAAGGAGAATGTCGGGCGTCAAGAGGACAATTCAGAAACCTCGTGTTTGACTATAGCTGCGACGGTGAGTGCTGGAGAATAATTCAATCACAAAATACCAATATCATGAGTGATGAATTTGTGGATGGCAGACCCATTCAAAACCGACACATCGCCAACATCCCGATTTATCAATACCGTGGTGCTATTCTTGAAGTCTTTCAATACGGTATAGACGAAACCGTTTATAACTATTTTAAACTGGTTCAGGGAGTGGCAGAAAACACCGGTGGATTGGCAGACACACCACCCACCAGTCTACAGGGAAATGTACGATGTATCTCAAATCCCGGTCAGCCCGTAGCCGGAATGTTTATAGTAGCCGGCGTTTCAAAAACCAATTATTGGTTGGACAGGTCAGATGCACCAACTGACTTTCCTGCTATCGGTTTTCTTGATGGACGTTTTCCAAACCCTGAACCAACTACACCTACAAGGCCGCCACTTGCACCATGTTTGGAGAGCTTGGGCTTCACTTCCACTAAGCCTGTCGGTTGGCAAGACTAATTTGTCGAAATGTTATAATTCAACTATTCGACTGTCATTATTAAACAGTATCTTTCCGATTGACTTTAAACTATTTCATGTCTAATAACCTATTGTCTATCCTTAAAAAAGCAGCTATTGCCTTTCTTTTGGTTAGTGTCGCGTGTGTAGACCCCTATCTCAAAAGGTTTACGGGAACCCAAGACATTATTATCGTAGAATCTATCTTATCCGATCAGGTGATGGGTAATTATGTCTCTTTAACCGAATCAAAGGCCGGTGATGGATTTAATACCAGTTACCAGCCTCTAAAGGGAGCTCAGGTTACGGTCAAAATAAATGATTCTGAAACTATAGCACTCCAGGAAACAGAATCAGGCTACTACGCATACCCAAATGGTTTTAAAGGGGAACCAGGCAATACTTATCAACTTTTCTTTACGACCAAAGGCCAAAACTTTGAATCACGAAAAGAGACGATGCTTGCTGCCCCGGTTATTGAAAATATTTACCATGAGTTTGACTCCAGAGGCATTAAGGACCTTGATGGGAAGCTCAGCCCTTCTCAAAAAGTCTATATTGACACCTCTGACCCTGTGGAATCCCGCGATTTTTATATGTGGAACTGGACTCTTTTTGAAGAACAATTATGGTGTAAAACCTGCGACAATGGCTATTACTATCGTGATAACTCCACCGGTCCTTTGGGCGAATGCCGTGAAGAGCGTTTCAGAAGAGGAAAATTTGATTATCTCTGTGATACACGTTGCTGGGATGTTTTTTCCCAAACTGAGATAAACATTATGAAAGATGAGTTCTCAAATGGACAAACGATCAAGGGAAGGTTAATTGCTAATCTTCCCATTTATCAATTAACAGGTTCTCTCGTTCAGGTTCAACAATTCAGCATAAGTGAAGAAACCTACAAATATCTAAATCTGGTACAGACCCAGGGGCAAAATACAGGCGGACTGGCAGATACGCCACCTGTAACTCTGATTGGGAATGTTTCAAGTACTACAGACTTCAATCAGCCTGTGGCAGGCTATTTCGTTGTGGCCTCTTCAGATCAGAAACTTTACTGGCTTGATAAGCTGGATATTCCAAAAGGAACAATTGCTCTGGGTCTTCTGGGTGACGGCCGAAGTGCCAGACCTGAACCCTCAGGAATGGACCTGACAAGGCCTCCGCTTGCTCCTTGTATCAATAGCGACAAAAGAACATCCGTTAAACCTGAAGGCTGGATAAACTAAGAATTTCATGAGATTACTTATAGCTGTTTTGTTCCTGATATTAACCGGCCCTTTGGCTGCTCAGGAAACTTTTCTTTTTAAAGGAATAGTCACCGATAGCCTTGATGGTGAACCACTTGTAGGAGCTACGGTAACTATTGACTTTGGTGACCAGACCGACTTTGTAAACGAAAAAGGAGAGTTCACATTTGTACTGCCCCGAAAAAAAGTGGTGGCCGTTGTAAGGTACGTTGGCTACTTGCCTTACAGACAAACCATCAACCTTCCTGAAGAGAATCTGAAGGTAAAAATGAGGAGAGTTGAGAATCAATTACAGGAAGTTATTGTCAGCGGGCTTGGGAGTGAAACAGTTAAAAGACCGGTTCTTGGAGTAAGTACTTTGAGTGTAAAAGCCATAGAAAAACTACCCACTGCCCTGGGAGAGGTCGATATTTTGAAGGGTCTTCAAATGCTTCCGGGCATTTCAAGTGTTGGAGAGGCCTCAAACGGCGTAAACGTAAGAGGGGGCACCACAGACCAAAATCTCTTCCTTCTAGATGATGGGCCAATTTTCAACCCTACGCACATGTTTGGTTTGTTTTCGGCTTTCCCATCAGAAGCCGTAACCAGCTTTGATCTTTACAAAGGAAATGTACCCGCTCGTTTTGGCGGTAGAGCAGCGGCCGTACTGGATGTAAAACTTGCGAACCCTGATCTCTCAAAATTCAAAATGCAGGGCGGCATCAGTTTGGTGTCTAATAAGCTCAAAATGGATATCCCGATCATCAAAAACAAGATGGGTTTAATGGTGGCGGGTAGAGGTTCTTTCAACGATTTCCTCTTTCCGATTATATCTGACCAGTTAAGAGATCTTAAAGCAAAATTTGGGGATGGAGCAGCCAAGCTGTTTTACCAGATCAACGATAAACAAACCTTAACTCTGTCTTCTTATTATAGTTACGACTTTTTCCAGACCGAAATGCTGGGAACTATCGGAAATATTAATGCCTCGGCATCGCAATTTGAATACAGCACCAGAAACTTCTCAGGTAAGTGGTTCTGGGCCTTAAGCGATAAAGCTAATATTCAAACAACCCTTGTCAGCTCTTACTATCAACCAAGCACATTGCTACCGGAAAACAACTCAGATAATACAGTAGAAATAAAGCAATCAATCGATTATCAACAGGCCAAGACTAACCTCAATCTTTACCAAGGTAAAAACAACATTGAAATGGGACTAGATGTGGTTAAATACTCCATCAATCCAGGGCAAATTTTACCGGGGATGAGTGAAAGTGTTTTACCGCTAAGTACACCGGTAGAGCAAGGGGTGGAAATGGGCTTTAGCCTAGAAGATGTCATTGACCTCAATGATCGTACAAGCTTCTCACTCGGCCTTCGTTACTCTCATTTTCTAAGTCTTGGGCCTTCAGATGTTCGTGTTTATACTGAAAACGAACCCCGTGATACCAGATCCCTTTCCGAAACTATTACCTATGCCAAAGGTGAAGTGGCTCAATCATACGGAGGTTTTGAGCCCCGTGCAGGATTACGATTCTCTTTATCGGACAGGAGTAGTATTAAACTGGGGTATAATATGGCCCGACAATACCTTCAAATTGTCTCCAATACCACCACGCCGATTCCGACCTCCCGATGGAAACTGTCTGACCTTAACATAAAACCTCAGGTTAGCCAGCTTTACTCTGTTGGCTATTTTCAGGATTCTCCGGGCTCGGTTTTTGAATTCTCAACAGAGCTCTATTACCGTAATACAGATAACATCATTGACTATAAACCGGGGGCCGACTTTCTGTTAAATTCGACACCTGAAACAGAGATCTTACAGGGTATTAACCGCTCGTACGGTGCTGAATTTATGTTCTCGAAAAAGAAAGGAGAGGTTACAGGATGGGTAAACTATACCTATGCCAGATCGCTAAATCAGGTTAATGAAGGACCAAAACAAGATCAGCAGGTGAATTTTGGACAGTGGTACGCGGCTAATTATGACAGGCCACATACCCTGAACGCCTCAATGGTGATTAATCAGGGAGAGCATCATGATTTCTCGTTCATATTCACCTATTCCACAGGCCGGCCATTCACCTCACCACAGGGTTATATTTCCTATAATAATCAGATTTTGCCGTTCTATTTTAACCGTAACGATATCAGGCTTCCCGACTATCACCGCCTTGATTTTGCCTGGAATATTTACAATCCAAAGCTTCGAAATAAAAAGTTCAAAGGTAATTTCGCCTTCTCTATTTATAACCTTTACGGCAGAAAGAACGCTTATTCAGTCTTTTTCAGATCAGAAAATAACAAGTTGAATCCGTATAAACTGACGATTTTTGGAGCACCAATACTTTCTCTTGCATATAAGTTTACCTTCAATCATTGAGTCAAGGCCGAGCATCATAAATTAACTTCTGTCTAATTTCGAGATGACAGCTGACTATACTTTGAGGCAGTCAAAAGCTGATTTTGCTCCGCAATTATAGGTATCAAAAGGTCCCCTCAATTTTTACCGCGTAAATAAACTTTAAAGCGTAAGGTTCTTAAAAAATGAAGGCATCCTTACTCAACAAAACGAACTTCCAGCCTTTGAAAGTAAGACTTTATTAAAAGCCTTACTCCCAGCGAATATCCGTTGCTCCCGCCGGTAAAACGATACCTCTTCCTGATTGAGACAAATAAGAAGATCCCACATAAAGTTCTCTTACCGATTCTTTCCCGTCGACTTTGAACCTGACCTTATGACTCCCTTTAGGAGCGACCTCTACCTTTAGACCGGAACGGAACCCTTTCATTTTTCCCTGATTCTGACTAGCCATAAGGCTCAACTCTCCTTTGGTGTCCACAAAACTCACGAGAGCCTTTCCATCTCCGGGCACTAAAAAACCAGAACTCCAACTCTCAACAAAACCGCCCTTTTGGTCATTGATTAGAAGAAGACCATTGGAAGCATCATAACGACCCGAGTGCTGTTCATTTCCAAAGTTATTACCGACCATAAGTACATCGGGGTAACCATCCTGATTAAAGTCCTGAATGTTGGTACCATTCATAGCGGATAACTGTGCTCGCACAGGCAACTTTTTAACTTTGAATTTCCCTTCGCCAAGGTTTTCGACGTAAACACTGGCGTTAAAGTTCAGAATATCTTTTCTCGCCTTTTCACGTTCTGCCTCAGTTAGAACATTTTCTAAACCTGCTTTTGTAAACTCACCAAATGTCTTGAAGCGTGTCCTGATCGGGTTTAGTTGTTTGTTCAGGTCATCTCTGGTGTTATAAGGCACCTGAATTCTGTTATTGACAGAGTCTCTGAAATACACAAACGGAATAATATCATAGACACCATTTCCATCAAAATCAGCCGAATAGACCTCAACCGGATACTCAGGAGTACCTTTGAAAAGTGCATTTTCTCCAATATTACCAACGATATAATCAACATCACCATCAAGGTCAAAATCAGCACCGTTTATACTTGACCATAAACCTTTTATACCTTCTAAACCTGTTTCAGAAAGTTTTTCGAATCTTCCATCAGTATTCCTGAAAACTGTAATCTCCATGAAATCGCCGGCGACTATCAAATCATTATCGCCATCTCCATCAAAATCTGTCCACAAGCCATCACAAATAAGGCCTATATCAATTAAATCAGGAATAACGGCCTCTGTCACATTACTGAATTTAGGTACACCGTTGACAGATTCGTTTTTCAGAATATAACTGCTGGTAGGCATTGGGTATTTATGAGGTACATTTCTACCAGCGACAAGAAGATCGAGATCCCCATCACCGTCGTAATCACAAGCACGCACACAGGAGCCGGCAGTTTTGACCTCGGGTAAGGCATTTTTTGTCAACTCAAACTTTCCTTTTCCATCATTGACATAAAGCCGATCAAGAAATGACTCTCTTTGTGGCCATTTTTCATTTCCTCCGCTGACCACATAAAGGTCATTATCTCCATCGTTATCAGCATCAAAAAGCAGTACACCAGTATCTTCTTCAATTTTGGAAGCCGAATCAACTTTTGGTAGAAGCAATGCATTCTCAAATCCTCCATTGCTATTTTGCAATAAAAAACGACCTTGTTTAAAGACGGGTCCTCCGAGGAAGACATCTTCCAAATTGTCTCCATTCACATCACCCACCGCTAATGCAGGGCCCATTTGAGATAATCTGAAAGGAATAAGGTTTTGAAAGTTAAAGTCAAGAAAATCTGCTTCACTGTGTGTGAAATTAACCTCAAACTCCTCAAAAAGCGGTTCTAAATCATCTATCTCAGGAACATAATCAAGCTCAGCATCAAGCAAATTGACCGTCAAAACCTGATTGGAGCTGACATCTTTCATTATTTGCATTTTGCCATTAGGCCAAATAACCCGAAGCTCAGAAAGCAAAGAGTCCTTCCCCATCCCAATATGACAAAAAGGCTCCACTGTCGATTTATAGCCTCTGAAAGGGCTATTTTCAAAACTAAACTTTTCACCTTCCTGGTAGATAGCTTCAACTCTGGCACCGATTCCGTTTTGATTTAATGGGCCACCCTTAAAGGCTATACGTAAATAGTTTGTTGAGTTACCCTCCGAATCATTTGAAGTGTTTCGATAGACGAATGCTTCGTCATTTATATTATTGACTACATAATCTAAGTCTCCGTCATTATCCAGGTCAACATAAACAGCTCCGTTACTAAACGACGGTCTTTTCAATCCCCATTCTTCAGTCTTATCACTAAAGCTTAAGTCTCCGTTATTCTTAAACCCATAATTCGTGATTTTAACCGCCGGAATCTTCTCAAGAATTGTCTCTTCTGTCACCAGATTCTCAATTTCAGCCCGGTAAGCCATAAAATCCATGTCTGTTACATCTTTCGGGAAACCATTGGTAACAAGAAGATCACGGTATTTATCATTATCAAAATCTGCAACGGAGGGTGTCCAGCTCCAATCTGTTTCCGCTACGTCAGCGTAGAAACTAATATCAGAGAAAGGCTGGCCCTCACCATTATTGAGCTGCAAAGTATTTCTACCATACTGATAATTGAACTTGTGTTTATCACTAAACTGGAAGAACAGCGAACTATTCGCCGGTGTAAACAATTTCTTACGCTTATTATCACGTGGTACCATGTCTAAAGCAATGATATCGTTAAGACCATCATTATTGATATCAGCGACGTCATTGCCCATAGCAGAATGACTTGTGTGCTTCAGGTATTCGTCCAGTTTATTGGTAAAAGTACCATCCTGATTGTTGATATAAATAAGATCATTGGTCACATAATCATTGGTCACGAAAATGTCCTTCCAACCGTCCCTGTTAATATCAGTAATGTTTATTCCAAGCCCAAAACCCTCAATTTGAATGCCTGCCTCTTTTGAGACATTAGTAAAATAAGCATGTCCAAGGCTGTCAGAATAGTCATTCCGGTAAAGCCTGTCAGTGTTCGCATTTTCACCGGCTACATATTTCTCTCTGAAGAAATTCGGGAACTGGTCAATCTTGTTGGTAAGAACATAAAGATCAAGATCCCCATCGTTATCATAATCAAAAAAAGCAGCGTTTTCAGAATGCCCGTCGTCATTGACTCCATATTCAGCAGCCATTTCCTTGAAAATTGGGATACCGTTTTCAAGTCCCTGATTTACAAAAAGCGTGTTCTCCCGATCTTTGGCCACACTATTATTGGTGGACGTTGCAGCAACATAAATATCCATCAGTCCATCCTGATTAATGTCAACAATTGCTACACCGGAAGACCATTTGTTTTTACCCGCTACACCGGCTATTTCAGTAATTTCCTCAAATTTAAAGTCACCTCTGTTTAAATAGAGCTTATTCTCGGTTTGATTACCACTGAAAAACAAATCCTGATTGCCGTCACCGTCAAAATCACCTACTCCAACTCCCGCTCCGTTATAGATATAATCAAACGAAAGAATGTTAATTGTATCATTCTCAATGATGGTATTTGAAAAGGTAATTCCACTTTCAGTGGAATCAACTAACTCAAAAAGCGTACTTTCCTTTTTACAAGACAAAGCTGAAAGTACGATTAGAAAAATTGCAATTCTTCTCTGCATCCCTAAAAACCTATTTCTTTTCAAAAATTAAAACCTTATCGTTATTTCTGGCCACCACTAATTGATCATTAATCAAAGCCAGATCACGAACTTCTCCCTTTACCGATATACCGGATTTTTGAGGATCAATAAATTTGAACTTCCCATTCCCAATACCTTTAAAATATCCACCCTTGAAACCATCATGTCTTCCTATTTCAGGCTTGAGACGATAATAATTGCCACCAAGGATATAATCTGTAATTCCATCTTTATCAAGATCTGACACTTCAATGGCAAAAACAGGTGAAAGCTGGGCCTCTGCCTGTAAAGGCTCTAAAACCAGCCCGTCAGGTGTGTTTTTCAATACCGAAGTCGAGAAGTTAGTGGCTACCCTCTGAGTAGATTTCACCAACGCGTCCTCCGGAAAAATATCCCTGACTTGCTTTTGTGCATAATCCTGATATTTTAAAATACTCTTTTTCAATGAAGGCATCTGAGTGGTCAAATCCATCTTTGTGGCGAAAGGATAAGGCTTTTGGTCCTCAAAAGAAAACCACTCCATAATGATATCGGGTCTTTGATTTCCATCAAAATCATTAATATATAACTTGACAGGTCTCTTTTCACTAGCCTTTATTTTCATATTCTCACCCCAGTTGCCAAGCAAAAAGTCAGTATCTCCATCTCCGTCATAATCGGCCGCTTTGATGCTATTCCACCAGCCGTGACTCATAGGAACTTCAAGGCCTTTCTCAAGGCTTCCCTGATTATTGATAAAAACTGTGACCGGTATCCACTCCCCTACTACAATTAAATCAGGAAGTTGATCCGCATTTAAATCGGCCCAAACGGCATCTTTTACCATTCCTATTGGGCCTGTATGTTCACTTGTAATATCCGTGAAAGTACCACCCCCGTCATTTCGTAAAACATAAGACCTTGGACTCAAACCATATGCTCCGGGAATAGACGACGCTCCAAGAAATAAATCAAGGTCGCCATCATTGTCGATATCCTGCGGCTTGATACAACTGAATTGACCTTTGGCCTTAGGCCCCTTGACCGCCTCTTTGGTAAAATTACCTTTACCATCATTCAGGTAAAATTTTGTGGTAAATACTGATATGTCGCTTTGGGGTTCATTTCCACCAGTACCAGCCAAATAATCTAAGTCTCCATCTCCGTCAGCATCAAATAATGCTCCGCAAACTATCTCCGCTTCCTTCTCCAACTCAAAAGCCGGAGTCTTCTTGAGAACAAATCCATTTCCCGTTTGAATAAATAACTGGTCTGCAAAGCCTTTGGCCCCGGGTAAAATCAGGTCCTCCTTTCCGTCATTATTGACGTCTCCTTTAATAAGTTGAGGCCCCTCGGCAGAAAGCATATGTGGTAGAAGCCTATCCTGATCATAGTCAATAAACAGATTCTCAGTATGGACCATTTGAGTCTCTATTTTTCCGAATTCCCCCGACTGAGAAGAAGGGTATGAAAACATTTCAGTGGCGTCTGCGATATTGATACTTAAGATTTGATTGACCGCCTGCTCTCTTAAAAGTTGACTTTTACCACCCGGCCAGATGATTCTAACAGAATCAATTTTCTCAGAATTCGGGAATCCAAAAATTAAGTCGGGGTCAACCGAACTTTGAAATCCCCGGGCTGTTAGGCTATGAGCATTTTGAGCTAACTCATTCTGATATACGAAAACCTTTGTACCAATTCCCTTAGGATTTTGTTCACCTCCCTTCAGCTTGATTTTCAGATAGTTCTTTCCTGACTCTACAGCCTTATTTTGATAAACAAAGGCCTCCATATTTACATTATTGACCACCAGGTCAAAGTCTCCATCATTATCCAAATCTCCATATGCCGAGCCATTGCTGTAACTGGGTTGGTCTAAGTCCAACCCTTCCGAAAGATTCACAAACTGATTACCTGATTGATTGATGAAAGCATAATTTTTCCGCTGGTTATTTGGCAGATATTCTACAAAATCAGAAAAATCATATCGCCCTTTTTCTTCAACTACTTTTTTAATTTGTTCTCTATCACTAATAAATTCGATGAAATCTGAATCCGTTATATCGTGGTAAATGCCATTACTAACGAAAAGGTCTTTAAGGCCATCCATGTTCATATCAAAAATCAAAGCTCCCCAGCTCCAATCAGTTGCACCAACGCCCGAAAAATAAGCCGACTCCGTAAACTGTCCATCTGCAGAATTTATCTGGAGGCAATTCTGGATGAATTGGTAGTAGTAACTGTTTTTATATTTTAAATCAAACTGATAATACTCATCAAATTTTGTTGCTGCCTTTACTCTGTAATTATCCGGCGGCAACATGTCCGTGGTAAAAATATCCAGCGTACCGTCATTATTGATATCCGCAATATCAGACCCCATACTGGATACTGAAGTATAAGGAATCCGTTCAGTTAGTTCGTCCTTAAAAGTACCGTCCTTTTGATTTATATAGAGATAATCTCTCTCCCAGAAATCATTTGAAATGTATATATCAGGATAAAGGTCATTATTAACATCACCCACCGAGATTCCAAGGCCAAAGCCAATATCGCTCGAGTATATCTTAGATTCTTCTGTAATATTGGTAAAGCGGCTGCCGTCATTTCGGTAAAGCCTGTCCCCACCACTGCTGTTATAATCGAATCTATTTCTGGAAATTAATGAAATGCGTTCAGGGTCTTTGTAGCTATTATTGAGTACGAAACAATCCAAATCACCATCAAGATCATAATCAAAAAAGGCCGCATGTGTTGATAGACCAGAATCATTTAAACCAAACTCAGCCGCACGCTCCGTGAATGTTAGATCGCCATTATTGAGAAATAATTCATTCTCCTTATTTTCCTTTGCTGCATCACCTGAATAACAAACGTAGATATCCAGAAGACCATCTGCATTAACATCAGCAAAGGTTACTCCGGTACTCCATGAGCTTTTCCCTTCTACTCCAGCGGCTTCAGAAATATCTTCAAACTTCATATCTCCTTTGTTGAGATAAAGTTTATTCGGACTCATATTAGCTGTAAAGTAAATATCATTCAAACCGTCGTTATTGATATCACCTATAGCCACACCCCCACCGTTATAGTAATTCCGATAGGTCAGGACATTAAAGTCTTCCCGATCCTGGACTTCGTTCACGAAAGTTACACCGCTCTCTGAGCCTGAAACAAGCTCAAAAGGGATTCCATTATAACCGACCTCAGCTAACTTATTTCCAGTTTTAGCACATGCGAGAAGCAAAGGAATAAGAGAGAATATTAAATACTTCATTTAACTTTCCAGGAGTAGAATATGGTATACAAAACTAACGAAAATTACATGCCTGATCATAGTAATCAGGTTATTATAAAAACAAAAAAGGGGCCCTGAAGGCCCCTTTTCTATATAAACAAAATCAGATTTTAGTAACCAGGATTTTGAGTAAGTGTACCATTAGATTTAGAAATCTCGATAGCCGGGATAGGGAAAGCATCATGTCTTGGCTGAACAGGCTGAGCGTTGTTCAGAGCAGGAACAAGAACTTTTTCTCTGGCTACATATTCTGCCATGTGAGCAGCATAGTTACCCCATCTTTTCAGGTCAAATACTCTGTGTCCTTCAAGAGCAAGCTCAAGTCTTCTCTCAGTTCTTACAGCCTGACGAGCAACAGCTTTGTCTGTCCATGGAGAATCATAAGTACCCACATTATAGTTAGCCCAAGTGATTTCCGGAGAATCGATAGGAACCATAAGGTTTCCAACCTCACCCTGAGCACAGTTACCAGCTCTCTCACGAATCATGTTTACATATTCTCTGGCTTTCTCTAGTGAACCAATCTCTACTTCACACTCAGCAGCCATTAGAAGCACATCAGAGTAACGTAAAAGAGGAATGTTCAAAGCAGAAAGCTGAGTACCTGTCCAACCACCGGCAAGAGTAGGATTAGCTTTAAGGTGAACCGTTTTCTTAGGAGAGTACCATCCCTGATAACCCTGGCCACGAATCCAGCCATCACTATGTACATCCCAGTCAAGGTAAGGAACACCTGTACGACCAGCAGCATAATCAACACGAGGATCCAAAACATCAGAAGCACCAGACTCAATTCTTTTCACTGGTACACCAGTTGTAGACATTGGAAGTCCGTTATCGTCAACTTTAAATGCCATTACTAGGTCAAACGTAGGTTGCTTAAATCCACAGCAGCTCGTAAAGCTGGCACCGTGAGGAAGTCCAAGACGGTCATGGTTGTTAGCGTTAGCTCCGTTAGCATCACCATCATTTACTGAAGACTGAACAGATAGCATGTTCTCACTGTTGTTCTCCGTTGCAAGATTGAAGTTGTCAAAAATACAATCAGACAATTGATACTTACCACTGTTAATTACAGTATTGAAGTCAGCTAGTGCACCGGCATAGTCACCAGAGTATAGCTTCGCCTTACCAGCATAAGCAGTAGCAATAGTTCTGTCTACTCTACCAACAGCTGTTTTGTTTGGAGCCGCCATTTGAGCAGCTTTTTCAAAGTCAGCGATGATCATAGGCATAATATCCTGATCATTTGGCTTGTTAAACTCGGTATCTTCCTCGTTGAAGTAAGGAACATTTTTGAACACTTTATAGAGCTCAAAGTGCTGCCAACCTCTTAGGAAAGTAGCCTCTCCTTCAACCTCTGTTGCATAAGAAGCCTGATCAGGGTTTGATTCAGCAAACGATCTGGCAGTTGTAATAGCAGAGTTTGCTCTTACAATACCTTCGTAACAAGAAATCCACTTATTATGGAATGATCCTTCAGCCGGGTTCCATTGGAATAACTCAACAGCCAACCAGCCATCACCATCACCGGGCTCAGAGCCTTTGTGAAAATCATCAGCTGCAAGGTTGTATACCCAGTTAGTTGGAGCAGCACCCCATGCGTTAGCACCTGCACCAATCCAGCCACCAAGGCTTTTATAGGCAGAGATCAGGGTAGCGTCAACACCACTTTGATTCGAGGCCAAAAGTGTGTTTGAAAGAGCCGCCTGTGGAGGCGTATCCAGAAACTCATCTTTACACGAATAGACGCTGAGTGCCATCATAGCCGTGGCTCCCATCAGTATTTTTAATGAAAATTTCATATCGTATTAATAATTATTAATTAAAATTCTAAGCTAATACCCAAGTTCCACTGCTTATTAGCCGGGTAGTTACCGTTGTCAATACCCATACCACCATCGTTTACGCCACCACCAATATTTGCATTAGAAATATTAGGGTCAGTACCAAAGTAGTTAGTCAAAGTAATCAAGTTTTGACCTTGAACGTACAATCTGGCGTTAGAAGCTCCAATCTTGCTGCTGATAGAAGCAGGAAGGTTATAAGCCAACTGAAGGTTTGTCATTCTCAGGTAAGAACCATCCTGAACATAGAAGCTAGATACTGCAGGAGACGATCTGTCCTGACCATTGATAGCAGGCCAAGCTTTACCGTCTACTATTTTGCCTTGATTTTCAAGAATGTTGTTCAATACGTTGGCATTGAAGTTCATGAAATAAGACTGAATCCAGTAACCAGTGAAGATATCGTTACCGTAAGAACCAAACCAGAATGAAGTCAGATCAAAGTTCTTGTAGTTCAATCCGATGTTCAAACCACCAGTCAATTTCGGGTGAGGATTACCGATGAAATCCACATCAGCACCAGTTACTTCACCGTCTCCATTAACATCTCTGAACTTCAGACCACCGATGGCAGATCCACCAGTACCAGTGTGCGTAGCCAGTTCAGCTTCGTTAGTGATCAGACCGTCAACCACGTATCCGTAGAATGAAGAGATAGAGTGACCAACCTCGTTACGAACAGAGATACCAGAGTTAGGAATACGGCTGTTAAGAGAAGTTCCATCCGGATAGAAGAAATCCTGATCTCCAGATACTCTCTCGATAGTATTCTTGTAATGGCTCAAGTTCAAACCAAGGTTGATTCCGAAGTCATTGCTAAGGCTCTTACGCCAGTTTGCAGAAAGGTCAAATCCTTTGTTCAACATCGAACCTACGTTTACAAACGGAGGAGATGCAGCACCAGCAGTTCCAGGTAGTGCAGGGTTAAACAATAGATCTGAAGTACTTCTTGAATAAACATCAAGAACTACGTTGATCGAGTTGTTGAATAAACCGGCATCAAAACCAATGTTTCTTGTTTTTGAAGTCTCCCATGTTGTATTCGGGTTACCAAATGAAGTCTGAGCATAACCAGTAGCAGCACCAGAGTTTGTACCATTGATATCGTAGAATGTAGTACCAACAGCACCACCATAAATAGAGGCAAAGTTGTAATCTCTGATCTGCTGGTTTCCTAGCTCACCATATGATGCTCTAAGTTTGAAGTCAGACAGCCAGGTAAGATCCTGCATGAAAGACTCCTGAGATAATCTCCAACCAACGGATACCGCAGGGAAAATACCATATCTTTTTTCAGGAGTAAACTTAGATGAACCATCTCTACGTACTGTAGCCGAGATCAGGTACTTATCATCAAAAGTATAATCCACTTTACCGAAGTATGAAGCTAATTTAGCCTCGTTTCCGAATGAGCTAACCGATCTTGAAGCAGGATCACCCAAAGCAGTATTCAAGTACCAAGCATTAACATCAGTAGTGAAATATCCAGCTAACTGACCGAATACCTGTCTGTACTTGTTAGAAATAGCTTCCTGACCTGCCAAACCACTAACCTGGTGCTTACCAAACGTGTTGTTATACAAGAACGTGTTAGTAATGTTCCAGTTTGTAGACTGATCCCATCTCTCATTAAAGATTCTGGAAGCAGGTGTTTTAGGTCCTTCAGCACGATATGGCTGCTCGTAAGTAAAGCTACGTCCCCAGTTCTGGCCAAAGTCAGCACCAAAATTGGTTCTGAATTTCAAGCCCTCAACAATCTGAAGTTCAGCAAAGAAGTTACCCAATACTCTTCTTGTTGTATTGGTATTGTTGCTACCATCAATCAAAACCTGAGTAGGGTTAGTAAAGTTACCAGTTGTAGCTGCTACGTGTCCACCAGGGCCACCATTGATGTTTTCAACAGGTACTACAGGAGTTGCCTTGATTACCTGACCCATGATACTAAACTCACTGTTCTGACCACCGTCAAGAACACTCCAGTTGTTAGCAAACATTAGGTTCTCACCTACTGTCAATCTCTTACCAACTTTGAATGTAGAGTTCGCTCTTAAAGTAGCTCTGTTAAACTGAGTAAAGTTCATGATACCTTCCTGATTCAGGTATGAACCAGAAACATTATAAGTAGCAACGTCATTACCACCTGATACATTCAGGTTATGATCGTTAATCTGAGCCGTTCTGGTGATTTCATCCCACCAGTTAGTACCTACCTGATTCGTTTCAGTTACAATGTTATTGATCGGATCAAATTCACCTGGATCAACATTACCATAAATGTTGTTGGCATCATGTACGTAACGCGGTAGAGTACCTGGAGTAGCAAACCAAGCCGGAGTATCAGAACCCAACTTCAATCTTACTGCATCAGCATAATACTGAGAAGATTGGTTTAAGACCTCATCATATCCTTTCACAGGATTTGCAAAACCTACTGAACCGTTATATGTCAATTTAGCTTTACCCGCCTTACCTGACTTCGTTGTGATAACGATTACACCATTAGATGCACGAGAACCATAGATAGAAGCAGCAGAAGCATCTTTCAGCACCTGAATAGACTCAATGTCATTCGGATTGATGGTGTTCTGGTATTTGTCAACGGTTGGTACACCATCAATTATATACAGAGGGTCATTTGAAGTAAATGACGAAATACCACGAATACGAATGTTCGTAGCATCACCAGGCTTACCTGATGTAGAAACATTCAAACCTGAGGCTCTACCTGCAAGGTTTTGAATAAAAGAAGAAGACTTTACGGCTGTCAATTCTTCGGCATCTACTACCGTTACCGCACCAGTAATGTCTTTTTTACGAATTTGCTGGTAACCAGTTACTACGATTTCCTCTAGTGAGTTAACGTCAGTTTCTAGAGTGAAGTTAATCACTGACTGGTTTCCAACAGTTACGGTTTGCGTGTTGTAACCCACGAAACTCACAACCAACACATCGTTGTTGCCTCTTACGTCAATAGAGTAGTTACCGTCAACATCAGTAGTTGTACCTGTAGAAGTACCTTGAATAACTACCGAAGCTCCCGGAATACCCAAATTGTCGTCAGAGCCGACAACCTTTCCACTTACTTTTCTACCCTGAGCGAATGCACTACTTAATGTAACTGCAACACCCATGGTAACCAAAAGAAAGTACCTTAGATAAAGCTTAACTTTCATAAAATAAAAGGTTAAAATGGTTTTAAATAAAAAATAGATAGTCCTTAACCCATCTCCGTTTGGTACTATTTCATCACAAAACAATACCACTTTGATGAATTAGGGGGCAAATAAAAACAATATCTTCTATAAAAAATACTATAATGTTAAAGTTTTTTAAAAATAAGTGTCGGACAGACATATTTCACCGTTTGAACCCATAATAGCCCCGCTCGTAGTCAGAAATGAATGTTTCATAAACATAATCTGAAGAAATAAGTTAAGGTTTAGGTTTTAAGTGCACAGCAAGTCAAACACCGAAGATTAATGTTTCCAGATACCCTGTTAATACACAATCACAAATCTAAGACTATTGCATTTTTACGTCAAATAATTGCACTTAAAATATGATTTAACGGTGGAGTATTTTGTTTATCTAGCCTTGGCAAGAAGAATTTTAGCCCGTTGAGAGAGAACGTCACCGTCAGTAATATACTGTGCCACAACAATATAATATCCCATTGAAAGATTCTCTCCTGTAGCATCAGAACCATCCCATTGTGTGGTAAAAAATCGATTAGTATACTGGTTTTTTGAGATAGTTTTTACCAAAACACCATTGATATCAAAAATTGATATATCTAAAACCCCACCATCCTGAGCATTTATTGAAATAGTCGTTTCTTCATCTATTCCATCATTATCCGGAGTAAAGACTTCCGGGCTCAATACTAAACGGAACCTGTCATCAACATTGGCAGGTACTGCCCCATACCCAGGGGTAGCATAATTTTCAGAAGCGGAGGCAGATTGCCAAAAAGTGTTTACCGCAGAATTATTTTGAATAACGCGTTCCAAAGAAACTCCGTCCGGATCATCAATGGATACATGGTGCATATCTTCATGATATTCGAAAGAATCAAAAATTCTGTAATCAGAGTCTATCAAGAGCACTTCGCCTGTCTCATTCGTATAAGATGGTAAGCTTGCTATTTCAATAATATTACTTTCTACCGCTTTAGGATAATTGATTACCTGAGCTTGCTTATCTTCTGTAAAACATAAATATTGACCCGGTTCTATAATGATATTATTACCAATAAGATCCGGTTCCTCAATTTCTCCTATGGTATTTTTTCTGCTGAAGCCCAGTTCTCTTAAACTTAACTTCTGATCTGAAATGTTCACAATTTCAACAAAGTCAGAACCGCCTGGTCGCGGATTGAACAGCACTTCCGATAAAAGCAGGTCACCCGGCTCGGCTTTCCGTATGTTACTCAACTCCAACTCAAGAATGTCGGCTGAATTCCCTGTACAATCTGCCACTCCATCAATAGTGAGCGTGAAAGAATCGCCGGAAGTAATTTCGCTCTCTAGCTCTACAATGAGCCTGTTCCCTTCAACAATCCTAAATTCTGCAATATTGATAACGCCCGGTTCCAGAACAACGACCAAATCCCCCACTGATTCATTAATATTTTCTGAAAAGATCAATTGGTAAACCAAATTGTCTTCAGAACTGTAGCTCAACAATTTCGGAGGCTCGGTATCGACAATTGAGTTAGCCGATGCATTAGCCTCCCCGGGAGTTGCTCCAAGTTCGGAAAGGCTGGAAGTCCAGTTTTCAAAATCCTTGCAAGCATAATTTAAATCAATCATCTCCAGAGAATATCCCTGATCGCGACCGGGAGAGTACCAGTCAGAAGAATAGGCGACCTCAAAAACCAATTGACCGTCGGCATTATACAGTGTCAAAGTGGTGCCGGAATTCAGCAAACTGAACTGAGAAAGAGAAATAACATCTCCGTAGGGCTCAAAAAGTTCAGCATTATTAAATCTTGCCGCAATTACATAGGCACCCGGCTGTAACTCAAAATCAGGCAAAGTAACCTGTGACGTATTATAATGAAGCTCAAAACCTTTAAGAGAAACGACAGAATTGGAGTTATTATAAAGTTCAATAAACTCTTTATCCGGTAAGCCTCTTGATGGAGTAGGATCCGCGAAAATCTCTGTAATTAAGATCGAGTGATATCCCTGAGCACTGATATTGAGTGCAATACTGAAAAAGAAAGCGAATCTAACAAGCAGTTTAAAGTTCATGGATCATAGTATATCTAGAATTTCAGCTCGCTGTTTTAAAGAAGCAATTCTATATTTGATAAACATTTCTATGTCCGAAACTAACTATTTCATTAATGAAGTACATTCATATAAAACGAATAATTTATTCTTCTCTCTCCCTAATTCTTTGTTTCAGCCTTGCCGGATTTTCTCAAAATCCGCAAAAAAACATATCGGAATATACGTTTAGCGAAAAAACAAAATGGGCTGACGAATTCAATACTTCAGGCCGGCCCGACAGGAATATCTGGGGCTACGACCTCGGTGGCGGAGGCTGGGGAAATAATGAACTTCAAACCTATACAGACAATATTCAAAATGCCCGTGTAGAAGATGGTTTTCTAATTATTGAGGTTTTAAAAAATGAAACAGAACCAACCTACACCTCAGCAAGATTGGTCACAAAAAATAAAAGAGATTTTCTTTACGGTCGGATTGAAGTCAAAGCGAAGCTACCCGAAGGAAGGGGCACCTGGCCTGCAATATGGACTTTAGCTACTGAAAACAATTATGGAAATAACTATTGGCCTGATAACGGTGAGCTCGATATCATGGAGCATGTGGGATATGATCAGAACAGAGTTCATTCAAATATTCACACTAAAGCGTTTAATCATGTCATTGGAACTAACAGAGGCAATAATCGAATCGTAGATAAGGCCTCTGATGACTTTCACCTTTACCGTATGGACTGGTATCCAAACCTGATCCAATTCTTTATTGATGATCAAATGCACTTTGAGTTAAAGAAAGAAGAAAAGTTTGGTTGGGCCGAATGGCCTTTTGACAAACCTCAATACCTCTTACTCAATATCGCCGTAGGAGGAAACTGGGGAGGTCAGAAAGGTGTAGACGAAAACATATTTCCTCAGAAAATGGAGATTGACTACGTCCGGTATTACGAATTGGAAGAGACTAACCCTTAATTGAACAAAGGCTGCTTTACTTTAACAATTACCCGGTCGTTAATTACAACACCCGTGTATGTTTCAATTCTGAAATGATAAGTACCATCATTCAATGGCCCTAAATCGAAGACATTACCAAATTCAGGGATATTGTAATAAACCTGGCCTGAGTTAACATTTACGAGCCTTTGGTCCATGTCCCAGTTAATACCTTGCACGGTTACAGATACCCTTTTGTCATGTCGGGTCATCGTGGTAACAGTAGACCAGTGTCCTCCCTGATAATTTCTGTAAACATTATATCGTGCGGCAGTCTTCCACCCATCATTTGACACATCTAAGACGAAATCTTTCCTTGCAGGAAACAAGGCAGGAGTGTCCATTTTGTCAGGATTAGATCTGAAGGAAAACAAATCATAGGTGTACAGTTGGAACTGAGAATATTGGCTACCGTCAACACGGAGAGATAAATTATTTACCACTCTATCTGTAAACAAGTTATACACCGGAATAGCATCGTAAAAGCCCCTATGCTCAAGCTCTGAATTCACCATAAAGTTAACATCGATAGCCGCTGGTTGAGTATTTCCCATCGATGGAGTAGAGAATCCAGTTTCTTCCTCAAGCGTTTCAGCCAGCACCTGCTGATTTCTTACATCTCTGAATTCCTGACAGCCAGCCTTAGTTCTAAGAATAATATTACGCGAACCTCCATCTGAGGGTTCCTGAAAATAAAACAGCTTCTCAGCAGAACCCGGTTTAACGGCTCCGGCTGAGCTCATTACTTTCCAGTCCGTTAATCCCTCAATTCGATACTCCGGAGCGTAAATAGCAATAAGATTTCCAACAAATGAATTTGAAGAAGTATGTCCGTATAAATGTGGATTTGCCGGTCCATGATTCGCGAGGTTTTCACAAACTTTCTCACCTGTTGGTGTCGGATCAGGATCGGGGGTTGGATTGGGGTCTGGATTGGGATTAGGATCCGGGTTGGGATTGGGATTAGGATCAGGCTGGGGCAACTGGGCAACGATACGGGCATCAAAACTGCTTCCGTTTTCTGAGTCAAAAAAGTCTTCCAAATCAATATTATCTGTAGCCTGAACTTCAAGACAGCCTGCGGTGGTACCTTTCACCAGTGTATTAATTACAATAACCGAATTAGATGATCGCTGAACACAGTCTGGTCCGTCAATAATTTCAGATATTTGCAATTCGGCAGCTGTGCCAAGTGCATCTGAAGTTCCATTGGTCCCTCCTACCGGGCTTTTTTGAGCTATTGTGGTAAGAGACAAGAATAGGAAAGCTGTTAAAATTCTTAGTACTCGCATAAGTATTTATCAATTCCATTAATTCATACCCAAGAATTATGCCACTTAATCAAATCACAAAAACAAGTATGGAGGGTCTGAACAGGTCTGACCTTGAAACTTTCAGGCGAGAAGAAAAAATACCGGTGGTTTTAGTCCTTGATAATATCAGGAGTTTGCAGAATGTAGGTTCATTTTTCAGAACTGCTGACGCCTTTAAAATTGAGAAAATTTATCTTGTGGGCATTACGGGGTCTCCGCCGAACAAAGAAATTGAAAAAACAGCTCTGGGTGCGACTAACTCGGTGGCCTTTGAACATATACACTCCGAAGTAGAGTTAATTAAGAAGCTTCAATCCGAAGGCTTTTCAATTGTTTCGATCGAACAAACCAATCAAAGCGTCATGCTGAATGAAGTCACTTTTGAGAAAGGGAAATACGCTTTTGTATTCGGAAACGAAGTTTTTGGCGTAAGCCAGGAATTCCTTGATACTTCAGACAGAGTCATTGAAATTCCTCAATTTGGGACCAAACACTCACTCAATGTAAGCGTTTCAGCAGGAATTGTCATTTGGCACTACTACTCAAAAAACAGCCTGAATCTTTTCTCCAAACCGTCGTAATTAACGACCATGATATAGAAGCCATGAAAGACCTGCTGATCAAAAACAAACTCATATGGCAGGTTTACATTACGTATCTGCTGCGATCTTACCACCGCTTTCCCCTGAGTATCAAAAATACCTATCGAAAGTAGATCAATAGGCTGATCTGAAGTAAGGTAGACCTTATTATCAACCGGTGGGGAAGGATAAACCACAAGTCCTTGAGCATCCTCAACCTTCTCAAAGAATAAAAGTCCGGAGTCATTTGAAAGGCACAAGGCGGCAAAAGGAGCCTGGTGCCTTTCATACCCTGCTATATTCAAAAATCCATTGGACGGAGGAGCCACCTGATCAGAGTTCTCACCTTCGAGCAGTTGACCCTCAAATTTCCAGATATAGCTCTCATAAACCTCATCATTGACTACCCCAACAGAGTAGGGTCCATTTTGAGTGATCGTTGGAGGTGCTGGTTTCGGGTAAATATTTACCTCCACCTCATCCGAGAATGGCGAGCTACAGCCTTCTGGAGTTTCCGCCTTGGCTGAAAAGATAAAATTACCCACACCCGAAACGCTCTTTGAAACACCTTCGCTACCGTCACTCCAGATCACCTTAGCTGCTGAAGATTGTGCGTTCAGTATAACTGCACCTCCCTCACATTCTCCGAAATTACCATTTGCACTTGTCAGCACAGGGGGAGAAGGATTGGCAACTACTCTTAATGATATCTGATTAGACAATGGTGATGTACAACCCTCAGCATTGGTATACCTTGCATAAATATCCTCCGTTGTTGTTGCAGTGTAAATGGCCGCTTCTGAGCCGTCTTGCCAGGTGATTTTATAATCGGTTCTATCGGCTGTAAAGGTAGCTGTACTTCCCTCGCAAATCGTGTTTTGGCTTTGGCTGGAAATAACCGGGGCAGAAGGAAAAATATTTTTTACTTCAATGACCTCTGAAATACTTGTATTCCCATTAGGATCTTTCACTTTAGCACTTATTCTGCCAGATGACAACTGTATTACATCGGCTTTAACTCCATTACTCCAACTTGGTGTGTTGGTACTATTGTCTTTCAAGCTTATACGGGCATTTCCACCACTTACACAAACAGCATTTAAAGGCAAAATTGGCTTCCCTTGAATCGGTGTCATCTGGTTCAAAAGGTTTTGATTCAATGTACCATTCAGAGCCTCTGCCAATTCAGAGATACCATCTAAAAAACCGTTATTAAAGAGGTGTACACCATCGTAGCGGGGAATCCCGACATAGTCTGTTAATGGACCGGAAAACACATTCGGCAGCTCATTGATTACTTTCCCCTGTGCAAACAATATTTTGTCAAAAGAGAGATTAAAGTTCAATGATGTTTTTGTAATTATCCATGGAATAGTTTTCCCAACATCACTCCCAACTTTATTCACAAAATACTTCAGGTTAGCGTAATAAATATCTCCGTCAGTCTGGTAATCGCTCTCACCTTGTATCCAGATGATAGAACGCATTCCATAAATATTGACATGATTTTGAAGAATTATCTTCAGAAATGAATAAGGAGCACCTCCCGTAAAAGTGAAGCCATAACCCTGGTGTTGAGTAGTTTCGCCTCTGGCACTTTTTACCCAGTTTTCAATCAAGGTGCCTTCGTACGCAGTATTGAAAAACAAAACAGGCACATTGTACTTGGCTGCCAGCTTGTCCCCCAGCTCACCCCAGGCCCAGGCACTTTGGCCATGAGGACCAATATTCAGTTCTCTGTCGATATGCCTGATGTCAGTCAAAGTTGCGTTTTCGTCAATAAAATCAGCTTTGTAAAACCCATAACCATTGACACGATCATCCACTGAACCTTTGGGATTAAACCGTAAAAAGCCTTGAGCATTTGATTGCCCCGATATCACAAAAACCTCCCCTATTCCCACTTTCTCAATCACGGAAATTGACAACAAATTACCATTTGAAAAAGCCCTGACCTGTAGTTTATACCAGCCACCTTTTCCCGAGATCTGACCTGAAAACGTACCACCAATCAACTGTTCATCAATTAGTTGCCAATCCGTCTCAGTTCCCTGACCAGCAACTACAGGAGTAAGTTTTGCTTCAATAACCGTTGCCTCTTTTGAAGCAATTCCCGAAATAGTAATATAACCGTTATTCTGATTATCCCTTTGAAAAACGGCTCGTTCAGCAGGAAAAGTGATCTCTAACTGTGCGTAGGAAAGACCAGTGAACAATAAGTTTGAAACAAGAAAAACAGCAACTTTTATTAACCGACTCATCTCAGATTTAAGCACCTTTAAACTGACTCAAAAAGCGAACATCGTTATCAAAAAACAAACGAATATCATTGATATCATATTTCAACATGGCTATTCGCTCTATCCCCATTCCAAATGCAAAACCAGTGTATTCTTCCGGATCAATACCTGAACTTTCAAGAACAAACGGGTCTACCATTCCCGCACCACCGATCTCTACCCAACCCGTTTTTTTACAAATATTACAGCCTTCACCTTTACAGATAAAGCACGATATATCTATTTCTGCACTAGGCTCTGTGAATGGAAAATAACTCGGTCTCAATCTGATTTTTGTATCCTTACCAAACATCTCTTTCGCAAAGTGGAGAAGTGTATCTTTGAGGTCCCTGAAACTTACGTTTTTGTCAACATAAAGGCCTTCAGCCTGATGAAATTGGCAGTGAGCCCGGGCAGAAATAGCTTCATTTCTGTATACCCTTCCTATCATAATTGACCTTAAAGGAGGCTTTTGATGCTCCATCAACCGTATCTGAACGTTTGAAGTATGGGTACGCAATAAAGTATCATCTTTTTGCTCTTTACCCCTCGCAATAAAGAAAGTATCCTGCATCTCTCGGGCGGGATGATTCTCAGGAAAATTTAGGGCGGTAAAATTATACCAATCAGTCTCCATTTCAGGGCCATCTTCGCTGTTAAAGCCCATTCTGGCAAAGATTTCAGATATTCTTCTTCTGGTCAGCGTCAATGGATGCAGAGCCCCGAGACCATCAGGTACCTCTGGCAAGAAAATATCAGGACGATCAGCCGAATGCCCGCCAGACTCATTTCCTTGTTCTTGCAAGGAGCTGAACTTTTCCTCGATTTGGGTCTTTAACTTATTCAGCTCTTGCCCAAATTCTCTTTTTTTCTCGTTGGGAACCTGCTTGAATTCATCAAAAAGCTGATTGAGCTTTCCCTTCTTACTCAAAAAAGCAAGTCGAAAATTCTCAACATCCTGTGCACTTTTTGCAGACCACTCTGAAGCTTCTTTCAGAATACTTTCTATTTTTTCTAACACGCTTTTTTCGGTTTTGCTTAAGAGGCACAAAGATAATGAGTTTTAAAAAACATCGACAACCTCGGCCAAACCTAAATACATATCAATAAAGTGATAATTTATCTTCTTTTCATCTAAGGTATTTTTACCTAATACCTAGAGTAAAATCTCGCATTTTGGTATACCTAAATTATCACAATGCACTATTTATCAAATAGTTAAATCAAAACAAGAGCCCTTCAGGCAGTTTGAATCACCATACTCCCTTCACTAACTTGGATCACAGATTTAGAACCACTACCACAAGTATTAAATGACAACAAAAAACAAAAACACCCTTCGTTTCATGAAGGGCAAAAGTGAGCATAGGGTAAAAAAAGAAGATATTATTCGTCTTGAGGGCAAAGTCAATTACACCTTCGTATACACTAAAAATCAGTCCTTTCTTAGCTCTAAAACCTTGAAGGAGTATCAGTATGAGTTGAACTCCTCCGACTTTATCAGAACCCACAAATCACATATCATCAATAGAATTCACGTCATATCAACGGATTTCCAGAAAGGCCAAGGACAGGTCGAATTGAGAACAGGTGATAAAGTAGATGTCTCCAGGAGACGTCTGCGAGAAGTGAAAAGACTATTGTCTCCACACCGACTTACCCTCTAATACTTTAGTGGTTAGGTGATCCAAAAGCAGTTGCCCTTTGGGCGGCTGCTTTTTTCTATTCAATAAGCTTATATTTCTCTTTGGCCACAGCAAGACTTGTGGTGTTGAAATGCCACCATTCGCTGTTTATTGGAGTAAAACCTGCCTTCCCCATCATTTTTCTTAAGATTCTTCTGTTGGCTATCTGCTTCTCATTCAATTGGCCACTCAGTAACATTTCTTCCTCTTTTCTTGGATATGCCAGATGGCCAAAATAATCATATTTGGTACCCATATCCAGAAGGGTATCAGCTCTAACATCATAAATTGAGAGATCTACAGCACAGCCGTAATTATGAAGAGAACCCAAAGCCGGATCAGCCACAAATGCCTTTCTGTTCAGAGGTGGAATGCTATCTAAAGCCTCCCACAAAATAGTTTGAATTCTATGTGGTCTTACGGCATCAAAAACCAGAAGCCGGTAGTCAGGATAATCAAACTTAAGCAGTTCATTTGCTGTTTTTAATTCCTCCGCCACATCCAGAGGCAAATAGGCTCTGGTAAGCTCCTGATATACATCTTCGCCAAAAAAATTATCAGTAGTAGAATATTTAAGGTCAACATAGATTGTCGGGTCTACTTCCTGAATATCAACAAGACCCTGATCTACAAGTGATTGTTCAAACGACCCAATTGGGGCCAATTCGGGAGTTTTTCCCGGTTCCTGAATTTGAATTTGGTAAGATTTAAGCTCCTTATCACCTTCTTCATTTTGACAAGCAGAGATCATCAGAAACATCAGGAAGGAAAACGTAAATTGTTTCATAAATGTGCGGCGAATACTTAATTTCGCAGGGTTCGCAGCGAAATTTCGTGATAAAAATTTACTCTGATCGCCTTTTATGGTATTAAATTATGTCTGGGCCGGTTTCTTTCTGGTAGCTCTTTTTGTTGCTCTCATTAAATATTTCTTCTTCCAGGATGAGCAAATTTTTGAATTGCTCGTAGGTGGTGTCTTCGATTCGGCCAAAACAGGTTTCGAGATTTCATTAGCTCTAACAGGCGTAATGACTCTCTTTCTGGGTATTCTTAAAATTGGTGAAGAAGCCGGTGCAATTCGCTTTCTTGGACGGATTATAGGGCCTTTTTTTCGAAAACTCTTCCCTGAAGTACCAGCAAACCATCCGGCTCATGGTCAAATGATTATGAACTTTTCGGCCAATATGCTTAATCTTGATAATGCTGCCACCCCGTTTGGACTTAAAGCGATGGAAAGCCTTCAGGAACTTAATCCGAGCAAAGACACGGCCTCAAATGCCCAGATCATGTTTTTGGTACTACAGACATCGGGCCTCACATTGATTCCGATAAATATTATGACATACAGAGCATCTATGGGAGCAGCAGACCCCTCTGATGTTTTTATGCCTTTGTTAATCAGTACGTATTTCGCAACAGTGATCAGCCTGATGGCGGTAATGCTGAAGCAAAAAATTAAAATCTGGGACAAAACAATTCTGGGATGGATCGGAGGAATTTCCGGAGCCGTTGGACTTCTTATTTGGTATTTGAGCACTTTATCTCAATCCGAAATTGAATCCTTCTCCAAGGTTTACAGCAACCTCATTCTTCTGGTTGTGATTGTAGGCTTTATTGCCGGAGGTCTTTGGAAAAAAATTGATGTTTTTGACACTTTCATTACCGGAGCCAAAGAAGGTTTTCAGGTAGCTGTCAAAATTATTCCATATCTCGTCGGGATGCTGGTTGCGATCAGCATGCTCAGAAATTCCGGAATGCTAGGTTATATTACTGACGGACTGGCATGGGGATTTGCTTCGCTCGGTTTTGATACAAAATTTGTGGAGGCCCTTCCTGTAGCTATTATGAGGCCTTTATCAGGTAGTGGTGCCCGTGGATTAATGCTTGAAGCGATGGCTCCGGAAAACGGTGGACCTGACTCATTTGTAGGCAAACTCGTTTGTATTTTCCAGGGAACTACAGATACCACCTTTTATGTGATCGCATTGTATTTTGGTTCGGTTGGAGTTTCCAAGGTTCGATATGCCATACAATACGGCCTTCTGGCGGATTTTGTGGGCATTGTAGCCGCTATATTGATGGGCTACATGTTCTTCGCCTAATGCCTTCTTCTATATCTTCCTGATCTTCTTTGAGGCGTTTCACAGCTTTTATTACTACACCCGGAGTGAAGAAGAGCTTGTGCCAAAAAACCTCCTCCTAAAATATAGAGGAAAATATTATGATGATAATAAAATGCACAAGCGAGTAAAACCAAGGATACAACAAGATGCGTAAGTCTGAGTGGAGTCCAATTTTTAAGTAAAGTATTCATTTCGCCATGGTAAGAAGTACATTATTAGAAACATTGAAACAACAATTAAAGTTTGTCCTTGGCCTTGCTCTCATTATAGTTATTACTCAGGCTTGCAACGTAGACAAGGTAAACCCTGCTACCGATCTTGATGAAGATGATATGTCCTCGGTTTCAAGTGGGACAGAGACCGTTTTATTTGAGGGAGAATTTATGAACGGAGCTCACCCTACCTCCGGAAAGGCTAAGGTCATATTGGAAGAAGACAATTCACTTTCTCTTGTTTTCCTTGATTTTAAAACTGATAGCGGACCCGATCTCAGGGTATATATGGCGGAGGATAACAGAGCTACCGGCTTTACAGAAATCAGCAAGGAAGTTAAAAACGGAAGTGTGAAATATAAGCTTTCAGATGAAACCGATGCTGAAAAAATGGACCACGTTTTGATTTGGTGTAAAGCTTTTTCAGTCAATTTCGGGTCTGCAGTGCTACAAAAAGTGGAAGAATAAGCCCGTATTATAAAATATTGACCTCCTTTTAATAATTTGTTAAGTCTAGCCTTAATTTTGGTTCATGGAGAATATCAGGTAAAATTTGGTATGTCTTAATTCTTAACCTAAACCAAAATAACCATGGGAACCACATTGAAAAATCTAGCTATTGCTGTCTTGCTCATGTCCATAAGTTTCGCCTGTTCAAAAAGCGGAACTAAAGCTCTGGAGCAGGGAGATTATTATAACGCCGTCCTTCAGGCCGTTGACAAACTTAAAAAAGATGTTGATAATGAGAAGTCGCTTGAGGTCTTACCACAGGCCTACGCTTACGCTTCCGAGGAGTTAATGGCTGATATCAACAACGCAAAACAAGCAAATCAGCAATTCCGTTATGAAAGAGTTTTAGACGGCTACAGCAAACTCAACAATATGCATGACCTAATCTCCAGATGCGTGAGTTGCCGTCGTGAAGTAAGTCCTCGATCCTATTTCAAGGAAGCGGAAGAAGCTCGCGAGTTAGCCGCAGAAGAAAGATATACTTATGCAAATTCTATGCTGGAAAAAGGTACCATTGAAAGTGGAAGAGATGCTTTTGAGTCATTCCAGATCCTTTTTGATTTTGCCCCAAACTTCAAAGATGTCAGAACCAAAATGGATGAGGCACTTGACGCAGGTTCATATCATGTTGTGGTAGAACAACCAAAAGTCAACTCCAGGGTTTATAAAATCAGCAACGAGTACTTTCAGGACCGAATTGATGAGTTTTTGAGGGAGAATAAACGACTAAATAAGTTTATTCGCTTTTACTCACCTGCTGAAGCGAAAACAGTTGAACTAAGACCTGACCATGTGATCCGTCTTGACTTTGTGGATTTCGTTGTTGGTGAAACTCTCGTGGAAAGATCTGAAAAGACTGTAACCAGTGAAGACTCCGTCAAAACAGGCACAGCAACTATCAGAGGTAAGTCTGTAGATGTCTATGACAAAGTAACTGCTACTTTATCTCAAAACCGAAAAATAGTAAACTCAAAAGGTATTCTTTCAATGGAGATTATTGATTTCCAGACAGATCGTATTTTGGACAAAAAAGAGTTTCCGGGTGAGTTTACCTGGGTTAATGAATGGGCCAGTTTTAATGGTGATGAAAGAGCTCTTACCGAGGACGAGCTGGCAATGTCAAAAATGAAAGAAGAGCTACCTCCTCCACCTCAACAGCTTTTTGTAGAATTCTGTAAACCGATTTACGATCAGTTTACCCGCGAGGTAAGACGCTTTTATGATAGATACTAACAAAAAATCCCCTCTGAATATCAGAGGGGATTTTTTTATTTAAGTTCTATTTCTTCGCCGTGGGCATTCAGGAAATGAAACTCTGTGATTCCAAGTGACGAATCCTTTATGAGTTTAATCCATTTTTTGTATTTGAAATACCATTTCAGTTGTCTGGAGATTACCCCCTCCCGATAATACGCATATAAGAACGGATGGAGGATTATACTCATTTTGGCCTCATTTTGCTTCTCCATCAAATGATCGAGATGGTTTTCAAGCAAATCAGTAACCGTAATACTGGCCTGAATACTGCCCGTTCCATTACAGCTTGGGCATTTCTCCTTGGTTACGATGTTCATCTCAGGACGTACCCTCTGACGAGTAATCTGAGCCAAACCAAACTTAGTGATAGGGAGAACAGTATATTTTGACCTGTCGCCCTTCATTTCATTTTTAAGGACGCTGTTAATTTCTTTGCGGTTAGCAGCCTGCTTCATATCAATGAAGTCAATCACCACAATACCGCCCATATCCCGAAGCCTTAACTGACGGGCAATTTCGCGGGCCGCTTCCTTATTTACATTAACGGCTGTGGCTTCCTGATCCTCTTCACGAGTTGATTTGTTACCACTGTTTACATCAATAACATGTAAAGCTTCGGTGTGCTCAATTATAAGATATCCTCCGCTTGGTAAGCTTACTGAACGTCCGAAAAGACTTTTCAGTTGTCGTTCAATACCGTATTGCTCATACAGTTTTGACTTGCCATTATGGAATTTAAGAATTTTAAGCTTCTCGGGAGCAATACTTTGAAGTAGTGCCTTTAGCTTCTCGTAATTGTCTTTTGAGTCAACAACTACATTGTCAAAATTATCGTTAAGCATATCCCTAAGGATAGAGGCAGCACGATTCATTTCTGAAACTATTCGATCTCTTGGCTTTGCTTTTTTAAGCTTAAAAATACCTTTCTCCCACTTCTCTACACATTCCTCCAGATCTTTCTGTAGCTCATCAAGTTCCTTATTTTCGGCAACAGTGCGAACAATTACACCAAAATTCTCCGGCTTTACAGAGCTGAGCATTTTATGCAAACGCTGCCGCTCTTGTTTACTGGTGATTTTCTTAGAAATGTTTACTGCATTCGCGAAAGGAACAAGCACCACATATCTTCCTGCGATTGAGATATCACAGGAAAGACGCGGCCCTTTTGAGCTGATTGGTTCTTTTACTACCTGAACCAGAATAGACTGCCCTTTGGTCAGGACGTCGGTAATTTTACCGAGTTTGTCAATCTGAGGTTTAAGCTTGAAACCCTTAAGACGCTTACTGAAAGGTTTCTTATTCAGTATTCCTTTAGTGTAGGCGTTCAGAGATAAAATATTGGGACTGAGATCATGATAATGCAAAAAAGCATCCTTCTCATACCCGATATCTATAAAAGCTGCATTAAGACCAGAAACTACTTTTTTGACTGTACCCAGATAAATATCACCGACAGAGAACTGATGCTCTGCTTCGTCGAAGTGGTATTCTATGAGTCGCTTATCCTGAAGAAGAGCTATCCGCTCCCCTTTCTCAGTAGAACTGATGAATAATTCGTTGCTCAACGCTGAGTTAGAATTAATTGGTTAATAATAATTTATACAAAAAAAGCAGCAAACAGACGGTTTCACACTTTTCAGTGTCCTCTGTTAACTGCTAATTTATAGAGAAGAAACCGGTAAATGTATCTACCCCGTCAGGATGGATTACTTCTTCTTGTGACGGTTTTTTCTTAGACGCTTCTTTCTCTTGTGAGTAGCCATCTTATGTCTTTTTCTTTTCTTTCCGCAAGGCATAATTTCTGTAGATAACGATCTCTTCCCTTTGAGATCAATTTCACATAAAAATCTTTATAACAACACCCTCAGGGATCAGGGCTGGTCATAATCGAACCGCAAAAATAAAGATTACTTTAGACTTTCCAAAGTCTTGTCAACTTCATTTTGAAGAACATCATCAAGGCCTATTTCACTGAGACCTTCAAGAATACTTTTGGCTTTGTCTTTCTCGCCGGTTTCTATCAGGCTGTAAGCCAAACCAAGCTGTGCATTCAGATTACCTTCATCAATAGCCAAAGCCTGCTCAAAGCGGCTCACTGCCCTGTCATATTGACCAGACTGCATTGAAAGAGCACCCATACTCATAATAGCCGGCACATAACGAGGGTTTATTTCTAATACCTGTCGAAGCATCATGATAGCCTGCATCGGTGATGCCGACGTCACATACGTCATAGCCGTATTCGTTCTTGCATGCAATTGATTTGGATTAATCTCCAAGGCCTTTTGATAGGCCGAACGAGCTTTCTCAGCAAACTCTTCCTGAGTAACAGGATTAAGGCTCAAAGAATAAGCCTGATAGTAATAATCACCGGTCATTAACCACTCTTGCTCGTTATTTATTTCAGAAGCTCTTTTTTCTGCATAAAAGGCAGAGCTATCATACATATTTGCTCCGGCAAAAAATATAGCCAAATCCTGATATATGTCGAGAGGGTCTTTTGATGAATTTTTTATTTCAGCCAAGGCCTGATCTTGTTGTTCGCTTAGCTGAAGATGTGGTTCTTTTTCCGTTGTCGTGGTTTTAGAGGAAGATTGAGCGGGCTGTTCACCGGTTTCATTCTGAACTACATATTTTGGTAAGCTAAATAAGCCAACTGCTGCCAGCACTCCGGCAATCACTACAAATAATATGTGTTTTTCAGGTTTAAGCCCGCTCATCTTAATTGTTACTTAATTTTTGACTTGATCATCTCAACAAACTCCTTTGAAGGCTTGAAGCTTGGTACGTGATGCTCAGGTACTGTAACAGTGGTTTTCTTAGAGATATTTCTCGCCTTTTTCGCAGCTCTCTTCTTGTTGATGAAGCTTCCGAAACCTCTGATATAAAGAGCTTCTCCTTCTCCAAGGGTGTCTTTCACAGTTACGAAGAATGCCTCAAGGGTAGTAGATACACTGGCTTTATCGATACCAGTCTTGTCTGAAATTGCTGCTATAGCTTCTGCTTTCGTCACGATTAAATTAAATTTTTGGTTATACTTAGTGTTAAAAGTTTCTTATTCCTTTCTTGGGGGCACAAATATAGACGAATTGCTTTTCCTCCCCCAATATATTGGAGATATTTTTCGCTTAAAATATTTATTACAAGTAAGTTACAGGAGGCTTTCGCTCAATTAAACATTTTTTCTGACATAATAAATGCTTTCTTCCAAAATTATCGAGTGGTATCATCAAAACAAGAGAAATTTACCCTGGAGAGAAACATCAAACCCTTATTTCATCTGGTTATCTGAGGTTATTCTTCAACAAACCCGGGTTGACCAGGGTTTGGAGTACTACCTACGGTTTATAGAGGCCTACCCGACAGTCTTTGACCTGGCCGGTGCTCATCAGGAAGAAGTTCTCAGAAACTGGCAGGGTCTGGGTTATTACTCAAGAGCCCGAAACTTGCATGCTGCTGCTCAATATATTGCAAACGAACTCAACGGCAACTTCCCCTCTACCTTTACCGAGCTAAAAAAAATGAAAGGAGTGGGTGACTACACCGCCGCTGCCATCTCCTCGATTGCCTTTGGCGAGAAGAAAGCGGTTGTTGATGGCAACGTATATCGGGTACTCTCAAGGCTTTTTGAAATCGATACTCCAATAAATAGCAATAAAGGCATTAAAAAATTCTCAAATCTGGCTGATTCGCTGATTGATAATAAAAGACCCGGCGATTACAATCAGGCTATGATGGAGCTTGGAGCTACCATTTGTAAGCCTAAAAAACCTTTATGTCCAGAGTGCCCCTTGGCTGCCGAATGCCAATCATTGAAAAACCAAACTCAACAGAACTATCCGGTAAAAATTAACAAGACCAAAGTTAGAGATCGCTATTTCAATTATCTGGTAGTTGAGAATGAGAGCAAAATATTCTTTCAAAAACGGCCTCAAAAAGGAATATGGGCTGGTCTGTTTGAATTCCCTCTGATAGAGACTGATAAAGTCGTTGAAGATTTTCAACTGCTTGTTAAAAACCTTCCTGACTGGATTAAACCAAAAGATATTGCAATAGGCATTCCATCCTCAAAAATACACTTGCTGAGCCATCAGCGGATAAATGCTCGCTTTTGGCCAATAGATTTAGCAAAAGTTGACAATCAAACCAGAATTAACTTCTTTACCGAAGATGAAATAGAGCAGTTACCTAAACACCAGCTAATTGTGAACTATTTAAACGACAATCCAATTTTTAAAACGTAACTTCACTTTCTGAAAAAATACAAAAAATGGCAGGACTAAATAAAGTACTATTGATAGGAAATGTAGGTGGTGACCCAGAAATCCGGACGTTGCCTAGCGGGTCGAAAGTGGCTAACTTTTCACTGGCTACCTCCGAAACCTATAACGACAGAAACGGACAACGCCAAACGCAGACCGAATGGCACCGAATAGAAATCTGGGATGGCCTGGCCAATGTTGTCGAGCAGTATGTAAAAAAAGGAGACCCACTCTTTATAGAAGGTAAAATCCGAAATGAAAAATGGACTGATCAGAATGGTCAGGAGCGTACAGGTGTCAGAATAAGAGCTCTCGCAATGCAGATGCTGGGAAGAGCAGGTGGAGATAACTCATCTTCAGGCGGAAACGACTACCCCTCTTCTGAGGGTACTTATGGAAATCAAAGCCCGGCAGGTAGTAGCTCTAGAGTAAATGAGCCTGACCCACAGTTTACTACCGGAACAGACGAAGACGACCTTCCATTCTAGATTCGCTCAATCTGAAGAATCCTAAACTCTGTACGTCGGTTTCTGCGGTATTCGGCATCTGTGCATTGCACCCCGTCGCCGCAGTTATTGACCGGAGAACTCTCACCTTTCCCGATGGCCTTCACCCGATTAGCATTAACACCTTTGCTGACAATGTATTTTTTAACCTCGTCGGCACGCTTTTGAGATATCAGAAGATTATCTTTAGCACTACCTCGGCTATCGGTATGAGAAATTACCTCAATGACCATATCAGGGTATTTATTCAATACTGAGGCCAACTGATCCAGATTTCCGGCCGCTTCTCCACTCAAAGCAAACTCATCTGCATTGTAGTAGATTTTATCCATTTTCACCACATCGCCCACCCTGAAAATATCAGGATCAAAAAATGAAGTACTCGATGCCGAAGCCGCTGAACTCTCTTTCTTTGGTAAGATACTTCTCACTTTTGCAATTACCTTTTTTTCAGGCTCTCTTGCTATAAACTCGTAGTTGGTAGCAAAGCCGGCTTTCATGGCTATAAACTCGTAGTCGCACTCTTTGTCTCTTACAAAAGCATATTTTCCATCGGATTTCGTCTGAACCTCAATAGTTTCGCCAGTGCACTTATTGATGAATCTAACCCGCACACCCGAAACCGGCAAATTGTCTTTCCCAGTTATTTGGCCGGCATAGTAATTTTCAAAACGGGTATCTGTAGTCCTTGCCATTACTTGTGGCACTACCTGTTTTGGCTTCTCTTCCTGAGGGAATTCAGAAAGTTTTAGTTCGACCGTCAGTTTTGAAGCACGGATATCAGAGAGATTATGAGTCGAGAAATAGATTTTCTTTTGCTCAACTCTCTTATTATCAAACTCAAAATAAAATTCCTTCTCGGCTTCCAAACAAAGATTAGCCTCGCCATTCACATCTAAAATACCTTCAAAGGAATTCTCAGGCTCTCCGATGACATAATATTTAAAAGTCAAGCCAGGCATTACCTTTCCATTCCCAGCCTCCGAAGCTGTGAGAATTACGTTTCTGCACCCGAACTTTGAGCCGGTGCGAGTAAAACTGTAAATATCATCATCCGAATCACCATGCTTGCGGTTGCTACTGAAATACCCGGAACTAAAATCATCATTGGCGAGAATGCCAAAGTCGTCCCATTTGGAATTCAGAGGAGTTCCCAGGTTGTGAACCATACCCTCGGGCTTACCATTCATAGCCAGTGAAACCGTAAAGAGATCAAGCCCTCCCAAGCCAGGATGCCCATCTGAAGCAAAATAAAGCTGATTATTCTCATCAATAAACGGGAACATTTCATTGCCCGAGGTATTAATACTCTCACCGGCATTTACAGGCTTCCCCCATAGACCGTCAAGATATTTTGAATAATAAATATCGGTTCCTCCATAACCTCCCGGCATATCAGAAACGAAGAACATAATATTCTCCAAAGCCACGAAAGCCGGATGTCCGGTACTATAATCTCCACTATTATAAGGAAAAGCCCTAAGGTTTACCCATTTATCACCCACTTTATCGGCCATGTAAAGATGGACTCTGTTAACGCCATCAGGGTTTTCATAAGACAAAGAGCCTACTCCATTTCGCGTAAAAACAATACTTTCGTCATCATTAAAGAAAACGCAAGGCCCTTCGTGATAAATTGAATTTAAGGTTCTGTCTATTCGCTGGGCATCCAATTTTGGCTTCTCCATAAATCCCGTTGTCGCCTTGTAAGACAAAGTGGGACCATCATTTGCTGTTTGAGGCGTGTATGAGTCGCTCCCCAGCTGTTTAAACCTTTTTTCTGACAAATCACCTCCACTTAGACCGGAACCATTGTCTTGAAAAATCTTATTGCGGTCATCCAGAAAATACAAATCAAGGAAGGGCGAATCATCCCACTGGAAAATTCTTTTAACCCCATTAAATACCGGCCGGCCACTTACAAAAACCAAGCCATCCTTAAAATTAACAGGACTAAATTCCGCGTAAGAGGAGTTAAATGGCAGATAATCAATCGAGTAACTCCTAACATTACGAATCAAGGGCTCCGGATCATCCTGTATCAAGGCAAAGTCCTGTGCCACCTGCTTATTCTCAGCTAACTGAGAATAAGCCCTCCATGCATCCGAGGACTCTGCATGTTTGCCGTTAGCCGACAACACCTGAGCATACCTCAGGAGCAATTCGGAATCTTGATTAAGGTCTGATTTTTTGTTTAATGCTTCTCTAAAATATTGCTCAGCCTTAACATAATTCTTTGTAAAGTAATGAGCATAAGCTAGTTTCTTCAGAACGTCCTTTTCGATTTCGGAGTCAATTCCCTTATCTATATCAAGAAGATATTCCCCCGTATTGATAACATTCTGGTAGGCATAATTATTAAAATCGGTTTCCATTTTGTTGACCAACCGGACGTTCTTCTGTGCAAACGCCCCGGTTAGCGATACAAAAATCAGCAACCCTATTTTTAATAATTTGTTCAATTTTGGAGTAAAGTTTCCTTTGCAACGAAAAATTGAGCAAAAATCATGCCTTGCGAAAAACATTTGACAAAAAAATCCCGACTTATTTCTAAGCCGGGATTTCAATACAATCTTAAACCTTACTGAGGGTCTAAAGCCTGTTCAATTCGCTTCTGTAAATCCTGGTAATGATACCTTGTCAACTTATCAGACACACGAACAGCGAGAGCCAATGCCCGCTGGATTTCAATCAAGTGACCTCTTGCAATTGAAGGAATGTCTGTCTCAGATAAATCCACTATTCTGGTATCGTAACCGGCAGTAATACCTACCGGAATAGAACGCATAGCTGCTTTATCTGGCTCTAAAAGGTCAATGAGTTTGGAAACGTATACCTTCTGAAGGTTTCTTCGGTAAATATCTGCCGAAACTCTTCCACGAACTTCCTTGAGAACTTCTTTTTCCATATCTGTCAAAAGTTCATCAACAGAATAATTCTCTGCACTTAAAGCAGAATACTCCAGCATGCGGGCCATACGCTCTCCACTCAGCACCTGATTGAGAATAATAGATTGCAGAGACTTTAATGCCTCAACACCCGTTTCTGCCTTGGTTTTGGCATAAATATTCTCATCAAAAAGCCAGATTGGCGAATCAAACAATTGCTTGTTGATAAAGTCGACGGCTTCCTTCTGTGTTGACTTTGGCACAACCTCAAATTGAGAGCCGTCCATATCATAGGTCTTAGGGGAATCGTAAACACCACCAATATTCTTCAGGACATGCCCCATATACCTTCTATATTGACTTGCCACGGCATCGTTGAGCTCTTTCAGTTCCTTGTAGGATTCAGCATCCTTTGTACTCCATTCTTCAAGATTAGGAAGTATTCTTTTCAGGTTCCTAATACCATATTCAGAAGCTTTCATAGCATTATCACCTAAGTCCTCTGTCTGGTATCTCGGATCATAAGGACTGATTTCGGTGCCAAAATGAAGAGCTGGATTCTCGTAGGCCTCTTTGGTCCACTCATTGAGAATTAGCTTCTCCTGATCTTCGTTTTCTGTCTCCGGGATATAACTATAACCCCACTTTATAGCCCACTTATCATAAGCACCAATACCAGGAAAAAGATTTTCAACAGCAATACTATCTTCTGGCTGAGCCACGTAGTTAAAACGGGCGTAATCCATAATGGAAGAGGTGTGTCCGTTGGCAGTAAGCCAATCGTTATCTCTAAGTTTCTCAACAGGCGTGGCACTTGAAGCTCCCATATTATGTCGTAAACCAAGAGTATGACCCACCTCATGAGAAGACACAAATCTTATAAGCTCACCCATTAAGCGGTCATCAAATTCCATTTCTCTGGCCTGCGGATCGACGGCTGCCGTCTGCACCAGGTACCAATTACGAAGCAAACGCATTACATTATGATACCAACCAATATGACTTTCAATAATTTCACCACTTCTGGGATCATGAACATTTGGGCCATAGGCATTAGAAATGGGTGAAGCAAAATACCTTACTACCGAGAAACGGGCATCCTCAAGACTCATTGTGGTGTCATCTTCAGGCCAATACTCCCCGCGAATGGCATTCTTCCAGCCTGCCCCTTCAAAGGCCACACTCCAGTCGTCAATCCCTTGTTTAATATAAGGCTTCCACTTATCAGGTGTGGCCGGATCTATATAATAAACAATTGGTTTTGCCGGCTCAATGAGCTCACCCTTTTGCTGACGGGCGGCATCAAGAGTACTTTTGGGCTCCAGTCTCCATCTTACTGCAAAAACATCGGTGTCAGCTTTTTGAGACTCTTCTTCAAAAACACCGTACTGATTCGCAAAGTAACCAACACGGGCATCAAAAAGCCGTTTTCTCATTGGTACTTTTGGAAGTAAGACCATCGAGTTATTGAATTCCATTGTCACTACGCCGGCATCTCGCGAGGCGGGTAAATAACGACCCACTGAGGGCGATGGACTGAGCGAAATTCTGGGAGGAGTAACACCATAGGTTTTAACGGTTTTAATCTCAGTATTTATAGGGTAGGTCTTTATACTTGAAATAAAAGACCGGTCACTTTTCAGCGAAGTGATGTTTAGCCGCTGTTTGGTAGTAGGGTCAAGCGAAAAAATCTGCTCGTCTCCTTCAAACGTGGATGTAACATCAATTACATAAGATTTGAATCCATTTACCGTATCGTCCTTTATTGCTTTAATTTCAAAAGCTCCAACAATAGGATCAGCACTGGAGTTTTTAACTGCCGTAGCAATTGGCTTCGTACTGTCAGGACTCATAATCACATAAGAAATTGACCTCAGGAAGAGCTTATCCTTAGGACCTTTCTCCCACTTAACCACTTGTCTGTTTACGAGTTCGCCGCCATATATTGAACCACCTGCAGCGGTTTGTGAATACCTTGAAATCGTCATAATCTCACGCCCGAGCAGAGAATCTGCGATTTCAAAAAACCATTTGTCATCTTTGAAATGAACTCCATACAAGCCAGTCTGGCTTACCGCTGTACTGTCTATAAAATCACTGAAGGCTTTCGGTCCTTTCTTCTCCTTTTTCTCAGGTTCCTTTTTGGTCGTGGAGTCAGAAACAGCAACGGCTGATTCATCCTTCTTCTTTTTCTTTTTTTCCTTTCGCTGAGCCTCCGCCCCAAAAACGGTTAAAGTGCATAGCAAAAAGACCAGCATTAGTCTGGACTTATTCATAATTATTTAGTTATAGTTTGTTTGATTTATTTGACCAAAATTAGCTGAGATCGTTGCATTTCCTTCACAAAATGGCAAAAAAACAGAAACCATTTGCAACGCAAGTCAGGCGTTCAGCAACTTCTAAATAATGAAAAACTACGTTAAGCTTATTTTGATTTTAACCCTGACCAGTTACCACAGTACGGCTCAGGAAAACTCTTTGGTTATTGTCGATGAAGTTACTGTTCTCAATAGTAATGAGGATGAGGCTCTTTACTATTACCAACAAAACTGGGCAAAAGCCAGGGAGATAGCGAAAGAAAGAGGCTATATTCAGGATTTCTTTTTGCTACAAAATGACCAAAAACCAGAGAGTCTGTTACTTATTACCATCCTGAAAAATGAATCTCAAAAAGAGAGTTTAGAAGAGAATTTCAGGAAAGTTTTTCAGGCAATGCCGCCTGGTCCAAAACTCCTAAATCGTAAGAAGCCCAATGAATTCAGAGAAGTTTCCACTTTGAGGTTTACAAACGTGACGACACCCTAGGCAGAACCAAAATTGGCAGTTCTTATTTTTTTGAGCATATTGCCGGGCAAACCCTACCGTTTATACCGAAATGTCTGCTGTAGCACCCATCGTTTCGCCAATCATTAAGGAGAAGAAATTGAAGATTAATCTCAAACGGATAAAGTCAGCCCGAACTCTCGAATACCTCAAAAAAAATGCTCTGGCAGATATCAGTGATCTCGATAAAATAGTACCACTCTGTTATCTTGAGGGAATTGAGAATGACTTCCTGAAACATTCAAAAAGTTACAAACTTCCTTATTCGGTTGACGACGTATGGGATGCCTATATCAACATTCCTCCGGCAGAATCATGGGCTGGCAACCGCATCGGCTTTTCTTTTTCCTATAACACCGACAGCAAAGATTTTCATTACCTGCATGACCAATATCATGGGCTGGAGGTTAATCAACTAATCTTCATCGAGATTAAGCTTCTTTTTGGTCTTTTCAAACTAGCGGTAACGCATCATGTGAATCAAATTTCACCTGAAGAAAAGAAAATTAAGCTGTGCTACGTAGAGGGTGGAAAGTCCTCAGGTTCGCAGATTATCACCTTTAAAAAGATAAGTGAAAGTGAATCAATAGTGGTGCATGACACTTTCTATAAAAGTGACTCAAAATTCAGAGATGAAAAACTCTATCCTTTCCTTCACGAGCTGATAATCAATCAGTTTCACAAGAATGTAAGGAAATATATGGACCGTTAGATGACGGCTCCGAGCTGATCAGAAAGTCGCTGTATCACTTTTTTAACTTTCATCATCTTTTGTAATAGGTCATTGATTTCTTCTTCATTTTCAAGAGTATCCAGTTCCTGAGAAAGAGAGTTATAATTTTCCTGAAACCGGTCTTTTTTGATTCGAAGTATGTTTTTGTAACTCAAATCATCCAGCTTTGAGGTATAAGAAGGAATGTGAATCTCAAACTTAGACCAGTTTTCACTTAATTCATATCTCGGAGAAAGCCAGTTAACTACTTTATCCTGAATCTTTTGATTTTCATGACGGGTAAAAAAAGTAGTTTCAGGATAATTACCGTTGTCATATGATGCCCGATAAGAGACTACAATCTCATTTAAAAGACTATCAGAGAAGTTTGTTTCACCAATTTCATTTAGCAGATAATCTGCCAACCTGATCTCCTCATTGGTTTCGGGGTCTTTGTCAATAATCTCGTGACCATAGCATACCAGATCTTTAACAAAAAGCTCCTCTTTTAATGACCCTGATGGATTTACATCTACCTCCTCAACAGGCCCACCGTCAACAAAAAGATCATCCGGCGGCGGAACAATCCCCTCAAGGAGGTTTCTATCGTAGGGTTTAGGAGTATTCTCTTTTACTCTTTTTCTTGATAGTTTATTACCCTCCGTTATCAGAACAGATTCGTCAATTTCAAGTAAGTGAGCTACTTCCTTATAGAAAACGGCTCTTTTGATGGCATCGGGAATCTTGGTTATGGTCTCCACCAAATCAGAAATCAGACCAGCCCTGGCCACGGGATCGTTGCCGACTTTTTGTAAACTCACCTCGGTTTTAAACCGAATAAAGTCCTTCTGATTTTCTTTGATATAGTTTACAAAGCCATCTGAACCAACCTTTTGAACATAACTATCAGGATCTTCTCCGTCAGGAAAAACAACAACCCTCACATTCATTCCTTCTTCAAGAATGAGGTCGGTTCCTCGCAATGACGCGTTAATACCAGCCGCGTCACCATCGTATAAAATGGTAATATTGGTACTAAACCGGCGAATAAGCTGAATTTGCTCCTTAGTTAGCGAGGTGCCGGAAGAAGCTACAACGTTCTCAATCCCCGCCTGATTAAGCGAGACTACATCGGTATAACCTTCAACCAGGTAACAGTTATCCTCCGTTCGAATGCCATTTTTAGCCGTGTAAATTCCATAAACAATTCTGCTTTTGTGGTAAATCTCAGTTTCCGGGGAATTGAGGTATTTTGGTGCTTTGGTATCTTTTTTAAGAATTCTTGCTCCAAAAGCAATCGGCTTACCCGCCACATTATTGATTGGAAAAATCACACGCCCTCGGAACCGGTCAATCGGATCTTTCCCTTCTTTGATAATAGACAAGCCAGCTTTCTCAAGGATTTCAAGCTTAAACCCACTTTTGATGGCATGTTTCGTGAAAGCATCCCAGCCATCACGACTATACCCTAAACCAAATTTCTCTATCGTAGACTGATTAAAGCCTCTCTCTTTAAAATAAGATTGACCTATGCTTTGACCTTCCTCTGTCCTGAGCTGGTCAGCATAGTATTTTTGAGCAAAATCTGTAACGATAAATAAGGACTCTCTTTCATTTTGAGCCAAAAGCTCTTCATCCGTGTATTCCTTCTCCTGAATTTCAATACCGTACTTCTTGGCCAGCCATTTAAGAGCTTCGGGATAGCTCAGACCTTCCAGATCCATGATAAATCGCACAGAATCACCACCCTTACCGCACCCAAAGCATTTATAAATCCCTTTTGTAGGTGAAACCGAGAAAGAAGGGGTTTTCTCATTATGAAACGGACAGCAGGCAATCATGTTTGACCCTCTTTTTTTGAGAGAGACAAAGTCTCCGACCACATCTACCACATCTGCAGCCTGAAGTATTTGCTGAACCGTTTCCTGAGGAATCATGCCCAAAATTAAGCTTATTTCTTGTTTTGCTTTCCAAAGCCAAAAAAGAAAGTGAATTGGCAAGATTCTTGACCACTAATCATGGATTAGATATCACAAAAAGTAATAATGAAAAGCAGGAAAATACTATTCACTATTTTCCTTTCTTCCGTAATAGCGTTTACAGCGTGCAAAAAAGACGGAGGAGAGGTAGACCCTGAAAATCAGGTAGAGCTTTCTACACCAGCCTCTGATTTTGATTCTTCCATTCTTACCGAATACAATGCTCTTCAGTTAAAACTAATCAATAATACACCTGGTTACTCAGCCCCTGTGGCAGCAAGAAGTATTGCCTATCTGGCTCTGGCAGCTTATGAGGCAACCGTACCTGGTATGCCTGATAACCAAAGTCTTGCCGGGCAACTCCAAGGCTTAGACGACTTGCCAAAACCGGAAGAAGGTAAGAAATACGACTGGGCTTTGGCCTCAAATGCCGCTCAGCATACCTTGATGAGGCAGCTCTATGCAACCTCAGGCGATGTACTGAAAGGTAGAATGGATACTCTTCGCAAAAACTTTGAAGCCAAATATCAACCCGGAGTTGGTACCGATGCCATTGAACGATCAATAAACTTTGGCAACAGTATTGCCCTGGCTATTTGGGAATATGCTAAAAAAGATGGTGGCCATGAGGCCTGGAATAGCAACTTCCCTGTTTCAAATGGCACTTTAGGTGGTAGTTCTAAATGGGAACCGACCGGCGATCAATCAAGACCTCTTCTTCCAAACTGGAAAGATGTCAGGACGTTTTTACCCGGGAATACCAATATCACTTTGGACAATCCCACCAACTTTTCATTCAATGTCAACAGCGATTTCTTCTCTCAGGCTCAGCAGGTTTATCTCACTTCTTCAAATTTAAACCAAGCTCAAAAAGATATAATGACTTTCTGGAATGATCCTGTAAATGCATCCTACACTTCAGCGGGGCATCAACTGGCCGTGGTGAATAAACTGATTGGTAAAGAAGGATATAACCTAGAAGAAGCATCTAAACTTTATCTTAAAATTGGTCTGGCCGCTCATGACGCCTATGTAACCGCTTTTAAAAAGAAGTATTCGCAAAATATTATGCGACCTGAAACCTATATCAGACAGGCCATAGACCCACAATGGAAGGCGAATATAGAAGGCTCACCTTCTCCGGCATACATATCTGCTCAAGCTACTTTGGCTACAGCGATCGCAGAAATTTTAACTGCTGAATTTGGTGATGCCTATATTTTTGAGGATGACACCAAAAGTTCTGTAGCAGCTAAAAGACCATATAAAGGGTTTCAGGATTTTGCCAAAGAAGCCAGAATGGCTCAGGTTTATGCCGGCAATCAATACTCTATAAGTATTCAACATGGTGAAGAGCAAGGCAAAAAAATAGCCAGCAACGTGATGAATCTTCAGCTGCTGGCTCCTATTGTTTCCGATACTACATCTGCTTCTCGTTAAGCAGCAAGGTTTTCTCTTAATTCCTTTTCGAGTTCAACTACTTTTTTCACGAGTACCATGTCTTCAATAACGGCGTGTTTCCGAAGCTCATATTCAAAAAGCGAAACCTGATTCAGGAACACACTGAACGGGAATATTGCATCTGATTTTGCAGCATATTCCCTAATGATTTGACCAACCTCACGAAGCTCATCTTCTACCGAGTCGTGATTATCTTCAAAGTCTTCAACCGTTGTATTCTTTAACAAAAGCTCTAGTTCCTTCTTGGTAAACTTACCTTCCTGAGCCTTGGCCAGTGTTTCAATGAACGGAAAGAACATTTCTTCTTCCATTCTGATATGTTTCACCAGCTTTTTCTTGTAATTATTAAAATATACCGCCAAACCTGCCAATAAGCTATGCGAGCTACCGAACTTATTGACAATATGAGCTAACGACTGTTCTATTTCAGGTAACTTCTTCGTCAGATAATAGCCATGAGACGCTCTCAAAAATTTCACCAACTGATCTACAGACAGGCTCTCCATCTGGCTACAAAGTAAATCAGCATCAAAATCAGAAATCAACTGATTCAAATCTTCTTCTGAACTCAGATGCTGAGATTGACTAAAAAACGAATTTGCGAAGTTTTCGATTTGCTTACCGGAAAGCTGATCCATAGTTTTATCTGTTTTGTTATTACAAATATGAGGTCTGCCCGTCCGGAAGAATATGACCAATGTCAGTTAAATCAAAGTTCTCTCCGATTTAACGGTACCTGATACCCAACTGAACGTTTCTTGTTTGAGAGTTAAAGCCATAGATTTCCTGATATTCCGAATTAAGAAGATTTTGAGCACTCCCATAAAGAGAGAAACCTGCTGGTAACGCATAACTCACTCCACAATTTACTAAAGTGTAAGCACTTAGAATAACCTCCTCGGTACTAAATGTTTCGGAATTATAAAACCTGTCTGTACGGCTCCCTACGAGGTTGACGGCAAAATTAAATCTAAGTTTTTCACTCAAAAGGAGCTGAGTTGCCAGGCTAAATTGATCTTTGGGCCTCCTGATAAACTGGTTTTCACTTTCTTCAGGCTTTGCCAGGTAAGTGTAATTCCCGCTTAACCCTATTTTAGAAAACGCATAGGATGCGATGACCTCAAAACCATTCGCGTTTTGCTGATCCTGATTGATGTATTGACCATATGGATCTACATCAATGGACTGATAAATAATCAGGTTCGATGTATTTCTATTGAAATAAGTAGCCTCTATTCTGGCCTTCTGATCAGCAAAAGCAGACCTGAAACCTAAATCAAAGGTTTTAGCGTCTTCCGGTTCCAATTCAAGGTTTCCATATGGAGAAAAGAGCTGATACAGCGAAGGATTCTTGAAGCTCTTACTGTAAACACCAAAAAATGTCAGATTCTTATTCAAAATGAAATATGGATTCAGTGCATAAGAATGATTAATTCCATATACATCATGTGAATTTAACCGGCCCGAAACCTCAAGCCCAAGTCCGTTTTCAAGTGCCGAAGAAATTGAACTGTAAACACTAAAATTGTGAGTGGTAGTCTCAGAGTTCTCAATTGGCACATCTTCAAAAGGCCCGAAAGAACTCACAGAAAAGTACGTTTGCTCCATACTCTGTCTTCTGTAGTCTGTACCCAGAAGTATCTGAGATGAATTACCTATTTGAAAGCTTCCGAATAACTCCGCAAAATCAGCTACACTCCCCAGAGTATTTAAACTGTAATTATTAAAGGCGGTTGGTGGCACATCAGTGGAGTCATCCTCAAAAGTCCGGTCAGTCAGTGTTCTCAGGGCATTAAAGTGTAGTTGCCCTTTCTCCGAAATTCTGCTTCCTTTCAGACCCAATTGAACATTCCGGCTATTGAAAGTATTGTCTTTGTCATCAGTAAAAGCTCCGGCATCAAGATCTGATTTGTAATCACTTATACGAGTCAGAAAAGTAAGGTCTGTTGATCCCACCTTTTTCTCAAGCTCAGCCGAAATGTTTAACCTTCTTAAACCATCGTTTTCAAAGCCCTCTCCACTGGCCGAGCTAAAACCATCGCTTCTGAGAGCATTTAGACCTAGTTTGTAATGAAGACCCTGAAACCCACCTGCAACGTCAGCTCCGAGATTAAGTGTGTTAAAGGAGCCGTAAGAAAGATAAGGAGAAGTTTGAAACGGCTTTGCAGAGCGGCTTTTCGTAATAAAGTTAATCACACCTGCTACTGCGTCTGACCCATACAGAGCGGACTGTCCCCCTTTGAGTATCTCCACACGTTCAATATCCTCAAGGTTAATAAGGTTGAGGTCAAAATTACTTTCGATAAAAGATGGGTCATACATAGGTACTCCATCAATAAGTATCAATGTTTTACCCGTTTGGGCACCTCTTAAATAAACACTTTGTACACTGCCTGGTGTCTGATTAGCCCCAACGACCTGAAGCCCGGCCTGGTTTTGAAGTAATTGAGTCACCGAATATCCGGAGTACTGCCTGATTAACGAGTCAGAAAGAACGATCATCGGCTTGCTAAGCTCACTTTCCTTTAGGGGAAGTTTGGTGGTTTTTACTGTGATTTCATTTAGTGATTTTTGGGCAAAAACTGAGGTAAAGCCAAGGCACAACAGAGCCACCAGGCACTTTCTTAAAAATGCGAACATTGATTTTGTTTTGATAAAATAAGAAATATCGAACGCTCATTGCAGATCATCCACCGTAATCAGGACAACAAGAATGATTTCAGGCAGGTCTCCTGGCTCATTGTCACCTGAATTTGCCTTCCCGCCGAAGCAGTGGCTTGTGGTTCAGGTTTTGACAACTTACAGTTGCGGGGACAGCTCATGTTTTACACATGATTCCCTATTAAGTCGAAGCTCCCGAAGAGAGCTTCTGACACCCAAAACTGAGGCAAAAGTAAGACATTGAATCTGATTGAGATCAATAAGTTTCAAAAGTTTTTGATTAGCAGAGGCACTTCTATAAATTGCCTGAACATATCAATAAGTAATCCGGGGAAAGTATGCTATCAAACCTGAAACTCGACAAAACCGCAGAAAAAAATATCAAAAAATGGCTTCGTGGTAAATATGACGACGAAACCAAGAATATAATCCAGAAGTGGATTGAGGAAGGAAACACTACCCAACTCACCGACTCCTTTTACAAAAACCTCGAGTTTGGAACCGGGGGAATGCGTGGTGAAATTGGTGTGGGCTCTAACCGTATGAACAAATACACGGTAGGAGCAGCCACACAAGGTCTGGCCAATTATTTGAACAAGTTTTATTTAGGCGACGATGTTAGTGTAGCCATTGCCTATGACAGCCGGAATTTCTCTCCTGAGTTTGCCAGAATAGCCGCCGAAGTTTTATCTTCAAACGGTATCACAGCTCATCTTTATCCTGAGTTAAGACCCACTCCTCAATTGTCTTTTACAGTGAGAGAATTGGGCTGTCAGGCGGGCATTGTGATTACTGCTTCACACAACCCTCGTGAATATAACGGATACAAGGTATACTGGAATGACGGTTCTCAGGTGGTAGCCCCTCATGACAAAGGAATTGTGGAAGAGGTTAATGCCATCACCACCGTAAGTAAGATCAAATTCAGAGGCGTTAAAAAGAGGATTAAAAGCATCAGACCATCACTTGACAAGAAATACCTCAAAGCTGTTAAGAGTATCTCCGTTTCTCCTGGAATCAACAGAAAACAGTCTGACCTGAAAATTGTTTTTTCTTCAATTCACGGTACCGGTATAACTATGGTACCGGCAGCTCTTGAACAGCTGGGCTTCCAAAATGTACACGTGGTTAAGGAACAGGCAAAGCCCGATGGCAATTTCCCTACCGTGGTATACCCAAACCCTGAAGAGCAGGAAGCCATGTCAATGGCTCTTGCTAAAGCAAAAGAAATTGACGCAGACTTGGTTTTGGCAACTGACCCTGACGCTGACCGGGTGGGCATGGCCGTTAAAGACCCGACAGGCGAATGGCAATTACTGAATGGAAACCAAGCCGCCAGCCTCATAATCTACTATTTGCTCAAAGCATGGAAAAAGGCCAAGAAACTTACAGGTAGCGAGTTTGTGGCTAAAACCATTGTTACCACTGACCTTATTGATAAAATGGCTGAAAAGGCCGGTGTGAAATGCTATAATACTCTAACCGGATTTAAATACATTGCTCAGGTAATCAGAGAAACAGAAGGCAAGGAAACATTTATTGGCGGAGGGGAAGAAAGTTATGGTTACCTTATTGGTGATAAAGTCAGAGATAAAGATGCAGTGGCTTCATGTGCTATCATTGCTGAGCTCACGGCCTACGCCAAACACAATGGAATCAGCTTGTTTGATTTCCTCTCCGATATGTACAAACAGTATGGTTTCTTCTACGAGGGACTTATCTCGGTAACTAAAAAAGGAAAATCAGGAGCAGAAGAAATTCAGAAAATGATGGCTGATTTCAGAAAGAACCCTCCTGCCGAACTGGCGGGCTCTCCTGTCATCCTGATGCGGGACTATAAAGACTTGACAAGTACCAACCTGATCAACAAGGAGCAAGAAAAAATTGAAAAAGGTATGGGCATTGAAAGCTCAAATGTTCTTCAGTTCTTTACCAAAGACGGCACCAAGTTTACCTGCAGACCATCAGGTACAGAACCTAAAATCAAGTTCTATGTAGGTGTTCAGGGTAAGCTCAAATCAAAAGAAGAATACAACAGTACTTTTGAAAGCCTAAAAGCTAAAGTGAAGCAAATCCAAAACGAGCTTAACTTGAACTAAAATAAACCATCGGGTTAAATATCTTCATGGTATTAGATATACAAGAAAGTCTGGCCGAAATCACCGGCCAGACTTTTCTGTTTATTAGTATTCTGTCAACAACCCGTACTCCCTTTTAAAATCTTATCAAACGGCCAAACCTGCTTTTCCACAAAGCAGAGACCGCTTTTTGATAAAAACTATCACCCAGTTCACAAAAGCAGATTGTAAATTCGATTCCAAAATTCTATTTTCGTGGAATTAAACGCTGACTAGAGCCACAACACAAAGATTTTTTTCCTGACAAATTTAGCGAACAAATAAGCCCGTCATTTTTTAGACGGGTTTTATTTTTATTTTCCAAGTTTGGCTGTAATTATTCAAAGAAGCTATGCTTTGAGTTTCAGATTGTAAGGCATATCTCTAATTTTGAATTTAATCTTCGTTGGATGCCAGAAATAACTATCATAAAATACAACGCCGGCAATGTGATGTCTGTAATGTATGCTCTTGACCGCATCGGTGTCAGCTATCAATTAACAGATAAAATTGAAGACATTCAGTCGGCAGAAAAAATCATTTTCCCAGGTGTAGGTGAGGCAAGCACAGCTATGAAAAGCCTTCGTGATAATGGGCTGGATAAAGTTATCCCTGATCTAAAACAACCTTTTCTAGGCACTTGTGTCGGAATGCAACTGCTTTGCAAACACTCAGAAGAAGGCGATGTTAATTGTCTGGGAGTTTTTGATATTCCCATCGTTAAATTTCCCAAAAAAGAAGGCTTCAAAATCCCTCAGACGGGCTGGAACAGCATTTCAGACTTCAAATCAGAACTTCTTAATGGAGTAAGAGATGGAGATTATGTCTACTATAATCACAGCTTCTATGCCCCCATTTCTGCGGAAACAGTAGCCACAACCGATTACATTCTCCCCTACTCCGGCATGTTACAAAAAGACAACTTTTATGCCTGCCAGTTTCATTCAGAAATCAGTGGCGATGTAGGCGAGCAAATATTTAAAAACTTTGTAAAACTCTAGCTCATGTTTCAGATCATACCAGCCATAGATCTCATTGATGCCAAATGTGTAAGGCTCACTAAAGGAGATTATGACACAAAGAAGATCTATAACGAGGACCCGCTGGAAGTGGCGAAAGAATTCGAAGATCACGGCATTACCCGTCTGCATTTAGTTGACCTTGATGGTGCCAAACAAAAAAAGGTCATCAACTTCAAAGTTCTTGAGAAAATAGCCTCTCAAACCAAACTCAAAATTGATTTTGGTGGCGGAGTACAATCTGATGAAGATATTCAAAAGGTATTTGATTTTGGAGCCTCTCAAATAACCGGTGGGAGTATTGCAGTAAAGAACCCGGAAAAAATGCTGAGCTGGGTTACAAAATACGGTGGCGACAGAATCATTCTTGGAGCAGATGCAAAAGACAGAAAAATAGCTATTAGCGGCTGGGAGGAAGACAGTGGGCAGGACATCATGGCTTTTATAGAGACCTACACAGCAGCCGGTATCAAGTATATAATAAGTACCGACGTTGATAAAGACGGTTTACTGGCTGGGCCGGCCTTTGAGCTGTATGAAGAAATGAAAGATATGTTTCCTGAATGTAAAATTATTGCCAGCGGGGGTGTTTCTGAAATGAAAGATATTGAGAAACTTGCAGAGCAAAATCTTTACGGCGTAATTGTCGGCAAAGCCATTTATGAAGGCCGCATTTCTTTGAGTCAAATCGAAAACTTCATGATTTCATAGGGATATGATAAAATTTGAATCTTCTAAAAACACTTTGCTTTTAAGCTCTGACAAGTCTCTTTTAAATATTGATTTCGTTCACAAAAACCTGACTAAAAGTTACTGGTCCACGGGTATCCCTCGGGAAACTGTTGAAAAAGCAATTGAAAACTCAATGGCTCTGGGACTTTATCTCAATAAGGTTCAAATCGGGTTTTGCAGAATAATTACGGACTTAAGTACCTTTGCCTATCTGGCCGATGTGTTTATCAGTGATAAATATCAGGGTAATGGCTATGCCGTCTGGATGACTGAAGAAATTCAGAAAATACCTGAACTACAAGGGCTCAGAAGATGGGTGTTAGCTACCAGAGACGCTCATTCTTTGTACGAAAAGTCAGGTTGGAAACCGATGGAAAACCCACAATTCTTTATGGAAATTGTGAACCGTGACATCTATCTAAAGAATCAGGAATGCTGACAAAAAGAATAATCCCGTGCCTGGATATCAAAAACGGCAGAACTGTCAAAGGCACCAACTTCGTCAACCTTCGCGATGCCGGTGACGCTGTCGAATTGGCCAGGATTTACGCCAAAGAAGGAGCTGATGAACTGGTTTTTCTTGACATCACGGCAACTGTAGAAGGCCGCAAAACCCTGCTTGAACTTGTCAACAAAGTCGCACATACCATCAATATTCCGTTTACCGTAGGAGGTGGTATTAGTTCTGTAGCTGATGTTTCTGCATTGCTAAATGCGGGTGCAGATAAGATTTCAATTAATTCATCGGCTGTAAGAAATCCGGAATTGATCTCTGAACTTGCCCAGGAGTTTGGCAGTCAATGTATTGTGGTCGCTATTGATACCAGATATGTTGATGGTAAACACACTGTTCATACACATGGTGGTCGTAAGCCCACTGACCTGGAAACTATTTCATGGGCAAAAGAGGTAGAAGATCGTGGTGCAGGCGAGCTGTTATTAACCTCAATGGATACTGATGGCACCAAAGACGGTTTTGCCCTTGAACTAACAGCTGCTATTTCCTCAAATGCCGGGATTCCGGTGATTGCCTCCGGAGGAGCTGGTAATATGGAACACTTCTACGATGTTTTTACCACTGGGAAAGCTGATGCCGGATTGGCCGCATCAATTTTCCATTTTAAGGAAATCCCAATTCCAGATTTGAAACTTTATTTAAAGGAAAGAGACATCTCGATACGCCTCTAATTGCTTCAAACTGACATAATTTCAGGCAAAAACTTCTTGGCATAGAGCTTGAACTATCTACTTCTGCAATAAAGATTTGAATTATTCGGTTGCTTTTGTACTTTCATTATGACAGTATGGCAGCATACGAATTTAGAATACACCTAATGAACAACGACCTGGAATTGTTAGAGAGGCTTGCGGGTAATACCCCAAAAATCGAAAACGTGGAGATGATAGAAATTACCTCACCTGATGAGGTAATGGAGAATGAAGATAATTTACCTGAAGAGCTTTCTCTGCTTCCTTTGAGAAATACCGTACTTTTTCCCGGTATAGTTATACCGGTAACTGTTACCCGCTCCAAGGCCATAAGGCTGGTAAAAAAGGCTTATCGTGGAGACCGTACACTTGGTATAGTTTCTCAGCTAAGACAGACGAAAGAGGAGCCTACAGAAGATGATGTCTATAAGATTGGCACAATTGGTAACATTCTGAAAATGATTGTATTGCCGGATGGCAATGTTACTATCATCGTGCAGGGACGCAGAAGATTCAATATCAGGGAGTTTGTAAGAACCACCCCTTATCTGGTAGCCGCGGTAGATTATATCCCTGATTCTTTTCCGGGAGCTCGTAGAAAAGAGAGTAAGGCCCTGATAGAAAGCCTGAAAGAAACGGCAACGAAAATCCTGAACCTTAACCCGGAGATACCGAGAGATGCTCAGACGGCAATCAGCAATATTGACTCACCTATCTTTCTTACACACTTTTTATCATCAAACCTCAACATAGGAATTGCCGAGAAGCAGCTACTTCTTGAAACCTATGATGGGAAGGAACAGGCTCATAAATTGCTTGAGCATCTCCTCAAAGAGGTGGAGCTACTGGAAATCAAAAAAGATATCCAATCAAAGGCCAGTTCAGATATCGATCAGCAGCAGAGAGAGTACTACTTACGTCAGCAGATAAAAGTACTTCAGGAAGAGCTTGGAATGGATTCCCCTGATCAGGAAGTTGAGAAACTTCGAATGAAAGGGGCAAAAAAGAAATGGCCGCATGAAATCAATGAGCATTTCAATAAAGAGCTCAATAAAATCATGCGAATGAACTCTATGGCTCCTGAATATGGTGTGGCTCTTAGCTATGCCGAATTGCTGGTAGACCTGCCTTGGGGTGAAGTGAGCCAGGATAATTTCAATCTGAAGAGAGCGAAGAAGATTCTTGATAACGACCATTATGGCCTTAAAAAAGTCAAAGAGCGTATTATTGAATATCTGGCAGTTTTGAAGCTCAGGTCAGATATGAAGGCTCCTATTCTATGCCTTTATGGCCCTCCGGGTGTAGGAAAAACCTCTTTAGGGAAATCAATCGCTAAAGCACTTGGGAGAGAGTATGTAAGAATGGCTCTCGGCGGACTTCATGACGAAGCCGAAATTCGTGGGCACAGAAAAACCTATATCGGTGCCATGCCTGGTAAAGTGATTCAAAATATCAACAAAGCAAAAACGGCTAACCCAGTTTTTGTTTTAGATGAGATTGATAAAATAGCAAGAGATCACCGAGGTGACCCATCAAGTGCATTGCTTGAGGTTCTTGACCCCGAGCAAAACAATGCCTTTAAGGACAATTACCTTGAAGTAGATTTTGATCTTTCAAAGGTTCTCTTCATCGCTACTGCAAACTCTTTGGATACCATTCAGCCTGCATTAAGAGACCGAATGGAAATCATCGAGCTTACGGGTTACACGGTTGAAGAGAAAGTGGAAATTGCAAAACGACATTTGTTGCCTAAACAACTCAAAGAGCACGGGCTTACTTCAAAAGATTTGAAAATCAATAAACAGGCACTCATCAAAATTGTTGAGGGCTACACCCGTGAATCTGGCGTGAGAAGTCTGGAGCAAAAAATTGGGAGCGTGGTCAGAAAAGTGGCGAAATCTATTGCTATGGAAGAGGAGTACCCTCACAGCATGACCCCTGCCGACATAGAGGAGTTATTGGGAATCTCTCATTTTGACAAAGACCTTTATGAGGGTAATGAGCTTGCCGGAGTAGTAACTGGCCTGGCCTGGACGCCAGTGGGTGGAGACATTCTCTTCATAGAAACTAACCTAAGTCGGGGTAAAGGGAATCTTACCCTTTCAGGTCAATTGGGAGATGTTATGAAAGAATCTGCGATGACGGCTCTTTCATACCTGAAAGCTAATGCCGCGGATTTGGAGATCGATTATAAAATTTTCCAGCACTATGACCTACATATTCACGTACCACAAGGTGCAGTGCCTAAGGATGGGCCATCAGCAGGTATTACGATTTTGACTTCCATGGCTTCCATCTATACGCAGCGTAAAATCAAGAAGAACCTGGCTATGACCGGTGAGATTACTTTACGTGGGAAAGTACTGCCAGTCGGTGGTATAAAAGAGAAAATTCTAGCCGCCAAGCGTGCAAAAATCAAGGAAATAATTCTCTGCTACCGGAATCAAAAAGACGTGGAAGAAATTGGTGAGGAATATACCAATGGACTTACCTTCCATTATGTTGATATGGTCCAGGATGTTCTGGAAATTGCCCTTCTCAAAAAGAAAGTAGACAACCCGATCAGGTTTGAACTACCTGAAGAGAAAAAGTAAATTGAAATATTTAATAAACAAAAAGACTCCATTCAGGAGTCTTTTTGTTTATAACGTTCTTTTCTTAGTTAAGTCAAGACATCCTGATCAAATCAGTAAGAACTTTACCGGCTTCATTCAGGTATAAATCATCTGAATGATCATCTCCGGTTTTTGTTTTTCTAAGCTTCTTAATCGCAGTACGGTTTCCTTCATCTTCCTCCTTTTCTTTGAGGCGTTCTTCATAATTCAGTGAGAACTCGTCCTGATCTTTCTGCTCTTTATAGATTTCGATCTCTTTCTTTAAGGTCATCATCTCCTCAGAGCCCTCCAGACGTTTATCAAAGCTTGATCTTAGCTTTTCTCTCAATCGATCAGTCACGACTTTCTGGTCCTCAAAATCTGAACTTCTGATTTCATCATAAGGAAGAGCCGTAGGTCTACTACTTTCACCACTTTCAGTAGAAACCCATGGTGATGGGAAAGCGATATCAGGAATTACACCCTTCCGCTGAGTACTATTCCCTGTAATTCTATAGAACTTTTCTGTAGTCAATTTTAGCTGACCGTATCGCTCACGTTCTTCCAGCCCAGTTGTACCTGGCCTTTTATTCGATGCCACTTTTGGTGATAATAAAAACTGATCCAGGTTTACCAATTGCTGTACCGTACCTTTTCCAAAAGACTGCTCACCGACAATTAAACCACGATTATAATCTTGGATAGCACCGGCAAAAATCTCAGAAGCAGAAGCTGAATAACGGTTTTGAAGAATCAAGAGTGGACCGTCATACGTTACAGACGGGTCTCTGTCATTCTCTACATCTATACGTCCGCGTCCTGTTTTTCGTTGAACCACCGGCCCCTCAGGAATAAAAAGACCTGTTAAATCAATAGCCTCTGTTAATGAGCCCCCGCCATTATTCCGCAAGTCTACAATTACACCATCGATACCTTCATTTTGAAAATCTTCCAGAAACCGCTTCACATCTTTGGTTGTACTTTGAAAATCAGCACCACGGCGGGCTCCGTCAAAATCACGATAAAACATTGGAATATCAATCAAACCAATTTTATAAGTTTTACCGTCTTCCTCAATTTCCATCACCTCACCTTCAGCGACAGCTTCTTCCAGTTTTATTTTTTCTCTAACAATTCTCACCTCACGAGGCTCAGAACTAGCAGGAGCCTCTTTTGCTTTTAAGAGTAACCGCACCACTGTTCCCTTTTTACCACGAATCAGTTTTACAGCGTCGTCTGTTAACCAGCCAATGATGTCCTGAAACTCCCCATCATCACCCTGAGCCACACCGAGAATGTAGTCGTCTTTATTTGCGAGCTGGGTTTTAAATAATGGGCCTCCTGGAATAATATCGACGATCATCACGTAGTCACCTTCATTGCGAAGCTGAGCACCAATACCCTCCAATGACTGGCTCATGTCAATATTGAACTGGGCCGCCGTGCTCGGTATCATGTAAGACGTGTGAGGATCAATAGCCTCTGTAAATGCGTTCATGTAGGTCTGAAAAACATCTTCGGCTCTCCATTTGGCCACACGAGACTCATAACGTTCATATCTTTTCTGAAGCGTTTTCGCAATACTGGAATCCGAACTACCGCTTAATTTCATGCTCAGAGCCTGACCAAGCAGAATTTTACTCCATTCTTCATCGAGCTCCTCCTGACTAGCAGCCCAATCTAACTCGCGGCGATTGGCATTATACGTCTCATCGGACTCAAAGTTGAAGGGTTTTGAAAGATACTCCTCTATAAAAGCAAAACGATCTCTATAAATCTTTCTGAAGCGATTGTAAACAAGAAAAGGGAGCTCCAGATCTCCTGTCAATAAAGCATCATCAAGAGAATATCGATATTGCTCAAACTCCTCAATGTCATTTTTGGTAAAATAAGAATGGGACCGATCAACGTCTGACAAAAAATTATCAAAAACATGAGATGATAATGAATCATCCACCTGAAATTTCTGATAATGGTAATTACTCAAAAACTGCGTGGCGAACTGCTCAACACGCTTGTGAGTATTACTTGGCTCCAGATCTTCATAACTGTATTTGGGAGTTTCTGACTGAGCAAAAAGAGTCAGGCATGAGAAACTAACGAATAGCGTTAATACTAACTTTTTCATAAATCTTTGTTTAATAGATGCCCATAGGGCTGAAGAACCAAAGCTCTCCTATTACTGTACAATTTCCAGCAACTCAACGTCGAAAATCAACGTTGAATTCGGACCAATTTTGCCCTGACCTCTTGGCCCGTAAGCCAAATCTGCCGGGATAAATAATTTCCATTTTGAGCCTACAGGCATCATCTGTAAAGCCTCTACCCAGCCCTTAATCACCTGGGTTACACCAAAAGTAGCCGGAGAACCTCTCTCTACAGAACTATCAAAGACTGTACCGTCGATGAGCGTTCCATGATAGTGAACCTTCACTTTATCTGTCGATAAAGGTTTGGCCCCATCACCAGCGTTTAAGATCTCATATTGAAGGCCAGTAGCCGTTTCCATAACACCTTCTCTTGTTTTATTACTAGCCAGAAAATCATTGCCAATTTTCAAGTTTTCATTAGCTACTTTCTCCGCTGCCTGCTGAAAATAGGTCTGCAGGTACATTCCACACAATTGAGCCGGAATAGCAAGTTCTGAATCATTTAAAACATCTGCTATCGCCGCCTTCATAATATCTAAATCTGGCTGAATGTTTTGAGCTTTTATGCTTTGGGCTACACTTACTCCGATGGCATAGCTTAGCGAATCTGTATCGTTTCCTAAAGTCGTCTGTGCATTTAATGATGTAAAATAGCTCACCAAAATGGTGATAAATAAAACAGTGGTTTTCTTGATCATTATTCGATTTTGATTGAATTATACTAAGTTCTCAATCTAGAGATTTCACTTTAATTAACACAGCATTCACATAAAAAATTACGTTTCAGATCAAATACTTTCTTATTAAAACGTTAATGAGTTTTGGTATAGTTTTTGAAAACTTAAAACATAAGCTAACGAAACAATCATTTCATGATAAAGTCAATTCTTAATATCCCCGTACAAATTATCAATAGCGTTGCCGGCTTTTTCCAGAAACTGGCACAGGCCACTAAAAGACCGATGCGTTCAGGTGTGCTTACGCTTAAAAGTCTGATTTCAGCAGTAGTTGTTGCACTTTCTGTTTTTGTACTTTTCTATTTTGCACAGCCTTTTGGAATTAGAGAGAATACTGCACTCAATAAAACCCTTTTAATTAGTATCGCCAGTGCAGCCGGTTTTATTGGTATCCTTATTTCAGACTACCTTCTACCTTTCACTTTCAAAAAATTCTTTGATTCATCTCAGTGGACGGTGATCAGACAGTTTTCCCTTTTTGTTTTAAGATTTTTCTTTGTAGGTCTTTTGGTAATGGTTTTCAGTAATCAGGTAGGTCTTGCTAAGTTTGACCTTCCAATGGTATTGCTAGAGTTTACTGGCTTTGGTGCTGTCATTGGTTTCATTATTTCTTTTCTTCAGGAGAGTACCTTGAGAAGTAAATTCTCTTTAAAGTCTGAGATAATAAACCGAAACCTTCAGAACTTCACGCCAGTGGAAAGTCAAAAAATGCTTTTCCCTGTAATGGCTTTTTCAGGAGCTAACGAAAAGCTAAGTCTGGTTCCAAATCAATTGGTATCGGTAAGTATCTCAAAATATAAGTCTCAGTTATTGTATCAAAACTTCTTTGGCCTTGCCGATAAAGAGCTTGACATTCAGGCTGAGGATGTAAAGAAAGAGCTTCAAAAACACCCTCAATTCATACAAATTTCAGATCATGAGTACGCTAATGCTCATGCCCTGTACAAAGTCACGGGCGACGCCTCAGGTTATGAGCTTCATATTGCTAAAAGGTCAAAACCGGTAAGACTTAGCCGGAAATTTGAAAAGACAATTGAAAGTTTATAATTAAAAAAGGGGGCTTAGTGCCCCCTTTTTTAATATTGTTTCATCCAGGTGTCCTGGGTTTTCATCACTAATTCTATCACATCTCTGACAGCCCCATGTCCTCCTTTTGACGGACATATGAAATCGGCCTGATCCAGAACCTCCGGGCGGGCATCTACCGGGCATGCTTTGAAAATTTTACGACCTTTCATCAATAATAAATCAGGAATATCATCTCCGATATAAAGTACTTCTTCTTCCTCTAGTTCCCATTTTGCCAGTAGCGAATCAAGCACGGCTGGTTTTCCGTCAGTACTCACTGATAAGTGGATCTCAGGAATTCCAAGCCCTCCAAGCCTGGTTCTGATGCTTTCCTGTTTACCGCCGGATATCACAGCCATTTTATAGCCTGCTTTTAATGCCATTTGAACGGCATAACCATCTTTCACATTAAAAACCCGCTGTACGTCAATATCCGTGACAATTATAGTTCCGTCAGTAAAAACGCCATCTACATCAAAGATGAGCGTACTTATTTTCCCAATTCTACCTTTCAGTCTTAAATCCATGGCAGCAAAGATGGCCACTGCCGGGCAATAAAAAAAGCGGCACTTTATGTACCGCTTTTCTATCTTGATTGGGCTGAAATTACTGTCTTCCCTTATCTAATTCATCCTGCCAGGCTTTCAGCTCATCCCACTTACCATCACGGGCCAGCTCAGCCTGCTTTGGCCAGGTAGTAGGATCATGCATCTGGAATCTAGGACCGGCATTACTTAAAATACCTTTTATGGTTTCTGCCGAAGCATTTGCCAAATCAGCGAAAGTATAAATACCGGCATCATGGCAAAGACCTTCAATTTTAGGACCAATACCTTCCACTACTTTCAAATCATCCTTTTTCTTAGGCTTATCTGAAGCCAGAGAGGCTACACCAGCAACGGCCGTCCCGCTTACCGCACCCGTCGCTGCAGCAGCTAGTTTAGCCTTATTACAAGCATCCAAATCAGCTTCAAGCTTGCTGATCTTTGCCTTCAGACCGTCCATATCGGCAGTAGCAGCCCTGGATACTTTATTCTTACGACAAGCCTCCAGCTCACCTTCCAGAAAATTAATTCTGTCCTGGAGCTCCGAAGCATGAGATTTATATCTGTTAACTAATCGGTTCATATACCACCACAGAAGAAAAAGCGGTAGCAATAAGGCCCAGAATATATCCAAAGGGAAATTGGTAAATAGACATTTAAGGTTTTCCATCTTTATTTTTGATTAAGGGTTTTAAAGTTTATTCCATGAGTCTTATCGTGACTCTCCTGTTTTTGGCTCTGCCTTCAGGTGTATCATTTGACGCGATTGGTTCACGCTCACCTCTACCCGAAGTAACCAGTTGATCGGCTTCAAATCCTTCATTAATGAGCATTTCTTTCACCGTATTCGCTCTTTTTACAGAGAGTGGGTCATTAGTGGCGTCAGAGCCGTCATTATCGGTATGGCCTACCAGCGAAAGCTTTTTATCACGGTGTGCAGCCAGATACTTTTGGGCAGTATTCAGGAAATTCTCAATTTCAGCATTTTTTGAAATTCCATTTTTTGCCGTTTCGAAATAAACATCCAAAGGGGTAAATAATAGTTCTTCTTCTTCGGCTTCGGTCATTTCTTCAGCGGCCATTGCAGAGGCACCGTCGTCTTCGGATATCACGGCTTCCGACTCATCAGCCACGGCATCGATGCTCTCCTCGATAGCATATTCGCCATCAGAGCAATGAGGCCTGCGTTGACAGTTCCAGAACCAACTGTAAAGAAGTGACCCCAACAGAATCAAAAGAGGAATCAGAAATCTGTTCATGATTGTTAAGGGGTTTAGGATTAAAAATTGTCACTAACGTTTTTCTAGACGTACGACAGATAATAAAGTTACAACTATCAGCGAAAAAACATTAATAACCTTAAAAAAACAAGGCCAAAACCTTATGTATTAAGGTTTTGGCCCAGCTAAAACTATCGTAAGAAATTATTTATCTGTTCATCGTAAGAAGGAACTCTTCATTACTTCTGGTTCCTTTCATTTTGTCAAGAAGAAATTCCATGGATTCCATAGGGTTCATGTCTCCGATATATTTTCTAAGCAACCAAACTTTATTCAATTCATCCTTTGACATCAAAAGATCCTCTCTTCTGGTACCGGAAGTCAAAATATCAATCGCAGGGAAAACACGTTTATTAGCCAGTCTTCTGTCGAGCTGAAGCTCCATGTTACCTGTCCCTTTGAATTCCTCAAAAATAACCTCATCCATCTTGGAACCTGTATCAATAAGAGCTGTAGCGATAATGGTCAATGACCCGCCATTTTCTATATTTCTGGCTGCACCAAAGAACCTCTTTGGTTTATGTAATGCCTTAGCATCCACACCACCGGATAAAATCTTACCTGAAGAAGGAACTACCGTGTTGTGAGCCCTTGCCAAACGCGTGATTGAGTCAAGAAGTATCACAACGTCATGACCACTTTCAGTCAGTCTTTTGGCCTTTTCTAGCACCATTCCTGATACTTTCACATGCTTATCTGCTGTTTCGTCAAAAGTTGAGCTAATCACCTCAGCTCTAACAGAGCGAGCCATATCGGTCACCTCTTCAGGACGTTCGTCTATTAAAAGGATGATTAGATATATCTCCGGGTGATTTCTTGCGATGGCATTGGCTATTTCTTTTAGAAGTACCGTTTTACCTGTTTTAGGCTGTGCCACAATCATTCCACGCTGACCTTTACCAATAGGGGCAAAAAGATCAAGCACTCTGGTACTCATGATCTCAGGCTTCGTGGAAAGTGAGATTTTCTCGTTAGGAAACAGAGGAGTAAGGTATTCAAATGGAATACGATCTCTGATTTCTTCTGATGTTTTCCCATTCACTGAAATTACTTTCAATAAAGCAAAATACTTTTCACCATCTTTTGGTGGTCTTACTGTTCCACGTATGGTGTCACCTGTTTTCAAACCAAAAAGTTTGATCTGAGAAGGTGATACGTAAATATCATCAGGACTGGCCAGATAGTCAAAATCCGGCGAACGAAGGAAACCATAACTACCTTCAGACATGATTTCCAGAACACCTTCGTTGTCAATCAGTCCGTCAAATTCCTTAACAAGGTTATTGAAATTTCGCTTTATATCTCTTGAGTAATCTTCGCGTTTTTTCTTCTCAACAGGATCTTCCTGATCCTCATCATCATCACTACCATCTTCTACCAAACCCAGGTCTTCATCAGTGATGTCCGGAATTTCTTCCTCAAGGTCTGAAAGGTCAATATCGTCATCCTCAGAACTTTCTTCAGCTCCTGAATCAGATGTTTTAGGCTTTGCAATTCTTTTTCTTGTACGTGGCCTTTTGCCAGGCTTTGTTTCCACTTTTTCTTCTTTCTTTGCTTCTGCTTTAGATTCATGAGCAGCATTTTTTCGAAGAATTTGCTCAACTAAATCGGACTTCTTCAAGCCCTTGATATCAATACCTAAGTCTGAAGCTATTGTTTTCAACTCTGACAATAGTTTGACTTTTAAGTCTTTTTCCTGGTACATGAAAATGGAATTAATTAATGAGGTTGTAGAATCAGCAAGGCTGACTAATTAACATAGATGTATCTTGACTTTTCAACTAAATCTTACTTCTCGAATAGATTGAGGAAAAAACCGTAATGGAAATGTGAAATGGCAAATTCCTGCTTGAGAATGGAATCGAGGGGACGTTGTTCTGATTCCGATGCAATGTTAAAACGAATATTTCTATATGTCAATACATTTTAACAAAGATTTATCTGTAAGGGCTACCAAATCCCCTTAAAAACCCTGAGAGCCGGGCCTTCAAGCCAGATATTAGAAAATGAGCCATCTGTTTTCTGCTCAAACGAAACCTCAAGCTGACCACCCAGCGTATTAATGGCCACCGGAGATTTCATTTGATGCTTCTGCCAGGCATCAAGAGCACAAGCGGTTACTCCGGTACCACATGAATACGTTTCGGCCTCCACTCCTCTCTCGTAGGTACGCACTGCAATAGACTGTGAGCCTTTTAACTCCACAAAATTGATATTACTACCTCCGGCAGCCTGCCAGTACTCATTGTATCTGATGGCCGCCCCTTCTTTGTTTACATCCAGAGCCCCTAAGTTGTCAGAGTAGATAACAACATGAGGAGAGCCGGTATTATAAAATGAATTTCCATCAACTTCAGCCACAGCCGCCGTATCTGTCATTTTTAGGCGAACTTTATCGTCAATCAAAAGTGCCTCATGCGGCCCGTCAACAGCTATGAATGAGGTTTCTTTTTCAAATATTCCGAGATCGGCCGCAAACTTCACGGTACATCGGCCTCCATTACCGCACATGCTCCCTTCACGGCCGTCAGCATTATAATAAACCATTCTGAAATCATAACCATCAGCGTTTTTCAGAAGAATAAGACCATCAGCCCCCACTCCAAAACGCCTTGAGCATATAGCAGCGATTTCTTCCTGACTCAGATTGATCTCTACCTCCCTGGCATCGATCATCACAAAATCATTACCTGTACCCTGATATTTGAAAAAACTTAGCATTGAAGTCCTGTACTTTTTTTGATGGAATGAAATAAAAAAAAGCCGCCTCATTAAGGCGGCGTTTTCCAACACAAATTATGAAAAAGCTATTACTTATATTCTTTAATATCTTATTTCTTCAATTCTTTGATCTTGGCCGCTTTACCGTGCTTGTTTCTTAGGTAATAAAGCTTCGCTCTTCTTACTTTACCTTTTCTCAAGACCTCGATCTTTTCAATACTTGGGGACAATATAGGAAAAATTCTCTCTACCCCAATACCGTTAGAAATTTTTCTAACTGTGAAGGTTTCGCCTGTTGTTCCGTAGTTTTTACGTTGGATAACAGCTCCCTGGAATACCTGAATACGCTCTTTGTTACCTTCTTTGATGCGTACGTGAACGTTCACTGTGTCACCTGCTTTGAAATCAGGGATTTCATTTGTTTCAGGCAATAATGACGCTTCAATTTCTCTTACTAAATCGCTCATTTTTTAAAATTTTAAGTGTTTTACGCTTAAGAAAGAGGCTGCTATTCAGGATAATACGCAGCGTATCTAAAAACAGGGTGCAAAGGTAATATTAAATTATATAGCTTACAAGACCAGAAATAAAATTATTAACAACTTAGTTCACTGTAACTAAGCTTTTTGAGGCCAGCTTCAAATTGTGATTTTCAATGTGACAAAAATTCATTTCAAAACAGAACTCCTTGCTTACTTTTGAAGCATGATCTGTTTCCCGAATGCCAAAATCAATATTGGCCTTAACATCACCGAAAAACGCTCTGACGGTTTCCATAATCTCGAATCTGTCTTTTATCCGGTTAAATGGCGGGATGCCTTAGAAGCAATCCCGGCGGAGCGATTGATATTTAACACAACAGGACTGGATATTCCGGGAAAACCGGAAAACAATTTGATTCTTAAAGCTTTTGATTTAATAAAACCCTTTGCGAAAAAAGAATCAAACGTGCACATCCATCTGCATAAAGTGATACCCATGGGTGCCGGATTGGGCGGCGGATCAGCTGACGGTGCATTTGCACTTAAACTTTTCAATGAATTGCTCGAGTGTGACTTATCGATCCTACAGCTTCAGCAAATGGCCGCCACCTTAGGTAGTGACTGTCCTTTTTTCATTGAAAACAAACCCGTTTTTTGTTTTGATCGCGGCATTAAATTTAAAACGATTGAGCTCGATTTGACGGGTTACACTATCGTTTGTATTAATCCAGGCATCCACATTAGCACAGCAGAGGCTTACGGCTCGATTATACCAACCAAACCGAAGGAGTCCGTAATAACTCTGATCGAAGAGCCTATTGAGAAATGGAAAGGTTTAATCAAAAATGACTTTGAAGAACCCCTAGCAAAAAAGTACCCTCTTATCGACGAGTTGGTGAATAGTTTGTACCGAAAAGGAGCTATTTATGCAGCTATGACAGGCAGTGGATCAACAGTGTACGGAATATTTAAAGAAGAGCCGCATCTGAAAAACCAATTCTCTGAATACGCTGTTTGGAAAGGAGAACTTTAAATATGTCTAATTTTCTAACCAAAAGACGGGAACCGTTTCAGTTTATGCTCTATCTTGGCATAGCCAGTAGTGCACTACTGTTCCTTTTTGTTTTCTTGGTTTTTGTAAAGAAAGAGCTTGTCAATCAAGATATTCCGGTTCAGCTACCGGGAGCTTTCTGGCTGAGTACACTTCTGATTTTGGCCAGTAGTGTCACCTTACAGCTGGTCAGTCGAGCCTTAAATAATCAACAATTCGCATTACACAGACACCTACTGATGGCTACTTATTTTTTGGCTCTTGGTTTTCTGATGACGCAGATATGGGGCTGGATGTCGCTTTTGAGAAATAATATTTTACCTTCTAATAACACGGGAGGCTCTTTCATTTTTATCCTCTCCGGCATTCATTTGATTCATACTTTGGGAGGTTTAGTCGCCTTAAGTCTTGTGGTGTACAAGTCAATGAAAAACAGGTCATACATTGACTCTTTTGTAGATAGCGTAAACCCTCCCAATATCTTACGATTGAAGCTAGTAACCCTCTACTGGCATTTTCTTGACATCGTCTGGATCATCATTTTCCTATTCTTTCTGTGGCATAGCTCAGCCAACAGTTAAAAACGTAAACTCCAATACCAAGGCCTTTTAGCTTTAACAGAGAGATCAATAAACTCCGCAACCGATTCATTGTATTCTTGCCAATTCACCTTTTTCCCTTTCATTTTTTTGGGCAGTTTGATAGGGTCTTCGGGCTCTCCTAAAACTATTCTCTCTGCCTCTACCAGAAGCTGGGTTCCATTCACTTCATATCCCAGAATCATTCCAGGCAAGCCATTGAGGTTTTCCGGGCCACCAGGTACGGGTATATCGGCGGCAAACCAGGCTACAATTTCTTGTCCTTTAAGGGTATCCTGCGTCACTGCCTTCATACACATGTGACCTACTATTTCCCTTAATTCATTCATTATCCTCCATTTTGGCACTTTTAATTCATCCTCTATCAAATATGTCTTTCCTAATGACTCCAGATAGAGCATGGAGGTACTCTCTGCGAAATTCTTGATAATGAAATAATTATCCTTGAATGATGACCATGCATTAAGTTCGTATGGTTCTCCGTAGGTATATACCGTTTTTTCGGGTGAAAATTGCAATTTCATTCTGGTACTATACCCTTCTTCATTTCCCCAGCTCAGCATAATCCGATCTCTTTCCTGCTCAGTGATGTATTCTGCACTAGCATATATTTCGGCATAATTAATTCGATATCGAAATTCTATTTCACCAGTCAGGTTTTGGCCTTTTGTTACCAAGGACAAAAAAGATAACAGGAAGATAATGAAGGCTCTCAATATTCTACTTTTCATATATTTATTATCTATATCTTTTTACTTCAACTCCCCTCATATTGTAAGTGAAGCCTATTAGAAAATATCTGGATAGCGTGTTTATTTCTCTAAACAGAACATAATTCTGACTGGCCTGTTGCGTAACGTTGATATTACGTTTCAGAATATCAAAGCCAGACAAGCGTACCTCCCATTTTTTCTTTTCACCGAGATGTTTATACAAAAAAGCGTTCCAGATAGGCACTTTCTGGTCAAAAGAAAGTCGTTCATTTGAAAAATGTGAATAATCAAAATTAGAATCAATGTAGAAATCTTTGGGTAGCTTCAGGTTCATTCTGGCCCAAAGTGATCGGTTAATTATTTTTTGATTTTGCTGGGTATTAATCTCATATTTTGTTTCCGAGTTAGAGATTCTGGCACCCGCATAAAAAGCAAACCCATCAATTGGGGTCAAGGTAATTGAGGCATTATAATTATACCCAATTCTGCTTGTGTTATTCTCCACATTATTAATCAAAGAGATGTAGTTGCTGAAACTTGGGCTACCGCCGATATCTACAGAAAACTTGGTTTTAATGATAGGAAAACCAATACTTCCATAGATGTTTCCCGAATTACCTCCCGAGACATTACCCGGGCTGTAAGTAGTTACCAATGTTTCAGGGTTTATGGTTTGGTTTTGAACTACCCTGTTGGTATAAAGAGAGCCACGTGCATAAATATAAAACCTGATAAATGTAGCAGGGTCATATTTATTGTATCTGGCCGTAAAGGAATGACTGGTCTCTGGTTGAAGATCAGGATTACCTTCTCTGATAAAGAGAGGGTTAGATATATCCTTAAAAGGCTGCAGGTCAGAAATTGAGGGCGGCGTCATACTTAGACTATAGTCAAAACCCATATATTGGTTACCTTTCATCCTTTTATTGAAATCAATATTTGGTGTAAGAGCCATGTATGTTTTATCCACCTGACCTAACGAGGGAGAGCTATTCCGGACAGAAAAATCACCATTTAAGTCATACCGGACACCGGCCAACCCCAGCGATAAATTATTTCCCTTTGATGTAAATCGAATACTTGAACCAAACCTGTTATATACAATCCTGTTATCAAAATACCTGCTTAAATCTTCATTTAAAGTTTCAGCATTCTCATTGCTCAAATCGTAGACTTCCCGATGAACCGTAGAATTGGTAACGCTATAATTGTAAAAACTTTCAGAGAAAACCTTCTTTCCAATAGGCTCTACATACAGAGCACTTGATTTTATTAACTGTGTACCATTCAGGGAAGCATTTAACTGATCTAAATTTCTAAAATAGGTATCAGGGTCTGAAGAATTTAATACATCAACAGCCGTTTTCAATGTACCTTCAGTGTCTGCCTTACTCCCATTATTTAAAAAACTCAGGGCTAAAACTCTTCCGTTCTTTTTAAACTTATGTCTGAAAATGGCTGACCCCTGATAAGACATAGAAAATTTATCGTTCACGTTATTTCGTTGCATAGAGCTTTCACTATCCACTGACCTGATAAGACTTTGTAAACTCGATAATGAATTGTTTAAATTACTATAACGACCCTGACCGATAAGCGTTAACGTATTGCTACTGTCTATTTCATTTTGAAAGCGAATATTCAGTCGATGATGCCCTGTTAGGTTTTCCTGTATACTCTGATCTGTTGTCTCAAAAGTGGCGGTAGGATTAAGTAAATTGATCCGAGACTCATAGGTATCAATCTGCTGGTCGCTTCTGCTGAAGAAGTAGCTTGAATTAAGCTCCTTCTTTTTTTTCAGGTAGTTATAATTAATTCCGGCAGCTTGATTATTTGAATATCCCGAACTGAGGTCATTGTATGGAATGTTGAATGACTCTTCGCTGTTGGATGAGCTGTAGTAGACATTATTATTAAATCCAAAATCTCCAATTCCTGAATATCTGTTATATGCACCCGAGCCTTGAAATTCCTGCAAATCATCCCAAGTAATTCCAGATTGATTGGTATTGTTCCCATATCCTATTACTGAAAACTGTTGTTCCTTATCAAACCTGTTAAAAAGCCCGCTTGTATTCCATCGATTATCTGTTCCTCCTGAAGCCGTTATTTTTCCAAAGCCTCCTTTCTTAGCCTCCTCTTTAAGTTCTACATTCATGGTTTTTTCCCGCAATCCATCTTGCACTCCGGTGAGCTTAGACTGTTCTGATTTATCATCAAAAAACTGTACTTTTTTCACGGCATCAGCATTGAGATTTTGTGTAGCTACTTTGGTATTGTTTCCAAAAAAACGGCGACCATCGACCGTCACTTTTTGAACTTGTTCGCCCTGGGCTACCACATTGCCATCTTTATCCACCTCCACTCCCGGAAGTTTTCTGATCAGCTCTTCAAGAGTTGCCCCGGGAGGCACTTTAAACTTGCTTGCGTCGTACTCAATTGTATCGCCTTTGATACTGATTGGAGCTTTGGCCGTTTTAACCACTACCTCATAAAGCTCTTTTGATATAGGGTTCAGTACTATTTTCTCTAAATTCAAATCTCCGGTTTCCGGCAAAACAAGTTCTTCCTGATGAGGCAAATAACTAACATAAGTCGCTTTAATAAGCATTGGCTTTCTTTCCAAATTTTTGAAAATAAAGTCGCCCTCGTCATTTGTTAGAGCATAGGTAATCAAGGACGAATCAGATGGAGCCAAAATCAGCACTGAGGTATACGATAGGGCTGTGCCGGAGCTGTCTTCAATATGACCTGAGACTGTTACACGATTTTGAGCATTAGCGAAAAAAGAGGTGAGCAGGAAGCAAAGAAGTAGTTGTGGAAGTTTCATACTATAAGGAAGTTGAGTAATTAAACCGAAGATATAAGATTTTTGACACAAAAACGACTAAATAATTAGTTATTACAATTATTTAACTTTTGCTGTTCTTTGCACATGCTTCATAAAACCAAAGGCATAGTTCTCAGTTTTATTCCTTATCGGGAGACTTCGGTGATTTGTAAAATCTATACAGAGAAGTTTGGGGTGCAGAGCTATATTGAGAATGGTGTACGCACAGCCCGCGGCAAAAATAAAATCGCCCTTTTTCAGCCCTTAACTTTGCTTGATCTGGTGGTTTATCATGATCAGAAAAAAGACCTCCACCGAATTTCTGAAATCAAGTGTACCGCTCCACTGAAAAGCCTGCCGTTTGAGGTTCGGAAATCAACGATTTCCATTTTTCTGAATGAGGTGATCAGCAAAACATTGAAAGAGCAAACAGAGAACGAAGCTTTATTCTTTTTTCTCTACCAATCCATTGTCACTCTTGACGAGATGACCTCAGGTATTGAGAATTTTCACCTTATTTTTCTGACGAAATACAGTAATTACCTAGGCTTTGCACCACAAGACGCCATAGAAGTAGAAAATCAGTTTAAAGAATTCGGGGTAACAATTCCGGTGGAAACGGAGACAAAAAAATATCTCAATTTACTCCTGAAAGCAGACTTTACAGATACACTTGATATGGGAAAGGTTTTCAGAAATCACCTTCTTGATGTTCTTTTAACTTTTTACCGATTGCATCAGGAGGAATTTGGCGAATTGAAATCTTTGCCCGTCTTGCGGGAAATTATGAGCTAAGTCGAAGCTTGGCAAGCAGTTTTGCATATTTGGCAAGGTTTTCCACTTTTCTACCAGACTCATAGAACACTGTATGACCAGACCCTGAAGTCTTCAAACCCACCTCTTTCTCTAAAACCCGTTTCACCTGACGGGCCGTCCCTTCATTTCCATCTAAAGCCTGGAGGGTAGGAAAAAGCTGCTCTATTATCCTTTCATAAAAGGTAAAATGCGTACAACCAAGAACAATGAAATGGTGTTCTTGGCTAAACAGTTTCTCAATCTCCTGCTTCAGGTACTCCTCAACTTCTTTACCCTCAAAAATGCCTTTCTCTGCAAATTCAACAAGTTTTGGCAAGGGCAGGTTATCCAATCTTTCACCAATCCCAAGCTGAGCTACAAGATTTTTGTAGCGGTCAGCATTTAACGTAACAGGGGTGGCACAGGCCAAAATCCGTTTATTATCTTCACTGTGATCAGCGGCTACTTTCACGGCTGGCTGAATAGCCACAATAGGAAAATCATATTTTTCACGAAGGTATTCTACCGCAACATTTGTGGCCGTATTGCAGGCAAGAACAATGACATCACAACCCTTTTCCCTTAGAAATAATATGGATTCTTCAACAAAACCCTTGATCTCCTCTTTGGTCCGGTATGAATAAGGTACGTGATCGGTATCGGCAAAATAAATGTAGTCTTCATGTGGCATAAGCCTTGTTAGCTCATGAAGCAAAGTCAATCCACCAATTCCGGAATCAAATACGCCGATCATTATCTAAGACTTAAGACGAAAGATTTAAGATCAAAGACCAATACTACCCGAGCTTCGCAAGGGCCTCTTCCAGGGCCTTGATCTTTGATTCAGCATCAGCCAGTTTGTCTTTTTCCCGTTGAACAATTTCTGGTTTCGCATTTTGTACGAAACGCTCGTTGGACAATTTCTTTTCTACTGAAACCTTGAAACCTCTGGCATATTCCAATTCTTTCAAGGTATTTGAACGCTCTTCTTCTACGTCAATATTATCACCAAGATCAAGACCGAATTCATCGCCTTTAATCACCAAACTGGCTCCTGAAACCTCCTCTACAAAGTTAACCTCACTGATATTCGCAAGCTTGCCGACCAGATCCGTCAGTTCCTTATATTTTGAAATATCTGCCGTTTTGATACTCAAAGGCAAAGCCTCTTTCGGAGAAATTTGTTTTGACTGGCGGGTATTTCTTACCCAAGAAACTAACTCAAAAACGATTTCCAAATCGGAAAGAATACCTTGTTCCACAGCTCCACCAGACGGAAACTCCGCTTGACAAATAGTCGCTTTTTCACCTCTTTCACTCAGGTTTTGCCAGATTTCTTCGGTAATAAAAGGTGTCCAAGGATGAACGAGCCTCATGAGTTCATCAAAAAACTCAATGGTCAAATCGAATGTAGTTTTATCAATAGGCAAACTTTGACCATCCACATAGGCCGGTTTGACCATCTCCAGATATTGTGAGCAGAAGTCATTCCAGATGAGGTTATAGGTGCTTAACAAAGCATCACTCATGCGGTACTTGCCGTAATGATCCTGTACCTCCGCAATGGTCTGGTTAAGTTTTGACCTGAACCATTTTACAGCCACTTCAGATGCCTGAGGCACCGCCGCGTTTTCATCCACATTCCATCCTTTCACCAGTCGGAAAGCGTTCCATATTTTATTGGAGAAGTTTCTTCCCTGCTCACATAGTTTTTCGTCAAAAGGCAAATCGTTACCCGCCGGTGAACTGAAAAGCATACCTGTTCTTACCCCATCCGCTCCGTACTTCTCAATCAACTCCAAAGGATCAGGCGAATTACCCAAAGACTTTGACATTTTTCTACCCTGCTTATCACGAACGATACCGGTCAGATAAACATTTTTGAAAGGGTAAGTGCCCTTGTATTCGTAACCAGCAATGATCATGCGGGCCACCCAGAAAAACAGAATTTCAGGAGCAGTTACAAGATCATTTGTCGGGTAGTAATAGTTAATGTCTTCATTATCTGGATTTTTAAAACCGTCGAAAACACTCATTGGCCATAGCCAGGAGCTAAACCAGGTATCCAGAACATCTTCGTCTTGCGTCAGATCTTTTTCACTTAACGCAAAAAGCTGATACTTATCCCGGGCAATTTTCAAAGCCTCTTGCTTTGATTTTGCCACTATGCAAGTACCATCTTCCAGGTAGTAAGCCGGAATCCGATGCCCCCACCAAAGCTGACGACTAATACACCAATCACGCACATTTTCCATCCAGTGATTATAGGTGTTCTTGAATTTAGGCGGAATCAATTGAATGGTATCATCCATAACGTTATCCCAAGCTGGTTTGCTCAGGCGATCCATTTTCAGGAACCACTGTAAAGAGATTTTAGGCTCAATAACAGCACCTGTACGCTCAGATGTGCCTACGTTTGAGGTATAATCCTCGACCTTGATCAGATTACCGGATTCCTCCAGCATTTTCACAATCTTCTTACGAGCCACAAAACGATCTTCACCTACCAAAATCTTAGCTTTCTCGTTGAGTTTAGCATCATCTGTCAAAAGATCAATAACTTCCAGATTGTGCTTTTTGCCAAGTGCAAAGTCATTCTGATCATGAGCCGGGGTTACCTTAAGACATCCTGTACCGAACTCCATTTCCACATATTCGTCGGCAATAACTTCGATTTCTCTGTTGATCAATGGAATACGAACCTTCTTCCCAACCAGATTTTTATAGCGTTCATCCTCAGGATTAACACAAATGGCAGCATCGGCCATAATGGTTTCCGGGCGGGTAGTAGCGATCAACACATCACCATCATTCCCTTCATACTTAATGTAAACCAGCTTTTGAGGACGCTCTACAGTAATTACTTCCTCGTCAGAAACCGTGGTTTTAGCCTCCGGATCCCAGTTTACCATGCGATATCCGCGGTAGATATCCTCTTTATTATAAAGATCAACGAAAACCTCAATAACGGCATCGTACAGACTATCTTCCATGGTAAAACGGGTGCGATCCCAATCACACGAAGCACCTAGTTTTCTTAATTGCTGAAGAATGATTCCACCATATTTTTCGGTCCATTCCCAGCAATATTGTAAAAACTCATCACGGCTAAGGTCAGCCTTATTAATGCCCTTCTCTTTCAGCATGGCCACCACTTTGGCCTCTGTAGCAATAGAGGCGTGATCAGTGCCTGGCACCCAACAAGCCTCCTTTCCCTCCATTCGGGCTTTACGGATGAGCACATCCTGAATGGTATTATTCAACATATGTCCCATATGAAGCACGCCCGTCACATTTGGTGGCGGAATGACGATGGTATATGGCTCTTTCTCAGGATTTGGAGTCGATTTGAAAAATCCATTCTCCATCCAGTAGCTATACCATTTATCTTCGGTTTCTTTGGGATTATATGTTTTTGAGATCTCCATGAAGGCCTGTTTTTAATTTGAAGCCGCAAAATTAGGGAATTTGCTTTTCATTAAGGCACTATTTGCATTGACTATCTGTGGTGAAAGCAAGACAGGTATCCGTAAGAAAAGCGAAAAGGCCAAACCAGGGATCAATGACTATTTTACAGAAGGATTGCCTACTCAGTTAATAAGCATCATCCTTTTCGTTCACCTGAATCACTCCCATTTTCACAACAGGTAAAAGGTCTCATTTTGTAAAACTATGACCGTATTCCATCAATACTAATCAGCTTACTTCCACACTCCAGGCCCGTTCAAAGCTCTCCCCTACCCCAAGTTTATTGATCCCTTCTTTATTTTTCAGGTCCTGATCATGGTCAACATCATCTGCCACACCGCACCAAGGCTCCAGGCAAACGAATGGAGCATCTTTAGCCGCCCAGATTCCGAAAAAAGGAAAGTCTTTGAAATTAAAGAGCAAGGCCGTCTCATTCTTTTGATTTCGGATTGCTATTTGGTCAGAGCCCAGACCTTTGAAAACCAGAGCATCATCTTTGAAAAGCTCTTTGGTTAACGGCAATTTTCCGTGATCAAGGAAAACAGCCTGCTGCTCACCGTTGAGTAGACCGGCCTCATTGAGAAGCCATTTCTTAGGGTCTGAATCAAAGTTAAATTCCAGGTAATAATCAGTGTAAAGGTGTTCTGGCTGAAGTGGCACTGCAAAAGCCGGGTGACCACCTACTGAGAAATACATTTCACCTGCCCCTACATTTTTGACCTCATAAGTGGTGGTCAGCTTATTCTTCTCAACAGCGTAAATTAGTCGAAACTCAAATTCAAACGGGTACACTTTCTTGGTTTCCACATCTGATTTCAGCAGAAAAATGGCTTGAGTTTCTGACTTTGACTCCACGGTAAACATCATATCGCGAGCAAAACCGTGTCTCGGCAGATCGTAAGTTTGCCCATCAAACGTATACATATTGTCTTTTAATGCTCCCACAATAGGAAACAGAACAGGAGATGACTTACCCCAGTACCTCGGATTGGCATCCCATAGATATTCCACACCCGTTTTCTTATTCACCAGACTTTTTAATTCTGCACCTTTGGGTTTAATCCAAACCTTAATAAAATCGTTTTGAAGACAGACCATTTATAGCCGATTTGATTCAGCTGCGAATTAACACAAATTGACCTGATTTTATGAGGCTTACACTGAAAATTGACCCGCCATTTATTTAATGGTCAATATTTGAAAACTTTAAAAATTCATTTACCTTTGCAGCCCATTTGAGAGGACGGAGTATATGGTTCTTTCGTTCTCAGATGTTTAACACTTTAAATTATTTGAACCGATGTCTCAGAAAATCAGAATTAAGCTGAAGTCATTTGACCACAATCTTCTTGACAACTCAGCAGAGAAAATCGTAAAGGCTGTAAAATCTACAGGAGCCGTAATCAGTGGCCCAATTCCTTTACCAACCAAGAAAGAGAAATTCACAGTTTTGCGTTCACCGCACGTTTCTAAGAAATCAAGAGAGCAGTTCCAGCTTTGTACTTACAAGAGATTGATCGATATCTTCTCTGCAAGCCCAAACACGGTAGATGCCTTGATGAAATTAGAATTGCCGTCTGGTGTTGACGTAGAAATCAAAGTATAACTTGAGTACAACGTATTTTCAGAGCCCGGCTTGAGCAATCAGGTCGGGCTTTTTGTTTACACCCTTTTCCCCTCAATGGCGTCTTTGAAAGTCTTCTTGTAGGAGTCGCTGATCGAAAAATAGTTTTTCCCGATTTTAACTTTATCCCGTTCAATCTCTTCAATCGCATCAAAAGCCACAATGGTTGAGTTATGAATCCTGATAAATTGCTTTGAAGGTAAGGTTTCTTCGAGCGATTTCATGGTTTGCAGGCTTACGATCTGCTTGTCCTTTGTCATCACTTTTACGTAATCTTTGAGCCCCTGTATGTACAGAATATCTGCCAGATTAACCTTCATAAGCTTAGACCCATCTTTAAGGAAAATGAAGTCTTCCTGAGCATTTTGCGGTGTACCCAAAACTGAAGGAGCTTTTTCCCTCTCCTTTACCCTTTGGTTCACTTTCTCTACGGCTTTCAGGAAACGTTCAAAAGTGATCGGCTTTAGCAAATAGTCCGTAACATCAAGTTCAAAACCTTCAATGGCGTACTCCGAATAGGCGGTTGTAAGAATCACGAAAGGCTTACTTTTAATCAGCTTCAGCAAGGTAAGGCCGCTGATTTCTTTCATTCTGATATCTGAAAAGAGCACATCAATCTCATTCTCCCGCATAAACTCCAGGGCCTCCAGAGGGTTGCCAAAATCTTTCAACAAATCAAGACCCGGGGCAGAGTTTACGTACTCTACCATTAACTTTCTGGCCAGAGGCTCATCCTCCACTACCACACATTTCAGATTCATAGGTTTTCGTCCAGTTCGATAATCAATTTGATATGATAACTGTCGGCGTTTTCATCAACAATGAGCTCATGGCGATCATGATAACTTAGATTCAGCCTTCTAACCGTGTTCTTCAGGCCTATTCCTTTAGGTTCACTATTATCTTCTGAAGCTTCTTCCGGCTTACTGTTTGACACCGTGTAGGTACAAATATGGTCATTAAAATCAATCTCAACCTTTACCCATGAATTTTTATCGCCCTTCTCTACCCCATGCTTGAAAGCATTTTCAAGGAAAGTAATGAAAATCAGCGGCGTTATTTTTAGAGTCTCATAGTCACCGGTAATTTTGAGTTCTATTGGGAAACCTTCGTCAAGTCTCAACTTTTCAAGGTCAATATAGTTTTTGATATACTCAATCTCCCGCCCTACCGGCACCTTTTCGGTATTGGCCTCATAAATCATATACCGCATCATTTGAGAGAGCTTAGCAATCACATCTTTGGTATTTGGCGAGTTAGTATGAGCCAGATAATACAGATTGTTTAACGTATTGAACAAAAAGTGGGGGTTGATTTGCTCTTTAAGAAAACGAAGCTCAGATTGAAGCTTGTCATTTTCTACCTGCTTGCGTTCAGCTTCTAACTCAAAATAATCACTCAAAAAACGTAAAGACGCAACAAACGTTACAATAAAGATTGTAGATGAAGTATGCTGAGTGATAAACCTTACACTACCCAGCCAGTTGAAAGTCCGGCCACCAGCATCAAAATAAATCTGTCTCTTCAGCCAGATTTGGATGGTTATCATTACCGCAAGACTAATGACAATTTCTAAAAGAAAAACACCCCATTTCCCCTTTTTTAGAGCTTTAGGAAGTAAAACGAAGTAGTTAAAGTAACTAATAGCCATCATTGTGATCAACTGCGTGATGGCATCAAGAAACGCTCTTCCATAGTTAGGCTCCACTCCCTTTCTTGGAAAAGAGACCAGATAGAAGAAAAACGAAAAATACAGAGCCCAGAAAATCAAGTGCAATAGCAGCAGCTTATTTTTCCTGAAAAGTGAAGCAAACATTATTATGATTTTGATGCGGGCGAAAAGTAAGCATTATTTTGAACATAGCTCGTTGGCCACCTTCTCCTTTTCTACCATTGCCTCTAAAAGTCTGATAATTAAGGTAAAAAGATCGAAAAAGCACCTTCTCGCCACATTGAACCAGAATGTCGATTAATGTTGACCAAGAATATATAATTAAAATAGATGCCGTTTTTCTGATTTTGTTTTGCAGCAGTTCATTTAAACAAGACAAACATGAAAAAGCCCATTGTTGCTTTGCTTTTTATCCTAATCGGGTTTAGCCTTACGGTCAACGCTCAAAGACCTGGTGGCCCTCCAAGTGGTGATGGAAACGGAAGACCATCTCGACCGGGTCAAAGTACACCGCCATCATTTGATATGGACGCTGGTACGCCCAAGGGCAACTCTAAAATCACTGGGTTTGTAATCGATTCTGCCGTAACTATCGCCGTAGAATACGCCAACGTTGCTTTAATAGATCAGGAATCGAAAAAGGTGATCGATGGAACAATGGCTGATGGCAACGGTAAATTCCAGTTTACCCGTGTGGCTAAAGGAACATACTCACTGAAAGTGACCTTTATAGGATACGAAGATGCCCTAGTTGAGAATGTTAAGGTTGAAAAAGGAGAAGATATTGATCTCGGAACCGTAAAACTGGCTATTTCTGCCAAAGTACTGGACGAAGTTACCGTTACAGGACTTAAATCAATCATTGAAGAAAAAGTGGACCGTTTGGTTTATAACGCTGAAAATGATGTCACATCCAAAGGTGGAGACGGCACCGACGTGCTTCGTAAAGTACCTATGCTTGCCGTAGATCTTGACGGAAACCTTTCTCTTCGTGGAAGCGAAAACATCAGAGTTTTGATCAATAATAAGCCGTCAACAATTGTAGCCAGCTCTGTAGCCGATGCTTTGAAAATGATTCCGGCAGATTTGATTAAAACCGTTGAGGTCATTACTTCTCCATCTGCTAAGTATGATGCAGAAGGCACCACTGGTATTGTGAATATCATTACGAAAAGATCAAGCGTACAGGGTTATAACCTTAACATCAATACCGGTGTGGGCGTAAGAGGCACTAACCTTGGCCTAAATGGCAATTTAAGGGTTGGAAAAGTCGGATTCTCCCTTGGGGGTTTCGGCCGTGCCTTTTACAATAAGTCAGCCACTGAGCTAAACCAAACTACAATGGCTGAGGCTGGACAGTTCAAAACTACTCAAACGGCAGATGCCCGTGATTTCGGTATGTTTGGCCGGTATAACCTGGGAATGGATGTAGAGATCAGCAAGTCTGAGTATATAACGGGTAACGTGTCTTTTGGCACAAGAAACATGAACCGTGATCAGGACATGCTCATCAGTAACTTCACCAATGATGTACTCAACAGAGAGACTAACCGACTCCTTGACACAAAAAATAGCTCAAATAACGTAGATGTTAATCTGGACTACGTAAAGATTTTCAAACCAACTCATGAGTGGTCTGTATCTACCCAGTACAGCCAAAATAACATGGTTAATAATTTTGACGCCAGCAACTTCACTTTGAGTGGTGAAAGCTTGGGCGAGCAGCAAAACCTGAATGCCAGCATCAATAAAGAAATCACCGTACAAACTGACTATATGATGCCTATCGGTCAAAGACAAATGTTTGAGACAGGAGTTAAAGGTATTTTCAGAGAAGTTAACAGTGATTTTGAATATCTGGCTGGCTTTGGAGGCTCACTGGAAGCTGATGCAAGAAACCCTGCAGGCTTCCTGAACTATAATCAGAATGTTCAGGCGGGTTACTTGTCATACACGTACACTACTCCTAGCAAATGGTCATTCAAAGCCGGAGCACGCTATGAAAGAACTACCATTGACGCCGATGATAGCGGAGTAATTCTTGACATAAACGGTTATGACAACCTGGTGCCAAGTGTCAATATTTCAAAAATCATGAAAAATGGTTTGGCCGTAAAACTCGCCTACAATAACCGTATTCAGCGACCTGGACTGCAGCAATTAAACCCGAACTTCAATGCTGCAAACCCTCAGAGTATTGAAATAGGCAACCCAAATCTTGAGCCTGAAATCTCAAACAACGTGGAATTAGGCTTGAGTAAATCAATCAAAAGAAATTACGTAAACCTATCTTTCTATGCCCGCCAGACCAATAACTCCATTTTGAGATTAACGTCGCCTTCTGATACACTTGCTGGGGCATTGGTAACCACTTACGAAAACATTGGTAAAGAGCAGACAAGCGGCCTTAACTTATTCGGAAACTTCTTCCTGACTCCAAAATGGAGTCTAAACGGTGGATTTGACCTTTATTACACCTACATGGAAGGACAAGTTCAGACATTGGATGGTTTTGAGGTAGCCAGCAATAATGGAATCGTTATCGGAGGAAGAATGATGTCACAGATTTCATTGAACAAAGGCTGGGCAGTACAGGCTTTTGGTGGAATGAGGGGTAATCAGGTAACACTCCAGGGGCAAAGAACCGGTTTTGGCTTCTATTCATTAGGACTTAGAAAAGACATCAATGAAAAGAAAGGAAGCCTTGGGTTTGCCTTTGACAACTTCCTCGGAGGCATGACCATGAGAAGCACCAGCGTCTCTCCATTGTTTAGCCAGGAAAGCATCAACTACATATACAACCAAAATGTTAAAGTTACTTTCCAGTACAAATTGGGTAATATGAAGTTTGTAGCCAAAAAGAAAACACGTTCTGTGAATAATACAGACGGCGTTGGTGGCGGAGACGACAACCCGGCTCAGGGAGGCGGATTTAACAGATAAACCAATTTAATAACAACAAGACTGAAGAACTATGACAAGTAAATGGATGAGAGTCATTCACCGTTATTTAGGCTTCTTTTTGGCCGGTATTATGGCCATGTATGCCCTAAGTGGAATGGTAATGATTTACAGAACCACAGACTTTTTAAAGGAAGAAAAGCACATGCAGAAAACACTGGAACCCGGCTTAAATGCTGAGGGACTGGGGCCTGCTTTAAGAATGAGACTTCAGGTTCAGAAAGAAGAAGGAGATATCATTTATTTCAATGACGGTACCTATAATAAAGTAACGGGCGAGGCTGATTATACGGTCAAAGAACTCCCAACTTTGTTACACAAAATGGAAACCATTCATAAGGCAACAGTAAATTCACCGCTTTACTTCCTGAATATTTTCTTTGGATTATCACTTCTGTTTTTTGTGATTTCTACTTTCTGGATGTTTGCACCGCAAACCAAAATCTTTAAGAAAGGACTTTGGTTTACAGCAGGTGGAATAATGTTGACTATCATCCTGCTTTACGTATAGAAAAGAGTTAATGGTTAAAATAGATAAGGGCGTTTCCGATTTCGGATTCGCCCTTTGTCTTTGATAGAGCTGTAAATATGATAGAAACCGCTGGTCAATAATCTATTGATTCTTCCCTTCAGCTTTCTTTCTTTAGATAAATTTTAAAAAGCTATGAAAGCAGTACTCGCAAAAACTTACCGCAAACCGGAAGAACTTGAAATTTCTGAAATCCCAGTTCCGAGCCCAAAAGAAAATGAAGTTATTGTCAAAGTCAAAGCCACCACTATTAATGATTGGGACTGGGCTTTGGTCAGAGGAAAACCCATGGTTTACCGACTTCTTTATGGCCTTTTCAAACCCAAAAAACCGATACCCGGAATGGAACTCTCAGGTATCGTGAGATCCGTAGGCTCAGAAGTTACATCGTTTAAAGAGGGTGATGAGGTTTTCGGCGACACTTCTCAATACGGCTGGGGTACTTTTGCCGAATATGCCTGTGTTAATGAAAAGTCACTCCTGTTAAAGCCCGAGAAAATGAGCTTTGAAGACGCCGCGGCCATGCCTCATGCTTCGCTTCTGGCCTGGCAAAGTCTGGTAGATATTGGTAAGGTTTCTGAAGGAATGAAGATTCTGGTGAATGGGGCCGGTGGAGGAATGGGTACATTTGGCCTTCAAATTGCCAAAACGTTCAACTGCCAGGTTACGGGTGTAGACAGTGGAGCCAAACTGGAGATGATGAAAGCATTAGGGTTTGATGAGGTGATTGACTATCAAAAAGAAGATTTCACCCAAAAAGGGGTTCTATATGACCTGATTATTGATGCTAAAACCACCCGCTCACCTAGTAGTTACATCAAATGCCTTAAACCGGGTGGAAAGTATATAACTGTAGGCGGCTCTCCACTCAATCTGATCCGACTCCTGCTCTCAAAAATCATTTACAAAGACCGCATTAATATCCTTGGTTTAGTACCCAATAAAGGGTTGGACATAATTGTCGATCTATATCTGGAAGGTAAAATCAAAACCCAATTAGATGGTCCATACCCTTTTGAGAAAATACCCGAACTGATACGCTATTTTGGCGAAGCCCGACATAAGGGGAAAATTGTAGTGAAAGTTTGAATTCAATAGATCTTTTTTCATGAAAACCGTTTCTCATTCGGTCATATGGACGAAAAGGCTTACACTTTTGGCCTAAAAATAATACAGACAAGACAGGCCTTATTGTCGATAATAAGGGACCTTCTATAGATTTTATACAATTTAGCTCCATAATCAGGCTTCGTTTTGGATATGGGTGTGCGTAGAGAATAAAAAAGCAAAACTCTTTACACCCATATGAACAGATTAAGAATAAAAGCTTTAATGCTTACTGGTCTATTAACGCTACTAATGGCCTGCAACGACCTGAACGAAGTAACCCCTGATACCGAAACCGGGGTTGAAATTCCGGATGTGGAAACCGAACTGGAGAATCCCAATGAAACAGAGGCTGACTATAACTGGGATGACACGGGAGCCACTAATATTATCCTTAAAAACTCAATTGTGGAAATTTCAGGGGAAGGTGCCTCTTCATCTGGCTCAGAAATAACCATATCAAAAGCCGGCACTTATAACATAAGTGGCAGTCTTACCGACGGGCAATTAGTTATTGATTCTGATGATTCGGAAAATGTGAATATCATTTTAAACGCAGCCAGTATTACCAGCAAAACCTCCTCTGCTATATCTATAATAAGTGCCGAAAAGGTAGTGTTTCAGTTAAAAGAAGGGACTGAAAACACCATTACCGATGCCGGTACCTACGATGCCAACGACGAAAAAAACGGGGCCCTTTACAGTAAAGCCGACCTTAGTTTTTTTGGCCAGGGAAGTCTGACGGTCAATGCAAATTTTGAAGATGGAATCGTTTCAAAAGACGGCCTGATTATAGAAAGCGGAAGTTTCATTGTGAACGCTGCTGACGATGCTATTCGTGGAAAAGATTATGTATTAATCCATAACGGTAATTTTGATCTATCCGCAGGAGGTGACGGTATTACTTCTACGAATGATGAGGATGAGTCACTCGGCTTTGTGGATCTGAAAAATGGAAACTATACCATAGCTTCTGGTGCTGACGCCATTCAGGCAGTCACGGTTTTAACCCTTGAAAACGGAACTTATGACTTAACTACAGGTGGTGGTAGCAGTAAGTCAACAACGAACACAGCTAAAGCTCTGAAAGCAGGTGTAAAACTTTTGGTTAGTGGTGGTACCTATGACATCAACTCCGCAGATGATGCCCTTCACTCCAATCAGTACATCACTATAAAAGACGGCTCTTTTGAGATTGTCACTGCAGACGACGGAGTTCATGCCGACGAAGCCCTGCTGATTGATGGTGGCAGCATAACGGTCTCAAAATCCTATGAAGGCCTGGAAAGTGCCAGCATCACCGTCAACGATGGGAATATCTGGATAACCTCTAGTGATGACGGCATTAATGCCGCCGATGGAAGTAGTTCAGGCTTTGGAGGGCCCGGTGGTTTTAGCAATAGTGGGGCTACCTCTGTTTTTCTTTATATCAATGGCGGTTACCTGGTGGTCAATGCATCTGGTGATGGCCTGGATGCTAACGGGTCAATAGTTATGACCGGAGGTACCGTTTTGGTACATGGACCAACGGAAAGTATGAATGGCTCGCTGGACTATGACAGGAGTTTTCAAATCAGCGGAGGTACACTTGTCGCCGTAGGTAGCTCAAGAATGGCTCAAAAGCCGGATAACAGCAGCACTCAACCCTCTATTCTTGCAAATTTAAGTCAGACGCAATCAGCGGGAGTAGTTTTTGATATTACTGATTCAAAAGGCGAAGAAATAATTTGCTTTCAACCTATGAAAAAATACCAATCGATCGTCTATTCAGGATCTAATTTGAAAAGTGGAAACAGTTATAATCTCAGTATAGGCGGCACCTCTACGGGAGCAAACTCAGATGGGCTGATTGCAGGTGGAAATTACAGCGGAGGTACCTCATTTGGAACAATAACATTATAAAGCAATGGGGGGCAACATTAATAGCTATTTAAAGGTAACAATTTGCGTGACAGGAATTATTCTATTAGAATCCTGTAATAAGAACGAATTTTCAATTCCTTCTTCTGTGGTCGCTGGCTGGACTGAGGAGAGTCATGGAAACAGTGTAAGTCCTGATTATGATCTTGTATTTCCTCAGACAATGGTCAACACAATAACCATAAACCTTGGACTGGATTCCTGGGAGAAAATTGAAGAAGATATGACCTCACTTTCCGGAAATGCTTTTGGCACAGGTGGAGGATTGGGCGGTAGGCCAAATCAAGGTGGTGGGCTGCCAAATGGTGCCCCCCCAGCAGGTCAGCCCGGCGGAGGATTTAATCCCGGAGGTGGGCAGGGTGGAGCTGTTAGTATTTTCAGCAGAGATCCCATCTATGTAGGAACCTCTATCTCGTTCAATGATAAGACATGGGAGCATGTAGGTTTTAGATTGAAAGGAAATTCCAGCCTTAGCAAGTCCTGGTCTTCAGGGGTATATAAATTGCCATTCAGACTTCATTTTGACAAGATGGAAGATGAGTTTCCGGCAGTAAAAGATCAACGATTTTATGGCTTCAAAGAATTGTCTTTTTCACCGGCTTTCAATGATCCCTCCCTTATGAGAGAAAAACTGGCAGCTGACTTGTTTAGAAATGCCGGTATACCCGCGGCACAAACTTCATTTTGTAAAGTATATATAGATTTTGGTGAAGGTGTGAAATACTGTGGAGTTTATACCATTGTAGAAGTGATAGATGACACTATGGTAGAAAGTCAATATGGTGAAAAAGATGGTAATATATACAAGCCGGAAAGCACCCTGCAGAGTTTTCTGGAATCTCAGTTTGAGAAAAAGAATAATAAGGAGCAGGCAGATTTTTCAGATGTGAGAACACTGGTGGAGCGGTTAAATAGTTCAGACAGATTAAATTCAAAGGATTCATGGAAGAATATGCTGGAAAAGGTATTTGATGTTGATCATTTTTTGAATTATCTGGCCATAAATAATACCATTGTAAACTGGGATTCCTACGGAGGAATGGCTCATAATTATTATCTATATAACCATAAGGGATCACTAAAATGGATTCCATGGGATCATAATGAGGCCTTAAGTTTAAACAATAGAAGTATAAATCTTGAGCTGACCGGAGTGAGCAGTAATTGGCCATTGATAAGTTATCTGGCTGAAGACACAGATTATTATCAGCAATACAGATCAAATGTTAATTCATTTGTCAATGGAGCTTTTGAAGTATCTCTGGTACATTCTATGATTGACAAAAACTATAACCTAATTAAAAATTATGTCATAGGGGCTGAACCTGAAGTAGTAGGCTATACCTATCTTACGGGGTCAGAAAGCTTTGAGAATGGAGTTTCAGCCCTAAAAAATCATGTAGAATCAAGATATGAAACAGCAAAATCATTTAGCAAGTGATCTTGAAGATCGCCTTATGGGATTTAGCAGTTTAGGATTGGCCGAAATGAGCCGAGCAGAATTGCTTGACAGGCGTGAGGTAAAATATACGTTTGAGAAAATACTGATCCCTGATTTACTCAAAGGCTTGGAACAGCACTACCGAATTCTGGAAATAAACGAGAAACGCATCTTTAAATATGTTTCAGAGTATTTTGACACAGAAGATCTTCATTTTTTTCATCAGCATCGCTCCGGTCGACTAAACAGGTATAAGGTTCGAAAAAGACAATATCTGGATTCGGGCCTAGCGTTTTTTGAAGTAAAATTTAAGAATAATCATGGCCGTACAATGAAATCAAGAATTGAAACAAAGTTCCCTGCGAAGGGTGAAATTCTCCATGATGAAAATGCTTTTCTCCAGGAGGTCAGCCCTTTCTTCAGAGAAATCCTTGAACCTACAGTTTCAGTCTCTTATAACCGGGTAACACTTGTGAACAAGACTTCTTCAGAGCGGGTGACCATTGATCTTAATCTGCAGGTAAGTAGAGAGGGGAAGGAGAGGGGATTTGAAGATTTAGTGGTACTGGAAGTAAAGCAGGATAAACTCAAACAAACTGAAATACGGAAACGCCTCAAAAAACTGGGTCAAAGACCCGGAACTATAAGCAAATATTGCCTTGGTATTATCTCTTCAGAAGACGATGTTCGATATAACAGGTTGAAACCTACTTTTGACAAACTTTATAAACCCTTTTTAAAAACTTTAAATAAATGACAGAACTATTGGAACTGATGGGGCAGAATGCCTTTCTGGGAAAACTATCAGATAAGTTTTTTCTGAGACTGCTGGTTGATATGCTGGCCACTTTTGTGATGGTAAGATTGGTTTACTATCGCTTTTATAAAAAGACCGAGCTATTTCTAACCTTTTTCGGCTTTAATATGGTCATCTTCCTTATTTCCTACCTTTTAAACAGAGTAGATATGACCATGGGAGCGGCATTTGGGCTTTTCGCTGTTTTTAGCATGCTGCGGTTTAGAACTGAAGGAATTAACACCAAAGACATGACCTACCTTTTTCTGGTTATAGCTATGGGACTTGTGACAGCCGTTTCAAAAGGCAGCTGGGATGAACTAGGTGTGATAAACCTCATTATTATTGTAACCACTGTCCTACTAGATGGTAACATTCTCACGAAAAAGGAAGTGTTCCATCAGATTGATTATGACAATCTGGAAAATATAAAACCTGAGAACAGAGAATATCTTCTGGAAGACCTCAAATTAAGAACAGGAATAAGCGTGCATCGCGTAGATATAATATCTATTGATATGCTTCGTGACTCTGCCAGAATTCATGCTTTCTATTACGCCTAGAATACACAGGATATGAAAAAAATAGTTGTAGTCATTCTGATTTTGTCAGGATTTAAAAGCTCGGCACAGATAGGCGTTTGGAGTAAAATAACTGCTGAAGCCGATATCATAAAAAACCTGGAACTTGAAGTTAATACTCAAGCCAGAACCTCCGAAATAGGTACTCCTTTCAAAAGCTTCCTGGGAGAGGCCGGATTAAAATACGATTTACCAAAGGGTTTCAGCCTGGCAGCTTTTTACAGGCTCATCGCTGAACCTGACGCCGAAAAATTGGCAGCCGATACTTATCATAGATTTTACGGCGAACTTAAATACAAAACCAAGGCTTTTGAGCCACTAAGAATTGGGTACAGATTAAGGTATCAACAGCAGTTTAAAGATGACCTTGACGGACTAAGCCTGGATGCTAATTATTTACGTAATAAGGTAGAAATCAGCACTAAACTCAGTAAGAAAATTGAGCCTTATCTTTCTGCCGACCTCTTTTACGAAACCGGTGGAGACTTTGATCAGTTAAGATATACTTTAGGTACTGAATACGATATTTCAAAAAAACTTGTTCTGGATGTAGGTATTCAAACCGATGACCGGCTAAACAGTTCTAAATCAAATCAATGGAGAATTAACTGGGGACTTAAATTTAAAATCAACTAATCATCCAAGGTCTCAAAAGGTTATGAGAGAAACGAAAAAATAAAATGAAAAGAAAAGACTTCATTAAAAAAGGAATTGGCTTTTTGTCCGCTGCACCGGTTACACTGGCCTGCGTAAAGAATACAGTAAATGCCGGCGAAAACCTTGAAGCCAATGGTAGCACTAATGGCTCGTCATCCGAAAACTGCGAGGTCACCAATTCTGAAACAGCCGGACCATTCCCTATAAAAAATCCATCCAATTTCGTTTATCAGGATATTACCCTGGACAGGCAAGGTGTACCACTTGAAGTACAGCTAAGCATCAAAGATGCGTCTAACGGCTGCGAAGCCCTGGAAGGTGCCAGAGTTGATATCTGGCATTGTGATTCCGATGGAAATTATTCCCAATATGGTGGTCATTCTAACGCCAATTTCCTAAGGGGTAGACAGATTACCGACAGTAACGGAATGGTGGTTTTCAAAACAATTTTCCCCGGCTGGTATCCCGGTAGAGCCGTGCATATTCATGTTCAGGTTTTTAATAATTCCGGAAATTCAGAACTGATTACTCAAATCGCTTTCCCGGCAGAGGTGTGTGATGCTGTTTTTCAAAATGCCACAGATTTTTATTCCAACGGCCTTGCAGATACCTCGAATGAAAGAGATGGAATTTTCAGAGATGGATTCGAAAACGAGATGGCCAGCATTACAGGCTCAGTAAACGAGGGCTTTGTGCTCACGCATAATATTGAGGTCTAATCTTTCGTGGCACGACTAACCACAAAAGGAAAAGTGTCGTACAACGTATAATTTACCCCATTTAAGAAAAAGAGAAGTCTTTTCACGACCGGGTTTCGACGAGATTAGTCATGGCACGACTAACCACGGAAGTAAGAATGTCTTAACCCGACTACTCCAAACTCAAAAACCAATCAAGTAGCTCCTCCTCATCCACAATACTCCATGAATGCGGATGACGTGAGTTATCCGGCCGGTAGCCTTTGTCTTCAGTCAGAACGAGTTCAGCGTTTTTATTTCCGTCAATTTTGAGTTGATTAATCAAAGCCGCGGCGTCTATAGCATTCATACCGTAATAATCTTTTCCTCTGTTTTCTATCCACCAATGAACATCAGGTTCAGTGTAAGCTCTTACGGCAATATCTTTGAAAAAACGGGCATTCCCACCATGCTCAGCCACATAGCAGTATGGGGAATAATTGACATAATCATGCATCACATCTTCAGGTTTTCCACCTAATTTTTTGGCCAGATACTGACTTACCCATTTGCCCTCATTAGCTCCTATTTCGTTGATATTGAGCCGCCAGGCCTTATCGGCTTCTTTCCAAAACCTTACCATATCAAGAGGGGAATCGCAGGTCATTACTGCTTTGGGTTGAATACATATCCGGCAATCACCACTTTGAGAAAATACCGCCATTTTCAACGCCCGGGTACCTTCAAGTGACATTCCTCCAAAAAGCAAGTTTTCGGTTGGTATCTCATGTTTTTGGCAAGCATCTTCAATGTATGCCTCAAGCTCCTGCATTGCAGTGGCTTCAAACAAAAACTCAAAAGGATTCGCAGTACTGACAAAAATGACCGCGAGCTCCCTGGCATTTGCCTTTGGTACCATTGAAAAAACAGAATTGCTATCCGCTTCAGCATGAAAAAAGACTACAGCACCTTTTGGCTTACCCTCGGGCATCCAAACCGAGTAACCTGATGGTGCCGCAGGAATACTAATTTCTGAAGTTAGCTCGCTTTGACCTATAGCCGGCTGATACTGTATGTCAATTTGCTGAGCATAAACAATTTGTGTAAGAAGTAAACCAAAAAAGAGAGTGCAATACTTTTTCATTACCCTAAAGTAACAGACATTCTTAAAACACTTTGAGCCATTGGCGTTAATAAAACTTAATGTTGGCGACTTCGGTAAAAACTGTAAATTGATTTCTCAAATAAACCCTGACATGTATATCCTGACCGAAAACAGCAGTATTGCCAATCATTTTTTAGCCGAAATCAGAGATACTGAAATTCAAAAAGACCGGGCCCGTTTCCGAAAAAACATTGAGCGATTGGGTGAAATCCTTGCCTACGAAGTCTCTAAAAATATGGGTTATAAACCGGCCAAAGTTGAAACACCTTTGGGCATTAAAGAAACACGTTTACTCAGCCAGCAACCCGTTCTCTGTACTATTATGAGGGCCGGCCTTCCGTTACATCAGGGTATGCTGAATTACTTTGACAAAGCCGATAGTGCCTTTATAGGAGCCTATAGAGGCAAACATGATGCGAAAGAGAATTTTGATATTGAGATGGACTACATCAGCAGCCCGGATATTCAGGGAAGAACGTTAATTCTTTGTGATCCAATGATTGCCTCGGGCAAATCGCTGGAGAAGGCTTATCATGCCATGCTTCGTTATGGAATTCCCAAAAGAACCTATCTTGTCGGGGCAATTGCCTCTTCCAGAGGAGCCCGATTTGTTCAGGCACGTATGCCCGAGTGCAGGCTCTATCTGGGCGACCTTGACCAAGACCTAAACGACAAATCGTATATCGTTCCGGGTTTGGGTGATGCCGGCGATTTATCTTACGGAAATAAGACTTAAAAACAGAAGAGCCCGCTTTTGGCGAGCTCTTCTGCTTAGGCTTTATTGACCAATTACATATAGTCATCATAGGCATCAATACTGTACTCCACAGCATCAATACCTACTTCCTCTTCATCAGGTTTCACTCTGATACCCATGATTTTATCCAATATCTTAAATACCACAAAAGTGACGACAGATGAGAACGCAGCTATCGTAAACACGCCTAGGGCCTGAACCCCAAGCTGATGAGCATCACCGGTAGTAAACAAGCCGCTTTCTTCTGCAAAGAGCCCTACCGCCAATGTACCGAAAGTACCATTTATACCATGCACCGCAATAGCACCTACAGGATCGTCAATTTTTGCTCTGTCGATAAGAACTACAGCCACATCAACCAAAATACCCGCTACCAAACCAATAAGAATGGCCGAATAAGGGCCAACCACATTACAGCCTGCAGTGATGGCAACTAAACCCGCCAAAACACCATTGATCACCATCGTGATATCTACTTTGGTATATCTGAAATAGGTGTAAAAAGTAGTGGCAACTCCACCGGCAGCTGAAGCGAGAAAAGTGTTAGTAGCCACTTTGCCGATCAAATCCCATTTACCAACTGCTGCTAAAGTACTGCCGGGATTAAAGCCAAACCAACCAAACCAAAGGATAAAGGCACCTACAGCGGCCAAAGGTATATTATGACCCATGATGGAGTTTGGAGTACCATCTGGCTTATATTTACCTATTCTGGGTCCAACAGCAATGGCACCTGCAAGAGCCGCAAAACCGCCCATAGCATGTACTGCGGCAGAACCGGCAAAGTCATTAAAACCCAAAGCTGCCAGCCATCCATTAGGGTTCCACACCCAGTTCGCGGCCAGAGGATACATAAAGGCACAGAAAATAACCACAAAAACGGTGTAAGCCCAAACTTTCATTCTTTCTGTGATAGCACCTGATACGATAGAAACAGCCGCTATGGCAAAACCCAATTGAATAAACCAAAACAAGGAATTAGAAATAGTCAAACCCAATCCAAGATCTTCTTTACTGATACCTGTACCAAAGGCAAACCAGCCATTGGATGCTCCGTAAGCAATACCGAAACCAACAGCGTAAAACGCCAGGCCACCAAACATGATATCAATCATCACTTTGGCAATAATACTGACTGAGTTTTTAGATCTGATAAATCCGGCTTCAAGCAGAGCGAAGCCACCTTCCATTTGAAAAATAAGTGCGGCACATAAAGCCACCCACACCGTGTCAATAGCATTGACCATCTCGGCCTGATTGGCCAAGACTTCCTGCATTTCTTCCATTAAACTGTCATTTTGTTGTAGGCCGCAAAAATGATTATTTCTTTTGGAAATAACCTATATTATTTTGATTTTATATTGAACTATTTCCATAAAAACAGAATATAATTCTGAAAATAAGATCATTACACCCTCTAAACGCAACAAACTTTCTTCTGAAATACGATTATTGACAAGAATAAAATATCTCAATTCTATAGTTTCTCAATTGTGATCCGAAAAAAGTAAAGGTCACCTATCAGCTAAAAAAAAACCTTATTTTTGCTCCACTTATACCCTAAACCTGTAATAAACTATGGCTATTCAGCTCAATTCAGAAGACTGGAAAAAACTGCTCAGTCTGCCGGTCATTGTGGCCGCCCTCGGCTACTTCGTTGACATCTATGATATGCAGCTTTTCGGAATTGTGAGGATTCCGAGCCTCAAGAGCCTCGGGCTTTCTGATGAGGAAGTCAGCATATTTGGCAAAGACATTTTGAACTACCAGATGATTGGTTTGCTGCTCGGTGGCATTCTTTGGGGTGTTTTAGGGGATAAAAAAGGAAGACTTTCTGTTCTTTTCGGCTCCATTATCACCTATTCTTTGGCGAACATTGCCTGCGGACTTATCCCTCAGATTGAGTTTATGGATAAAGTGGAAGCGTATAAATGGTTAAGGTTTATTGCGGGTATAGGTCTTGCCGGTGAGCTTGGGGCAGGTATCACTTTAGTTTCAGAAAGTTTACCAAAAAATTTACGGGCAATAGGCACATCGCTTGTTGCCGGCATAGGGCTTCTAGGAGCTGTGGTGGGTAATTTTACCGTACGGCTATCAGGCGACTGGACTATCGCTTATTTCATTGGCGGTGCCATGGGTTTTGCACTTTTACTGTTACGCGTTGGGGTTATTGAAAGTGGGATGTACAAAAACATCACCCATGATAAATCAATTCAGAAAGGTAATTTCCTAACATTTTTCACCAATTGGGATCGCTTCATTAAATACCTCAAATGTATCGGCATCGGGATTCCTACCTGGTTTTGTATCGGCATTCTCGCCTATTTCATCAATGAATTTGGCGTAGCTCTTGGCATTGAAGAGCCTCTAAACCCCGGAGATGCCGTAATGTGGGCGTACATCGGTATATCAGCTGGTGATTTCTTAAGTGGTTTTATAAGTCATCAGTTAAATTCCCGGAAAAAAGCTATTTTCTGGATGATGGCATTTTCAGCAGCCGGGGTTCTTTTATTTCTTTTTGCAGGGTTTAAATCAGCCTGGGCTATGTATGCCATTTGTGTTTGGTTAGGTCTGGGTACAGGTTACTGGGCAATGTTTGTCACTGTAGGTGCAGAGCAGTTTGGCACTAATATCAGAGCTACAGCGGCTACTACTGTACCAAACATGGTTAGAGGTGCTTTGCCTGCTATGACAGGACTATTCACACTCTTCAAACCAGATTTCGGGGTGATTATGGCCGGTGCGGCCGTTGGGCTTTTAGCCTATTTCATTGGCTTCGTCAGTACCCTGACTATCGAAGAAACCCACGGGAAGGACCTTGATTACCTCGAAGAATAGGTAAAAATACGTATAGAAAAGAGTAGAAATTGCGTTTGTGCTTTAGCGTTAGTATACTAGTTTTGTAGAGTATTTTATTGCCATGAAAAAGATCTTGCAGCTACACTCCGTGTAGCTGCTTTTTTTAAATCTTAGTACTTACTACTCCGGCAATTCTAATCTCTCTAAAGACGAAATAACCGGTGACCAACGTAGCCGCAATGAAATAAACCGGGAATATAAGATTTAAAGCCATCCCTCCATTCTCTAAAGAATACCAGGCCTGTCCGTTTTGAATAAACAGGAACAGACCAAAACCATTTTTGAGTAACTCTTGCCAAAAGGCTTTGGGATTCTTATCCATCAGTTCAGTATAGCTGTAAACACTAAAAAAGAGAAAGAACCCGTACGTGAATAGCTCAGTAAGGTTCAAATCAGGTACAGCATTGAAAAATAACATCAAGAAGGCAAAAGTGCTGAAAAACTGAATCCATGACCAAGTCTGCATACCGGTTGAGAGCTTTGGATAATACTTCTCGAAATGATACGGATCTTCAATTTTGTATACGGGGTATTTGGCCTCAACATCGGCTGGTCTCCAGCCCGTTGGCATGTAGAAAACCCGCAGTTTGTCCATCCAGTTTTTTGTTCGCCAGGCGTCTTTGATCAACAGCCAAAGGTGCTGATAATTGATTTTGATGGGATTCCATGTACGAACAGGACGTGTAATTCCATAAACCGCAGGCACATCGTCTAACTCCTCCTGAAAGGTTCCGAAAAGTTTATCCCAAATGATGAAAATTTGGCCGTGATTTTTATCAATATATTCCGGATTAATGGCGTGATGAACTCTGTGATGAGAAGGCGTCACAATGATTTTCTCAAGCCATCCCATTTTCCCGATATAAACTGTATGGTACCAAAACTGAGCAAAAAGCTGAATGGGAGCCACAATGGCAATGATCTTCGGATCAACTCCCAACAAAGCCGCCGGAAGTAGGAAAATAGTAAAGAATTTGATGAGATCAGAAACACTTTGCCGCAAAGCACAGGCTAAGTTAAATTCTTCAGAGCTGTGATGAATTAAATGCTGGTTCCAGAAAAAATTGATCTGATGATTCAGGCGATGCCCCCAGTACCCGGCAAAATCAAGGGCAATAAAAGCGATGACCACATTCACCCAGGTAAACGGAATATGAATTAAGGCTACTTTTTCAACCAACCAGACGTAAGTCAACAATGAAACACCGATACCTAAGACATCTTTCAGCGTATTGGTAAACCCGGAACTAAGGCTGGAAATCATGTCCATGCTTTTGAAATCATCGCCTTTCACAAACTTGCCATATAGCTTCTCCCCCATTACCAGAATAAAGAAAACCGGCGAGGCATAAATCAATATTTGAGCGTAAGTCTCCATTTAGTATGCTTGCAGAGTATTAGAAGTCAAAGTTATGATTTATAAACGTTTAGCACAAAAAAATGATGTCATGCATCACTCTGATTTAACTGGCATTTGAAAAAAAGAGAACCCTTCGGCATAACCTTTTTGACTTTTGGTACAAAAAATGCACTAAATTGGGTCGACACAATATTAATTATTCCACCCATTTCAATATGCAGAAGAAACACAATTTCCTTCTACTTCTAACGCTATTCTGCGGTTTGGCACAAGCCCAGGAACTCGAATTTGGCGAAGTAAAACCTTCAGAATTCACCCAGACATACAGTAATCTTGATAGTACCGCCTCATCAATCGTGCTCTACGATTACGGTGACTCCCAATTTATATATTCCCCCTCCCGCGGTTTTGAGATAGAAACCTTGGTTCATGTCAGAAAGAAAATTTTAAAAGAATCTGCTCTGGATGAAGCCTCCATAAATGTTAACTTCTTTGACGAATCCCGTACCTCCGGCGAGAATATTTATAAGATAAAAGGAGCTACCTATAATCTTGAAAACGGAGAAGTAGTGGAATCTAAACTCGGCAAAAAAGAAGTCTACTATGATCGGGGAGAACGATTTTCCACGAAAAAGTTTTCACTTCCTGACGTAAAAGTGGGCTCCATTATTGAATATACTTATATCAGGCAAACACCCCTAAATACTTACAACAAGCCACGTACATGGAGTTTCCAGAGTGACAAACCTGTGGTGTGGAGCGAATATAATATTACTATACCTTCCTATTTCTATTATCAGATTATCATGGGTGGCTACCTGCCTTTAACCGTTAATGAAAGGGAGCAAATAAGTATGACTATTCAGGGGACCGATTTGATGGCAAACGCAATGAAATATCGTTTTGCCGTAGGCAATGCCCCTGCATTTAAAGATGAACCCTATATCACTACCTCAAGTGACTATGTTTCTAAAGTAGAGTTTGAGCTTTCATCTATCTCTTTCCCCAACCAACCGGTAAAAGACTATAATACAACCTGGGAACAACTGGATAAAACCTTGCTGGAATCTGACCGATGGGGTGAAGGCCTATTAAATCAAAGTTTCTTGAAAGAAGAGGTGGCACAGTTTGCCACAATGGAAGACCAATCTGAAAAGTTGAAAGCCATCCATGCCTATTTGGTCAAAAACTATAAGTGGAATAAAACTGTGGGTTTGTTTCCTCAGGAAAACATGCGAAAAGTTCATTCTGAAAAAGAAGGTACGGCTTCTGAATTAAACCTGTTGGCTAACGCCTTTTTAAGGAGTGCAGGTTTCAGTGCGAATCCAATAATTTTGAGCACCAGGAATAACGGACGTATAAACACCGTGTACCCGCTCATGGATAAGTTTAATTACACCATGGCCTGCGTTAATCTGGATGGCAAAAAAATACTCTTTGACATTACAGACCCCCTTTTACCAATGGGAGTAATCCCAGCAATATGTATCAATGGGTTTGGTCGCGAAATATCTGAGTTCGGCAATGAATTTGTTCCGTTGGAGTCTGCACAAGGGTATTACGAGTATGAGGAAATTTCGGCAACCATCAATCCCGATGACGGAATTATCAGTGGCACGTATACTACTAATGAACTGGGCTACCCAGCTAATCTGCTTCGAAAAACATTTGAAGAAATGGATAATGAGGAGTTTGAGGAGAAAATCAGGGAGAACCACTCAGAATGGGAAATCAGTGACTTTCAATCCTCTAATATTGAGAATATTGACGAGGCAGCCACCATTTCATACAAGTTTAGCAAAGAAGATGGCGGAGTAATGCCGGATATTATTTATCTCTCCCCCCTCATGACGGGTCAGATAAAAGACAATCCGTTTATGCGAAAAGAAAGACAGTTCCCTGTGGATTTTGGCCATGTCACTAACCAGATGGTAAAAGCCGAGTACGTCATTCCGGAGGGCTTCATTGTTGAAGAGCTCCCTAAACCCGCCACCGTGATGCTTCCTGACAAAGGAGGAAAATTTATGTATTTCGTCCAGAACCAAAATGGTAAACTTACCGTGTTCTCAAGGTTAAACCTATTTAAATCAGAATACTCCGCACAGGAATATGCCTACCTGAGAGAGTTTTATGACCTTATTGTGGAGAAACATGCCGAGCAAATTGTATTAAACCGCGTTGAAGAATAAAATGAAAAAAACAGTACTTGTATTTTTTCTTTTGGTTACGGCCAGATCAATCGGTATTGCTCAGGTAGTCAATAAACAATTACTCATTCATGCTAAACAAACCGAAAATGTAGATGCCGTCGTTTTGTTTGATAAAACAGATTTTTTTGTCGAAAACGAGGGTCAATCTTTGATCAAACGACATTGGGCCGTCATGATTTTCAACGAATCAGGAGCGGAAGATTTCGCATACATTTCAGCCAATTATGACAAATTCTCAAAAGTCAAAAATATTGAGGGCTACCTCTATGACGAAAACGCCGATAAGCTTGATAAAATTAAAACACGAGATACCGAAAAAGTAGGTCTGGGGCAGTACGAATCAGGCATTACAGATAATATGGTAAAATATGGAGAGTTTGAGTCTTTGCCTGATGACTATCCCTATGTAGTGGAATTCAGCTATGAGAAAGAAGATAAAAACATGCTCTTTTATCCAAGCTGGATACCACTAAGAAGTGAAGATGTCAAAGTACTTTCCTCCTCTTTTGTCATTAAAACAGAAGGTATCCCGTTCAGATTTAAAGAAGTTAATACCGATTTGCCGGAGGTTATCAAAGAGACCACAAATCCCTTCATGAAATCATGGGAGATTAAAAACTATGGCCCTGTTAAGTTTGAGGAATACTCTCACCAAAATCAGCTTCCCCAAGTTTATGCTTCTCCCCAAAACTTTGAAATTGAAAACTATAAAGGCGTTTTTCAGCAGTGGGAAGATATTTCTGCTTTCTACTCCAATCTGAATGAAGGTAGAGACCATCTGCCTGTTTCAAAAGTGAATGAGCTTAAGGCTTTGATAAAACCTGAAATGGACAATTATAAAAAGATAAAGACCACTTACGAATTCATGCAGTCGCACACCAGATATGTGAGCATTCAGCTGGGCATTGGTGGATGGCAGAGTATGACCGCTACTGAGGTGGCTGAGAAGGGTTTTGGTGATTGCAAAGCTCTGACAAATTATACAATAGCCCTTTTGAAAACTATTGGCATCAAGGCCTACCCTGCTCTCATTAAGGCCGGTGGCTATTATGATCCCTCGCTTGAAGATTTCCCTTCAATGCAGTTTAATCATGTTATAGCCTGCGTACCAGTAGAAAAAGATACATTATGGCTTGAATGCACCAGCCAAACAGAGTCTGCTGGCTACCTCGGAGATTTTACCGGAAACCGAAAAGCATTAATTATAAAACCTGAGAGTGGCAAATTGGTTAATACCATTCAATATGAACCAAAAGATAATTTTCAACATCGAATGGCCGAAGTTTGGCTGGAGAAAGATGGTAAAGCCAAGGTGAAAATTGACTCAAAATACGGAGGCATTCAGCATGACAGAAGGGCCTACGTTTCAAGTCAAATGGATGAAACCGAGCAGCGGAAGTTTCTTCAAAGTTCTATAGACCTTCCAACTTTTGATCTCAAAGATTTCAGCTTTCAGCTCAAAAAGCAACAGATTCCGACAATCACAGAGAAAGCCGAAGTAGAGGTCAGAAAACTGGCTTCTACCTCCGGCAAAAGGATATTTCTGAAGACCAATATTCTTTCTAACTTTTATAAGACACCACCAAAAACTGAAGAGAGGATTACCAAACTCTTTCTGAATCCCAGCTCATTTACGTTTGAGGATACGGATGACATTATTTTCCATTTACCCGAAGGCCTGACAATTGAAACTTTACCTAAAGAGGCAAGTATTGAGAGTATTTTTGGCAGATACCAGAATTCTTATACCCGGGAGGGAAATATTCTGAAATATCATCGTGAAGTAAGTGTAGCAGGTGGAGAGTATGAAAAAGAAGACTACGAAAAGTGGCTTGAGTTTGTCAAAGATATTAACCGGGCCGACAGAGCCAGAGTGGTCTTCTTGACCGGGGGTACCTAATTGAAGACGCCGAGTCTAGGGCCCGGCGTTTATTCTCTACAGTCTCTTCACCATCAAATTCTTCCATTCGACTTTAATGCCACCTCCATCATGAATTTGGAGGGCAATTGAGCCTTCAGCAGCACCGATTTTATCATCGGTTAACGTGATCATCTCATGGCCATTTAGCCAGGTAGTAATTTTAGGGCCTACCACTCTTACTTTCATGGTATTCCAGTCGCCCATTTTTAAGTACTTATCCTTTTCAGGGTCAGGCTTGATAAGCCAGCCTCGGCCATACGATTCATAAATTCCACCGGTATCATGACCCGGAGGAGCCACCTCCGCCTGCCAGCCGGTAATTTTGGTACCTTCAATCGAAGATCTGATAAAGATCCCGCTGTTTCCATTGGCCTGTTGCCTGAAGTCAACACTTAACTCAAAATCCTTAAAAGTTTCATTCGTGCCCAGATAACCATATCCTTTATCGGGTCCACTTTCGCAAACCAGAAGCCCATCCTCTACAAACCATTTTTCGGTTCCATAAATCGTCCAGCCATCCAGGTTTTTCCCATTGAAAAGGGAAGTATATCCATTTTTTTGTGCCGTGCTTTGACAAGCGGCAAATCCAATCAAAACAAGAAGAAGATAAATTTTTCTCATCGTACTATACTAAAGGGTAATTAAAGTTTGTAATGAAATTTCAAGGTACAAATATGATTTGAACACCGCACACCACACTCCTCAATTATAGACCAAAAGCAAATGTTTATTTGACCAAAACTGAAATCCTGATTTTCATCACCAAATGCCCCATTCTTATCTCTGCTGTATTGCAGAAAGGGATTATTCCTTTTAAATTGAAACAAAAACCCTATCGAATGAAATACTTACTTGGCTTTTTGGCTTTAACCATTTTTCAATGTGGAGCCCAGATTCCTAATGTTGAGCAGCAAATCGCCGATGCTGTACTGGCATTAGATGCCGCTGATCGCGAGGAAGCCACCGTCTTTGGATACAACTCAGATGGTGATCTCATAACAATAAAGAAAGGAACCAATGCTCAGGTGTGCCTGGCCGACGATCCCGGCAAAGAGGGATTTAGTGTTGCCTGCTACCACAAAGACCTTGAACCTTTCATGGCTCGTGGCCGTGAACTCAGGGCTGAAGGAAAAGACCGTGGAGAAGTAGAACAAATCAGGGAAGAGGAAGCCAAAAACGGCAAATTAAAAATGCCCGAAGGTTCGTCTACCCTTGCTGTGTTAAGCGGTCCCAGTAAAGAAGAAGCCAACATTCGATACGTAGTTTATATCCCATGGGCCACAGCCGAGAGCACAGGTCTTCCTACTAAACCCATGGTTGCTGGTGGTCCCTGGATCATGTTTCCGGGAAGCTACAGAGCTCATATCATGATTTCCCCTCCAAACAATTAACTAAAAATGTCAACCCAAATTCAAAAAAAGAACAGACATAAGACTTTCTTAACCAGTTTCCTGTCATGTGTCTTGTGTCTTGTGTCCTATGTCTCAATTTGCCAATCCTCCGGCTTAATAGCCGAAGGAGCAGAACTCACTCTGATTTCAGACCAATTTGCCTTTACCGAAGGCCCTGCCGTTGACAAAAAAGGGAATGTCTACTTCACTGATCAGCCCAATGACCGCATCTGGAAATACTCTGCAAAAGGAGAACTCAGCCTTTATATGGAGCCCAGTGGCCGTGCTAATGGATTGTTCTTCGATGGCGAAGGAAATCTGATTGCCTGTGCCGACGCCGACAATGAACTATGGAAAATTTCTAAAAAGAAGAAGGTTGAGGTGCTTGCCAAAAACTGGGATAATATGCGTTTTAATGGTCCAAATGACGTTTGGGTACATGGCACTGGAGGTATGTATTTTACCGATCCCTTTTATAAGAGAGATTATTGGAAACATACCGAAATGGAACAGAAGGAGATGCGGGTTTATTACCGATCACCTTCCGGTGAAATCGGTATTGCCGCAGATGGTTTTGTACAGCCAAACGGTATAGTGGGCAAAGACAACACTCTTTTCATCACTGACATCAGAGGACAAAAAACCTACAAATATGAAATACAGTCTGATGGATCACTTACCAACAAAACACTCTTTTGCGAACAAGGCTCTGATGGATTGACCGTTGACGAACGGGGTAATCTATATCTTGTAGGCAGAGGCGTAACTATTTATAATCCTGTTGGAGAAATTATTGAAAAAATAGATGTACCCGAGGGTTGGACGGCCAATATCACCTTCGGAGGAAAAGATCGAAAAACATTATTCATAACAGCTTCAAAGTCGGTTTATACCCTGCGTATGAACGTCAGTGGAGCCAAATAAAAACCCCTTGAACCTATGAAATGAACATAAAATTTCCTCATCACAAATTTCACAAACCGGTGATGATGAAATTTTTTAGTGAATTCCTGAATGTCTTAAAATTTTTAAGACATTAAATTTCAATGACTTAAAAATTTTATACAGATGAAAATTTTATCGGCAGCAAGTCTTGCCTTTGCTTCAAGCCTGTTCTTTTCTCAATGTCAAAGCAGCGGAGAATCAAGCACCGAAACGGACAATATGATGGAAGATGCTCTGGCTTTGGGTGTCGGTGCCAAACCAACTGATGAAGCTGAAATGTACCTCGACGGAACCCGCGAAATGCTTGATGAAAAATGGGAATACTGGGAAGGACCTCGTTTCTCAGGGGAATATCCCATCAAATGGATGAGTGTAGAAGATCAGGAAACCGGCCAGTGGGTGGTCAGTTCAAACGACCCGGGAGGTAAAGGCGGAAAATACGGTTCGGCGGATATTGTAACCAAAGATAAATTCAAAGACTTCAGAGCTCATGTGGAGTTTTTTGTGGCTACACCGGGTGGTAATAGCGGTGTTTATCTTCAAAACCGCTATGAGATCCAAGTTTTGGATGGAGACACCACTTCGCATGGAATGGGAGCTATCATCAACGAAACTCCCTCTCCTTACCATTTATATAAAGGAATCGGTCAATGGAACGCTTACGATATTCAGTTCAGAGCTGCACGTTTTGATGAAAACGGTGAGTTAACCGAGAAGCCTATGGCAACGGTCTATTTCAACGGTGCCAAAGCACATACCAATGTCAAAATCAATCAGGTTTGGGGTGGAGAAAACTCTGGCCTTGATGGAGGAAACGACGGTGGAAAAGGAATCACAAATAGACTAGGTGGTCTAAAACTTCAGGCTGAAGGTCACGATGTGCTTTACCGCAATATTTGGATCGAAGAAAAAGACTTCACTGAACCGGATACAGATTTTTGAGTTCAGGTTTAGACGAGTTCAACCACCAAAATTTAAACCACCTCTAATTATTAACATATAAATGAATAGAAGAAACGTCATTAAGTCCGGTTTAGCCGGAGCTGCAGCTTTCGCTGCCGGAAGTCAGGTTGGCTTTGCCAAAGAAGCCAAAAAGAAAAAGCATAACTTCTCTTTTTGCCTCAATACGAGCACAATTATGCGTCAAAATCTCGGGCTTATGGGAGAGATAGAAACAGCCGCAAAAGTGGGTTATAACGGAATAGAAATATGGATGCGAACCCTGCAACAATACCTCAAAGACGGAGGCAAAACTGCTGATGTTCGGAAAAAAGCGGAAGACCTCGGTATTGTCATTGAAGACTCCATCGGTTTTGCCGCCTGGATTGTCGATAATGATGAAGAGCGTGGTAAGGCTATGGATCAGATCAAAATGGAAATGGATTTGCTGGCTCAGATTGGCTGTAAGCGTATTGCTGCCCCTCCGTTTGGAGCGACAAATCCACCGGATATTGACCTCCGCAAAGCCGCGGAAAGATTCCATGAAGTATGCGAGCTAGGAAAAGAAATGGGGGTTTTACCTCAATTAGAGCTATGGGGTTTCTCACACAATCTTCATCTTTTCGGAGAAACGCTGTTTGTGGCTGCCGAAAGCGGTCATCCTGATGCTGTGATACTGCCTGATGTTTATCACCTTCGCCGTGGTGGCTCCCCTTTTGAAGCTCTTGAGATGATCAATAGCAGTAAAATTCAGATGTTCCACATGAACGACTACCCTGGCAGCACTCCTAAAGCAGATTTGACAGATGGAATGCGGGTTTTACCAGGTGACGGAGACGCCCCTTTCGGAGAAATCTTAAATACGCTGAATGATAAAGGTGTGCCTATTGTACTTTCCCTGGAAATTTTCAATGAAGACGTCTGGAAAATGGATGCCAGCGAAGCTGCTGCTTTGGGTTTGAAAAAGATGAAAGAGGTGGTGGCGAAAGCGATAGCCTAAGAGATTATCAGACTGATCTGGCATTTCGGGTCAGTCTGCCTACCTTTATGAACTACTTTTTAACAGACTTATGAGCAGCTCATTCAGGTATTTTTCGATCTTCTCAATTCTTCTTTCTTTATGGGCTGTAATGGCCTTTTTTTATTTTTTACCCCCAGCTAGTCTTCACAAAACGATCCTACCTGAAGCCATTGTCATAGATCTGGCTTTGACCATACCAGCCATATACTTTTTGATGATTCGCAAAGGGACAATTCCCAAAACCACGGTAATCCCTGTATTTGTGATCGGCTTAGTCATTGCCACGCTAATCCTTCCAAAAGATCAGCAAAATTCACTTGATTTTGTCAAAAAGTGGATTGCTCCCGTCATTGAATTGGGAGCTTTGACCTATGTCTCAACCAAAATCTATCAGGCGAGAAAAGCGTTTAAAATCAAAGAACAACACCTTGATTTCTATCAGGCTCTAAAGCAAGCCACTGCTGAAATTCTACCGCCGAAATTGAGCGTTTTTCTGGCGACTGAGCTAGCCACCTTTTATTATGGCCTTCTATACTGGAGAAAAGTTAAACCAAAAGAATTCACCTATCATCAAAACACAGGAACGGCAGTTCTCCTATATGCTCTTGTCGGTCTAGTCGGTATTGAAACCATTGCCTTTCATTTACTTCTCGGGCGTTGGAGTATCGTAGCTGCGTGGATTCTGACAGTTTTGAGTGTTTACAGTGGAATACAGATTTTGGGCTTTGCCAAATCTTTGAGTAAAAGACCAATTCGCATTGAGAACAACCGACTCTTTCTCCCCTACGGAATTATGGCAGAGGCCAATATTGGATTTGATCAGATCGAAAGAATTGAACCCTCAAAAAACTCAATGGAATTGGATAAAAATACTGTTCAACTTTCCCCTCTTGGAGACCTCGACAGCTACAATCTCATTCTACATTTCAAAAAACACATTCAGTTTACCAGCTTTTACGGCTCAAAAAAAGAATGTGTTTCTCTGGCCATTTTTATTGACCAAAAAGAGGAGTTCCTGGAAATGTTGCAAAGCAAAATCTAAACTAAAAAGCCACCCCCTTTAAGGAATGGCCTTTCTCTCAATATCACAAACTATACGTTTTACCGACATCTGCCAGCGGAATACATCCCTGATAAGGCCCGGGAACCGGATCATAGGTTAGAATATTCTTACCCACCTCCTCTGACGAAAAATACCCCCAAAGGGCTAGTGACTTCAAGCTTCGGTAGAAACCGACGGGTTCCTGAACACCTGCGGGTGTTCCCCAGATGGAGCCGTTGTACTTCGGAGAATTAGCCTCCTCCTCTTTGAGCATCGCTGATTTGTCTTCAGGACTTAGGTCTGCGAAACGGCTACCATATTTGTCCTTTGCCTTGGCATCAAAAGCTTCCATAGCGGCAGCCATGCCTTCCTGACCTTCTTTAGTATTGAGTTTTCCGTACACCAGGTCGATGAACATATCCACTTTCATTTCCAGAGCTCCCGGAGTTTCTGTTTTTGGTAAAATGGTATCCACCAGTGAGGAGACCAGTTCGGCATTTTTCACGGATAAAAACTGTGGTTTCCAATTCAGCCTGGAAGTCTCCTGACAAGACTGTAACAGGGCAAATAAGGAGGGTACCATAAAAGCAGACCCGGCCGCCATTGCTGATTTTTTTAGTGCTTCTCTTCTTTGCATGATTTACAGGTTTTTCTTGTTGAGTTCTTCTACTGCGAAATTGGCGGCACGGGCTGTAATGGCCATATAAGTCAATGATGGATTGACACAGCTCGATGAGGTCATACAAGCTCCATCCGTCACAAAAACATTCTTTACGGCATGCACCTGATTGTTTCCATTCAGCACCGAAGTTTTGGGATCACGACCCATTCGGGCTGTCCCCATTTCATGGATGCCATACCCCATTCCGTGCTTATTATCAAAACCAACAATGTCTTTCAATCCCGCTTTTTCAAGCATTTCTACAGCATCAATCTGAATTTGCTCGTTCATGGCCAGCTCATTTTCTTTGAATTCGGCATCGAGCACCAGTGTTGGTCTTCCCCACTGATCCAGCTTGTCTTTATCCAGATAGACCTTGTTTTCATAATTCGGCAAACACTCAGCAAAACCGGTAATGAAAAACTCCCAGTCACCCGGTGTCATGAGCGAATCTTTAAACTCTCCACCGAAGGCTTCCTGATTTGCCCCGGCACCCCAGTTGCTTCGCTCGGCACGTCCCTGATAACCGAAACCTCTCACAAATTTATCTGTATTGGTTTTCTCATCTACGTTCCAGTAACGCGGGATATAAATTCCGTTTGGACGGCGACCTTTATAGTATTTGTCTTCATGACCATCAAATTTTCCATGAGCACCCACCCGGTAGGTATGATCCATCAGGTTGTGTCCCAGTTGACCACTGTCGTTGCCTAGTCCGTTCTCAAAACGATTTGAAGTAGAATTCAATAAAATCTGTGTGGTATTGATGGTTGAGGCATTACAGAAAATAATCTTGGCGTAATATTCAACCGTTTCTTTGGTTTCCGAATCAATCACTCGTACACCAGTCGCTTTGCCCAGCTCTTCATCATAGATAATTTCAGAGGCAATTGAGAAAGGCCTAATCGTCAGATTGCCTGTGGCATTAGCCGCAGGAAGCGTCACGGCATTACTGCTGAAATAAGCTCCGTAAGGGCAACCTCTATCGCAACGGTTTCTTGATTGACATTGACCTCGACCATTGAGTGGCTCTGTCAAATGGGCCACCCGTCCGATAGTCATCACACGTCCCGGGAATTCCTTCTCAATGCGGGCTTTGATGTCTTTCTCCACACAGTTCATCTCCATTGGAGGCAGGAAGTGGCTGTCAGGCAATTGAGGTAAACCCAAGGCCTGACCACTGATACCAGCAAACTTCTCTACATGCGTATACCATGGAGCGATATCTTTATAACGAATAGGCCAGTCAACACCATGACCGTCTTTCAGGTTGGCTTCAAAATCGAGGTCAGACCAGCGGTAAGTTTGTTTTCCCCAAAGTAGCGAGCGGCCACCCATCTGATTCGCCCTGATCCATAAGAAAGGCTTTTCTTCACGGTATGGGTTTTCGCTGTCTTTGCCGTAGAAGTGTTTGTTGTTTTCCCCGACAAAGCCCGAACGGGCCACCACCTGCCTGTCAGCCATATCATCTACCGAGGCCGCACCACGGAGGTCCAAATCCCAGGGATCATTATTCATGGTTGGATAATCGGTGATATGCTCAACCAAACGTCCACGCTCCAGAACCAGGGTTTTGAGGCCTTTTTCACATAATTCCTTCGCTGCCCAGCCACCGCTGATACCAGAACCGATCACGATCGCATCATAGGTCATGTTGCTTTTCGCGTCGATATTAAAATTCGCCATTGATCTATTCTTTTTAGAAGATTTAAATGTACTAAAAGAATTTAGCGTGGATCAAGTTTTGTGGAAAATTAGGGTTGATTCAAATGATTTCTCAAAATGAGACAACCTCTTTCATTCAGAAAGCATTACATTTAAATCAACTCTTGAAAACACACTCTCATGAAAAGACAACTATTCGCACTCCTGCTTTTCATTCCTGTTTTGGTGAATGCCCAAAACGCTCAAATGGACCCGCCTGCCATTATAAGCATGGAAATGCTAGGTCAAAGTCATGGATTCAGGTGGGGACCATATTTCACATACCCCGACCGAATTCAGACTATCAAAAACAACAGCTGCCTGGAGTTCAATATCACTATCAGCCCTCCTGGCTATTTCTTTTTGGAAGGCCGTTTGCACGAGAATGATACAACTTTAACTATAAGAAAGGGTTTTGAGCTGAACAGTTATCACGCTAAACCCTCAGAAAACCCGACTATTCAAAGCGATAGAATTATTATGTTGAATAATTTTTCTTTCCTGAAAAGTGATAGTGTTTTCATTTTTGACTACTCCCTAAATCAAATTTCCAGCTTTGCTATTGATGTACAGAACCTAAAAGGGAAAAGAATTGATGGAAACTCGCTGGTAACCTATCGAAATAAAGAAGAAGGGTTCTCAATTGATTATTATGACCTTAATAGCGGCACTTTGGACAGTTCCAGTACTGTAAGCGATTCTCTACTTTCCGTAAAGAATATCGGTAACCGAAGTATGCTCATCACTAAAAATGGTTACAGCGTCCATCGTTTTGATTCTACAACAAACACTTATAGTCTTCTCACCCACTCTGTTGAACTTCCAGCTAATCTGTGGCAGCACGGGAAAGACAACAGTTTTAATAGCTGGGAACCTCAAAAGATTATTTTCTATTCTGCAAGAACAGGAGAAAGTAAGGCCGCTTCAATAGTAAGCGAGTTATTGCTGGCCGATGAACAAACCAACGGGTTTGTAGCACTTTATCAGAATCAGATTATCTATTATGCCAATGACTTACAAGAGGTCGGCCGTTTTAATCTTCCTGAAAATTTACAGAATGCCGACAAGATTTTCCTAAAGGATAGCCGCCTTATTATTCAAAAATCAAACAGCTTCGGGTTGTTCGATTTGAATGGTAAATTGATACTGGAAAAAGAATTTGAAAGCCCTTTTGAGAATATTAAACTCAGCAATTCCGGTGATTTTATCTATCTCTCGGTTGACAAAACGCTACTAAAAATCAGCCAGCAAGGTCAACTGATATGGCAAAAAGGCTTTCCCGGAGGGTATATTAAAGACTTTCTGATCAATGACGATGAATCCCTTTTTGTTTATCATATCGATTTCAAATTCAGTGAAGCTGTTTTGTTCAGGCTTGAAAATGATGAAGGTCGCTGCCGGTTAAAACCACAGCCCAATCCAATTTCCTTAACCCCAACAGAGTGCATGCCAGCACATGGTGTATTAGATCAGTTCTTTGCTATGTTTAATGGAATCAAAGTTTATGCTCCGGTATATAACCCTATTAATGCCTCTTATTCTCCAATATATATTAATTCAGACTTTACCTATAACTGGTATAAAGATGGGGTACTTGAACAGTCGGCCCTAATCTATGACGCAGAGCCTGATCATTATTATCAATTGGAGATTGTTCAGGGAAACTGTAAGGTAAGGACAGAAGAAGTGTATTTTGAATACCCGGATAATGAAAATGCAGAAAACCCCGTCATAAACATTTTGAATGATCCAAAGTTTGTGGGGGATGAAATGATTTTCAATGGCAGCTGCACCAATAATGTCCCCTATTTTACTATTGACTCTACTGAAGAGTTTTCAGGTGCTCAGGACTTCTCAAGAATAATTGATAGAGAAAATACATTGATTTCTCTTCAATGTGTTTCGCAATCTGTTGACCGCTATAAACATCATCCACGAAATGAATTACGTGGTGGATTTAATGAGCCACTTTTCTGTGGTTCCGAGATTGTGACTAAAAATATCATTGTCGTGGATACCAGCGAAGTTATACTTTCATCGGAAAAGGACTTTGAGCTCTCGATTTACCCGAACCCTGCCACTCAATTCATTCAAATCAGGAGTTTACAAAATGAAAAATTGAAGGATCTTGATATTTACAACTTAAATGGAATACGGGTCTCTCATTATCCGGAGAATGCGATCTCAGCCGACCAAACATTTCGACTGGATCAAAATTTATTTACCCCAGGAACTTATGTATTGAGAATGAATTTTGGGACAACGTTGGTTACCAAAAAACTCATAGTGCTTTAGGTTTCTTCATGGCCTAAACATTCAAGCCGGCAGGAATTCGGTTTAGATCCTCAAATACGCCGATTTAAAAAATTAGACAGAAAACTGGTCTTGGCAGAATTTTTTATAATTTTACATACCGAACGGTCGGTTTTATTTAAATCTTTATGAAAACACCAACACTTATCTCTTCCCTACTTGTCTTATCTGCTGTCAATTTAACACTTATGGTGCCTGGCGGATTTATTGAATCCCGCGACTTCTCGCATATCTCTCCGATGATTTTAGGGGCTTTCAATATCCTTCTGACAGCCTTAGGCATGATCAGCTTTTTTCTCGCCTATTTTGTTTTTCGGAAACAACGCTGGGCCTTCATGGCCTCACTTCTCTGCAGCATTGGCTATTTTATTGTTTATGTAATTGACCTTGCCGAGATTTTCCCTAAATCACCCAGTCCTATGCCTACTTCACTTCTATCTCTGGAGATTTTCGGCACCATTCTTTCTATTCCTTTGTCTTTGTATGCCTTCAAAGCATTTGACAAGGAGAAAACTGAAGGCCCTTCTTCGCCTGTAGGAAATACGATTTATTGGATTATCGCTGCCGCTATGATTATCGGGCTGGGGATTATTATTTTCGCAACAAAGTCGGCAATGACAGCAAACACATGAAAACAAAAGACAAAATATTGGAAGTGGCCTTTCAGGTTTTTATTAACCACGGATATCATCATACTTCCATGCGGCAACTCGTTGAGGCCTCTGGTATGTCAAAAGGGGCCTTTTATCATCATTTCAAAAGTAAAAGTGAGCTGTACCAAGAGGTCATTGAACGCTACTTCCTTTCGTTTTACAGATCCGTGGACTGGGAACGGTTTGAGAAGGCCAATCTGACTCTTTCAGAAATTGAAAACGAAATTCGTGGGTTTTATTTGAGTTTTGTTCCTCAAATCACAGCTCTCACTACAGAAGGTATGTCAAGGTACTACATCATGTATTTTGAAGCATACTCCTTACTGGCCGACTTCAAAACGACGGTTAGGGATTTTTACAATAGACTGAAACAATTGATAATTCAGGCACCAGACAATTCAAAGGAAGCTCAGAAAAAAGCCACACAAATGATTGCTACATACGAAGGGTTACTGTTTCTGTTGGCCATCCACCCAGAACAGAACATTGAAATGCTTCTGGAGGAAATTTCCGAATAGACTATCCAATCACTCCCAGAAAAACGTCTCGTACTTCACATCGTTTTCATCCATAAAAACTCCGAATTTAGAGAATGCATCATTTTCATGGAACCGTTCTTTAAGGGCCAGCAAAAGGCCTGTTCGGTCTCCCATTTTAATGCCAAGAACAGTAGCCAGTTTCGCCACTTCGGTTGGTTCCAGCGTGTATTTGTATTCGTAATCCAGGCCTCCTTTCAGTTCTTTGACTTTGGGACCTGTATCCAAACCTTCAAAAATCAGTTGCCTTTTTTCATTGAACCTTAAGCTCATCGAGACCTTGATGTCGTCGCTTTGCGATTCAAAGAGACTGATAAAGTTTAATTCAGCCGATTTTGAGTTCCCTTGTTTCGATTTAAAAAGCTGGATAGAATCAATAATGACAATGATAAGAAACACCACCAAAATGATAAAGGCCACCGGGACCGTAAACATGGAAAAGTAGGGGACTGTAGTCCAGATACAATCTCCTGACCTACAGGATTCTGAATCTAATATTTCGCCCAGCAAACCGATGACGGCCGGCGAAAAACCAATCAATAAAATCACTACGATCCACAAAGGGAGTCGGGTCATTAAATGTCTTCTGTTTTTGATGATCAGTCCCATGGGCAATGGTTTTGGTTAAAGTTTCTTTTTGGTTCTACATGTTTCAAGTCGCTGCGGGTTAATCAACTTCCTTCCTATCTCAGATTTGAATCTAAATAAGAGGCTATCTACTCAATTCTTATCTTAAGTCAATGCACAAGATAGCAGGAGGTAGGACCTTTGCACAAAGTTTAGAATTAAAAATAATATGCAAAAACTTAACAAACCTCTTCCGGTGTTGCTCGGCCTTATCCTTGGAGCTACCATCGGTTTTTTTACAGAAAATATTGCCCTCTGGCTAAGTCTTGGTCTGGCATTGGGGGCTGGTATTTATTCAGTTAAAAAGAACGAACCAGAAAACGAAACAAAATAGCCATGACTCTTAAACAAGCAAAAATTTCTTCCAAATCAGCAGGTCTTTTGTACCTCATCATAGCCCTGGTAGGTGGATTAAGCATTGGTTATATGCCAACGGAAATTGTAGTGGATGGTGATGCATCGCTGACCTTCCAAAACCTTATAAACAACCAAAATCTCTTTAAATGGGGAATTGCCGGGGATATTGCAGTACTTATCATGGAGACTCTGCTGACCGTAATTCTTTATCAACTTTTCAAAGCTGAAAACGAAACGGGGATGACCATTGCCACTTTTTCAAGGATGGCCATGGCTATCATTATGGGAGTAAATCTGGTCATTTATATGGTACCTGCCATTCTTCTGCAAAAGCCGGATTTTATGAATTCATTCAGTCAGCCGGAAATAGAATCACTGACCTTACTGTCTTTCAAGCTTCATAACTATGGTGTATTGGCCTGGCAAGTATTCTTCGCGATTCATCTGTTTACGCTTGGTTTCGTGATTCGCAATTCAGGAAATGTCCCCAAATACCTCGGCATAACCATGCTCATTGGAGGCATCGGTTATGGTGGAGACAGTATTATTCAGCTCCTTTTTCTGGAGGCAGAATGGCTGAGTCTTACATTTTCCAGCTTGTTGGTTTTGGCGGTGGCTGCCGAATTTTGGTTTGCCTTCTGGCTGCTGATCAAAGGCTACAGGAGAAGCGAAATAAACGGTTGATAGCTATTTCCTTTTGGTATGTACTCGTTTTTTAATTCGGCTCAGAGATTCCGGAGTGACACCCAAATAACTGGCAATTTGATGCTGAGGCACTCTGTTCATAAGGTTTGGACTGTTTTCCTGTAAATCAGCAAAACGTTCTTCAGGAGAGGAGGTCATAAAAGCGGCCATTCTCTCCTGAAGCTTTCCGGCATCTTTTTCCACTTCTGATCTGATGAATTCATTGAGTCGTGGTATTCGGTCGCACATTTCGTCCACCAAAGATTGGTTGCCTACCGTTAGCAGGCAGTCCTCTGCACATTCTAGAAAGTGTTTGGATGGAATCTGATTCGTGTAACTGGAAAAAGAATTGACAGCGTGCCCTTCGGTAAAAAAAGCAGTGGTACGTTCCAGACCGTCTTTTAAGAGGTACTCCCTGACGCATCCCCTTATTACGGCATAGCATTCTTTGGCAATATCACCTTCCCGAAGAAGTATCGTCCCTTTTTTGAAAGTCTTCAATTGTGTGTGCTCCACAATGATGTCCACTTCATCGGCATTTAGAAACGGATAAGCAGACATGAATTTTCTAAACTCTTCTTTCATCCCCCTAAGTTAACACTTATGCCGAATTGGTTTTCTATTCGTAACTGCTCTGAAATGAATAATTGAGGTGTAGACTTTGCTGGTTTTTAAACTTGGTAAAGTATAATGATTATTTTAGTATCGGATCCGCAGGATCCATGAGGGAGACTGTGCTTTGGAAATACTTTCAGTTATTTCATTCTAAAATATTCTGAATAAATACCATAGTGCTCAATTTTGAGAAATTCTAGAAATTCATCTTTAAGTCTACCTTCATAAGCATTTGACTCTTCGATTTTCATTCTGTAATTCCTAGAAATCGAGATATCCTTTGTTGAAGTATTTAAAAGAATAGTATCGATTCCAAATTCAACAGTCTTTGCAAAGGAAAAAACTCCCTTTAGGTTTTCAGTTTTATTTAGGTGCTTGTAAAACATAATGGAACATTTTGATTCAATACAAAATTACCAATACTTCCTGTCTTAAATAACCTAAATATTAGGAGTACCCATGAGATGCTTAGTCTCTTTTTGAGCCATTCTTCTTCCTTTATCGTAACCTCCGTGATGGACTCTGCTACCTACCCCTACAACATCTCATTCGCCAAATTCGCCAGTTCTGAACGTTCCCCTTTTTCCAGTTTGATATGGGCAAAGAGTGGGTGGCCTTTGAGTTTGTCGATCAGGTAGGTAAGTCCGTTCGACTGCTCGTCCATGTATGGCGTGTCTATTTGAGCAATATCTCCCGTAAACACAATTTTGGTGCCTTCGCCTGCCCGGGTAATGATGGTTTTGACTTCATGTGGGGTAAGGTTTTGGGCTTCGTCTACAATGAACATCACATTGGCAAAGCTACGGCCGCGGATAAACGCCAAAGCAGTAATGGTTAGCTTTCCGCTTTCTTCCAACTCCTCCAGCACCTTTGCTCTCTTCTCAGTGCCTTTGAATTGCGATTTGATGAATTTCAGGTTATCAAAAAGAGGCTGCATATATGGAGAGATTTTCTCCTCTGCCCCACCCGGCAAAAAGCCGATCTCACGATTGCTTAGTGGAATAATTGGTCTTGCCAGAATGATTTGGTCATACTTATTTTTTTGCTCCAAAGCTGCGGCCAAAGCCAAAAGAGTTTTCCCTGTTCCGGCAACACCTTGTACTGCCACGAGTTTGATTTCGTCATTCATCAAGGCATCCAAGGCGAAGGTCTGCTCGGCATTTTTAGGCTTCACACCATAAGCATAGGCTTTTTCCACCCGCTCCAGCATGTCGTCCACGGCATCATAACGAGCCAGCACCGACTCCGAGCAATTATTCAACACATAATAGCCATTAGCTACTTTTGAGCCGTTTAGTATCCCGTTTTCTTGAATACGACCTTTGGCGTAAAGCTCATGGATAATCTCAGAGTCCAGCTGATTGAAAGACGAGGCTCCCTCAGAGACCGTATCCATGTCTTTCACCTTGCCGGTGAGGTAATCCTCGGCATTGAGTCCAATAGCCTTGGCCTTTATTCTAAGATTGATGTCTTTGGTTACGAGGGTAACATTCTTTTCGCCGAACTCCTGTTGCAGGGAAAGGGCGGAATTGATGATCTTGTGGTCGTTTTTGTCGCTGCCGTAAATTTTGGTAGCATCCTTCTCAAGGCCATCAGTGGCCATAACAATCTTTACCCGTCCCTTTTTAGGAGTAATTTTAATCCAGTTGTCAAGTCCACCGACCCCTGAGAGCTTATCAAGAAAGCGAATTACCGCCCGGGCTTCAAAATTCTTGGTATCGTTGCCAATCTTAAAATTATCAAGTTCTTCAAGAACTGTGATAGGGATGGCCACATCATTTTCCTCAAAGTTCTGGATGGAGTTGTGGTCAAATAACAAAACTGAAGTGTCCAACACAAACAGTTTGCCTTTCGCTCTCTTCTTGGTCATAAGGGATTATTAAGCCGTAAATCGAAATCATCTCTGTGATCGAGTACAAGCTAGTATATCCCACTTGAATAATCAAGAATTTTAATTTGAAGTTTAGCTAAATGACCAAATATTAGATTAGTTCAACAATCATCGCAGAAGCACCGCCCCCACCATTGCAAATAGCGGCCATGCCTTTCTTAGCCCCTTTGCTTTGCAATACATTGAGCAAAGAGACCAAAATCCGTGCACCGGAGCAGCCCAAGGGGTGACCAATAGAAACGGCTCCACCATTGACATTCATTTTAGTATGTGAAATATCAAAATGCTTTGCAAAGGCCATGGGCACAGCCGAGAAAGCTTCATTGACTTCAAAATAGTCGATATCACTCAGACTCAAACCAGCTCTTTCCAGGCTTTTTTCTGCGGCTAATATTGGAGCAATGGTGAACCACTCCGGCTCACGGGCTCCATCCGCTGAAGAGCAAATTTTTGCAATAGGTCTCAACCCATGCTTTTCAACTGCTTCCTCCGAAGCCAGAATCAGGCAAGCAGCTCCGTCATTGATAGTTGAAGCATTGGCAGCCGTAACCGTCCCTTCTTTGGTAAAAACAGGTTTCAGATTCGGTATTTTATCAAAGAATACCTTTTTGTATTCCTCGTCCTCTGAAATCACCACGTCATTGCCTTTGCGATCTTTGAGTACGACCGGAAGAACCTCTTTGGCAAATTCTCCTGAGGCCCAGGCCTCGGCTGCTCTTTTGTAGGAATTAATGGCGTATTCATCCTGCATTTCACGGGTAAGTTCAAATCGCTCAGCGGTAGCATCTGCAAAACAACCCATCGCTTTGTCCTGATAAGGATCTGTCAAACCATCTTTCGCTAGTCCGTCAATCATCTGTCCGTTTCCATAACCATAGCCAAAACGGGCTTTATCCAAATAAAACGGAATCTGACTCATATTCTCCATTCCGCCGACGGCAACCATTTCATTCAAGCCAAGTTGAATACTTTGAGCTCCGATCATAGTGGCTTTCATTCCACTGGCACAAACTTTATTGATGAGTGTAACAGGAGTAGACTGAGCAAGACCGGCCTTCACCGCTACCTGTCGTGCCGGAGCTTGACCGAGGTTAGAGGGTACCACATTTCCAAAGAAAAGTTCTTCGATAAGTTCAGGTTTGATGCCGGCATCCTCCAACGTCCCTTTCACGATACTGGCCCCAAGATCAGTAGCAGAAAAATCTTTAAATACTCCTCCGAAACTTCCGATCGGGGTTCTTTTGGCAGCGACAATATAGACGGTCTTCATAGGTTTTGTTTTTCTGGTGGCAATGTCCTCATAAAATCATCAAAGTGCAAAATCATGGTTGTGATTGATGGTTTTTAGCTTGGGCCTGAGTATAAAAAAAGGCGACCCAAAAAGGCCGCCTTTCTTCATATCAATCAACTTTCATCAGGAATGTCCTTTCTGGGTCCATTTGCTAAGCAATAGGAACAAGACTCCACAAGAAAGCCAGGCCGGTAAAGTCAGGAATGAAAGGAAAGTGCCTGTAGATACCGAATAGGTATAAAAGGCAATTACCGCAACAGCCCAGGCCAGCATTACGGCCCAGTTAACGTTGAGTCCTTTGGCCTCAGCAAAACGAGGGATAAGATTCCACTTTTTGCTCAAGTATTCATCAAAAAAGATAATGGCACCCACCGGAGCCAGTATGAAACCATAAACGGCTACAAAATCCAACAATTTCATCGCAAAGGCCGGGAAAATACCGGCAACCGTGGCGATTCCACCAGCCAGAATAGTGGCCCAACTGGTTTTCATGTTCGGGAATAAAGTCTGAAAAGCAAGGCCAGCTCTGTAGATGGTCGGGTTGGCGGTGGTCCAGCCGGCAAGTAATACCACCAAAACACCAAATACGCCAATGGCACTGTACGCCAACGGACCAGGTGCCACAGAAGGAGCTTCACCAGCTGCCAACATGGCTTGAGCCTCAGTAGACTGTAGATAGACAGAGTATAATAAAGCCGCTGCAATCCAGGCCATAAAGTGACCAACATACATACCGGCAGCGGTTGTCCAGCCTGATTTTGGCGATTTCGCATAACGGAAGACTGAAAGGTCAGACATGCCAACATGCATAGCCGCATTAGCAAACCAGCTCCAGATGGCTACATGCCAAAACGTATATTTGATCTGACCCGGAAACGGCTCTCCGCCTTCTCCCCAGATATCCCAAAACTCTCCAAAGGAGCTAACGCCCAGTTGTTTTAGGGCCACGAATCCCCCAATCAGAAAGCCGAGAATAATTACCGGTGACATCCAGTTTGCGGCTTTTGAGACCATCTGATAGCCTTTGACGGCTATCCAAGTGGTAATTGCCCCCAGCACCAGCACGATCAAAATCCAGGTCAGGCCATTCGGCATCGTATCCGTGAGTTTCGGCATTTCCATGCTAAATGGAATACCGACAGCCGTAGCTGAAACCGTAAACATGGAACCGGCAAGGAAACAGAAGAGGACGCCATTGGCGACATTATAAAACTTCACCAGCCCTTTCCCACAGATTTTTTCCAGTTGAAAATAAAGGGTAAGTCGGTTTTTGACAGCAATCTCGGCGGTTAGAAAACGCCAGCACAAGACGGCCAGCAGGTTTCCGACAATCAAGCCGACGATCAGATCAAAGGCACTCACACCGGTGGTTAAAAAGAGCGGCCCGATGACAAATTCGGTACCTGCGGCATGTTCGCCGGCATACATTCCAAGGAAGCTCCGCCAGTCTTTCCAGGATTTTTGAGGAACGGGTTGACGTTCAAATTCTTCATTTTGTGAATTTTCCTCTGCCATTTTTGTTTTGTTAGGGTTAAACGTGTGGCTAAGTTATGAGAATCCCCGATTTCATCTATCCTTTTCTGACACAGCCCGCAAAAAACAAAACTGACCTTCTATCTTTGCCCTTGATGAAAACACTTTTCGCTGCTCTTTTCGGCTCCATAATCCTGCTTTCGTGCTCCCAGCAAAACAAAGCGGATGTTAATATCTTCTTTGACTCAGAGGACTTCGCCAATGAAATCATTGAAAAAATGGAGATGGCAAAACCAGTGGTGCACAAAAAAAACACAATCAATCAGGAAGAATCAGAGGCTGAACTTTCAGACATTGACTGGTCAAAAGAGCTGGAACTTTTAAAGCAGGCCAATATTAATAAGGCTGCTTTTCAATTGAGTTATGAAACGGAAGAGTCGCCTCTTCAAACACATTATTCACTTGTCTCTGACGACCCCCTGCCGGTCAAAGAAATGACAATTCTCAAAGACAGCACGGGTCAGATTTCCCAAATTAAAGCTCACCTGAGTACCGATAACTACCTTTACGCTTCTGAGAAAAACCTTGTCTTTAATTTTGATCAGAACCTGGTTACCGATTATCATGTCAATGGATGGCAAGAACTTTTCATTGGCGACCGAAAGACTTTTGAAATCAATGGTGAAGTAAAAAAATAGCCGGATGATCTCCCACCCGGCCATATTCTACTCTATTAATTCCAACTATTGAGGCGTAAGCCTGTAAACCGTTCCCGGATTTTCAATACCTACATAAATGAATCCGTCAGGGGCTTCAAAGACATTTCTCAAACGACCGATGTTGATCAACTCTTTTTCCTGATTGGCAATCTTGTTCTCACTGATATCAAGTCTGTCGATATAGTTAAAACGTAGTGAGCCCACCAGTATATCACCATTCCAGCCGGGATATTTTGACGAAGAAACATAGGTCATACCACACGGAGCTATAGACGGCAGATAGTAAATCTGTGGCTGCACCATGCCTTCTTTGGCTGAGATATCGGTAAACGTGGTTCCATTATAGTTAATACCATAAGAGATGACCGGCCAGCCGAAATTCTTTCCTTTTTCGATGATATTCACTTCGTCACCTCCACGTGGACCGTGCTCGTGCTCCCAAATCTGGTCAACATCCGGTTTGTAAATCAAACCCTGAGGGTTTCTGTGGCCATACGACCAGATAGATTTCACGGCATTCGGTGTATTCACAAAAGGATTATCCTGAGGAATAGAACCATCATCATTGAAACGGTGGATTTTACCACAGCCGTTTTCAAGACTTTGCGGATTTTCATCTCTTTTTCCACGATCACCTACTGAGAGATATAAATAATTTTCATCGTCAAAGGCCATACGTGCACCGTAATGGTGACGAGTCGTCAGGTATGGATGAGCCTCAAAAAGCTCTTCTTTCTGCACCAACGTATTACCAGAAAGTTTTCCTCTGATCATAGCGGTTGTAGAGAGTGTTTCGCCACCTTCTTCTTTAAACTTGGCATATGTGAGGTAAATCCAGCCGTTCTCGTCATAATCCGGATGCAGTTTGATATCAAATAAACCGCCCTGGCCTTCGGCCAAAACAGCCGGCACACCACTGATTTTTATTTTTGAGTTATCCGATCCAACTTTCCAAAGATCTCCCTCGCGATCAGTGATCAACAGAGAGCCGTCAGGCAGAGAGGTTAAACCCCAAGGACTATCAATGTCTTCAAGAACCGGCACCATCTTCAGGGTCATTCCCTGAGAACTGTAAGTGTCCGTTTTTTCTACCTCCTCAAAATCATATTGATTTACGGTACCAAGACTACTTACAATCAACTCGGCCAGCTCTTCAATGCCAGCATCACTGACGGTGCCTTTCCAGGCTGGCATTCCGTTTTCAAGCCATCCGTTGGTAATGCTGGTGATAATTTCGTCTTTACTTTTACCGTGTTTCCATTGACGATCAACAAAAGCCTCTACTTTTTCACCATGACAGGTGGCACAGTATTGACCGTAAGTCTTTCTGGCCTCGGCAAATTGATTGTCATTCTTTTGAACCGAAGCATTTTTTGCACAGCTGATGAGCAGTGCAATCGCAAAAACAAGTGCAGCGATCTGTTTCATTTTCCTTTAGGGGTAAGTCTTTTTTTATTTGAGAAAGTGAAGTTAGTCAATTGCTTCAAAGGCCAAAACTGATAATGCTAAATGGAGTAGGTTTGTCGATGAATCTACTCAAAAATTTCCGGTTGACTCACAAATCTCTTGTACTGTTTAAAAAGAATACCAGCGTGCGAAGCATCCACCACGCGGTGGTCAAGAGCTGCTGCGAGGGTAATGACTGTTCTGATTTTGACTTCATCATTGATCACCAAAGGCTTCTTTTTTACCCCACCCATAATGAGCACAAAAGAGATATTGGCTGCCGGAAAAAGGGCGGGGTACCCATTATCTAGCCCCAGCGTTCCGATGTTGGAGACGATGTAGGAGCCGAAATTATTCGCCGAAAGTTCGCCAAAAGACATACCCCAGTCGATGATCATTTTGCGGATAAACCAGTAAGCCAGATTGCGAAAAGGCCAGGGAATGGCGGCCAGACGATCTTTCATCTGCATGGTATTGTTCTCCGTTCCTTTGCGAGCCTCTACAATTTTGTTTTGAAGAAACTCGACCAAAGTGGCATAATTCATCTGGTCAATATCCTCCACTTTTACAGAGCCCATTTCATTGGCTCTAAGCAAAACGCTCACCGTAGCGGTTAGTTTATCATGTGTTCTCACATTCCCTCTCCGGATGTAGGTATTCAACTCAGGAAGCTTTTCCTTAATCGCCTGAGCCGTAGCCAAAGTAAAAAAGTGAGTCAGCGTAATTTTTAGTCCTTCCTTTCTTTTTTGAGCGATGTATTCCTGAAGCTCGGTAATATCTACTTCTACCGAACCCAAAATCTTTGAGTCATCAGGTTTTTTATAAAGAGTGCTGGCTGTTTTTCGCCAGGCGTTATTGAGGCTTGTACTCATAAGCTCAAAATTAGTTTTTTCTGACCAATGCCAAAGCTGCTTTAAAGAACGCCTTTCATTTATTGAATCGCTGCTTTCCCATTTTTCAATCTGATTGACAAAAAACTGCCATTCCTGCCTCAATAAAGTCCACAACCCTCTCACAATCAGACTTTTTGGCACAAAAAAGATAAACTTCTCAAGCGAAAACGGTCAATATTTCCGAATTTCAACATTTGCACTCTTTTTGATCAATCATCAATACGTTCTCAAATGAACAACAACACTTAAAAAGCATTACGACCATGAATCTTAATCAATATACAATCAAAGCTCAGGAGGTGATTCAACAAGCTGTGCAGATTGCTCAGGGAAATCAGCAGCAGGCTGTTGAAACCGGGCACCTGTTGAAAGCCTTACTGGAACAAGACCCTAACACTTCGTCATTTTTATTCAATAAACTTGGCGTTTCAGATACTCTTTTGAATCAAAAGCTTGAAGCTCTTGTCGATGGGTACCCGAAAGTTAGCGGTGGCGGGCAGCCTTATCTGAGCAATAACTTGTCAACCGTTTTATCAAGTGCTCAAAGCAAAGTCAAAGCATTTGATGATGAATACGTGAGTGTGGAAATCCTTTATCTTGCCCTGGCATCAGCGAAGGATTCGGTGGCCCAGCTTCTTAAAGAGCAGGGTTTTGTGGAGAAAGAAGTTGAAAAAGCAATTAAAGAACTAAGAGGAAAGAATAATCCCGTGAAAGATCAAAACGCAGAAAATAAATATCAGGCCTTAAGCAGGTACAGTATAAACCTCAATGAGCAGGCCAAAAAAGGAAAGATTGACCCGGTGATCGGGCGAGATGAGGAGATCAGAAGAGTGCTTCAGATTCTCTCGAGACGTACTAAAAACAACCCCATTCTCTTGGGTGAACCAGGTGTGGGCAAAACCGCTATTGTGGAAGGGCTCGCCCAGCGAATTGTGCAGGGCGATGTGCCGGAAAACCTGCAATCAAAAACCATTATTTCATTAGACATGGGTCTTTTGGTGGCCGGAGCCAAATACAAAGGTGAGTTTGAGGAGCGTCTGAAAGCCGTCATTAAAGAAGTTACTGATTCTGATGGTGAGCTCATTCTCTTCATTGATGAGATTCACACCCTTATCGGTGCCGGTGGAGGCGAAGGTGCCATGGATGCTGCAAACCTGTTGAAGCCAGCCTTGGCACGTGGTGAATTGCATGCCATTGGGGCCACTACGCTGAAAGAGTATCAGAAATACATTGAGAAAGACAAGGCACTAGAGCGTAGGTTCCAGTCGGTCATTGTTGATGAACCGGATGTGGCCGATGCCATCTCTATTTTGAGAGGTATCAAAGAAAAATACGAGGTACACCACGGTGTTCGTATTCAGGATGATGCCGTAATTTCAGCGGTTGAATTATCGAACAGATATATTTCTGACCGTTTTTTGCCCGACAAGGCTATTGACCTGATGGACGAAGCCGCTTCTAAATTGAGATTAGAAATGGACTCCATGCCGGAGGAAATGGACGAGCTCAGAAGGCGTATCATGCAGCTGGAAATTGAGCGTGAAGCTATCCGTCGTGAAAAAGACAAAGAAAAAGAGGCGGTTCTCAATAAAGAATTGGCTGAACTGAACGAGAAGTTCAATACCTACAAAGCTCAGTGGGAAAACGAAAAAGGCAAAGTCGATGAAATCCGTCAATTGAAAGAGAGCATCGATCACCTGAAATTTGAAGCTGAACAGGCTGAGCGTGGCGGTGATTTTGGTAAGGTAGCCGAAATAAGATACGGAAAATTACCGCAAGCCGAAGAACGTTTAAAAGAACTGGCCTCAAATGCGGGAGCCTCTGTAGAAAGCGGTGAAAGCCTTATCAATGAAGAAGTTACAGCAGAAGATATTGCGGAAGTGGTAGCCAAATGGACAGGTATTCCGGTCTCAAAAATGCTCCAAAGTGAACGTGAGAAACTGCTTCACCTGGAGGACGAATTGAAGAAAAGAGTGGCAGGTCAGGGCGAGGCCATTGAAATGGTGGCGGATGCCGTTAGACGTTCAAGAGCTGGCATGCAAGACCCTAAAAAGCCAATCGGTAGCTTCCTGTTTTTAGGAACCACTGGCGTGGGTAAAACAGAATTGGCGAAAACGCTGGCTCAATATCTTTTCAATGACGACTCCGCCATGGTGCGTATAGATATGTCAGAGTATCAGGAAAGGCACGCTGTAAGCCGTTTAGTAGGAGCCCCTCCGGGATACGTCGGTTATGATGAAGGAGGTCAATTGACAGAAGCCGTGAGAAGGAAACCGTACTCCGTAATTTTGCTGGATGAGATCGAAAAAGCTCACCCGGATGTGTGGAATACCTTATTACAAGTACTCGATGATGGGCGACTTACGGACAATAAAGGTCGCGTAGCGAACTTCAAAAACACCATCATCATCATGACTTCAAATATTGGATCACACCTGATTCAGGAAAAGTATTTAGAGTCAAAAGGTGACGACAACGCATGGCACACGTATTATAAACAGGAAGCAAAGGATAATGTGATGGAATTGCTCAAACAGTCTGTCAGACCTGAGTTCCTGAACCGGATCGACGAGATCGTACTGTTTGATCCGCTGAGCAAATCGAATATCCGCCAGATTGTGGAAATTCAGTTTAATCAGATCAAAAACAGACTGGTAGAGCAAGGCATTACTTTGGATGCAACCACAGATGTACTGGATAAACTCGGCGAACAGGGTTTTGACCCCGTTTTCGGGGCCAGGCCACTCAAAAGAGTAATTCAGCGATTGGTTCTAAACGAGCTATCAAAGAAAATTCTTGGTGGTGAGATTGACAAAGACGCGGTAATAGCCATGGATTTGGATGTTGATGGTAACATCATCTTCGAAAACGTGCTCAAAGCCGAAGTGGTGTAAGTTCACCAATATGAATCAGCGTTTTGAACGCATTAAATAAGAACTATAATAGGTTAGGGTTGAATAGATAGAAAGGCCGTTCTCGTTGAGGACGGTCTTTTTTTTGCTTCTGGCCATACAACAAAAGTTAGAACTATAATAGGTTGGACGGTGCGACGACTCGCCGGGACCCGTAGTCTTGAATAGAGATAAAGGCCGTTCTCGTTGAAAGCGGTCTTTTTTTTTGCTTCTGGCCCAACAACAAAAGTTAGAACTATAATCGGTTGGGCGGGACGCGTAGTCTTGAATAGAGTTAAAGGCCGTTCTCACTGAGAGCGGTCTTTTTTTCAACAGGTCAGACAAAAAGTGTCAGACATGCTGAAGTCATTTTTGAAAAGCCCATTTTGACAATCTGCTCGACAGAAAGGAAACGGTTGTCGGTAGCCGAAAGAACTTCAAAAAAATCTCCTTATTTTGGTACGATTATAAACCCTTTTGAAATATGAAAAAACTGCTCCTTTCTTCCGTCATTACACTTCTTTGTTTAAGTACTTTTGCTCAAAACTGGCAACTGGTTGAAACCAAAAATGAAAGCATTCACCGTAGTGAAAACAGTTTCGTGGCCATCAAAAACAAATTATATCTTTTCGGTGGCCGCGGTATTAAACCATTGGAAGTTTACGATGTAAAAACTAAAACCTGGAAGAAGAAGGGTGAAACTCCACTTGAAATTCATCATTTTCAGGGGGTAGCTTATAATGGAGAAATATATGTATTGGGAGCTCTTACGGGCCCTTTCCCACATGAAACACCGATCCCGAATATCATGATTTACAACCCGGAAAAGGACGGGTGGAGAGAAGGTCCTGAAATTCCAAGGAAACGTGGTTCGGCCGGTTGTTTTGTGTATAAAAACAAGATTTACATGGTTTGTGGTATCACTGATGGTCATTGGGATGGTCACGTGACCTGGTTTGATGAATATGACCCTGCCACTAACCAATGGAAAGAATTGCCCGATGCTCCTCAAGCCCGAGATCACATCAATGTGACCATGGTAGGCGATAAACTTGTAGTAGCCGCCGGTAGAAGATCAACTCATAAAACAGGGCACGTCTTTGATATCGTCATTCCGGAAACAGATGTGTACGATTTTAAAACGGGCCAATGGACAACTGCAGAAGATAATATCCCAACTACTCGTGCAGGAAATGGGGCAGTTACTTATAAAGGTAAGGCAGTTTTCATGGGCGGCGAAGGTCCTCACCATCTTGAGGCACATGACGAGGTTGAAGCCTTTGACCCAAAAACGATGACCTGGGAGAGCCTTCCGAGCTTGAACCAAGGTCGCCATGGTACTTCTGCACAAATGGTCGGTAAAAAAATCTACATCTCTTCAGGTGTAGCCAATCGTGGTGGCCAGCCGGAGAGGAATACGATGGAGTGTTTTTAATTAGAAATCGTCCGATGACTTACCTTTTATTTGAAAAAGTCATCGGATAAATCCTCCTGTTGATAACTTAATTTGCCCACTGAGACACTCCTGCCTATTTTCGAGGTTTACTTTTTAAATCGAACGTCATTTTAATTCAAAATGGCTGCTTTTAAACCCTGAAAATGAAGGTATCAACCGCCGAGCCTTTTCAAATCATCTACTCGCTCTTTGAGCATCAGTACCTTGGCTATCTGTTTGAATCTTACATGGTCCAATTAAATGCCAAAGAGGAGCTGACCTATGCCTATCAGAATGTTTCTTCCATGAATATCAAGGAGTTTTCAAAAGGCATTGACGAGGTCGATATTGAACTGGTGAAGCTTATGGATGCCATTCAGCAGGATGCCATTCTAAAAAAATTTAATCCCAAAAAACTTAAACCTTTCGACTACTTCACTAAGGTTTATGGGGAAAAGCCGGATCTGGCTCTTCAGGCAGCTATTGAGGAATACCTCAATAAATACCGGGCGTCTATATTGCCAAAACTGATTGGCAAACGCTTTTTTGTGATGTCAAACGACGGCATTCCGATGGGTCAGGAGGTTAATGTGTTGGACGAACCGGCGAAGGTGTATCTCAATTTTGACCGCAAAGAAGATCATACCATTTATTTCCCTGTGATTAAATGCAAGGGTGAAAAGGTGCGTCTGCAGCATGTGGGTGCTCAGATTTTATGTGATTCTCCGGCCTTTCTTTTGAGCGAAAACAGTCTGTATCATTTTGAGCCATACGTTGATGCGAAAAAGCTCAAACCTTTTCTGGATAAAAACAATATCCGCATTGACCGAAAAATTGAGAAAACGTACTTCAGGAAGTTTGTAGGGCCATTAGTAGCCCAATTTAACGTTTTTGGCCATGGTGAGGGCTTTAATATTGTCGAAGAACAGGCCACCGCAAAACCAATTCTTCTTCTAACTGAAAGTGGCGGAGGAAAAATTGCCAAAGACCTTTTTTCTCAAGGTCAGGATGACGATGTTACCAGCTCAAAAATTACATTTGACCTCAGCTTTGCCTATGGCGACAAGACTTTCCGTTTCGATAGCTTCGCCGCTAACTCCTATGTCAACGTTGAAGAAAAAGATGATGCATGGATTTTCCATAAAATGAAACGTGATCTTGCTTTTGAAAAGCAAATCATAGAGAAAATTAAATCGCTTGGTCAAAACCTTATCCATGGCCGTAAAGCTCTGCCAAAATCAGAAGCTTTCAGCTGGTTACAGCTCAACGCTGATGCACTTAAGGAAGCGGGGATAGACGTAAAACAAGCACCTGACGCCAAAAAAGAATATTTCCTTGGTGTTTCTTCTATTGAGGTTAATATCGTCGAGAATAACGACTGGTTTGACATTAAAACGAAGGTCCGTTTCGGGAGTTTTGAGTTACCTATTCTAAAACTCAGAGAACTTGTTCTGGCCAATATCAGGGAGTTCAGATTACCCGATGGTAAGATTGCAGTGATACCTGAAGAGTGGTTTATCCGATACCATGAACTGTTTACACTATCAGATCTTGGTGATGAAGATGAGCTGATTCTCAAAAAACACCATATCGCCATGGTGCAAAATCTGGACGAGGATGGATTAGCCAACACGGTCATTGGACGTAAACTCGAAAACCTCCAACATTTTGACGAAATCAAATCTTACGATGTTCCCAAAGAATTTCAGGGAGAACTGAGGCCGTACCAAAAAGCCGGATACGACTGGCTTTGTTTCCTCCGTGATTTTAATCTGGGGGGCTGTCTGGCCGATGATATGGGTCTTGGTAAAACAGTGATGACCCTGGCATTTCTACAATCGCTTAAATCAGACGGAGTCAAACACCCAACGCTGTTGGTGATGCCTACCTCATTATTGTATAACTGGCAAAAAGAAGCTGAACGCTTTACACCTGAACTGAAGGTCTTGGTACACTCTGGTACTTTAAGAACAAAAGATACAGGACATTTCGGAGAATACGACCTTATTCTAACCTCCTACGGAGTCCTAAGATTGGATATTGATTTTATCGAGAAATTTAGATTTGAATATGTAATTCTTGATGAATCCCAAGCCATTAAAAACCCGGCATCCAATATTTCAAAGGCCGTTCGCCTGCTGAATTGTAAAAACCGATTAATCCTGACCGGTACGCCATTGGAAAACAATACCATGGATTTATGGAGTCAAATGACTTTTGTCAATCCGGGACTATTAGGGTCGCAATCGTATTTTAAAGATAAATACCAGCAGCCTATCGAGAAAAAACAGGACGAAGCAGCCACTAAACGACTTTACAGCAAAATAAAGCCTTTCATGCTTCGCAGGCATAAATCTCAGGTAGCCACTGAGCTACCTGAAAAAATCGATAGTGTACAATACTGCGATATGTCTGAACAGCAGGAAAAAGTATACGAAGAAACGAAGGCCTACTACCGTAATCTCATCCTTGACCATATTGAGCAGCAAGGCATTAACAAGTCTCAGCTTGTTGTTTTACAGGGCCTTACCAAGCTTCGCCAAATTGCCAATAATCCACTTATGGTAGATGAAGAATATGAGGGCGATAGTGGCAAAGATTCAGACGTAATTCATAAGCTCAAAAGTGTTATTGAAGGCGGAAGTAAAGTGCTCGTTTTTAGTCAGTTCGTCAAACATCTAAATATTATCCGAAAGTATCTGGATAAGCATAAAATTTGCCACTCCTATCTCGATGGAGGCACAAAAGACCGCAAAAAGGAAGTAGAGAAATTTCAGGAAAACCCTGATATTAAGGTCTTCCTCATTTCACTAAAAGCTGGAGGCGTTGGTCTTAACCTTACGGCTGCAGAATATGTATTTCTTCTTGACCCTTGGTGGAACCCGGCCATAGAAGCTCAGGCGGTGGACCGGGCTCATAGAATCGGTCAGAAAAACACAGTATTTACCTATAAGTTTATCAGTAGAAACACGGTGGAGGAAAAGATTTTGACTCTTCAGAGAGCGAAAAGAAAACTTTTCGATGAGCTTATCACCACCGAAGAAACCTTCTCAAAATCGTTGGATCAGGAGGATATCATGAGTTTACTCGATTAAAATAAACCTCACAGGTCTTGAAGACCTGTGAGGTTTATTTTACAGGTTATCGGTGTTTGAGAAATTTGTATCTTGTCTTCCAAACCCTATCCCATGAAAAAAGCCCTCGGATTTCTTTGCCTTGTCAGTCTATTCATTTCCTGCTCAAAGGAAGAAAAAACTCAAACCCCCAACGTCATCATCATCTACGCCGATGATCTAGGATATGGAGATGTGAGTGCCTATGAAAGCGGAACACTTCATACCCCAAATATTGACCGACTAGCCGCTGGCGGTATAAAATTTACTCAAGCCTACGCCACCTCTGCTACCTGTACTCCAAGTCGTTTTTCACTTTTGACAGGCATTTACCCTTGGCGAAATGAGCGGGCTCGAGTACTAGCTGGTGATGCTCCCCTACTCATTCATCCAGATACCACTACTATTGCCGATATCTTCAGCAGTGCAGGCTACAGCACCGCTGTAATTGGGAAATGGCATCTCGGTTTCGACTACAGTTATATCATGGCCGCTACTAACGACCGTGTACCCACGGTCTATGTGAAAAATAAGATGGTTGAAAATCTTAGCCCTGACGACCCGCTTTATGTCAACTATCAGGAAAATTTCGAAGGTGAACCGACGGCCATCTCAAATCCGGAACTCATGACCAAAATAAAGTGGCAGCACGGTCATAATATGTCCGTGCATAATGGTATTCCCCGAATTGGCTTCATGAAGGGTGGAAAGTCAGCTCTTTGGACTGACGAGACCATGTATGAAATCTTTCTCAATGAGGTTTATAGCTTTATCGATGCCAACCGTCAGAAACCATTCTTCCTGTATTACGGACTCCATGAGCCACATGTTCCGCGGGTTCCGAACGAAAAGTTCGTAGGGAAATCAGGCATGGGTCCTCGTGGAGATGCTATTCTGGAAGCTGATTACTGTGTAGGTCAATTATTAGACAAACTGGGAAAAGACGGACTATTAGAAAACACCCTAATCATTTTCAGCTCAGATAACGGCCCTGTTCTGAACGACGGCTACTATGACGACGCTGTTGAAAAACTCGGTGATCACACACCAAGAGGACCTTTACGAGGAGGGAAATACAGTTTATTTGAGGCCGGAACCCGCGTACCATTCATTACTTACTGGAAAGGAAAAATAAACCCCGGAACCTCTGACGAAATGATTTCTCAATTAGACATAGCCGCATCCATGAAATCACTCATAAGTTCAGGCGAAAGCCATTATGATGGTCAAAATTTCCTAAACATGCTTTTGGGTAAAGAGCAAAAAGGTAGAGAAGAGTTGGTCATTCAAGCTATGGGAAGAACAGCCCTTCGCTGGAAAAATTGGGCTTATCTCCCGGCAAATCAAGGCCCTGCTGTGGTACAACATGTCAATAATGAAACCGGGTTTTCAATGGAAGAACAGCTCTATGATTTGTCAAGAGATCTGGGGCAAAACCAAAACCTCGCAGAAACTGAATCTGAAATGCTTGAAAAGCTACGAAACAGGTATCTTGAATTGACGAAAAGATAATTATTAACCACTCATTATAAGCCACTTAATTAGAAAAAATAATTTCAACCTCTTTTGTATCACTGATTCAACTTTTGCATAAAATTGCTGCAAAAAACTGAATCAAAATATGTTTCATCCTGATACTAAACTAGTCTATATCAACGACCAGATTGGCTATGGCGTTTTTGCCACTGCGTTTATTCCGGAAGGCACCATTACCTATGTAAAAGACGCCCTTGAAGTTTGTGTAAAACCAGAGGAGTTTCGCAATTATGAGCCTGCCCTTCAGGAGGTGATTGAAAAATATTCTTATATGGATCAGGATGGCGTTCGTGTGGTCAGCTGGGATTTTGCCAAGTATGTTAATCATTGCTGCCACTGCAATTCCATGAGTACTGGTTACGGATTTGAAATTGCTATCCATGATATCTTTCCCGGTGAACAAATTACCGATGAATACGGCCTTTTTAATCTAACAGAACCAATGACTATTGCCTGCGGCAAAGAAGGATGTCGTGGCACCTTGATGCCCTCAGACTTTGATCATTACTATTTAGATTGGGACGCCAAAGTCTCTAAAAGTATTCAGCATCTTTTTGACGTGCCTCAACCGCTTTACCCGGTCATGGACCAAAAAACCATAGCCGAGATTGAGGAACTGAAGAAAAGGCCGGAAAGCTACAAATCTGTTTATGCTTTGAAGCATAAATTGTTAAAAGCGGCTTAACCTATTAACTCCCGGTAAATCGCCTTTAAAAAAGGCCATGGATTCACTGAAGTGACGATTTTCAAATCATCTAAAATGTCAGATTCACCGTCAAGAAACCTGAAGATGGTCTCCAGACGGTTATTTCTGTAGAGTTGCCCGAAAAATGCAGGACCAAGGTGATTCTCGTACTGCAACACATTCAGAAGCAAAGTATCAAAAAAGTGATATTTCTTTTTGAAAACGCCTGTCGATGGATGTTGTCTCTTTTTGAGATTTTCAATGATCTTCTTCACATTTCCTCCGGCATTCTTAAACGAATAACCCGTTGACGCTCTCACCCAGCCACCAGCCGTACCTATTTTGGTCAAATGCTTTGAGTGATACTTATGAAAAGGAAAATTGGTCATAGGAATTATACCATCCTCCTCTTCGGTCACCTCAAATTTATGATTCTTAAAATACTCAGTAACATAAGACCTGATCTGATCCAGATAGACCGATTCATCAACGAGATCAGGGCTAAAAAAAGTGTACTCAAACAAGGCTTCCCGACTATTCACCGGCAAAATGTACATGAAGGAAGTAGTATTTTTGTAGATCAACCGATAGTCCATCATGGTGAAGTTCTGTTGGTCAAAGACCGGCTCATCAAACTTCAGGAACTGACCCTTAAAATGCTGGGCAACTTTATGGCTCTCCCGGTCTTTAAAGTAGGTTTCAGGTAATCGACTGTCAAAACAATGGCCCGCTTTAAAAGTCTTGCCCTGAACAGAAATCTCAATCCCTTCGGTTGATTCCCGTGTAGTCTGAACATTCTCAGTAATCCATTTGACCCGACCAGATTGTTCTATTTTTGACTTGGCAAAATTATAAAAATCGAGGCTTCGGAGCATTTTGTAGTGGTAGGGCGAAGTATTAAGTTTTAACAACTCTTTACTGTCTGCAAAAGTGGTTTGAGACCACGAATGCCTGATCAGCTCGTCCCATTGACCTTTCCCTTTTTCCCAAAAACACCAGGTTTTATCATTTTCGTCTTTGAGGTCAGCATCAAAAATTACAAGAGATTGATCAGCAAAAAAAGAATCATTCAGCAAAGCCAAAGCCAGCTGAAGCCCTGCGGCCCCTGCCCCGATGATGGCGAAGTCATATTGCTCTATTTCCTTCAATTCTAGCTCTCAAACATATCCGCTAATCCACCCAAAACTGAGCCTCCTTCTTTTCTTGAATTTCCACCCATGGGCGACAGGCGACGAATCAGTTTGGAGATCGGAAGAGACTGAATCCAAACCTTACCTGTTCCGGAAAGGGTTGCCAAAAACATACCTTCGCCCCCAAAAACCATGGAGCGTAATCCTCCGGCCGCCTGAATATCAAAATTAAGCTGTGGCTCAAAACCCACGATACAACCTGTGTCAATTCTAAGGGTTTCGTTATTCAAGGTTTTCTCCATCACCACTCCGCCGGAGTGAATAAAGGCCATACCATCGCCCTGAATACGTTCCAGAATGAAGCCTTCACCTCCAAAAAGTCCGGCCCCGAAACGTTTATTGAAATGAATAGAAATCCGGGTTCCCATGGCCGCACAAAGAAAAGCGTCTTTCTGAACAATCAGCGTTTGCTGATAAATCTGACTCAGATCCACGGCTTTGATTGTTCCGGGGTATGGAGCAGCAAAAGAAACTTTTCGTTTCCCTACGCCACGGTTGGTAAAATGGGTCATGAAAAGTGACTCTCCCATGAGGACGCGGCTACCGGCCTGAAAAAGCTTACCAAGGACAGACTGATTGGCTTGACTCCCGTCACCCATGCGGGTTTCAAAAGAAATACCGTCTTCCATATAAAGCATACTTCCTGCCTCAGCAATGACGGTTTCGTTAGGATCTAATTCAATTTCTACAACCTGGATGTCTTCTCCCAAAATGTTGTAGTCGATTTCATGACTTCTCATAGTTTGTTGGTTATTGGGTTTAAATAAATAATAGCAATTGTGGTTTCGACAGGCTCAACCACCGATATTGTTACTTAATTTTATTCGATGACAAATCCGACTTAAGTCCGGTGACTGAGCTTGTCGAAGTCACTTTTTCTTCTTCGGCTTCGCCATTTGCTCCTCAATATCAATATCACGAAGCTTTTTATCGTCGACATTCTTATTGAGAAACTCATTAATTCGTTCGATATCATAACTCATTTGGATCTCTCCGAATGAGTTGATTTTGATATTAAAACCATCAAGGTCTTTGTGTACTTTTGGCTTTTCTTCGATCTCTTCTTTCTTCTTGCTCATGGTATTTTTAGTAATGCTTTGTGCCTTCGACACCTCAGCGGTAAAACAAATTTACAGTATAAGATACGAACCCAATGCAGTTTTTGACCAATCGTAAAAAGTCTGTTTTAATGGTCAAAAAAGAGGATAAGCATCTTTTTGCCCCGATAACAAGGGTTTTCTTCGAGAGTTCCTGATTCTTAAAGAAAACTTATCACTTAATTTATCTTTACTCCTTAATGTTTAACCATTCGGTTTCTTGAACCATTAAGAAATTAAGGTTTTAAGGGGATTAAGAAATTTTCAATTAGTTGTTACCTAATTAGATAACAATTTTTATCTTTGTCTTATCTAAATTCACTTGAATGAATGAAAAGCCAATTAGAGAAATCCTCTATTTTGAGGACCATTACCTGAACTTCTACAATAGTTTAAGGCCACAAGTCAAAAAGAAATTTAACTGGACTTTACAGCTCATTTCAACACTAGAGCGAATTCCTGAAAAGTTTTTCAAACATTTGACTGGGACAGATGGACTATTTGAAGTCAGAGTGGAAGTTGGTTCAAACATTTACAGAGTTTTCAGCTTTTTTGATAAAGGGCAACTCATCATTCTTGTCAACGGCTTTCAAAAGAAAACGCAAAAGACCCCAAAAAATGAAATTGAAATGGCTTTAAAACTTAAACAACAATATTTCGATGGAAAAGACTAAAAACAAATTGACTTCATTTTCAGACCACCTGGATCAGGAATACGGCACAAGAGGAACTGAAACACGTGAGGCCTATGAGCAGGAATTTGAGGCTTTTAAACTTGGGGTAATGCTTCAGGAGCTTCGCAAAGAAAAGGGTATGACACAGGAAGAACTTGCTCAAAAGTGCGGCACAACAAAGACCTATATCTCAAGAATCGAAAATAATGCCTCTGATATTCGGCTCTCGACGCTTATGCGAATTATCCGGGAGGGTTTAGGTGGACAGCTGAGCCTTAATGTTAGTTTTTAACACCTCAATACAAAAAAAATAAAATAGGTAGGCAAGAAATATTAATAAGCTCTTTTTCTTAACTCAATTCTGAGACAAAACAAACTCCGCAATTACCGGAATTAGCTCAGGATGCAGCGGCAAATCAGGATTTGAATAGGTGGCGAGGTTTGCAGACTGCTCCTCTCCTACTTCTTTGAAAATGTGATTCATACCTTCAATGATTCTCAATTCAGATTGCGGATTAGCCTTGTGTAAAAGCTCGGCATTCTCAACACTCACCTGGATGTCGGTGGTCCCCTGGACGATGAGCACAGGCATTTTAAGTTTCGCCAGCTCGGCAGCAGGGTCATACGTCATCCATGAAATCATATAAAGCTGTACCGATGGCCGGAAAACAGATAAAAGAGGAAAAGACATCTTTTCTACCGTTTTGTCTATCTTCAGGCTATCCATGATTGTTCTGGCCTCTTTGGCAAACTGTTCCGGTAATTTTGATTCCAGTTGCTCCTGCAAAATCAGGTCAATCGCTTTGCCGGCACCCGCCAGAGACACAAAATCATCGGTATTTGTTTGAGCCGCCGACAACATTCCTATAAGTGAACCTTCACTATGACCAAGGATAAAAATTCGGTCAAAACCTGCATTTTTATAATGATGAACTATGGCATTAACATCATTCACAAAATCTTCAAACCTCAGCTCAGACTCCTTCAAATCAGCCACCTTGCTCTTCCCCACCCCTCTTTTATCAAAACGAACAGTTGAAATCCCTTTCTCAAACAATCCCTCAGCCAGAAACCGAAGACTATTGTTTTTCATCATCGGGTTATTGCCATTCAAGTCTGTAGGGCCGGAACCAGCGATGATAATGGCCAATGGACTTTTCTCGGGCCTATTGGCCTTCATCAATACCGAATGCAAGTTGACATCGCCTGAGGAAACAAAGATGGTGTCTGTTTGTTGGGCGAAGGAGGTGTTTATAAAAAAACCTGTAATAAGGGTTTTGAATAGTTTTTTCATAGACTGAATAAAGATAATATTCCTTTTCTGTCTTAAATTAAAACAAGCTAATTTACTCTTCGATAGTATCAGTATAATATGCCCAAGATACTTTTCAAAGTATTTGGATAGTTTTGAGTAAAGATGAATTCTGCACCCCATGAGATGCAGATAATTAAGACATACTCACTAACGAATTTCATCTTCACTTCTGTTCTTGCCATTTGAACAAACCATAATAGGAACTGGTAATGGAAAAAATAAGCGTAAAAAAGGGAGTTGTTTTACAACGAAAAGGAGATATCAACTCCAGGGTTTATTTTGTTGAAAGTGGTTTATTGCGAAGCTATACAATTGATGAAAAAGGGAAAGAACATATCTATATGTTTGGTCCGGAAGGTTGGTTGGTTGCTGATAGTTGTGAGCCCAATGCACCGTGTCAATTATTTATAGATGCTATTGAAGACACTACTATAAACGTCGTTTCAAAAGAGGACTTGTTGAAAGAAGGTCCTGATATAAATGCTTTGTTAAGAAGGATAGATACGATGCAAACCAGGATTATAATGTTAATGAGTTCAAATGCTAAAGAAAGATATGAGCATTTTATCAAAACCTATCCAAACATTATTCAAAGGGTTCCATTAAAAATGGTAGCCTCTTATTTAGGAATTACACCTGAGGCTTTAAGTCGTGTCCGGCATGAAATTTCTCAAAAAAATTAACCCAATTTCATTTCTTGATGTACATCAATGCACGGGCCTACGAAAACGATGACTTTTGCTCCTCGAACAAAAAAGAATGTAAAATGACAAACCAAAAAAACAACAAAGCAATTAACATCGTATTATGGGTTGCACAAGGACTATTGGCTGTAATGTTTATTATGGCAGGTATGATGAAAGCTAGTCAGCCAATCGCGGCATTGGCAGAATCACTTCCATGGGTAACATCCACTCCAATAGGATTGGTAAGGTTTATTGGTATTAGCGAATTTTTGGGAGGCATAGGCTTATTGCTTCCATCTGTTTTCCGTATAAAACCATTATTGACAGTTTGGGCAGCTTTAGGCCTTGCATTAGTAATGGTTTTAGCCGCAGGATTTCATGCTTCAAGAGATGAATATTCAAATATTGGAATGAACATTGTGTTGATAGGCGTTGCTCTTTTTATTGCCTGGGGAAGAAGTAAAAAAGCCATTATACTCGCAAAAAGTTAATGGTGAATCAGTAACTTCATAAAATCCAGAGCCCAAAAAAGACGGCTTACAATATCATCAAGAAAAAATAGCAGTTTGAAGCCAAACTTTGAGTTTATCTTTTTTCTGCTATTTTTTTGTAAGGAAGGTTATCAAAAGTAAAACTGATACCTCCTAAATTTAAACTGGTAAAAAGGCCCTATTTCAATCTCTCTATCGCCCTCTCAATTCTCCCAATCACCTCATCTTTCCCAAGAATCTGAAGCATTAGCATAAGGTCCGGGCCGTTGCCTACACCGGTTACGGCCAGACGGAGAGCTTGCATCACTTTGCCTGGCTTGATTTCGTGTTCAGGAAGGCCTTCCCATATGGCATGATGGATATTTTCGGTGGTGAAATCGTCCACTCCTTTCAGTAAATCCACAATGATTGGCATCGCTTTTTTGGCCAAATCATCCCATTTCTTTTCGACGATAGCCATATCATATTCAGCCGGTGCATTGAAAAGGTAAGGCACCTCACTGACAATCTCTTTGACAAACTTCACGCGGTCTTTCATCAAAGTCACCAGATTGGCCGCCAGAGGCTCATCGTTGACCATAGCATTCACCTGAGCCACTAGCTCTGATTCAGGCATTTTTTTGATATAATGCTCATTAAACCACTGGGCCTTTTGAATATCAAAACGAGCTCCTGATTTATTGATTTTCTCCAATGAAAAGGCCTGAACCAACTCCTCCAGATTGAAAAACTCCTGCTCCGTACCCGGGTTCCAGCCCAGCAGGGCAAGGAAATTCAACACTGCTTCCGGCAAATAGCCATCCTCTCTGAAACCTCTTGAAACCTCTCCTGCTTCATCTTTCCACTCCATCGGGAAAACGGGGAAGTCGCCCAGCAAACCATCTCTTTTGCTCAGCTTTCCGTTGCCTTCCGGTTTCAGCAATAAAGGCAAATGAGCAAACTCAGGATGCTGCCAGCCAAAGGCTCTGTACAATAAAACATGCAGTGGTGCAGACGGCAGCCACTCCTCTCCTCTGATCACATGGGTAATGCCCATTTCATGATCATCCACAATGTTTGCCAGATGGTAAGTAGGCATTCCGTCAGCTTTGAGAAGCACTTTATCATCAATGGTACTGCTATGCACCACCACCCAGTCGCGGATAATATCTTTGAAACGAATCTCCTCTTTAATGGGCACATTGAGACGAATCACGTGCGGCTCACCCGCAGCAATTTTTGCCTCAACTTCCTCTTTTGAAAGGGTAAAAGAGTTTTTCATCTTCATTCGGGTCACCGAATTGTACGAAGGATTATCCACCTTGGCAGCCTCCAGTTCAGCTCTCATTTCGGCCAATTCATCGGCCGTATCAAAGGCGTAATAGGCTTTGCCTGTATCAATCAATTGCTGAGCATATTTGTGGTAAATATCCTTCCGCTCCGACTGACGATACGGAGCATGAGGCCCACCTACAGACTGGCCTTCATCAAAATTGACACCCAGCCATTTCAAACTGTCAACAATGTATTCTTCCGCACCGGCCACATACCTTGACTGGTCGGTATCCTCTATTCTCAGAATAAACTCACCACCATTCTTTTTGGCAAAAAGGTAATTATAAAGGGCCGTACGAACCCCTCCGATATGTAATGGTCCTGTGGGACTTGGTGCAAAACGAACTCTTACTGACATATTTTAATCTACAAAATTGGGCTGCAAAAGTAGCAATTTTTCAGGACTGATACCCTTCTCCTCCATAACATTGCCTGTTTTTGTTAACTTGCTCAAAACATCAACCTGAATGAAGAAATACTTCCTTTTCCTGCCTCTATTATTCCTTTTACACAGTGCCATCACCCTCCAAAAATCAGATAGTCCGAATATCGTTCTCATTTTTATGGATGATATGGGCTATGGCGATTTGAGTTGCTACGGAGCCAGCACCTATCGTACTGAAAATATTGATCGTCTTGCAGCTGAAGGCATTCGTTTCACCAGTTTCCTTTCGGCACAGGCTGTATGCAGTGCATCCCGAGCGGCCCTAATGACGGGTACTTACCCAAATCGTATGAATATTCATGGGGCCTATTTCCCGGGAGATAAGGTGGGGCTTCACCCCAATGAAACAACCATTGCTGAGCTTCTCAAAGAAAAGGGCTATGCCACAGCAATTTATGGCAAATGGCACTTGGGCGACGAAAAAGAATTTTTACCCTTGCAGCAAGGATTTGATGAATATGTCGGCATCCCTTATTCAAATGACATGTGGCCCATGGGTTATGATGGCAAGCCCTCCAGTGCGGGCTGGAAAGCCACCATTGCCAAACTGCCGATCGTCGTCGATAATGAAATTTCAGAATACGTAGAAACGCTAGAAGACCAGGCAAAATTGACCACACTTTACACTGAAAAGGCCGTTTCGTTCATCGAAAAGAACAAAAACAAGCCCTTCTTCCTTTACCTCCCGCACTCTATGCCGCATGTTCCAATTGGTGTTTCAGATAAATTCAAAGGAAAAAGCGGTCAGGGCCTTTATGCAGATTTGATGTTGGAAATCGACTGGTCCGTAGGGCAGATTATGCAAACCCTTCAAAAGAATGGCTTGGAAGAAAACACTTTGGTGATTTTCACCAGCGATAATGGTCCCTGGCTGAATTACGGCAATCACGCCGGCTCCAGTGGCGGTTTCCGTGAAGGAAAAGGGGTGAGTTATGAAGGCGGCCATCGGGTGCCGGGCATCGTTCGCTGGAAAGGCCATGTGCCTGCCGGTATGGTTTGTAACCAACTGACTTCTACCATTGACCTGCTACCAACCATCTCTGAAATATGCGGAACTTCAATGCCGGCCAACAAAATTGATGGTGTTAGTCTCAAAGAAATTTTTGATGGAAATATGGACGCCAAACCTCGGGAATTTTTTGCCTATTACTATCGACGCAATAATCTGGAAGCCGTTCGCAAAGATCAGTGGAAGCTGGTTTTGCCGCATTATGGTCGAACTTTCAAAGGTTTTTTACCCGGAAAAGACGGATACCCGGGCCCAAGTACCGAAAACCATGAAGAACCGATGGCTCTCTATGACCTCAGACGCGACCCGGGCGAAGAATACGATGTGCAAAGAATGTATCCTGAAATCGTAAAAGAACTGGAAGCATACGCCGAAACCATCAGAGCGGACATTGGTGATGATTTAACCGGTGTGGAAGGTGAAAATAGAAGGCCCCGGGGGGATTTGAATTGATTTATTAAACGGCAATCCTTGAAATAAAAATTCAATAGGTTTTAAGGAGCAATACTCCCCCCTTTCAGTCTAAAATGCCTAGACTTGCATAAATTTTTCGACAAAACACCTCAATGACAAAAGTATTGATCACCGGCGGTGCCGGATTTGTGGGCTCTTCACTGGCTCTTGAACTCAAAAAAAATTACCCTTCTTACCATATCATTTGTCTGGATAACCTTAAAAGAAAAGGTTCTGAACTTAATGTGGCTCGACTTACGAAAAGCGGAATTGAGTTTGTGCATGGTGATATCAGAAACAAAGAAGACTTTGACGCCCTTCCGGATGTTGATTTTGTCCTTGAGGCCTCAGCTGAGCCTTCAGTTCTGGCCGGTTTAAATGGGGGTACACCCGATTATTTAATGAACACCAATCTATTTGGAACGGTGAATTGTCTCAATTATGCTGTTCGGTCAAAAGCAGCTTTCATCTTCTTGTCGACAAGCAGGATCTACCCTATCAAAAGCATTGAGACCCTAAACTTTGATGAAAAAGAAACTCGTTTTGCTCTTTCTGATGAGCAAAACCTACTAGGAGTATCCTCAAAAGGGATTGCAGAAAATTTCCCTTTAGACGGGGCTCGCTCTCTTTATGGTACCACCAAACTGGCTTCTGAGCTTATTATTCAGGAGTATAATGAGTTTTATGGCTTAAAAACATTGGTTAACCGTTGTGGGGTTTTAACCGGTCCATGGCAAATGGGCAAGGTGGATCAGGGGGTAATGGTGCTTTGGATTGCCAAACATTATTTTGAGAAAAAGCTGGCCTATATCGGATATGATGGCAGCGGCAAACAAACCCGGGACATGCTTCATGTCAAAGACCTGTATCGACTTATCGACTGGCAGATGCATCATATGGAAGACGTAAACGGAGAAACATTCAATGTGGGTGGTGGAACAGAGGTGAGCACATCGTTGCAGGAATTGACAAAGATTTGTCAGGAAGTGACCGGAAAAACAATTCCTATTGATAAAATCACTGAAAACAGACCCGCAGATATCAAACTCTACGTGACTGATAATTCAAAAGTTACCGAAAGAACGGGATGGGAGCCGGAGATAGGAATAAAACAGATTGTGGAGGAAATAACAGAGTGGCTTCAGGCACATGAAGAAGACCTGAGATCCATTTTGAGTTGACAATAGAAAATCAGGGGCAATAAAAATTGCCCCTTTTCTTTTAATAGAAATGTTGTTCGGAAAGTCAATATTACTTCCAGTATGAATTAGAAGCCTGTGTGGTGGCAGGCTTTCCTTTTTTACCTCCTAAAGATGCTACGACTACTCCGACAGCTACGGCGGCTAGGCCGAATAAAACTCCCTTTTTCATGTCTAATAAAATTTAAATAAGTGACCTTTGTTATGCTTTTGTGCGAATACACCTAAATTAACCGAAGTAGAAGAAAAAATGTTGCCCGAAATCTTAAAATTATCTTAAAATATGATTTAACGGTAAACTATTTATTTTTCGGCTCCGAAATCGTTTGAAAAGTATGATCAAGAGCATATTTAAGTACATTTGATAAAATCAGAGCTCTTCATGCCCCATTTTTCTGATGAATAATATTTTAAGTTTTTTTTAAGTTGTCAAAAAGCACTGAAATAGAAGGTATTGTCTGGCGTTCAACAGGCTCATGGTACGAAGTCCGTACAAATGAAAGCGAATTATACCGCTGTCGCCTTAAAGGAAAATTTAAGATTAAAGGTTTGAAAGTAACCAATCCTCTCGCCGTTGGTGATAAAGTCATCTTTCATCTTGAAGATAATGCTGAAAATACCGGGGTTATTTCTGAGATTTTGCCTCGGGAAAATTACATCATCCGAAAGTCTGTTCACAAAACTGCTCACGGTCATTTGCTCGCTTGTAATATAGATCAGGCTATCCTGATTGTGACTTTAGTCATGCCCAGAACTTCACTCGGCTTTATTGACCGCTTTCTGGTGAGCTCTGAGTCTTTCAGAATACCTACTGTACTTCTCTTCAATAAGTGTGACCTTCTTGATTCCGAAAGTGAGGCTTATCAAAAAGAAATCATGGATATGTATGAGGGTTTGGGTTATCCCTGCCACAGTATCTCTGCCCTTGAAAAAATCAACCTGAAGGCTGTTGACCAACTTATCGAAGGTAAAACGTCTCTTATTTCAGGTCACTCGGGTGTGGGTAAATCTCAATTAATAAGCGAAATCATACCTGAGCTTGAACTGGCCACATCTGAAGTCTCAACTTTTGCCAACAAGGGAGTACATACAACTACTTTTGCAGAGATGTTTGAAGCCCGACCGGGAACCTATGTAATCGACAGTCCGGGAATTAAAGAACTTGGTTTGATGGACATGGAAAACGAGGAAATCAGCCACTACTTCCCTGAGATGAGGGAGCTTCTGGGTGAATGTAAATTCCACAACTGCCTTCACGTTAATGAGCCCAAATGTGCCGTAAAGGATGCCGTAATTGCCGGTGAAATCTCAGAGAGCAGATTCAACAGTTATCTTAGTATGCTTGAAAATATTGACAATCGCCGGTAGTTAAATAAATTGTTAAGATTGTCTATTGTATCTAATAAGACTTTATCTTTGCAGCGTTTTAAGGAAATGACAAACATCAAGCTTCCCATATCGCCTACCCGACGAATGAGGTCCGCAAGGACCCAATGAGAACTCTGCCTTCACGGTAGCTTTCTGCCTTCCGTTTTTATATTTTCTTTCATATTAAAGTTTAGGATACAGCGTCTCCTGACGAGAGGATAAGCCCCTCACAAACGACGATGAGCTCATTAAAAAAGACATTTTTCAAAGACTATATCATTCAGGTGGCTGGTAAAGAGCATGAGGTATATGCTAAAACCATCACCGATGAAATGGCCTCCAGTGCAAAAGCCCGTGGTACGGGTATTGCACAGCGTACACCAGAATACATCATCTCGAAGATGCAGGAGGGCAAAGCCATCATTGCCACCCATAAAAATGGCGACTGGATAGGTTTCTGCTACATAGAAACATGGGAGCATGGCCGCTTTGTGGCTAACTCCGGCCTTATAGTTCATCCTGATCACCGTAAAAGTGGTATAGCGACAGCTATCAAAGGCAAAGCTTTCAAACTCTCCAGAGAGAAATATCCCGATGCCAACATCATAGGTCTAACCACCAGCATGGCAGTAATGAAAATTAACTCTGAGCTTGGTTATGAGCCGGTACCCTTCAGTGAGCTACCAAAAGACGATGCTTTCTGGAAAGGTTGCCAAACCTGCGTCAACTACGATATTCTGACTCGTACCAACAGAGCTCACTGCCTGTGCACAGGTATGAAATATCACGCAAAAAAGGAAGACCGTGCCGAGCGGAAAGATCCTAAATGGGATTTCGTGAGAGAATCTTCACTGTACGAAAAGTGGATCAGCATGAAGCAGCGAATTCTTCTGAAAAAAGATAAGGAGAAAAAAAATAGCTGACCGTTGTAAGCCAAAACAGTTTGTTTTTAACTAGTAGAAAATGCTTGGTAAACAATTCTCAGACTATGTTCTGCTTCACAGCATGATTATTTTGCTAGGCCTTACCGCTATTTTGGGTAAACTGATTACGCTTTCGGCCTTAGATGTTGTGCTTTATCGGTCAATGATTGCATCAGCGGCCTTTGCGATTTTGATTTCCCTGAAAAAACAAAAACAGGACTGGAGTTCTCTTTTACCGATACTCAGCGTTGGAGCCATTCTGGGGATCCACTGGATCTGCTTTTTTGGCTCAGCCAAACTCTCGAATGTTTCTGTAAGCTTAATCACAGTTTCTACAACAGCCTTTTTCACGAGCATCATAGAGCCCTTGAGCCAACGAAAAAAGATTGAGGTTTTTGATGTTCTTTTAGGTCTTCTGGTGATCCTGGGAATGACCCTGATTTTCTTTGCCATACCAAAACATGGACTTGCCATTTTGATAGGACTGCTGGCGGGTTTCTTATCCGCTATATATGTTGTCGCCAACGCCAGATTGATACAAAGGCACTCGGCATTAAAGTTGAACACCATTGAACTTACCGGTGCCTTTCTGATTTGTCTTCCTATCCTTCCATTTATTAAATCAGCTGAGATGTGGGCCCTACCTCAAAATCTAGATTTGATTTATTTGCTTGTTCTGGCACTTTTGTGTACTGTTCTCCCCTATATGGTCAACCTAAATCTGTTAAAAAAATTCACAGCGTTTGAGATGAACCTCGCCATTAACCTGGAACCCGTTTACGGCATCCTGATGGCATGGGTGATCTTCAAAGAAGAAGAGCTTTTAAATGTCCGATTTTACATTGGAGCAGGTTTGATTCTACTTTCCCTACTGTTGTATGGCAATAAAAAAGCCCTAACCAAAAGGAAAGGGCTCTGAAAAATCTTAAGCTCCAGCTTATTTTCTGTTGCCGTAACGTTTCTTAAATTTATCAACACGTCCTGCAGTATCCACAAGCATGCTTTTACCAGTGTAGAACGGGTGAGACTTTGAGCTAACCTCCACTTTACATACAGGGTACTCTTTGCCATCTTCCCAAGTGATGGTCTCTTTTGTCTCTACACATGAACGTGTAATGAATTTGTCATCTGAAGATAAATCCCAGAAAACTACTTCTCTATAATTTGGATGAATGTCTTTTTGCATTGCTTATATCTCTAAATAATACTCAGTTCTTCTTAAAACGGGCTGCAAAGATAATCATATTTTTTATAGTTCAAAAATCCATATTGAGAATAATTTCTCAATAAACGGCTAACCCTCAGCTTTTTTAACTTCCACTAAAATAACTCATCAAAGGCGGCGATTAGGGCATCTATCTGCTCAGGGGTATTGGCAATGAAATTGGCAATTCTGATCTGGCTCTCCTTTTTGGGGCCATAACCAGCACCTACGATGAGATTTTTTACTTTTAAGGCGTTGATGATCTCAGCAGAAGGTCTCTCCGTATTGATCACCGCCACCGTTCTGGAACGGTGCTCAGGCTTCTCAACACCCAATGAAAAACCTTCCTTCTTCTCAAAGTATTTATAGAGCTTATTGACCTTGGCATCGGTCTCTTTTCTCAAATTATCAATACCTCTCTTATTCATATCCTCCGCTACGCGGCCAAGAAGGTAAATACCCATAACGTTAGGCGTTGCCGGAGTCTGATAAGCCCTGCTTTGTTTCCAAAGGTCCGGCAAACAATGATGTGCCCCTATAGAGCCCTTGGCAGCCAACTCTTCAGACTTGGCCAGACAAGTCTCATTGGCAATCCAAACTCCAAGCCCAGCCGGTAAGCCAAAAGATTTCTGAACAGAGAAAAAAGCAGTATCCACCAGAGAAAAATCAATTTCAGGAATAGGGGCTGAAGAAACCATATCTACCGCCACGAGCTTTGAGGAATTTCCACGCTTCAATTTATTAATATCAGGCTCTCGGGTTTGAACTCCAGTGCTGGTCTCGTTTTGTGTAACACAAATAAGCTCTGCAAATTCCGGAACCTCAATTTCAGCGTAACTAAAGCCCTCACCCATTGGCTTTTCCAACTTATGAGCATGACGCCCCAGGCTATCAGCATATTGATAAAACTTCTTTGAGAATGAGCCATTCACCAGGTGAAAGGTTTCCAGCTCTGTGCAGTTTAGAACAATTCTTTCCCAAATTTCAGAGGCCGTACCGGTAAACATGATGGCGTTTTCAGCAGGTATGTTCATCAACTCCCTCAGTTGCTCGTCAGTATGCTGATAAATATCCTTGAATTGCTGACTTCGGTGAGAAATTGACCCCAATTGCTGATCGACAAAATCCTGTAAAAACTCCTCAAAACGTGGGTAAAGCTCAGCCGGACCGGCCGTAAAGAATGTTTTACTTCTAGACATCAAAACTGTTATTGAAAATGAAGGCACAAAATTATACGAAATACGGACAATTGCCGTGTAACAGTCTAATAGATTTTATTTCTTTCCGGACATAAACAATCATCTGCTTAGTGATTTAGCATCTTCCGTTTTTTTTGAAATTGAAGGGAGTCGTTCTCCATGTAAACCCTACATTTGCAGCTTCATTTTTCATCAAAAAAAGAATCTATTCTAATGCATACAAGTTGGTATCAGGTCAAAATCAAATTTCAACAGGTTATTGAAGACGATAAGGTCAAAAACATCACAGAAGCTTATCTTTTTGATGCGGTCTCCTATACTGATGCCGAGGCACGTGGCTATGATTACCTGGCCGGTGGCCGTCCGCACTTTGAGCTGACAGCCATTACCAAAATGAAACTAGCCGAGGTTTTTGTTCAGGAAAACAACGCCGAGGTTTGGTTTAAATGCCGTGTGCAGTACATCATTTTTGATGAGAAAACGAAACAGGAGAAGAAAACGGCCGTAGTGATGCTGATCAATGCTTTAAATGTTAAAGATGCTTATGAAGCCTTGGTTCAAAGACTTGGAGCCACAGAAGACTATATTATTTCAGATATCAATGCCACTAAAATTCTCGAAGTTATCCCATACGATCAAATGGATGCCAAAAAGGTAGAAAACGGCAATTTCAGGCCATTGGCTGAGATCGAGGCCGAAGCCACACAAAATGCTGAACCTGTGATTCCTGCTCCGGTAAACGAGCTTGATGATTCTGAATCAGAAGGCGACGAAGAAGAAACCGAATAAAAAAGATATTTATAGAGCAAAATAAAGGGCTTCCCTTATTTTTGCAGTTCATTTCAAAAACCTCATAAAAAACAGCGTTCATGTCTACGATAACTCGTGATACTCAAGTATTTGATCTGATTAAGAGAGAGCACCAAAGGCAGCTTCATGGTATAGAGCTGATTGCCTCTGAAAACTTTGTTTCTGAGCAGGTAATGGAAGCTACAGGCAGTGTTTTAACCAATAAATATGCTGAAGGCCTACCTGGCAAACGCTATTATGGTGGATGTGAAGTAGTCGATGAGCTGGAGCAACTGGCCATTGATAGACTCAAAGAACTTTTTGGACTTACGTGGGCAAACGTACAGCCGCACTCAGGTGCTCAGGCAAATACAGCGGTTTTCCTAGCCTGTCTGGAGCCTGGTGATAAAATCTTAGGTTTTGACCTTTCTCATGGTGGTCACCTTTCTCATGGTTCTAAAGTTAATATCTCAGGAAAGTATTTTGAGCCACATTTTTATGGTGTTGAAAAAGAAACCGGGCTTATCGACTGGGATAAAGTAGAGCAGAAGGCATTGGCTGAAAAGCCGAAAATGATCATTTGTGGTGCTTCGGCTTACTCAAGAGACTGGGACTATGAACGATTGAGAAATATTGCCGACAAGATCGGAGCTATATTGTTGGCTGACATTTCTCACCCTGCCGGTTTGATTGCCAAAGGACTTTTAAACGATCCGTTTGATCATTGTCATATTGTAACCACAACCACCCACAAAACTCTTAGAGGAACTCGCGGTGGTGTGATTATGATGCGTAATGATTTTGATAACCCTTTCGGAAAGAAAACTATGAAAGGTGCTATCAGAAGTATGTCTTCGCTACTAGACTCCGGAGTGTTCCCAGGCACACAGGGTGGACCGCTTGAGCATGCCATTGCCGGTAAAGCTGTGGCTTTTGGAGAAGCGTTGACTGACCAGTACGCTGATTACGTAAAGCAGGTTCAGAAAAACGCCAATGTGATGGCTAACGAATTTGTGAAACTCGGCTATAAAGTAATTTCTGGTGGTACAGATAACCATTTGGCATTGATTGACCTTAGACCAAAAGGCATTACAGGTAAACTGGCAGAGAACACGCTAATCAAAGCCGACATAACGGTAAACAAAAACATGGTGCCTTTTGATGAAGCAAAAGCGATGGTTACCAGCGGTATGCGTGTAGGTGCTGCTGCCATGACCACAAGAGGCCTGAAAGAAGATGATTTTGTGAGAATGGTAGGTCTGGTTGACAAAGTCTTAACCAACAATGATAACGATGCGGTGATCGCTTCTGTAAGAGGAGAGATTAATGAGTGGATGAAGGATTATCCTTTGTTTCAATAAGATAAGATTAAAATATTGAACCTTGTTCGTGAACTACGGGCAAGGTTTTTTGTTACTTTTAAAGTCAGATTATTAATCAAAATGGCATTAGACCAATCTAAAGAAATCGACTACGACGAAGATCAGGAAGAAGGATCAGAAATGACCTTTATTGAACATCTGGAAGAATTAAGATGGCATCTGATTCGTAGTTTGGGAGCAATATTAGTGTTTATGATCCTTGCGTGGTTTTCTATGCACTGGATTTTCAATACAATCATACTTGGCCCCTCAGAGCCTGACTTCTGGACCTACAGAATGATGTGTAAAATTGGTACAGCGGTGGGCTGGACCGGGCTTTGTGTTGAGAAAATGAATTTCTCGCTCATGAGTCGACAGGTTTCAGGGCAGTTTATGATGCAGCTTACTGCTTCGGCTATTGGTGGTTTAGTGATCGCATTCCCTTACGTTTTCTGGGAGATTTGGCGTTTTGTGAAACCAGGGCTGAAAATCACTGAGAAAAAGGCAAGTCGTGGAGCTGTTTTCTATGTAACTATGCTTTTTTTAATGGGAATTTGTTTTGGCTACTTCATTGTGGCTCCTTTTGCTATCAATTTCCTCGTGAACTTCCAGATTGACCCAAGCATTGAAAACCAGTTTGATATTCAGTCTTATATCGGGGTTCTTTCCACGCTGGTATTGGCCTGTGGGGTAACTTTTCAGATGCCTATGGCGATCTTTGTTCTAACGAAAGTTGGAGTTGTTAACCCTACCTTTTTGCAAACTTATCGTCGTCATGCAATCGTCGTACTTTTAATCGTAGCAGCGATTATTACTCCGTCTCCAGATATGATCTCCCAGATTTTAGTGGCCATTCCATTATACTTCCTTTACGAGGTTAGTATTGTGGTTTCCAGGAGAGAATACAGACGACAGTTGAAAGAGGAAGCCAAATCGGCTATTTAGGACTAAAAAAAGCTTATACAAAAAGCTCAATCTGGTAACAGGTTGGGCTTTTTTTGTTTTTAGCAATTGGCGATAATCCGACTTTTTTTCAAACACTTTATTGTGCAAGTAAAAACTTGCATATATATTTGCAAGCAAATACTTGCGTATGGAAGCTAGAAGAGATGTATTTCAAGCGATTGCTGACCCCACAAGGAGAGAAATAATTGGCATGGTGGCCAAAGAGCCACAAAATATCAATGCATTAGCTGAGAATTTTGATATAAGTCGGCAGGCTGTTTCGCTGCACCTGAAAATTTTGAATGAATGTGGTTTAATCATCGTACACAAAAAAGGCCGGGAGCGGGTTTGCGAAGCTAAACTTGACCAGCTCGCTGAAGTAAATCAATGGGTTAAGCAATACAAACAATTCTGGGAGCAGAAACTGGATGCCCTGGAAGTTTACTTAGATTCTTTACATAAAGACGATAAAAAATGAGCTATAACGGAGATACTACAGATAGGGAGATCATTTTGACCCGAACCCTCAATCATCCTGTTGAAAAAGTCTGGGAGGTTTTTGCAAAACCAGAGCACATAAAAAATTGGTGGGGGCCAAATGGCTTTAGCATTGAGATATCAAAAATGGACCTGCAACCTCAGGGTGACTGGCAATTTGTGATGGACGGGCCAGATGGCCAAACCTGGGATACTCATTTCGTTTTTCATAAAATAGTGCCCCTGAAAACCTTTTCCTATGACCACCTCGGTACACCCAAATTCAGATCGATCATCACATTTAAATCAGAGGGCAAAAAAACACACCTTCATTGGCATATGATTTTTGAGTCCAGAGAGGTTTTTCTGGAAACAGTGAAGGCAGTTGGAGCTAACGAAGGGTTGAAGCAGACTGTTGGAAATTTAGAGAACTATCTGGCAGACCATACGATAAAAACACAAGAACCTGAAGAGGAAAGACAGATCAGACTCAGCCGGGTGATCAATCACCCCATTAAAAATGTATGGCAGGTTTGGACAGAACCAGATCATATCAAAAACTGGTGGGGGCCACATGGTTTTACCAACACCATCAGTAAAATGGAAATGAACCCTGGTGGAGAATGGAATCTGACCATGCATGGACCAGACGGTACCAATTACCGTAATGAATCAGTTTTTGTGGAAATCATCCATCATAAAAAGATTGTGTATGATCATCTGACCGGGCCAAAGTTCAGGGCTACTGTCCTCTTTAAAGATCTTGGAGATAAAACTAATATCGATTGCGACTTGTTTTTGAGACTCGCGAAATGATGATCCGAACCGTCGAAGTTTTCAATGCCGCAGAAGGTCAGAAAGACAATTATACCAGAATGGAACAATACTTAAATACTCTTTGAATATGTCAAAACCATTAATCATATCAAGACAATACAAACACAGTCCGGAGAAAATCTATGACGCCTTTGCCTCAGCCGAGGCCCTTGGAGCCTGGTGGGGCCCGGCCGGCATGGGTCTGAATGTCCTCGCTCATGATTTTACACCCGGGGGCAAATTCCATTATACTATGGAAATGGGTGAGCAGATTTCGTATGGAATCATGGAGTTTATTTCCATGAAAAGACCAACAGAAATTCAATGGTTGAATTCATTTGCTGATGGTAAAGGGAATAAAATCAAACCTCCTTTTGCAGCTGAATTTCCACTGGAGATTCATAATACCGTAAATCTGGAGGCCAATAAGGAAGGAACTCTATTGACTATCAAGGGAGTACCCTATAACGCTACTGAAGAGGAAATCGCTTTTTTTGAAGGAATGTTTGAAGGAATGAATCAAGGTTTTTCCGGAACTTTTGATCAACTTGAATCTTATTTATCAAAACTATAATCACCTGAAATGAACAGACAAAACATTACGTATTGGGTTGTTACCGGCCTTTTTTCAGCTTTTATGATCTTCTCTTCCATCGGTAATATTACAAAAGACCCTGAAGCGGTAAAAATGATTACGGGGCTGGGTTATCCTGAGTACTTCATTCCTTATATCGGATATATGAAGGTGATTGGTTCTGTCCTGATATTACTACCGATGATCCCCCGAAATGTGAAAGAGTGGGCCTACGCCGGTTTATTTTTTGATCTGCTTTCAGCCTTTGTTTCTATCATTCTAACCGAAGGTTTCTCGCCCCAGGTAGCTTTCTTCTTTGTCTTTGTAGGCTTCCTGTTTCTCTCTTATTATTTCTGGTACAGAAAGATGGGGTGGCTGAAAGCCTGACGCATTTCAACTAGTATTTTGACGTAATCAGCCTGCCGGATATCCGGCAGGTCATTTTATTTTTACCTATCATAACTAATTTACTCCTCTATGAAAGGCTTAAAACCAGCTACTGTCGAAGAATACATCGCAAATTTTCCGGAGCACACGCAGGAACTTCTGCATCAAATGCGAGAGCTTATTCGATCAAATGCTCCGGATGCCAAAGAGGAAATTTCTTACGGGATGCCCGGCTATAAGTTGAACAAAAAGCCTCTGGTTTACTTTGCAGGTTACGATAAACATATTGGTTTTTATGCTACGCCTGTAGGCCACTCGGAGTTTGCAGAAGAGTTTTCAAAATACAAAACCGGTAAAGGCTCCGTCCAATTTCCGATCGATCAGCCGCTACCTGAAGATTTAATTGTTCGGGTTGTCAAATTTAGAGTGAAAGGAAACCTGGAAATGAAGAAATAATGACTTTTGACGAAATCAGGACCTTCTGCCTTTCACTGGAAAATGTCATTGAAAAACCTCATTTTGACCGAACGGCTTTCCGTTCTAAAAGAATATTCCTGACGCACATTCCAGAAACTTATCACATCAATGTCAAGCTAACTCCTAAAGATCAGGACCTGTTTTCTTTACCCAACAAATCCGTAATATATCCTGTAACTAACAAATGGGGATTACAGGGCTGGACCACCATTGAATTCAACCAACTGGATGATGAAACCTTAATCCAGATTATTGAAACTGCTTACCAGATTGCCTCAACATAAACTTTAATACTGAGCATCCTGAATTTTACCTGCAATGCTGTATACCTGAAGCTCACTGAGTTTAGCATCATATTTGGCCCGGTTACGGTTGGTTAAAGCCAAAATATAGTTCGACTGAGCCTCACGAAACGCCAAAGAAGTGATCTGACGAAGACGGTAACGTTCTTCAGAACGCTCAAAATTCAGTCGGCTTGTGATTACATTTTGCTCCAGAGCTTTCCAGATAGTAAGCCTGTTTTGGTATGTGCTCCAGGCATTCTCAAAGTCCCTTAGAATCTGCTGATAAAGGAGATCAAAATTTAACTCCTGATTCAGACGGGTAATTTTTGCATTCTGCTCCTGTACTTTTCTTCGGCCACCGTCAAAAACTGCCCAGTTTACATTCAAACTTGTTGTAAGACCATTGGACTGAATTCTGTCAAGAAAGGACGCCGGGTTATTTTTTGATCGGTTGATGCCGTAGTCACCATTTAAACTGATGGTCGGCAGCTTGGTAGTGGTCGTTAACTTCTCGTCAATTTCACTCAAACGAATATCAGAGGCAGCCAGAAGTAACTGAACATTAGCCCCCTTTATTCCCTTAAGCAGCTGTTCTTTGGTCAGCAATGGAGCAAACGCGACGTTGGTGTCCACCTCATAATCAGTCAAAACATCTGAATTGAGAATAAAATTGAGATTATGACGGGCATTTTTAATCAGCTGATCCTGATTCAGCACCGCTATACTATCGGTATTCACGTCTACCTCCGCATTCGAAATATCAAGCAAAGTGCCCACACCATAATCATACGAAACTCTTGCCCGCTCAAGTCGCTCTTTTGATATTTCCAATAACTCTTTTAAACTCTTTGTATCTACCTCAAGTCTGGCAACCTCGTAATAGGCATTAAAGAGCTGCAAGAGTACATTTTCCAAAGCCAGACGGGCATTGAGCTGGCTGGCAGTATAACTTTGAAGGTTTCTTTCTAGATTAAACTGACGGTTAAAACCATCAAAAAGGACATAGTTGACCCCAACTCCGGCATTGACACTATTTGAGGCCGCAAAAGTCAGATTGGTCTCCCGGCCATCCTGAAAAACAGCTGTCGAATTATCCAGATTATAATTGGCACCTCCGGAAACCGTGACCGTTGGTTTATATCCCAGATTATCTTTGGAGGCATTACCCTCTGCAATTTCAATAGCGTTTTTAGCAATTTTGATGTTGAAATTTTTCTCAAGTGCCATTTCAACAGCCCTGTCTTTTGACAAATATTCCTGAGTATAAGCAAGGTTCAAACCTAGAAACAGAGAAAGTATAAATGGTGTTGAACGCTTAAACATGTAATTCTTCATTATTTAATTCAATAACAGCTCTTTCTACTTCTTCTTTTGAGATTTTATTGCCGGTCAGTAACCATTTAAAACCAACCTTTATTCTGTTGCTGGTTGACAATAAGATAGGAAGTACAATCAATGTGAGCACGGTGGCAATGGCAATACCATAGGCGATACTAATGGCCATTGGAATGAGAAACTGGGCCTGACGACTTTTCTCAAGAATAAGCGGAGCCAGTCCGGCAATAGTGGTTAGCGAAGTCAGGAAAATCGCTCTGAATCGTGAAGTCCCGGCCTGGATAAGAGCAGTATCAAAATCCATCCCTTCTTTGAGATAACTATTGAATTTACCAATTAAAACCAGACCATCATTCACCATAATCCCGATAAGGGCAATGATACCGAGAGCAGACAGGAAATTGATCGGAAGATCATGAAACCAGTGCCCCCAGGCAATACCAATCATACTCAATGGTATCATAATCAACAACAAGAAAGGCTGACCGTATGACCTGAAAGTAAACGCAATAGTGGCATACATCAGAAAAAGAATGATGGGCACTACCAGTTTTACTGAGGCCAGAAGCTTACCTGATTCACGGTTCTGACCTTCATACAGTGCGGAAACACTCGGGTATTTCGCCAGAATTTGTGGAATCTCATTTTGTCTTAAATCTTCAATGATATCAGGGGCGGAGGCCTTCGGATCCTTCAAATCTGCTGTCACCTGAATTTCACGACGTCCCTCGAGGTGATTGATCGCAATTTCTCCTCTTTCTATCGTGTAGTTCGCTATCTCTTTGAAAGGCACTCTGGCACCATCCGGCGTCAGAATTTTCATTTTGTCGAGGTTATTGATGCTCGATCTGTTTGCCAGCTCATAGCGTACCCAGACTTTGATTTCATCCTGTCCCCTTTGAAAACGCTGAACCTGCAAGCCGAAGAAAGCACTCCTCACCTGAGACATCACATCCTGAGTGTTTAAGCCGAGTGGAAAAGCACTCGGTTTAAGCTTGATTTTAATCTCTTTGATTCCTTTCGGGTCATTATCAGCTATATCCTTCAATATTGGATTTTCAGCCATAGCCAGCTTTAACTCCTCTTTGGCTTTCTTGAGTTCAGCAATATTATTGCCCAGCAAAGAAACAGACACCGGAGAGCCGCCGAAGTTTCCACCAGAGCCAAAAGTCAATAATTCAGTACCGTAAATATCACCGACATTCTCCCGAACTGAGTTTGTTATTTCAGGCGAGGAAAAAGCTCTCAATTCACCGGGAAGCAGGTTAATCACCAAACTTCCATTAGCCGAACCCGGCCCAATATTTTTTATCACACTCTGGAAAACCTCATCTCCGGTACCCTGTTTTTCAGTGTACTCCTCGTTGACCTCCCAGGCTTTCTTTTCAATGTAGGTCAAAATGGAATCCGTTATGCTCACATTAGTACCCTCCTCCATTTTAAGGGTAATACGGATGCGGTCAGAGGCCACATTTGGGAAAAAGGAAGTACGAATAATACCGCCCTGAATAGCTCCCATAGTAGCTATCAAAAGACCCACAAAGATGGAGATGGTCAAAAATTTATACTCTACTACAAATCTGAGCATTGGTTCGTAAACCCGATCTCTCACAAAATTGATAAACCGCTCCCCTATTTTATTGAACTCCCTCAATTTTGAGAAGACCAGAGCCAAACCCTTTTTTTTCTCTTTCTTATCCTGAGGCTCCAAAGCCTTCGAATGAGCAAGGTGAGCAGGAAGAATAATTAAGGCTTCAAGTAAAGAAACCGATAAGGTTAGAATTACAATTACAGCCACTTCACTGAAAAACTCACCGATTCTACTATCGAGAAATAGGAAGGTGCCAAAAGCGAGCAAAGTGGTGATAATGGCTGAAACAATAGGTGGAATCACTTCCATAGTACCATCAATGGCAGCCGTTATCTTGTCTTTTCCTTTCTCATAATGGTGATAAATATTTTCAGCAATTACGATACCGTCATCCACCAGAATACCGATCACGATGATCATCCCGAAAAGGGACAGAACATTGATAGTCACATCAAAAAAGGAGGCAAAAATGAACATCCCCAAAAAGGAGATCGGCAGCCCCATTGCCACCCAAAAGGCAAGTCGTGTATTGAGAAAAAGCGAAAGAAAAATCAGTACCAACAGCATCCCCATGGCGGCATTTTCACCCAGAAGCTGTGTTCTTTGATTCAGCGTTACCGAGGCATCAAAAAGAATATCGAGATTGACATTCTCATGAGTTTCATTGAATTCTTCAATATAAGCTTTGATTTTCTCTGCGGACGAAATCAAATCTTCGTCATTGGTATTGCTGACTCCAATATTCACGGCTAGTTTCCCATTCACAAAGCTCATGTTCGGTGTTTCCGAGAATCGGTCACGAACATCAGCGACTTCTCTGAGTGTGATGACTTTACCGTTCGGGTTACTTCTTACGATGAGCTTATCCAGTTCTTTCGCCGTGTAGGTTCGGCCATTGGCCCTGATCAGGTACTCCTCCTGTGAGGTTTTTATATTTCCTCCGGTTACCAAAATGTTTTCTCTGGAAACCGCCTGAGCCACTTCCTGAAAAGTAATGCCATAGGCCAGCATGTCTTTTTCACGAACCGCAATTTCTATTTCCTCTTCCGGGAAACCTGAGAGCTCAACCTGTGAAATACCATCCATTCCACGAAGATCATTTTCAATATCGCGGGCAATACTTTTCAGAGTACTTAAAGGTAGATTTTCACCACTTACCGAGAAATTGATGGTTTCTCTGACGTTTTCGGTTTTCTCTACCACCAACGGCTCCATTCCTGTCGGGAAAGACGGCACCCGGTCAACGGCGTTTTTGACTTCGGCGAGCAAGACATTGATATCCTGCCCTTTTTCAATTTCCACCGTAACGGTACCAGAGCTTTCTCTTGAAACAGAGGTAACTCGGTCAATCCCCACAAGTCCTTTGAGATTATCCTCAATTTTGAGAATCACCCCTTCTTCAATCTCCTGAGGTGATGCACCCGGATAAATGGCTGCAATAGTGATGATTTTAGAATCGGAAAGTGGAAAAAAGGAGGATTTCAGATTTAGAATTCCGAAAATTCCGAAAATGACAAAGGCGGCAATGACGACGTTCACCGCCACCGGAAACTTGATAAAATAGGCTATTATTTTTCGCATGCTTACTCCGGATTTGAGATTTGAACAATCATTCCATCATACGCACCCGGTAAGGCTCTGTTTAGCATCAGAGCTCCATTTTCTACTCCTCTGATCATGGCTTTTCTATCCGAAACACTCACTACTGTCACCGACTCCTTCTTTAAAACCGAGTCATTTCTTACCACAAAAACGCTATTATCAGAAGTTAAAAGCGATCTGTCAATCTCCATTACATTTGGTTCTGTCTGAGCAGTCACAGAAGCTTCAAGAAACATTCCTTCGGTCAATCCGGCCCCGCTGAGTTGAATAAAGGCCTGAACCGTTTGAGTGGCCGGGTCAATAATACCATTCACCCTTTTTACAAAACCATTCCAGGTATGTTCTCCGCTGAGATCGTTGACGGTAACCCTTTTCCCAATCTTCAAATACTCCAGGTAGTCAGCATTAATATTGGCTTCCAGCTCAAAAACTGCAGGATTAATGAGTGACCCCAGCTTTTGACCGGTACGGATTAAGGTTCCGGGATCAACCAAGGCCTCAGTCAAAATTCCACTGAAGGGAGCTGTGATTTTATATTTAACCAATCTTTCTTCCAGATTTTTGATGGTGAAATAGGTAGAAACAATCTGGCGGGAGTTGATAAAGTATTTCTCCTTTTCGTTCAAAGGCTCCGGTAATTCTTTGAGCGTTTTCTGAATATCAAATTCGTTCAGATAAGCCTGCCATTGGTCAAAAGACTCCGGCAAGTCGAACTTCAAATCAGGCATAATAGAAACAATAGAGTTGTAGAGATTGCTTCGCTGAGCCACCAAACTGGAGTAAAACTCTTTAGAATCCATTTGAAGCAACTGTTCTCCTTTTTGGTATCGCTGACCCGGTTTGAAAGCTCTTTTACCTGGCAAAAGCACCCCCTGAACCTCAGAGTAAAGCTCAATACGCTCCTGAGCCTTGATAGTTCCATTGGTTTCTATCATGATGGGCAGGTCCATATTTTGGGCGGGAGCCACATAGACGGTATTGACCGTCTGATCTCTTCTGGCCCTTGGCGGCTGCTTACTATCTTTTAGCTTTTTGGAGAGAAAAAAGGCACCGGCAAGAATGGCCAGACCCAGTAAAATACTGATGAGAAGTCTCATTTGATCTTTAATATTGATTGACTTGTTAATGATATCGGCAAAAACGCATGGGTGCCGATCCGACTAGTGGTCGCAAAGAAATCCCAAAAGCGACTCGTTTCAAACTTATTTTGTTGCAAAATGCCTGATTTTATATCTATTCCGCAATAAGATCGACCTTTATTAATATTCAGATGAAGAAAACCTCCTCAATCCTTACCAATAATATTTAACCTCTTGGTTTTCGCGGCACTTACTCTTCGTTGGGAATTTTTCTTTGTATTTTCAAGATTCCTAAACCTATTGAAATGAAATCAACACGAAGAAACCTCCTCAAAGGCCTGGGACTGGCATCTGCCGGTTACCTTGGTTTTCCATCAGCCACGCTGGCTGGTCAATATCAACAAAAAACCAAAGGACTGAGCCAGGTAAAAATTACCAAAGTCAAGGCAATAGCCACCTGCCCACATGGTATAGAGCTCATTGTTGTTAAAGTAGAAACTTCAGAACCAGGCCTCTATGGTATTGGATGTGCCACTTTTAGACAAAGAGCTCATGCGGTAGTAGCGGCAATTGACAGCTATCTCAATGACTTTTGTATCGGCCGGGATGTCGATAATATTGAAGACATCTGGCAGGCCACCTATCAAAGTTCATATTGGCGAAATGGTCCTGTTTTAAATAATGCTTTAAGTGGCCTTGATCAGGCACTTTGGGATATTAAAGGTAAGCGAGCCAACATGCCGGTTTATCAATTACTTGGCGGTAAATGCCGTTTCGGAATAGATTGTTATGCCCACGCCAGCGGAAATAGCCCTGGAGAAGTCTCTGAAAGTGTTCAAAGTTTTATGGAACGAGGTTTCAGGCATGTCAGAATTCAAATGGGTGGTTATGGTGCAAGTCAGCTACTCGGTGGCTATGGCGATCAAAAAACACCTGCGACTCCTGATTTCAAACAACAGAAGTTCGGAATGCCGGATGACAATTACATGGATTCAGTGGTTTACACCAAAAGCGTATTGGACATGTTTTCAACTGTACGATCCCAATGCGGAGAGAAAGTGGAGCTTTTGCATGATATTCATGAACGTGTTCAACCCATGGAAGCGATCAGGCTGATTAAAGGACTGGAGGAGTTCAGACCATTCTTTATTGAAGACCCTTTTTCTCCTGAAAACAACCGCTACTTCCCGATGCTAAGGCAGCAAACTTCAGTACCCATTGCCATGGGTGAGCTTTTCAATAGCCCGCATGAGTGGACAGACCCAATGAAAAACCAGTGGTTCGATTATATAAGAATTCACGTTTCTCAAATAGGAGGCATCACTCCGGCTATGAAGGTGGCACGCCTGGGTGAGGCCTTCAACATCAGAACCGCCTGGCACGGACCCGGAGATGTTTCTCCTGTAGGTCATGCCGCGAATGCTCATATTGATTTTGCTATCTGGAATTTCGGAATTCAGGAATCTGTGCATTTTTCAGATACCCTGAAAGAGATTTTTCCGGGATCACCATGGGTTGAGAACGGGTATATGTATGTTAATGAATCACCCGGTCATGGTGTTGACATCAATGAAAAAGAAGCTAAGAAGTATCCGATCCCGGCTGTTCAGATGAACAACTGGACTCAACTGCGAAAAAATGATGGAACACTGATAAGACCCTGAAAAATCAGGAAACTTTATTCAGGAAATCACCTAAAGGCTTAAGTGTTTGAAAAACCGTTTTGGCATGCTCCAGAAAATCGGGTTTGGTTACCTCAATGTCTTTCACCTGATGTGTAGCCAAAAAACTCTTTCTTTTAAGAAGTTCAATGTGAGGATTTTCTTCGTCATAACCTTTGGGTGGCCGTTTCAGGCTTTCGCCTTCAAGTTCACCAAAAGTGCTTTTGAAGGCAGGATCGTTAATGACTTTTAAAAGATCAGCCCCATTATAGTCAATCTCCTGCCGGATGTTTTTCAGCCAGTCGCCCTGCGGCATATAAGCTCCACCGGCAAGCATACTTTCGCCCGGCCCGATATGTATGTAATAACCCGATCTTGAATGAATATCTGATCGTTTTTTAGCTGAAGTAATATGAGCACCAAAATGCGTTTTGTAAGGTGACTTATCTTTAGAAAAGCGAACATCACGGTAAATTCTGAATACTGTACTTTTAGCTGTATGATGGGCAATTTCCGGATCAAAAGTGGCAATGGCCTTGATCAGCTCATCAATAAAACCGTCAAAATTATCTTTAGCCTCCTGATAGACCGACTTGTTCTCTGTAAACCAGTCGCGATCATTATTGGCCTTGAGATCTTTGAGGAATTGAAAAGTACTTTTAGCTATTAAACTCATGAACTTTGTATTTTGATCAAGGTCTCAAATTAGCAAATTTGAGCTTATGCTCTTGCTAAAATAAGGAGCAAAACTCCATTTCAGACAATCTTAAGTCGGCTAAAAAGCATTTTGGCCGAAAGAGCGGCCACCACATTAATCAATAAAGCCAGCAAAAAAGACCAGCCGATTCCAAATGCGGGGATAAGGTAAACCAGCGAAACTAAAAAAGTGGCAAAACCCACTACCCCGGTAAACATACCTACGAGTGTAAGCCTTACCTGATGCATCCCCTGACCTATGTGAACAAAAACCGCCAACGTGGCCGTCATTACTGGAAAAGGTGTCAGAATACCACTCCATGTGGGCCCGAGCAACTTTGCGAAGTAGGTAAGAGCCACCACAAAAACTGTAATCATGATCATCCGTAGAGGAATGTCAAACCGGATTTTCCTCGAAAGGCCAATATCATTCCCTTTTACTTTCGGGAAGAAGCGAAGAGTGACCCCTATCATGGTCAGCAACACTACAAACCAAACTTCCGCCGGTAATAAAGGGGTAAAATTCATGAGTATACTACCTGGTAACAGAAAGGCAGCGATACCAATAAGCAAACTCGAAAAAGCCTTAAAACGCTGACCTGCAATCATATAAGCAGAACAAAAGCCCAACCAACAGATCAGCCCAACCAAAGCTCCGGGAATAGCATTTACGGCGAAAACTTCTCCCTGCTCTAATGCGATAAATAGTAAAATAGCTCCGCCAACCCATGGCATACCGGCTATTACACCACCAACCACATTCCCCCATTTTCTGCTGGCCAGCGTTACCAAAGCAATGACGGTAGGCATGGCCAGCACTTTGAACCAGAAAGTATCCATTTGATAAAAAAGGGTTTAATGTTTTTTTCTGAATCTGTTTTTAGCGTGTCGGCTTCTGTTACCTCCACCTCGCTGCTGTGGTTTTTGATTGCTTTTAGGTTGAGGCTCGTTAAAGGCTTCAGTTGGCTCAAAACCCTCCAGAATCTCTGTTTCAATTTTCATTTCCAGCAACTTCTCTATTCCTCTCAAATACGCCACTTCATCCGCTGAAACCAAAGAAATAGCTTCTCCGCTAGCCCCTGCCCTACCTGTACGACCGATGCGGTGAACGTAATCTTCAGGCACGTTAGGTAGCTCAAAGTTAATCACATGCGGCAGCTGCGGAATATCTAGACCTCTTGCCGCAATGTCTGTAGCCACCAAAACACTAATTTCTCCCGTTTTAAAACCTTCCAGAGCCTTGGTTCTGGCATTTTGAGTTTTATTGCCATGAATTGCGGCAGCAGTAATCTTCTGTTTTTGAAACTTTTGAGCCAGTCGGTTGGCTCCATGTTTTGTTCTGGTAAAAACCAGAACCTGATGCCAGTTGCCCTCCCAAATCAATTTAATGATTAACTCGGTTTTCTGAGCCTTATCCACTCTGTAGACCTTTTGATTAACAAGTTCGGCGGTCGTATTTTCAGGGGCGGCGGCAACAGTTACCGGGTTATCAAGAAAAGTAGCCGCCAGTTTTTTGATCTCCGGCGAAAAAGTGGCCGAGAAAAGTAAATTTTGCTTTCGGTCAGGCATCAGGGATATCACTTTCCTGATATCACGGATAAAACCCATATCAAGCATTCGGTCGGCCTCGTCAAGTACTAGGTACTCCACTTGGGTGAGTTGCAGAAGTTTTTGCTGCTGCAGATCCAACAAACGCCCCGGCGTGGCCACCAAAATATCAACACCTTGTTTCAATCGTGCGACTTGCGAATGCTGTTTGACTCCACCAAAAATAACGGCCGCTTCCAGACCGGTATGTCTGGCATATTCACGAGTTTCATCATAGACCTGAGCGGCCAATTCCCGGGTAGGCGTTAACACCAAAGCCCTGATGGGGCGGCGTTTGGTGATTGGTTTTTCAGATAAAAGTTGAATAAGCGGTAAGGCGAAGCCAGCTGTTTTCCCCGTACCTGTTTGAGCCGAAGCTAAAACATCTTTTCCTTGCAATACGGCCGGAATGGCCTTTTCCTGAATAAGTGTAGGTGTGGTGTATCCTTTCTCTTCAATTCCTTTGAGCAGTACATCGCTCAGTCCCAGTTCTTTAAATGACATATGTTTGGTTTGTGAAACGACCATCCATTTGACGTCATTTCTGTGAGGTGCAAAGGTAGAACTTATTCCCAAGCTCTACCTCTACACTCTCAAATCTCTTCTTACTACACATTAATCCCGCCACTCACTTCAATCCGCTGTCCGTTAATCCAACGGGCATCTTCTGAACAAAGGAAAGCTACTACACCACCGATATCTTCTGCGACTCCTACCCGGCCTAGGGGAGACATTCCACTTAGCCTCTCTTTCAGTTGCGGGTTATTGCGAATGGCTGCATTATTGAAATCAGTTTCAATGGGGCCGGGAGCCACCACATTGGGTTTGATACCTCTGTGGCCCAGTTCCTTGGCAAAATATTTTGTCAATGTCTCCACCGCTCCTTTCATGGACGCATAAATGGAATAACCCGGATTCACGAAACGAGTGGTTCCGCTGGAAAGTGTAACAATTCCACCGTCATTATTCATCAAAGGCAACAGCTTTTGTGTCAGAAAATAGACACCCTTATAATGCGTATTCATAAAGGCATCAAACTGGTCTTCCGTAGCCGTTTCAAAGGGTATAGTGCCTCCCATACCGGCATTATGTATCAAATAGTCAAAACCTGGATTTTCAAAAGTGCTTTCAAGGCTCTCCTTTACTTCGCCTGTAAAAGCCGAGAGTCCGCTCAAATCGGTTAAATCTAACTTCAAGGCCACTGACCTTGCTCCCTTTTCCTGAACAGATTTCACAGTTTCTTTGGCCAAATCTTTGTTTCCTTGATAGGTGAGTATAACATCCAATCCTTTTTCTGCCAATCTAATGGCCATTTCTTTACCAAGTCCACGGCTTCCACCGGTTACTAATGCAATTTTTCTTTTCATCTTCTTCTTTGATTTTTTGTTAGACAAAGGTCAGCTTGTTAAGTGCCACCTTGTTTGCGGGCATCAAATCAATAGTTGTAAAAATCAAACCTCTATCACAGCACGGTATTGAATAGGCGACAAACCTGTGTATCGTTTGAAAAAATTTGAAAAATGGGCTGTCTCTTCAAAACCCAGACAATAACTAACCTCAGAGACATTCCAGGAAGTTTCCTTTAATAAATATTGAGCTTCCCTGGCTATTCTTCGATTTATAATTTGAGAAGTTGGCAATTCTGTTGCCTCTTTCAATACCTTGTTTAAATAGTTAACATGAACAGACAATCGGTCAGCAAAATCACTTGGAGATCTCAACTGGACTCTTTGTTCAGGACTATCTAAGGTAAACTGCCGCTCTAATAATTCCAGAAAAAGAGAAGTGATGCGTTTAGTGGCATTTTGAGCCGACTGATGAGCAGGTGCAGGCTGAAGTTTCTGACCGAAATGCACCACTTCCATGACGTAGTTCCTCAGCAAATCATACTTATAAGCATAGTCAGAATTCAATTCCTGCTTCATTTTCTCAAAAATAGACGAGAGTTTCTCAAATTCAGGCCTATTTAATTTGAACACAGGGTGGTGATCTGAACGAAAGAGAGGCAACTCATCATAACCTCCGCCTTCCATTGTTTTAGGAATGAAGCTATCTGTAAACACGCAAAAGAATCCAGACTGATTCAGGTCTTGAGGAAAGTAATGATAAGGTACCCTTGGCGTGGAAAATAGTAATCCATATTCCTCTATCTCAATGGTCTCGTCGGCGTATTCTACCCTGTTTCTTCCATGAATGAGGCTTATTTTATGATAAGTGCGGCGATTATACGACATCTTCGGTTTTTCCGTGGCACCCTTGTACAATTCATCTATGACAAACAAATTGAAATGACCCACATCCTGAGCCAGACTAGACGGAGCCTCCTGATTAATTTCTGTATAAAACTGACTGATATCTCGCATTGGCTACTATTGCAAAAATCAAAGATATCACTTTAAACACAAATTCGGCTCCAACGATATTTGGAGGAATGACTTAGTCTTTCTCCAAACTGCTTTCATAAGAAATACCAATAAGTTATAGGTAGCATTTTGGGAAATTCCAGTATCTCTATAAGTGAGGTCCGTAGGTAAAAGAAAACTGCTAATTTCCAATCTCCCAGTTGACCAAACTGAACTAAAACGGCTTGGGAAGCATTGGTTTCTTAGGAATCAATCTTTCAAATAATACGTACAATGAAAAAACTAATGATAACATTGGCTGCGGTAGCCGTTTTGAGTTCATGCAGCAGTAGCTCAGAAGAAAACACAGAAACTCTTGAATCTACTGAAAATGCGGTAGCTGAAGTGGCAGAACCGGCGGCTCCTGCAAAACAGGAAGTGACTGTAGAGCTGGAATCAAATGATATGATGAAATTTAATAAGACCGAGATTTTCGTACCTGCTGGCTCAACGGTTACTTTGAATCTGACGCATACAGGAAAAATGGAAAAGGCTGTGATGGGTCATAACTTTGTGCTTTTGGCCAAAGGCACCGATATCCCTGCTTTTGTCAGCACCGCAATTGCCGCTAAAGAAAATGATTACATCCCTGAAAGCGATGCCATTATTGCTCACACAGGTTTGATCGGCGGCGGAGAAAGCACTTCAGTAACTTTTGAAGCTCCTGCCCCAGGAACATATCAGTTTATCTGTAGTTTCCCTGGTCACTACGGAGCTATGAAGGGTGAGTTTATCGTAGAGTAAACCCATTCAAATCATTGACAGAAAGGAGTTTCCATACAGAAGCTCCTTTTTATTTGCTCTTATCTGAGGAGTCTTTGGCTTGCCTCAGCTCCACAGGTATACTGGTTTGTGAACCATAGAGCTTAATTTCCGTGATATCGGCCGGCATATTGAGACCGTGTTCCAGAATAGCGTTTTTGACATTCTTCACCACTTCGCTTTTGATCTCCAACGCACCCCGGCGATATTCCATGGTACTTGTCCAGAAAAAAACTTTGAGATTTACTGTACTAACGCCTAATGATTCCACTGTCACGAAACTATCGTGCTCACCCTCATCAATGACATCTGGAGTAGCCGTAACCGCCTTTATAATCACCTCTTTGGCCAGCTCAATATTGTCTTCATAATCTATACCCACTTCAAACTCCAGACGATAAAAACCGTCTTCTGTATAGTTATAGACTGCTTTTTTAATGACATCGCTGTTTGGGATATAAACATCTCTACCATCAAAGGTTTTCATTTTCGTATATCTGAACTCCATGGCCTTTACCTTTCCAAAAATATCACCCACCAGTACCGTGTCATTGACATTAAAAGGGCGATTAAAGGCCAGAATAATTCCGGAAATAAAGTTCTCCCCCACGTCTTTGAAAGCAAAACCCACAATGATGGCCGAGGCCCCGGCAGCCGTGAGTAAGCCTGTAGCCAGATAACCCAACCCGGCAACATCTAAGGCCAACAGAATGAACAATGTAATGATGACCAGTCGAATAGTTTTACTAAGAAAATTGGTCACTAAAGGATCCTTCGACCTTCTTTTCAATGCATTATTGAAAACTCTTGACAGAAAAGTGGAAATCAGAAAACCAACAGCCACGATCAGGACAGCCAAAAGAAGAGAAGGAACCTGACTAATAATTCTCCCCAAAAGGGAGACCAGTGAATCAATAAAACGGTCAATGGTAATTTCCAGATTCATACCGAAATGGGATTTTCACTCAATTTACGAATAGCAATTGGAAGGAGATTACTTAAGGCATTGCAACAAGCCCTTCCCACCTCACTTCCCAATCTTCCGGAAAAGCATCTGAAGTAGCCATCAAAGCCAATGCCGTCAGGAGTCCCCCATTTCCCGGTAAATAAATAGTTAATCGCTGATCCTGGAAGTTATGCCCGTTCTTGAGATAAGTATTGGTTTTAATGGGCATCAACAATGCATCAACAGCCTTTTCTTTCATGCCCAAACGCGTGGCAGTCATTGAGACCATCGGGAAATCCCACCCCCAGGTGTCATGCCATTTCCAATCTGTCCAGATTTTTTCGAAAGTGGCTTTCATAACTTCTTTATCCAGTCCGCTGGTTTCAGGCAGCATTCCGTAAGTGCCCAGAACGCTAGGGTGATCAGTCATGAATTTTTCTGTGGTGTAAGAATCCGGAGTACTTTCTGTGGCCAAATAAACTCCTTCATTTTGAGGTAAGTCAGAGAGATTTTGAAGCACCTCATCCCATTTCTCATTTCGGGGTTTTCCTAATCTTTCACTCCAACTTTGAGCCGTTTCCAAAGCCCATCGCCAATAGGCCAGTTCATAGGTTGGGTTGTAGGTATCCTGAGGGTTAAATCTTTCCTGTGCAGGGATCACCCCCGGTCCCAGAATGTACCTGCCCGTGCTATCTTTCCACGCCAAGTCCGCCATAAACTCAGCCGTCTCATTGACAATTCTTTCATAAGTTTTAAGATTTTCCTCAGATGGATCTTGCTGATAAAGAAGTTCAGCAAACCAGATGGGATGCGGCTGATTCCATAATAAATAAGAACCTACAGAAGATGCTGTTTCTCCACCTTCATTATCGGTCATTTTTTGCCAACGGACTCCTTTAAAACCTTGTCTTTCCGCAATGGCTCGGGCACCTTCCATGGCTCTTGTGTACCAGCTCATTTGTTCTCTTAAAACTTCAGACCTACTCCAAAGCGGCCAATGGGTACTATGCCACCAAGGCATTTCCATATGCGGTTTTCCATACCAGCTGTTATAAGTCAAACCTGTTTCCTGCGGGAAACTACTACCACCACAATTGATCTTGGTCAGATACATGGAAAGAATCATTCTTCTTTCTAATTCTGTGGCCCGCTCATCCGTAACTTGTCCGAAATCGATCATGCCTCCGCTGTTCCAGAAATTCTCCCATGCCATGGCATTCTCCTGCCGGGAAGTTTCAAAACCTTGAGACGTCCGGGAGCGGCCCTGTTCATAAGTTACCGAAAAAGTCCATATTCCATCACCTTTATCGGGCTGTATATTCACAGAAGAATAGCTTTGGTCGGTTACCGTAATTTCACCGTCCGAAGAAACCAAAGTTTGATAATTATGACCTTTAACATGAGAGCTAATGGAGAGTCCGCCTTCAACTTTTTGAGTGTGGCAAACCTCTTCTCCTTCTCCAAAAGTATTGCCGCCATACTTCCAAACATCCAGTGGCTCAGGAAAGGCAATGTTGACTTTAAGATTTCCAGCTTTGATTAACTCTGACTCTACTTTGACCGAAATTTTATCTTCTTTTTGATCACAAAAAGTTATTACCGAAACAGGCTTTCCTTCAATCATATATTGACTACTTATTTCACCAGTCCAAACATCCAAAGTTTGATCGATTGATTGAATATCATTCAATTCAGCCAGTGAGCCATCTTCTTTAACAAACTGAAAACGAAGCTTTGCCAAATGCATCCGATGTGGATTTTGACGCAAATAATTTCCGGCTTTCCCGGCCTCAGTGTTTGAAGGATGCTGTCTGGCATAAGGCACTTTGCGGCCATGGGACTCAATATCCGCCATGGTTTCTTCAATTCGGTACTCCCGCTCAGCCGTGTAACTATACCAGGCCCATTCAGATTGCGTTCCCAATGGAACACCATTTTCATAAAAATCAGGGAATGATTGCAGGCCAGTGACATCAACAGTCATAGCGAAACGTCCATTTCCAACAGTTAATGAATTCAATGAATCTGCTTCGGTGAGATAAACGTTATGACGACTGACTACCGTTTTACGGTCAATTGGCTCACTGGAAGAACGGCCAGCCACGGCGAGGGTTAGCAAAAAGAGTAGTTTTTTCAAGACGGGTTGAGTTTTATACCCATCAAAGTTCAGCTTTTGAATGAATAGACCGTACAAGGCTTTCATGTACTTTCGGGGAAAGACTCTATTCAATCGATGAAAGAAGGATTCGGGGTGTTTTTAACTGAAACAACTACAAGGCAATCGGCGTAAACAAAATATCCACCCGCCGGTTTCGGGCTCTCCCCTCCCAGGTATTATTATCGTAGGCAGGCTCATCAAAAGCAAAATCTTTAAACTTGATAATCTCCTGTGGAACCTTAAAATTACGGAGAAGGTCAATGACACTTTGACTCCTCATTCGGCTCAAACGCTCATTAAACTCACGCCCACCTATGGGATCTGTATGGCTCATAATGCTGATTTCGTAGAACTCGATATTGGGTATATCGTTGACAATTTCCCAAAGGCTCTGCCGCTGCTCGCCGTCAATGTACCAACTGCCACCACCAAAATAAATGCTCTTCTGAATCTCTTTTGGCTGCTGAGCAACAAGTGGCAAGGGTAAAATAATCGAGAAGATAAGGAAGAGCTTTTTCATCATTGAAGAATTGATCTAATCAATTTACAATGAGCAGCTTGAAAAGTCAATCAAAGTCCAATCTTTAACATCCGTTTACCAGTTAACGGTAATTTTACTTCAAAACCAGTACCCAATCATTTCCGTCAACTTTCTCACCCGGCGGGTCAAAGGATTGGGTGTTTTTATTTTCAACAGTCCGCTCAAACTTCAATTCGCCCGAACGGGGATTATACCAGAATACATTGAGCTGATTAACCGGAAGGCTTCCCATTTTGAGTTGAATTGTCCGACCATTATAGGTGTAAACGTATAGACTACCGGTCGTTTGAGCCGCGGCCAGATAATCATATTTTTCACCCTGATTCATAATGAATTCCACAGCCGGCTTGCGACTGTAATAGTCGTCATCCGCTTCCATCAATGCCTTCAGATGTTGCATTTGACCGGCTCCATCTGCATCCAGAGCTTCTTTCCAGGTAATGAGTGGACTGTAACTGGCTCCCTCACCCAGCTCATTTTTATAAAACTGCATAATCGCATTATGTCCATAAGTGAAACCAGAGCCACCTGCCAAGATAGACCACCAGGCATATCTTCTCAAATCAGCGGCTGTCCAATACGGCTGAGTGCCGTCATGCAATCCGTGAGGTATACCCTCATAGGACGGCTCAGCATCCAATACTGGTTTGGGATTATTAAGGGTCAAAGCCTCTTCCACGAAACGATAATTATCCTCTCCATAACCTCTGGATTCTTCATTGGCGGGGTCTTGTCTATAATCCCTATGACCTGATTGAAACATATCAAAATCTAGCCATGCCTCATCGTGAAACCAGTCGAAACTGGCTGTACGACCAAAAGGGTGATAAGTAATCAAATGATCTTTATCGGTTTTGCGAAGAGTGTAGCCAATGGTTTGCCAAACTTCGGGTTTTATATCACCGCGTACATCGCCACCGTTCAGCCAGACGATGTTTGGGTATTTCCCGAATCTCGAAGTCAGAAAACGAGTGTAGCTTTCTACCTCATTGAGCGGTAATTCTATACCTTTGAAACTACTGCCCCAGATACAGACCATCCCGATAAATATCTCTCTTTTTTGAGCTTCCTGAACCACATATTCTACATGATCCCAATAATCATATTCAGCATCATCCTCAAAACTTTCTCCATCCGTCACCAAGAGCTTACCCAATGAATTTGATTCGATTGCTCTGTCGCCGTAAACATTCTCCACATCAGGCTTATGCATCACCATCACCTGAATCACATTATAGCCTTTGGTGGCCCGGTCATCGAGATATTGAATAGCCTCTTCTCTGCTAAGTTTTGAAAACAATAACCAACCTGTATCTGCCAGCCAGAAAAAAGGTTTACCTTCTGCAGTTTGAAGAAAACGGCGATTTTCGGAAACGGCTAGTTTCGGGATGCTTTGCCCAAAACCGGTCAAAAACAGTAAACTAAAAGCAAAGGGGAGGATTAGTTTTTTTGTACTCATAGGGTTTCAAAAGGCTTACCTGAGCAAGTTAACCAAAGCCTTTCAAATATTATGGAAGTGGTGGAAAACCCTGCATTTGCAGTGAGTCGCCCGTCTCAAAATTCATTTCAAAACAATAGGTTTTCAAACCATTACTTACTGCCATGAAGGGAGCTTTGAGAACCTTATTATACCGTGAAGCCTGAGCTACTGTTTTCTTTGAAACGGCTACTTCCGGAGCTTTGCACTCAATCAAAAAGTAGGGTTTTGCCTCTCGATCATAGACGACAATGTCTGACCTTTTCTCGAGGCTTTCGTATTGCAATCCACCCTCCAGTTTGATTAGATTTTTGGAGAAAGAGAATTGATTAATGAGTAAGTGAACAAGATGCTGACGCACCCATTCTTCAGGGGTAAGTCGCACATTTTTTTTGCGTAGGATATCAAAAACAAAGGTTTTGCCCTCAATTTCAGTAATTTTGCAGGCAATAGGCGGAAGATTTAATTTCTGCATCTCGTTCATCAACATTCAAAGAAAAGAAACCTATGACAAATAAAGAAGACATTGTCAAAAACTGGCTTCCACGCTACACCGGCACAGCCATTGAAGAATTCAGGCCCTATATTTTATTGACCAATTTTGGCAACTACGTAGAAATGTTTGCCGAAAAATTTGGCGTAGAAGTCAAAGGAAAAGATCGGGCCATGCAAACCGCTTCAGCCGGTGATATTACCATCATCAATTTCGGGATGGGGTCTGCTGTAGCAGCGACGGTTATGGATCTACTCACAGCGGTTATGCCGAAAGCTGTCTTATTCCTCGGCAAATGCGGTGGATTGAAACCTATCACAGAGCTTGGAGACTTCATCCTCCCGATTGCTGCCATCCGCGGAGAAGGTACCAGCAATGACTACGCCTTACCGGAGATTCCGGCTTTGCCTTCGTTCAGACTTCAGCGTTCTGTTTCTGAAATGATCATCAAACATGACATGGATTACTGGACCGGAACAGTTTACACCACCAACCGCAGAGTTTGGGAGCATGACGAAAAGTTTAAAAACTATTTGAAAGAAGTCAGAGCCTTGGGAATTGACATGGAAACGGCCACTATTTTCATTGTTGGCTTTGTGAACAGCATTCCACACGGGGCTCTCCTTTTGGTTTCGGATAACCCAATGACCCCAGACGGCGTAAAAACCGAGGATAGCGACAAGAAAGTCACGACCAATTTTGTCAAGAAGCACCTTGAAATAGGTATTGACTCTCTCAATGAGCTTGCCGCCTCCGGCAAATCAGTGAAACACATGCGTTTTGAGACTTAAAACGTCCGCTCCATAATCACAAAATTTATTCCTCCTTTTGAAAAGGTTACATTGGTTTTCTGCAAACCAAACTTTTCGTAAAAGGAGGTTTTGTTTGCCCGGGCATTACACCAAATCCTCTTGGCTTGCTGTTGCTGTGCAACCAGAATAACATGCTCAATCAGTTGAGAAGCATAACCCTTACCCTGACATTCTATCTCGGTGGCTAATTTCCGGAACTGGGCATCGCCCTCATCTGCAAACAAAGATATGATGGAAGCCAATCTCCCATTCACAAACAAACCAAAGTGTCGGCCGTTGGCGTCATTATCAACCTTGACATACTCAAAAGGCTTGTCGGGCCACATCACTTTATGACGAACAGGCCAGGTTTCTTCGGCAGCAATTTCCCGGATTTCAGTATTGATCATTTACCCTTGAACTCCGGTTTTCTTTTTTGAAGAAATGCCATTACCCCTTCTCCGAAATCCTCCGTAAAACCACATCTGGTCTGGCCTTTGGCTTCAGCTGCCAGCATTTGTTGTAAGGAGCTTTCGTAGGTTAAATTGAGCACCTTCTTCATCTGAGCGATGGCCACTGTGGGTGCAGAAGCATAGTAATCCGTCAGTTGATTTACAGTGGCTTCCAGCTCATTTGCAGGTGCTACTTTACTCACTAAACCCAGCTGTAAAGCTTCTTCCATGTAAATTTTTCGACCAGTGCTGCACAATTCAAAAGCTTTTTGAACCCCTACTAATCGAGGTAAAAAGTACATTGACCCGGCATCTGGCATCAGACCAATACCTACAAAAAGCTCTGTCATATACGTTTTATCATTGGCAATGATCAGATCACAGGCCAAAGCCAGTGACATCCCAGCACCTGCAGCAATACCGTTCATTTGACAAATGACCGGTTTGGGACATTCCCGAATCCCGATAATGAGTGGCTCATAGTTTTCGGCAAGAATTTCTCCCAAAGGCCGGCCCGCATTGGCCATTCCATCTTTTAAATCGGCACCCGAGCAGAAGGCCTCAGCACCAGTGGCAGTCAAAGTAATGACCCGTATCGTCTCGTTTTCACCGAGTTCCTGAAAGGCAGATGCAAGCTCTTTGAGTATTGGGGCGTTAAGGGCGTGAAAAACCTCAGGCCTGTTCAGGCTGATTTTGGCTTTTGGCCCATCTATTTCAAGAATAATATTTTGATAGTCCATGTGTTGTTGATCCGTGTATATCGGGCAAATTAGGAAAAATAACCGAATACCATTCTGACAAGTTTTAATTGTAGAATTCAATCTTTTTCTTAGCCGTCCAGATATTTTTTAAGAAATTGACCCCGCTTTTTACCTCAATCGTTTGCATTAAAAGCCACTGTTTCAATGGATCAGAAAAGCAACCTCGATAAAGTCACTGCTGCCGGCCTTTTAGTGGCCATGGGAATCATCTATGGTGATATTGGCACCTCGCCCCTTTATGTAATGAAAGCCATTGTGGGCGACAGGCCCATTACGGAGGATATTGTACTTGGAGGTGTATCGTGCGTCTTCTGGACATTGACGCTGATCACTACGATAAAGTACGTTATCCTAATTCTCAAAGCCGACAATAACGGGGAAGGTGGCACTTTGGCTCTCTTTGCTCTGGTAAGACGACATGCCAAATGGCTGACAGTGCCTACCATGATTGGGGGTGCAGCCTTGCTGGCAGATGGAATCATTGCCCCGCCTATTTCGGTTTCTTCGGCTATTGAAGGTCTTGAGATTCTTTATCCTGATATTCAGACCATTCCCATCGTTATTACGATTCTGACCATCCTTTTTGTGGTTCAGATTTTCGGGACAAAAGTGGTGGGCTATGCTTTCGGGCCAATTATGGCGGTTTGGTTTTCCATGCTCGCCATTTTGGGGGTTTCAATGATTGTTCAATACCCGATGGTGCTGAAGGCCCTCAACCCCTATTATGCTTTTAATTTACTGGCCAATTACCCTGGTGGTTTTTACCTTTTGGGGGCGGTTTTCCTGTGTACCACAGGAGCCGAGGCTCTCTACTCTGACCTTGGGCATTGCGGAAGGGGAAACATCAGAATCAGTTGGATTTATGTCAAAACCTGTTTAATTCTCAATTATTTCGGTCAGGCTGCCTGGTTAATGCTCCATGAAGGGCAAATGCTTGGTGATAAAAAGCCGTTTTTTCAATTGATGCCGGAGTGGTTCATTTTGCCGGGTATTGCTATTGCCACCATGGCTACCATCATTGCCAGTCAGGCTATGATCAGTGGCTCATTCAGTTTAATTTCTGCGGCTATTCGCCTTAATTTCTGGCCAAAAGTAAAAATTCACTACCCTTCAAATGAAAGGGGGCAATTGTACATACCTAGTGTTAATGTGTTGCTTTACCTCGGTTGTATTGCAGTAGTACTATATTTCAGGCGATCTGAAAATATGGAGGCCGCCTATGGTTTAGCCATTACGGTTACCATGCTTATGGACACCATTTTGATGAGCTATTTCCTCTATACGCATCGAAGTAAAAAACGTTTTGTCTTTACTTTTCTGACCGTTTTCCTTCTCATAGAGTTTGCTTTCCTTTTTGCCAATCTTGAGAAGTTCCCGCATGGAGGTTGGGTATCCTTATTGATCTGTATTGCCTTGGGGTCAGTGATGTACATCTGGCTCAAAGCGAGTGAAATTAAATTACGATTAACTGAATTTGAGAAGTTGGATAAATACCTGGAATCGCTCAAAGAACTTTCAAAAGATATAACGGTTCCTAAATATACCACGCACCTCATTTTCATGAGCAATGCCTCCAGGGAGTCGGAGATTGAGTCGAAAATCATCTACTCCATCTTTCAAAAAAGACCAAAGCGGGCAGATGTTTACTGGTTTGTTCATGTGGATACCACTGATGAGCCAAATACCCTCGAGTATAAGGTAAAACACTGTGCACAGGATGACGTCTATAAAATAACGTTCAGGCTTGGTTTCAGACAGCCGCATAAAATTCACTTATACTTCAGGCATGTACTGGAAGAAATGGTGAGAAATGCTCAGGTGGATATCCGAAGCCGATATGAGTCACTCAACAAGCATAATGTGATTGGCGATTTCAGGTTTGTGGTGTTAAAGAAATTCCTGGCTTCCGAGAATGATCTCCCCTTCTGGGAAAACGTGGTGATGAAGTCCTATTTCTTTATCAAACAGTTTACCATGTCTGAAGAAACCTGGTTTGGGCTTGACTCATCGGCAGTTAAAGTTGAACATGTGCCCTTAGTGATCAGGCCCGTTGAGAATGTTCCTCTGAAAGAGATTCCGTGGGATGAATGAAACTAATCTCCCCTGGATGCCTGTTTTTCAAATCCAATTAAACAGATATCTATGTCAGAAAAAGTAGCATTTATTACAGGAGGAAGTAAAGGGATAGGATTAGGTGTGGCCGAAAAACTAATCAACCAAGGCATCAAAGTGGCTCTAACCAGTCGGTCATTAGAAGCGGCTAAAGAGGCTGCTTCTGAACTCAATAAAATCAAAGCAGGTTTTGCCCTGGGAATTGAGTCCGATGTCCGCAATCTTGATTCTCAAAAGAAAGCCGTTGCCACAGTCTTAGAGAACTGGGGACGTATCGATTACTTTATTGCTAATGCGGGAGTAGGTCATTTTGCTCCGATCAGCGAACTTACTGTTGACCAATGGAACGAAACCATTGATATTAATCTGACGGGTGTTTTCTACTCAGCAAAAGCATGTTTAGACGCTTTAAAAGCGTCAAAAGGATATTTCATTACCATTGCCAGTCTAGCGGGCACAAACTTCTTTCAGGCGGGCTCCGCTTATAATGCTAGTAAATTTGGATTAGTAGGGTTTACTCAGGCCATGATGCTAGATGTACGAAACGACGATATTAAAGTGAGTACCATTATGCCCGGCTCCGTAGCCACCTATTTCAATGGGCATACGCCTTCAGATGCCGATGCCTGGAAAATTCAGCCGGAAGATATCGGGCAGATTGTCTCAGATCTGATCAGAATGCCGGCCCGAACGCTGCCAAGTAAAATTGAAGTGAGGCCAAGTAAAACGGCAAAGAGGTAATTATAAAACCGAATTCTCCGGTTTGCCACCTAATTTGTAAGGATAGTCTGTGGTATAATGCAAACCACGGCTCTCCTTACGCATTTGGGCACATTTGATCACCATTTCAGCACACAAAATCAGGTTTCTAAGCTCACAAAGCTTCACCGAAAGCTTGCTCTTTTTGTAGAACTCTTCAGTTTCTTCTTTGAGCATTTGTAGTCTTCGCATCGCCCGGTTTAAACGGAAATCTGACCGAACAATACCCACATAATCAGACATCATTCGCTGAAGCTCCCTAAGGTTATGTGTCACCAGAATCTCTTCATTGATTTGCACCGCCCCGAACTCATCCCACTCCGGCACTTTGACGTTAAACTCTACCCCCTCAATATTCTCAAGAGCTCTTTGAGCGATTCTATTTCCAAAGACGGCGGCTTCCACCAAAGAATTGGAAGCCAGACGATTGGCCCCATGTAGACCTGTTGAAGAACATTCACCACAGGCGAACAAGTTTTTAATACTCGACTGTCCTTCTTCATCCACCAAAATTCCACCACATAAGTAGTGAGCGGCCGGGGTTACCGGAATATAATCCTTTGTCATGTCGATACCCAAACTCAGGCATTTCTCATAAATTGTAGGGAAATGATCGAGAATAAGTTCTTTTGGTTTATGACTTATGTCTAGGTAAACGTACTCCTCCCCTGACTTCTTCATTTCCGCATCAATGCTCCGAGCTACAATATCCCTTGGAGCCAGCGAGCCACGCTCATCATAGTCATACATGAACTCGCGGCCACTCAAATCACGTAAAACACCGCCTTCTCCGCGAACAGCTTCGGTCACCAAAAAACTCGGAAAAGACCCTGGATTGTATAAGGAAGTGGGGTGAAACTGAATCATCTCCATATCTCTAACCTTTCCTTTAGCACGGTACACCATGGCAATACCGTCACCGGTTGCAATAACCGGATTCGTGGTGGCAGCATATATATGTCCAGCTCCACCAGTAGCCATCAATGTCATTTTCGACAGAATTTTCTCCACCTCGCCGGTATTGACATCTAGGGCATAAATGCCGAAGCATGTGGTATCTGTATTTTCACGTTTCACCTCCTGACCAAGATGGTGTTGAGTGATAATTTCAACTGCATAATAATGCGTTAAAATCTCAATATTGGGGTTCTTTTCCACGGCCTCCAGTAAGGTTCTTTCAATCTCCCAGCCCGTTATATCTTTATAGTGCAGAATTCTTTTTTCAGAGTGACCACCCTCGCGGGTCAAATCATAATCACCATCGTCATCTTTGTCAAAATTAGCTCCGTAGTCAATCAATTCCCTTATCCTGTCCGGACCTTCTTTGACTACAATTTCCACAATATCACGATCACAAAGACCATCTCCCGCTATCAGCGTATCCTCAATATGCTTTTCAAAAGTATCTACTTCCGGATCAAAAACAGCAGCAATACCACCCTGTGCATATTTTGTGTTAGTTTCATCAGCATTATTGACCTTGGTCAGAACTAATACCTTGCCTTTTTCAGCTGCTTTGAGGGCAAAACTTAATCCGGCAATACCAGAACCGATGACCAAAAAATCTGTTTGTCGCATAGTCGGGTTGAAATATTCAGCAAAAAAGGCTTAAAAAGTTGGCTTAGCCAAGCCCCTCGCGTAGAAGGTCGTGCATGTGAATGAATCCGAGTAACTGCCCATCTTCTTCCACGATCAAGTGTGTGATACTGTTTGATTTCATAAAAGCAAGAGCCTTTGAAGCATTAACCTCCGGCTTTGTAGTTTTCGGATTTTGACTCATGATTTCACTGGCTTTAAGACCTTTATAATCCTCATGACTTTTAAGCATTCGTCTGAGATCACCATCAGTAATAATACCTAAAACCGTATTACCCTCATTCACAACGGCTGTAGCCCCAAGGCGTTTTGAAGAAATCTCCATAATTACCTCTTCGACACTACTATTTGGCCCCACTTTCGGAATTGCATTATTCGGGTAAACATCACCTACTGTCAATAACATTTTTTTACCCAAACTTCCACTAGGATGATTACGGGCGAAGTCTGAAGTCGTAAAATCCCTGGCCTCCATAAGACATACCGCAAGGGCATCGCCCATCGCCAAAGCTACAGTTGTAGAAGTGGTTGGAGCCAGATTATTACGACAGGCCTCTTCTTCGACACTTACATCTAAAATACAATTTGACGCTCTTGCAATTGTAGAGCTAACATTGCCTGTGAGGGCGATATGTTTACATTCAATTCGTTTAAAATAAGGTAAAAGTTTTACCAGTTCTTCTGTCTCTCCACTTTTTGAGATACTGATCACAATATCACTTTTGTCCAATATTCCGATATCACCGTGAAGAGCATCAGCACTGTGAAGAAAAACAGAAACCTGACCTGTTGAATTAAACGTAGCAGAAATCTTTTGAGCTATCAGAGCACTTTTACCTACACCTGTAAGTACTACTTTGCCTTTTGAGCTCAATATCAGCCGAATAGCTTCTTCAAACCGACCATCAATTGCACTTTTTAAAGATTCTATTGCCTCAGACTCAGCGGTTAAAACTTTTTTACCAAGCTCAATAAGATTTTTATTTATTTTCGTTTCCACTTAAAAAATCGGGAATAAGTTAGGCTCAAAATTAGCAAACTTTAGCCCGAAATGAACAGACTTCTGAACGCTTTTCGGGGATAAACCACGATATCGATTATTCGAAAAGTATTGATTATATTTATCAATCAACATGATATTTGAAGTTGTTGAAGTGAATGAAGTTTTTTGATAGAAGTACAGCAAGATCATGAGTGTAACACCAATAGAAGACAAGCTGAAGCAAAACCTTAAAGACATCTTTGGTTTTGATAAATTCAGGGGTGAGCAAGATAAGATTATACATAGTATTGTAAAAGGCGATAACACTTTCGTGATCATGCCTACCGGTGCTGGTAAGTCACTTTGTTATCAGCTACCCGCAATCACCTTAGAAGGAACGGCTGTGGTAATTAGTCCGTTGATTGCCCTGATGAAAAACCAGGTGGACCAAATGAAAGGTTTTGGCATTAATGCCCGTTTCCTGAACTCCACACTGAATAAGTCAGAGATGAATAAGGTCAAAAAGGACGTTCTGGAAGGTGAGTGTAAGCTCCTCTACATTGCTCCGGAATCTTTGACCAAAGAAGACAATCTCATTTTTCTGAAGTCTGCAAAGCTATCTTTTGTGGCCGTAGATGAGGCCCACTGTATTTCAGAATGGGGACATGATTTCAGACCTGAATACCGAAAAATCAGAAGTATTATTGAAAGTATTGATGAAAAGCTGCCCATTATTGCTCTTACGGCAACAGCAACACCAAAGGTTCAGCTTGATATCAAGAAAAACCTTAATATGGATGATTCTAAGCTCTTTAAAACTTCTTTTAACAGAGCCAATCTCTATTACGAGGTAAGACCCAAGAAAAACCCTAAAAAGCAGCTTCTGCAATTTATTAGCGGCCTGAAAGGTAAAAGTGGAATTGTGTATTGCCTTAGCCGAAAAAAAGTGGAGGAGATTGCCAACCTTCTTTCAGTGAATGGTGTAAAAGCTCTTCCGTATCATGCCGGCCTTGATCCTGATGTAAGAATGAATAATCAGGATGCTTTTCTGAATGAAGAATGTGATGTAGTCGTTGCCACCATTGCCTTCGGGATGGGTATTGATAAACCTGACGTTCGTTTCGTGGTGCATTATGATGCTCCTAAATCTCTTGAAGGCTACTATCAGGAAACCGGAAGAGCCGGCCGTGATGGCCTTGACGGTACCTGCCTTATGTTTTACGCCTATGATGACGTCCTGAAACTGGAGAAGTTTAATAAAGATAAAACGGTAACAGAGCGTGAAAATGCCAAGGCTCTGTTGATGGAAATTGTGGCCTACTCAACTCTGGGGGTTTGCCGAAGACGTCAGCTGTTGAGCTATTTTGGTGAGTACATGAACGACGATTGCGGTTTTTGTGATAACTGTAAAAAGCCGACGAAGAAGTTTCAGGTGGAGGAAGAGGCCGTTCTGGGTATGAAAGCTATTCTGGCCACCGACCAACGTTTTTCCATTCAGCATGTGGCAGATGTTTTGACGGGCAACACTGAGAATAACGATTATATCCAAAGTCATGGCCACGATAAACTTCCTGAGTATGGCAAAGGATTGGAATACTTCAAATCTGAAGAAGTTGTCTATAAACCTAAAGGTAAAAACGCCGATAAAGACGAGCAGGAAGAATACACCGTAACCGACAAGTGGGTTTCTGTTCTAAGACAGCTTCTGGTCTTTGGTTATATTGAGAAAGACATTGAGAATTACGGTGTGGTAAAAGTGACCGAAAAAGGTCACAAATACTTAGCTGACCCTTATCAGATTGAAATGCATGATGACCATGACCTTTCTGAAGCCGAGGGCAGCCGTGACGACGAAATTCAGACCTCCGCCCCGGGAGGAGCCGGTGGTGCGGCCGATGAGGCACTTCTGGAAATGCTGAAAGCCTTATGTAAAAAAGTAGGAAAGCAGCAAAATATCCCGCATTACGCAGTTTTTCAGGAACCATCTTTACAGGAGATGGCCACCACCTACCCTACCACCATGGATGCCATCACTCAGGTGCAGGGTGTGGGACAGGGCAAGGCACGAAAATTCGCTAAGCCTTTTTTAGAACTGATCAGCAAATACGTTGAAGATAATGACATTGAAACCACCCAGGATTTCATTGTAAAATCAGCCGTTAATAAGTCAAAAACCAAGATTTATATCATTCAACAGATTGACCGTAAGGTAAGTCTTGATGAAATTGCCGAGTCAAAGGGAATGGCCTTTGAAGACCTTCTTTCTGAAATAGAAAACATCTGCTATTCAGGCACCAAGCTGAATCTCGACTATTATATCGACGGAGAGATAGACGAAGATAAACAGGATGACATTTTCGATTATTTCATGTCTGCGGAGAGTGACAAGATCAAGGACGCCCTGGCCGAGTTTGACGATTATGATGATGAGGTCACTGAAGAAGATCTCAGATTAATGCGAATTAAATTCTTAAGTGAGGTGGCTAATTAAGCCACCTTTTTTTATTTAAAAAGGGTACATCAGAGGCCCGGTTCTTTGACGGCCTTCGTATCTTCGCCTTCATGGAAGTACTTCAGGGCAACATTGTCAACATATTCGAAGACAGCATTTTTTGGGGTGAGTTAATCCTCAATGAAGGACGAATTTTCACTATTAAAAATCTCGGTGATGAGAAAGCCGAAGAACCCTACTTTTTACCAGGATTTGTGGACGCTCATGTCCACATTGAAAGTTCTATGCTTACGCCAGCCTCATTTGGCAGAATTGCACTGTGCCATGGAACAGTAGGTTCGGTGTCAGACCCGCATGAAATTGCCAATGTTTTGGGGATTACAGGCGTCAATTATATGATTGACAATGCCTCTCAGACTCCTTTCAAAGTTACTTTTGGAGCTCCATCATGTGTACCGGCAACGACCTTTGAAACTGCTGGAGCGGTTATAGACTCCGAAGGAATTGAAAAGCTGTTAAGAAACCCCAAAATAGGCTATCTGGCAGAAATGATGAACTATCCGGGCGTCATTTATGAAGACGAAGAGGTCATTAAAAAGCTGGAAATTGCACGAAGAATGGGGAAGCCTATCGATGGCCATGCTCCCGGCCTACGCGGAGAAGGAGCAGAGAAATATTTCTCAAATGGTATCACTACCGACCATGAATGTTTCACAGAGGCAGAAGCTTTGGAGAAACTCAAACTGGGTGTAAAAATCCTCATCAGAGAAGGGAGTGCTGCTAAAAACTTTGAGGCTTTAATTCCTCTGGCTAAAGAGTGGAGTCATCAAATGATGTTTTGCTCTGATGACAAACATCCTGACGAGCTTCTCAAAGGTCATATCAATGCCTTAGTTAGCAAAGCAATAAAAGCTGGTATTCCACTTTTTGAAGCTCTGAGAATTGCATCCATGAATCCTGTCAAACATTATGGTCTTGATATCGGGCTTTTGCAAGAAGGTGATCCTGCAGATTTTATTCAGGTTACCGATCTCAAAAATTTTAAAGTGACAGCTACCTGGATCAACGGTGAAAAAGTTGCCGAATTTGGAAAATCACTTTTACCCGAACCCAAAAACAGTATCCTCAATAACTTCAAAGCCGGTGACGTGATGGCTACTGACCTGAAAATCATCAGTGAAAACCCTGATACAAAAATTAATGTCATAAAGGTTAATGAAGGACAATTGGTCACCGACAGCTTTCAGGTAATTCCTTTAAGTGAGGGTAGAGAGATTATTGCTGATACGGAACAAGACATACTCAAACTGGTGGTGCACAATAGGTATAGCGAAGCTAAACCTGCAGTCGCCTTTATTCATGGTTTCGGGTTAAAAACAGGAGCTATTGCCTCTTCTGTAGCCCATGATTCACATAATGTAATTGCCGTTGGCACAGATGATAACTCTATTGCCGATGCCATTAATTTGGTAGTCCGTGAAAAAGGGGGAATTGCCGCTGTGGCCGCCGAAGAAATGGGAGTTATCCCTTTGCCCGTGGCCGGGCTGATGAGCGATAAAAACGCGGAAACCATAGCCTCTGATTATGAGCAGATTGACAAATTCACTAAGACTGAGCTCGGTTCTGTCTTAGCTGCACCTTTTATGTCTCTATCCTTTATGGCTTTGCTGGTTATACCGCAATTAAAGCTTTCTGACCTCGGCCTTTTTGATGGTGGCAAGTTTGAATTCAAATCTCTTCTGGAAATACAAAAGAACTAATCAAATATGACAGTTAACGTCATCAAAATCGGTGGAAATGTGATTGATAATGAAGCCAAACTTCAAAAGTTTATCAAAAACTTCTCATCATTGAAAGACCGAAAAATACTGGTGCATGGTGGTGGAAAAATAGCTACCAAAATTGCTGCCGACCTACACATTGAAACCAAAATGGTGGACGGACGACGTATCACGGACGAACCCATGCGGGAGGTGGTGACCATGGTTTATGGTGGGAAAGTCAACAAGCACGTGGTTTCTGCATTACAACAAAATGGCTGCAATGCCATAGGGCTCAGCGGAGCAGATGCGGGTGTGATTTTGGCTCAAAAAAGACCAGTTAAAGAAATTGACTACGGTTTTGTTGGCGATATCAAATCCGTCAATGCTGGTTTTATTGAATCTCTTTTAAATCAGAATATTACCCCAGTTTTTGCACCGCTCTCTTTTGATCCTGAGCATGGTATGCTCAATACCAATGCTGACACCCAAGCATCTGAGGTGGCCCGAGCTTTGTCTGAAAATCACGAAGTTAATCTCATCTATTGCTTTGAGAAAAAAGGCGTTTTACTAAATGCCGATGATGACGACTCTGTCATTCCTAAACTGAACCCAGAGAATTACGAAAAGTATAAAGCAGATGGGGTCATTTACGCCGGCATGATCCCTAAACTTGATAATGCTTTTGCTGCTGTAGCTGCCGGAGTTAATAAAGTGATTATTTGTGAGGCAGATCAACTTCAATTAGCTGTTGAAACCGGGGAAGCCGGAACAGCCATAAGCCTCACTTGATTGCTTTTTCGAAAACCCTCAACCTAACTCTATTGAATTGTTTCCCTTAATTTTGAGTCATGATGGTCGATGAATTACTGAAAAAAGAAGCAATTGAACTGCTTAAAAAACTAATTGCCACACCTTCCTTAAGCCGTGAGGAGGATGAAACGGCCTACCTTATTGAGGAATTTTTCAGAGAGCGAAACATTCCATTTTCAAGACTTGGAAATAATATCTGGAGTCGCAACCAGCATTTTGATAAATCAAAGCCGACAATTCTTCTTAACAGCCATCATGATACCGTAAAGCCGAACGCCTCCTATACCCGCGACCCGCATGAGCCCACGGTAGAAGGCGACATTCTTTACGGACTCGGAAGCAACGATGCCGGCGGGCCTCTGGTGGCTCTTTTGGCCACTTTTGTTCACTTTTATTATGACTCATCACTGCCTTTTAATCTAATTTTTGCGGCCTCGGCCGAAGAAGAGATTTCAGGAAAAAACGGCATTGAGTTATTGCTCAAAGACCTTCCTCCAATAACCTTCGGGATAGTAGGCGAGCCAACTTCATTGGACCTTTCAATAGCAGAGAAAGGACTTATGGTACTGGATTGCCTTGTAAAAGGAAAGGCCGGCCATGCCGCCAGAAATGAGGGAGAAAACACCATCACAAAGGCCATGAAAGACATCTCATGGTTTCAGACTTTCGAATTTCCCAAAATATCAGAAACACTGGGCAAGATGAAAATGTCTCTGACCGTTATCAATGCGGGGTCGCAACATAACGTGGTGCCTGACGAGTGCCGTTTTACGGTAGATGTACGAGTTACAGATGCTTATTCACTCACTGAAACGCTTGAAATTATTAACAGTAAGGTGAGTTGTGAGGTCACACCAAGGTCTGTTCGTTTAAACTCATCGGGTATTTCAAAGAATCATCCAATACTGGATGTCGCAAAGAGTTTGCAACTAAAAACGTATGGTTCGCCAACACTTTCTGATCAGGCACTTATGCCCTTTGAAACCGTAAAACTGGGCCCCGGGGATTCCGCAAGGTCGCATACCGCTGATGAGTTCATAAAACTGAGTGAAATCAATGCAGGAATTGAACTTTATGCCAAGGTTTTAAAAGAGTTGAAAAATAATCCTGAGTTTAGCCAAAGGGGCATTTAGGCATCATATTTGATTCGTTTGTTTCGTGAATCCTGATACTAACGGTATCAACTATACTTTCTTACAAAGCGTAACACAATGAACATCGTTAATAACTTAGTGTCTCAAGTTAGTCCCGAAGCCCGGGCTAATCTCAGCGAATTCCTTGGAGAATCGTTGGAAAAATCATCTTCCGGATTTGAGTCTGCACTAAAAACAATGCTCTTTGGTTTAGTTGATATCACAAAAACAGCAGGGTCGGCCGATAGTATAGCAAAGGTTATCAAAGACGGTGGTCACTCCGGTGATCTTATTGACGACCTCTCTAACCTTTTTGGCAAAAAAGACAAGCTCCAGCTACTGGTAACTATAGGCAAGAACATTAATACTCACTTTTTTCAAACCAATCTTGACAAGTATGCTCAGGATATATCAGCTGAAAGTGGAGTTTCTAAAAGCTCTGCACTTTCTTTACTGAGTCTGGCGGCCCCCTTGGTGCTGGGTAAACTGGGCAAAAATATCAGAACCAATGGTTGGACGAACCAACAGTTCACCGCGGCCATGCTTCATGAAGGGGAAACCTCCTCTTTTCAGTCAACCGTGGTTGCAGAGGCGGAGAACCATGAGGCCCTGCCAGACGAAAGAACTGTAATTACGGAAAGGAAATCTACAAAAGATTCTAATCTGGGTTGGTTGGCCTGGCTTTTCCTTGTTTTGCTCGGTCTGAGTGCGTTATATTATACCTTCAAAGGTCGAATAGATGGGGGTAATCCTATCACGAGAGATTCAAAAGCGTCTTCGGAACAAGTTTCTGTCGACAGCTCTGCTCAAACTAATGCTGACGAAATGTTTGAAGCCCTGAATCCTGATAGAAACAAAAATGACAATTCGGCTCAAACGACAGAAAGTAGTTCTGCGGCGATAGAAGAAAGAACTTCGGCTAGCTCAGAAAATTCAAAATCAGACACCAATGGTTTTGTCGGGAATACTTCCGAAAATACAAAGAAATCAAATTCCACATCAGCTCCTGTTAGTACAAATACAGCCCGGTCCAAAGGAATTCAACGTAACTCCTCAACTGGATACCCAAGCCGATCAAATCCCAATGATCTCCCGCCGGTAAGCACTCCGGATAACCGTCCGATGAGCTCAAAACTTAGGTCCTCTGGTTTCATAGGCATCAACGGCTTGAGCTATAAATACGCCAGTGCAGAAATTGTTTCTGAAGGTAGTATTTCACAATTGGTGAAATATCTGCAAGCCAACCCTTCAGCCACGATTGAAGTTAAAGGTGGTGGAGGTGATCAAGAACTATCTGAAGACCGTGCCTACGCTCTCAAGGGTCTTCTGTATCAGAAAGGAATTCCCTCAGGTCGGGTGCAGATTTCACGTCAAAAAAGCACTGATGGCCCGGTAGTCATTAAGGTGAACCCCTGATATTTCTTCAAAAATTGCAGCTTTTCAGGTCTTAGGGTTACTCCTAACAGGATAGCATTTTTACAATATATTTTATTGTATTACAGTTTATTACTTATTTCGCATCCTATTTTAAAAAGACTTCAAAAGCATGCATAAACTTATCCTGAGCCTGGCGACAATTGTTTTATCGCTAAACATTTCGGCTCAAGAGCTTCAATCAAAATTCAACTGGCATAACCTTGATTATGAGCAGGATGGCGTTCGGGGAATGAGCGTAGAAAGAGCCTATAAAGAACTGCTTCAGGGTAGAAAATCTGAAACTGTTATAGTAGGGGTTATTGACTCAGGCGTTGATATTGAGCATGAAGATTTGAAAGATCATATCTGGGTAAATCGTGATGAAATCCCCGATAATGGAATTGATGATGATAATAATGGCTTCATTGATGACATGAACGGCTGGGACTTTATTGGAGGCCCTGACGGCCAGGATGTGAAACAAGAGCAACTGGAAAGTGCCCGTTTAATGGTTAAATATGACCAGCTTTTTGGCGAAAAGCCGAAGAAAAGAAAAATCAAAAAGTACAAGGAGGAATACGCCGAATACTTGAAAATCAAAGGCGAGATTGAGGAGAAAAAACAGGAAGCTGCCCAGTACCTGCCCATGTACGAAGGCCTTCTGACCAATTTTACCTCGTCTGAAGACTTGTTAAAGGAATATCTTGAAACTGAAAGCCTGAGCAAAGAAGCCGTTGAAGCCATTAAAGAGGCCGACGCCGACATAAAAATAAGACAAGCCAAAAAATATTGGTTGTACTTGGTGGATCAGGGTGCCAGCAAAGCTGCCATTCAGGAGGGAATTGACCATTTCAAAGGCCAACTGAATTATAACTACAATCCTGATTTCAACCCAAGAGCTATTGTGGGTGACAACCCTGAAAAGCTTCAATATGCCAAATATGGAAATAATGAAGTGATAGGCCCGAGAGCCATGCATGGCACTCATGTTTCCGGTATTATAGCCGCTGACAGAGCCAATGAAAAAGGTGTAAAAGGCGTGGCAGACAATGTGGAAATCATGGTGGTCCGTACGGTGCCCGATGGCGATGAGCGAGATAAAGATGTGGCGAATGCAATACGTTACGCTGCTGACAACGGTGCTCAAATCGTTAACATGAGTTTTGGAAAGCCATATTCTCCGGAGAAAAACTGGGTGGATGATGCCGTAAAATATGCGGAGTCAAAAGGTGTACTTTTGATTGCTGCAGCGGGCAATGACAACGCTGACATTGACATCCACAGACATTACCCAACGAAATTTTATAAAGACGGAGGAGAAGCGAATAACTGGATAACAGTAGGTGCTCTTTCCTACAAAGAAGGTGACGAGATGGTTGCGACATTTAGTAACTATGGAGATGAATCTGTAGACGTTTTTGCTCCGGGAGTAGCCATTTACTCTACGGTTCCGGGCTCAAAATATGAGGAAAAACAAGGCACCAGCATGGCAGCACCGGCAGTTACCGGTGTAGCTGCTCTTTTGAAGTCTTACTTCCCCACTTTAACCGCCGGTCAGCTCAAGCAAATCATTCTGGAGTCTTCTGATAAATTTAATAATCAGCAGGTTCAGTTACCGGGTGGTGGTGATACAGTGGCTTTTGGCGAGCTTAGCACTTCTGCAGGTGTGGTAAATGCCTATAAGGCCGTAAAACTGGCGATGGAATTGACCCGAAAGCAATAATATCTTTTTATTAACATTGGCGTTTTTCAGTGAGCCCAAATTATGCGAAAGCTTAATTTGGGCTTATTTTTGTCACTTATGAATATAATCCTCTTTGAAGATCTTGACTTCAGAAATCACCTGAAGCCACTCACTTTAACTCGGCCTATTGGTATGCTTCGGGTTGGTATTCTCACCATTAAAGAGAAGTGGGAAAACAGACTTAATCTAAGTGTATCACTAGATACCGAGGAGTACTTGCAAACCAAATATCCACTCATTTTAAAAGAGGAAAATGTTTTTATCAATTCCAGCTTTCTGCCAACTCCCGCATTAATTGACCTCATAAAAAACCTAAAGCCCGGGCAGGTGATTGCCTCTGGTCTTGAGATAGTCGCTTACATCTCTGATGCCAGAAAAAGTGCTCAGGAATTGGGCAAAGCCCCGGAAATCATAGAACTGGAACCGGAAGATACTTTCTCTATTAAACATCTACCAGACCTGTTCCTGAATAACGGTTCTCAAATAGAAGCCGATTTCAAACTAATTACAGCAGGTCGGACTTCTCAGGAAATTACTGATCCATATACCAAAGTTTATAGTCAGGAGAACATCTTTCTTGAAGAGGGCGTAAACATCAAAGCCGCCGTTATCAATGCTGAGGAAGGCCCTGTTTATATCGGAAAAGATGCTGTCATTCAGGAAGGAGCAGTTATTATTGGCCCTGTTTCTATAGGGCCCGAAGCAAAAGTAGCCTATGGGGCTAAAATCAGACAAAACACTACGCTGGGGCCAGTCTGCCGCGTTGGAGGCGAGGTGGGTAATACCATTTTTCATGCCTACACCAATAAGGCTCATGACGGCTTTCTTGGCAACTCCTACATTGGTGAATGGTGTAATTTAGGGGCGAACACCAATGCTTCAAACCTCAAAAACGACTATTCTGAAGTTAAACTCTACGATTACCACACCGATGGAATGACACCAACCGGAGAGACTTTTTGCGGCACCTTCATGGGTGATTACAGCAAAGCAGGTATAAGTACCATGTTTAACACGGGCTCAGTGGTAGGTGTAAGTTGTAATGTTTTCGGTGCTGGTTTTCAGTCAAAACTTATACGGTCTTTCACTTGGGGGGGAGCCGCTGAGGGTTATGAGCCTTATCGTTTTGAGAAAGCGATTGAGGTAATCAATGCCACCATGAGCCGCAGAAAAATTGAATTATCAGAAGAAGACTTACTCATTCTTTCGCACATCAATGAGCAAAAAATAACCAATGAGGTTTAGTGATATCAAAGGTCTGGAAGAGCAAAAACGGACACTCATACAAAGTGTGCAGAAAAACCATGTGGCTCATGCCCAGCTTTTTCATGGCTCAGAGGGTTCAGCCAATCTCGCACTTGCACTAGCCTTTGGTTCGTACCTTAGTTGTGAAAATCCAACAAACACCGACTCATGCGGGCAGTGCTCATCATGCCTGAAAACTGATAAACTGATTCACCCTGACGTTTCTTTTATTTTTCCCACAGCAGGTGGCAAAAAGGTTCTGTCAGAAAACTTTATGGCTGAGTGGCGTGAGTTTGTGCTTGATCATCCATATAAAGACATCACCGAATGGCTTGAGAAAATCGGCATTAAGCAGGGAAATATTCCTGTAGAAGAGGCCAGAAAGTTAATCGGAAACCTCTCCCTTAAATCTTATGAAGGCGGCTATAAACTCATTTATGTGTGGCTGCCGGAGTATCTGAGTATTGCGACGGCCAATGCCATTTTGAAAATTCTGGAAGAACCACCTGAGCAAACAATCTTCATGCTGGTGTGCAATGATGCTCAAAATTTACTAACCACCATCATCTCCAGAACTCAGCGATTTGCTGTTCCAAAGTTCAGGGAAGAGGATATCGTTCCCTATCTGGTTGAAAAAGGAACGACAACTGAACGTTCAAAAGAGATAGCCCGCCTTTCAGAGGGAAATCTCTTAAAGGCTTATCAGATCGCTAACGCAAAAAATGACAATATGCACGATTGGTTTGCCAATTGGATGCGATATTGTTATGCTTTCAATGTGCTGGAGCTGGTACCGATGGCTGATGATTTTGACGCTCTCAGCAAGGAGCAGGAAAAACAAATTTTGGAGTACGGTCTTACCGTTTTCCGGGAAATTTTTCTCATGGCCAGCGGCAATGAAAACATGGTAAAACTGGAAGAGAAACCACTCGACTTTGTGAAGAACTTTTCAAAGGTTTTCAATATCAACAACCTCTCAAAAATCTCTGAGCTAGTTGACGAAGCCATCTTCCACATTGACCGAAATGTGAGAGCCAAAATCGTTTTCCTTGATCTCTCGCTTCAAATGGCGAGGTTGATTAAGTAATACAACCTTCCTCCCCAAAGCGGCATTTGGTACGAAGAATAATACCGATCAATTGATAGTTGATTCAATTAATGTGGTAACTTCAAAACATATTTTCACATCTCTATAAACATGAAAAAACTACTAATCCTTCTACTTTTCGCCTACGGCGTGAATGCACAACAACTTCTGAAGCAGATAGGTAACGGTACGGGCAATACGTATTACCGAAATCATGAAAACTTCAACAATCCCATCACCGGAGACAGCTTAATCCTGATAAGGGAAAATGATCTTTTTGTAACTGATTTGTTAAGCTCTGTTAAATTCATTACCCCGAGTGACACAACAGTCAGAAACCTACATGGAGGTTCCGGATCTACATCTCTTGGAAAATTCTCAAAGGCCTTTCGACTGGGGGATAATATGGTTTATTATTCTTCTTCCGGGAATACTCAAATGTTGGGTTCTGTTCCATTGAACGGAACTACCCCTATTCTGGTCTATCAAAAAAGTGATGGAAATCCAATGAAAAACTTCACCGTATTTGATGGCAAACTTCTATTCACAGAATACAACTCCACATTTTGTAATTGCTATAGATTGATGTCTTGTGATGGTAATTATGGAGGATGTACCGAAATAAAACAATTTGGTCCTAACCCTCCGGAAAATCTAACCATTTTTAATAATGAGATTTTTTTCAGTCAAAATGATGATATCAATGGTCTGGAGTTATGGAAAACAGATGGAACTGCAGGTGGAACTGTAATTGTGAAAGACATTTTACCGGGATCAGAAGGCTCCTATCCTAGCAACTTTTTAAGTGCAAATGGCAAACTTTACTTCTCAGCTGTAGCCGCCAAAAACACTACTCATACTTTCAGAGCAATTTTTGAGACTGATGGTACTTCATCCGGAACTCAATTGATTTATCCTCAGCCTTACACAAACGGTGGATTTTATCCTCAACAACTACAACTACTTGGCGATGACCTCTATTTCGGAAACCTAACTAGTTACGGGAAAGTCAACCTTTTAAACCAAAGCTATCTTCCTCTTATCTCCTCTCAAATGGGGCTAAATAGTAGCTTTATTTTGAATGGGAAAGTGTATCAAATTTTTAGTATCGAAAACCCTCCATTTCAAAATCGCTTTGAGCTTTGGGAATCAGATGGAACAGTAGCTAATACAAAACTGGTTAAAGAGCTTTCTTCAAACGCACATTCCGCCGAAGCAAAAATCTGGATCAATAACTCAAGGGCGTATATCGAACTTATAACCACTTATAATTACTCAGAAGGCGAGAGAGAAGTTGATATCTGGACTACTGACGGTACAACAGCTGGAACGTTAAAGCTAGATGAAATTGATCCTTCAATCTCAACAAAAAACAATAAAGGGGGGCTTGGCCTTACCGGTAATACCTTCTTTTTTAATGCCTATAAAGAAGGATTGGGCTATGAACTCCTTAAGACAGACGGTTCTCAGATAAACCTTGTAGAAGACTTTAATGAGGCCCTGTTTAAACCTGAGCCCTCAGATTTTTTCTCTTATGATGATCAAACTTTCTTTATGGCCAGTAATAATAAAGACGGTCGCGAACTCTGGAAAACAGACGGTACTTCTGCTGGCACAATACAGCTTTTTGACTGGACAAAATACGACAAGGCTACACCAAATGGCAATTCGGCCCATAATACAATCAATGACTTCGCGATAATCGGAGATAACCTGATCTATATGCACCCTTTGGCTTCAAAAATAAAAGCCTATAATATGGTCTCTGAAAACATCACTGATTTAAAAAGTCTGTCTCATCTATATACGGAGAGTACAGGAAAAATTGAAAAATGGTTTACAAAAGCTGCTACCGGAAAAGTTATTTTTGTTGAGGATCAACATCCCTTTGGAAAGGAACCATGGGTTACAGACGGTACACCCGCTGGAACGATGCTCCTGAAGGATATTAATGCTGGAAACTCGAGTAGTTCTCCTCATGCGTTACGAAGTCTGAAAAGCAAAGCAGTTTTTGTCACCGAATCACCCAGGGCTTTCTGGATTACTGACGGAACTGCATCCGGCACACTTCAGGTAGGAATACTTCCTGCCACTTCTTCCTTAAGAACCAATATTGACTCTAAGGATGGTTATGAGGCCTATGTTAGGGGCGATACAGCTTTTTATAATGTTTTCAATAATTCCACGGGCAATGACGAAGTGTACGCTGTTAACCAAAGTGGAGTTCAAATACTTGGCAGCTCGAAAAGAATAGATCATTATGTTGGAATCGCAGAACTATCTGATGGCCTCTTTTTTAAAAACGGAGCTACCTCCGCTCCTAATACTTTTTCAAAAATAAGCCCCCAAGGCAGCTTCACTAATATCGGTGGCTACGGTAATGACACCTCTATTGACCATATCTTTGGTTTTCGTGATTCACTTTTTTTTCAAGCTAAAAATCTCAACACAAACCTGAAGAGACTTTACAAATCGAAAGGAAATTTTATTACGACAGACACCCTGCTCAGCTTTAATTATTTGTACAGCGATGATATAAGATATGTTCCAATTGACAGTTCAACCATTGTAGTATCTGCTCTTTACTACGGTTTGGAATCAGGAAATGAAATCTGGCTTTATCAGGATAACCAACCAAAAAAATTAATATTCAAAGCTCCTCAAAGTCCGGTATACCCCTATTCGGCCTTTGAAAATTATCATCTTAATGGTCGGAAGCTTTACTTCACAATGGGAACAAATGACATTGGCACCCAACTCTGGGTAATGGATTTTACATGCCCGGATAATATTACCATAAATCAGGTACAGCATCAGAATGGAACATTCCAGAGTGGAAATAGTATTGATTTAGAAAGTCAATTGGTTTCACCGGTTAAAACAAGCCTGGAAGCAAGCAATAAAATCAATCTGAATCCAGGGACTCAAATAGAGGCCGGAGCCGTATTTAAAGCCGAAATTAGAGATTGTCCGTATTAAGCAATCACCCCTTCCACTTAATATTACAGCCCATACTTGGATATTGAATTTCAGAGACAAAATCGCCGGCAACCACTGCTCTTAGAGCACCGCGGAGATCAGTGCCCGTTATAGGGACGCCGTTTCCTGGAGAGGAGCCATCCATTCGGCCGCGGTAGACGAGTTTGAGGTCTTTGTCAAAAATATAAAAATCCGGCGTACAGGCTGCATCATAAGCTTTGGCTACCTCCTGTGATTCATCGTAGAGATAAGGGAAGGTATAGCCGAGCTCGGCAGCCTTCTTTTTCATTTCCTCAGGGGCATCCTCGGGAAAATTTTCGATGTCGTTAGAACTGATGCCAATAAAACTCACCCCTTTCTCCTGAAACTTCTCCACTATTTTGACCAACTCTCCATTGATGTGCTTCACATACTTGCAATGATTGCAAATAAACATAACTACGGTAGCTACATCAGACTTGAGCTCGTCTAAGGAAACTTTTCGACCTGAAACGGTATCCGGAAGTATAAAATCAGGAGCCTTTGTGCCAATGGGCAGCATGTTGGATTCTGTAAGAGCCATATCGCGATTACTTTTGAATCAAAAATACAAAAATCCTACAGAAGCTCTTTTGTGCGATTGCTGCACTCTTTAGAAAACTTTGTTCGTAATTTTGCCCGATGAATTTTGATACATTTCTCGACAGCCGTTTTTTTGAACTGGTAGCCACAGCCGTTGGCATTCTTATCTTTTTTATTGTAAGATCCATCACTGATGGCATCATAAAAAAGCAAGCTAAAAAACATGGCCTGGACAAAGCCCGTAGTGTCTATGCCAGAAAATTCTTTGACATCACTTACCTCCTGATTCTCCTGCTTGGACTTGGTTTTGTTTGGGACATAGAGTTTAAAGGAATATTTGCTTCCTTTTTTGCGGTAGCCGGTGTAGCCCTCTTTGCCTCCTGGTCAATGCTAAGCAATATCACCGCATCAGTGCTTTTGTTTTTCAATTTCCCTTTTAAAATCGGCTCCCGTATCAAGATTATGGATAAAGATGATTCCGTAATTGGGGTGGTGAAAGACATTACCTTTTTTGCCATTCAGATAGAGGATGAAAACGGCGATTTGGTCTCTTATCCCAATAATGTTGCCATTCAAAAGGCTATTGTTCAATTAAAAAATTCGAAAAGTGTCAAATAGACTACCAGAGGCTTTCGTCGAACGGATGAAAAACCTTCTCGGGACTGAATTTGATCAGTTTTCTGAAACACTTAAGAGTGATGCTCCGGTAAGTGTAAGACTGAATTCGCGAAAGAAGCTTACTGAACTTTTCGATGACCTTAAAACCGATAGAGTAAGGTGGCATTCCGAAGCTTTCTTCCTGAAAGAACGCCCTGTTTTTACGCTTGATCCGGCCTTTCATGCCGGGGCATATTACGTACAGGAGGCTTCATCCATGTTTCTTAAAGAGGCTCTTGTGCAAACCGTGGATTTCTCAAAGCCTTTAAGAGTACTGGACCTCTGTGCCGCTCCCGGTGGAAAAACCACCCTCATGGCCGATTTAATGAACAGCGAAAGCTTGCTTGTAGCTAATGAAGTGATAAAAAGTAGAGTGAGCATTCTCAAAGAAAATCTTTTGAAGTGGGGCTTTCCGAATGTCATTGTCAGCAATCATGACGCCGAGGAATTTGCCGATCTGGAGGGTTTCTTTGATCTGGTCTTGGTAGATGCTCCATGCTCCGGTGAAGGACTTTTCAGAAAAGACAAAAATGCCAGCAGCCACTGGTCAGAAGAGGCGGTGGCAACTTGTTCGGCACGTCAAAAGCGAATTCTCCAAGCAGCGGCAATGGCGGTGGCTCCGGATGGGGTTTTAATCTACTCCACCTGTACGTATAACCCGGAAGAAAACCACCAGAATGTACAATGGTTTGTCAAAAATCAGGACTTTGAGGTTTTGACGCTTAATACTTCTACCTTCCCCGAAATTGAATCCCGCGAGCCGGGTTATCAGTTTTATCCCCACAGGTTAACGGGAGAAGGGTTTTATATTGCCGCTTTACAAAAAAAAGGAGGTGATACAGATTACACCACGGCAAAAATTCGCCTGAACAGGTTACCCAAAAAACAGGTAGAAGAGCTCACAAGCTGGCTGGAAAGACCGGAGCATTTTGAATTTTTCCTTAAAAAAGATGACGGCATTGTCGCCGTTCCCAAAGAACTAGCAAGCGATTTCGGAACCGTGTTAAAAGGCTTATTCAGGCGTTCCTCAGGTTTTGAAATTGGTACCTTTAAGAAAAACAATTTTGTACCTTCTCACGCCCTGGCTTTGAGTTCGGAGATTTCTTTAAAAGTCCCAAAAATAGACCTTAGCAAAGACGAAGCCTTGCTCTTTCTTAAAAAAGAGTCTTTTGACTTTGGTTCTGCCGAAAACGGTTGGCATCTGATTACTTATCAGGGGCTGGGGCTTGGCTGGGCCAAGGTTATCGGAAATCGGGTGAACAATTATCTCCCAAAAGAATGGCGAATCCGGATGGATATTGAATAAGCAGTGATTTACTCATTCAATGATTTGTTTCGAACGAGTTCAATCATTGGATGAGGTTTAGCTAATTTTCACCCCATACTTACTCAAAAGGCCGCGTGCTCCGTCCAATGAGATGAGAACACCTTTGAGTTTATTATTCTCCGGATCAATGGTGTAATTCTCGGCAGTCCGCAAGTCGGCTTTCTGTAGGTTTGATCTTTCAAAATGTGCTCCGTTTAGATCACAGCGTTCAAAAAGACAGTTGGTCAGATCAGTATCTGTAAAATCCGCGTCCTTGAGATTACAGTCGGTAAAGGCCGTATTTTTTAGGTTTAGGCCATAAAAAGAACATAAACTGAGCTGACAAGTATTGAAAGTAACATCCAACAGGAAAGGATTGATATCGCCGAAAAGGATACCCATCATTTTGCAATCAGAGAACACCACTTCATTCAATGTCGTGGTCTTTAGGTGAGCATTGGTGAGGTTACAATCCACAAACTCACATTCGATAAATTTGATACCTGAGAGATGTGCTCCTTCTAAATTGCAGCCCTCAAATCGACAAGCCTCGTAGGAGTCTATTTTGAGTTTTTGAGAGGTAAAATCTATTTTCTTGAAAACTTCGCCTTCTATCATTTATAAACTTGCACTTAATCCACCATCTACAGGCAGGTTGATACCATTTACCGATGCAGCCACCGGACTGCAAAGATAAGCAACTGCGGCTCCGACCTCCTCTGCATCCGCGAATTTCCCCGAAGGAATTGACGCCAGAATTTCCTTTTCAATTTCGCCGGTAGACTTCCCTTCACGATCAGCTCGTTGTTTGATCACCTGCTCCAGCCGACTGGTCATGGTAAAACCCGGTAAAATATTATTTACCGTGATACCTGAATGGGAAAGCTCTTTTGAGAGGGTTTTAGCCCAGGAAGCTACAGCCCAGCGGATAGTATTGCTCACTCCAAGACCTATAATAGGCTGTTTCACCGAAACAGAGATCACATTGACAATCCGACCAAAACGCTCAGCCTTCATAAAAGGAACTATATGCTGAGTGAGTAATTGATTGACCACCAAATGCTGCTCAAAGGTCTTTTGAAACTTCTCGGCCGATTCATCAATAATCTGCCCACCAGCTGGCCCACCGGTATTATTGACCAGAATATGATAATCTCCTTTTGAAGTTTTCAAAGCAGCTCTTACCTCGTCTGTTTTTGAAAAATCAGCAACCAAATAATGATGGTTTTGACCTGACTCAGCCGGTAGCTCTGTCAACCTCTGTTTTAGTTTTTCTTCATTGCGGGCGATTAGGCAAACCTCTGCCCCCAGTAAGGCAAGTTCTATCGCAGAAGCCCATCCAATACCGGCTGTACTGCCACATACCAGTGCCCTTTTTCCAATTAAATTTAAATTCATGTTTTTTGTCTTAAGCGTAGCCCCTCACCACCGATTGAATAAAATCTGCATCTGCCGCCCCCTCTTTCCACTTCTCCAGCTTTTGATTCATCACCTTAAACCAAAGTGGAGGAAAAAGGCTCATAATGATCATCAGCGGGTAGCCAAAAGGCATTTGAGGACTTTCATCAAAATGCCGTAAAACCTGATATGGCCTGCTGGCATAGGCATGATGGTCTGAATGTCGTTGCAAATTGAAAAGAATAAGATTGCTGAAAAAATGATTGGCATTCCAGCTGTGAAGCGGATTTACTTTCTCATACCTCCCATTCGCCAGTTTTTGGCGGAGCATTCCGTAATGTTCAATATAATTCACAGCCTCAAGCAATAAAATTGCCACTAGTGCCTGAATGAACAAAAACTGAAATTGGCCATGGACTATACTCCCCGAAAAATAATTGACCAGCAAAAGTGCAACGGTAAAAAGTATGGGTGTGGCCAGAAAACCTATCAGCATTGAGTTTTTGAATGACCAAACGGCTTTCCCCTCTTTTTGCAATAAACCGGTCTGAATTTGCCAGGCAGATCGGAAACTACCAGTGATAGATCGCCACCAGAAATGATAAAGCGTTTCATTATACCTTGAAGTGGCAGGGTCTTCAGGAGTAGCTACCCGTACATGATGCCCCCTGTTATGCTCTATAGTAAAATGATGATACCACACCGAAACTAAAGCCACTCTGGCATGCCACTGTGCCCACTTACTTTTTCTATGGCCCAGCTCATGAGCCACATTAATAATGGTACCGCTGTAAATTCCCTGACTAACAATGAGTCCGATAATCTGATGATTACTTAAATCATAGCTTGACAAAACATACAGCCCCCAGCCCAGTAAAAAATACTGAATATAGACATGAGCATACACCAGAATATCAAAATAGCGTTCATTAACAAGCTCCTCAAAATTTTCTTTGATTACATTATTGCGGTCTTTGCCCAGCAAATAATCAATGACAGGAATGACGAGATAAGCGTATGGAGCTGACAAAAAAGTGATCGGCTGCTCTGGCACATAAAAACCTGACAGAATAAGAAAAGGAATAGAGAAGGATGCTAAAAAGCCAATTTTTTTCCAGTAGCTCATATTCACCAAATATAGTTTGGTCGCTCATTGTATTGTCTGTAAATTTAGTCACCTAACCTTTATCATCCTAAATGTCAGAATTCATCACCTATCTAAAATTAGGCTACTTACACATAACTGACCTAAACGGCTTTGATCACATCCTTTTTATTATTGCTCTCTGTGCTGTTTACAGCATTTTTAAATGGAAAGAGGTTTTAATTCTGGTAACCGCTTTTACACTAGGGCACTCAGTTACGTTGGCTTTGTCGAGTCTGGAAATTATCTCTGTTGATTCCGACCTTATTGAATTTATAATCCCGATTACCATACTCCTCACCTGTGTGGCAAATTTCTTTTATAAATTCCCACGAAGCATCTACAAGAAACCGAAGAATAAACGCTGGGTTCGTTATGTGCTGGCCTCTTTTTTCGGGCTGATTCACGGGCTGGGATTTTCAAATTACCTCAAGAGCCTGCTAGGCAGCGAGGGCAGTATTACTTTACCTCTTTTCTCGTTTAATCTGGGGCTGGAGCTGGGGCAAATCCTGATTGTCTTTTTAGTCTTGATAGTGAATTTCAGTATGGTGGAACTACTCAAAATCAAGAAGAAGAGCTGGAATTTTATTTTATCGGGTATCGTGTTTGGGATGTCGTTAATGTTGATTATTGGGTGAATTGGGTCTTTAGCTTTGAGCGACGGGCTTTCGGCGGGGGGCGTTCACTCATTGCTAAATAACTCGGCGACAGCTTCAACCTTTTTTTGAGAAATTTACACGGATTCATTACCGACAAAAAAGATGAAACAACTACCCAAAATTCAGCTGGCTGGCCTAAAAGTAAGATGCAATAACTTTGACGGCTCGGCCAAAACGGAAATTGGCAGCTTATGGCAACGCTTCTTTTCTGAAGGTTTTGCCTCAAAAATTGAACATAAAGTCAATGCTGATATGTATTGTGTGTACACGGAGTATGAGTCTGACTATCGTGGAGATTATACCTGTTTTCTAGGTTATGCGGTGAGCGAGCCCACTGCTGATCAGAATCTGGCCTATTTAGAAATAGACGCCGATAGTTACCAAACCTTTGACGCCAGTGGCAAAATGCCGGAATCTGTTTTAAATAAATGGGAAGAAATCTGGGCGGACAAAAGTCTCAAAAGAGCCTATCACGCCGATTTTGATTTGTATAAATTCTCTGAAGCCAAGGAGGGACAGGAGCCCGAAGTGGAGATTTATCTCTCGGTTTCAGAGTAATCATCTGAGCTCATAATCACTTCTGAGCCAAAGACAAATCCACCCAGTACTAACCAGGTCATAAGGGTAAAAGCCATATCAAAATCCATCATTTGTGTTGTTTGTTTATCTTCTTGGGTAAAAAAGATATTCCGGGTAAAAAGGTGTGGAAACACTTGGACAGTAAGCCTTTATTTGACATGAGAAGGTACAAAAAACACCACAGTAAACTCTGAACCCTCACCAGGCGATGAGCTTACACTTATCTCAGCCTCATGAGCTTTCAGAATACCCAAAGTGGAAGCCAGCCCCAACCCAACTCCGTTGGTTTTAGCTGTATAGAAAGGTTCAAAAAGCTTTGACTGCAGTTCTTCATCCATTCCTATTCCGTTATCACGAATTTTTATCATCACCCGCTCATTTTCAGAATAGGTATTCAAATGAATTTCAGGATTTTCAACTCCTTCCAGGGCCTCAATGGCATTGACCATAATATTGACAAAAGCCGTGCTCACCTGTTCAGCATTCATCAGTAGTTTAGGACAATCAGTGATTTCGGTAAAGATCTGCACCTTCTGCATCATTGCCCGGTCATTGACCTGTTCCAATGTTTTGTCAATCACGTCACAAAGGTCTGTCAATTCCTTTTTGGCCTCTTTTTCAGAAGCCACATGAAGCACCTCATTGATAAGTTCGTCGATTCTTCGGGCGTTTCGCTGAACAATCTCCAGCAGCGGAGCATCTTCTTCACTCACCCCACCTGAGAGGCTACCGAGACTGAGATTGATATTCATAAGCGGATTTCTGACTTCATGGGCCAGCACCTGCATCAATCGGGCGGTAGATTGTAGTTTTTGAGATTGAAGCATGGCTTTCTCGGCCCTTATACGTTGTGTTTGATCACTAAAAATACCATGAATAAAAAAACGGCCGTCTTCTTCAGGCTCAAGAACAGCGGAGAGAAGTCCTTGTTTTCTTTCTCCACTTTTAGATTTGACCGTCAGTTTGAAGTCTTCAATACTCCCCAGCTCGGCTACCTCGTCCTGCAGTTTGACCAGCTCCAGCGGGTCTTCAAACAAAAACTGGCTTTGCATTTCGTAAATTTCACTTCTTGAATAGCCCAGATAATCTTCGGCAGAGCGACTGATGTGAACAATGTTCAAATCTTCATTCGCAATAAAAATGATCTCTTTGGAGTGCTCAATCACCGTACGGTATTTCACCTCACTTTTTCGTAACGCTTGTAGCGTTTCAGCATGTTTAAGGGCATACCGAATGCTTCGTTCCAGCGTATCAGCATTGAGCGAGGACTTCTCCAGATAGTCAGACGCCCCAAGAAGAATCGCCTCCTGATCCACCTTATTGTCTCCCTTGCCGGTCAGCATTATCGCCGGAGTATCAGAGCTGATCCCTCGAAGTGATTTAAGCAAACCCAGCCCAGAGTCTTTGCCGAGCAAATAATCGAAAAGATAAATGTCATGCGAACGAGTTCGTATCTGAGCCAGACCCTGCTCGTAAGACTTTGCCCAATCAAGTCTGTAATCAAGATTATCAGTTTCCGCCAAAAGTGTTTTGGTGATAAAGTGGTCATCCTCATCATCTTCTACCAATAAAATATTGATTTTTGAGGCCATCAGGTAGAAGGTAAAAGAATATGAAAGGAAGCACCATTTTCCTCAGTTTTTTCAGCCCAAACAGCACCGCCCATTTTATCAAAGATGGCCTTTGTAATAGACAAGCCCATACCCGACCCAGGGAATTCCCCGCGACCGTTGATTCGATAAAAAGGTCTGAAAATGTCTTCTTCATGCTCTACCGGAACGCCTATGCCGTTATCGCTTAAGATCAGGTAGGCATAGTTTCTGGAAGAATTTAGGCCTTTTGACCCAATAACAGTGGAAAAAATAGATTTGCTCATTAATCGCAAAACCGGCTTCTCAGGAGAAAATTTTTCTGCATTACGTATTAACTCCTGTAGAGCATACATTAGCTGTCGGCGATCACCGTAAACTACCTCAGGAACCTCATACCTAAAGTCGGTTTTGGGACTGATAATCAGCTCATCCACCAGCTCAGGAAGTATAATCTTCTCTTTTTTGAAGTCAGTGGTATTGATTCTTGAAAGCCGAAGCAGGTCGTCTATCATGGCTTGTTGCCTTCTGGCCGCATCCATCATTCTACTGAAATACTCCTGCTCTTCTGCAGAAAGTTTGTTGCTAAGGCTTTTGGTAAGTCTGTCGCCAAAAGTTACAATTTTTCGGGCCGGCTCTTTAAGGTCGTGTGAAGCAAGGTAAATAAACTCGTCAAACTCTTTTTGTAGTGCTTCTACCTGCTCAGGCACCTGATTTGGGATCATCTCTGCCATTACATGTTCATTTTTTTCATCTTATTATAAAGCGTCTTACGATCAATATTCAGTAGCTCCGCCGCTTTACTTTTACTAAAATTTACCTTTTTCAAAGCCTCCATGATCATCTCATATTCTGCCTCATAGGCCGCAGATTTCAGCTGGCCGTGAAGCCTTCTGTCAGCCTTTACCTCCGGCTCCTTGTCCTCTTCTACAAACAGGAGTTTCTCATGATTAACAATCTCAAAAGGCAAAGAACCTTCCTCTATAAACTCGCCCTCTGTGAGTAAGGTGGCTCGCTTCACCACGTTTCTGAGCTCCCGAATATTCCCGGGCCATGGGTACTTTTTAAAATGCTGCTGCACCTCCTCAGAGAAACCTTTGACCTCTTTCTCCAAATCCTTATTGGTTTCTTCCAGAAAATACTCAGCAAACTCAAAAATATCATTCCCACGTTCTTTTAAAGAAGGTACATCAAGACTAAACTCGTTGAAACGGTGATATAAGTCTTCACGGAATTTACCCTGAGCAATGGCCTCGGGCAAACGCTCATTACTAGCCACCAGAATACGTACATCAATATCAATTTCTTTATTGCCTCCGATACGTTTCAGCTTTTGCTCTTGTACAACTCTCAATAATGAAACCTGTACATCATAAGATAAATTGGCAACCTCATCCAGAAATAAAGTACCCCCGTCAGCCAGTTCAAAATGCCCGATCTTTTGATTAATGGCCCCGGTGAATGAGCCCTTTTCATGACCAAAAAGCTCAGAACCAGCCAGTTCTTTAGATATTGCTCCACAATCCATAGCTACAAAAGGCCCGTTTTTTCTTTTACTCTTCTGGTGAATGGTTTTGGCTATAGCCTCCTTCCCTGCACCACTTTCACCGTAGATAATAACGCTGAAATTCGTCGGAGCCACCAGATTCACCTGTTTCATCAGTTTTTTAGAAATGGAGCTGTTACCGAAAATATAATTCTCCTTTTCAGCTTTGACAGGCCTTGTTTTACCCGATGAGCTCTTAACCGGAGCATCTTCACCGGTTTTCAGGGCCTTACGGATATTGAGTAATATCTCATCAGGGAAAAGAGGTTTGGTCACATAATCAAATGCTCCCATTTTCATCACATTGATGGCCACCTTTATATCAGAATAACCAGTAATGATGATGACGGGCAAATCCGGCATCATCTCTTTAGCCTTTTGCAGCACCTCGGTGCCGTCAATATCTCCAAGCTTAAAGTCTGAAAGCAGCAAATCAGGCTTGTAATCAGCCAATTTTTTGAGACCCGCCAATCCCGAAATGGCAGTTTCTACCTCGTAGCCGTTTTTTGTTAAAAAACGGTGCATCAGCAGGCAAATGTCTTTATCGTCGTCTACGACCAGTATTTTAGGCATAATTTATAGGGCTCTTCTGTATTTTGATGAAGGAATATTTAAAAAATCACGGTATTTCGTAACCGTTCTCCGGGTTACATTTACTCCTTGCTGACTTAATTTACGCTGAATCTCGGCGTCAGTCAAAGGTTCTTTCTTATTTTCTTCCGAGACAAATTGACTCACAAAATCCTGTACTTTTCGGTTACTGATAAATTCACCATTCGCTTTTTGGATGGCTTCAGAGAATAAACTTCTCATAGGTATAATTCCAAAATCAGTTTGTACATGTTTCTGACTTGTAATTCTCGAAATGGTTGATAATGTTCTACCAGTGAGATCGGCAATATCTTTTAAAACCATCGGTCGTAAATCTTCAATTTCTCCGGTTCTGAAGTAGTTCTTTTGCAGCTTTACCACGGTAGCTATACAGGCAGACATAGTGCTTTCCCGCTCTTTGAGGGCCTCCAGAAACCATTGGGCATCATCCGTTTTCTTCTTTAAAAACGAAACGGTTTTCTTATCCTGCGGTTTACTCAATGAACTTTCTAAAACCGGAACAAACTGGAGTTTACGCTTCCTACCTTTAAGCAAACCACCAACAGGCTCATTTTGAATAATTTCGACTTTAAATTCAGGGATAATTTGTTCTTTCTCAATAGCCTCCTGGCTTTGCCCGTAAAATGGATAAGGCCGTAACTTTGAGATGAAATTTAGAAGCTCCCTGAGCTCTGAGAGCTCAATACCCAGTTCTACGGCTAAAAGTTCAAATTCCCTTTCAATCAATAAATGAAAGTGTTTATCAATGATTTCAATTACACTTTGCGGCAGTTTTTTTTCATCCGCCTGAAATAGCAAAAACTGTTGCAAATTCTCTGTGGCAATACCTGTGGGCTCAAGTAGATGAATGGATTTGCGAGCCGTTTTTATCTCTTGAAGATTGTAAAATTTGCCTTCCATAAAGGAAAAAACATCCTCGAGTTCTTCGTCCGTTTGGGGCAAAAATCCTCTCTCATCGACGGAGTCAATCAAAAGCTCGGCTAAGCGTTTTTGTGAGGACGAAATCGACAAATAAATCAACTGCTCTTTCAGCTCTGTTCTTAAATCTTTTGATTGGTCTTCCTGAACCTCTACAAGTGAAAAGCTCTTTTCGGTATTACCAAATGTAGAATACTCTAAGTTCCAATTTTCGCCCGAGGTTTCCTCTTCCAGCATTGGATTTCCCTCCAATTCCTGATTGATCAATTCTTCAAGCTCAATTTCGTTTAGTTGCAGAAAATTGAGAAATTGAATTTGCCTTGGAGTGATCTTCAGGTTTTGCTTTTGAGATTGTATTAGCTTCTGGGCAGGCAAACGGTAACATTTTATATAAAGGTGGTATTCAAAAGAAAGTCCAGTTCATTCTTTTCTGAATCAAAGGAGACCAAAAAAGCTTACTTACCATTGATTATCAAACAATTAAATCCATTTAAAAATTAAACATCAAAAAGAAACAAGGGAAACAACCACAAAATCCTAGTGGCTATTTGGGGAAGAAATTCCCCATCTTGAGCAATCATAACCATCATGAACAAAAAACTCGTAAATCTGATTTTCGGAATTTCTTTAAGTGTACTGCTGCTTCTTAGTGTCCTCACTTTTGACCGGCTCAGCACCTTTAAAGAGTACTCGGATATCATTGACCGCTCGAACCAAACGTTATTGGCCATATCCAATCTGAAATCAGGTTTTAATACAGCTATTGCCGAGCAAAGGAGCTACCTGCTCACCAAAGACACTACCTATTACTATCAATTTCAGGAAGAGAAAAATTATATGCGACACTCGCTGCAGCAGTTCAGCCGCCTCACCCGTGAGGATAAGGTGCATCAGTATTACGCAGAGAAACTGGAAGAACAGGTTGATAACCGAATACAGAGTCTGCTGGTGGAAGTCATTAATGATACCAGCTCTGCCAAATATAAATACGTTCAGAATGAGCTCATTTTTAAAAATGAACAGATTAACCGCGATTTTTATGAGCTAATTAATAAGGTGGATCAACATGAAAAACTGCTTCTTAAAAGAAGACTTCGTCTCAAAGAATTTGAAGAACAGTTCACGCCTTTCCTCCTGTTTATTCTTACGTTAGCCACGCTCGGTTTTCTCGGCTATTCTTTTGTTCTGGTAAGCCGTGAACTACAAAAAAGGGATGAAGCCACGGAACTTCTACAGGAAAACGTGGAAAATCTCAACAGGTCAAATAAAGAGCTGGAGCAGTATGCCTACGTAGCCTCCCATGACCTGCAGGAACCACTGCGAAAAATCAGGATGTTTGCAACCAAACTCACCCGCGATCACAGCGAAAATCTTGACGAAAAAGGCCTGAACTTGTTACAGCGGATGGATGCGTCGTCAGAACGCATGACGAACCTGATTAATGACCTCCTCAGCCTCTCTCGTTTACTCTCAGACGAACCGGAGAAAGAGAATGTAAAACTTCAACTCGTGGTTAATGAGGTTTTACAAAGTTTTGAAGACAAGACGGAAGATATCGAAATAGACCTTGGAGAACTACCTGAAATATCCGGGCATAAAGGACAGATTTATCAGCTTTTCCAGAATCTCATTGGTAATGCCATTAAATTCAGAAGAAACGATGTGAACTCTTTTATCCGTGTCAAAGCTTATAGAAAAGTAAAGTATAAAGGAGATATCCCCTCTATGTATCACCATATCGTAGTTAAGGATAACGGCAAAGGTTTTGATCGCCAATTCAAATACAAAATGTTCACTGTTTTTGGTCGATTAGAGAAAACATCCGATGTAGAGGGTACGGGAATTGGTCTTTCCATTTGCTCCAGAATTATGCAAAACCATGGAGGAGAAATAGATGCCGATGGAGAGGTTAATGAAGGAGCTGAATTTCATTTGTATTTCCCGGCCTGAGAAAACTCAAAAAAAGAAAATGCAGGAATATAAAATACTTATTGCAGAAGACGACGAAGACGACCAGTTTCTGATGGAATCAGCTTTTGAGGATCTTGGCGAATCGTACACCTATGAGTTTGTCAAAGATGGAGAGCTTTTAAAAAAGAAACTTGAAAATCAACAGCTACCCTCAATACTGATGATGGACCTCAACATGCCCAAAATTGACGGTAGAGAAATGTTGAAATACATTAAATCCAGTAAGAATATGCAACACCTCCCGGTCCTTATTATTTCCACTTCTGCGGCTGAACCTGAAATCAAAAATGCGTACGCGATGGGGGCTGCCGCCTATTTTGTTAAACCATCTAATTTTGATGATCTGGTGAAAATGCTCAAAAATATCACCGGCTTCTATTTTGAAGCCGCTAAACTGAGTGACGACAACAGCTAGTTTATATTGACCCAGTTTACTCCATCAAAGACACGAACTTTTCGGAGGAAACTATCAAAATAAATCTGCCCCTCTTCAGGATTATCGGGAGCTTTGGGAATAGGTTTAAGATACATACTGCCCATTACTTCAAGCTTGACGTCATTGGTAAAACTTATGCAGTCGCCCGTTACGGCATCACAGAGATCAATTGTTTCCGGATTACCATCATCACAGGCCACACATGCCAGACAAATGTTCATACCCGCATTTGGCTGAAAATAACCCTCAGCACATGGCTGACACGAAATTTGTCCGGTAATAGGATTAAAGGTTCCCGGTTGGCAGTCAGTGCAGTTCCAGCTTCCAGCCGAAGGAGCATAAGTCCCCTCTTCACACTTAAAGCACTTCACTTCTCCACTGTTTGTAGCGTATGTTCCTGATAGACATTCAAGACACTCCTGTGAGCCTTTCACCCCGCTGTAACTCCCGGGCGAACAAGCAATACACTCCACCTGGCCATATTTGCTATTGTAGGTACCCTCTGAGCAGGAATCACAAGATGTTTTCCCGGTCATGGCGTTGAAAAGGCCCGGTGGGCATAATTCAAAAGAAGACGCACTGTCATCTTTCACAAAACCGCCACCCGGTGCCGGAATTGCACTTGTGCTTCCAAAGTTTGGAACGTAGAAACCGGGAGTGGCATTTATACAATTTAATTGTCCCGTGCCCGGCTGAAAAGTGCCAGGCGGGCAGGCCGACTGGGTAACAGATCCAGTAGAGGGTACATAAAATCCGGCATCTGCTGACAAACAGCTATTTTGGCCCGAGGACGGGTTATATTTACCAAGTTCGCAGGCAAAGCACTCTTCATTACCTGTTCCCGAACTGAATTTTCCCGGAGGGCATAACTCGTAAGCCACCGCACTATCCACAGGCACAAAAGCCCCTTCGGGAGCATTTATACATGCGAACTGACCAGGAAGAGGATTATATGTTCCTTTTAAACAATTGGTACAACCGGAACCATTAAAGTATGTTCCCGGAGGACAGTTAATCTGGGCAAAGGACTGAGCACAAAGACCCAGTAATAAGAGGGTAATTATTTTTTTCATAGCTAAGGTAAGTTTCCTGAAATTACCATAAAATCAGGTAATCAGAAAGACCATTAAATAAAAACACCCGACGGAGACCGACGGGCATTTTTGTTTGAGAACATGTAAGTGTATCTATTTTTTACCTTAACCTAAAGTCGATGGTGCCGTAATAATTATTCGCTGAGTAGACTTTTCCTTTGTAAAACCCTTCTTCCAGATCCTCTGAAAGCTCTACCTCGAAACTAACAATCTCGGGTCCGTTTTTAGGATCATATGTTTCCGTAGCATGTACGGCCACAGGAATAGTTCCGTTTGATCTGTTAATGCTTACTTCGTTTATATAACCTGGAAGAGGTTCAATTTTCTCGTTAAACAAGCTCAAATAAAGCGTCTCTTTCCCTTTCATTTCTTTCATTAAAAACTCAGGCATCAGGAAAGAAACCGTAACTTTCTTAGCTCGCTTAGCTTTTGAGGTCAGTTTATCTCTTCTGTCGGTCACCTCAATTTTGAAGTTATCAGCCGGAGCGTCATAAATCAGCTTCTGATAACGATCTGATAAGTCATTGAAATCAGCCTCAAGCTTAGCATATTTCATTTCCCAGGCTTGCACCTCTGCTTTCAGGTCTGAATTTTCTGCTTCCAGAATAGGTACTACTTTCAGGTCTTCAGCCATTTGATCTTTTATTGCGGTTAACTCCGTCAGTTGTGCATTCAGACTATCAATTTCCATTTGACGCTGCAATTGCTCAGCTTCAAGTTTCTCACGAGCCTGCTTGGCTCTGAAAGAGTAAGCCTTGTTATTTGCGACTCTTTTTTCTTCCATTTCTTTTAGGGCCGCTGCAGCTTCCTCAGATTCTTTAATTTTGGCTTCAAGCTCGGCAGAGAGTGTTGCTACCTCATCTTCAAGCTCGGTTTTCTGAGATGATAAGTCGAGGGCTTTTTCTTCTGATGCAGCAAGAGACTTCTCAGCTTCCTGTGCATTTTGATATTGGTATATCCCTACCATGGCCGCAGCCGCAAAACCTACTCCCAAAAAAATAGCAGCAAGTCCTGTTTTCTGTTTGTTTGAATTTTCCATTATAAACTAATTTTTGATGTTGCCCATCTTCTTGAAAATCTTATTCCCTAAGCTTTCGCCAGCCGGAATGCAGCCTGTTTGAGAAAGGATTTTCTCAAATGAGCAAAAACGGGAAATTCAACCCAAAAAAGCCCTTACAGCCCCATTCGGGGAACTTTGGGGAATTTGTTTCGCAAAAAATATTCATGGAAGTAGCCCAATAACATTGGAATATATTTTTCTTAAAAAGAGATAAATCAAACTGCTAAAATCATGAAAACACGATTACTCTATTGGATTGTTTTAGCTTCACTGGCTCTGCAGTCCTGCGAACTTGTTGCTGACGTTTCTCCTTTTTCTCAGCAAAAAAAAAGAACTCCTTTGGTTAACCTTATGACTAACCAAACTGTACAATGGTATGACGTCAAATTCAATCAGTCTTATGGCGAAAACAGGTTTCAGAATTATGATGTTTACGTACCTCATGTCGACAGCCTTGACCCTGAGAAAAAGTCAGTTTCTGTGGTCCTTGTTCATGGTGGGGGCTGGAGTCTTCTTGACAAGAGCTTTTTAGCCGAAGCAGCACAACACTTTGCTAATCAGAAACTTAATATTACCATTTTCAATATTAACCACCGCCTGGCAGGAATTGACAGCGTAACTTTTGATGATATGATGATGGATTTTGACTTGTTCTTTGACCATCATGACAGCCTCAAAAATGTGCTCAATCTTAGTGATGAAATTGTGCTATGGGGTTATAGCTCGGGTGGGCATTTGGCTTTGTCATATACTTATAAATATGATAAGAGAAATATAAGAGCTGTGACCGCCATTGCAGCCCCCACAGACCTTACTGATGAAACCATTAATCAGGGTATAAAAGATGACAAAAACAGAAACCTTACCGAGCTTTTGATAGGACAACCATATGAAGAAAATCCGGACGCTTACCGAAGAGCCAGTCCTTATTTTGCAGTAGACAGGCAGTGCTCAACCACCCTTCTTTTCTATGGCGGGAATGATAATTTAATTAAACCAGAGCAAGGAGAGAAACTTGAATCTCTCCTAACGAAAAAGAGAGTACAGTCTGAATTCTATCTGCTGCCAGACGCCAACCATGATATGCATGGCAAAATGGGAGAGATTGTTTCAGAAACTATAGATTTTATGAAGAACTTATAATAGTGGTTAGATTAGCTTAGTAACAATCCCCGCAGCCCTTGGCCGCGGGGATTTTCGATTTAAAAGACTAAGCGTCACCTCTTCCCAGCCACCAGCCGGCAACAGCTCCGGCCAGAGCCATTTGAATGATCATCAAGACAACATCCAGCAAAGTGGATGAGAGCGATGTCACATTTGAAGTTCCTAACATGGTAAAGTCCCAACCAATAGCTACAAACGCACCGATGACAGCACCCGCCTTGGCACCGCCACTGAAGGTGGAAATACTGGCCCATTTAGCGAAAATATAAGAAAGAAGTAGACCAAGGGCCATCTGACCTATTACCAGCCAGTGAATAGAACTCATCATTTCTTCATCTGTCTTTGCGACTCCGGTGGCAGTACCACCCATATCGGAAAACAGATCGGCCAATAGAATGCCGTAAATCAGCCAACCAAGTAGAAAAAGAGTCAGGCCGGCTAATAGACCGGCAACAATCGATTTGGTGTTCATAATTGTAAATGTTAAGGGTTAATAAGCGTACTAAATTAACCTTATTTTGTAATATTTAAATATTTCATTGAACTAAAAGATCATCCTATCCTTAACAGGATAAATTATCCACATTTTTAAAACTTATCGACAAACTAAATTTTCAATACTCAGGCGGGTGCAAAAGACCTATATTTGTAGTCCTCAAAATCAAAAACTATGGGAAAAATCGTTTCTATTGTCAATCAGAAAGGTGGAGTTGGAAAAACGACAACGGCCATCAATCTATCTGCCTCTCTTGCTATTCTTGACTATAAAATCCTGATCGTGGACACCGATCCGCAGGCAAACGCCGGCTCTGGTCTTGGGATAGACAGCAAGGAGTACAAAGACAATATTTACTCAGCTCTGGTAGGAGAATCAGATATCAAAGACTGCATTCTTTCAACAGAGATCCCAAACCTTGACGTCATACCGTCGCACATTGATTTGGCTGGTTTTGAGTTAGAAATAGTCAATCAGGTTGCTCGTGAATACATACTAAAAGAATTACTTGAGCCCATTAAAGGTGATTATGATTTCATTTTCATTGACTGCTCGCCTTCATTGGGTCTCATGGTAATTAACTCTATTGTGGCTTCAGATTCTGTTCTGATTCCGGTTCAGTGCGAGTATTTTGCTCTTGAAGGAATTGCAAAGCTGCAGAACACAGTAGAAATCATTAAAAAGCGTCTTAACCCGGATTTAGAGATGGAAGGTTATGTACTTACCATGTACGATGGTCGTACCAATCTCTCAAAAATGGTGGTGGAAGATGTGACCAACTACTTCAAAGATGAGTGTTTTGAGACCATCGTGCCCCGCAATGTAAAATTGGCCGAGGCTCCAAGTTATGGCGTACCTGCTCTATTGATGTTCTCCGGTGAAAAAGGGGAAGAGTTTGACATCAAATTCCTCGAAAACAAAGGTGCTATCAGCTACGTGGACCTTGCTAAAGAAATGCTCAGACGTAATAATCTTCCGGAATTTAAGGCGGAAATCACAATAGCGGCATAAGATGGCGAAAGGATTAAGTGCACTATTGAGCGACAGCGATCTCGTAGTTTCCAAAAAGGTCGCCTCTTTTGAGGGCGTTCAGCAGGTTTTGGTTTCCAAAATCAAAGCAAATCCTCATCAACCCAGAACTGAGTTTGATGAAGAAGCTCTCGAAGAACTGGCTGAATCTATCAAAGTTCATGGTATTATTCAGCCACTGACTGTTCGTGAAGTTGATGGCGAATACGAGCTTATTTCAGGCGAAAGACGTCTGAGAGCTTCCAAACTTGCTGGCCTAAATGAGGTGCCAGCCTATATTCGTAATGTGGACGATCAGCGTTCGCTAGAAATGGCCTTGATTGAAAACATTCAGCGTCAAAATCTGAATGCCATTGAGGTAGCTCTTTCTTTCCAACGAATGATTGACGATTGCGGGTTAAAGCAAAATGAACTTGGTAGCCGTGTTGGTAAAAACCGTACAACGGTCAATAATTACCTTCGTTTATTGCAACTCCCGGCGGTTATCCAATCCGCTATTACGCTTGGCAAAATCTCAATGGGGCAGGCTCGCCCTCTAATTACATTGGAAGACGAAGCTTTTCAATTAGAGCTTTTCCATAAAATCATCAATCAGGGACTTTCTGCTCGTAAGGTGGAAGAACTGGTTAAAGCTGAAAATGCTTTTGGCGATACTTTTTCGCCTCTTGAAACCTATCGTGAGGATATGCGTATTGAGGAAATATCACTTCGCGGAAAAACAAAAGTACCGCTGAAAATCAAGGTAAGCGATGTAGACAAAGGACATATTTCTGTACCCTTTGAAAGTGAAGACCAACTGAATGAGTTTTTGGAAAAACTCGGACTCGACCAATAATTTCTTGTCCTTAGAAAAATAAGCCCGAAATGGCCAAACAAAACCGAAGATTGCAGCCCAATATCAGGCCAACGAGAGAGCCCGTGCTTTTTCAGCAGCTTTCGCATGTGCAGGCTTTGGAGGCCAATGTTCTCGGCGGAATTATCAAAGAGAAGGATGCACTTACCTCAGTTATTGACATTCTTAAATCAGATAGCTTTCAAGATGAACGGCATATTGCTATTTATCAAAGCATTCTGGCTCTGTTCGGTAAAACAGAACCGATTGATCTACTCACGGTAACCAATCAGCTTCGTCAAAATGGGGAACTGGAGTTTGTAGGCGGAGCTTCTTATGTCTCAAAAATCATGGCCAACTCTACCGTGGCCCATATTGAGCAGGATGCCCGCATTATTGTACAATACGCCATCCGAAGAAACATCGTCAAAATACTGGACGTCGTAAAAAATAAAGCTTACGAAGACACCACCGATGTTTACGGACTGATGGATTCCACTGAGCAATCTCTTCGCGAAATTCAGGAGGGTAACCTTAACAAGAATATTCCCGAGCTGAGTGCCGTAGTTCAGAAAACACTTGAGGAAATCAAAAATAAATCTGACCAAAACGCTGAACACAGCAATGTGCCTTCCGGCTTTCCGTCATTAGACCGAATTACCGGTGGTTTTCATAATACTGAGCTCATCATTATTGCAGCCAGACCAGGGATGGGAAAAACTGCCTTTGTAGTTTCTGCATTAAGAAATGCAGCTATTGATTTCCATTTGCCTGTGGCTCTTTTTTCGCTTGAAATGTCGGCACAGCAGGTGATGCTTCGTTTAATTTCGGCCGAGGCGGAGATTGACAGTCAAAAACTTAGAAAAGGAGAGCTCGATAAAGACGAATGGCACTCGCTACACTCCAGATTAAACAACCTATCCACAGCTCCAATTTATGTGGATGATACCCCTGCACTCTCTATTCTGGAGCTGAGAACAAAGGCCCGTCGTCTCAAGGCTTTTCATAATATCAAGATGATCATCATTGATTACCTGCAACTTATGACCGCCGGAAACATCAAGCAGGGTATGAATCGTGAACAGGAAATTGCCGCAATCTCCAGATCACTAAAAACTCTGGCCAAAGAACTTAATGTTCCGGTAATCTCCCTCTCACAACTTAGCCGTTCGGTGGAAACAAGAGGTGGTGATAAACGCCCTCAACTCTCTGACCTCAGAGAATCAGGTTCCATTGAACAGGATGCTGATGTGGTGATGTTCTTATACAGACCTGAATATTACGATATTGATTCTCTGGAAGACGGGACCAGTACTAAAGGCTACGCCGAAATGATCATCGCCAAAAACCGAAGCGGCGGTACTGAAGATGTCAAAATGCGATTCATTGGTAAATACACTCGCTTCGCCGAATTCGATGGCTTCCACGTCTCAGCCGAGGAATATGAACAACAAACCGGCATTACGATCGGAAGTAAGGCGAATGATATGTAGGAGTTAGGATACCTTCCTCTTCTTCAAATTATACTTTTCCAACAACTCAAGGATAAGGCGATGGTAGGCCTGGAGGCCGGGCGAGTTACTTTTCTTTGAGGCAATGACTGGAATCTGGCTGGCGGTTGAATCAATAAAATCAGAGTCACGCGGAATGAAGGTATCAAATACATCATCCCCGAAATTTGATCGCATCAAAGCTATCATTTTGCGGGACAAATCTGATTCTTCATCATACATGGTCATGAGAATACCTTCCACGTAAAGTTCAGGTTTGAGTCTTTTCTGAATAATTTTGATGGTATCCAATAACATCTCCAGCCCTTCCAAACCGAAATACTCACACTGAAGTGGAATAAGAACCGAATCTGCCGCTACCAGACTATTTACCGGCACAATACCTAGTGAAGGAGGACAGTCAATAATAATAAAATCATAGAGCGGTTTAATGACCTCAAGCTTTTCGGTTAATATAAATTCCCGATTGGTGACGGTCACTAATTCAATTTCTGCCCCTACAAGGTGTTGCGTGGATGGAATCAAATCGAGGTTCTTTCTACCAGAGGAAATGATACAATCCTGAATAGGAGCTAAATCAACCAATGCGGCATAAATGCTTCGATTATCATATTCCATATTAATACCAAGAGCTACCGTACACGATGCCTGATAATCCGTGTCAATCAAAAGAACCTTATAGCCACGCATAGCTAAACCCACAGAAAGATTGACGCTTGTTGTGGTTTTACCTACACCGCCCTTTTGGTTAGAAACTGCTATAACTTTTGGTATCATTCAGAAAGCAAAATTGAACTTTAAAAGTAGATAGATTTTATAGAAAACGAGGTTTACAAAACATATTTCTATCCACTTTAACAGAAAAAAAAATTGAGCTAACCCTCATCACCTCCCCTGTTTTTCGGTATATAACTAACTGATTTTATTGAAGTTAAATTCCACCATTTCTCTCATCACAAAATAACACCGCTTATGCAACATTCTCTTTCTATTGGTTTCTCTTCACTGTAGTTTTGAGGTCGTTCTGAACACCCGAGCAGAAACCAAAACATCGATAAATAAAGAATCCCTCGTGCGGGTAGAGGTGCCGAGAAATTTGACACCCAAGGTTTACATAGAAAAAAACACAGAATTAGTAGAAAGGTGTAAACATGGCGACCGACAAGCTCAATACAAATTGTATAAGCTTTACTCACGAGCCATGCTGAATACCTGTTTGCGTTTTGTAAAACAGCAGGAAGAGGCTGAAGATGTACTGCAGGAGGCGTTTATTGATGCATTTACTAAAATTCATTCATTCAGAATGGAATCATCGTTCGGGTTGTGGCTGAAGCAAATTGTGGTCAATAAATCTATAAATCACCTGAGAGCCAAAAAGCTGGAACTGGTGGATATAGAAGATCATCAGTATAAAATAGAGGAGCCTGAAAGTTTGGGAATTGATGAGAGCGAACTTGAATATAGAGTTGAAACCGTAAGTCGGGCTTTGGAAATGCTGCCTGATGGCTACCGCACCGTTTTAAATATGTACCTTTTCGAGGGGTACGATCATGAAGAAATAGCAGGTTTTCTGGAAATCAGCGAAAGCACCTCCAGAACACAATATATGCGAGCAAAAAAGAAATTAGTACAGATCATAAGAGATGGACAAGCTTAAAGATTTCATAGAAAATAATCGCCGTTCTTTTGATACCGCTGAGGTTTCTGAGGGGCTTTGGGACAAAATAGAGCTGGGATTAAATGCTGGAGGTACCATCCCCCTGAAATCAAAACCCTGGTTTAGAATGGGCATAGCGGCATCAGTAGCTATTCTATTGAGCCTGGGCTATGTGGCTGGTAAATACTCCAGACCCATTAAAGAGCATAAAGAGATCATTAACCTCAGTCCGAGATATGGTGCGGAAATGGTTCGCTTCAGTTCTTCTGTGAATGAAAAGAAAAAACAACTGAATACCTTTCAGGATGTTAACCCCGGTCTGGTTGAGCAGTTTAATGAAGACCTTAAGGCCCTTGACGAAAGTTACGGAGAACTAAAAAATGAGCTGCCCAATAACCCAAATCAGGAAATTATTCTGGACCAGATGATTGAGAACCTGAACTGGCAGCTAGAGCTACTTGATCGTCAACTTGATGTTATCAAAAAAGAACAAGAACAGGAAAAAGACGACATGGTACTTTCTCCATTTGAGATGGAAGAAGAAGTCCCTGTTCAATTTGTATAAGTCGTATGAAAGCAAAAATTTTAATTGTATTAGGTTTACTCCTTTTGAATTTTGGTCTTCAGGCAAAAGAAAAGGAATGTATAAAATTACATGTCGGCCATAATGAGGTTCCTGAAAATCTGATTGAAAAGAAAAAATCAATAACGCATACGCACCACCTGAGTGGCCATGAACCGGTACATATTGAGAATCATTTTGGTGATGTAAAGGTCAGAGTCTGGGAAAAACCAGAAGTGAAAGTCAATATTGAAATTACAGCCAATGCCCCTTCCGAAAAGAAAGTTCAGGCTTTTCTGGAGATTGTAAAGATCCACTCTGAAAAAGTAAATGGTGAAATTCATTTCAAAACAGATCTCCAATGCCTCGCTTCGGCCTTTGAAAATAATATCAATGGAGGTGATGATAAAGAAGAACGTAATTTCCTCCGAGTTGATTACGAGGTATGGATGCCTGAGGGTCATGATTTGACCGTGGAAAACTCCCATGGTGATGTTTATATCCCCCGATTTTTATCTGTTTTAAACCTCCATCAAAACTATGGCAACCTCTTCGCTGATCATTTAAAAAATGAGCGATCTGTCATCGATCTTAATTTTGGTAAGGGTTTTATCAAGTCAATGAAAGGCGGACAGCTGAACGCACGGCAAACGGCCCTGCTCATTGATAAAGCTGAGAATGTGGTCATGACCAACACCAGTGGTAACGTCAAAGTGCTGATGGCTGATCATGTGGACATGAAGACCTCATATGGCTCAGGTCATATTGATAAAGTGAGCGAAAGCTGCCGCTTCCAGGTCAAATATGCCAAGGAGTTTATCCTTGGAGAAATTATGGCTGACGTAGACAAACTGGAGATTGAGAGCTCTCACACCAATCTTGAGCTTCCGCTATGTGTAAAGGGTCGCTATGATCTCAGCACCAATACCCGAAACACTGATTTGGTATTGAAAGACCAGCCAAAGGTCCATTATATTACCACCGGCAACGACGCAGAAAAGAGAATGCTCATTGGTACTACCACTGAAACCAATGCCACAAAAGTACGGGTTACCTCTTCTTACGGCCGTGTAGAAGTGAAATAAGCATTTCAAAATTTAACAGGTTGGTGTACCTTTGAGGCTTAAACGCCCCGTAATGTCTGTAAAGCACTTTTTCAAACAACTCTTCAGTGGTATCGTCGTAAGAATCCAGGATGGTCCTTTACAAGGTAAAAAATGGATCGCCACCTCCGGGTCAAAATTCATCAAAGGGCGTTTTGAGACTTACAAAGCCAAGGCTTTTCTAGAGCACTTTAAAGAAGATGACGTCTTTTTTGACATCGGTGCTCACTTTGGTTATTTCTCTTTGCTGGCAAGTCAAAAATCAGATCATATTTTTTCATTTGAGCCCCGTCCGGCAAACCGCAAATTTTTCGAAAAACATATGAAACTGAACAATACCCAGGGCGTTCAGCTATTTCCTTATGCCATTGGCGATAAAACAGGTACTGTTCGGTTTAACACTCAGACCGGCTCAGCTACAGGTCATGTTTCAGACTACGGAAATCTCGAAGTGGAAATGATTCATATAGACCAATGGGTTCAAAACAAAAAACTGCCTAAACCTGATTTTATAAAAATCGATGTGGAAGGTGGCGAAATCGAGGTGATTAAAGGTTGTCAGGAAACCATCTCTACGTACCGACCAAAAATGTTAATTGCCACCCACAGCGACGAACTTCATCGGTCTGTGCTTCAATTTCTTAAAGGAGAAAACTATAAGATAGAAGTATTGGAGCCCGAGTCTGAGACCGGCGACACTGAAATCATGGCTCTTCCCTAGCCCGTTTTTTAAATCCTTCCAATTAAAGCTCACTCTAAAAAGAGCTCCCTGAAGGTAAAAATAACCTCTGATTAGAAGAATATTTCCCAAAAGTACGGATTTAGCCCCCAAAAACATACATTATTTTAAAAATAGCCTTGATAAAGTATTTTCATTGGCTACCTCCTCTAAAATGACCTCTCAATTGCTCATTGAGGAACTTTTGCAAAATAATATTTTAAATAATTTTAAATATTTGATATTTTCCATTTATTATTCGTTATATAATTTTTTTTCCATATTATATTTTGAATAATTAAAATTGAGCTTATTATCTTTGTTCAAAGCAATTACGCTTCATTAATCTAATAAGCATGGAAAAACAACTCACAGATAATCTGTACATCAGCAATGAGGCGGTTGAGATTCTGGACTTTTTAGCTGACCAGAAAATCACACCGGCCACATTTGGGAAAAACCAGACGATCAGCCATATAGATGGTGTAGATCTTTATCTCATTCTCTTTATTAAAAGAGAAGAGAAAGATGAATTTATAAAGTTCACTTTTAAAGATTTCACCACTAACCCTGACTCTATGTTCTACCTGCTGAATGTATTGAAAAATCTGGCAAAAGAGGACTATCAGATGTTTAATCCGGCTCAGCGAAAGCTGGAAGAAATGATTCATATGCGTCCGGTTTTCCACGCTTATTATTACCCAAAAGCAGCAGCATAAACCATAAAACAATTAAAGAAATGAACAAACTATTTAAAATCGTAAGCAAAGCATTAAGTGCAGTTATTATAACCGGAGGAGGAGCCTTCGCCCAGGAAATAGAAGAAAGTATGAACCCATTGAGAAATTCAAGAAACTACAAAGCCAAGGCTACTGTAAGACAGGAGTGGAAAGGCAACCCTTACGGGTCAGAGATCACCAAAGAAGTAAGTAAAAACTATAAGAGACCAAATAGAAAAAGCAAGTCGCTGGTAGTAGCTCTTACCACCTCGCCGGCCTCAAAGCGAAACTACAAAAGGCCTTATTCTCAGAAATAGAATTAATCGGCCGTCTCGTTTTCTTTAGCAGGGGGTGCGGGTACAGCCGGTAATTTATCAGACAGGTGATAGCAACGTCTGCAGCGGGCTTCATAGCTCTCCTGCTCACCTAGCATCACCTGTTTTTCATTTTTGACCTTACGGTATGAAAAATGAGCAATATCTCCGCACTGCACACAAATAGCATGCACCTTCGTGACATATTCAGCCACCGCCATAAGTTGAGGCATTGCCCCAAAAGGAGCACCGGTGGAATCCATATCCAAACCTGCGATGATTACCCGCTTTCCGCCAGCTGCCAGTTTATTTACAACATCTATTATTCCTGAATCCAGAAACTGAGCCTCATCTATCCCTACTACTTCACAATTGCCTGCGTAAAGTAAAATTTCGCCCGAAGCATTTACCGGAGTAGATCGAATAGAATTTTGGTTATGAGAAACAATATCCTCCTCATCATAACGGGTGTCTATACCCGGCTTAAAAATCTCAACATTTTGTTTTGCAATTCTGGCCCGGTTTAGCCTTCTGATCAGCTCTTCCGTTTTACCGCTAAACATAGAGCCACAGATTACCTCTACCCATCCTGATTTTTTCTCAGATGCTTTCCCACTTTTTGGCTCCAGAAACATAAAATCTGATTTTCTTCGTTGTCTATGAAATGCACAAATTTTGTACCTTTACTGTACAATTGTGCTTACTCCTACAAAAAAAGACATTTTGATAATGACCTACAAGTGGAATTCGGCTGATGCCCAGCAATACGCAGAACAGTTTGCTTCACTACTCTGCGATGAATTTTTCAAAAACAAAGAAAGTATCAGTGGAGCCGAAGTGCTTCAGATCAGCGAAATAAAACAGCTTAATCTTCTGGTTATCAAAAACCTTTACGATAAATGGCAGGAAGAAAATACGCGTTTGAAAAGTCCGTTTTTTGATTACTCAAACCCGGAAGTGAAAGAAGCTCTAGAGAGTTTCATGAATGTACTGAGTCGTCATATTTCAGTCAACCAAAAGACTTTCCAAAGCCTTCTGAGTAAGGCAACTTTTGATACCTTACAGCTTGCTGCCGAACCTCAAGCCTTTTTTGAGGGTCAATTGAGAAATCTCCCTGACTTTAAGCTCAGTAAATCCTGGATTGACAAAAACTCAAAGTATTTCGTATTCAATAAACACATTTTGAACAAACTGGGAGAAAAAACCGGTGACATCAATGTGTTTGCCAACGAGGCCATTCAATGGCTTAAAGAAATCATCGCCTCTGAAGGAACTGAGGATCCATCAGACTTACTTGCAGACCTCAACAATATACTTCCGCTTTACGTGGGAAAAGCGGCAGGAAAAACTTCTTTTTTTGATGAAGCTCTAAATGGATCTGCCTCTACTAACCCAGTCCGTTTAAAACCAACGGAAGAGCCTCTACCTGAAATACCGGCTAAGCCAATACCTGTCAAGGTGAAGATAGATAAACCTGTAGCTCTCCAGGAAGAAGCCATGGCTCGCCTAAACGAAAAACACAGTGGTACATCAGTCACACTGAATGAGCGAATCATCTCAGAGAATACCAAAAATTTACTGGATCTGCACCAAAAGAAAAAAATCAGCAGCCTGAAAGAAGGCATCTCTTTTAATCAGAGACACCTCTTTGTTAGAAATCTTTTTGCGGGAGATTTGGACGCCTTTAATCAAACATTAGAAGCTCTTGAGACCTACTCGTCTTATGATCAAGCCATTAATCACCTTGAGCAAAATACTGTAAAGCAATTTCAATGGAAAGCAGGATCAGAAGAAGCCGGTGAATTTTATGCTCATCTGGAGCGGAAATTTGCCTAGGGCTATATTGAGTTAATATTGGATCCTGCCATTTGCGAGGCGAAAGTCATCATTCTTATCACAATAAGTGCGTATAAAACTATGGTCACTATGGTAGTTATACCCACAAGACGATACATTTTAAACTGATTTGTAAAAGCCAACTCCATTTCTGATTGGTCATCATTTATGACAGCATTCGTGCTTTTTGTGGCATACTGAAAGAGATAAAAGCATAGGAAAAAATAGACTGCAGCCATCCCCAAATATAGTAATGGCATAAATTTGAAAAAGCTCCCCATTGGTCTCATTTGATCAAAACGGGAAATATCAGAGCCGATAAAACTCATAGCTCCATACATAGCCAGTGCGGCTAAAACCATAAAACCAGTACCTATAAAACCTAAAATCGCCAGAAATTTGGCCCACCTGGCTCCCTTTAAAATATTGTTTTTGATGGATTCTGAAAAATAGAGTGTTTCTATCATTGTGCTTAGTTAAAGTTGAATATTGACAACAATGATAGGCTATAAATTTGAAAATGTTCTGCTATTTTTAGTTCAACATTTTGAAACCACTCAACATCATACTATCCATACTTCTTCTGCCGCTTTCTGTTTTGGCTCAAACTACGGTTTTGAGTCCCGTAGGAGCACGTAGCTGGGGGATGGGTAACGCCATGACTGCACTACCCAATGAATTATCTTTCTTTTATAACCCGGCTGGATTATCATTTGCAGAACAAAACTATGTTAACAGCTCCTTTGACTCTCGTTTTGACATCGCAGGGTTGTCAACTGCTTCTCTTTCGGCCTCGTTTCAAACGTCAGGATTAACTATCGCCGCCGGTGCAGAGCGGTTTGGAGACAGACTCTATAATGAAAACAAGGCAGGCCTTGCCGTTTCAAAAAATACCGGTCTGGTTTCAATAGGTATTAAAGCATCTTACCTCGGATCCTACGCTGAAAACATTACATCCTCGGCTACTTTGCTCACTGAATTTGGTGTCATGGCCAAGCTTCATAGTCAAGTAAATATGGGTTTCCATGCCCAGAATCTCACAGGTGCACGTTTGGTTGATGGTCAAAAACTCCCCACTACTCTAAGACTTGGACTAGCCTTTTTACCTATTAAACAAGTGGCCATTTCTGCGGAGACAGCGTACACTCTGCAGCATAAACCTTTCTTCAGAGCTGGTTTAGAATATGCTATGAAAGAAAACTTGTTCCTAAGAACTGGAATCAATACTCAGATAAAGACCAACCATTTTGGAATAGGCTATGCGTATAAACAATGGCAAATAGACTATGCCGCCAATACCCATCCCGCTCTGGGGCTTTCTCATCATATCAGTTTAAACCTCAGATGGCAGAAGAAATGAGAAAGCTTAGGCATTACATACCCCTGCTCGCTTTCTTCCTTTTGAGCAAAATTTACGCTCAAGAGGTCCCCCAGCCTGTAATTGAACTGGATGAATTTATTCAAAAACTGGCTGCCACACAGCAGGAAGATGCCAATTACGAGGATTTATATGAAGCCATACTTCAATTTTACCTCAACCCTCTAGATATAAATAAGGCTGATGCCGGAGAACTCAGAAGCCTTTATGTTCTATCTGAAATTCAAATCCAAAGTCTGCTTCAGCATAGAACCAAATACGGAAATTTATTAAGCCTTTACGAATTGCAAAGTGTTGAGAATTTTGATCAGGAGACCATTAAAAACCTGCTTCCTTTCGTAAGAATAATTCAAAAATTGCAGAGCAATGACATAAAAGGAATTTACCGTAGGGCTACCGATCACTTCTTTGTTATAAGAGCAGAACAAACCCTGGAGAAAGCCCGCGGGTACACGGATAGTATTTTTCTCGGTAGTCCTCAAAAGATTTATGCTCGCTATCGGCTGCAGCATCCCAAAGATTTTAGCCTGGGTTTTATTATGGAAAAAGATCAGGGAGAGCCCAACCTGGCAGACTATACGACTTTCCATTTTCAGCTTCAGAACAAAGGCAAACTGCGAAATATGATTCTGGGTGATTACCAGTTACAGTTTGGTCAGGGTTTAATACTTTCTGGTGGGTATGCTGCGGGCAAAGGTGGAGAACCGATTTATACCACTCGCAGAAGTGATTTGGGCATACGGCCACATAACTCCGTGCTCGAAGGCGGCTTTTTACGCGGTGCAGCAGCCAGCTATGACTTTGGTCAAATTCAGCTCACCGGTTTTGCTTCTTACACTAAAAGAGACGCCAGTCTTAATACAAGTGTAGAAGAGCGGGAAGATGTTTTCAGCTCCATACTCATCGCCGGTTTACACCGAACAGAGGCAGAAATAGCAAAAAAAGGGGTTCTTCCTGAGCAAAACTACGGGCTCAATGCCAAATTCAGACTGAATGGCGGGCATATTGGTTTTACGGTTTTGAATACCACATTTGGAAACCAAATTGAGAGAAATCCTCGTGAATATGCTCTTCACGAATTCAAAGGAACCCAAAACATTGTTGCGGGTCCAAACTTTAGCTATAGCTGGCAAAACTTCAACTTCTTTGGTGAAGCTGCCCGCTCATCAAGTGGTGGTATCGGGGCGGTTGGTGGCTTTGTGGCTTCTTTGAGCCCTCAATTAGAATGGGCTCTGAATCTGAGAAATTATGATCGCGATTTCCATAGTTTCTATGCCAATGCCTTTGGCGAAGCCAGTCGAAATATTAACGAAAAAGGAATGTACACGGGTCTGAAATACAGTCCGAAGAGAGGAATTACATTCTCAGCCTTCTATGATAAATACAAATTCCCATGGCTTAGATATTTGGTGGATGCACCATCTGATGGAGACGATTATCTGTTGAGGTTTACTCTCAAACCAACAAAAAAATGGATATTTTACACGCAATATCATAGAGAACGCAAACAGAGAAACTCTCCGAATAACGAAACCACAACAGACTATTTAACAGACAGTTATCGACAAAACCTTTTAGCCCATTTTGAAACAGGCCTTGGTAAAAACTTCAAATCGCAAACAAGACTTCAATACAATTCATTTCTCTACTATGGCCTGACACGTTCAAACGGATTTGCTCTTATTCAGGATATAGAAGGTGCCGTGGGCCAACTCCAGCTCAAAACACGGATTGCTCTTTTCAAGACCGACGACTATAACTCCAGAATTTACGCCTACGAGAATGACGTTTTATATACCGTTTCTTTTCCGGCCTATTTTGGAACAGGAACTCGTCTCTATTTGGTCAGCAGATATAGTGTTAACAGAAATATTGATTTATGGTTTCGTATAGCAAGAACTTCACTTCTTAATACAGAAACCATAAGCAGTGGATATAATGAAATAGAAGCTCCACACCGGAGTGATTTAAAACTACAAATCAGGTATAAATTTTAGGATAAGACATATACTTTCAGTGAAATTCCTGAGTTTTGTAAAGGTAACTCAAATAGAATCGTGCTTAGAATAATAATAACCTTGCTACTGGTGGTGAGAACTTTGAGTGCTCTCTCGCAGACGCCCGCCCTGCAATGGCAGAAAAATATTGGTGGCAGTGGGGATGACTTCGACCTAAAAATAAGCCAAAATAGCCTCGGCGAAATATATATAGCCGGTACAACATTTTCGAACTCCAATGATGTCCCGGGAAATAATGGCGGTTCTGATATTTTTATTGCAAAAGTTAATTCGAATGGCTCTTTGGCATGGACAAAAAACTATGGAGGTTCAGCCAATGACAGTATTATTGGATTAACAGCTTTATCCTCGGGAGGAGTTGCCGTGCTTTGCAAATCAGGTTCAACTAACTTTGATTTTGATAAAACAGGAACCTGGCTCATAAAATTAAACTCGAACGGTTCTCAAAATATACTGAAAAGCTATGACGGAAATCCTACCAAAACGGGTCAAATAATTGAAACAAGCTCTGGAACAATCCTTTTTTTAAGTAGTGAAACTAGCCCCACCACCGGACTAGACCTTAGAGTTGTAAACCTTAATAGTAATAATGGTACAATAATATGGGATAATACATTTGGGGGCAGTGGTGAGGAAGTCCCATCCGACATTTTAGAGCAAAATGGCTTCTATTATGTTTTAGGCACGAGTGACTCTCCTTCAGTTAACGGAATTGTTTCTAATGGCGGCAATGATTTATTCTTATTAAAAATCAATGCTACTGGTTCCGAAATATCAACAAAACTTATCGGAGGGAGTGCCAATGAAGAGGCCGGAAGCTTAATAATAGGACAAAGTCTTTTTGGTAGCTTCCTGATAGTCCTATCAACAACATACTCAAACAATACAGGTGCTGGTTCACTCAACGGTACTTCAGACATTTGGCTTTATTCTACCAACATGGACCTCAACCCTTCCGGAGACCTGAATAACTTATTTGGTGGAGATAGCCTGGAATATGCGGCTGATATGTTCTTTGACTTTCAGAATGAAAAAACTGTAATTCTAGGTACTACATATTCCGATAGCACTTTTATGAACAATTCTGACCCCATAGTTCCAAATATTTATTCTACAGAAGTGCTTTTTGGTAGCCCAATAAACGAACTTGTATTTGGTGGTTCAGGGTCTGATATCGCTTCATCTATCATAAAGACGAATACTGGTGACATTTTAGTTGGTGGATATTCCAACTCCTCTGATGGAAACCTTACAGGCAATTATGGCGGGAAAGACTTTTGGCTAATAAAACTTGGGGACGCCTGCCCTGATGTTATAGAACTGAATGCCTCGACCTATAATGAAAGTATTAGTCGGACAGCCGAAACCCTTATAAAAGTTTCTGGTTCAACTTTTGATTCTCCTGGAGGGCACGTATTTCTTCGTTCAAACTCTATCCTTATTGAACCAAATGGAAATGGGTTTGGAACACTCATCACGCCAGGCACCGTTTTCGAAACCGAAATTGGCGGATGCCCATAAAAAAAGCATGGCCGGTTAAGCCATGCTCTCTTTACAAAATTTCTAATTTCTTAATCTGCCCCTTGAGTAGCAGCTGCTCCGTTTTGACGGGCTTCCTGCATTGGGTTTGTAGAAGCTCTTGACGATGACTTATAGAGTTGGAAACGTGTTGGTTTCTCCGGCTCTCTCGGGAAAGCGTTATTCGAATCATCAATGTCAGCAATCTCCTGATACGGATCTAAAACAAACTTCTTCACTCTTTTCTTTGTCGGAATCGTCTTGGTGATTTCAATATTATTCTTTCTCCAGATTTCTGCCGGGAAACGAACAACTTCTTCAGTGCCATCCTCAAATTCCATTTTCACGATTAATGGCATCACCAGCCCTCCTTTGTTTTTGACTTTCAAGGCATAGTAGTTCATTCCGCTTTCCACGAGTTTGCGTTCATCTTCAGAAAGGGTTTTGAGATAGGCCTCATAACGTTGCTTATCCTGCGGAGTCACCTCGTATGGATCATAAGAAGAATAAAAGTCACGATACTTCTCATCGGCTTCTTCCACCGTTTGCGGAATATCCGTTCTGTTTCTGATGTTGGCTATGGTCTCGGTGTCTTTTTCGTGCTCAGCACGGCCTTCTGCCTTAACAATTTCAGGGTTTTGGGTATCCAGTGAGAACCATTCCACTTCCGCCAGATCCTGATCTACAGCCTCGGTAGTATAAAACCAGCCTCTCCAGAACCAATCAAGATCTACACCGCTGGCGTCTTCCATCGTACGGAAGAAATCTGCAGGTTTCGGGTGCTTGAAGGCCCATCTTTTTGCATACTCTTTAAAAGCATAATCAAAAAGCTCACGACCCATTACCGTTTCTCTCAAAATATTCAGTGCCGTTGCCGGTTTACCATAGGCGTTATTTCCAAACTGAATCACCTGTTCAGAGTTTGTCATAATAGGCTGCATCTGACTGGGGTCAGATCGCATGTATGAAACAATATTCTTAGGCTCACCACGGCGGCTAGGAAAATCGCGGCTCCACTCCTGCTCAGAAAGATACTGGCAGAAACTGTTCAGTCCTTCATCCATCCATGTCCATTGGCGTTCATCTGAGTTGATGATCATCGGGAAGAAGTTATGACCAACTTCATGGATTATCACTCCAATCATGCCTCTTTTAACGTTTTCTGAATAGGTCCCGTCTGCCTCAGGGCGACCGCCATTAAAACTGATCATTGGGTATTCCATGCCTCCGCGGGGAGTAGCATGGCAGCTTATCGCTACCGGATAAGGATATTCGATGGTTGATTTACCATAGGTTTTAAGCGTATGCTCTACCACTTTAGTGCTATACTGTCCCCACAGCGGATTTCCCTCTTTAGGGTAGACAGACATACTCCAGATTTTACGGCCGTTTCCATAAACATCGGTTTGCATTGCATCCCAGATAAATCTTCTTGATGAGGCAAAGGCAAAATCACGAACATTGCTGGCCTTGTACTTCCATGTTTGCTTTTTGTCCGACTTGGTTTTGGAGTTCTCAATAGCCTCTTCCTGAGTAACGATCAATACCGGATCTGTGGCTTTTGAAGCTTCATCCAGTCTTTTTTTCTGAGTTCGGGTCAGAACCTTGTCCCAGTTTTGGCATTCGCCGGTGGCTACTACAACGTGATCATCGGGCACTGTGATTTCCACCTCATAATCTCCAAAAACCAATGCAAACTCTCCATTTCCAACAAACTGCTTATTTTGCCAGCCGTTGACATCGTCATACACGCACATTCTTGGGAACCAATGGGCTACGAAATAATTATAGTTGCCATCTTCCTCAAAATATTCATAGCCCGAACGGCCGTAATAATCAGCCATATTATAGCTCCAGGCTATTTGAAACTGAACCGATTGATTCGTGGTCAATGGCTCAGGCAAATCGATACGCATCATGGTGCTGTTTATGGTATGCTTTAAATCACGACCAGCCATATTTTTGACATACTTAATATCATAACCTCGCTCGCGACTATTATCCACATCTCCATAAACTGAGTTTGCCGACTGAAGACCGGACAATTGCCCAGAGGTCATCTTTTCATCAATTCCTCCTGTTTTAGAAAGTGCATTGATAGAATTGTCTTTGAACATATTCATATCCAACTGCACCCAGATATAACTAAGGGGATCAGGTGAATAGTTGTAATAGGTCACAACCTCCTCACCAATAATTCGTTGGTTAACATCGTCTAGTTCTACTTTAATTGAGTAATCCGCTTTTTGCTGAAAATAGTCTCTCCCCGGAGCACCAGAGCCAGTTCTGTAGGTATTAGGAGTAGGTAGCTCGGTTCCAAGCTGTTCAAAAACGCGGTTTGATTGGAGCTGGGCAGTTGCAATAAAGGATGTAAAGACAGGTAAAAGGCTCAGTAGAGCGATAATTTTAGGGTAAACACCCTTTCTGTTGGCTGTTGACTTATTCTCTACAGCCCAAAAGAAAGTTCTGGTCATTGTTTATTGATTTGAAGTAAGTCAGCAATTTAAGTGACAATTCAATTGAAACAAAGTGTGAGAAGTCAAAACGTCAGAACTTCATTCTTTTCTGACAGTTTTATACAATGAAGCCTTTTGAATCGGGAGGAAAGGGTACCAGTCACCAAATGTTCAAAGAGAACCCGTAAAGAAAAGAAATCGTACATTCACAATAAAACCTCATCAATCCATGAAATCAAACCACCTTACAATTGTCAACTCCAAGGGTATTGAATTAAAGGCTTCTTTGGAGTTACCAGCCAATGAAAGACCTTGGCGATATGCCATTTTTGCTCATTGTTTCACCTGCTCCAGCGACCTGAGTGCGGTCAGAAATATCAGCAGAGAGCTCGCTAATTATGGTTTCGGGGTTATTCGGTTTGACTTTACTGGCCTGGGGCAAAGCGAGGGCGAGTTTAAAGACAGCCACTTTTCTGCAAATGTTCAGGATCTCATCGATGTATCAGCCTATATGGAAAAGCACTTTCAGGCTCCCAGCTTACTGGTTGGCCATTCACTTGGAGGTGCAGCGGTCATTATAGCCGGGCAAAAACTTGAAAATATAAAAGCAATAGCTACCATTGGTGCTCCGGCAGAGACCAGTCACGTTGAACATCTTTTTGAAACAGCTCGCGAAGAACTTACCCATAAACAGGAAACAAGAATTAATATTGGAGGCAGACCTTTCACCATTGACGCCAAATTTCTTGAGGAGCTTGACCGCCAATCGGTGAAGTCAACTTTGAAAGAAATGCGTAAACCAATTTTGATCTTACACTCTCCTCAGGATAAGATTGTGAGCATTGAAAACGCCAGAGAAATTTACAATCATGCTTACCACCCCAAAAGCTTCATTTCGCTGGATGGTGCTGATCATTTGCTCAGCAAAAAAGAAGACTCTGTTTACTCGGGTAAAATGATCGGTACGTGGGTTGATAAATTTTTGCCCGCAAAACCCCTGAAGGTCATTGATACGTATGGTGAGCAGGTGGTTGGCCATCTTGATCTGGAAGAGGATCATTTTACCACCACCATTCAAACCGCCAAACATACCATCATCGCTGACGAACCCGCAAGTGTGGGAGGTGATGATTTTGGGCCAAGCCCATATGAACTACTCAACTCAGCTCTCGCAGCCTGCACGGCCATGACCCTCAAACTCTACGCAGAACGCAAAAAGTGGCCTCTAGAGGAGGTCTATGTTTATTTGAGTCACAGCAGAAAGCATGTGGAAGATTTGAAGTCTGATCGAAATGAAAAGATTGATGTTATTGAGAAAAAACTGAAGCTTGTCGGTGATTTGGATGCTTCGCAACGTGAAAGACTTAAGGAAATCGCTTCAAAATGTCCGGTGCACAGAACTTTGATTACCACAACTCAAATAAACACTGAGATAATTGATTAACAGGCGATTCTTATATGCCAAGAGCCGTTTTTATGATCGACTTCTTTCGTCGACTTACCGGAACACGGTTTCCACTTCTAAGTTCAACATAACGCTGACCAGCTAATGTTGCTACATTGACAATCTTTTTGGGGTTCACCAAATGCGACTTACTCACTCTGAGAAAACCAGAAAGCTTCTCTTCATACCGCTTTAAGGTGGTACAGGAAACTTCGACTGTCCCGTTGTCGAGGTATAACTCGGTGTAGTTTACCACCCCTTTGAGGAAGACAATTTCTTCAGGATTATTGATTTCTGACAGTTTCATGGTTTATATGGATTATTGAAAAGACTTGTGATTCAGCAGAGGGAAAGACTCACTCAGTAGCGAATTTCAAAGATATGGTGCCCCATACGCCAATCCAATACCCCGTTTGGGGTATTCTTCCGCTAAGCCACTTGTGCAAAGTCCTTAAGCTCTTGCATATACTTTTCATAAACGGATGCAAAGGGACTGTTCAGTTCTGTCAATCGCTTCACATCCCATGGATTAATAAACAATTGAAACCGCTTACCAAACGCATATTGCTTCTCACGATATGGCATAAAGCCCAAACGACGGTACATCTTCAATAAATGCTCTTCTGTTTCAATCAGGGCCAGTTTGGCATCAGAAAGCAGTGCCTGTTTATAAACAGCCAACATCAGTAAATAGGCCACCCGACTATTCCTGTACTTCGGTAAAACAGCAAGGCGATCTGTAATGGCAATTTTTAGGTTGTGCCGAATTCCCCACTCCTCTGTCAAATCATCAGAAGAATCCGGCATCCGATATCTCAGGCAACCCAGCAATTGCTCATTTTGGCTGGCCAGCAACTGAACAGCATGACGGTCTTTAGGCTCAAAACCTTTGGGAAGAAAGTCTTTTTGAAGCTCAAGCGTATTGACCTCATACCGTAACTTCATCACCCTTTCCAGCTCGTTTTCTGAATCTGCAATTTTGATAATCATGGCACATTCTGTTGTTAGTAAACCAGAGTCAGTTCACCTTTAATGATCCAGTCGAAAATAGTTGACGCATAGAGCCATGTGGCTTTTTCAGCTCCGCTCAAAAGCTGAGCTTGATGTACTTCTGAGAAGTTTTCAGCTCCCAGGGCATCCAGAATCTGATCGCCATGAGGTAACTCTTCGTGCATGTGCACCTGTGTAAACGTGGTATTCCTTTTATGAATAAAATCCGCAGAGCCCAGTAAGTCTTTGATGATGGGAGCCGCAAAGTTCCCCACGTTTTCAAGCACAGCTGTGGCACCAAGTCGCTCCATCGGCTTCTCTATAACCGCCTGCCGCTGATAGGCCCACCAAAGCTCTACCGGAAAAGGAATATCGCCTGTACCAGCACCGGTATTTTTGAGATCTTTCTCGGCCAGCTTGTAATGCATTTCCTCCTCGAAAGCAAAATTGATCAGAAACTTCCGAAGCTTTTTATAGGCCCGGGTTTCACTGTGCGAAGCAATCGCCATAAATGTATCCTGAACACCCTTGGTCAGGTGATATTGCATCTGCAAATACCTGATATACTGCTCAGGCTTAAGGCCTGTCTCTGAGAAATTCTTTTTGAGTTTTTCTGCGAAGAAGAGGTTGGCATTCTCAACGCGAAGGGCCAGTTGATCCATGAAATCAAGACTGGTTTTTAGAGTGTCGTTTTGAGCTATCATAAATTCGATTTTGATTTGATAGTTCAAATTTCAAGAAGAACCGTAGGCCTGAACAGGCTGAAAGTACGGGTTTAACGGGGTGTTTTAACCACTGAAAGAAAGGGTAATTTAACGGTGGTTCAGAATTTATTCATCACTACAATCAACTCAGCCACATTGCTAACATTCAGTTTCATATAGATATTCTTACGATGAGTCTTCACCGTATGAAAACTGAGATTGAGATTTTCGGCGATTTCCTGATTATTGAAACCATGCCTCAACTGATGCATCACCTCCAGCTCGCGGGTGCTCAGCTGATAACGAGCCATGAAATTATCTTTGCCGATGTTTTGGTCCTCAGTAAGAGATTCAAATTCCGTGAAACAGGTACCTCCGTTCAAAACCTTTTCTATACCCGAAAGCAATACAGACGTCTCACAATCTTTCAGCAAATAGCCATCCATCTGAAACTGCTTGCTTTGTTTGAGAAACTTCTCGTCTTCGTACATCGTCAGCATGATGATTTTGACTCCGGGATAGCTATTCTTGAGGTCGCGGCCGAGTAGAATGCCATTGGTTTTACCCAAATTGATATCCAATAAAAGTACGTGTGGTTTGAGTCGAATAACACCCTGAATAATTTCTTCGCGTTCTTTCAAAGGGCCAGTTACCTCAAAAGTAGATTGTTTGGAGAGCAACTCTTTGAGGCCTTCACCGAAAAGCTGGTGATCGTCGGCGATAAGAATTCTTTTTTTCATTGCAGTGGAACGTCAAGGATGATGGTGGACCCCGATTTGTTAGAATCAAAATTAAGCTTTCCATTCAAATAATCGGCTCGCATTCGCATGTTTTTCATCCCCAGACCTTCCTCATTGTCAACGAATTGACTTCCGTCATCTTCCACAATTAGTGATAATTCTTCCTCTGACCAAACAAGCTGCACATGCACCTCGGTGGCATTGCTGTGTCTATTGATGTTTTGAAGAATTTCAGAGAAGATTCGATACACATGTAGAGCTGATTTGGCAGGCAACTCGACCCGGTTGCCATGTTCTCCAAACTTAAAATTTCTGCCAGGCCCTTTATTGAATTTGATTAACTCCCGAATAGAATCCACCAGACCGGTTCGTTCAAAATTAGGAGGCATCAGGGCATGAGAGATTCTCCGTAGGTCATCCCCTGCCCTCTGAGCCAATTGGGTAAGCTCAAGCTGATCTTCATCACTGGTCAGATGCAAAAGCTTATCAAAAACCTTCCTTTTGAGCGTGGAGAGCGTTCCGCCCAAATCATCATGTAAATCACGGGCGATACGTTTTTGTTCCGTTTCCTGAATCTCGATATAGGCATTGGCCAGCTGCAGCTCGGTGTCTTTGAGTTTTTGTTCAACAATTTTGCTCAGAAAACGCTCACGATAAATCAAAGCAAAAAGAATGAAGAGCATTTCCAAACAAATGGAAAGTCTAAAAGCCTCAAAAAACTGATTGGGTATTTTGATAACTCCAAAAACATTGGTGAGTCCTTCAATTAGGCCTGACAAAACCAAGGGCATGGCCATAACGATGTAGAGACGGGCAAGCACATTTTCTTTCAGGCTATTCAACAGATACCAGATGAGGTACAGAATATTGAATACAAAAAAGGCCAGTTTTATGATAAAGAAAAGCTGATTTCCTTCCTGTGAAGGGAACAGAGAAACCAGAACGGTAGCTCCGAAAAGGACATCGATAGTGGTGACGAGAAACTTATTTTCGGGCCTTCTATTAATATTGACAAAAGACACCGCAAACCGCAGAAAAGTATACGTGCTGATGAAAATGCAAATATTAATAAGATAGTTAAGCTCAATAGGAAACGGCTCCCTGATAAATGCAGGAGAAGCCACTCTCAGCGTGTAGAACAGCAGAAAATTGACGGCATAAACGAGATAAAGCACTAAAGTTTTGCGATACTCAGCCGTAAAAACCAGGTTATAAATACTAAAGAGAATGGAAGTGATCAAAGCCAGAATCACCAGCCCGTCTTCAATGAGGGAAGTGTTATGATGCCCGTAAAAACCCTGCCGGTCGTAAAGCATAAGTGGCAGACGCAAGACCTGGTACACATTCTTCACTCTGAAATAAACTGAACTGACAGTATGCGGAGCCAATTTAAACTCAAAGGCATGAAGATAAGTCGGTAACTGCCGATGGCTGATTGGACGGCCCCAGCCAGAGCTTTCCATCTGCCATGTGGAATCACTCAAATGCCAGAAACGGACATCTTCCAGAATAAACTGATCTGAACTCAGAAAAGCCTGTTTTTCATTCACAGTCTTATTTTCAAGATCAATTTTGACCCAAACGGGCTGCCTCAAATGCCCGAAATTGATCTCTGGTTCGGTGTAGGGCCGAAACTCTTTCAGTTCCTTTATATGACCAAAGTCTAAACCCCCTTGCTGATCAATAAAATACTCCACGTTCTTTACCTCCACCTCTTTCCCAAAGGCATTGATCACCCGCTGATCTTTCAGGGTGCAGGAGGTGAGAAGCAGCAGCAGCGGTATATATTTTATCATGTGCAGGTGGGGCAGATGAGCTCACAGGATAAATATATTGGAAAGGGAGAGGAATTGGAAATTTTTGTTTCCAAGGAGGTTTAAGAAACTGTGACCCGGATTTCCGAGTCCGGGAAGCCCTTCTTTCATGGCCAATAACAGCGACCTGGCTCTAGGCTACCAAGGTGACACCTACCTCACGGAAAACCTAAGAACCCAAGGCATCTCCCTAAGCACCGATAGTTGCTTCCGATTGGCCACCAAAGCAATCCTTTAAGTTTCTACCCATATGATTAGTCCTGAGAATCGGGATGTTTTTGAGGGAAGGATAGGATTGGGGTGGTCAGGATAGAGTGAGGTTTTATAACTCCAACTTAATTCTTCAGATTCCAGAGAATATAACTGGACAAAATAAATCTTCTCAATAATTCTATTCCTAAAGGTACAAACACAAAAAATGAATTTTGCCATTTAATACCCAAGCAGAAAATCAAAAGAATTAGCACCACAAAAAAAAGACCTAGACTCCATTTAATATAATTCATAAAATTCTTTGTGGTAGTCATTCTTCCGAAGAACTGAATAAAGGTATCCGCCTTAAGAGCACCACTAGAAAAAAGTTCAGTTGTTCTGTATGATGAAATCGGAGGCAAGTCTCCCTTAATAATCGCTGAGTAGACTTTAGCTATCTGATAATTCCGATAACTTTTCATGTGCATTTCATCAAACCAATCATTTGAGGTAGCTAAGCCTCGATTATCGACGTGTACCAAATTGTCAAAACCGCCATCTTTGGCAAGACTAATTAGTGACTCATTAAAAATATGAATCATAGCTTTTAAAACACACCGCATGTCTTTCACATCATATATTTGAGAATTTCTGAGCGGGTTTTCTATCCAATTGCCGTTGTTTTGAAGTCTATTAAGAAGACCTTTATAAAAGTAGTTTAAAGAGAACCAAAGATTCTTGGCTGCCATAGCTGGAATGGCCTCAGAGTACCCCTGAGTAATGATCAGTAAAGTTTTGTATTTCTTTCTTATGTTATGAAACATGAAATAATAAGACCAAATCATCAACTTTACCTGGCTAATAAATGCCTTATTGAGATATTTATACCCTCTTACTAATTCAGAATCGTTCGTAGGGAAATGACTCAAAATTTTAAGATAATAATCTGAGTCATCCGGATAATCTGTTGTACACTGAATGGATTTACTATACGAGGGTTGCCTTATAAACAAACCCAACTTTTGTCCCTCCAGCAGATCATTACCTCCCCCGCTTACCAGAAAAGCATCTGGTTTTATCAGGGATAAACCCTCAATATACTCACCACCGTAAATATAGTTTTGAAGCCAGTCGGCTGCATAGGCCATACTATAAACAGATACATTATTTTCAAGATTTAGCACTTCCAATATATCACAGAGAAATGGGTGATTAAACCAGGAATCTCCTTCAGCCACAACACGTTTTAAATCTTTCTGTTTGTTTTTTGAGGAACTTACTTCTCTGAAATATTTCCAGTAGCTCTTTTGCCTTACCGCATTTGTGTATCTATTCAGACTACCAATCTTACCCTCACCAGCAGCAGACTTGTAAATTCCTCCTTCTACCAAATCTAGTACTCTAAGCGTAGTTTTCCGAATGACATCTTTATCGAGCCTGCCATTATCAATAGCTTTGGTTAGAACTTTCATCTGTAGGAGACCAAAAGTCTCGGGTTCATCAATCAACCTTTTTATGGTACCTCGGTAGTTACTCATTTGAACATTTCTTTTTTCTGCTAGGTATGGTTTGATGATAAAATCTTATTCAAAACAGTCGGTCATATATTTTTTCCATATCAAATTATTTTCGAAGGGCTACTTTCACAATTCTTCCACAGCTTTAACTCTTGTTTCCACAAATTTTTTAGTTCTTCTGTCAAGATTTACCTCTATCAAAAGATCTTCCTTTCGTGTAAAATCACCTTTCAGAATTTTATAGTCTGCCTGTATCCTGAATATATGATGATTTTCATTCGATCGATCTAAATCTACTCGTATGGACCTCAAAGAAACTGTTTCATCAGAATCTCTTCTTTCAAACCAATTGCTAACCACTTTATCCTGTCTGGCGAAAGATATGGCCCCAATAAAAAATTGGCTCTTTGTCATTTTATCAGATTTATTTTTTTGAATTCACTTATTTAATCAAGTGGAAGCACCATGTATAAATATCAGATAGAAAGATTTTCAACTTTATTTATAGTTGTAGAAAAACGCGGACTTCTTTGAACTACCGTTCAATCCTGTTTGTCAGATTGTATGATATCCCAAAAAACAGAGAAGGTCGAAATACTTTTTCTGTAATCTCATTGACAGTTAGATCAGAAGTTAAATAGTTTCTACCCAATTCATATTGTGGCTCTTTTAATCTGTTGACTCTTAAATAACTGATTCCGGCATTGAGCATGACTTTCTCATATTTACCCAGCACCATACTTAAGCCACCAAATACTCTTAAATCGATATCTGAAATAGTCTGAAAACCAGCCCCTATCCCAAAAAGACCTCCTAGTGCACTAGTTTTACCCGTCCTGGGGTAGAAATGCATTAATGCTCCTAAACTTGGCTTCATGGCGTTTTTATTTAAGTTTACGCCAAGATTTGATAGCGAATCTGGAATAACATCCTCTAAATAAACATTTTCGTCATTAGATTCGGTACCGAATGAAATAATAGGTCCCATGCTGAAATCAACTTTCCAACCACCCTTGGCAGGGATGTGGGTTTCCCAGCTCATCGCTCTTAGTTTTGGCCCTGTACCCGCACCAGCCCCTGGAGTAATTGATATCTTAAAAACTGCGTAGTCGGCATCCATTTGGATAAGCGGAGATAAAACTGTAAAGTTTTCTTCTTCTTTTAATTCTCTTTTTAAATTAGATACATCATTTATATAGGAAAGGTAGGTCTCGCTTTCTAACAAGTGATAACCCTCTTCAATTTTTTCAGTAGCTTCGGCAATTTTCTCTTCTATTTTTTTAAAATTATTTACAACATTAGAACTGTCATGCTGAAAGTTTAGATGTAGCATATCTAATCTGAGCTTTTCGTCTTCGTCTATATTGCTTTTTTGATTTTTGCTCTTTACCTGTTCCCTTGCCTTATTTGAAGCCATTTTTTGAGTATATACGGCTGCATTATACTTATTTATTAAATTTTCTAATTCTTTATCCCGTGCTTTTGAATTTTCAGCAGCCAAGCCATCATACAACCTTTCCACATTGAAATATAACAACTCAAACATAACATACTGCTTGCTAAGTGAAGACTCGTCGGGTATTTTTATTGAATTAAATTCAGATTGAATTTTAGCAAAAGGTAAGTTTGATTTTGCCAATGAAATTAAGTCTTTTCTTACCTTTTTCACATTAGAGATACCATTGATAACATCTTTAATCATGTTGTAATATTCGTCACATTTTTTTATTAAGACTTTTGTCTTGTTCGCGAGCACTTCCGGAGTTTCATTACTTTTAGCTATTTCGGTCATTAATTCAATAGCTTCATCTGTGTTATTTAAACCCTCTTGTGCATTTTCTGGAGTAGAAATTAAATCTTCTTCGTCAATATTGAACAATCGTTGTAACTCGGAGGGCATTGGAGTGTTAAGACTCATATTTTTCCCTTCAATTTTGACATCAAATAAAAAGGTATTAATATTTCTAATTTTGATGTTCGTAAATCCCCCGTATTCCACAGGTGATACTTTAACATCTAAATCTTTCACATTAATATTTGATAACTCTGCGTAATCAAATACTACTTCCTGCCCCAATGTCGCATTGCCGACGAAAAGAAGTATTATTAATTTCAAAAACTTATTCATAGCTATTTAAATATTTATTGTTTTTAAATACATCATACTCGGAGCAAAGAAATACTCACCGCCCCTCATGCTTACAAAATGATTAAAGTCTGCTGATTTCATGGACGTTGGGTTACCCCATTCAGTGGCATAAGCACCTTTTGCCAGGCTTTTCCCCTGACCAATAATCAAATCCAGACCGGGCTTATCATAGGCCTTTCCTTGTGGGAAATCAGAATTATTGGCCCAATTTTTTTGTATGTGCTCAAACTGATCTTCCAGACTGGCCTGGAAAGACATAAACAACAAGCCAACACCACCTATGGGCATTTCATCGATGGGTATATCCGGCTTATATTCTCCAAAAGGAATTCCTCGCCTGGCCATTCTCCGATCTGCCGCTTCCTTTTCTGTATTGCGAGGATTAGTCTTTCTGATGTGGGCATGAAAGGGGCATTTAGATTCTCCGTTAAAGGTGTAGTCAAAATCATTAAATCGTTCAGCACCCATCATGCCTTCATGCCCTGATACTTCCACAGGTGTTCCATCCTCAAAACGACCAACAATCATCGCCCCTACTCTTTCCTCGTCAACTCCTATCAAGTGTAGTTTTTCAGCAAGCTCAGCTTCTGCTTTTTTGAAGCCTTTTACATTCTGCTCCAGTTTGCGATAAACAAAGAAGCTACCTTTAGAATGGGGTTCATCCACAAACTTGTCTTTAACCAGAACCAACTTGCCCTCAGCTCTTGGATCAAACTTTAAATCTTTAAGATTTCTTATGCGATGATCATTTAAATACTTCTCAAACTCATCCTCGAAGAAAAGTGGCTGCGAGATGCCATCAGCATAACCAAAATGCTCAATGGCTGCCTTGTTTTTATTAAATATGGCATTCCCATATTCAATGTGAAGCGTTTGCAGGAAGGAACTGGTTTCTCTTTTGATTTTTTCTACCTGATTCACCAAAGTTGATTTAGAATCATCGGCGAGCAATAGCATAAAGTGACAATTCTCCTGATAGACCTCATCCCACTTGGAAGGCTCCGGATCATTTAGAGCAGCCCTTTTCATACCATTTATAAAAGAGGTGTTCCCGGAGAATAACCGTTGAGCTTTATCCTTACCTTCCAAAAAAATATACCCCTCAAAACTGATATAGAAACCACCAAATAAGCCTCCGTCAATTTTTTGTGTTTTAAACAAGTGATTCGCTTTGAGTTGCTGATAACCTGATTTCACAACTGACTCTTCCTTATTTACAAGTTCACTGATCCAAAAGGCAGTGCTGTTCCTTTGTCCCTTTTTCCCTTTGAGAAAAACATGAGCCGTATATTTCCGGCCGTGCCCTTTCAGAATATTGCCTTGAATTGCTTCTAATTCGGAGCGTAGTTGAGGGTTGTATTGGTTAATCAGCATAGAATTGATTTTTTGTCAAATCTCGATCTATTTCCATTTCAGTTTCATTGGAAAATTGCCCTATTAAATAGGGTATTTTCCCCGTATAAGAATATCTGTAACGATGTGAATACTAATTTATAAGATCAAATATCGAAGATAAAATGGACCCACTGTTATGTCTTGGAATCACATTAAATGGGTCAAATCCAGGTGATTTGTTCACATAGGAATTTGGGTCTTTGAGGAGAAGATTCAGTAAAGTACCTGCTACAATGGTACCTCCTATCTGCCCTAATTTTCCTCCTCCTTGCTCAGCTTCATGAAGAATATAAAACCATAACGGAGTTTCCGTTAGGCCGGCATCATCTATTTTTTGATGTAGAGGTAAAGGCTGGCTACTAAACAAATTTTGAGTAATATCTTCGCCTGTCCTGATGCCGAATGTCCTTTGTCCACGTTGCAAATTCCTGTCTGCAAGACTTTTTATCAGATCGTGAATAAAAGGCAAATTAAAAAGGTTAGCGGCAAGTGAAGTGTCTATTGGTCGGCATTTCAGGTAGCTGTGCCCATCCAAGTCGAAGAAAAATTTCCAATCCAGATTGAATCCTTTTTTTACAGGAGCAAAGCTGCCGAAATCAAATAAGTCACCTCTTTTTCTTCTATTAAGTCTGTAATTATTTCTGATGTGAGAGTGCCCAAACCTGTAAGCTGCAGCAGAAAATTCTACTGAAATCAAAGGAACATTATTCCAATTTACAGGACCGGGTAGGTGGGCGTTAAAAAAACCGTGCTTTATGGGAGTGTAAATATTTGTTTGAACAACTTCATTTAAAAACTCATCCACGATGGCCTTTTGGTAAATCCACCGTACAAATTGTTGAGCCTCCTCAAAGGTCATTTGGAAGTCATCAATCAGACAATTATGAAACTGGCAAAAGCCGGAGTGTAACTGATTAATGAACAGATTTTCATCATTCCTGGGATCGCCGATAATGGCAGTTCCTTTTGCATTTCGCTGAAAATCCTTTGGGTTTCTTTTATGTCCCAGAATTATTTTATCGCCGTCAAATAAAAACGGAGTTCCTTCTTTTCCTCTGCCATATACAGAGTCCAGTTCAAGCCGCGGTGTTCTTAAATTCTCAATTTCAGTGACATCATCAACCACCTCACCGAGCTTACTGATAACATCGAGTGTAATATCATGGTCAATAAATTGGCCAAAAAAAGCGAAGCCGACAGGAGTTTCCAGGTCAGGAGTTTGACTTGAATCCGTCATTGAAGCGGCTACTTCTGACAGTTTTTCTTTTGAGAAAGCAGCAGTGTCTCCTTTGCCAAATAAATACCCAAAATTGTGGCCGAATTTATCCTTACACATGTCATTTTCGTCACATGTGCGTTCAATCAGTTTCCACATGCTTTCGTTGGTTCCATGATGTTTGCTCATATTATTTTTTTTGAACAAAGCTCAACCTTCCAGCAATCACTTGTAAGGGGAATTATCCCATATCACTTACCGTAGTTTTCACGTTTTTGAAAAAGTCTGGTATAATGCGGATAAATTATTCTTTAATTTCCTTACACTTCTACTGTAATATGAGATTGGTTCATCTAACTTCTCACCGAATATTATTAGTTCTCTGATGGTAGCGAGTATGAAAATTTAAAACCTTTAAGCTATGCAAGTGAACGCTCACAAGCCGAATTTGAGCTGAGGAGGTATAATGAGTTTATTCCGGAGGGGATAGAGAATGAGCTTATTTGAGAAAGCCGGGGTTTGATTAGGTGATCTGTCAATCCCTGACTTTATAGCATTTTTTTTGACTATGATTTAAAAAAGGGTGTTTTTCACGTAGCTCAGGTTTTCAATTTTAAAGAATTTTAATAGAAAAAAGTTATGCCATATTTCCTGTTTGATCATCAAAAGAATTTTACCAATCCAAGTAAGCTGAAGCCCATAACTGAAGAAGTATTTTTCAATGGGATTAACAACTATCGAAAAAGAAAGAAGTTACATCAGAAAGAACTAAAAAAGATAAATGTTAACCTAAAGAAGGAGGTTTATTTTTCCTCTTTTAAAAGAAAACATATCTTGAGTTTCCTAAGCCATATTGAAAATACAAACAATGAAGATTATTTTGTACTTCGCTTTGCCTCCAAAATTGGAAGAATAAGCAAAGATCATCATTCCTTCATGACACCTGTATTAATGAAAAAAAACACCTGTGAAATTGAAGACTTTATGTGCCGGGGAGGTAGAAGAGGCAAACAACTTGGACCCAAATCTGATAGAGATAGCTATTGCAATAGTGCAATAGGTTATTGGGACAACAGGAATGACATTGTGAAGAATACCGATCACTTTGAAAATGAATGTAGCGGAATAGCACATTTAGCACTTGATGTAAAAGAATTATTAAGTTGTAAAGATTTACAAGGGAAATACGTGAATTTTATTATGATGTATTCACCCGTAGCCAAACTTGGTGACAGAACAACAGAGTTTAAAACAACATTTGCATTTTACTTAAGTGACAATCGTAGCAAATCAGAGATCAAAGTCTTTTTAAGAAATTATGAAGCTCAAAATGGCTTCATGGACTACACAACATTTAAGGCAGAAGTTGATCCATACGACAACGGTCATGAATGTTGTCCCATATAACTGAAGTGAAATTTGCACTAATCTATCAGTTGGTTTTATACGGCTCTATGGTCGCCGGAATTCTATTTAGAAAATCAATATTTCCCTCGAGCAGATACATTTTCTATTTGATTTTAATCACCTCTGTGGTAGAAACAATAGGACTGTTCTCGTTAAAACTATATGATAAACCCGCCTCAGTAATCTATGACTTTTTCCAGCCAATTGAATTGATTCTTATTGGGCTGTACTTTTTAGGAAAGTACCAAGAGCAAGTCAATAAGGTTTTAAGTAAAGTACTCGTAGGTATAGGGATTCTCTTCTTGATTGCTTATCACATCATACGTGAGTTCTATGAATTAAAAGCTTATTATGATTTCTTGATTGTGGCGTTTATAGTATCTATTCTATCTATCTTATTCTTAATAGAAGTTTTAAGATATCATTTGGATAAGGAATTATTAAAATATGAAGTCTTTTGGATATCTACGGGTATCCTTGTTTTTCATGCAGGGTCGTTTGTATTGATGGGAACCGTAGTTTATGTTTATTTGCTCAACCCTAAATTAGCTAGCCAGTTATACTCCATCAACCACCTCCTAAACATCATCTATTACTCCCTCATCACCTACGCCTTTTACATTCAATGGAAGTCAACGAAGTCGTCATCGTCATCATTGGAGGGACATTGATTATGTTGATTCTGATGATCTTTATCATCAGTTTCTTCTTTATCCACTCCCGCCGCCAGCAAGCCCACAAGTTGGAAAAAGCGGCTATGGAGGCCACCTTCAATGAGGAGATTCTGACCGCCAAAAACGAAGTTCAGGAAAACACCATGAAGCATATTGCCCGGGAGCTGCATGATAATATCGGGCAGTTGCTGAGTTTGGTGAAGATTCAGTTGAATAATATTGATGAGGAGAATCCGGGATTGAAACGGGTGACGGACAGCCGGGAATATTTGAATAAGGCTTTGACCGATTTACGGTCTTTGTCGAAGACGTTGAACTCTGAGAACATCCTTCAGGCTGGTTTAGTGAAGGCGATTGCCTTTGAGCTGGAGCGGCTGGAGAAAACGGGTTTTGTGGAAACCAGCTTTGAGAATCAATGCTCTTTGGTGAATATTGAGCCCAAAATCAGCATCATCGTCTTTCGTATTTTTCAGGAAATGGTGCAGAATGTGATCAAGCACGCCAATGCCAAAAAGCTTTCGGTAAGCTTGTATCAAAACACAGAAGTCTATACTTTAGAGTTAACTGACGACGGACAGGGCTTTGAGGTAGAGAAGAAATTCCGGTCAAACGGATTTCAGTCGGGATCAGGATTAGCGAATCTAAAAAACAGAGCTGAACTGATCAATGGGAAATTAGATATAGCCAGCACGCCAGGTCAGGGAACCACCCTTAAGCTATCTATACCCATTAACCGCCCAATAAACCATGACGAAAGTAGCCCTGGTTGACGACCATCAGCTCATCCGCAACGCCCTCGCCGAACTCATTAATAAATTTGAAGGCTATCAGGTCATCCACGAAGCCGGAAACGGTGTAGAATTTCTCTCTCAACTCGAAGCTTACGAAGCCCCTGACATCGCCCTTATTGATATCAATATGCCGCTGATGAATGGTTTTGATACGGCGAGAAAGGTGGCAGATACATATCCGGACGTCAAAATTCTGGCACTTTCTGTAGAAGATGATGAAGAAGCCATTATCAAAATGCTCCGATCAGGAGCCACCGGCTACCTCCTCAAAGACACCGCCACCAAAGAATTCAAACTGGCTTTGGATGAAATCAACCACAAAGGCTATTACCATAGTGACTTAGTTGCCAATACCTTACTAAAATCCATTAAACCGGAAACCAACGGCAAAGCTGTTAAAGCCATCATCAACTACCAGGCCCGAGAAGAAGAATTCCTTCAACTCGCCTGCTCAGAAATGACCTATAAAGAAATCGCTGACCAAATGTGCGTCTCCCCCCGCACCATCGACGGCTACCGCGAAAACCTGTTTATGAAACTCGAAGTGAAAAGCCGCGTAGGATTGGTGCTTTTTGCGATTAAGAATGGGATTGTGGAGGTTTGAAGTGGGAAGTTAGAAGTTGGAAGTTTTTGGCGGAGGACCGAGGACGCCTGCCTGTCGGCAGACAGGGATGACCGATGCTACCGGAGGCTGAGCCCTGGCCGTCCGGCAGGCGGGTTGTCGAAGCCAGAGGTTTGCTGGGTGTCGGGTGTCCGATGTTTTTTTGGCCAATGACCGATGTTATTGGAGAAAGGAACACGGAGAACGGAGAAAGAAATGCTGAATTAGCTACACGCTTAAACTGCCTACTGTAACTGCCCACTGTTTACTTCTACCGGCTGCTGAGCGTGTCCGCAGGTCAATGACTCTGTGAGATTCTGTGAATCCAAGCCATAGCCAAAAACTGCCCACTGAATACTGGAACTGCTTACTAAAAAAACTACTCCACAGTAATAATCTTCTCAATCGCCTCCAGAGAATTCGGATCACCGTAATCTAAGATAGCGAGCATGGAGTATTGGCCTTTTGGGAGGTTCTCAGGTAATGGCAGATTAACGGTCCGCTTACCCATTGGGAAAATTGGGCATTCTATAGGCTCTCCCTGAAATTCTTCACCGGTGGCTATATTCGTTAACTCTAAAAAGGAAGTGGTCTTCAGCATCACTCCCCCGTTATTGATAACTTTCAAATCATACAAACCCGGTGTTTCTTCATTGACATTCAAGGCCTCTGCTCTTGCTGATAATTTGGTTACCGATGGAGGGGTTTGATAGATGTGGACGCCAAACCTGATGATCTCTTTAATATTGGTTTTTATCCCGGGAGCTCTTTCATCAATCTTTTCTCTGATTTCAGACCCTTGAATAAAGAGCATAGCCCACTTCATAGACTCCATTGATTCGGCATCTGAAGGTGCTTCCAAGGTAATTGGAACTGAGGCTGTTTCACCCGGACCAATGGTCAGAAAACGCGAACCAATCTCCAACCATTTTGCACAGGAGTAAGGCTTACTGCCTCCTTCAAAATATTCATGACCTCCATCTTCCTTTCTGGCCCAGTCTCCCGCATACAATTGTACCGTTTGGCTACTCTCAGATTTATTTGTGATATTTATGACCTGAGTTTGACGCTCATTGGGTGCATTAAGCAAAAAATCCATTGCGGTAGGGTAAATCGTCAGGTGCTGTCCGAATGTCTGGAGAGAAACAAAAAATGCAAAAAAGAGGAAAAATCGGGTCATCATGTATTGAATTGGATCGGGATAACTTTGTGTTTGCAAAACGAATCACGAGTACTTTTATCAGGAAAGTTACTCTGATATCTACCTTCCTTCTATGTTCCAAATTTAATGCCATTTTAGCACAAAGCATTAACTTTTCTGTAACACCAAATACTGATCTGGGATTGGTCTATCAAACGGGTTTAGATTTCGAAACTGAACGCACTATCCCAAGAGCCTTCCGGCTCGCTTTCGGGGCGGCGAATTTGAATCTGGCCGTCAATGCCAAGGTCATATCCACCCTGAATTACGGCACAGAGCTCCTTTCCAGTGATTTTTATTCTATTCGCCTGAGTAATGCCAATACGAATGTGAATAATAAATTCCGACGCCTTTATCAGCTTGATTTTGCAGATCAAACGATTTTGGAGCATCGTGGATCAAACAGAGGCGGATCTGTCTATTATGATTATGACCTCATCGTAGCCCCGGTAGGTTATGATATTGAGCCCGGGCAATATTTCTATTCCATCGTTTTCACTTTAAGCCCTCAGTAAGTGAGAAAATTGTTCATCATAGCCCTATTATCCCCCTTTTTCAGTAACGCTCAGGTTTTACGAACTGAAGCCATTTTCCCGTTTTTAGACATCAGACCTGTTCTTGATCTAAGCGTAGTACCAAAGGGAAACGCTCTGTTTTTTGAACCCAAAAAGGATAGAGATTTTCTGACCGGAATGTCACAGAAAAATGCTTTCTCTGTAGAGATAAAATCAAATACCAACTGGCAGCTCACAATAAATTCTGATGCCGAAACATTCACAAATCAGGCGACCAATATGCCAAGTGAAATTTCTTCTGAAGTTATACAATTAAGGCAGGATAAAAAGACGCAATACGTGGCTCTGAATACAACTCCGCAAGTTTTGGCCACAGGCGGACCTGGCGGAAGTAAATCGAAGGAGAATAACTTCGATCTGGATTTAGCCTTACTCCCGGGAGACTATATGGAAAGTGGAGGTTTTCAAATCACACTTTTCTTTACGCTCTCTTCTCAATAATTTTTAGTCTACTGACCGACGGATGTTTAACTTTCGTTTTTTCTCAATCAGTTGAAATTCAATAGATTCAGATTTCTGCTGCTGAAGATTTACCGTTTTAGTGAGTTCTTCAAAATAATATTTAGTACCGGTTATTGATGCCGGCATTTGAACCGTGTACACGCCGGAAAAGAGATTAAAGTTAAACTCGCCGTTCTCCGTAGTCAGGGTGGTAAATTCCTGACCGTTCTGATTTTTGGCAATGATCAACATCCCGCTCAAATCTAATTTTGTGGTAAGCGAATAGTCAGAAGTTTTGAGCGAAATCTTTCCATGAATCGTTTTTGATTCTTTAAAAGCTAATGAAACTTCGGTGTCTTTTTTAAACTGAATGGTGTCTGAGGAAAGCTTATCCGGAAGCCAGCCCATGATATTTCTGCTTTCTTTTAGGTCTACCACATAATTGTCATTTTTGATATTTTTGAGCACCCCTTCACCCTTACTATTGGTTCGGAGTCTCTGGCCATTAACAATTAGATTTGCCCCTTTTAAAGGCTGCTCACTAGCATCCCAAGTATTATTGGCATTGCTGTCTTTAAACAGTCTTACCCGTAAAGTGTGATACTTTTTAAAAGGCAATTTGAGGTTAAATGTCTTGTAAAAAGCCACACTGACAAAGTATGAATTTTTAGGATTCAGAACATTGACCGTATTGGTCATGCTGAATGACATTTCTCTTGACGGAAAATCAAATTCTACTTCAGCCTGCGTATTCAGCATATTAACGTTACCCTGAGAGGTGCGGTAATAGTTGGCCGATAAACGAGTCTTGAGTCGCTTCAACTGAGATGAGCTCCAGAATAGGGCATATTGCTGCCTGTTTTGCCAGGTCGATGTTCTGTCATAATACAGGTAATCAAAATAATAGAAAGGCCCGTATTCGTATTTGAGATTAAAGCCCAGAGATTTCACCTTGCCTGATACACTGGCATTATAGGTATTGAATAGGCCCAGCTCCTGCCCTTCTTTCTCCATTCCGGCTCTGACCATATTTAACTGAACTACCTGATCTCCAAAACGACCTCTTCTGAAATAGTTTAAGCTCAGCTTTTTACCTACAACCGGCGAGTTTAATAAAGAATTTGAAGAACTAAGTCCTACATTTTGCAGCTGGTAATGTTCCCCGGCTTTCGCTGTTAGTAGCCCATCACCAATTTTAGAGCCAAACTGAAAACCGTAGTCCGTATTCTGAAAGGTAGTCTGCTCCACATATTCGGTAAAATCATTTTTGTAGAGTGACGGAGTTCGGGTATTGGTGTTGGCAAAACCACCTAGCCTCAAAGGCCCCAAATGAAGAAGGGCCTGATGATTTTGGAAGTTCAGACCTCTGGCCGTTCCCGGAAACCAGGAGCTGGTGATCCTGACATTTGACTGAACCGAAAACCATTTTTGAACACTGGCCAAAGCACAATTCAGGGAATAACCATTTTCAGAGATTCCAATTTTTTCTGCCTTTTCATTACTCAGGCCACCTCCAATTCTTAGTCTGAGTTTTTTATTTCTCAAATTCAGGCTATTCTCAACATAACTTGAGGTAACTCCGTTGTCTTTATTTACTGAATAGTAGGCTTCGGTTTCATTAGTTATAGCATTCTTTAGTGAAAAAGACTGACGGAAGCCGAGCGAAATCCCCTGATAAAAAGTTGGCCGTAATGCGAGGACCTCAAAATCTTTAGATCCAAAATGGTAACCTACTCTACCTCCTATTCCAAAAATCTGACTTTGAAAAAAGTCCTGAACAGACCCTACTTCAACTCTCGCTTTCTTTCCTCGGTAGGCCAGACTGTGGTAGCTGAATCTTGCATCGTACTTGTCATTAAAAATAAATGACTGCGATCGAATCCCCAGGAAAGAACCATTCTCAAACTCCACATCTCCGGAGAGGTTAAGAATCTGTGAAAAATTGTATTTCGACATCCCATTGGCCTGCCATCTTAACGATAAAGGCAAAATGTATTTGTCCGATGGGTTTGCCTTAAATTCAGAAGGAGAAATTAATATGCGTTGTTGAAGAGTTTTTGAAGTACCTCTGCTTGCCACATTGATCACAATATTGTCTTCCAACTGATTTAGTTGACGACTTCTGACTCCCACCGTGATCAGTGTATCTGTGGCAGGCCCCAGCAATATCTGAGTACCCTTTGAGGGTAATGTTAACATAAACTCCGAGGTTAAATCCACCTCAAACAGTTCATACCGATTACCATGATTATAGAGATAGAAGCTGAAATTTGGCAAAGCCTCATCATCACCTACATAGATGACCGGATTCAGCAATTTAATATCCCAATTATTAATCTGACTGAGAACCACACGAATGTAGCGGCGAATTTGCTCTCCGGTCAGAGCGTCTTCAAGGTCAATGATGACTGGGTAGGGTTTACCTCCAAAGGAATGATCACCCGGTTTCAATCGAAAAGAAAGGATATTCTCTTCACCCGCTCTAACTTCTGTAGAGGCCGGTAAATCTCTCAAAAGGCTCCAGCCTGACGGAAGAGACATTTTGACGCGGAATGTTTTCGATTCTGAACTGTGATTGAAAATGCGGATGGTATTGAAACCAAATTTACCCGGAGCGATATGCATAGAGTCTGAAAGAAACTGAACTGATACAGATTGCTCCGATAGCATCATGTCCTGACCGTTGGCATGTGACACCCACGACAGAGCACTTAGAAGAAGAAATATTTTTATCAGTCTTTGCACGTAAATCCCTTCCAGGGTTAAATAGAAAAGGGCAGGAAGTCTGAACCTCCTGCCCTTTACAAATCAAACACCGTACCAATTAAGGCTGGGCCTCAAGCGTATAGGTAATTGTAGCAGAGTAAGTACCCGGCTCCAATACATAAAGATCTGCTGGCGTATAAGTTAAGTTGTAAGCAATAGTTCCTGTTTTTTCTTTCCCTCTTCCACCAGTTTCTACAGTAGCACCAGTAGTGCTCATGGCTTGGCCGCCAACTGTTAGGTTACTTACAGGGATTGAAAAAGCACCATCCGATTCGTTTGTGATATCACCATCTGCTGCAGCAGTAATTTGCCAAAGCTGGTTCGTCTTAATTTTGTATGAATGACTACCAGAGGCTGAAAGAGTTCCTCCATCCAGGTCTGTTTCTGTTGCAGATACAGTTACATCTTCTCCTGGAGTTGTTTGAAAGGACATAACTGGAGGGATAGACACGCTCACATTGAAATTTTGGCTAAATCCAGCAAAACCAAAGAAGGCGAAAGCTACGGTTAAAAGAGATTTTTTCATTTTACTTTTTGTTTAAAATAGTGTTTGCAGATTAACACGTCTCTGCAGGTACGTTGTTATTAATAATTGAACTTTAGTACGAGATCAATGAAGTATTCAGAGGTGACTTTAACTGAAGTGTAGTATCCAATAACAACAAAGCAGATATCAGGGCGGACCAAGGACCATGCAGCCTTAGATTTAAATACGTTTTTTTCTGACAAATCTGTTTGCTATTCGAGAACCAAACTTCATTTCCACTTTCGTGGATAATCAGTCACTTTTCCTGAGGACTTTAACTATTAATTCAAGCCTCTGAAATTGAATTTGAATTCTTCAAATAACTTTATCGAGTAGGCTATTTTTCAACCCTAATCGTTGTCAATTATCACCCAAATTCTATGCCAAATTTTATTTCGTATTTACAAAATAAATTTTCGTATATGTAAAAACTGAATTCGTACTTGCTTGAGAAGATTATGGATCCAGATTTAACCGTAAGACTATCAGGGGCTTACCCTTTATTTTAGCTGAATATTCTTGTGTGGTAAAGTAGGATTAAAAGCCCTGTTACGTTCGTTTCTAAAGGGAGCTTACAGTGAAAAGCACATTCATGGCATAGGTACCTGCTGGCTGGTCAAAGGACGGAGAAGCTTTAAAATCAACATCGAATTCATTTTTGCCACCAAAAAGTCCGGTCCCTCCAGATTTCAAGGGTACTCCTACAATAGATAATGGTAAGTAGGGTGCCAAACCTTTACCAGATCTGAGTGAAAGTACGGTACTTGGCATGTCAGATAAATCACCTGTTTCCACTTTCGTAAAGAAAGGAGTTTCTGCCTGTGCACTAGCTACCCAAAGTTTGTTTGACCTTACCTGCAGTGTTGCCGCCTTACCATTTGTAAGACCACTTTCAAGCTGCTTTTCGGTAGCAAAATTAAAATTTGTAGTGTTTGCCGTACCCGGCTTTAGACGAATCTGTGCTGCTTCAGGAATTATAATCTCTACCCTAAAAGAGGCTTGACCAGATACACGAAGTGTACCGGCCACAAGGGCGATCAATGCAATCTTTATTCCTGACAATTTCATTAGTTAAAAACAAAAGAAACATCCCTGTTTCTAAATACCAAACTTTTATTCAATTAATCGATCTCTTTCAGACAACGAAAACCGATATGAAAAAGGCTTGTTTCAGGTGTGGAAGAAGAGCGTCCTGAAACCCTGTAGCCATGACACCAGGTAGGCTCACAAAGAAACGAACCTCCTCGTTGAGCTTTTTCCTGATCCATTCCTCCCGGAAAATCATCAATGATAAGGGCTCTGTAATCAAATTTATAGTTTAGGCACCATTCCCAGACATTACCGCTCATATCTGTTAAACCTATTGGAGTTTCGCCGTATTGGCCCACAGGTGAAGTCTCTGAAAAACCATCTTCAACTCTGTTGAACTCAGGAAAAATCCCATTCCAAACATTGGCTTTAAAGCCTAATGAAGTGCTTAAAGAATCTCCCCATGGATAAATAGACCTGGAATTTTCCGCGTTACGGGCAGCATGCTCCCATTCTATTTCATGAGGCAGTCTTTTACCTGCCCATTGGGCATAAGCCATAGCATCACGCCAAGAGACCTGGGTTACCGGATGATCATCATTAGCAGCTGGAAAATCAGGACCCATCGGGTACCGCCAGTTGGCTCCATCTTTTAGGATCCAATTTTTACCGGTGGATTCATGAATAACTCCGGCATTGCCAAATTCTTCGGCTTCAGTTTTATAACCTGTAGCTTCTACAAACTCACGAAACTGAGCTACCGTAACCGGTGATTTATCCAGAAAATAAGGTTTTACACGAGCCCAAAATAGGGGCCTTTCATGATCAAAACCTTCTTCAGAGCCAATTCTGACATTACCACCATTGATAGCGATCATGCCCTCAGGAGCTTCTTTGTCGTTGATAATCATTTCCTTTTCCTCAGGCTCAGCCGTGCCTGTATAAAGAATAGTAACGGGTAGTTCTGCTCTGGGCGAGTTTATATCAGTGCTGCTTTTGGTTTCTTCACTGCCACCACAAGCCAGCAAGATCAGAGTAAAAAACAAACTAATAAGGGAAATTCTTATTGGTGCCAATCCTGGATACTTTGAGTTAAGGTTTTATATACTTTTAATAAGTCAGGGTCTTCTTTTACAAGCTTTTTGTGCTTTTCAATGGTACTTTCATCATCTCTGACAGCAGGCCCGGTTTGTACCTGAGCCGGATGTTCAGCCTTCATGGCTTTTTGAAAAGTTTCAGAAATTAGGGGTTTGAGAATTTCAAAATCAATCTCCTCTTCTTCAACTATTTCTTTTGACAAAGCCCACAGGTGATTGACAAAGTTACAACCAAAAACCGCAGCAACATGAAGAACCAAACGCTGATGTGAGGTGATTTCGCTCACATTTCCGGAGATTTTTTGAGCAATTCCCCTCAAAATTGACAAGGTATATTCGTCTTCCCCTTCAATACAGATGGGTACTTTCCTGAAATCAACCGGAACACCTCTCGTGAAGGTCATCAAAGGATAAAAAACTCCCATTTTTACCTCAGGGTTTCTTTCCAAAGCAACAGACAGCTCACCCAAAGTTTTCGCACCGGAGGTATGCACTAAAATGGCCTCTTTAGGAAGGCGTATTTCAGAAGCTACCTGGACAATGGCATCATCAGAAACGGCCAGAAAGAAAACTTTTGAGGTGCTATTGCTGAAATCAAGATTCGTTTGCACCGCAACATCATAGGCATAACCCTGCATATCAGCAGCTTTTCGCTTCTTCCGGGCAAAAACCTCGGCCACATTGAGATCATTTTCTTCAAAAACCTGAATAAAATGCCAGGCGATATTGCCCGTTCCTATGATACTTATATTCATTTGGTCTTGGTCTGCCTTTCACAGGTCTACTGCCTGATGAATTGACCCTAAATATATGTAGATTGTAAGACAATTCAACCCTGAATCTGAAAATGAAAAGCCTGATCCTTGCCTTCGCGGCACTCGTTTGTTTTGGCTGTTCCGCCCAAAAAAATACAAACAAGGAAGTATTGAACGCCACAAGTTCATTCTTGGAAACCTTGTCGGCAGAACAAAAAAAGAGGCCGTTTTCCCGCTGGAAAGTCAAGAACGAACCAACTGGTTTTATACCCCCGTACCCAGAAAAGGCCTTGACTACCGCAAATTAAATTGAGCAAAAGAAACAGGCCATGGATGTCCTCTCGGCTTCTTTAAGTGAAAGAGGTGCTTCTACAACAAAGGCCATTATGCAACTGGAAGGGGTTCTTCACGTATTAGAAAACAGGCCGGCTGGTAGCGACCACCGTGACCCGGAAAAATACTACTTCTCCATATTCGGGGAACCCTCTGCAGATAAACCCTGGGGATGGCGGATAGAAGGACATCATTTGTCCTTGAATTATTCTTCTGCCAAAGGTAAAATCTATTCTGCCACCCCATTATTTTTTGGCACAAACCCGGCAAGAGTACCCGCAAACATGCCTTTGCCTGAAGGAACCGAAGTATTACAAAAAGAAACTCAGATGGGTTTTGACCTTCTTCATTCCCTGACATCAGAACAAAAAGCCATAGCCAAGACAAGTAAAAAAGCCCCTTATGATATGGTGAGTTCTAATAATAAAGTGGCTGTGGTTAACCAATCTGAAGGATTATCTTACGAAAGAATGAGCACTGATCAGAAGGAGGCTTTCACCAATATGCTCAGATATTATATCAGAAGGGCACCGTATGGGTTTGCCACGGAGCTACTTCAAAAGGTTGAGAACGTGGGTTTCGAGCACCTTCGTTTTGTCTGGATGGGTGCTGAAGAGTGGGGAGCCGGACATTATTATCGAATTTCTCATCCGGTAATATTGGTGGAATACGACTGTACTCAAAATAACGCCAACCATGTTCACACCGTGGTCAGTGATTTAACAAACGACTGGGGCGAAGACCTCATTCAAAAACACATCAGAGAAGATCATTAAGGTTTTGGAATCATTTGAAAGCCTCTAACTGTTATCAGACAAAACCAAAACTTATCAAACAATGAAAATTGCTTTACAATCTGTCATTCTGTTTTTTGCCTTTTTCCCATTTTATCTGGGTTCAAAGGAAACTAAAAGAGAAATCACTATTTGCCACGGAGACCTGCCAACTTCAATGGCCGATTTCGTTTCAGACCCTGAATTCGTCAAAATGCATCCGCGTCCATTGAGGATCATTCATGAAGGGCCGGGAGAAGAAATTAAATTTGATACTCCTGATGGTAAAATGGCTTCCGGTTATTTCATCAAAGCCAAAACCGATTCAGATAAATGGCTTTTCGTGTATCAGGAGTGGTGGGGATTGAATGATCATATTCGCACCGAGGCAGATAAATTTTATAAAGACCTTCATGGAGATGTCAATGTTTTAGCTCTTGACATGTATGATGGAAAAGTTGCTTCTGACCCGTCCGAAGCAGGTAAGCTAATGCAGGGTGCCGATCAGGCTAGATTACAAAGTATCATTAACGGAGGTTATGAATTTGCCGGAGATAACGCCAAAGTGGCCAGTGTAGGTTGGTGCTTTGGTGGTGGTTTATCCCTTAAATCAGCCTTGGCTGGCGGACAACAAAACGTCGGCTCTGTAATGTATTACGGAATGCCTGTGCAGGATGTGGAGCAATTGAAAACCCTAAGTTCTGACGTTCTTGGTCTTTTTGCCACGGAGCAATGGATTAGTAAGGAAGTAATAGAGGAGTTTGCTTCAAACATGAAAAAGGCTGATAAGAAACTGACCTATAAGATTTTCCCGGGTGTGCATGGTTTTGCCAACCCAAGTAACCCGAATTACGATGCGGAAAATACTAAAGTCGCTTATGGCATGGCCTTGGGTTACCTGATGTCAAAATTCAACGGGTAGAGATTTCCTGCTCGATCCATTTCAAAACCACATCGGTAGCCCCGGTGTGGTTTTTTACATATTCCGAGGCCAGGTTTGACGTTTTCGAAAGGTCTTGTTCGTTTAGAAGAAAGTAAGAAAGCTTATCTTTCAATCCCTCCCCATCAGCTATTGGAAAAGCTACCTTTTGCTCAATTAAGTCATTGGCCTCCTGGAATTTATCAAAGGATTTATCTCCAAAGAAAATAGGCATACCAAAAGTAGCAGCTTCCAGAATATTGTGTAGCCCCTTCCCAAAAGCACCGCCGATAAAAGCAAAATCGCCGTAGCGATAAACTGAAGAAAGCAAACCAATGCTATCAATGAAAAGAACTTCAAAACTCTCCCAATCTGTTTCAGAGTTGATTTCCGAAAATTTAAGACATGGCTTTTCAATTTTAGCGATCCAGCCATCAATTTGCTTCTGATTTATTTCGTGGGGTACGATGACGAATTTGAGATTTTTGGAGTTGGAAGGTTGAAGGTTAAAGGTTAAAGGTTGAGAACCAGCACTATCACCATTCTCCGTCCTCCCTTCTCCCTTCTCCCCATTTCCCGCTTCCTGCTTCCTATCTCCAGCTTCTGTCAGTTCGAGCGTAGCCGAGAACACTCCCATCAAAACCTCCATATCCTCTTCCCAAACCGAGCCGCAAACCATCAGTTTTGAATCCCCTTTAAATCGTTCAATCTCTGAAACTTCCCGACTCGATTTTAAAGTATCCGCTACACGGTCAAAGCGAGTATCGCCGGCAAGAGTGGTTTGAGGAATATCAATAGAATTGAGCAACTCCTTTGTTTGCTTATTCTGCACAAAAAAATGATCGAACCTTTTCAAGGTATTACGACCGAAACCACCCCACCATTTAAAGAAATACTGATCTTTTCTGAGGATGGTTGAGATTGAAATCAACGGAATTTCTCTTCTCTTTAGCTCAAAACTAAAACTTCTCCAGAACTCATATTTCACAAATACCGCAAGCCGCGGTTGATAAAGATCAAGAAAGGCATTGACCTCCCCGGGCAAATCAAAAGGGAGATAACAAATGATATCAGCCCCTTCATAATTCTTTCTGATTTCAAAGCCTGATGGAGAAAAGAAGGTCAAGAGAATCTGCCAATCCGGATGCTGCTTTCCAAACCTTTCCATCACTGGTCTGCCTTGCTCAAATTCACCTAAAGAAGCACAATGGAACCATATGAGGGGTTTACTCTGGTCTCTCAAAACGGTATTCTTCCAATTTTTATCACCTTTCATTTTGAGCCTGGTCTTAGAATGAAAAACCCCAGCAAATCGTAAGGCCAACTTCACAAACCGGAGAAGAGAAGCATAAAGAAGTTCTGTGAGTGATCTCATGAGAAGAAATTTGAGCAAATATATCCACTTATATAATGTCCGACATCGTATTTGAGTCGAAATCCCTATCTTTGCCCCCTGATTTTTAAAGGCCTCCACGGGGGCATTTTTTGATAGATCAAGCACAAAAATATTTATGAAATATCCTGAGTACAAAGCGGTCAATTACGCCGAGGTGGCGAACGAAATTCTGGAATTCTGGGAGAAAGAAGACATTTTCAGAAAGTCAATTGACGAGCGTGAGGGCAGTCCAACGTTTACCTTTTACGAAGGCCCTCCTTCCGCAAACGGCACCCCGGGTATTCATCACGTGATGGCCCGTACTATCAAGGATATTTTTTGTCGCTACAAAACGCTTAAAGGTTTTCAGGTGAACCGTAAAGGCGGCTGGGATACGCATGGTCTTCCTGTTGAACTTCAGGTAGAGAAAGAACTTGGCATTACGAAAGAGGATATCGGAAAGAAAATTTCTGTGGCCGAGTACAACCAGAAATGCCGTGAAGCGGTGATGCGATTCACTGGCCTGTGGTCGGATATGACCGATAAAATGGGGTATTGGGTGGATATGGATGCCCCCTATATCACCTATAAAAACGAGTATATTGAGAGCCTTTGGAATCTCCTTAAAAGGCTCTACGACAAAGGCTTGCTCTACAAAGGCTACACCATTCAGCCCTACTCTCCGGCTGCAGGAACCGGCCTTTCTTCTCATGAGCTTAATCAACCGGGCACTTACCGCGATGTGAAAGACACCTCGATGACCGCACAGTTTAAAGTTCAGAAAGACGAAAAAAGTCAATTTCTTTTTGATCAGGCAGGAGATGACGAGGTCTATATTCTGGCCTGGACGACCACGCCATGGACGCTGCCTTCCAATGCGGCCTTGACCGTTGGAGCCGGCATTCATTATTCTTTAGTCAAAACCTTCAATCCATACACGCATTTGCCTGTTAATGTGGTGTTGGCTTCTGATAGAATCGGAGCTTATTTCAACGAAAAAGGCAAGGATGGTGATTTTGAGGCCTATCCGACTTCCGACAAAAAGATATTGCCTTGGACTGTCCTTGGAACTTTCAAAGGTTCAGAGTTGACCGGTATCCATTACGACCAGCTGCTTCCATACGTTCAGCCTGAAGAAGGTGATGCATTCCGTGTCATTTCAGGTGATTTTGTGACCACTGAAGACGGTACTGGTGTGGTACACACTGCTCCTACTTTTGGTGCAGATGACTTCAGAGTGGCTCAGCAAAACGGTGTTCCTGCTATTTTGGTGAAAGACGAAAACGGAAAAGACATGCCTTTGGTTGATCGCAAAGGTCGTTTTGTAAAAGAAGTGGCAGATTTCGCACTAGAGTATGTCAAAGCCGAATACTACACGGATGAAGAGATTGCTGCTGAAACAGAAAAGCAGGGAAGAGATAAATATTTATCTGTCGATGAACGAATCTCCATTAAACTTAAGGAAGAGAACAGAGCCTTCAATGTGCAGAAATACGAGCACAATTATCCCCATTGCTGGCGTACGGACAAACCTGTTCTGTATTACCCGCTAGATAGCTGGTTCATCAAAACCACAGCCGTAAAAGACCGGCTGGCTGAACTCAATAAAACGATCAACTGGAAACCGGAATCGACCGGTACCGGTCGATTTGGCAACTGGCTGGAGAATCTGGTTGACTGGAACTTGTCCCGTTCCCGTTATTGGGGTACTCCGTTGCCCATTTGGCGAAACGACGAAGGCGAAGAAATTTGTATTGGCTCGGTAGAAGAGTTGAGTCAGGAAATTGAAAAATCAATCGCTGCTGGCTTTATGACTGAAAATTACCTCAAAGGAGGTGATTACGAGTCATTTGACCTCCACCGCCCTTATGTCGACGATGTTATTCTGGTTTCTGAAAGTGGCAAGAAACTCTTCCGTGAGCCAGACCTGATCGACGTTTGGTTTGACTCCGGTGCTATGCCTTATGCTCAGTGGCATATGCCGTTTGAGAATAAAGAGATTTTTGACAAAGCCTACCCTGCTGATTTCATTTCAGAGGGTGTGGATCAGACGCGTGGCTGGTTCTTTACCTTGCATGCCATTGCCGGAATGTTGTATGATTCCGTAGCCTTCAAAAACGTGGTTTCTACTGGTCTGGTACTCGATAAAAACGGAAACAAGATGTCCAAACGTCTTGGCAATGCCGTAGACCCGTTTGAGACGTTGAAAAATTACGGAGCTGACCCTACCCGCTGGTACATGATCACCAATGCACAGCCCTGGGATAACTTACGCTTTGACCTGGCCGGTGTAACCGAAGTACGGAATAAGTTCTTTGGTACTCTGACCAACACCTATAACTTCTTCGCGTTGTACGCCAATCTGGATGGATACAATTTCACTGGTAACCCTGATTTAAGCAAGTGCACCGAGCTTGACAAATGGGTATTGTCAAAATTGCAAACACTCATCAAAGAAGTGGATGCCGCTTATGAAGATTACGAGCCAACCAAAGCCGGACGAGCGATTCAGGAATTTGTCACCGATCAGCTTTCGAACTGGTATGTGCGTTTAGGCCGCCGCCGTTTCTGGAAAGGCGAAATCTCAGATGATAAGAAAGCTGCCTATGAAACCCTTGGGCTATGTCTTAAAACAGTTTCGCAACTGATGTCGCCCATCGCTCCTTTCTATGCCGACTGGCTGTACAAGAACCTGACTGGAGACGCTGAGAAAGTATCAGTGCACCTTTCAGATATGCCTGTAGCCAAAGAAGAATGGATCAATGCCGACCTTCAAACCAGCATGGATTACGCTCAAAGAATCAGCTCCATGATTCATGCCTTGCGGAAAGCCAATAAACTGAAGGTAAGACAACCACTCTCAAAGGTGTTAGTGCCTGTCTTATCAAAAGAAACCCGTCAGTTGATTTCTTCGGTGGATGAACTCATCAAAACCGAGGTCAATATCAAATCTGTGGAATATCTGGATGACGACTCCGGCGTATTGAGCAAAAAAGTGAAACCGAACTTTAAGACGCTCGGGCCGAAGTATGGCAAAAACATGAAAGATGTTGCTGCTGCCATCAATGGCATGTCAAAAGAAGATCTAAAATCGCTGGAAACGAGTGGCAAAATTCAACTTGCTGTCGGTGAAATCGAATTGGGTGATGTGGAAATTCAAACGGAGGATCTTCCAGGCTATCTGACCGCTCAGGATGGTAACCTCACTGTAGCCCTTGACATCACGATCACCGAGGAACTGAAGAATGAAGGAATCGCCCGCGATTTTGTCAACAAGATTCAGAATTACCGGAAAGACAGTGGCTTTGAAGTCACAGACAAGATCAATATCCAGCTACAAAACAATAATGAAGAACTGGCCAAAGCTATTGAAGTTAACAAAGATTACATCTGCCAGGAAGTACAGGCTCTTTCTTTGGAAGTGATTGACAGTTTGAGCGATGCGGCAGAGCTGGAGATGGATGAGTTTGTTTTGGTGGTGAAGATAAGAACAGCATGAGAGCTCTTTGCATTTCACTAATATTTATTGGATTAAGTGGTTGTCAGAAACTTGAATTTGACAAAATTGATTCATGTGGACAAGGGCTTTTAACTTTAAACTACGCAGGTAAAAACGTCTGTGCCTCCACCGAAATTAAGCCTAAGCTGACCTTAAAACCTGTTGAGTCTTGTAAAAAAAAGAAGGCAGAAAATGTCTTTAAACTTAGCCTTGTCTTTGAAGATGAGGGCAATTGGCTAGAAACGGAAGATGGTATTGTTCAAGGTTACCTTAAAATTGTTATTGAAAATTTCTCTTTTGAGAGTAAACGTCCTCAAAAATTCTTGGTAACAGAATTTGATAGAGGAGGTTGTAGCTTCCTAAGCTATCCTTTTCAACAATCAGATTTTCTAAAAGGAGGCACTATTATGATCACCCGAAAAACTGAAAGTACTTTTTCTGCCCACGTTGAGTTTATTGTCAATATCAAAGGAAAAAGAAAATCCATTTTAGGTTTTATCAACAAAATGAATTATGAAATTTCCGAAAGTTGAGAAGCAAATAATAGTGAAACCTTCACTGAAAAAAATGAATATGATCATCGTAAATCCAGTTAACCAAGCGGTGCTCGTTTTTTATTCTTCTTGACCAGTAATTCTTTTTGAACCATTCCACGAGCTTTTGGGATAAATTCAGGCAATAAGGCAACAGCTATTGATTTTCCATCAAATTCTGCTGATTTTAAGTCAATAAACCAATTTCGGCATGAAAGTCTTTTCCCTCGTCCTCTTCCTTTTCTTCTCAACCTTTAATGTTTTTGCCCAAAACAAAGAAATCATTCGGACGGAGCGAGCTCCGAAAGCCTTAGGTCCTTATAGTCAAGGGGTCAAATCCAATGGTTTTACATATCTGGCTGGCCAATTAGGCATCCATCCGGCTACAGGAGAATTGGCCGCTGATTCCTTTGAAACAGAGGTCAAGCAGGCTCTGGAAAATATCAAAGCTATTTTGGAAGCCGGTGGTGGAAGTATGAGCGACATCGTTAATACCACGGTCTATCTAACTGATCTGTCTAAGTTTTCAATTTTCAACGACATTTATGGCACTTATTTCACTGAAAATTTTCCGGCCCGAACTACAGTCGGTGCCTACGCACTACCCAAAAACGCCCGAATTGAAATTGCAGTTGTCGCCATTTCGAAAGACTAACTAGCCTTCCTATCTTTGCCGCCTCATAACAATAACAGGAAATGATTAAAGCAAACGAGTATTTTGAAGGAAATGTGAAATCATTAGGCTTTGCCACCGCTGAGGGAGATTCCTCAGTAGGCGTAATGGAGGCCGGAGAATATACGTTCGGGACAGGCAAACCAGAAATCATGCACGTAATTGAAGGTGAAATGAGCATTCTTTTAAAAGGTGAAACCGAATGGAAAACCTATAAAGCCGGTGAGCATTTTAATGTGGAAGGTAATTCATCTTTTGACGTAAAAACCAGCGGACAAACAGCCTATTTATGTCAATACCGTTAAAAACATCAACTCATTAATAAAAGAAGAGCGGCATTTCGTCGCTCTTCTTTTGTTTATCAGGTTCGTTTTCTGATTTTTGATAATTCCATATCTGAGCTCTGTGAGAAAACTTCTATTCCTGCTTCTTCTTTCTTTTTCGCTTCGGGCACAGCTCACACCTGATGAAGCTTTCAAGGGGGCCTTAAAGTATTTAAGCGAAACACAAACTGACAACACCATAGAGGGAAAACAGTATAAAGGTGAATGGCCGGTTTACATGGAATTGACAGAGCCTTATTTTTTTATCGGCAAAAGGCAAAGGGCACGTGATTCTAACTGCTTTACTGTTTCAGCAATTCATAATCAGCTTGCTGAATTGTATTTGGCCGACAGCACTCTTTCAGAGCTGAAACCTATGCTGTCAAAGGCTTTTGAGGAAATTCAAAGCTACAAAACAGGGCCGGAGTTCAACTTCTGGAAAGCTCTAACTCCATTAAAAGACCATCGCCTACGTTTAAGCAGGCCAGAGGAGTTGCCTTTGGTCAGACGACCAACCAACTTTAGTTTCAAACCCCGCCTGGTGCAGAAAATGGCTAATGTGGCCAATGATGCCGACGACACTAATCAGGGAAATCTGGCTATTTGGTACCATAATCGTGTTTTTAAAGATACATTGAATCTGGTTTCAGCGGCAAAATTTGAATCCAGAATTGACCTTAAACGACAAAACAGGAATTGGTATAACTACCTCTTTCATACACGCAAGAACTCCGGAGCTTACCTCACCTGGTTTGCCGATGAGCATGATTACGGTTTCTGGAACCCGGCCTACGGATACCTCTCTGTCCTCAGTATTTTTCTACCTTCCAGCTCGGCTTATCCCAGAGCATACAAGCCCTGGGTCCCCTTTGGAGCCAACGATGTTTGCCCCATTGTGAACGCCAACATCCTGACCTATCTGGCAAAGAGTCATCAGTTAGAAGACGCGGTTTCGGTTAAAAATTCGGCTGAAATGATTCACCGTATGACCAGAAAAAATATGTGGAATACGGCCGGAGTTTATTATCCGAATGCTCAGCATTTATCCTACAGTGTGGCCAAAGCCTATGCCTCTGGTGTAAATGACCTCAAAGAAGCAGCAGCGGATACCAAGGCATATCTTTTAGCTAGCCAAATGGAAGATGGGTCATTTCTAAGCAAACCTTGGGTCAATTACCACGATACCATTCAAACAACTACATATGCCCTTTCGGCAATGCTCAATCTGCAAAAAGCCGGTTTGGAGATTAACCAAAGTAAAATTGACAAAACAGTCAACTTTCTTCTCTCAAAAGCCATTCAAGACGAAAACGGAATTCATTGGAAAGGGGGCGTTTACTTTACCGGAGGTACTGCTCTCCGGAATATCCTTCATTGGGAGTCTGATGCTTACACCACCTCTCTTATTGCCGGAAGTCTTCAGCAGGTTTTGAAGAAAGAAAAAAGTGTCAAAACTTTGAACTAAAATCATCGTGCTTTACTTTTGTAAGTGATTACTTACTTTAATGACCGAAAAACAAGAAAATATTCTGGAAGCTGCGTTACGCCTTTTTGCCTCAGAGGGGTATAACGCCACCTCTACAAAAAAGGTAGCCATAGAAGCCGGTGTTTCCGAAGGTTTGATTTTTCGTCATTTCGGAAATAAGGAAGGCCTACTGCAAGCTATTCTAAACTTAGGAAAAGAGCGTTTGCAGAAAGTTTACGCCAACATTGTCTTGCAATCAGACCCAAAAGAAGTTATCAAAAAGGCTATTTTAATGCTTTTTGAGGTACCTGAGGAAGAATATGCCTTCTGGAAATTGCAATTCAAACTAAAATGGGAGCTCGAATTAGTAGATCACGAAAAAATGGCCCCGCTCCTGCTTTCCTTGTCAAATGCATTCAAAAAATTAGGCTACAGCAATCCTGAAATGGAAGCAAAGCTTCTTCTTCATATTCATGACGGGCTGGCAACAGCTATACTCATGGGGAGAAATGTTGACAAAGAGAAAATGAAGGACTTTCTTCTTGACAAATACAACGTCTAAAAAATTTAAATAAATTATAAGTGATTACTTACTCAAAATGATAAAAATTATAAAAATGATTCTTATAACAGTTACTGCCCTCTTGATCGTCACGGGAATTGGAAGCTATGTTTTTGTCACCTTCCACCCTGTATTTGGTGGCAAAGCTGACGAGACTCAAAAAGCTGAGTATCAAAAATCGAATCAATACCAAAATGGAATTTTTGAGAATCAGATAGAAACTGATATGTCCATGGATTTCATGGAGATGCTTAAGATGATGCCCGAATTTCTTAGCAGACCACCTGAGCGGGAGCCTGATTTTGAGTTGCCCGTTGAGAAAATTGACAGCATCTCCATTACCACCGCCCCCGATGGCACCACTCAGTTGACCTGGTTTGGCCATTCAGCCTTTCTAATGACAATTGAAGGTAAAAAAGTTTTGATTGATCCAATGTTTGGTGAAAGCCCTTCCCCTATTTCTTTTATGGGTTCAAAACGCTATTCAAAGGAGCTACCTATAGAAATAGAGCAATTACCTGAGATTGACCTTGTTCTATTCTCTCATGATCATTATGACCACCTGGATTATCCTTCAGTAACAAAACTGAAAAGTAAAGTAAAGCAATGGTTCGTGCCCTTAGGCCTTGAAAATCATTTGACAAAATGGGGAGTGGAGGCTTCAAAGATCAAAACCTTTGATTGGTGGGATGAAACCGAGTATATGGGTTTAAAATTAGCCTGTACACCTGCCAGGCATTTCTCTGGTCGTGGGCTGGGAGACCGTTTCTCCACCCTTTGGGCATCATGGGTAATTCAGAGCGACTCCAGCCGTATCTTCTTCAGTGGAGACAGTGGTTACGGGCCGCACTTTAAGGAAATTGGGAAAAAGTATGGTCCCTTTGACTTTGCGATGATGGAATGCGGTCAGTACAATGAGAAGTGGGATAATATTCATATGATGCCAGAGGAAACTATTCAGGCCGGTCTGGATATCAATACCGGCAGACTCATGCCTATTCACTGGGGAGCTTTTACTCTTGCTATGCACTCATGGACAGACCCGGTAGAGCGGGCTTTGAAGGCGAGTAAGCAAACAGAACTTGAGATTATCGTCCCAAAAATAGGCGAAACTTTCAATGCTGTAAAGCCCGAAATAGAAGGACAGTTTTGGTGGGAGAAACCTTAACAACTTCCACATAAACCTCTCATTTTAAACGACTTTTTTGAAGACGTGTCAAAAAAGAATAAAGATGAGGCATGAAAGTATTGTAAAAAATATGTATACCTTTGTTGCCGACAATGAGCATAATTTTGTTTATGCATTTCTTATTTCTTTTCTGAATTAGACTGCTACGCACATTATCCTCTCTTTTTTTTATTTAATTTTTTTTCAAATGAACATTTTCGTAGCAAAATTGAACTACAACACAGAAGAAGATGTACTAAGAAGCTCTTTTGAAGAGTTCGGTACTGTTGATTCTGCAAAAATCATCATGGACAAATTCACTGGCCGTTCTAAAGGCTTTGGATTTGTAGAAATGCCTGATGATTCTGAAGGGCAAGCCGCTATTGACGCCCTTAATGAAACTGAGCTTGATGGTCGTACCATCGTAGTGAAAGTTGCAAGACCTAGAGGTGAATAAGTACTTGTAAGCGATATAAAAAGGTGGGTTTTACCCACCTTTTTTTATGCCTGAGATGTAGGTTTCTTATCACCTAACAATTCCTGTATCATTTGTTCTGCCTCCGGAAACCTCTCCTTTAACATTGCCAAAGTATCCGCCAACTTATCCGAGGCCTGCCCTTTCAGCTCTTCAAAATACTCCGGAGCCTTTTCGATAGCCCCTTCGGCTTCGGTTTTCAGCTCCTGCCCTCTGGTTTTGAGATCTTCCATGAGCTTTTCGCCCTCCTCTGTTTGAAGCTATTTGTGCATGGCCACTCCTGCAGCCGCACCCAGAATAAATGTTGCTAAGTGTTTTGATGTCACTGCCATAATTGAGAATTTATTTATCCCGATTTATAGATTTTGACCAGTGAAAACAATGATATCAGGCGAACAAAACCTGTACTTCTTTCTTCAACATCAACAAGGCTTTTGAAGTCGGGTCAATTTCTTCATTGACCACTTTGTCAAAGATTTTCTTCGAAAGTTTTATCGCCGGCTGATCAGCGGATAATTCAGATGCGGACTGATTAATCAAAGTCAACACCGAATTCATTGAGTTCTTAATTTCCTCCCAGGTATCAGGGCCGATATAAATTTGCTGTGCAAGATTATGGTAATATTCTTCACGAACTTCTTTCAACAAAATAGCCTGAAAATCACCAACCTGATTGGCTTTTTCATACAATCTCAGCAGCAAATAATTAGGCGTAATACGCTCCAGAAAAAGCGTCATTCGTTCATAAGCTTGAAGACGAAGGCTGAGAGTGCCTTCATTGACCTGAGCTTTCACCTCAAGTTGCTTTTGCTCATATTGTTTGTTCAGAAATGACCTGACCAAAAGAAACATCCCCAGAAGCAAAAAGCCGGAGGGAATCAGAATTTTGAATAAATCCGCCAATATTTCCATAATTGAGGCAAATTTGCGTTTTAATTTCTGAGGTCAAAACAATCAACCTTTTTTTCTGAACCTACTCAATGGTCAGCTTTACCGAAACAGCTAAAAAGAAGATTCTGGAAGCCCTGAGCCAGCCTGGTATTTCAGAAAGTTATGCTCTCAGGCTCGGTCTTTCCGGAGGTGCCTGTGCAGGTAAATACATTATTGGTTTCGATCAAAAAGCCGCTGATGACGATAAGTATTTCATCGATGGTATCCCGGTCATCATTGCTAAAAAACACCTGATGTATCTGATGGGCAAAAAGGTGGATTATAAAACCGAGAATAACGAGTCTTTCTTCGGGATAGAATAGCGGCCCTTGGCACGGTTTTTTCTTTTCAAGCCATAGTGACTTGCGTTTAAAGCTTTTCAATGATCTGGAAATTCGTCAAAAAATATTTGCTCCTGATACTGGCGGTGGCCTCCTTTACTTTGGCAGGCATACAGTATTTCTCTGCCCCCCCGGAGCAGGAAACAGCGGAATTAAACTATAGCGAGGCTGTTCAGGAAAGTGTAACCGAAAGTCTGCAAACCGCGGGCAGAGAGCTGGCTGAAGTCACCAAAATATATCAGGATGGTAATGAGCTCAGCTTTACCAATTTGAATATTGAAACAGAGTTCCCATTCTATGTTTTCAAAAATAGAGAGCTTATCTACTGGTCAGACCACAGGTATACTCCTGATCATCAGTCTATCCAAGGCTTTTATGATGATGGTCTGCTCGCTCAGAAAAACCATATTCACCTGGTGAGAAAGCAGGATTTCTTCCATAATCAGGATAAAATTGAGCTTGTTTCGCTTATTCCTGTTTTTATAGAATATGAGCATGAGAATGACTACCTGAAGTCTCACTTCAATAATAAGCTATTTAAGGCCAGCCCTTTAAGCATAAAGAACACCGCGAGCTCCAAAGCCCATTTAAACATTCACGATCAGAAGGACCGGTTTCTGTTTTCAGTAGAACCTCCACGGTACGAGCGACTGTATTCGTCAAACCTATCAGACAAGGCTCTTGGCTTTCTGGTTCTCGGATTTCTTCTTCTGGGCCTTTGCTTATTGACAAGGATACGTTCTGTTTTTCACAAACATGGTTTTGAATACTCTCTGGCTCTAATCATCATTTATGTGGTGGTGGTCCGGTGGTTTATGCTGGCGAATAGTATTCCTTACTCTCTTTATGAAATTGACCTTTTTAACCCCAAGTATTTCGCGGTAAACGCATTTACCCCATCGCTCGGGGATCTCATTGTAAATACGCTATGCTTTACTCTGATTGCTCTGTTTATCGCTTACAGGTTTCACAAGTCTGCACTTTACAGAAACATCATAAAATCTGGAATTCATGGCAGAAGTGTTATTTCAGTAATTACAATTTTACTGAGCACGGCGGTCACCTATTGCTGCCATAAAGCCCTCATTTATCTCTATGAGAAATCGAATTATATGCTTGATTTCTCCGTCAGCACCTCGTTTGACAATATCAAATTGGGCGTATTGGCCTTCTATGTTTTCCTGGCCATTCTATTTTTTCTGAGCCAACATCTTTTGATCGGCATATTTTTGAGATTAAACAATCGTCATAAATCTGGATTAGCTCATTGGGTTTACGGTGCAATCTTGTCCGCTATCATTTTACTTTTTGTCGGTGAAACGTCGTGGGTTTTATTGATCGGAGCTTTCTATTTTCTTATCTCGTACTGGTTCAAATTCCCGTTGTATCTCTATACTCTAAAGTATAGAACTTCGATCTTTTTCTTTTTAGGAGCCTTCGTTTTCACCTTGATTTCGATGCAGGTGCTACATCATGAAAACAGAAGAAAGGCAGCATTTGATAAACTAAACTTTGGGAAACAATTTCTGGCCGAAAATGACGCTCTGGGAGAAGGTTTATTAGGCAAAGTCATACTCTCCATTAAAAGTGACTCCGCAATTCAAAATGCTATTCAGAGACCGACACTTGCCCGCGAGGCAGTGAGCTCCTTGGTAAAAGAAAATCATTTGGAGCTCTATTTTGATAAATATGATACCGAAGTTTACTCTTTTAAACCACTCGGAGAGCAATTGGGCTTTGAGGAAAACTTACCATCACTGCAAGAGCTGGAAAATCAATACAAAAAGCCAAACTACCAAACCACCAATGCTAACATCTTCTTCATTGACGAAACCGGAGAAAAGTTTATAAAACAGTACGTCGTTTTTATCCCTCTTGAAAGAGGCGGAACTGTGGTACTCGACATGAAACAGCGAAACGCCAACAAAAAGAGCGTTTACCCGGAGCTACTCATGGAGAAAAAACTGAGCCAAAGTCCTGAAATCAAGCCCTTCAGTTACGCCATTTATGATGATAAAAATGAGCTTATTTATTCTGGAGGTAAATATAATTACCACAAATACGGGCTAACGGATTATCTCAAAAACGATCAGCTTTTCTCTGACGGAATTCAGTTTAATGGTTTTAATCACCTCGGTGTAACTAATGATACCGGAAGAAAAATCATTGTATCTACGAACGATCATCTGTGGAAATCACTCTTGTCTGACTTCTCCTTTCTCTATCTCGTACTGGTAAGTGTAATTTTCGTTGTCATTCTGTTTTATGCCTTCAGTTTTGGGTTGAGAAAACTCAAAATGAATTTCTCTACCAAAATTCAGGTTTATCTTAATGCCGCTTTCTTATTACCTTTTATGTTACTTCTTTTTGTAACCATTGGTATCATTAGAAGTACTTTACTAAACATTCAGGAGGGCTTTTATTTTGAGAATACTCAAAACATAAGTTCGACCTTCAGAATTCACCTTCAAAACCTCAAAGAAGGCCGGTATAGTGAGGCATTCTTTGAACAAGAAATCAATAAACTAGCTCAGGATACCCGATCTGATATCAATTATTTTAATGAGGAGGGCAAGCTGGTCTACAGCTCCAGACCCCTTATTTATGAATATAATCTGCTTTCAAAGTGTATTAATCCGGGAGCTTATCGGGCCATTGTAGAAGAAAATGAGAACGAAATTCTGCTGTCAGAAAAACTCGGAGATCTTGAATACCGGGCGGCCTATATGACCATAAAAGATAGCCAGAATGAGCGGTTAGGTATCATAGGAGTACCCTTTTTCAACTCTTCAACAGCTCTGGAAAGCCAGCTAAAAGAGGTATTTACCACGATTTTAAGTATTTGTATAGCCCTGTTTTTAGCTCTGTTGGTATTGTCTTATTATGCTTCGGGACAATTGACTAATCCATTAAAAATGGTGGCTCAGAAAATAAAACGAATTAGTTTAAACGAGGTTAATGAACCTATCCATTGGGAAGCTGACGATGAAATTGGTGTTTTAACCGGCTCTTACAACCAAATGCTTAAAAAGCTTGAAGAAAGTAAGGATGCCCTTTCTCAAAGTGAAAAACAAACAGCATGGCGTGAAATGGCAAGGCAGGTAGCCCATGAAATAAAAAATCCGCTAACACCGATGAAACTTTCTATTCAACAGCTACAGCGTACATTACCCACGCTGGAAGATACCACACGTGGTAGAATAGAACGTTCTTTAAACTCTCTCACTGAGCAAATAGACAACATCTCGGAAATTGCGAACTCATTTTCAGAATTTGCCAAAATGCCTGTTCCTCGCTCTGAAGTGTTTGAACTGGGCACCGTGGTTCAGCGTACAGCTTACCTTTACGCTCAAGACAATGGTCTCGACATAAATATCGACATAAAAGACCAGGGGCTCATGGTTCGAAGTGATCACCAATTAATAAACCGCGTGGTGACTAACCTTATCATCAATGGTATCCAGTCAGTTCCTGAAGACCGAAAGCCTCAAATTGAAGTCAAGGTTTACGGACATCACAAAGACAAATTCGCTATTATTGAGGTCAAAGATAACGGCAGCGGTATACCTGAAGAAAACCGTAAAAAAGTCTTTATGCCAAACTTCAGCACCAAAATAGGCGGTTCAGGCCTGGGGCTTGCCATGGCCAAACGTGGTGTAGAACATAGTGGTGGCAATATTTGGTTTGAGACTGACGAGAATAAAGGAACTACCTTTTATGTAGATCTTCCGCTGGTCAGAAAAGCATAAAATCTATTCGTCATCTACAGTTACATGACCCCAGTTTTCGCCCGAGCGAATGCGGTTCAACTGTGTGTGAGTTATTCCAAACTGACGGGCAATCATCTTTAAACGGGTACTGTCTGATTTCAAAAGCTTCTTTATCATCTTTACTTTTGACTCATTGAGCTTATAGTTTTTCGATTTTACCGGCCTTTTTCGATTGATAACATTAGGATTTTGTTTGTTATGCTCAATCATCTCTTCTTTTGTAACCCAGGCAAGATTAGAACAGATATTATTGTGCTTATCAAAATCCTTATGAATCACATACATATGATCTTCCGATTCTTTCTCTACAAAATACTCCGCAACCATCTTATGTATGTAACGATTAAATGATTTACCTTTCGGCAGACGTAGGTTTAAGGATTTATAACCCTGAATGACTGAACCTTTCAGAAATTTTCCGTCGGGATTATTCTGAAAGCTTTTTAAACGGCCAAAACTTGATACTTCATAGTGAGGAGGCGTCTCTAATCCATCTATAGTGATTCTACGCCACTTTTCAGAGGTGGAGTTTGGATTGATCATAAAAGGGGTTTATAGAGTTAGGTTACTATTTTAAAGAATTCAAATACTATTTATAATTTTTACGTCATTTTGAAAGAACAACTTAAAAACTATTTAATAAATGAGACTAAATAGGACTTTATTCATAACAAATACGCCTTTTTTAGCATCTTTTACATCGTTATGACGTAGCAATTTTTAAAAAGTAACATGAGCACCATAAAGAAATTTACTTTTTCGCCTTTTGAGGAAAACACCTATATCATCTATGATGAAACAAAGGAAGCTGTCATTATTGATCCGGGCTGCCTCGCTCAGGAGGAAAAAGAGAAGCTTGCTTCCTTCATTAAAAAGGAAAACTTACAACCCAAAGCCCTACTTCAAACCCATACTCACCTTGACCATGTATTTGGTAGTGCTTTTGTAAAAAGAAATTTTGGTATCAAAATGTATATCCATCAGGCAGATTTGCCTGTTTTGGCCGATGTCGAAAATCGTTGCAAAACATGGGGAATACCTGGTTATGAGCCCGTAGAGGCTGACGCTTTTCTTCAAGATGGAGATATCTTCTCTTTTGGAAATACCGAACTCAAGGTAATTTGGGTGCCGGGTCATGCCCCCGGACATATTGCGTTTATCAATACAGAAGACAAATATATTGTGGGTGGAGATTGCTTATTTAATGGAAGCATAGGGAGAACAGACTTTCCACTTTGTAGCCATGAAGATCTGATGAAAAGTATTCGGGAGAAGTTCTTTACTTTGCCTGACGAATACACGGTTTATGCAGGCCATATGGCCGATACAACGATCGGTTTTGAGAAAAAATTTAATCCGTTTTTTAATTAATGAAGGTATTTACCATCCCTAATTTCATTACTCTTCTCAATCTTGTTTGTGGAATTGTGGGCATCATTGAAACAATGGAAGGTCGGCATGAAAATGCCGGATACCTCATTTTAATGGCTCTGGTTCTTGATTTTCTGGATGGATTTATTGCCCGACTAACCAAATCCTATTCAGATATTGGTAAACAGCTCGACTCTCTGGCAGACATGGTCAGTTTTGGGGTACTGCCGTCTTTAATGTTGTACAATTTGTGGGATAGTTCTGAATGGTTTGTTTATATCTCCTTTCTACCGGCTTTGTTTTCAGCATTACGACTCGCCAAATTCAATATTGACGAGCGACAGGGAGATACCTTCTATGGCATACCAACACCGGCAAATGCCATGACGGTAGCCGCTTTTCCATTTATTTTAAAAGACAACGAGGGGCTTCTTTCGCCACATACAATAGAAATCGCCCTAGGCGTTTACGCGGTAGTTATAAGTATTCTGATGATTGCGGATATTCCCATGATGGCCTTGAAGTTCAAGGAATTTAGCTGGACAAACAATAAGCCAAAATTCCTTTTTTTGATTCTCTCCTTAGGCTTATTGCTCCTTACTAAACTAGTGGCTATTCCGCTTATTTTAATCCTTTATGTAGGATTTTCTCTTTTTTCAAAGTCCTGATTTCAGCGGAAAAGAGTTTCCCAGCAAAAAAGGCTGCCTGGTTTTTAAAGCGGTTGCTTCAATCGTTTTTCTTGGTCTGTGCTTCGGTAGTTGAGTGGTATAAATTGTTCTGGCCTTTTTTAGCCATGGGTAATGGTTTACAGCAGTAGGCTTAAAATCTTCATCCATTTTGAGAAACATTAAATGGAGGTGAGTATCTGAGCGGTTTCTTTCGGCATTAAAACCACTACGGCCCACTTCACCTATTTTATCACCCTGCTCCACTATTTGCCCTTCAAGAGCATAAACTTTTCGCTGATGAGCGTAATACCAAAGTCCACCAGATTCAAAATCATAGAGCCAAACGTAGTTGCCTCCCTTGTATCCGTTCTCTTCGGTCCACTCAGTTTCAGTAGCAATCACAACACCTCTGTTTACGGCTAAAATATCCACATATTCACCTGTGTTATCATCTTTACAATCATGGTCAAGATCATAAATGAATATATCATGGGCCGGATGACTTTTAGCCACCGAATGATCAAACAAGTCAAAATGACGAGCATAAAAACCTCTGCCTCTGCCCCCTACATCTTTGTAATTTTTTGTTCTCAACGGGAATACCAAATCCATGGAAAGTGAATCGTAGGATGCAGGCTTGTACTGTTCATGAAGTTCTTTCATGATTCGTGAAAACTCTTTTTCCGCCTTTACTGGTTCAATCTTTTGCTCGCGAATAGCCACAAGTAAGCCTTTAAAGTCCAACGGCTTTTCTTTTTCTGAATTCTTCTTTGACTGTGATTGACAAGAAAAATTAGTGATAACCAGAATGATGACAAAGATTCTTTTTAGCTGCATGTATTGCTTCCCCTCTTACGATAATTGGCAAATATACAAAGCGAATAATTCTCAATAAAAAAGCCACCCGAAGGTGGCTGTTAATTATTTACTCTGACTTTTAGAACCGTTGCGACGTTCATAAAACTCTATGAACCTATCAAACTCTTCAATAGGAATACGTTTGCCAATTATACGCTTTTGAGAGTCCAAAATATATGAGGTTGGCGTAGCATAAACATCATAGTTCTCGCGGAAATAATAGTGATGTCCCTGATCCCAAAGGTTCAGCATGTCCTCACCAGTTCCGTATTTATCAATGAACTTCTTCATTTTATCAAGCTCATAGTCCACTGAAACATTATAAATGACAATACCTTTTCCTTTGGCAGCTTTGGCATATTCCACAAGCTCCGGAGCAGCATCTTTACAATGGCCGCAGTCAGGGCTGTAGAAATAAACAATGGTGTATTTACCCGGGCTTTGCTGCACAGTATGTGCCTGCCCAAGCGTATCATAAACATAAAGTCTCGGGAAGACTTCACCGGTTCTCAACGGCTTCAGAATTTTTACTCTGTCCTCAAATTTCTTGCGTTGTTCTTCTGAAAGCCAGTCGGCATCTTTTAGATAATATTCTTCAGCGAGATGCACAAAAACACCATCAAGGCCAACTATTTCTGAGTTTTCGTACTTATTGGTAACCCACCAAAGCACGTAGCGATAAACCTCCGGATTTTGTTTCGAAAGTGTTACCACTCTATCTGCGTCAACAATCACACTATCCTGAACCTGGAAAACAAGGTCTTTGAAGTACTTCTCAAGCTTGGTTTGCAGAAATGGAGTCCAGAGCATTCTTCTGTCACTAAAGTCCATATTATCCCAGAAATGAGCCTTATAATATCTGAAAGCAAAAGTACTGTCTTTTGAGCCATCAGGGTTTAATGGCACCTCTTTCGGAATCTCTATTTCCTGATTCGCTTTTATCACCTTCGCGGCAAAAGTACCCTCATTTTCAGCAATCGTCTTCTCCAGGTAATTCTTGTACTCCTCCTGAAGAGTCATCATTTTTTCTCTTCGTGTGCTATTAGCGTCCGGGTCCTGCGGATTAATTGAAGCATTTATTTCAGCAGCTCTATCATTCATTCCCTCAAGGAATTTACGATAGCCGAAAAGAATATCATTCTCTTTAGAGCCCGTAAATTTTACAGATTTAATAAAATTGACCGTGTCAGCTTCTATTTCAAAGGCTTTCTCGTCGCCACTAACTATAAAATCATAATATTTTGCCGAACTATGCACAATCAAGTAAATACCACCTTCAAGAGGCTCTTCACCCTCAAAATGATAGATGCCATTTTCAAGTTTTGCCGAGTCTACTTTGATATACTGATTATAACCCATAAAGTGGGCCAGATGAATGTATCTGTCTGTCGGTCCTCCATCCAGTTTGACCTTTATACTATACTCTTGCTGGGCAAAAGCAGAAAACGCAGTCATTAAAATTAGCAGAGCACCTAGTGTAAATCGTTTCATATTAGGATTTATTAAAAACTGGATACAAATTTAAAGATAAACGGATATAACGCTTGATTATTAACAGTTCTTTATGTTTTACCTACTTTCTAAACTGCTGACGTTTATTGTGATGCCGTTAGGGATCATCCTGATCCTTATCATCCTAATGATTAAAAGTAAAAATCGTACCAAAGCCAAAAAGTTAGGTCTTTTTACCATTTTCTTAACATACCTTTTCAGCTGTCCGGCTGTAGTAAATAAGGCATTGACTTTGTGGGAGTCGCCTCAGAAAAACATTGAAGATTTAGAAGCTACAAACGCCGGAGTACTACTCACTGGTGGCTTGATAAATGCCTACCTCCCGTTCAACGAGAATCTGCATCTCAATTATGCCGGTGATCGCCTGTGGCAAACATTACATTTATACCAAAAAGGGAAGATTCAAAACATCATAATCACCGGAGGTGATATCAGTATTTTCTCAAAGAAGAAGGTAACCGAAATTGATCTTGCGAAAGATTTTCTGATTCAAAACGGTGTGCCTCCGGAGCATATTGTTCTGGAGAAGAAAGCCAGAAACACCCACGAAAATGCCATGTCCGCAAAACAGCTGCTAGATAAAAAATTCCCCGACCAGGAAATCATTTTAATAACCTCCGCATTTCATATGAAGCGGGCTGCGGCCTGCTTTAAAAAAGAAGGAGTGAAACTTCAAACCTACCCAAGCCATATCATGAGTATGAAAACAAGTCTCGACCTACCAGACTTACTTCCCAGTTCAGGGTCATTTGGTCTTTCAGAGACTCTTTTCAAGGAGTTTGTAGGTCTGCTCGTCTATAAGATTGCCGGATACGCTTAGATACTAAGAATGTGAACCATTCTTAGAAGATCATCATGAATTGGTTTTGGCTTCTTAATAGTATCAATGAATGGTGTAAACACCAAATTGTTATTTACAATCCCCGCCATTACATTTTTCTGACCATCAATAAGACCCTCAATAGCACCAAGACCAAGGCGGCTTGCCAGAATACGGTCATAAGCTGTCGGTATACCACCTCTTTGAATGTGACCTAAGGTAGTCACTCGGATGTCAAGCTTGTCGCCAACCTTACTTTTGATTTTTTCAGCAATCTCAGGAGCCTTACCCTCTTCATCGCCTTCAGCTACAACCACAATGGAAGAGGATTTTGACCTGCTCCAGCCATCTTTAAGGGCAGAAACTACTTTTTTCAATGGTGTATGCGTCTCAGGAACCATCACGATCTCGGCACCACCACCAATACCAGACTGGATAGCAATATAACCTGAATCACGACCCATTACCTCAATAAAGAACACACGGTCATGAGAATCAGCAGTATCTCTGATTTTATCAATAGCCTCGAGTGATGTATTTACAGCAGTATCAAAACCAATGGTATAATCAGTACCATAAAGATCATTATCAATTGTACCCGGGCAGCCTACTGTTGGAAGCTCATATTCATTATAAAAAACTTCAGCTCCGGTGAAAGTACCGTTACCTCCAATGGCAATCAAACCTTCAATACCTCGAGACATTAAATTCTCGTAAGCTTTCTTTCTACCCTCAGGTGTCATAAACTCCTTACTGCGGGCCGACTTTAGAATAGTACCTCCTCGCTGAACAATATTACTTACAGATCTGGAATCTAAAGGGAAGATATCATTGGATATCATTCCATTATATCCTCTCCTGATGCCATACATCTCAAGTCCATGGTAGATACCTCCTCTGACAACTGCTCTGATACAAGCGTTCATTCCCGGGGCATCTCCTCCTGATGTAAAAACGGCAACCTTCTTCATTTTCCTTAATCCTGTTTTTTATGACGCTCGCAAAAGTAAAGAGTTTTCAGGATTTACACCAATTGATTTTCCTGCCTTGCAGCAATTAAACTTAAAGCATCATTGAGAACAGGATTTAAACAATTATAAACATCACTATTCAGGCTCTTCATACCTCCAAACCTCCGTTTCATCCATCACCATTGACGTATACTATTTCTGGCACATTATTTGGGGTTTACCTGTCACACACTGAATCCCATGTTAAGTTTACTTGTCCAGGAATTAAAAAGAACAAAATGTTGAGAAGATTACAAAAAGCCTTTCCGACTTTCCTAATAGTAGTCGTGATAAGCCTGATAACAGAAAAAACGGTACAGGCCCAGGGAGTTGGGATAGGAACCGTTGATCCGGATAAATCAGCCATTTTAGACTTAAGTTCATCTGATAAAGGTCTCCTTTTACCCAGAATGAGCCTAAAGAACAGAAGTGGTATTGATAATCCTGCCAAAGGTCTAATGGTTTACCAGACAGATTACCTGTCTGGCATTTATGTCTATAACGGTACTGACTGGACGGCACTGGGCAATACGGAAGCAAAACTAACTACAGCTGACAATTCTGTTTGGGGCACTACAGGCAACACAGGTCTGGATGGTTCGACAAACTTTCTGGGTACAACCGACGAAACTCCATTGGTTTTCAAAGTCAACAATCAGTTCTCCGGAAAAATTGATCCTAAAAGAGGTAACCTGTACTTTGGTTTTAAAACAGGAGCAATATCAGACAGCTATAACTCTGTAGTTTTAGGTGCTTTGGCTATGCAGAAAGCAAGTAGTAGTGGAAATAACATTTCAATCGGTTTTCAATCAATGTTTAGTAATGAAACGGGTGGACATAATGTTTCCATAGGTACCGGGGCTCTTGCCGCGAACATTCATGGGGGTAGTAACGTCTCTCTTGGTTCTTTATCTGGATATAAATCAACAGGTAGCGGTAACGTCTTCATTGGTTTCCAGGCTGGCTACGCTGAACAGGGTAATAATAAATTCATTTTGAATAACGATGCCAACAGAACACCTCTAATTTATGGTGATTTCGAAACCGGCAAACTCGGGATAAATACCTCTGACCTTCAAAATACACTTACAATAAAAAGCTCTACAGCTAATTCAAGTGGCTTACGCTTCACAAATCTGACAAACCAGTCACCTGCCGGAAATTCTAACGGTAAAGTTCTTTCTGTCAATCAATCAGGTGATGTAGTCTTGGTAAATGATCGTGAAGGTAGTTCTGTAACGGCTACTACATATTGGAATGCCTCGGGCAGTGATATTGTCAACAGTAACTCAGGAACAACAAAAATTGCCAACGGCCTTCAACTCGGTGCATTTCAAAACATGTCGGGTAAGTTTCTTGGGCTTGACAACAGCGGGAATGTTGTAGCACTGGACGCACCTACCTCCGTAGTTACCAGTGGTGGCAGCGGACTTTGGTATCAGGATGGAAACGATGGAAAAATTAAACCCACTGTGGACGCCGACGTTATGATTCACAAAAGAATTGATGCCCACGGCTTAGATCTCGGATGGGGAGGTATTAAGTTCAAAGAATTGAACAGTACTTATCCAAACCCATTCCCTTCAAACGGTCTTGCTCTTTCATTGGATGAGTTTGGTCATGTAATTCTGACTTCAAACTCAGATGGAGGTTCCGGAAGCGGTTCCTCAGTCTGGAATTATGCAGGTAATATTATCAGAACGCCTGGAGACCAGAAAGTGGTGATTGGTACCGGAATGGATACCCTTCCCGACGGTTTCTCTTTATTTGTTAGAAAAGGTATTCTGGCCGAAAGGGTAAGAGTAGCAGTAGCAAACTCTTCTAAATGGGCTGATTATGTTTTTGAAGATAATTATGACCTGATGCCTCTCGATAAGGTTGAAGAGTTTATAGATGCCAATGATCACCTACCGAATGTTCCATCTGCTGCCGAGGTTGCCGAAGGAGGAATTGATCTTGCAGAAATGTCAGCAAAACACATGGAAAAAATTGAAGAGCTTACGCTTTACCTTATTGAGGCAAACAAGCGAATTGAAAACCTTGAAAAACAAATCGAAGAACTTCAGAAATAATATTTACAAATCGTATTCGGTTCTAAACATCTCAGCCCATCAGCTGAGATGTTTTGCTTTCAGGAACTGTGAAAGATTAATTAGCCTCGCTAACTTGCGGCCTGAATCATAAAGAAAAACGATGAAAGCATATGTTTTTCCCGGACAGGGAGCACAGTTTAGTGGAATGGGTAAAGATCTTTACGAATCTTCCGAAAAGGCCAAAGCACTTTTTAACAAAGCCAATGAAATTCTGGGTTTTGATATTACCAAAGTAATGTTTGAGGGCTCTGCCGAAGATTTACAACAAACTAATGTTACTCAACCAGCCATTTTCCTTCATTCGGTAATTCTGGCAATGGTTCAGGACAATATTCATCCTGATATGGTAGCAGGCCATTCTTTAGGTGAATTCTCCGCTCTTGTAGTTTCGGGTGCACTATCTTTTGAAGACGGTTTAAAATTAGTTGCTCAAAGAGCAGATGCCATGCAAAAGGCCTGTGAAATCAACCCTTCTACCATGGCCGCTGTGCTAAGATTGGAGGATGAAAAGGTGGAAGAGATTTGTAAACAAATTTCTGATGAATTGGGTGAGGTTCTTGTGGCAGCAAATTATAACTGCCCGGGTCAATTGGTTATTTCAGGATCAGAAAAAGCCATTGATGAGGCCGTGGAAAGAATGAAAAACGCCGGAGCAAAAAGAGCTCTAAAGCTCCCCGTGGGTGGAGCATTTCACTCTCCACTAATGGAACCAGCCAGAGAGCAACTGGCCTCAGCAATTGAGAATACAAACTTTAGCAAGCCAAGCTGCCCTATTTATCAAAATGCCACAGCTTCCGCTTCAACGGAGGTTGATGAAATAAAGAAAAACCTGATCGCTCAGTTAACTGCCCCGGTTAAATGGACACAATCTGTACAGAAAATGGTAACAGATGGTGCAAGTTCATTTACCGAGTGCGGACCAGGTAAAGTTCTTCAGGGACTTGTGAATAAAATAGAACCAGAGGTAGAAGTTGCTGGAATCTAACCATTTGCACTTTTCCAATATCCGCTAATGGACTTTAAGCGAAATTCTTGCAACCAGACTCTAATATTTTTTTGAGTTGATAGTTTGCAAATCAAAAGAGTCCTGCTAATTTTGCATCCACAAAACAGGATTGGCCTGTGGTGTAATGGTAACACAGAGGTTTTTGGTGCCTTTATTGAGGGTTCGAGTCCTTCCGGGCCAACTAGCTTGAAAATCGCAATCGATCAAAAGTCGGTTGCGATTTTTCTTTTTATGCCCATTTAATTGCATTATTACAAGCATTGTCATAAATGAAACAAGTACTTTCGCTCTTTGATTTATCTCAAAAAGTTAACTACAAAAACGAGGTATTATCTGGTTTAACGGTAGCCCTTGCCTTAATTCCAGAGGCCATTGCTTTTGCACTTATTGCCGGGCTCCATCCATTAACTGGTCTTTACGCCGCATTTTCGATGGGCCTGATCACTTCCGTTTTTGGAGGAAGACCTGGAATGATTTCCGGAGCTACTGGTGCTGTCGCTGTTGTTATAGTTTCATTGGCAAAAAGTCATGGTGTTGAATACATTTTTGCTGCAGTAATTTTGGCCGGAATTATCCAAATGGCAGCCGGTTTTTTTAAGCTTGGCAAGTTCATTCGTTTGGTTCCTCACCCTGTTATGTTTGGTTTTGTGAATGGTCTGGCTATTGTCATTTTTATGGCTCAGCTCGGCTCTTTTAAGATCACAAATACTAATGGTGTACAAGAGTGGATGCAGGGTTCTCAACTATACATAATGTTAGGTCTGGTACTTCTGACCATGTTGATAATTTGGGGTCTACCCAAGATTACCAAGGTAGTTCCAGCCTCTTTAACCGCTATTTTAGTTACTACAGCCATTGTTCTGGGATTAGGTCTTGAGACAAAAACCGTAGGTGATATCAGCCCTATTAAAGGAGGGTTCCCTCCATTTCATATTCCTTCCGTTCCTTTTAATCTGGAAACGCTGAACATTATTTTTCCCTATGCCCTGATTGTGGCGGGAGTAGGACTTATTGAGAGTTTGTTAACGCTCAATTTAATTGATGAAATCACCGAAACCAGAGGAAGAAGCAATAAGGAAGCCATTGCACAGGGTGCAGCCAATTTAGTAACCGGCTTTTTCTCAGGTATGGGCGGCTGTGCTATGATTGGTCAAAGTCTTATTAATATTTCCTCAGGAGCCAGAGCTCGTTTATCGGGAATTGTGGCCTCTGTTATGCTTCTGGTTTTTGTAATGTTCGGAGCTGAATACATTGAGCAAATGCCAATGGCCGCACTTACAGGACTCATGATCATGGTATCTATTGGTACTTTCGAATGGGCTAGTTTTAAAGTCATTGGAAAAATGCCAAATCACGATATACTGGTGGGTATTCTCGTGGCCGGAATAACCGTACTGCTACACAACCTTGCATTGGCTGTACTGATTGGTGTCATCATCTCTGCCCTCGTTTTTGCTTGGGAAAACGCCAAAAGAATCAGAGCCAGGAAATATGTTGACGACAAAGGCATCAAACACTACGAAATTTTTGGACCACTTTTCTTTGGATCGACACAGGCTTTCAGTGAGAAATTCGACGTTCAGGAAGACCCTGATACTGTCATTATTGATTTTCAGGAAAGCCGTATCAATGATATGTCGGGAATAGAGGCTCTGAATAAGATAACAGAACGTTACCAAAAAGCTGGAAAAGAACTTCATTTGAAGCATCTGAGTCCTGATTGTAGAAAGTTATTGAAAAATGCGGAGAAGATCATCGATGTTAACATCCTTGAAGATCCTACCTATAAAGTGGCTGTAGAAATTTAAGCTAAGATTGAATGCTTGATAAAAAAGCTTCACTCTTAATCAATCTGTTATTTTTTCGGTGAGGTGGTAAAAGGTATTTTTGCAAAAACCGAAACTATACGAAATGAACTGGCAAAGCCTTTTCTCCAATAAACGCTACGGATCAAGCAATAAAGGACTGAATGACGAAACCAGAGGTGAATACCTCCGTGATTATGACCGGCTAATTTTTTCTTCACAGTTCAGGAGACTTCAGAATAAAACTCAGGTTTTCCCTTTGCCAGGAGCAGTTTTTGTCCATAACCGGCTGACTCATAGTCTTGAAGTTGCCTCTGTGGGTCGATCACTCGGCAGGCTTGTGGGTGAAAAACTGGCAGAAAAATACAAAGACGAATTCAACGATCAGGCAACTAACTTTTACCGTTTTGAACTATCGGATGTAGTTCAAACCGCCTGCCTTGCTCACGATATAGGGAATCCACCTTTCGGGCATTCAGGTGAAGACGCAATTCGAACTTTCTTTAGAGAGTTACCGGAAAATCTAAGTCAAAAACTGGAAGTTGAATTATCAGAAAACCAGTTTAACGACCTCAAAAACTTTGAGGGCAATGCAAATGCTTTCCGAATTTTGAGCACGCTTTTCAAGAAAAGCGGTCTTAAACTTACTTACACCAGTCTGGCCTCTATCGTCAAATATCCGGTAGATAGTACTCATGGTTTTAACAAGAAAACCGGCCTTATAAGTACCAAAAAGAGTGGCTATTTCGATGCAGAACTGGAGGTAGCTTATGAAATGGCGAATGAGTTGCAACTCATCACTTTCGATCAGGAAAAACACCTGCTGGCCCGGCACCCTTTTGTGTTTTTGGTTGAAGCTGCCGACGACATTTGTTATCGCATTATTGACCTTGAAGATGCTTTCAGGTTGAACATTTTGAGTTTTGAGGAAGTCAAATCACTCTTGCTGCCATTTTTTGATGGTGAAAAGAACGAGGAGTATATTTTGCAGCAAATGTTGGATATCAAGGACGAAAAACAGAAGCTTTCATTGCTGAGAGCTATGCTGATTAACCTACTGACCAACCGCTGTGCAGCCGTTTTTATAGAGAATGAAGAAAAATTACTCAATGGAGAGCTCAACCAAAGCCTTATTGATCTCATTGACGAAAAATCGCTGGCTCTGGTTGAGAAAATTGACGAGGTTTCCATCAAAAAAATCTACAATCATAAATCCGTAGTGGAGATTGAAATTGCCGGATTTCACGTTATTGGCGGTTTACTCAAAGAGTTTACAGGTGCTGTTTTAGACCGCAAAACAGCAAAATCGAAGAAGCTACTTAGACTAGTTCCAGAGCAATTTGACCTCAATCCTGAAAATGGTTTGTATCAAAACCTCCTCTCTGTAATTGACTTTATTTCAGGCATGACAGACCTCTATGCCATTGATCTTTACCGAAAAATCACAGGAATACAGATACCAACCCTGAGTTGAAATAAATTCTTTCATTGAATGGCCAACTTTCTGCATTATTTATATGTTGATACATACAAATAAAAGATCTGTACTAAATGATTACGTTTAGAAAGCATTCCGGAATTTACACTTTAGAGGCTGAGACACAACTTCCAATTTCTTTGAAAGAGGCCTGGAGCTATTTTTCAAGTCCTAAAAATCTTCAGGAAATCACTCCGCCACACATGGGTTTTAAAATCACTTCAAAACCCTTTGAAAAAGCATTTTCTGGTCAAATCATCAGCTATAACGTGGGAATTTTGCCGGGCATCCGTACCAATTGGGTTACCGAAATTACGCACGTCGAAGAACAGAAATTCTTTGTGGATGAACAGCGTTTTGGCCCCTACAGCATGTGGCATCACGAGCATCATTTTGAAGAAAACGATAAGGGTGTTTTCATGACAGACCGTGTTAGCTTCAAGATTCCCTTGGGCTTTTTGGGAGATATAGCCTATGCATTATTCATCAAAAAACAACTACAGGGCATTTTTGAGTATCGGGAGAAAAAACTGAAAGAAATCTTTAACTAAAAAGCACCCGAAGGTGCTTTTTATTAGTCTCCGTAAGGTTTCAGGGTTTGAATGCTTCCATCCTCATTATGTATAATTTCAGCAACCTTGATAGATCTCAAATGCGTCACTCCCTTCGAAAGAGAGGAATCGTGATAGAATAAATACCACTTACCCTCTACCTGACAAACCGAGTGGTGGGTAGTCCAGCCCACGACTGGCTCCAAAATTCGACCACCATAAGTAAAGGGCCCATAAGGAGAATCGCCGGTGGCGTAGCAAATAAAATGGCTATCACCCGTTGAATAGGTAAAATAGTATTTGCCGTTATGCTTGTACACCCAAGCCGCCTCAAAAAACCTTCGATCGGTATCTCCGGCCAGCAAAGCCTCTCCGTTTTCATCAAGGATTACCACATCTTTGGGTTCTTCGGCAAACTCCAATAAATCTGGAGTTAGTTTTGCAATTTTTGCACAAAGTGCAGGCTCATCATCTTCCGGTATAAAGGCAAACGGACTCTCAGGCTGCCCGGCATTGAACTCACCTGTTCTCCAGCGTTGTAACTGCCCACCCCAGATTCCACCGAAATACATGTAGTATTCGCCGTCATCATCTTTATAAACTGCGGGATCAATTGAAAAACTTCCTTTTATCGCTTCGGGCTGAGCTTTGAATGGTCCTACAGGCGAATCACCAATGGCAACTCCAATCCTGAAAATGCCATCGTACGCCTTGGCCGGGAAAAACAGGTAATACTTTCCGTCTTTCTCATGGGCATCGGGTGCCCACATTTGCTTCTCAGCCCACGGCACGTCATCAACATGCAAAGCCACACCATGATCTACTACCGGGCTATCCACGGAGTCCATAGAGATGACATGGTAATCTTCCATAGCGAAATGACTTCCGAGATCATCAAAAGCATCGCCGGCATCAATATCATGTGAAGGATAAATATAGATTTTACCCTCAAAAACATGAGCCGAGGGGTCCGCCGTGTAAATATTAGTTACTAAAGGCTGAGAAATAGCCTTTTCGTTTAACTCCTTAAAATCAATATGTTCTATACTATCTTCAGGCATTCTTTTTGGTTTTATGCTATTCTTCTTTCTTTGAGTTCTGATTCAATCTGCAGTTCCATTTTCTTTCCAATTTCATAGAAGAATAATAGGCCTACTGCAATTAAAAACGGTATTGCGGGAAAAACACTGACTAACATTTTTATGCCGTTTATAGTATCGGCTGTTTGGCCAACTTCAGACTTTGGCACATAATTGAACAGATTCAAAATCCATGTTAGTAAGGCACTCCCTATACTTAGGCCACCTTTCAGACCAACCATCATGGCTGAGAAAATAATGGCTGTGGCTCTTCTATTCGTTTTCCACTCAGAGTAATCCGCCACATCAGCAATCATCGTCCAAAGAATAGGCGTACTGATACCATAGAAAAACATGTGTAAAATCTGGGATCCGAAAATCCAACCGATAGACTGTGGCGGGTAGAAATAGAAGAAAATAATAAACAGCGTAGAAACAAAAAGAGAGGCTCCGAATACGTTGCGTTTCCCATATTTATCAGCAAGCGTTTTAGACCACATGATCCCGATAAGACCTATTAAAATACCTCCACCGTTAAAAACGCCAAGACCAAGTGCAGTATCATTTTCAAAAACGGGCAAGAAAGGTTTCATCGGATTAAGAAAAGCTTCGAGCTCGCCCTGATCTACATAATTCTCGAAATAATAAACATATGATCCGCCTTTTAAAGCCAGTGTGACAAAAATCAAAGTAGTCACTACCAACATGATGATCCAGGGAATGTTTCTAAATAAATCACCCAGATCTTCTCGAAGGCTGGACTTCTGTTCGGGCTTAGGAACCACCCGTTCTTTCGTAGTAAAGAAAGTGATTAGCAGCATAACGGTCCCAATAATCGCCAATACCGTCATTACCTTTTCAATGCCCACTGCTTTATCACCATCTCCGGCACTTAAGATCAGGTTATACATGAAAACCTGAACAAAAAACTGAGCAAACATTACCGCCACAAAACGATAGGCCGACATACTGTTACGTTCTTTCATGTCACCCGTGATAACACCACTTAGTGCCGAATAAGGCAAGTTATTAGCCGCATAGAGCATCAATAAAAGCGTGTAAGTCACCACGGCATAAATCACCTTGCCTTTGTACGAAAAGTCTGGTGTACTAAAGGCCAATAGAGCCACAACTCCCAGCGGTACGGCCGTCCAGAGAATCCATGGTCTGAATTTACCCCAACGGGTATTGGTTCTGTCGGCAATCGCCCCCATTACCGGGTTAAAAACGAAAGCAGCAAATAAACCTACAAAAAGGGTAACCAGCGTAGCATCCTCGGTTTTAAGCCCATATATGTCGGTATAGAAGTAAGCCAGATAAGTAACCAATGTCTGAAAGACAAGATTAGCCGCCAAATCTCCAAGGCTGTAACCCACCTTCTCCAGGATTGATAATTTGTGATTTTGAGTTGTCATTATTGTAAAGGGTTGAAAAAAGGGACTTATTTAGTTTAATCGACAAATAAGTTAAATCTTTGTCCTGATTAACAGCTTATAAGCTCTTAAAAATTAATAAGTGTTATTTTGACACTCAAATATATTATTTTGAAATGGATTTACACGTAAGCAACCTTCCTTTTAAGCTAACCGAGGCCGAGCTGACTCAAATTTTTGAGGCTCACGGTGCTGTCGAATCTGTTCAAATTATACTTGATCATAAACTTCGTCAAAGCAAAGGGTATGGTTTTGTGAAAATGCCAAATGATGATGAAGCTCTTAATGCAATTGAGGCATTAAACGGCTCAGAAGTCATTGATCGCGTTTTGAAAGTGAGCGAGTCAAAACCTCGGACCGAAGAGAAAGATACCTCTAAAAAAGTACCCTACTGGAGACTAAAAAAGAAGCCAAAACAAAAGTTGGTCACTTTTGGTGATGAACCGGCTCAGCCACCAAAAAGAAAAAAGAAACGCGGTCAGGGTCGTGGCACCAAATACTAGCCATTACCTTCTTATAGCTTTCAGCGAAAATGTCTATTTTGGGCTACCTAATCCCTGAAAATGATCAAAAAAGTCATTCTGGGCCTTCTGGCTCTTATTATTCTTGGCCTCGCTGGGGTCTGTGCCTATCTGCAATATTTGCAGCCTTCCTACTCTGGTGAACTGAAAATTGAAAATCTCAAAGCACCTGTAGAAGTTATTTACGATGACTACGCAATCCCCCATGTTTATGCCCAAAACGAGGACGACCTTTTCAGAGCTTTTGGGTACGTCCATGCTCAGGATCGCCTTTTCCAAATGGAACTACTCAGAAGACTTTCGGGCGGCCGACTTTCAGAAGTTTTTGGCGAAGCGGCTCTGGAAACCGACCTATTTTTCAGAACCCTCAATTTCAAGAAACATGCAGCCGAAGCTATTGCAGACAGATCACCTGACTCCTCAGTAATGCGTGCTGCTGAAGCCTATATCGATGGTGTCAATCAGTATTTGAAAAATGGAAAAACGCCTATAGAATTTACACTGGCCGGTATCCCAAAAGCTGAATTTACGGTCAATGACATCGAAATGATTATCGCCTTTATGGGCTATACTTTTGAGGGTGCTTTCCAATCTGAGGCCGTACTCACGTACCTTCAAAATACATATGGTCCGGAGTACATCAAAGATTTTGACCAAAGCTGGCCTGATGGTGATTATCAATTACCAGTAGATAAGAAAGCACAGATAGAAGTAGCCAAAAGTCTTGCTCTGGTAAGTCAAAAACTTCAGGAAATTGATAAAGACTTGGCCATAAAACCATTTAATGGTTCAAACGGCTGGGTAATTTCAGGTCAACGGACAAAATCCGGCAAACCGATTCTTTCCAACGATACGCACATTGCTTACTCACAACCAGCCATATGGTACGAGGCCCATCTGAGCTGCCCTACTTTTGAGGTTTACGGTAACTTTCTGGCCGGCACGCCCCTTCCCGCCCTTGGGCATAACCCTCACGGCGGCTGGGGGCTAACCATGTTTGAAAACGACGAAGCCGATTTTTATCGTGAAAAATCAAACCCCGAAAACCCAAATCAGGTTTGGTATAAAGACCAATGGGTTGATCTGGAGATTCAGGAAGAAGTGATAAAAATCAAAGGTGGAAAAGATACCACAATTCAAATTCGTAAATCACCACACGGCTATTTGCTCAACGGTGCTTTTACAGATTTGAAAGAGCATTCTGATCCTATTGCTCTGCAATGGGTTTATCACCTTTTACCTTCAAAACATGCTGATGTTTTCTATGGCCTTTGCACCGCAAAAAATGTTCAGGAAGCAGAGGAGGCTGTTCAACATCTGACCTCTCCCGGACTCAATTTCATGTGGGCTGATAAAGAAGGTAATATAGCATGGTGGGCCGCTGGTAAATTGCCTATTCGGCCCGATCATGTGAACTCGTACGTCATTTTAGACGGAAGTGCCGGAGACGACGACTGGCAAGGTTTTTACAATTTTGCGTATAATCCTCAATTGGTAAATCCCGAAAAGGGCTATCTATATACGGCCAATAATCAACCTGAAAATATGGGCACGGGAAAAGTGCCGGGTTATTATGTGCCCTCAAACAGAGCAAAGCGAATTCTGGAACTGATCGGCATCGACAAAACAGACTGGAGTGAGGAAAGCCTCAGAGAAGTCATCAATGATAATATCTCAAGTACTTACCCGCCTTTGATAGATAGCCTCTTGAGCGTAATAGATAAGAATTCATTGTCAAAAAATGCTCAAAATGCTCTGCCTATCATTGACAATTGGAAAGGTGAACATGAATTGAAAAGCACCGCTCCCGCTCTATATTACCGTTGGGTTTATGAAATGTATGAGAGAGCAATGCGGGACGAACTGGGCGAAGATTACTTCAAGGATTTTGAACACAGCCATGCTTTCAAAAGAGGAATGAGAACATTTTTCCTGAATGATAAATCGCCCTGGTGGGATGATGTCAATACTTCGCAAAAAGAGACACGAGAACAAGTCTTCACCGAAAGCTTTGAGGCTTCAGTGACCTTCCTGGAAAATCAATTGGGCACCGATCAATCTCAATGGCACTGGGAAAAAGTGCATACCCTCGAGCATCCGCATGCGATGGGTCAGGTGGAAGCTTTGAAAAAGTATTTCAATTTGGGCCCATTACCCGCTCCCGGCGGACTAGAGACCATTGATAATCAAATGTTTCTTTTGGATAGCACAGGATATTATAAAGTGGTGGCCGGCCCGGCACTTCGTCGAATTATAGATTTTGCAACGCCTGATAAGGCCTACAGTGTATTGCCTACCGGGCAAAGTGGCTATTTCATGAATGATCATTACGATGATCAGGCCAAAATGTTTGTCAACGGGGGAAAACGACCGGAATTAATGAACCGAGCAGACATTGAAAAGGCTCAAATTGGTCGGTTGATTTTAAAGCCCTGAATTCATCGACAAATTGGAATGAATCAGCACCGAGGTTTCGAAAGCTCAAAAAAGCTGAGTAAATTTCTGTATTCAACCCAATCTCAAATGACGCTAAACACCTTTAAATCAGAAGTAAGAGACGAGTTTTTTGACCTTATCAACTACTGGATGGAATATAGTATTGACGAAAAAAATGGAGGGTTCGTCGGGACGATTGACAAAGACAATAAACAGATATACAGCTCCAAATCAATGGTTTCAACGGCCCGAACGCTTTGGGGTTTCAGCACAGCCATTCATTTCATCAAAACTCAACCTGAACTCAACTCAGAAAGTCATCTGATACCAGAGTTAGAGAAGCTATGTCTCAGGGCTTTCGATTACATCACCGAAGATTTTTGGGATGAGAAAAACGGCGGTGTTTACTGGAGCGTAAAGCCAGAAGGTCAGCCCGAGAACACCAAAAAGAGCATGTATGCCCATAGTTTTTTCGTTTATGGTATGAGCGAATATTTCAGAGCGACGGGTAATAAACCTGCTCTGCAATGGGCCCGGAAAGGTTTTGAGTCCATTATTGAAAATGCATACGATCATCAAAACGGAGGATATATTGAAGGTTTTGCTCAGGATTGGTCGGATACGAATGACTATATTCTCTCAAAAGGTGAGCTGAGAAAATCCATGAATACGCATCTTCATTTGCTGGAGTGTTTTGCTAACCTTTATCGGGTTGACCGCTCTGAAAAGGTTCGATTTCATCTCGAGCATTGCCTGCAAATAATGCTTGATAAAATCATCGGTAAGGACAAGACCCGAATGACCTTGTTTTTCACTGAAGATTGGCAGCCAAGAGACCAAACCATCAGTTACGGGCATGATATTGAAGCCAGTTGGCTGGTGTTGGAGGCTTCTGAAATTCTGGGAGATGAGCATTATATAGAAACCGTCAAAATAAAATGCCTGGCAATGGCCAAAGATGCCGCGGATGGTCTGCAGGCTGATAATGGGATGATTTACGAGATTAATCCCGAAACCGGACACGGAAACTTCTCTCGTGATTGGTGGGTAATGGCAGAAGCGATGGTCGGTTTCTATAATGCATATCAGCTCTCCGGGAAGGTTCATTTTCTGGAGAAATCAGAGAACAGTTGGCAGTTTATCAAAGATCATTTAATGGCGGAAAACGGTGAATGGTGGGGCGGAGTAAACGCCGATCATAATATCTCCTCTTTCTCAAAAAGTAACCCGTGGAAGGCCCCGTACCATAATGTCAGATCGTGCATGGAGATTTATCGGCGAATCGGGTGAGTTGATGATCTTTGTATTCCCTGAAATCAACCAATGACTTCAAAAGAAATTCTGGAAGACCTTCGACAAAGCTTTCTAAGAGAACAAAAAGCTCTTGGGATTCACACAGCCTTGGGCTCACTTCTCAGAACTTTTGAACTAAGTCACCCTAATTTTGAAGGCTTTATTTTTCGACCCGCAGAGACAAAAAGTCTTGTTTTAACAACCGAAGGCAAATTTGGTGTTGATGACAAACAGCAGATTCGTGTACCCGAGAATATTCTGGATTTTCCTTTGAGCTATACCATCCACCTTCTTTTTCATGAGTTTATTCATATTCGTCAAAGAGCGACACCTAACTTCTCGGCCAGTCGCCCGCTGCGAGAGTTTGAGGCCTACTTTGCCGGACTTTTCTCTCCAAATCGGCCAGTAATTCCCTTGTCTGAACATTTGAGAGAACAGTTTTTGGCGGCTATTGAAAAGTATTACCAGCAAATGACAGAAGAGGAAAAAGCTACAGTTCAAGACAAATACGATTTAGCTCAAAAAAGATGGCCAGAATCGGGTGATCCGCGTTTTCTGACTTAGTTTTGGTTATTGAAACTCCGGCCATTGAAATTTCAAAAGAACATCCTTTTTTTTATCCTGTCTGCTCTTCTGCTTTCGTGCAAAACCGAACCTAAGCAATTGTTCAGCACAGTACCTGCGGATCACTCCAACCTTTATTTTGAAAACCGGATCGCCGAAAACGAGCAATACAATGTTTACGACTACCATAATTTGTATAATGGTGGAGGAATTGCTGTGATCGATATCAATAATGACGGGCTTCAAGACCTATATTTTACAGGCAACCAAGTCTACGACAAACTGTATTTAAACAAAGGGGACTTTGTTTTCGAAGACATCTCTCAATCCGCAGGTATTCAGAGCAGTGACTGGTCAACGGGGGTATCGGTGGTGGATATCAATCAAGATGGATTTCTGGATTTATACGTTTGCAAATCAGGAAATGAAACCGCAGAAAATAGAGCAAATCATCTGTATATCAATAACGGCAACCTGAGCTTTACGGAAATGGCTGCAGATTTTGGTTTGGCAGACACCACGCATACCAATCATTCCGCTTTCTTTGATTTTGACCATGATGGCGACCTGGACGTTTACCTCCTTACCACTTCAAATGACATCCGTAATCCTAACCTTCTTCATGAAAAAGATCGCTATGGACTTTACACCAGAGACCGGTTATATATTAATGATGGAAAAGGAAAATTTAGCGAAGAAGGCCTTCGCCGAGGTATTTATCAAAACAATCACGGATTGGGATTGGTGGTAGCTGATATCAACCAAGACGGCTGGGAAGACATTCTGGCTTCCAGCGATTTTCTACCCAATGATTTGGTTTATCTCAATAATCAGGACGGTACGTTTAGTCACAAGAGTTCAGATATTCTCCCGTATCAGAGCAGGTTTTCCATGGGCAATGACATTGCAGACCTCAATAATGATGGTTTGCTGGATATCATGACCGTAGATATGCTACCAGCAAGCAATGAGCAGCAGAAAAAAATGCTGATGACCTCTTATCACGTCTTTGAGGTGGAAAATCAACTCGGTTATGAGCCGGAGTTCACCCGAAATATGTTATTTCTCAATCAGGGCATTCTGAATGGTGAGCCTCAGTATACCGAAATCGGCCTGTTTACCGGAGTCGCTTCTACAGATTGGTCCTGGGCTCCTTTGATCGTAGATTTTGATAATGATGGTCTGAAAGATATCGCCGTTAGCAATGGGTATCTCCGTGATGTCACCGATTCCGATTTTGTTTCCTATAACATGAGCTTTGCGGAGAAAACAAAATCAAAAGAAGAAATGCGGGCTTTTATGAATAATAATGCCGCATCTCTCCCTCATTTGAAAGCTAAAAATCAGTTTTTCCGTCAAACCGGAAACCTGGAATTTAAAGAAGTGACAGAGCAATGGACTACAGTAGAGAAGGGCTTCACTAATGGTGCCGTAATTGCCGATTTAGATAATGACGGCGATTTTGATTACATCACTCACAATATCAATGAACCTGTGGGCTTATTCCGAAATAATTCCAAGAATAATTACCTCAAAATAAAACTCAAAGGTCTCAAATCAAACTCGTTAGGAAGTGGAGCAAAGATTGAGATTGACTTCAATCATAAAACTCAGACAGCCCTCAATTTACCCGTCAGAGGTTATCAATCCTCTACAGATCCCTCAGTTATTTTCGGAATCGGGGATGAAAAAGGAATGGCCAAGGTTAGAGTCGTTTGGCCTTCTGGTAAGGTAAGTGAGCTGGAAAACATTGAGATCAATCAAACAATCGTGATTGATGAAGAATTGGCCAAAGAGCAAATACCTTCTCCTGTTGGTGCTCAAACTGCCCACTTTTCTCAATCGGCCACCGAGATCATTTATCAGGAAAACAGGTTTATCGACTACTATACAGAAAATCTTTTGCTTCAGAAATACTCAGCACCTGGCCCTGCCGTGACCGTTGCAGATATTGACAAAGACGGACTGGATGAGATTTTTGTGGGAGGAAACCCGGAATGGCCTTCAAAACTTTACGGACAGACCGAAGCAGATAATTTCCAAGTCATTTCAGAACAGTCAATCAACAATGAGGATGCCGATGCCGTATTTTTTGACGCCAATTCTGATGGTTACCCTGATCTATATCGGGTAAAAGGCTCAAATGAAGTAAGGGCTCCATCTGATAAATTTCAGGATGAGCTTTATATCAATGATGGTCATGGAGGTTTTCTCAAAGCCAGGCTTCCAGGTATTGAATTTCCAGGTTCTAAAATACTGGCTGGAGATTTTGATCAGGATGGCGATCTGGACTTATTCAGGTTTGGGGCTGTTTTAGCAGGCAATTTCCCCTCAGCCGCTAAATCTATGTTATTGACAAATGATGGAAAAGGAAATTTTGCAGTTACCAATCAATTCGATTTAGGTCTAATCACAGACGCCATTTCAGCCGATTTCAATAAGGATGGACGAGTTGATATACTTGCCGTTGGTCACTATTCTTCACCAAAATTCTTAATGAATACTCTCGCTGGCTTTAAAGAGACAGAGTCTTTTCCTCATTTAAAAGGATTGTGGAACTCAGTGGCAATAGCAGATCTTGATGCTGACGGTGACGATGATGTTATTCTGGGTAATGTTGGTAGAAATTATAGATATCCTTTCGGAGTAAATAAGCCCGTTAAGGTGTATCAAAGCTCAAAACTCGCTGGTTTTCTGATTACCTATTTCAAAGATGGTCTGGAGGTGCCCGTCGCCACCCGTGATGATCTAATCCGTCAGTTCCCGGGATTACGTTCTAAGTTTCCCAATTATGCTTCCTATGCAAAAGTTACCATTGATGACCTTAAAGATGTTTTTGATCGGCAAATTGCTGAGATAAATACCATGGAAAGTGGAGTTCTCTGGAATGAGGGCAACGGTTTCCTTTTTGAGACTCTCCCTTCAGTTACTCAACAATCTGTGGTAAATTCAATTCTGGTAAAAGATATTAATAACGACAAACTCCCCGATTTGGTGATAGCAGGAAACAGCCGGCAGTTTGAGCCCACCAATAGCGGGTTTATTGAGGGCTCCTTGGGTCAACTGTTGATAAACAATGGTAAAGGGCAGTGGAAGATTATCTCAAATCAGGAAAGTGGCCTTTGGCTTAAAGGAGAAACCAGAAATCTGATTGAGATCAAAACAAAAAAAGGCAGCGAAATACTCGCTGCCCGATTCCAGAAGCCTTTTATAAGGTTCAATTTCAATACACATTAAATGATTTCAGGAATTTCCCTTCCGAATCATACAGACCTGCAGAGAAAGTAGATATGGGTAAATCTTTCAAGCTTATTGAAACCGTACCCGTCTCTGCGTTTAGGTTATAAGACTTTAATTCTTCGTCTCTTCTTGGGTGAAACAGTGTTATTTTACCCGAAGTCATTCCAGACGGAAGCGAATAGTCTAGCTTAACTTCAGCACCAGTAACGGAGGCTTCATTCTTTTTCAGATAAATATCCTCAACCGAAGAAACCGTAAAGCTCGGTTTAGCACCTAGAGGGCGACCGTTTTCGTCAATCTCCTTCTGACCAAATGAGCTAAATGTAATGATTACCAAACCGACTGTAAGAAATTTTTTCATGACCTATCTTTTAGCATTTGAAAAAGTTGATTTTTGAGAGGCACTTTCAAGTTGCTTTATCCTTTTCTCCAATGAAGCCATAGACTTTAACTCTTCTTCCAGGCTTCTTATTCTTTCTTCCTGCTCTTTAAAACCCTGAATTAGAATAGGAACGATACTTGTATAATTTACACTTTTATATCGTCCACCACTTCCTGTGTCGAATTCTTTGATAAGCTCAGGAAGAATGCTCTCAACATCTTGAGCCAGTAGCCCATATTGAAGCTCTTCAGGTAACCCAAGGTTTCGTACAAACTCCTGCTTAAAATAATATGACTTCGGATACAACTTCATTAAAAGACCTGAGGCATCCTTTAGATCTATAAGACTCTGTTTTAAACGTTTATCCGAAGGACCAAAAGACGCACTTGGGAAAATACTTCCTTTAACATAGACATCCCCCATAAAATGAGCCGTGCCGGTAACATCAAGATCAGTATATGCACCGTTACTACCACCGAAAGCAATAGTTTGAACCGAACCATCAGGAAACTTAATTCCCTTATTCTGAAGAATTAATGAATCTTTCAACGATAGCTTACCTTCCGAATCTAAAAGAAGTAAATCCTCACTACCTTTAATATGCAATGGCCCCGCTGGCGTTAAAACCCCCATTCCTATGTCACCATCCGTATCAATCACTAAAGCATTGGATGGAGAACCCGGCCTTACTCTGAAAGGAAGCGTGCTTCCGTTTGAGGCGTCTCTGATGAAAAAGCTAGTTTCATTACCAGCCAAATCCCATGTTTGAGGCTCAAAACCAGAAGTTGCATTCTGCTCTAATCTTAAACCCGGGGTATCACCTCCTGCGACATGTAATTCTATAACAGGGTTTTGAGTTCCGATACCAATATCGCCATCTGACTCAACATATAGTGCATTATTCCGGGCACCTGCCTCTACAAGAAAAGGAGTTCTAGAGGCAGTTGCATCCTGAACTGCAAAATAATTCCCCCCCCCATTGTCATCATCATTAATTACAATTCTCCAATCGTTAGCTGGGAAAGAAGCCGAAGTACTAGTATCATCGAAATGAACTCTCAAATTATTCTCCTTAAACCTTTGGGTATCAAAACCAAAAGATTCAGAGGCAACACAATCATTACCAACACATAGACTTCCATCTATACTTCCGCTACCAGTATGAAAATAGGCTTCAACAGCCTTAGCTTCAGACCCACCTAAAACCTCATTTAACTCTTTCTGAGTCTTTTTCCGCAGGCTCACCTGACTTTGAAGCAAACAGGCCACCAAAACCAAGCCTGATCGAAGTATATAATTCTTTAACATGGCTGTATAACTGTTTATTATCAAAGATAATTTATATCGATATACAGCCCGCATTTTTAAAAAGAGTTCTATTTAACGGAATTAAAACAAAAAAGGCAGCGAAATACTCGCTGCCCAATTTCAAAAACCTTTTCTAAGAAAAGGTTTCAATACACATTAAATGATTTCAGGAATTTCCCTTCTGAATCATACAAGCCTGCAGAGAAAGTAGATATTGGTAAATTTTTCAAACTTATTGAAACTGTACCCGTCTCAGAATTTAAGTTATACGACTTTAATTCTTCATCCCTTCTTGGGTGAAAAAGTGTTATTTTACCCGAAGTCACACCAGAAGGAAGCGAATAATTGAGTTTTATTTCTGAACCGGCAACAGAGCTTTCACTTTTTGCCAAATAAACATCTTCAACCGAAGAAACCGTAAAGCTCGGTTTAGCACCTAGAGGGCGACCGTTTTCGTCAATTTCTCTTTGTGCAAAAACCACCGTTCCTGCCAACATTAAAGCGACTGTTAAATACTTCTTCATCTGACTATCTTTTCGCATTGTTTGTAGTTGCACTATTCTTAGAACCTTCCAGGTCTCTTATCCTTGATTCCAAAGAAGCATAGGATGCAAGCCCTTTCTCTAATTCTTTAATTTTTTCGTTTTGGGCATTAATAGTAGCCTGCTGTTCTTTAAAACCCTGAATCAGTAAAGGAACAAACGCCGAATAGTTCAAACTTTTATAATTCCTTTTCAGGTCGTTATCACTGTAAACTCCAACAATTGTTGGTAATATTTTTTCAACTTCCTGAGCGACCAAACCATATTGTAGACCCGACGGAAAACCGTTACTTTTAATAAACTCCTTTTTAAAATAGTATGACTTAGGGTACAACTGCATTAACAAGCTTGTCATATCATTCAATGGTTTGATTTCCTCTTTCAATCGGAGATCTGAAGGAGCGGTAGGCTGGATTAAACTGACGTTCTTTATTGTCACACCACTAGGGCCGATCTCAAATGCCTTGTCAGGAGAATTAGGAAATATTCTGAAAGGTAGTTTGCTTCCGTTAGTTACATCCCTTATAAAAAAGTTAACTTCATTACCAGCCAGATCCCAAGTTTGCGGCTGAAAGCCCGCAGAGCCGTCTTGCTCAAGCCTCAAGGCTGGTGAATTGCCATCTACTGCATGTAACTCAACCACTGGATTACTTGTTCCAAAACCTATGTTACCTTCTCCCCGTTTCACAAATAATGCGTTATTACCGGCACCAGACTGAACCTTGAAAGGGTAGGTTCCAGCATCGGAATCTTCAAAGGCTAAGAAACTATCTCCTCCATTTATGGTTTCGTTAGCCACAATCCTCCAATCATTTGTCGGAAACGACCCTGAATTACTGGTATCATTAAAATGTATACGTAAATTGTTTTCTTTAAGTCTTTCGGTGTCGGAGCCGAAATTTTCTCCATTCACACAATCAAACCCGACACAAATACTTCCCTGAACAATAACATCATCGGCAAAAACCTGATCGTTTACAGCTTTCGCCTCATTACCTCCTAATATGTTATTTAATTCTTCCTGACTTTTCTTTTTACTTACCTGACTCTGTAGTGTCAATAGCGATATAAAAAGAGCACCGAAAAGGCGTACTTTTTGTTTCATGTTGCTAGAGTAGTTTTAATAGGTGTTATTTGTACGCAAGTTATACAAATTCTGAGTTAATGAAAGTATTGAGGCCTTTTAACTTCGTAGTTCTTATTTCCATTTTGGCTGGGTGCACGAGCACTTATAAAGATGATGCCAAGGGCCTCTATATTGATTACAAGGGACTTAAAGCTGAATCCATCAACGTTTTAGTCAATCAAACTCCACAAAAAAGTAAAAACTTCAATTATGGGGACGAAATCACTGTGGTAGTTGATGGTATTGATGACTTTAAAATGATCAGTGATTCAAATGTTTTACCCGGTGCAGAATATGCTGTTTCTGATGAGGAAGGAAATGTGGTATCCTTCTTCCCAGACCTTTTCACAAAGTACGGAGAAGTTGGTGTTTCTGCCGAGGATGCCAAAAAGCTTAAGCTTAACCTGGTTGTCGGCCAACCCATGGAGCATGGTAAAACATACTACTACCTATTCAGAATCTGGGATAAAAAATCTGATAAAGAACTCAAAGGTAACATTGAGGTCAATGTCCTATAGTTCGGCTTTCAGATAATGTCCGGTAAAGCTTTCTTTCACCTTTGAAACCTCCTCCGGAGTGCCCTGAGCTACTATTTGACCTCCTCTGGTGCCACCCTCGGGACCCATATCCACGATAAAATCAGCTACCTTGATCACATCCATATTGTGCTCAATAATGAGCACTGTATTCCCTTTATCGGCCAGTTTTTGAAGCACATCCAGAAGTTTTTTGATATCCTGAAAATGCAAACCTGTGGTTGGCTCATCTAAAATGTAAAGCGTTTTACCAGTGTCTCTCTTTGAAAGTTCCTCTGAAAGTTTAACTCGCTGTGCCTCTCCGCCAGACAAAGTCGTAGCGTGCTGACCTAAGGTAATGTAGCCCAGACCTACGTCAAAAAGCGTACTAACTCTTCTTTGTATACGCGGCTGATTTTCAAAGAAGTGCATGGCCTCTTCTACCGTCATGTCCAGCACATCAGCAATGGATTTCCCTTTAAATCTCACTTCCAAGGTTTCTCGATTAAAACGTTTACCCTTACACGTTTCACATTCCACATGTACGTCCGGTAGAAAATCCATTTCTACTTTTTTCATTCCGCCTCCCTGACAGGTTTCACAGCGGCCTCCTTTCACATTGAAAGAAAAGCGTCCAGGCTTATAGCCCCGAATTTTGGATTCCGGCAGCTCCGCAAATAGAGCCCTGATGTCCGTAAACATGCCTGTATAGGTCGCGGGGTTTGATCTTGGCGTTCTCCCTATTGGTGATTGATCAACCTCAATAACTTTATCAATATACTCTAGCCCCGTCACTTTTTTATGTTCTAATGGCTCCCTTTTTGCTCTGAAAAAATGTCTGTTTAAGATTGGAAAGAGAGTATCATGAATCAGAGACGACTTCCCTGAGCCACTAACCCCGGTAACACAAACCATTTTACCCAAAGGAATTTTAAGGTCAACATTCTGTAAATTATGGCCTGTAGCACCTTTTAAAACCACCGATTTCCCGTTTCCTTTTCTCCTTTCTTTTGGTACTTCAATTTGCTGACGACCACTCAAAAAATCAGCCGTAGGGCTTCCGTTCTTTAGGAAATCTTCAGGTGTACCCTGGCCAACAATTTTGCCACCATGCCGCCCGGCCCCCGGTCCAATATCAAGAATATAATCAGATTCCAACATCATATCCTTGTCATGCTCCACAATCAATACTGTATTACCAAGATCACGAAGATCTTTCAAAGCCTTAATCAGTTTTACATTGTCTCTTTGGTGCAGACCGATGCTTGGTTCATCCATGATATAAAGCACTCCCACGAGCTGGGTGCCAATCTGAGTAGCGAGTCTGATTCGTTGTGCTTCTCCTCCGGAAAGAGATTTTAAAGGCCTGTTAAGTGTCAAATAATCCAAGCCAATTCCATTCAAAAAGCCGATTCTTTTCCGCAGCTCCTTCAAAATTTCAGTTGCAATTTGCAATTGCTTATCTGTAAGCCTTGTCTCTATATTCTCAAACCAATCTGAAAGGTCAGAGATATCCATCTCAGCCAGTTCTGAAATATTTTTGTCAGCTATTTTGAAATGTCTTGATTCAATTCTCAGTCGAGCTCCTTCACAATCAGGACAGGTTTTTACAATCATAAAATCCTGTAACCAGTCCTGAATCTTATCGTTATCTGACTCTTGCTGGCGTTTCAGAAAGTTTATAATTCCTTCGAATTTAGTGTTCCAGTCTTCACCGGGATACTTCTTTGAGGGAACTGCCACGGGATCATCACTTCCGTATAAAATAGTTTTAAGTCCTTCCTCAGGAATTTTCTCAATAGGCGTGCTCACGTTTGCCTTGTATTTTTTGAGTATCACCTGAATCTGTTTGAAAATCCATAAGTCCCTGTATTCACCCAAAGCCACAATACCGCCCCGGCTTATGCTTAAAGATTTGTCCGGAATGATAGATTCTTCAGTAATTTCTTCCACCTTCCCCAGACCGTTACAGGTAGGGCATGATCCATATGGCGAGTTGAAAGAGAAGGAGTTCGGCGAAGGTTCCTCGTAACTTATCCCACTTTCAGGATCCATCAAGTTTTGAGAGAGGTATTTTACTTCATCTTTTTGATCCAATAGAAGCATAGAACCCTTCCCGGTTTTGAGGGCCGTGCCCACCGACTGACTGATGCGATATCGATCCTCTTTTTGAGGCATAATACGATCAATCACCACCTCAATATCGTGTATTTTATAACGATCTACCTGCATTTTGGGTACCAGATCCTGCACTTCTCCATCCACACGAACTTTGGTATAACCCATCTTTCGAATCTGTACAAAAAGCTCGCGGTAATGCCCCTTCCGACCTTTCACTAATGGAGCCAGAATAGTCAGTTTTTGTCCCTCATACTCCTCCAAAATCTGATCGACGATCTGATCCTGAGTTTGTTTGATCATCGGTTTACCCGTCACATAGCTGTAGGCAATGCCTGCCCTAGCATAAAGCAAACGCAGAAAATCATAGATTTCAGTGGTCGTACCTACGGTAGATCTTGGGTTTCTGGAGGTAGTTTTTTGCTCAATGCTGATGACGGGAGATAGTCCGTTTATCTTGTCAACATCCGGGCGTTCCATATCGCCAATAAATGAGCGGGCATAGGCAGAGAAACTCTCCATATACCGCCGCTGACCCTCAGCGTAAATGGTGTCAAAAGCCAATGAAGACTTCCCTGAGCCACTGATGCCCGTCACGGTCACCAGCTTATTTCGGGGAATTATAACATCAATGTTTTTTAGGTTATGCTCCCGGGCTCCAAAGACCTCAATTTGCTCATGCCCGGTAATTTCTACGTCTGAAAGTGCTTTTTCTGCCACGTTTATGAAAGGATTTTTCTGCAAACCGCAAAGTTAGCCAAATATCTCTCAACCAGACAGATTGAATCTAAAATGCTAAGAATAATGTGAATGTCTCAAACTAGCCCGTCCCGTTTCAACTCCAGATAGAGCTCTTCCACCTGTTTTCTGGCCCAGTCTGTTTTTCTCAAGAATTTCAAAGAGGAGTTCATCGTGGGGTTATTATTGAAACAATTAATTCTGATGATCTTCCCCAGTGCTACCCAGCCAAAATGATCCACTAAGGCATTCAGTATGGTATCAAGTCTCACACCGTGAAGAGGGTTATTGGGCTGCTCCTGAGTCATTGAGATTTATATTTCTTCGGCAATGATACGCTTACAAACGGCATTTTCCAATTGCAATGCCAGCTCATGAGCCTCACATTTCCAATAAAGTAATGCCCATTTTTGAGAAGCTATATTTTTTAACCAGAGAGAAGGCAATGGAGCAAAAGGAGCTCCGATAAAAGAATAAAACTGTCCTGTAACATTTGATTCGGGCAATTTCAGGTCAAGCCCAAGCCTATATCCTGCGGTTTGTAAAAGCAACTGATTCAGGAATACCTTTTCATTTTTCAATAATTCAGGAAGACTCTTTTTCAATAGGCCACTTGCTTCAGCCAATTGTGGAGGATCAAATTTTTCAATCAACCGGGCGTAATGATACACAATCAATGGTACGGTTCCATAATGCCGTGATACCCAAAAAGGATTTTTGAGATACTCTTCTGAAACAATCACTTCATTCAGATATTCCAAAGTCTGGCGATCATTGATATTCAACTCCTCTCCCGAACCGAAAACCAGATACATTAGATTTGACAGAGCACAGGCGTCCTTCTCTTTTGGCATGTTTTTACCAAACCAGGTATCATAAACTCCATCTTCATGAGCATGTTCAATCAGAAGATTTTTGAAGTAAGATATTTCTGCCTTTTGAATCAAAAAAGACAGAGCTGTATCATCAATATCATCCGGTAATTTGAAATGCCTGAATCTATGCATTAAGAAGCCGTTCGGAAAATGAGAATGCTCACCACTCTGATAAAAATTGAAAGTCTGCCGATCAGGCTTAGTTTGATACTTAGGTAAGCATCGAATTAGCTTTTCTTTAATCTCCTTAATCATCAAACGCTCATCACTTTGCATAAACGATTCGACACCATTCAAAACAAAACAAACTGATAATGAAGAGAATATATTATTATCAGGCCGCCTATAGTTCCAAAAAGGATTTACTCTGAATGATGGAAATAGTCCCTGATCAAAGTATTGATCTCCTTCAGATTGCAAATTTTGAATACGCTTAATAAGCTCGGTGATCAATGGATTTTACGGCTTGAATTCCTTAGATTTGCAGCCAAATTAATTAAAAATCTATACTAAAATTTATATCGGATGGAGATCAGCGGAAATATCATTCAGGTTTTACCACTTCAAAGCGGCGAAGGCAAGAACGGTCCATGGAAAAAGCAGGATTTTGTGATTGAGACAGAAAGCCAGTACCCTAAAAAAGTTTGTATTTCTATGTGGGGCGACCGAATCGATGAAAATATGATCAAAGTAGGTAATGGTGTAACGGCTTCAATAGACGTTGAAAGCAGAGAATATAATGGCAGATGGTATACCGATGTGAGGGCCTGGAAACTTGAAGCTAGCACAGCAGGAGAAGGTGGAGATGATATTTCTGCTCCCGCTGATATTCCTGCTGCCGTCGAGGGTGAAGATGATCTTCCTTTCTAAAGCGGAGAAAATGTATATTGGAAAGTTCTGGACTCATTGAAGTATCAGGTCTTTTCTTAAAAAAAGCATTCGAAATCAATGCTCTCACTCAAACAAACACACTCATAGTCAGTGAAAAGGGCAAAGGAAAATATTCTAATTTATTTTCGATGTAGTTTTGCCGAAAGCTGGAAAAATATCTATCTTTGCACCCCTGTTTAGAAAAAAGACAATAATTCGATAAAGCAATGGCTAAGAAAGGAAATAGAGTTCAGGTTATTTTAGAGTGTACAGAGCACAAAGAGAGCGGTATGCCAGGTATGTCTCGTTACATCACTACTAAAAACCGTAAGAACACCACTGCAAGACTGGAATTGAAGAAATACAATCCGGTTCTAAGAAAATACACCGTACACAAAGAGATCAAGTAATTCGGTAAAACATTTAAACTAAGAAGACAATGGCAAAGAAAGTAGTAGCGACCTTACAAGATAAATCTAAACTTAAGAACTTCTCAAAAGTTGTTAAGGCTGTCAAGTCTCCAAAAACGGGTGCTTATACCTTCAAAGAAGAAATGGTGCCGGTTGAACTAGTAAACGACGTTTTGAAAGCCTAAGGTCAGAATCATCATTTTAAGAAGCCTCTTTGAGAAATCAGAGAGGCTTTTTTGCTTATGGAAAATACTTTTTCACAAAACATCAAAATCACTCCAGAGCACCTTGATGAACTCAATCACGTCAATAACGTGGTTTATCTGAAGTTCATGGAAAAAGCAGCTATTGATCACTGGTATCACGTAGCTACTGAAGAAGAGCGTGAATCAGTACGATGGATTGCCAGAAGGCACGAGATTGACTACCTGAGGCCTGCTTTTCTTAATGATGAACTTACCATCGAAACCTGGGTGGAGAAGCATGATGCTATTAGTACTGAAAGGCATTATTTAATTTCAAAAAATGGTCAACCAGTGGTAAAAGCTTTAACCCTTTGGATTGCACTTGACCCTGTAAGCATGAAACCAAAGCGTCTTCCAGCCGAGCTTATGGCTAAATTTGACCGGCTTTTTTAAGCATTTCGTTGTCACATAGACATCTACTGAACTAAGCTTCTTATTTTTACGTCCTTATAATCGAAAAAAATCAGCACATGGGCATATTCGGTTTCTTCAGTAAAGAAAAAAAAGAAACTCTCGACAAAGGACTTGAAAAGTCAAAATCAGGCATTTTTGAAAAAATCAGCCGGGCGGTTGTTGGTAAATCTTCGGTTGACGAAGAAGTTTTAGATGAGCTTGAGGAAATTTTGATTTCATCTGATGTCGGAGTTGATACTACGATTAAAATAATACGAAGAATTGAGAAACGAGTTGCTGAAGACAAATACACATCCGTTGAAGAGCTTGATACCATTCTACGGGAGGAAACTGCGGCCCTACTAGAAGAAAACAATTCTCAGGACGTTCAGAATAGTTTTGAGACCGACAATCTGCCAAAACCATATGTTCTGATGGTAGTGGGGGTCAATGGTGTTGGTAAAACTACAACTATTGGTAAGCTGGCTCATAATTTTCAGAAGAATGGAAAGAAGGTGGTTCTCGGAGCAGCAGACACTTTCAGGGCCGCTGCCGTAGATCAACTGAAACTTTGGGGTGAGCGTGTGGGTGTTGACGTTATAGATCACGGAATGAATACTGACCCCTCTTCAGTGGCTTATGATGCTGTTAAAGTTGGTGTTGAGAAAAATGCTGACGTGATTATTATAGACACGGCTGGAAGGCTTCACACCAAAGTGAATTTGATGAAAGAACTGGGCAAAATCAAACGTGTAATGCAGAAGGTTTTGCCTGAAGCCCCTCACGAAGTGATGCTTGTTCTTGACGGTAGTACGGGTCAAAATGCAACTATTCAGGCACGTGAATTTACCAAAGTGACCGAAATTAATTCGCTGGCCATCACCAAACTAGATGGGACCGCAAAAGGAGGAGTAGTTATCGGTATTTCTGATGAGTTCAAAATACCTGTAAAATATATTGGTATTGGCGAGAAGATGGAAGATCTACAGGTCTTTAACAAAATAGAATTTGTAGACTCTTTATTTAAGAAAGGGTAACGCTCTCAAAAAGAGCATAAAAAAAGGGAGTCCGAAATCGGCCTCCCCTTAAAAATAAAACCCCTTTTATTTTTTACTCTTTAGTGAATTCTCCGTTGGCGAAAATCACAACTTCTCTACTTTGACCAGCACCTGATTCACCACCGATGTGGAAATCGTATCTGTCGATTTCACCTGTAGCCTTAACACCAACCATCTTCTTTTGGTTTCTAGGGTTAACTATCGGGCCATTCACAATAACATCCATCTCAACTTCTTTTGTAACGTCTTTGATGGTAAGATTACCTTTCATTTTATACTTCTTACCTTCCAAATGCTTGAAAGAAGTACTTTTAAAAGCAACCGTTGGATATTTTTCTACTTCGAAGAAATCAGCACTCTTAAGGTGAGTATCTCTTCTTTCAATTCTTGTATCAATACTATTTGCCTGAGCGGTGAACTCAAATACAGCATCAGAGAGGTCATCTTTGTCAGCAGTAATCGTGGCCTCAATGTCTCTGAATTGTCCGTCAACATCAGAAAGCATCATGTGGGTAATTGTAAAACCTACATTGGAGTGAGCTTTGTCAACATTCCATTTTTGAGCGTTAACCGCGAAAGCTGAAGCCAGTAAGGTTACAAGCGTTAGTGTTTTTTTCATTTCAGTTAATTTATATGTTAATACATTTAAAGCATACAAAGCTATCAACTCTGCTCATTTTAAGGTGTTAACAAAATTAAAACAGCTCAAAAACTCTACCAATTCGGTAGAATAAACGACTACTGGGCCCCAAAAATGGACAATAATCTCTAAGGCCTAACCCTTCACTCCCGAAAAGGTCATTTTTATCTTCAAAACTGCAAAGTTTGTCGGTTAAGTCCGTTTCCGATGTTAAATAAGCATTAATCGCCTCATTATGTCATGACATCTGTTAAGTCAGTTTTCCATTGGAAATCTTCTTTTTTTTGTATTGCTTTAATTCAAATGGCATTGATAACTCAAAGACCGAAAACTGAAAACGCCTACAAGATTCTATTTCAAATCTTTATGTGGGTAATCTGGATTGGGTATCCGTTGGTAAACGCGGATTATGACAATCCGGATGCAGTGATCTTTCTAAAAATGTTAGTTACGGTTAGAGCTGTGGAGATTCCACTCTTTTACTTTATTGTACATTACCTAATCCCTAAGGTTTTCAGAACCAGAGGTACCACTAGTTATGTTTTTTCGCTAATTATAATCTGTGGAGCCTATATCTTTTTTGAGGATAAACTGAAGTTTTGGATTAATCCGAACTACAAGCATGCCTTTACTTTCTTTATTTTCTTCCCCGTAATGTTTGTTGCTGCATTGGCTACAGGCTATGGCCTGATTACTGAAATCATGAAAGAGGAGCGGGGTCGTAGAGAAGAGAAACAGGAAAGAATGCAATCTGAGTTATCGTTTTTAAGATCCCAGATAAGCCCGCATTTCATTTTTAATGTCTTAAATAGTATTGTTTACCTTATTCGTTCGGAGCCCGGTGATGCCGAATCTGTAACCATTAAGCTCTCTGAACTTATTCGATATATGCTATACGAAACCGATAGCAAGCAGGTGCCGGTTAGCCGTGAAGTAGCCTATCTTCAAAACTATATTGACTTGCAAATGGTCAGATATGGTGATGATGTGGAAATCAATGTCAATATAGAAGGTAATGACAGTAGCCTCACCATTGAGCCCATGCTGCTGATTCCCTTTGTTGAAAACGCTTTCAAGCATGGTATTGGCATGGTTAAAGAGCCAAAAATTGATATTCAACTTGAGTATCACGGGGACCTGCTTACATTTATGGTGGCCAATCAAATAGCCCCCGAGACCAAAGAATCAAAAGACTTCAGTTCAGGAATAGGTCTTAAAAATGTGAGACGAAGACTGGAGTTGCTATACCCTAAAAAGCACGAATTAATGGTCGATGACAGCGACGGGAAATTTGTGGTTCAATTATCGATAGACCTTAAACGAGACAAAACCGAAGAAGATGCCTACCACCAAGCTGAATTGCATAGCAGTTGATGACGAAAGCCTTGCCCGCAAGTTACTGCAGGAGAACATTGAACAAGTTCCATTTCTTAACCTGGTAAAAGTTTGTAAAAATCCCTACGAGGCCATGGAGGCTTTGCAGGCGAACAAGATTGATCTCATGTTTCTCGATATCCAGATGCCGGGGATGTTGGGTACCAAATTTTTAACCAGCCTTACAGAAAAGCCGTTGGTTATTCTGGTTACAGCTTATGATACCTATGCTGTTGAAAGTTACAATCTGGACGTAGTGGATTATCTAATGAAACCTGTCAGTTTTGACCGGTTCTCAAAGGCTGCTCACAAAGCTCTTGATATCTTTAAAAAGAACAAGGAAAACGCGGTAAGCATCGAAGGAGCACCTCCAATTGATGAACAAGATTCTTTCTTTGTAAATGTGGAATATTCGCTGGTCAAAATAATTTTTGATGATATCACTCATATCGAAGGTCTCAAAGACTATATCAAAATCTTTATTACTACACAGACCAGACCTATTCTTACCAAATCAACATTAAAAGGAATTGAGGCCAGGCTACCAAGTAACTTTATGAGGGTGCAGAAATCCTATATTGTTAATCTTGAAAAAATTCAAAGTATTCGAAATCACCGGATAACTATTGACAAATTTGACATTCCGGTAAGCGATAGTAATATGGAGGATCTCCTGAAAGCCATAAACTATCAAAAGCCTTAGTCAAGAAAAAGACTTCTCAGCTCCGGCGTGGGTATCATGCACTCCCGCCTTTTCCCGAACCATCGGTAGCGGTTACGTGCTGTGAAATCATACACCCAATCTCTCAATATGAGGGGTAAAAATCGGAAAAAGTAAAGCCAGGAAAAGCGGGGAAGTTGTTTCAGAATGGCCAGTGCGGCATCAGATTTGATCAACACCTGATCCTCTTCAGTAATCAGAATTACTGAATCAACTTTTGAGGTGTCAAAAGACTTTTGATCGAGCTTCTTTTTTGCGTAGTCAGATTGTAAAGAAGCAAAACGGAAAACAGATTGGCGATCCTCTTTGATGATAAACTGTACAAAACTATTGCACAGGTTGCACACACCATCAAAGAGAATCACCTGAGGCATTTTAGAATAATTTATCAAAAGGCAAACGGCTCAGCACAAGAACCAAAGCCAACCCAAAGAAGATCATTGTTGACTTAAAACGCTTGCCATTTCCTACTGCTTTTTTGCTCTTAGCATTACCTATAGTCACTAAAACCGCGGCAAGAATACCCACAGTTGGGTGCTCTATATAAGCCTTTCTGGCAACTGCATTCTTCATGATGGCACCCATTTCTACGTTTGAAAGAGCCATAACCATCAGAATCAAACCGAGTAAAAACATGGTATGCGTAGCAATAAGGGCAAAAAGGTTAACCTTTCTGTGCTTGCCTTCCCACATTTTTTCGCTCGTGGTTCCCATAATTCCATTAATGGTAGCCCAAGCCAAAAGAATAAGGGCAGCAAACGCCAGATAGTGGTGAATGTTCAGAAGTATTTCTCTCATGTTCTCTAATTTTTTGGTCAAAAGTACTGCTCAAAGCTTTAGCAGCATTAGGTTTTTAGCTATTTATTAAAAATCATCACACCAGCGATAAGCAGCAATCAACTTTTCTTCTCCTTCTTTACCTTTGAAGGCATTTCCGTGCTCCATTCCTAAAATAAACTGATCGCCTGCCTTCTCATAAATATGCTCGAACAAGAACTTATAATTGATCTCACCCGTGGTTGGTTCTTTTCTGCCTGGTTCGTCACCTATTTGAAAATATCCGATTTCATCCCAGGCCTGATCCATATGATAAGTTAGTCGTCCCTCATTTTTCTGCATATGGTACATATCAAACAATATTTTGCAGGCAGAGCTATTCACCGATTGGCAAATATTATAGGTCTGATCGGAGAAGCGTAAAAATAAATCAGGGTTATCAGAGAGTGGCTCCAGTACCATGGTAAGCCCATGAGGCTCCAGAATGTCAGTACCTCTACGCAAGGCATCCACCACATTAGAAGTCTGAATACCAAGAGGTAAATTCCGCTCAAAATAACCGGGCACCACAGTCATCCATTTGGCATTAACACGTTTTGCCACATCCACAGCTTCACGACAGGTTTTCAAAAATGTATCCTTAAACTCATCTTTCCCTGTAGTCAATGAAACCTTCCAGTTGTCACCCCCGTCAATCACGAATACGCCCATTCGCATCCCAAGCTTTGACATTTCATTAGCTATTTTTTCCTGATCCTCAATTGAACGTTTCATCATGCCGTTATCTTCCAGAGCTCTAAAGCCTCTTTCATGCATAAAGCGGATCTGATCAATTAAATCATCACCAGCACTGTTCTTAAACATACCAAAATGGGGTGCAAAAGCAGACTTGAAAGGTTTATCATCGTATTGATATTTACTGGCTGCAAAGCTCTGTTTGGCAGCAAGACTCAAACCAGCCGCTGATAAGATTGATTTTGAGATGAATTTTCTTCGACTTGACATATTCTAAAAGGGTTGATGTTTAACTACTTATCTTAATTAATATAAAAAAACTGAACGGAATACTATTTCTTCTCTCAAAAGTACCATACTTTTGACGCACCTATTCAACCTTAAACTTTACTATTCGCCCTAATACTATTAAACTATTTAACGGCGATCGCTGAAATCTCGACATTAACATTTTTCGGCAAACAAGCCACCTGAACCGTTTCACGGGCAGGTGGTTTATTTTTATAGTACCTTCCGTACACCTCGTTTACTTCGGCAAAGTCATCCATTGATTTCAGGAAAATACTGCATTTGACAACGTCTAAATAGGAATAACCCGCAGCTGAAAGAATAGCCCCAATGTTTTCCATAACCTGAGTTGTTTCCTCTTCAAGAGTCCCGTTTTGAGAAGCTTCAAAGGCGATCTGACCTGAAATATAAAGTGTACTGCCAGCTAATACAGCCTGAGAATAGGGTCCGATCGGTTCAGGAGCCTTTTCCGTATATATGATTTGGTTGCTCATTTGATGATCCGTTATTTTTGAATGGGTATTATAATCCTAAACTAACAGTCTTTTGAAAGAAGCCCTTATAATTTTCATTAAAAATCCTGAGTTAGGGAAAGTTAAAACCAGACTGGCCTCAACGATTGGGGATGAGAAAGCTCTGGAAATCTATAAATTACTCATGAAGCACACTCGTGAGATCGCCCAAAATGTAGCTGTGGATCGTCATGTGTTTTACAGTCAGTTTATTGATGAAAACGATGAGTGGTCAAACAGCGATTTCCACAAACACCTTCAAAACCAGGACCCTGACCTGGGACTCAAAATGTTTTCTTCTTTCCATGACCTATGGAAAAAGGGGTATGAGAAAGTGCTGATTATTGGTTCAGACTGTCTTGAGCTAACTGACGATACTGTCAAAGATGCCTTTGTTTTGCTCAATGAGCAGGAAGCCGTGATAGGCCCTGCAAAAGATGGCGGATACTATAGTATCGGCTTCAATTTCAACCTGTTAGATCAGAAAACTGAGAAGGTAATGGCTGATGTATTTCTGAATAAAACCTGGTCACATGAAGATGTTTTTATGGAAGCAATGAGTGCCCTAAATTCAAATAATCTAAGAAGAGCCAAACTTCCTCATTTAAGTGATGTTGACTATGAAGAAGATGTAAAGCATTTACTTTAATTTTCTCCCGGAAGAGCCCACTCAGGTACAGTCGATAAATTTTCATCAAAAAGCTCGTCAATGTAGTACTCTCGCCTAACAGTGAGGTTGCACTTTTTGACATCTTCCTCACCTCCAAAAACATAAATACAGGGTTGATATGGGCCTTCAAGAATAGTGGTCATAATTGATCTTGGAGCACCTGAAGGGAAAAGGTCATCCTTATGGTCCCGACCTAGAAGACAATGACCTAGCTCGTGAAACACCAAAGCCTCTTTGTTTTGGTCTGATTCCCTGAACCAGCAAATAGGATCAGTACTGATTGATACAATTCTTTGCCCCGCTCTATTCCTTTTAGGACGTTCACATTGTCCACAAAAATCATCATTAATGACTTCTGTAAACTCTAAAATCAAATTTTCCTTCTCAATAAAAACACCTCTCTTTTCAGCCTCTAAGAAAAACCGATCAACATAAACCTCCAGGCCTTCTTCAATGCGATATTCCAATAACAAAGACTCTTTTTCACAGCCCATAAAGAGAGCTAACAGAAAGATTAAGAGGAAATTATAGCTTTTCATCAAGAGGAAAATAATTGCCTCAAAATACAAAAAAAACCGAGTACAAAGTACCCGGCATTTCATTCAACCCTATTGAAATAAAATCTTATTTTCCTCCCTTAAGGGAGTCTTGTAATTTCTTAAGCTCATCCATTTTACCAGCAGCCGCAAGCTTTGCTTGTTTAGGCCATGTCTTTGGCTCATGGATGTTATACCTTGGGCCGGCTGCTTCCAAAATTCCTTTCAAAGTCTTTTGAGTAGCTTTACCAAGTTTTTCAAACGTATCAATGCCGTCTGCTACTAACAATTCGGCAATTTTCTTACCTACACCTTCAATTTTTGTCAGGTCATCTCCCTTCACAACTGCTACTTTTTTCGCTGACGTTTTCGCCGCAACTTTTTTAGCTGGAGCTTTCTTCACCGGTGCAGGAACTTCAATTACGCAGTTATCAATCTGAAAATCAGAAACGAAATTGTAAGCATCTGCATTACCATCGTTTACCCATCTTCCATCATCAAGCAGGTATCTATACTCATAGACCTTTCCTGTTTCAAGTGTGATGGCGGTGGTAAGAGATCCGTCTTTGGCCTTCTTTAGTTTCACACCTTTCGAAGCATCCCAGTTATTGAATTCACCTAGTAATATTCCTGAACTTGCATTTCCAACAATTTCAGGAGCCAGAGAAAAATTAATTTTGGTCTTTGCCATTACGTTTTCCGTTGTTTGCTGTACAAATGTTATCATTAGAATTCGGACATGCAGCAAACTTTCTTCAATAAATTCAATATTTCTTCGAAATGTACAATTCTTTAAAAAATACAAACAATTTCAACATCAAATAAGTATAAAAAACTTCCATTTAGGGCTAACCGGAAGATTAAGTAGACTACTTATGTATTCATTATCAATCAATTATGCAATATCAAGCTACTCAAGGGTATTGCAAACGTTTGCGATAAGCTCCAATGTTTTCAACCCCCTTTCAAAGAAAAACCCTACTTCAAATATGTATGAAGCAGGGTTTCTTCCTATTTCTTAGACAATTATCTAATCGTCTATCCTTAAGCTGGTTGGTGTTCTTTTCTCAACAAATCATTCACCGTCTTTACGGGATTGAAGGTAATAAGAGGCACTTCCACAAATAGTGTATTCCAGTCAGCCATAGAGCCATTCCATAATCCCGGTAATTCCTGAGCCTTCAAGGTTTTACCACTCATACTCTTTTCAGTAATAAAGCCGGTTTGGGGATCTCTGAAGTCCAATAGATTAAACTTCTCCCGTTTGTAATTCTTAGTTGATACCACAAGATCCACAGGGTTAAAATGCGTGGCATTATTAAAAATTTCAGACTGACGCTTGTTATTGAAATTAAACTGAGCCGACTCAAGAATGTGTGTTGAGAAGGATCCGTCTCCATTTTCTATCCAGAATGGCCCACCACCTGGCTCACCGACATTCTTCACCATTCCACAGACACGAATAGGTCGGTTGATTTTTGCTTTGGCATAAGCCAATTTATCTTCATTTGACCAATTTCTGAAACCTTTCGGCGGGGTAACATTGAGCTCATTCTTTAAGAAACTCAACGCCTTTTGACGTGTATAATCTGAAACTTCGGGCTTATCCAACCTTTTAGCGAAGTTGAAAACCTTTTTCTGATAACTCATCAAAAGGCCTGCCAAAGCTTTTTTATACTTAATGGTTTCATCCTTCAGGTGATCAGGGACTACATTATCTACATTTTTGATAAAAATCACGTCAGCATCCTGATCATTCAGGTTTTCAAGCAATGCTCCATGCCCAGCCGGACGGAATAATATTGAGCCATCCTCAAGCCTGAACGGAGTATTATCCATATTAACCGCTATGGTATCTGTACTTTTCTTTTGCTCAGAAAAACTGAAAATAAACTGAACCCCATATTTTTCCTCATAGGCTTTCTTAACCCCCTGAATCAGCGACTTAAACTTGCTTTTATGCTCTGGCGAAACGGTGAAATGCAAACGAACCCTACCATTTCTGTTAGCGTAGGCCGCACCTTCCACCATATGCTCCTCAACCGCGGTTCGGGTCTGATCACCATATTGATGAAACTCTAGTAACCCTTTTGGCAGACTTCCATAATCTAAACCATCAGCATTCAAAAGTCCGTTCAACAGGCTCTGATCATCCCTTTTACCCTGCGTTACTTTCATCAGGCTTCCTGCAAAAGCAAACTTATCAATTTCATTAATATACTGTTCTACGCTCTTGTCTTTCTTACCTTCATCTTTCGCAGCAAAAAGAGCTTTGAACATTCTGGAGGCTGCACCCGAAGCCGGCACAAACTTGAGAAGTTTCTTTCTTGAAGATTCTTTATCAAATAAAGCTACCAACTCATCAATTTCGGATTCTTTCAATCTGATCATCCCGTCATCAATAGTTGCCGCTTTACGGGCTTTAATGAACGGAAAACCGTTGACGAAATTTTCAATTTGTTGCTCCACCGTTTTAATGTCGCTTCCTCTTTTCTCTATCTGGGCTTTGTCTTTTTCTGAAAACATGAAAATCTATTTAGGTTTTGCGTTAAAGTCTCATTCAAAAATAACGAGCCTGATTGAGAAAAGGGGCATTTTTTATGTCTTCGTTTAATTTTTTAAGACCTTTGTGCACCTATGGAACAACAAAAAGCAGAAGATTTTTTCAAACAAAGCCGAAAGGCTTCAAAAGCTATTGCAAGACTAAATTCTACAGAGAAAGCTAAACTTTTGACGGATTTGGCTGAGCTCATTGAAAAGGAAGTGGAAGAAATCAAGGTGGAAAACAAAAAAGACCTTGACCGAATGGAGACCTCAGATCCGAAATACGACCGTTTGTTGCTTACTGACGAGCGTATTGCAGGCCTTTCAAATTCTCTACGAACGGTTGCCAAACTGGAAGACCCGGTGGGAAAAGTTCTTTTAGAAAAAACATTGCCAAATGGTCTCAAACTTTCGAAAATTGCCGACCCGCTTGGCGTCGTGGGCATTATATATGAATCAAGACCAAATGTTACCGTAGATGTAGCTTCACTTTGCCTTAGATCAGGTAATGCAGCTATTCTGAAAGGTGGCAAAGAGGCTCATTTTTCAAATACCTACCTGGTTTCACTCATCCATAAAGTACTAAGCAATAATGGCTTACCTACTAAAGTAGTAACACTCTTACCCACAGATAGAAGTTACACAGCCGCCTTGCTCAATGCCGAAGATTACGTGGATGTTATTATTCCTCGTGGCTCGGCAGGACTCATCAATTATGTGCGTGAAAACTCAATGATTCCTACAATTGAGACCGGAGCGGGTGTTTGTCACACATATGTTGAAAAAACAGGAAATCCTTCAATGGCTGCCGCCATTCTGGTCAATGCCAAGGTGACACGCCCTTCCGTTTGTAACTCTTTGGACTGTGCCGTACTGGACGAAGAAGTGTTGGAAACTGTGATTCCTCAGGTACTTGAAGGCTTTAAAGAATACGATGTTGAAGTTTATGCCGACGAGAAAAGCTATCCTGTTTTTGAGAAAAATGGGTATACCAAACTCAAAAAGGCAAGTTCTGAAGACTTCGGGAAAGAATGGCTTGACTATAAAGTCTCTTTCAAAACCGTAAATGGTATTGACGAGGCTCTCGAGCATATTGAAGAAAATAGTTCAAGACACTCGGAGGCCATTATCACAGAGAATAGTGATCTGGCTATCAAATTCATTAAAGAGGTAGATGCCGCCAGCGTCTATCACAATGCGTCTACCCGATTCACCGATGGCGAGGAGTTTGGCTTAGGGGCTGAGATAGGAATTTCCACTCAAAAACTACACGCCAGAGGGCCTTTTGCCCTTGAAAAACTGGTTACAGAAAAATGGGTGGTTTTAGGAAAGGGTCAAATTCGTTAAGTGAAAGAAGAACTCTTAAAACTGGCTAAAGCAAAAGTTCAGCTCCGGCTGGATGAGGCTCGTAAAGCCATGACAGCGGCCCAAACTGCGGCCAATGAAGAAACCAAAAGCTCTGCCGGCAATAAATATGAAACCGGCAGAGCCATGGCTCAAAACGATCGGGACATGTATGCCCGTCAGGAAGCTGAAGCAAAAGCCGAAATGGCTGTTTTACAAAGTATTGATCCTCAAAAAAAGTATGAATTCCCGATCACTGGAGCCTTCATTGAAACTTCCATAGGTAAAATTCTTATTGCCACGAGTATTGGCTTTTTACAGGTGAATGGCGAGAAGGCTATGGTCATTTCTGAAACTTCGCCTATGGCTCAGGCCCTGAAAGGCAAAAAAGCCGAGGAAATTTTTGAGTTCAGAGGTCAGCACGTCAAAATTATTTCGATCAGTTAAGCCACTGAATAATCTTTGAAAGGGGTTTCCACCATAGGGTGTACCATTTAGGTTTTATTCCGTTGATTTTCCAGGCCTTGCGATCTTCTTTGTTTGCCCTGATCCTGTTTTTGAGAGACATATTGCTCACACCTCCCGCCCTCATTTTAATCTGAACAATAGGGATATAAACAGCCTTGATTTCATGTTTGTAGAGCATTCTGAGCATAAGCTCGTAATCGCCTGCCGAAGCAAACTCATCCCTGAAGAAACCGAAACGATCATAAAACTCTTTCCTTAAGAAGAAGGTGGGATGAGGCGGCATCCAACCCTTGAGAAAATTTGAGCGGTCGTAATTACCTGCTTGCCAGTTTCGGGTGACTTTATTCGTATCCTGGCTATCCACGTATTGTAAATCACTGTAAGCCGCTCCTACTTTGGAGTCCTCAAAAACCTTTGCTACCCTACTTAAAACCTCGTTATCAGCATAAAAATCATCAGCATTCAGTAAGCCAATTATTTCACCACTTGCTAACTCCAGACCCTGATTCATAGCACTGTAAATTCCTTTATCTTTTTTAGAAACCCACTTCAGCTGGTCTTCGTATTTTTTGAGTATGTCGAGTGTTCCATCAGTAGAACCTCCATCTTTTATGATATACTCGATATCTTTGAAATCCTGAACAAGCACACTTTTTATAGTGTCTTCAATGGTAGCTGCCGAGTTATAGCAGATGGTAATCAGAGTTATTGTCATTCCGTTAACAAAGGTACGGTCATCAGGTGAAACAATTTCAAGCAAAAATTCATTTATTAGATTGAAAGAAGCTCAAAAACATTTCATGCGTCGGATTATACCACTGATTATCTGCTTTCTGTTCGTCTTCGGGAATCTTAACGCCCAGTATATCCCGGTCTACCGTAACCTTGTGTTGGAGGGTGGCGGCATCAAGGGAATTGCCTACGGAGGGGCTTTGGCGGAGCTTGAAGAACAAGGTATTTTGAAAAACATCATTCGGGTAGCAGGCACCTCTGCAGGGGCTATTCAGGCTGCACTCTTGTCTGTTGGGTACTCAGCGGAAGAAATCACTGAAATCATCTCCGAGACTCCGATTGAGTCGTTTAATGATGATGGTTTTGTCCCTCGGGGCACAAAACGACTGCTCAATCAATACGGCTGGTATAAAGGTCAAAGCTTTCTATCTACTTTTGAAGGGTTCATTTATGACCGAACGGGAACTCTAGACCTGACTTTTGGAGATCTTCATAAGCTGGCAGAGGCTTATCCTTTTAGAGATTTATATGTAGTGGGAGCCGATTTATCAGCTCAAAAGTCTGTTGTTTTCTCTCATGAAACGCATCCCAATATGCGAATTGCGGATGCCGTTCGGGTCTCTATGTCTATCCCTCTTTATTATCGAGCCATTTGGTTAAATAAAGACGGTAAAGTTTATGAAGAACCCACTGAAGATGACCCTTGCCACCTTTTTGTTGATGGTGGTATTCTTATGAACTACCCTGTTGAAATCTTTGACCATTCTCAATACATCCCGGCTTGTGACGACGAGTATTGCGATATGTTTAACCCCGAGACTATTGGTTTGCGACTCGACCGCCCCGAACAGATTAATCAAGAGCTTGAAAATGGTTACGGAATTGCTCCTTATCAGATTGAGGATTTCAATTCCTATATGGCCGCTTTGGCAAGTATTCTGATGCGAAATGTAAACCCTGCTCACCCCAAAGACGTGGAGCGAACGATTTATATCAATGACCTTGGCATTAGCCCTAAACCCCGCAAGGTGCCTGAGGATGAAAAAAAGGCTCTTATGGAAGAAGGCCGCAAGGGCGTTCAACTCTTTTTAAGCCGGATAAATTTACTGGCAGATTAAACTGCTTTTTGTAAGTTTGGAAATTCTAAAACCAAAACCATAAATAAACAGATGAAAAAAATAAAGATTTTGTTGTCAGCCGCTTTAATGGCTGCTGCGGCTCAGGTTTCTGCTCAATACTCGAGCACACCACCGGAAGTTTCGCCGATGCCAATGAAGCCGGAAATGACTGAAATCTGGGAGCCTGAGGTACCCGTTGTTACTCCGGGCAAAAAACTGGGCGATGCACCATCTGACGCCATCATCCTTTTTGACGGTTCTAACCTAGACCAATGGGTAAGTAGCAAAGACCCTTCTCAGCCAGCTCCGTGGACGATCGTGGGAGATCATATGGAAGTAAAGCCTGGCTCCGGTGATATAAAAACCAAAATGAAATTTGGCGACTGCCAGCTACATCTTGAATTTTCAGCACCCGATAAAGTAGAAAGCGTGAGCCAGGGCAGAGGTAACTCTGGTGTTTTCTTTCAAGATCGTTACGAGCTTCAGGTCTTAGATTCTTACCAAAACCGTACGTATAGAAACGGTCAGGCGGGTTCTATCTACAAAGACCACGCTCCGTTGGTAAACCCAATGCGTGACCCTCTTTCTTGGAATGTATACGACGTTGTTTATACCGCCCCGAGATTCGGAACCGATGGTCAGGTGGACTACCCGGCCAGAATCACGGTTTTCCTAAATGGTGTTTTGGTTCAAAATAACGTGAGTATCACAGGTATTACAGAATACATCGGTCTTCATATGTATCCGCCAGCTCATGGTGATGATGTAATCCATCTTCAGGATCACGGAAACAAAACTCAATTCAGAAACATCTGGATCAGACCATTATAATTTTAGAAGAAGAGCCGGAAAGCCGGCTCTTCTTTTTCACTATGCAGAGGGTAATACCTCTTTTTTTATGTCTTTTTTAGGAGCCAAAAGTATTTTTGATCAAACCCTTCAAGACCTGTACATCGAGGATGAGTCGGAGCGAAAGTCTGTGGCTTTTCTTTTGCTGGAAGACGGTTTTGATATCTCAAAAATGGATATCATCTTAAATAAATCGGTGATGATTGATGAATTGCTTCTGGAAGAATACGTAGAAAGAATCAACAGGCAGGAACCCATTCAGCAAATCGTCGGGTTTACCTATTTTGCTGGTCGAAAATTCAAGGTTGACAAAAATGTACTAATTCCACGCCCTGAAACCGAGGAATTGATCTCCATCATCAAATCCTTGCAATTGGATCAACCTGCCATTCTGGATATTGGTACGGGCAGTGGCTGTATTGCCATTTCACTGGCTCTTGAGCTCATCAATTCAGAGGTATGGGCTTTGGATATCTCTGAAGGAGCCTTGAAAGTCGCAATGGAAAACGCCAAATCCCTGAAGGCTTCTGTTAAATTTTTACACGAGGATATTCTCAAAGAAAAATCAACAGAGCTCAATCTCAAACGCTTTGACCTGATTGTCAGCAATCCACCCTATATCAGAAACCTCGAAAAGTCTCAAATGAAAGCCAATGTGCTGGATTACGAACCACACCTCGCTCTTTTTGTAGAGAACGATAACCCTTTAATTTTCTATAAGCGTATCGCCGATCTGGGTATCGAGCAACTCAATAAAGACGGACTTATTCTGGCCGAGATCAATAGTTATCTAGGCGAGGAAACCCGACAGTTATTTGAAAAGAAAGGCTATGAACAGGTAGAAATTTTGAAAGATTTTTATGGTAAAGATCGTTTTGTAAAAGCTAAAAAAGGATTAGTCTGAAAAATATGGGCTATTTCATTAATTTCACCCCTGAATGAGTCACAAAAAAGAACTTCAAAAGAAAATAAAAGACGTCTTTGAGGAAGTCGGCAAAGTTGTCGTAGGTCAGGATTATCTGGTCAACAGACTGCTGATCGGCCTTTTTACGGGGGGGCATATCCTGTTGGAAGGTGTCCCCGGTTTGGCTAAAACCAAAACCATTAATACCCTTGCTCAGGTTCTTGAACTCGATTTCAGAAGACTTCAGTTTACGCCTGACCTTTTACCTGCCGACCTTATCGGGACGATGATTTATAATCAGAAGTCTGGGGATTTTGAGGTCAAGAAAGGGCCTATTTTCTCAAATCTTATTCTGGCCGATGAAGTGAACCGTGCTCCTGCCAAAGTGCAGTCAGCATTGCTGGAAGCCATGGCTGAAAAGCAGGTGACTATTGGTTCTGAGACCTATCAGCTTGATCGCCCTTTTCTGGTAATGGCTACTCAAAACCCCGTGGAGCAGGAAGGTACTTACCCCCTACCCGAGGCTCAGGTTGACCGCTTTATGATGAAAATCTTTGTGGATTATCTCGATAAAAAAAGCGAGCTGGAAGTACTTAGAAGAATGACCAACCTTGACTGGAATTACAGTCCTCAGCAGATGCTTACGGCTGAAGAAATCCTTTCAATCAGGTCGGAGATCAATAAAATTGAAATCTCTGATATGCTGGAGCGATATATCGTGGAGCTGGTATTTGCCAGTCGTTTCCCCGGAGAATACGGCTTACACGAAGAGGCTCATTACGTGCAATTTGGCGTTTCACCCCGGGCGGGCATTGCCCTTTATAATGCAGCCAAAGCAATGGCCTTTTTTGATGGTCGCGATTACGTCTTACCTGATGATATCAAACCTCTTGTGAATGATGTTTTCAATCACAGGATTATCCTCAATTATGAGGCAGATGCCGATGGGGTGACCACCGAGCACATCATTGAAAAAATTCTCAATAAGGTGGCTATCGCAGGGAAATAGGCTACTGGTTTCGTAAAACCTTGGCCGCCTCTTTAGCAAAGTAAGTCAAAATCACATCAGCCCCTGCTCTTTTCATACTGAGGAGCATTTCCATCATGGCTTTTTCACCATCCAGCCAGCCGTTTTGGGCCGCGGCTTTGATCATCGCGTATTCGCCACTTACATTATAGGCCGTAATCGGAATATCAAAATTGCTTTTTAATGCCTTGATAACATCCAGATAAGCAAAGGCGGGTTTTACCATCATCATATCTGCTCCTTCGTCAAAATCAAGATCGGCTTCCATGACAGCTTCTTGAACATTGGCGGGGTCCATTTGATAGGTCTTTTTATCACCGAATTTCGGGGCAGAATCCAAAGCATCTCTGAATGGCCCGTAAAAAGCAGAAGCATATTTTGCCGTATAAGCCATGATACTGACATCCGTAAAATCAGCATCATCCAAAGCTTCACGAATCTCGCCGATACGACCATCCATCATATCCGAAGGTCCGATGATATCAGCACCAGCCTCTGCCTGAGCAACGGCCATGTCACAGAGAATCTCGACCGTCTCATCGTTAAGGATTTTACCATCTTGCACGATACCATCATGTCCATCAGAACTATATGGGTCCATCGCCACGTCGGTCATGATTAACAAATCAGGGAAGGCTGCTTTGACCTGACGAATGGCTTCCAGGTAAAGGGTACCCTCTTCCGTGCTTTCAGAGGCCAGATGGTCTTTCTTTTCTTCAGGGTAATTAGGGAACAAACACACGCATTTAATACCAAGCTCCGCCACCTCTTTGAGCTCTATAAGTAACTCATCAATGCTAAACCTGAAAATACCGGGCATTGACTTGATTTCCTGCTTGATCTTCTCTCCTTCCATGACAAACATGGGAAAGATAAAGTCATTTACGCTCAGGGTATGCTCAGCCACCATAGCTCTGATAGCAGCAGATTTTCTATTTCTTCTCGGTCGACGTGTCAGTTCCATTTCCTAGGTTTTTAGGCTGCAAAAATAGGGATTTGATTCCAATCCCACTTTTTTATCTAGTTTTACCTTTCCCAATCCGGAAAAATAATATGACAAATCACCGAGCACCACTAGAAAACTGGGCACAGGTTAATATCAAAAAAGCCCAATGGACACTGGCCGCTACAGAGACCATACGACTGCTAATTGGGCTTTTTCTGGGCTATAAGGTACTGCATGGAGTAGGGGTTAACGAACTTGTTTTGGTTACAATTTTGACCCTTTCCGCCTTTTTTGTAGTCATGAACCGACCTGTAGGTCGTCGGAATTTCAGCCAATACATTAGAAAAGCTGGTTTGCTTTCTCTTTGCTCTTTTGTTCTCAGTTTTACGCTAGGTGGAGTTTTGTCAGGTAATCAGATTAACTCTTCTGCTAATCTGGTCATGGCCTTTGATGATATTACCGAAACTTCGAAAAGTGGACTTTTAGATAAGGCTTTGAAGCAAACAAAGCAACTGAAAGTAGAGCTGAAAGCAATAAAAAAAAACAAGACGAAAGAACCCGCCAAACGCTGGCCGTACCTTTTGTTGTTTCTTTTGAGTCTTCCGTTGACCTATTTCGGCTTGATTTTGAGCTGCAGTTTGTCTTGCTCAGGTTATGGCGTTTTGGCGATACTGACGTTCGTATTAACCTCCGGAGTTTTCAGCGGCGGTATTTTCTTCCTGATCAAAGCTCTACGAAAAAAAGCCTCCAAAAAGTATAAAAACATGAGCTGCGATGAACGCAAAGGCGAATGGAAAAACTTCCTTCTCGTTTGGGTAGTCACTGCCGTTGGAGTGGCCCTAACAATTCTGCTTGGCAATATTTTCGGATAAATTCCTACTTCTTTTGAAGTATTATAAACAGCTCTGAGCCAGCTCTAGGTGCAATGGAATTATGACAAGGCTCCATTGATTTGATGTCAAACAAAGGTTCGAAATAACCAAGATATTCCTCAGAGTTACCACCAAAAGGGGGGCCATCCGGTTTGTGCATTTCAAAAAGAACACCGGCCACTTTGCCTCCAGGTTTCAGCAATTCAGCCATTTTCTGGGCATACTGCTGACGTAAAGAAGGATCAATGGCACAGAAAAAAGTTTGCTCTATCACCAGATCAAAAGTGCCTTTAAGGTCAAAGAAATCAGCATGAATGACCTCACATCTGTCTTCTGCGATTTCTGCTTCAAATTTCACTTTCAGTCGCTCCACTAAAACCTCGGAAATATCCACCAGCGTTACTTTTTTGAAACCTGCAGAGAGAAGATGCTCAGCCTCATGGGAGTTGCCACAGCCAGGTATCAGAATAGATATATCCTTGTTAGTCAATTGATCCACATAAGCTTCTATTGGAGGTGAAACCTGCCCAAGATCCCAGCCTGTGGTGTTCTCCTTGTATCGGGTTGACCAGAAATTATCGTCTAATTGATTTGACATCAAAACCGTGATTTGTTTCAAAGCAGAACGCAAGATGCAGGGCAAAACATTCCTTTAAGTTCAATTTGTCTACATTCCACGGAATTATTTACTTTGCCTGAATTCAACTTTTAACCACATGCTGTTTAACCCTAAAACGCAAACCACTATAGCTCGTTGGGCTTCAAAAAATGTAATTCTTGCTCAAACCCTCCTCTCTGCCGCTGAAATAGGCCGATTGTCGATTGCTTTTTATTTAGGCACTGTTTTGATGGCCAAGGTTGGGGTCAATGAACTACTGTTGATCACCATTTTTACCTTCTCATTGGCTTATGCTGTATTGAAGTGCAAAACCAAAAGGTTGCACTTTAGGAGCTATCTTAGCCGAGCCATGGTTATAATGAGTTTAACCTGGTTCACCAGCTTTTCAATTGGAGGTTTCCTTTCACCACAAAACAATTCTGAACCCTCCGTTTACGCAGGGGATGTGATAACTATTCAGGAGAGTGGATTACTTAAAAAAGCCCAAGAGCAAAATACTTTGGAGCTGACTCGAAAAAAGAGAAACGGACGTTATAAGCCTAAAACAGGAATGGGTAAAAGAAGAATTCTATACGGGTTTCTTTTTGTCCTAAGCCTCGCTTTAACAGCCGCCGGAGCCATGCTTACCTGTACTCTCACCTGTACCGGACTTTGGTATTTTGCTCTTCTGGCCGCAATAACAACGCTCGGACTTTTCTCCGGAGGAATTTACTTTCTTCTGAAAATCTTCAGAAAAGGCCATCAAAGAAAATACCGACAACTCAGGAAATCCCAAAAGCAGGATGAATGGAGAAAATTCTTCAAAGTATGGCTTTTTACCAGTCTAATCGTTTTACTTGGCTTAATAGGTATACCTTTTTTACTCTAAAAGTAAGTTCCGGCAATCAGGGCAAGTAGCCCCAAAAAAGCCAACATTGTCACCAAAGGCATTATGAACTTCAGCCATTTATTAAAACCCACATTTACAACAGTAAGTGAGGCCAGAATGAGACCGGTTGGGTTGATAAAGGCAAAAAGCCCTTGCCCGTACATATAGGCGTTGACAATGAGCTCCCGTCCAATACCCACCACATCTGCTAATGGAGCAAAAATGGGCATTGTAAGTACTGCCATACCAGATGAAGAGGAAATGAATAAAGACAAACCGGTATAAACGACATAAAGCATACCGATGAAAAGTCCTTTGGGCATGCCATCAACAGCTAGCGAGCTTTGATAAAGTAAGGTGTCTGAAATCTGCCCTTGTTCCATCAAAATAGTAATTCCACGGGCTACACCAATGATCAAAGCCACACTCAAGAGGTCTTTGGCTCCATTGATAAAACTTTTGACAAAGGCCTTTTCACCAGTTTTGGCAATAAAACCCATAAGAATTGCTCCGCAAAAGAAGACGGTTGTCATCTCAAGAAACCACCACTCCAAACTGGAAACACCATAAATCATAACAACAAAACAGAGTGCAAAGACGATTAGAATGAATTTTTGGCGACCTGTGAGCAGCTTCCTCTCGGCACCTTTCTTTTGAAGAAAACGCTCTTCCAACTCCTCTTTTTGCTCATAAATTAATGAAGTTGAAGGGTCTTTCTTCACTTTTCTGGCGTACCGCAATATATACCAGAGACAAAGTGAAAGACCAATAAATAACATCATCACACGACCCTGGATGCCTGTAATCCAGTTGATTCCAGCTGAATCCGAGGCGATAATCACACTAAAAGGATTCACGGTACTGGCCATAGTACCAATAGAAGAACCGATATAAATACAGGCGATGGCCACCATGGCGTCATATCCGGCAGCCAGAAAAACCGGAACGAGAATCGGGTAAAAAGCAATCGTTTCCTCGGCCAAACCAAAGGTAGTCCCTCCCGCTGCAATTAATGAGGTAATAATGATGATCAATAAGAACTCCCTGCCTTTCAAAACATTGGAAAGGCTGATAACTCCAGCATCAAAAGCTCCTGTGGAGTGGACCACTCCAATAGCTCCCCCGAGAATTAATACAAATAAAATAATGTCAATGGCTTCCTCAATTCCTTTCAATGGAGCCTGAAAAAAGTCGATAATTCCCTGCGGTTTTGAGGTCGTTTTGTGATAGGTACCAGGTATGCCAATAGGCTTCCAGATATCTCCTTCGGTAAAGTTTTCCAATGGAATTTTGACGCCGATATCATCCAGCGACTCTTGTGTCGCAGGCATTGATTTCTCTGATTCACCGCTGATTCTGAATTCATTTGTTGTGCTATCATACACTAGTCGATCATATTGACCCGAAGGTAAAAACCAGGTAATACCAGCCACCAAAGCCGCAATGATCAATAAAACTGTATGTGCCGATGGGAATTTCATATCGCTGTAATCAGTTCTTCGGCCTAAAATAGACATAAAAAAAGTGAAACACCATTCGGCATTTCACTTTTGAAAAGCAGTTGACAAGGCTTAAATGCCCATACCTGCATATAATTTCACGTCATCTACCTGAATAGTTTCACCACACATAATTACTAAACGCTCTACTACGTTTCTTAATTCACGCACGTTACCCGTCCACTCCAATTTCATCATGTGCTCCATTGCTTCTTTTGAGAATGACTTTTGAGTGTCTCCATACTCTTCAGAAACATCCTGAAGGAATTTATCACAAAGCAAAGGAATATCTGTAGCTCTGTCTTTCAACGCCGGCACATGAATAGGAATCACATTCAAACGGTGGAAAAGGTCTTCTCTGAACTCTCCTTCTTCAATCGCCTTTTTGAGGTCTTTATTCGTCGCCGCCAGTACTCGAACATTGATGCTAATCTCTTTTTCGCCACCTACCCTGGTAATTTTCCCCTCTTGAAGGGCTCTGAGTACTTTGGCCTGAGCTGATAGACTCATATCGCCGATCTCATCCAGAAATAGTGTGCCGCCATCGGCCTGTTCAAACTTTCCGATCCGTTGTTTAATTGCTGAAGTAAATGCTCCTTTCTCGTGTCCAAAAAGTTCTGACTCTATTAACTCTGACGGAATAGCCGCACAGTTAACCTCAATCAGTTTCTTTTTGAAACGACTGCTTTTCTCGTGAATCTGTTTGGCTACCATCTCTTTACCTGATCCGTTCGGGCCGGTTACCAGTACTCGGGCCTCTGTTGGTGCTACACGGTCAATGGTTTCTTTTACTTTGAGAATAGGTGCAGAATCTCCAACGATCTCGTTCTTTTTGTATACACGCTTTTTGAGCGTTTTGATGACCTCTACATCATTTGCTTTCTCAATGGCGTTTCTTACCGTAACCAAAAGTCTATTCAGGTCTGGCGGCTTGGTAATGAAATCAAAGGCTCCACGTTTAGTGGCTTCTACGGCATTCTCCACGTTACCGAATGCTGAAACCATCACAAACTGTGTTACAGAACCTTCTTCTTTGGCTTTGAGGAGTACATCAAGCCCTTCGAGTTTGGGCATTTTAATATCACAAAGGGCCACATCATAGGGTGCACTCAGCACCATATCCAGGCCTTCCTGACCGTCTTTTGCTTCGTCTACCTGATAACCTTCATATTCCAGAATATCTCTGAGTGCATCCCGAATACTCTTTTCGTCATCAATTACAAGGATTTTTGCCATTTGGGTAGCTTAATCGTGGTTTTAGGATTATTATTTTAGCTTGAAAACACATGTTTTACCGAGGCAAGTTAACAAAAAACTTTCATTGACTACGTTGTTTTACAGCCCCAGACCATTCAAAGCTTATATTTTCTATGGTTTATATCCATCCGTAGATAATTTCGGTATTATTCTTGCAGCTACTTCCTTAAAATGTCAGGGAAAAGATGCTAAAGAATTTCGGCAAAATTGCGATGCTGGGTGTGCTTGTGCTTCTAACCTTCTCTTGTAAGAAAAAGAAAAAACTGAATAAGCTTCTTGAAACAGCCGCCTGCCCGGTGATTGCTCTTATTGAGCCCGACGGCACCTCCTGGCGGGATTTTGAATATGTTGGAAAGCAGCTTACACGGATTTATTTCAATGACGACACAAGGATGGTTTTGAGCATCCGCTATGGCGAAGATCAAAGGATCAAAACGTTGGAAATCGATAACGAGGTGGATCTCGAAAAAGTAGTGGTAAGCTATACCTATGATGAGGATGGGCAAATCAGTGAAACCAACTCCTCCATTTCAGGACTACCCTTCATGCATAACGTGTTTACATGGCAAGACAATAAGGTAGTGAGTGTGAAAACCACCGTTGAACTTTTCGGACGCTCAGTAGACGGACAAACGAGAATTGAGTATACCGGAAATAACGTAAGAGCTGTTTATCAATCCATTGATAGTGACCCGGAGAAAATGGTGTATCAGGGCGAAAAGTATGACGATAAGCCCCTGTTTATGCCAGGTGTGTTTCGTCAGGTTTGTCTGGGTTTTGTTGGCATAGCCAATAACTTCTTTTCCTATATGGGCAAAAACAACATGGTGATAGGCAAACTGTATAACGATGAAGGCAAAGTAGATCAGACGACTCAAATCATTTTCGACTATGACAAGAAAGATCTTATCATGTCCGGCGAATACATTATTGAACAAAACGGAGAAATTACCAGCAGTACTCTCAGATACGAGTACGACTGCAACTAAAAATCTTGTGCTTACAAGACTAATAATCCAGTGTATAAAAGAGGCCACCCATTTGGGCGGCCTCCACTGTTTTAAAACCTTTTGTTTGGCTTTATCAAGGCGTTATTAACAAATTTCCTTCTTTACCTCCAAGAATTACCATTTTACTATTTTCTGATTCCGCAAGGGCTTTTTGAGCCTGAATAGCTTCATATTTTAACAGACGATCAGTCAACGTAGAAGTTAGAATTCTTTGATAATCAGCAATACCCTGAGCCTCTACACGCTTTCGCTCGGCTTCCTGCTTTTCTTTCTGAAGTACAAACTCCATTTTCTGAGCTTCCTGCTCGGCATTGATTTTTGACTCAATAGCCAGTTTTACTGATTGGGGAAGTGTAATATTTCTGACCAGTAATTGCTCAAGCACCAGTCCCCTGGACTCAAAATCCTTCTCGATAGCATCAAAAATCTTGTTTTGAAATTCTTCTCTTTTTGAGGAATACAGAGAAACCGCCTCATAGTTGGCCGCCAGGTCTCTGATTCGGGTTCGGGCTATCGGTCTCACAATTACATCACGATACTCCTTACCAAGCTCCCGGTAAATAGCGGGTGCTCTTTCAGGGATAATCCTGTAAAGAACAGTAAGATCAAGAGTTACTTCCAGACCATCCTTCGAGAGGGCTCTGATGGCATCATCGCCGCCCTTATTCCCTTCATCAGTGATACCACTCATGGTGTAATTCTGTGTTTTAATATCAAATTCATGCACCTCCACCAGCGGATTTACCACGTTTAGTCCACTCTTTAAAGTGTTGTCTTTAACATTACCAAACAAACTCTGCACTCCTACCTGACCCGGGTTTATCTGCACTACAGCTTTTGAGAGTGCTCCTAAAATAAGAAGTACAATACCAATCACTCTGATGGTGCCTGAAAGTCGCTGAAGAGGTGATTGCGGGTTATTTAAAACAAAACTGGCTATTATGGCCGCCAGGCCTAAAAACAATAACATTGACATATTTATCGATCGGTTTATTTAGTTCTAAGGTACAAAAAAGCCCCCGCCATTGCCATCAAATCTGGATAAATGGGTCGGGGGCATTTTAACAGGAATGCCGAATGGATGAACTAGTGATCACCCGGTCTCGGCCCTCTTTTAGGAGGCGTAAGATCTATAGTACTGTCTGCTTCCATCTGAGCTCTGATATCCTGAGCCCAGCCAATGAGCGATGCTTTTTCAGCGTCTGTCAGTATGGCGTCTCTGTGAATTAAGGTGTAGCTTTCCAGAGGCATTTCGCCTTCGTCCACCATTTCTACGAGCTCTTCCAGTTTATGCCATTTTACCCAGTCAGGGCTGTAGGCTGCAAACTCTGACAGGTCAAAGTGTTTTTTACCATCATCAACATGGTGAGCAAGAAACCAGGCTACCGGCTGAATATTACTGTACCAAGGGTATTTGGTGTTATTACTGTGGCAGTCATCACAGGCTTTCTCCAAAATAAGACCTACATCATCCGGTACCTCATATAGTGTTCTTATGTCGTTAGGTGAGCGGGTCTCTGAGATGTTCTTTTCAGGCTGTATGAATTGAATCACAATCAAAACTACTAGCAAGCCCAGTAAAATTTTCTTCATCATAGTTTAAAAGGGTTTCGTTTCACCAAATGTACACCTTCTGCTGAAATTGAGAAAATCAGTGGTTGATCAATATGGTTTAAGAAGCCAGCTTTTGTAGTTTTGATATCCCTATTGAAGAACATTAATATGTATATAAATTTCAACGAGAATACTGAAAATAGTTTTGACGCCATCGTTGTTGGTAGCGGTATAAGCGGTGGCATTGCAGCCAAAGAACTTGCTGAAAAAGGTCTCAAAGTGCTCATGATAGAGCGTGGCCCTCAAAATGATCACATCAGCAGTTATAAACATGCTCTTACTCCACCTTGGGAAATGCCTCATCGGGAGAGAATCACCAATGAAATCAGAGAGCGTTTTCCATATATGACCTCTGAGGGTGGGTACCCCGTAAATGAAACCAATGATCATTTCTGGATGCCTTTTGAAGAGAGCCCGTACATCAGAGAAAAGCCTTATGACTGGTATCGGGGTTTTGGTACCGGAGGTAAATCGTTACTTTGGGGCCGTCAGGTTTACCGCTGGAGCGATCTTGATTTTGAGGCGAACCTCAAAGAAGGAGTAGCCATCGACTGGCCTATCCGTTATAAAGACATTGCTCCCTGGTATAGCCACGTTGAAAAATTTGCCGGAGTTAGTGGTGAAAAACTAGGTTTACCGCACCTGCCAGACAGCGAATTTCAGCCGCCAATGGAGCTTAACTGCGTGGAACTTGACCTCAAAGAAAAGATTAAACAAAAATATGGTTCTGAAAGAATCATCACTATTGGCAGGGTGGCTCATCTCACTGAACCTACCGAGGAACAACAAGCATTAGGACGTGCCAGCTGTCAATATCGGAATGCCTGTGCAAAAGGTTGCCCCTACGGAGCCTATTTCAGCACAAATGCCGCCTCTTTACCGGCCGCCATGAAAACCGGAAACCTTACTTTGCTTAGTAATGCAGCGGTCTCTGAAGTCATTTTTGATGAAGAAACTCAAAAGGCGAAAGGAGTTATCGCTATTGACCGGGAGACTAAAGAGAGTAAAGAGTTTTTTGCCAAAGTTGTTTTTCTCAACGCCTCCACTATCGGCACAGCACATATTATGCTGAACTCAAAATCAGCTCGTTTTCCTTATGGTTTGGGAAATGATAGTGGTATGTTGGGTCGAAATCTGATGGATCATCACAGCCGTGCCGGAGCGGGTGGCAGAGTGGAAGGCTTTACTGATCAGTATTATTTTGGACGCAGAGCCAACGGCTTTTTTATTCCACGTTACCGTAACATCGGCAACGATAAACGGGATTATCTACGTGGATTTGATTATCAGGGAGGTGCCAGTCGCGGGCGGGGTAATACCGCCGGCAAACCGTCTTTCGGAGCTGAATTGAAAGAATCTCTCAATGAGCCGGGTAGCTGGTCGGTCTACATGAGTGCATTTGGCGAGACACTGCCATATGAAGAAAACCGAATGTATCTTCATGAAACCGAAAAAGATCCATACGGTATTCCAAAGATCGTTTTTGATGCCGAAATCAAAGAAAATGAGCTTAAAATGAGAGTAGATATGAAGAATGATGCGGCTGAAATTCTGGAAGCCTGTGGCGTCAAAAATGTATTTTCTTTTGCCAACGAAAAACCTCCGCTTGGCCTGTCAAAACATGAAACCGGTACGGCCAGAATGGGTCACGACCCTAAAACTTCAGTTCTTAATAAACACAACCAGGTTTGGGGCTGTGAGAACGTTTTTGTTACCGATGGGGCCGCCATGACCAGTAGCGGCTGCGTAAACCCTTCTCTAACCTACATGGCTCTGGCCGCAAGGGCCGCTGATTTTGCTAAGAATGCTTTAAAACGTGGAGATTTCTAAAAGTTTACAATGACGGGGTGTATTCATCAATACACCCCGTTGTTTCTTTTATATTTTTTCCCATTGCAGATCACCGATGTATCTATAACTAACTTCTCCTGTCTCTCCTAAGGCCAGAAGGTGAATCCATTCGTTATCTATAAGATCTCTTACGTTTTTATGATTCTCCAACACCTGATTGATGGCCTCAAGAGGAGCTTCAATAATCACATTGAGTTTTACGGGCTCATGAAGGACCTGATCTCCGCTGAAGACCGACTGTTGTGGTAATCCAACTCTCAGATCTCCCGAAAATCCTTCAAGGACACCAACTCCGCCTGTTACGTTATGTAAAGTCTTGTTACCGGCCCCCATATTTTTATTATCCACCGTAGAGGCGAAGTATTGAAGACTAATCCAGCTCGTAACGATCATCGGGGCAGTCATAATCAACTCCAGCACTTTAAAGCTTTCGTCCTTTTTCCAATCATAGGAGTGTAAAAAAGACCTTCCCTGAAAATCAATGTTTCTGGTTCTCTCCCGCGGGGCAATCACAAAAGAATAGCAACCTGCCAGCCCCCACTCAGGCCTTACCTGTGACCAGTCTTTGCTGCGGTCTTTGATTACTTTATCAACTTCTCCCTTCAGAGCCATTCTACCAGCTCTTTCTTTTCTCGTCAATCGACCAGCCAGGGTAAATGAATTTTTGATTTGCACAAGCTCTTTGATCTGATCTGGATTGAGCTGACTGAGTTCTTCAAACTCGACCTCATCCGTGGTGGTATCATGTAACCCAGCTAAGAACATCGTTTCGTCAGGAATATCAATCTGGAGTTCTTTCAGAGCTTTTCTAACTTCCGGATTATTCAGAACTTTTGCCGCCACTTTTGCATTGGCCTCTCCGGAATGACCTCCGCAGGCTCCACAATCCAGACCTGAGGCATGCGGATTATTCACCGATGAGGAACCATGGCCTATAAGCAGAACAAACTTTGCAAAATTCTCTGTCAGCGACATGGCTCTTAGAGCATTCGCTGCCATTTCCACCTGCTTTTCCAAAGGAATACCAACCTCTCTATGGCTGTGATGAGCATGATCAATGTTTACTGTTCTGTTCTTGAAATCTTTGCCCGAGTAACCCACTTTTGCAGGGTCATGTACTGCCCTGGTTAGCCTGAAGGTATCGGTTAGCAATTTCACGAGAAAAGTAATTCCTAAAGGGCTCACAAAACTAAAACAGGTCACTGCCCCGGATTTAAGGCTTTTCCAAAGCTTTCTAACCTGATAGTTGAGCTGCCTTTTCTCCTGAGCTTTGGCGTTTTGATCTGCATTTGAAAGGCCTTCTTCAACAGTATACCCGGGGGCCAGTAAGGCCGGGCACTGAGCCTGCCCGTGTTCATGAGCCAAAGGCATATAATTGATGGGAAACGCGAAGAAACCTGCAAAACCCATCGTTTCAATAGCAGTATCAACCTTTTCAAGGTTTCGTCTGAAAGTCTCTGACCTGACATCGATGCAAAAAATAGCCTGAGCTAACTTTCGAGTCGTCTCCGAAGCGTTAACCGGATTTTTCTCCCCTTTAAACTTCTCAATAATTTCTCTTTGGACCGTCCGGTTGAATGCCTCCTGCAAAATCAAATTGGCAGACAGGCTTTTTCGATGACCTGATTGAGAAGACTTAAAATTTTCAGTGTAATTCTCCCAGGCGTCGTTCAGTTCGTCTGTATCTATAGCCTTCATGAGGCAAGCTTCCCAGCAAAGAAGTATGGTTAAAAACTCCTTGAGCTTTGTTTTACCTTCTCCCTGAAGCTCAAGGTTCCAATCAATCTGAGCTATGTATGCTGACCAGCCAGCCGTTTGTAGTAAAAGCTTGTGTAAATAAACCGGAAGAAATTCTTCAGTAATCTCCAGCGTTTCTATGGCCTCCCTTGCTGCCTCCTCAGGCTGATCAGGCAAGGCTTTGATACTGCTACGGAAACCTTTCAAACCCTGAATTTCAGGAGTAAGATCTATCCCGGCTTCAGCTTTCCAGGATTCGAAAATTCCGGATTCAAAATCGCTGGCTTTCCAGGCAGCCTGACCTTTATCAAAATAAGCCGAGGCCCAGAAAGAGATTCTGGAAGTCATGAAAGATCGCCAATCTTTGCCCGTAATTTTGGTGGCCATATCGGCCAGACTCAATATGCTTCTTTTAGATTTTACATCCTCTGAGATGTCAAGACCATTGAGAAATTCATCTGCTTTGAATTCCGAGGCTTCTTTTGAAAGAACCCATTCCAAATCACTTTTACTGATATTACCTTCTCTGTATTTTTCAAGGTAAAATGAGCTTGGAAGTGCCATTTGAATGTTGGCCAGCTCAGAAAGATATTCGGCTGTATCAACGAATTTCTGATCAGCAAATCCGATGAATGGATTCACCGCCACCACATTTTCTAATGACCATAATGGGGCCACTTTTTCACAAGCCATTGTCAGCTCTTTGCTGAGTAGCTGATCTGATATTTTGGATATTGATAGATCAATCATTTAGTTTCTTGGTTAATTTGTTTGTGTTCTAGGACAGAACCATTTCCTCTTTTTCAATTTGCTTGGTGTCCATATCTACTCTTTTTCCTATCACAAAACTGTAGGACTCAGATTCGATAGAGAGAGCTTTGATCATCCGATCAAACAAGACATTTGCATACAGGCCGTTTCTTAAGTGAATACCTAACTTCAGGAAGAACGCTCTTTTCCTAAGCCGGGGGGCAACCATTTGAAGGACCACAATCAAGCTAAAAACGGCGATTATTGCTCCTATGGTCAAATATTTACCTAGGCTCACTCCGGATACCTCTGGCACCTGTCCGGTGATCAAATGACTCATTATAGACTCGAAAAAGAAAAAGGAAAAGGAAATAGTCAGAGCCATGATCAGGCTTTGAAATATCAGGCCGAATTTGATGCCGGAACTGAAAGTTTCAGCGAAAACTCTGGATAAACCCAGGATTATTACCACACCGAGAGCTATCAAGGCAAATTGCTGAGTAAGGTCAACTTGAAATAAGAAGACTGTGAAACTGTAAACTGCAATTGCCGCAAGAACCCCACTTATTGCTTTTACGAAGTTTAGAGAACCTTTCACCTTTTTAAAGCGGGAAGCCCTGATAAGATCAATGGCACTTCCAGATGATAAAAAGGCATGGGCTTTATAGAATGAGTGCCCTACCAAGTGCAACATGGAAGCCGAGAAAACCCCAAGACCTGAAACCATAAAACTGAAGCCCATGTGTGCAATGCTAGAATAACCCAAAGCTGTTTTAACCGAGGGCTGTGTCATATAAACCACCGAGCCGAAAACTGCAGAAAGAGCTCCCACTATCAGAAGAATGTAAGAAGCATAAGCCGAAGCTTCAATTAAATAGGCCATACGAATCACGAGAAACGGACCGGCATTTAACAAACCGGCATGCAATAATGCCGAAACAGGAGTTGGAGTTTCCATAACTTCGACAAGCCATCCATGGGTTGGAAACTGGGCTGATTTAAGGAAAGCTGTTATCAATAAGAGCATAATAGGCAACTCAAATTCTGTAAAGACCAGGCTTGACACATTTGTACTTTTTAGCCAATTGAAAATCTCCTCAAGGTTACCAGACCCAGCTGATTCGTAAAGGAAGTAAGCCGCAGCAATGAACGAGACATCGCCAAGCCTGGCCATAATGAACTTCTTTTTTGCCGCTATCTGTGCACCTCGGCGTTCAGCATAGAAAACAAGAAGATAATGGAGCATTACGCTGGTAACAACCCAGGCCAGTACCAATTGAAACAAGTTCCCCGAAATTACCAGTAGCTGAACAGCACTAAGTGTGCCGGAAAGTCTGCCTATAAACAGCCCCTGACGTTCATCTCCTTCCAGATAATTGACACTAAACTTGAGGATCACGAAACTGAGAATGGATATCATCCCAAACATCAAAAGACTTATGGAGTCAAGCCGAATACTCAGCCCAAGACCCTCAAAACCCCACAAGGCAGACTGAAACACGCCATTATTGGCCACAAAAAAAGCTCCGGTTACCGAAGCTAAAACGCTGAACAAAGCGGCAACAAGACTTATCTGAATAATCGGCTTTGCTTTTTGTCCCGGTGCAAAGGCAGAACTTACAGCTGAGATGAAAAAAAAGGCCGGAGCAATTAGAAACAGTAGAAGTATTAATTTTTCCAAGAGTCTTATGCGTTTTGGTTCAATGGTTCAATGATAACATTTGAATGGATGCGGAACTTTTTACCACTTCCTTTAACTAAATCCAGCGATTCTTTTTTGGCGTTTTTTAACTCCATAATTCGCTGAATGGCCTCTGATTTCGCAACACCAAGACGTTCTTCATGACTGAAATTTTGTGCTACATGAAAATCAATTTTTGATTGAAACAACTCGCTTAATAAATCGACCGCCTCACCTGCTGTAAACTCTCCCCTGATCAGATTTAGAGTTAACTTTTCATCGACCGATTTACGTTTTTCTGACATCGTTATCATAACTGAAATTGTTTTTGGTTCGGGTGCAAAGATGAAGGGCATGATTGATAAATTTTTATTTATATTTGATATGAGCATCATTAATATTTTTTATGAATTACACCTTTCATCAACTTCAGATATTTCTCAAAGTAGTTGAACATGAGAGCATTACGAAAGCCGCAGAAGAGCTGTACATGACCCAACCAGCGGTCTCAATTCAACTTAAAAATTTTCAAAATCAGTTTGATTTAGCCCTGACTGAAGTGATAGGAAGACAGCTTTTCATTACAGAATTTGGCAAAGAAGTGGCAGTTATTGCCGAGCGGGTTGTGCAGGAAATGGAGAATATTAACATGAAAACACAGTCGTTCAAAGGTCATCTGACAGGCCGAATCAAGATTTCCTCCGCCTCTACCGGTAAATATGTAATCCCTTATTTCATTGGCGGGTTTTTTGAACAGCACAGAAGTCTCGATCTCATTCTTGACGTGACTAACAAAACGAGGGTGGTGGAAAGCCTGAAACAAAATGAAATTGACTTCGCACTCATCTCGGTTCTTCCTGAAAACATTGAGGTAGAAGAAGAAATACTCATAGAAAACAGACTCCTGATGGTAGGAAATAAACCTCATAGGGATGAGTCCCGTCCTCTGATTTACAGAGAAGAGGGCTCGGCCACCAGATCTGCAATGGAAGAATATTTCAATACCAAAGAAAAGAACCAACGAAAACGCCTGGAACTCACTTCTAATGAAGCCGTTAAGCAGGCCGTTTTAGCCGGAATCGGTAATTCTATCATGCCCGTAATAGGTATGCATAATGAGCTGCAAAACGGTGATTTGCACGTTCTAAATTATCCTCGTCTACCCATTACCACCCAATGGAGACTTGTTTGGTTAAAGGGGAAAAAGTTGTTACCCGCCAGCCAGGCTCTTTTAGACTATATCAGGAACGAGAAGGAAAATATTATTGAAGAGCACTTCAAATGGTATCAGAATTATGGCTGATTCTGATTTGCTAATCGTCATAAATAGTCCGCTTAGAAAGCCATTCTATCAACTGCCAGGAAACCAGTTTTCAAGGCAGTTGATATTAAGAAGGGTTAGTTCATGAAAATGATTATTGAAGCAACAAGCACTAAGGAAACCAAGGCATATCCGGTATTAATAAAAAACAATTTCCATGAACGGCTCTCCCAAACTATGGCTCCCAAATGATATGGAACGTAAAAGCCGAGCCATGTGAAAAAGGCGGTACTGAATACATTGCTTATTTTACTCATTTCATCCATACCGGGTACATAGCTCCACGCGACGATATTGTGAGATAGTACATAAGCCAGTAAGAAGTTGCCAATCACCATAAAAGCCATACCTTTCATCATCACCTTAGGGTCGGGCTTTTGAGTCATATCCATACCCATTTCTTTCCCCCAGACTTTGCCAAAAAGAGGCGTATACCAGAGAAAACCGAGAATAAAGTTTGCTACCACGGCTACCAGGATAGCAAGCCAGTTGATTTGAATTTCCATACCATTTGGGTTAAAGGGTTAGTTTTCTACTCTTTTGGATTTTCGACTCCTCCCGTTTTTGTAATTGGTTACCGCTCCATTTTTCATCTAAAATATAGAAAATCAATGAATTATAGATGATCCAAATTTTAGCAAATCAATAAATCCCAAGGAGCAGTCATTTTGATAAAATTAAATGGCAAGATTAAAAATCATTTATCTTTGCCCGCAAGACGAAAAACGGCTGAACAGCCGCAGAATACTTAAAAAACTTACACTCCTGCTTGCTATGACAACAGCAAATTCAGGCACCGGCGGTATACGTAACGGTGTGATGCTCAATGCTTACCCAAACAGTATTGGCCAAAAACTCAGCGACCTTGTAGCTATATTGCAAAAACCTGAGTTTAAGGACACCTTTTCTCTTTTTTACGTTCTGCCCACTTTTTTTAATAGTGATCTTGATCGAGGCTTCTCCATCATTGACTATAACCATAATGAGGAACTTGTCTCAGAGAAGGATATTGAGGCACTGAAAAACCTGAATATTGAACTCAAATTTGATATTGTACTGAACCACCTTTCTGTGGCTTCTCCTCAATTCAAAGATTTGCTGGCAAAGGGCGAAAAATCGGCTTATAAAGACTTTTTTATCAACTGGAATGAATTCTGGAAAGGCGAAGGCGAGCCCGATGAAAACGGTTTGATGATCCCGAAAAAAGAGCATCTCGATAAGCTCTTCATGCGAAAATCAGGTCTGCCCATTCTCAATGTTCCTTTCCCGGATGGAAGTGAACAACCTTATTGGAACACGTTTTATCAAAAGGTGACCCTCGAAGAAATTGAAGAAAAAGACCTCGATAATCTTCAACTTGTCAAGAAAGCTGAAGTATGCTCACAGGTGAATGTGGCCATCCATAATTCCGAGGATTTGAGTCAAGTCAATTTCGGAGCTGATCAGGACAAAAAGGAAGCAATTCTGCAGGTAGTCAATCGAAAAAAGAGTTTCTTGGGTCAGATGGATGTCAACGGAAAATCACCACTGGTTTGGGATTTTTACGAGGAAGTACTCTCAAAAGTTGGCAGCTACGGCTGTAAAATTTTGAGGCTGGACGCCTTCGCTTACCTGCACAAAGAAGTAGGTCAATCTAACTTTTTCAATAAACCCGGCACTTGGGATTATCTGGAGCGAATCAATGGAATCGCTCAGAAAAATAATCTTCAGCTGCTACCTGAAATTCATGCCGAATATGGCGTGCACCTACATGATGAAGTAGCCGCTGAAGGCTATATGATTTACGACTTCTTCTTGCCGGGCTTGCTGATTCACACATTGGAAAAAGGCTCTAACAAAGCCCTTTTAGGCTGGGCCAAAGAGATTATTGAGAGAGGCTTCAAAACCGTAAACATGCTGGGCTGCCATGATGGTATTCCGGTGCTTGATCTCAAAGGCAAAGAGGTGAACGGGGTTTATCAAAGAGGACTGTTGAGTGATGAAGAAATAGACGACATCATGGAAATTGTGATGCAGCGGGGCGGGCGAGTTAAAAACCTTTACGGAGCAGATGGTAAAAAGTTATCTTACTATCAGGTAAATGCTACGTATTTCAGTGCTTTGGGTGAAAACGATCAGAAAATGCTGTTGGCCAGAGCTATTCAACTCTTTATGCCCGGTATTCCTCAAATCTGGTATCTGGATGTTTTCGCCGGAGCCAATGACTACGAAGCTGCTGACAAGGCCGGTGAAGGAGGTCATAAAGAAATCAACCGAACCAACCTGAGTCTCGAAGAAATTGAGCAGAGACTATCTCAAAAGGTGGTTTCAGCCCAGCTGGAGCTCATCCGTCTAAGAAATACACATCAAGCTTTTGCTGGAACGGTCTCCTTCCCTGAAACGAGTGAAAACCAGTTAAAAATCTCGTGGACAAATGGGGATGACTACGCTCACCTTTCCGCTGATTTGAAAAGTCTGAGTTTTGAGATTCGGTATTCTGAAGGAAGTACCGAATGTTTTTGGAGCTAGTCCTTCCCAAAATTACCGATCACTGAAAAACGAACTGTAAACCTCAAATTATAAAATAAGTCAGAGACCGATATTCTCACCTTCAAAGTCAAAGACTTTGAAAAACTCAAGCGAATACTTTTGAATACTCCTCATCATCAAAACCCATCACCACTACTTTGCCATCCTTTTCAATGATCGGGCGTTTGATTACTGATTGATTTTCCAGCATCATCTCTTTGGCCACGGCTGCATCTTTGAAATTGGCTTTCATTTCATCTGAGAACTTTCTAAAAGTGGTTCCACGGTTATTGATCAGCTTAGCTGGTTCTACCTGCTCCATCCATTCGGCAATTTTTTCATCGGAGATTCCTGCTTTTTTGTAGTCATGAAAATCGTAGCTCAGCCCTTTGGCTGCCAGCCAGTCAAAGGCCTTTTTCATGGTATTGCAGTTTTTGATTCCGTATACAGAGATTGACATGGTTTTGGTTTACTTTTTGTTTAACAAGGATTTAACAGGTACAACAAGCCCTCAGAACTTGTCGTTTCCTTTTATGTCATTAATTTCGCCAGCATAACAAGCAATTCAAATGAAGCATTTTACAAAAACTATTTCTTTACTCGTGGTTCTTCTGGCCTTTGGGTGCAAATCTAACTCACAGCAGGCCGAAAAAGCTCAGGCTCCCATAAATACTTCTGAAATCACATGGCAGCCGGATATCACTCAGGCTCTGGCTGATGCCAAGGCTCAGGGTAAACTCCTTTTTGTAGAATGCTACTCTCCTACTTGTCCTTACTGCCAGGCGTTGGAACCGTTCTTTAAAAACACTGAAGTAGCCACTAAATACAATACCAATTTTATCAATTATAAACTTGATGTGGGAGAGGCCGAACAGGTAAAATTCCTCAATGCCCGAAATATCTGGTTACCAAGCTTCCCAATGTTTCTGTATTTTGACGGCGATGGCAATTTGGTTCACCAATCTGGTGCTGACCCCAATGTGGAATCAATCAACGGAAATGCTGACGATGCTTTGGATGAAGATACCAGGGCAGATAGTTACCCAAAAAGGTTTGCAGCGGGAGAGCGTTCAATTGAGTTTCTGACTGATTATGCTAACTACGCTAAGGTTATTAAAGACACTGCTGCCACCACAACTGCTGCTGAAGAGCTTTTCAAAATCTATCCAAAAGATAAATTAGGAACCAAAGAAAGCTGGGAGTTGACAAAGAAAGCTGTAAATGACGTTGACAACGGATTTGCAGAATATTGGTTAAAAAATGTCTCAAAAGCAGCAGCTATTGAAGCCGAAAACGGGCACCCGGGTACCGAACAAAATACTTTACAGGGTATTATTCAAAACTCATTATATAGTTCAAAAGCAAAAGACTACAGCATTGAAAAGATCAATCGTATCAAACAATACATGACCAGTACCGGAGCCGGACAATATGTTGACGGAGCCACCTGGGAATTGGAATCCAAAGCTCTGATCAGAGACGGCAAAGGTGCACAGGCTTTAAGTGTAGGTCAAAAAATGGTTGATAAGCTAAAAACCAACGGCTCTGCATTGGTTTATATAACCCGTGTATTCGTTGATAACTTTAAGGATAACTCGTTTATCCCAACAGCTAAAAAATGGATGGCCACTGCATTGCCGACTATCAATCAGGATAACGTGAAAGCCGAGTATCATTATGAAATGGCCCGTATTCATCAGAAAGCCGGAGATCTTACTGCCGCAAAAGCAGATGCTGCTACAGCCATGGAGTTAACTAGGAAAATAGGCGGAAAGCCGGAGAAATTCCAGGAGCTGATTGACAGCTTGAATTAAGAAATTTCGATAAAGAAATAGATCAGACAGCTCGCCGAAAGGCGGGCTTTTTTATTTTTCAGCCGTATTGTCTACAACTTCAAAACCGACCGACATGATACCCAAAAGTGGGTCAGGTCGCATGTTTTGCTGAAGCTCAAAAGTATAGGTTCCATTATAAGGAAACTTGATGTCGCGATACTGAGCAGCACCAATTTTATGATCAAAAAGATCACCGAGTCCGTCGCCCAAAGGTTTACCACTTTTCTCATCAAAAAGCATCAACTCTTCCATACCTGACTCCAGGCTGGCACCGGTGCTGTCTTTCAGCCAGCTTTTGAGATAAATATTATAAAAAGGGTATTGAGCCGCATTTCTCAGCATATAATTGATACTGTATGACTTAGTATTATCTTTTACTTCAAAAGTAAATTTTTGGATATCATCCACAGCCCATTCCGCATCTTTAAAATCGACTATTTCTTTATGAATAGCCGCGTCATTACAGGCCCACAAAGCACTGGCCGCAAACAGCAAAATGATAATCTTATTCACCTTTGTTTTCACTCTTATTCGGTCTGTTTCTGTTATTTCTACGCTTGTTCCTGTTTCGGTTATTTGGCTTTTTCTTACCCTCGGCAGTTGGTGTTGCCTGCTCTCCCGTGTTATTCTGAGCTTGAGGATTTGGCTTTCTTCTATTCTGTTTGCGTGGGTTTTGGTTTTCCTGATTGTTATTGGTTGCCTTATTTTCAGGCTGACCTTGTCCTGAATCACCCCTCGGCTTACGATTAGGCCTTTTCTTCTTCTTTGAAGAACTTTTGCCTTTAGAAAGCTTCTTGTCTAATCGCTCCAGCTCATTATTGATTGATGCTGGTTTTTGCTTCTCAAAATCTTCGATTAAACTCAGATTTTCAAGTGTCATTGGTTTCTTGCCAGCCTTATTCAACTCCAGAATCTCAGTTACCTGAGAACAAGGAATAGAGTACCAGTTAGAATCATTTTTAAAACTAAACCACATTAACCTCCTGAAGATATCAGTCTTCTGAAGGTATGCTTCTCCTTTCTCAGTAAACAGTGGCTTCGAGACTTTAGGTATGCCTTGTAAAGCATCTACGTAAGTTTCAAGCTCATAATTCAGGCAACATTTCAATCGTCCGCACTGACCCGATAATTTCGCCGGATTGAGTGAAAGATTCTGATATCTTGCGGCAGCCGTCGGTATTGATTTGAAGCTTGTCAGCCAGGTAGAGCAGCAGAGTTCGCGACCACAAGAGCCTATTCCACCAAGACGCGACGCCTCCTGTCTTAGGCTAATCTGACGCATCTCTACTCTTATTCTGAATTCACCTGCCAAGGCCTTAATCAGCTCTCTGAAATCTACCCGATCATCGGCCGAATAATAGAAAGTAGCCTTACTGTTGTCTGACTGAAACTCCACATCAGAAAGCTTCATTTTAAGACCATATTCATGAATGAGTTCCCGGGTTCGGTACATGGTGCTGAGGTCACGATTAATGGCCTGCTCATGTTTCTCCATGTCTTTCTCCGTTGCCACCCGAAGTATCTGCTGAATTTCGTCATTATCCGAAATTCCTTTTTTGATCAACTGAAGCCTGACCAGCTCACCCTGTAAAGACACCGAACCGATGTGATAGCCAGTGGGCATATCACAAACCACAAAATCACCGGTGTGTAAATTGAGTTTTTTTGTATTTCTGAAGTACTCTTTTCGGCCACCTTTGAATTTGACCTCCACCACGTTATATCGCATGGCAGCAGGCAATTCCATGTCAGAAAGCCAGTCAAAAGAGTTTAATTTCGTGCATCCGGTACTACAGCCTCCGCTGCTACCACAGCCTTTGGCTGTTATATGATTTGTCTTACCCTCTTCGGCTACCGGCCTAATACTACCGCATCCGCCAGAGGAGCATTGTCCACATCCCATAAATATATATTCATCACCTCCACTTCGGGGAGGATCGTTAAAGCAGCACCTTTTTTCAACACTGCCATCCTTCACTTCAAGGTGCCTGGCATTTCAATTGAGCCTCTAAAGGCTCAAATCAAAATTAACTTATTTTTGGATTAAAGCCAGTAAATCCTGGCCGATATCCTTTCTGTAATACTTCCCTTTGTATTTCACTTTCCGTGCCATACTCTGAGATTTTTTCACGGCGGCATTCAGTGTCTTTGCCATGCCTGTAAGGGCCATAACTCTACCACCATTTGTCACAACTTTGCCATCCTGCAGTGCCGTACCTGCATGGAAAATCAATTTATCCTTATCGCCTTCAGGCAAATCCATTTTATCGCCTTTCTTGTAAGTTTCCGGATATCCACCGGCTACCACCACCGAAGTTACCGCTGTTTTCGGCGTTACTTTCAATTTGATTTTATTCAGAGTTCCCTCTGCTGCAGCTTTGAAAAGTTTAGCTACATCAGTTTGAATCCTCGGGAAAACCACCTGAGTTTCCGGGTCACCCATTCTTACGTTGTACTCAATCACCTGTGGCTCACCACCTTGATTCATAAGGCCGATAAAAATGAATCCAACGTAATGAATTCCCTCTTTTTGAAGGCCTTCGAGAGTGGGCTTCACCACCTTTTCTTCTACTTTTGAAAGAAAATCTTCAGTAGCAAATGGAACAGGAGAAACAGCACCCATACCACCGGTATTAAGCCCGGTATCTCCTTCACCAATTCTTTTATAATCTTTGGCCTCTGGCAAAATCACATAATTTTTTCCATCGGTCAATACGAAAACGGAAAGCTCAATTCCAGTCAAAAACTGCTCGATCAATACTTTTGAGCTGGCATCACCAAACTTAGCCTCAGCCAGCATTTCGTGCAAAGACTGCTTTGCTTCATCAGCATTTTCGGTGATGATTACACCTTTTCCAGCAGCAAGACCGTCAGCTTTGAGAACATACGGACCTTCGTTGGCATCTATGTAAGCCTTACCTTCTTCCAGCGAATCTTTGTTAAACGTTTTTGAAAAAGCCGTAGGCACTCCGTATTTCACCATGAAATCTTTAGAGAAGTCTTTGCTGCCTTCCAGCTGAGCCCCGGCCGCATCAGGACCAACGATATTTATATTTTTCAGATCTGCATCTGCCTTAAAGAAATCAACAATACCCGCGACCAAAGGAGCTTCAGGACCAACAACAACGAGATCAATTTTTTCATCAAGAACGAGTTTTTTTATCGCTTCAAAATCGGTAACAGAAATATCTACATTAAGTGCTATCTCGTCAGTTCCGGCATTTCCGGGAGCCACAAAAAGCTTACTACATTGTTTTGATTGTGCCAGTTTCCAGGTCAGGGTATGTTCTCTCCCACCGGAGCCTATTACCAGAATATTCATTAATTCAGATTTCAGTTCAAAAGAAAGGGGGCAAAGATCGTTAACATTGTACTTTATAAGAAGTTTAAAGGAGAATTTCTATTTCTCCTTCTCAAATACTCTGGAAAACAGGATTTGCTTTTGATTTTGTTTGATACAATCAGCGAAGGGTGTTATTTTGAAGAAGAAATTCAAACGCTCCGAACTGATGAAAGAAGCCTGTCTGGTTTTTGATGTACTGCACCACCTCAAATTCGTGACGGTCTTCGACCAGAGCTATCAGGTCCTTTATAAAAAAGTAGAACCAAAAACTTACAGCTTTGATGAAGATGGTATTGAATGCGAAGACCTTCCTGGATTGGTCGCGTGGATCATTGCTGAAATAGAATCACTAAAGTCTTCTAAAGACTTTAAAATAACAGCTATCAATTTCACCTCTTACATCGGAGCTCTCGTTCACCTCGACTCCAATCATCAGCCGGTGATGCCTGTTTATGATATCCGCCGAAACCTTGGGTATAAAATCAATAAAAGTATTGATCAGGCCTTGGAGAATTATCCCGGATGGCGAACCGACCTGCAGGTTGCCGAGAACAGTTTCCAGACTGTTGGTTTTCAGTTGTTGTGGTTGAAAATAACTAAGCCAGACTTGTTTGTTCGGGTTAAGAAAAGTCTGTCTATTGCCCAGTATTTGCAAAGTATATTCTCCAAACAATATTTCCATGACTTCAGTACCATCGGCTGTCATTCTGCTTGCTGGAGTTTTGAGAAACAGGAGTATCATCCGTGGCTGAAAGAGCAAGGACTGAACTCCATTTTGCTCCCTCTTAAAAACTCAAATGAGACTGTTTTAGCGGATGGAATATATATCGGAGCTGGCATGTACTCTAAAATTGCCGAGCTGCAGACTTTCATGGCCATAGAGAAAGACCAGTTTATCTTGTTGAGTACTGGAGCTTGGACAGCCTGCCTCAACCCTTTCAATTCGGATCTTGTCCGAGAGAGTGATCTAACCAATAATTGTTTCAGTTTGCTGAATAGCGATGGCAGAATAGTGAGAATGGCCCGCCTTTTTAGTGGAAATGAGCACTCCAGACAAATACAGCATCTGGCCAGGCATTTCGGGCATGATGAAAGTCATTGCCTTAACATCAAATTTGATTATCGGATTGTTAAAAAACTTCGGCAGACCGTAGACCAGGTAAGACCTCAGGGAACAGAATTAGGCTCAATGCTCGACAGCCCCTTTATGGAACGAAACCTCAATTCTTTCGGCTGTATTGAAGATGCCTATCACCAGTTTGTCATGGATTTAGTGGCACAGCAAATTGCCTCTATAAGACTAACCATTGACCATCAGATCAATCGTAAAATTTATGTTGAAGGTGGCCTGGCGAAAAATCAGGTCTTCATGAGTTTATTGTCAGAGGCTTTCTTTGATCGCATTATTTATAAGGTCAATTTCCGGAACACAGCATCAATTGGAGCAGCCATCAGCATTGCCAACTCTTGGAACCCTACGCCGATCTCGGCCGAAACATTAGAGGTGGAAGCCCTGTAAAACAGGCCTCTCATCTACTCCTGATAGGATTTTGCCATCTAAATCATTAGCTTAGTGTCACGACTTCTGATCTTGACAAACTAACCTATGATTACACGGAAACTACTGATGGCTTTATCGGCCAGCTTACTGGCAGTCGTCGTTTCTTTAAATAGTTGTAATACAACAACCGACACCAAGGACAGTGACCTCGTCGATTATAATTTTCAAATCAGGCCTATACTTTCTGACCGTTGTTTTAAATGCCATGGACCTGATGCCAATAAAAGAGAGGCTGATCTTCGTCTCGATACTCCTGAAGGAGCTTACGCAGCTTTAAAAGAAAACCCGGAAGCTCATGCTCTGGTTAAAGGCAAACCTATGCTTTCTGAAGTTTTCTTAAGAATAACTTCCGAAGACAGCACTCTCCGAATGCCTCCACCGGAGTCTAACCTAAGTCTTAATGAGCAAGAAATCAGTCTCATCAAAAAGTGGATAGAGCAAGGTGCAGAGTACAAGCCTCACTGGGCTTTTATAAAACCGGAGAAAACAGAATTACCGAAGGCTGATGAAGATTGGGTCAAAAATGAAATTGACTATTTTGTTTATTCTAAAGCCAGAAAAAAAGGTTTAAAGCCGAATGAAGAAGCCTCAAAAGAAGCCCTTCTCAAGAGAGTTACTCTTGACCTCACCGGACTTTTACCGACCCTTGAAGAACAGGAGAGTTTCCTTAACGATAATTCAGAAAATGCATACGAAAAGGTAGTTGATCGCCTACTGGAAAGTCCGCACTATGGAGAAAAAATGGCTTTGCCCTGGCTTGACCTTGCCCGCTATGCCGATTCACACGGTTATCAGGACGACGGGCTCCGAACCATGTGGCCATGGCGTGACTGGGTTATTCATGCCTTCAACGAAAATTACTCTTATGAGAAATTTGTGACTTGGCAGCTGGCCGGTGATTTGATTGCAAAACCAAATAAAGAAAGTCTTTTGGCCACGGGTTTTAATCGAAATCATAAGATAACGCAAGAAGGTGGGGTTATCGATGAAGAATATCGAATTGAGTATGTTACTGACCGAACGAACACTTTCGGGAAAGGCCTTCTGGCTCTGACTTTTGAGTGTGCTCATTGTCATGATCATAAGTATGACCCTATTTCTCAGAAAGACTATTACAGCACTTTTGCTTTCTTTAATCAGGTGCCGGAAAAAGGGATTTTTGGAACCATTGATGCCTCTTTTGCTGACCCGCCAAACATGAAAATCAGTAGCGAGGATGTGAAGTCTATTTTGAAGTTCATCAATAAGAAAGATACTTCGGATGTCTCTGTGATGGTCATGAAAGACTCCTCAAAAGTACGCCCAACCTACCTTCTGGAGCGTGGCAATTACGACGCTCAAGGCGAAATTGTCGGTTTTGCATTGCCCGAAAGCATTCTGGCTTTTGACAGTTCAAAATTTGAGAAAAACCGCCTGGGTCTTAGTCAATGGCTTTTTGACAAAGAAAACCCTTTGACTTCAAGAGTTTATGTCAACCGCCTGTGGGAGCAGTTTTTCGGTCAAGGGATTGTAAAAACCACTGGTGATTTCGGGATGCAGGGCGATTTACCCACTCATCCTGAATTACTCGACTGGCTGGCTGTTGATTTTCAGGAGAATGATTGGGATATCAAATACTTGATCAAAAAAATGGTGATGTCTGCCACTTATCGCCAGGCCTCCGACTTAAACAAAGACCATTTGAAAACAGATCCCGAAAACCTTTGGCTCGCCAGGGGCAGCCGAATCAGAGTTGCCGCTGAGCATGTCCGCGATTTGGTTTTGCAAAGCAGCGGATTATTAAACACGGAAATTGGCGGCCCAAGTATCAAACCTTATCAACCGGAGGGATTGTGGGAAGTTGCCACCTCCGGACGTGGTCTATTGGCTAAGTACAAACAAGATCATGAGGCAGATTTATACCGAAGAGGAATGTACGTGTTTATCAAGCGTACTGTGCCGCCGCCATCAATGCTCATTTTTGATGCAAGTAACAGAGACCAATGCGAGGTAAGGAGGCTAAGAACGAATACACCTCTCCAGGCTCTTAGTATGCTAAACGACCCCACTGTGCAAGAGGCTGCAAGGGTTATAGCCGAGGAATTGACCCTTGAAAAACAGGATATTGAAAGTAAACTGGAAAAAGCTTTCAGAACAATCATTTGCCGTAGGCCGGAAGCCAAAGAACTGAAGGTGCTGAACACCTATTTTGAGGAAGAACTGACCTATTTTAATGAACATAAAGACAAAGCGGAGGAATTGTTAAATGTAGGAGAATACCCTTCAAAAACGGCGAAGTCGATTAGTGAAACAGCCGCAATGATGCACTGCGTGCAATTGATTTATAATTTAGAGGAAGCACTAATGAGAGTATAGTCATGAGTAAGGAATATTTAGAACATCGTTTTAATATAAACCGCCGGCATTTTTTGGCAAAAACGGCTGTCGGTCTTGGCGGAGCAGCTTTGGGGTCATTGCTGATACCTGATCTTTTCAAAGGCCAGGCTGACAACTCAGAAGCCTTGCCCACAAGAATCACTCATTTTGCTCCGAAAGCTAAACGAATCATTTACCTTTTTCAAAACGGGGCTCCCAGTCAATTGGAGTCTTTTGATTACAAGCCGCTTTTGAGTAAAATGCATGGCAAAGATCTGCCGGAGTCTATCCGTCAAGGGCAGCGTTTAACAGGCATGACCAGCGGACAGGATCGCTTCCCGCTGGTAGGATCTGCGTTTGATTTCAAACAATACGGCAGTAACGGTACCTGGGTGAGTGAGCTTTTCCCACATACCGCGAAAATTGTGGACGACCTCTGTATCATTAAATCAATGCACACCGAGGCCATCAATCATGACCCCGCTCTTACCTTTATGCAAACCGGAGCTCAAGTAGGAAATCGCCCCAGCATGGGTGCCTGGTTAAGTTATGGTCTGGGAAGTGAAAATGAAAATCTGCCTGCCTTTTGTGTTTTGCTCTCGCGGGGACGAGGAAACGGTCAGGGTGTTTACTCAAAATTATGGACCAATGGATTTCTGGACTCAACGCATCAGGGTGTAACCTTTAGTAGTGGGGAAGATCCAATTTTATATCTCAATGACCCTGACGCACTTGAAAGAACAGAACGCCGACGAATGCTGGATAAAATGGCTGAGCTGAACCAGCTCGGATTCGATGGTAATCAGGACCCTGAGGTTCTGGCTAAAATTCAACAGTATGAAATGGCGTACCGAATGCAAACGGCCGTTCCTGAACTTACTGACCTTTCCAAAGAACCGGATTCAATCATTAAAATGTATGGCCCTGAATGTCTTGTACCAGGTAGCTACGCAGCCAATGTACTTCTGGCCAGAAAGCTTTCTGAATCAGGAGTTCGGTTCGTACAGCTTTATCATCAAGGATGGGATCAGCATGATAATCTTCCGGGCCAAATGCCGCTGCAGGCTGAAGAAACTGATCGGGCATCTGCCGCCTTGATAACGGACCTTAAACAGCGAGGATTATTGGATGAGACATTGGTCATCTGGGGAGGCGAGTTTGGACGCACTAATTATTGTCAGGGAAATTTAACAGCCGATAATTACGGTAGAGATCACCACCCAAGAGCATACAGTATCTGGATGGCAGGCGGAGGGGTAAAGCCCGGAATCGTCTACGGTGAGACCGATGAGTTTGGCTATAATATTACCCGGGATCCCGTGCATGTCAATGATTTCCATGCCAGCATTCTCCACCTGATGGGGCTTGATCATGAAAAACTAACCTATAAACATTTAGGCCGAAGATACCGACTCACCGATGTAGCCGGGAAGGTTATCCCTGGTATAATGGCCTAAATCACCTACGTTCAAGCGATTTTGAATTCCATGAAAAAATGGCAAAGTATTTTTGAGTACCTACTTTTGGGCACATTGGGCCTGCTGGTCATATTTCTTATTTTTTCTGATTCTATTGTAGTGCCAGACCTCCTCAAGCCCCTTGGCAGAATGCATCCTCTTTTGCTTCATTTGCCCATTGGTTTTTTCCTGGTTCTTCTTTTACTCCTTGTTTTTAAAAAGGAGTTTCCTGAGGATACTTTTCAAAAGAGTTTTGGATTCTTGAGTCTTCTCAATGCTCTTCTAGCCGTTTTTACAGCACTTTTTGGCATACTTCTGAGCAATGAATCCGGTTACGAACCTGACACTCTCAATTGGCATAAGTGGACAGGGGCAATTTTTGCTTTATCAGCTGTGATTTTGTATTTCTTCTACTCCAGTTTTTCTCACAGGCTTTATCAATTGGGATTGAGCTTTACGGCTCTGATATTGATTATTGCCGGCCACCTGGGAGCAGAGATTACCCATGGCGAAAACTACCTTTTGGAAGCATGGAGTTCAAAAGAAACCAAGCCTTTTGATCCGGAGCAGCCGGTTTATACTCAAGCCATCTTTCCAATTTTGGAAAAGAAATGCATTTCCTGCCATAATGATCAGAAAATGAAAGGCCAGCTAAATATGGCCAGTATTGATCAGCTTTTAAAAGGAGGAAAAAACGGTCCTCTTTGGTTAGCAGGAGATGCTTTGAACAGTCATTTGACTGAAAGGATAAATCTACCTCTGGAAGAGAAAGAACATATGCCACCCAAAGGCAAACCTCAGTTAACTACTCAGGAAATTGCCCTGATAACGCAGTGGATTCATAGCGGAGCTAACCTGGAAATAAGTACGGCAGGGCTACCTGAAAATGATACTTTACGACAGATGATCACTGGCTTGTATCAAAATACCGATGAAAAAAAATATGCTTTTGAAGCTGCTTCTACCGACCTTATCGAGGAATTAAATACTCCATTTTGTAAATTAGAACCGCTTTCTTTAAACTCACCTGCTTTGGAGGCCTCCTTTTTTGTTAGTCAAAGATTTGACCGAAAAAGCCTTCAAAACTTAGAGAAAGTTGCACCGCAGCTAGTCAGCCTAAAACTCAATAAGATGCCGGTGAAGGATGAAGATTTGCAGCTTTTGAGTTCTTTTGAAAATCTTGAAGAACTTTACCTCAATCAAACTGAAATAAAGGGAGCAGGTTTAAGTCACCTGATAGATTTAACAAAACTTGAAAAACTTAGCCTTTCCGGTTGCGATTTGGAACCTATTGCTCTGGAACAAATCAAAAAGCTAACTCAATTAAAAGAAGTATACCTCTGGGATACCGGAGTAGATACTCAAAAATGGCAATCTGAACTGGCTGGCTTGAAATTAATTGAAGGCTATCAACCCGACCCTGAAGAGAAAATAAAGTTGAATCCGCCTACTGTGGTAAATAAAAACAGGGTGCTGAAAAGAGGCGAAAAAATAGAACTAAAACACACCCTCCCAGGAGTGAAAATTGTATACACAACAGACCTGAACGAACCCGACACCCTAAAGGGTGACGTTTACCAAAGTCCTTTAACCTTCAAAGGATTCGGAGCAATTAAAGCCAAGGCTGTAAAAGAAGGCTGGCTTGCCAGTGAAACCGTTTCCTTTCCTTTCTTTTTCTCCGAAATAAAGGCAGATACGGCCGTTTTAATCACAAAAAAAAATGCCCAATACCCGGGAAACGGAGCTAAGACAGTGATTGACCTTGCCGCAGGTGATATTGACAATTTCAAAGACCGCAGCTGGTTAGGTTACAAGGATACCCACGCTGAAATACTTATAGAATCGCAAAAAGAGCCTAATGGACTTACGGTTTCTTTTCTTGTCGATGCCGGTAGTTATATTATGCCTCCCGTCTCTGTTGAACTTTGGGCTGGTCCAAGTCCCAATTCGATGAAATTATTGGGTAAAAAGAGCCCGGATCAACTCAAAGGCTATGTACAAAAACGTGTTGATGGCCTTAGTTTCGAATTGACCGAAAAAAATAAATATATAAAACTAATTGCCCGCCCTATAGCCAAACTGCCCTCATGGCATGCTGGCAGTGGCCAGAAAGGCTGGGTCTTCATTGATGAAATCTATCTTTGGTAACATGAACAAACTCTATTTTCTTTTTCTATTTTTTGCCTTTTCCTGCACCTCTGAAAACAAACAGGCAGAACTGGAGCCTTACGGGGCGGTACCTTCTGAACGCCAGCTCAACTGGCACGATATCGAGATTTACGGACTCATTCACTTTACCCCAACAACTTTTGAGAATAAAGAGTGGGGCTTTGGTGATGCTGACCCCTCCATCTTTAATCCAACAGACTTTGATGCGGATCAGATCGTGGAAGCTGCCAAAGCAGGAGGGCTGAAGGCCCTGATTCTGGTGGCCAAACATCATGATGGCTTTTGCCTTTGGCCTACCAAAACCACTGAATACAATATCACAAAAAGCCCCTGGCGAGATGGAAACGGTGATTTAGTGAAAGAAATGGAGCAGGCCTGCCGGAAAGCTGGTTTACAATTTGGCGTTTATTGCAGCCCATGGGACCGTAACAGTGAGTATTATGGTACTGACAAGTATCTGGAGATTTACCGGGAGCAACTTCGGGAACTTTACACCAATTACGGCGACCTCTTCATTAGCTGGCACGATGGAGCAAATGGCGGGGATGGTTACTATGGAGGAGCAAACGAAATGCGTAAAATTGACAACACCACCTATTATCACTGGGACGAAACCTGGAACAATATTACCCGAGAATTGCAGCCCGGAGCCAATATTTTCTCAGATATCGGTTTAGATGTTCGCTGGGTTGGTGGCGAGCACGGCTATGCGGCAGAAACCCACTGGGCTACCTTTACCCCGGAGCCAAATACGGGCGATAAACCTGTACCGGGCAATGTAAACACGATGGTTAGTAGCACCGGAACACGTGGAGGTAAATACTGGATGCCGGCTGAATGCGATGTACCACTTAGACCAGGTTGGTTTTATCACCCTGAAGAAGATGGCAAAGAAAAATCAGCAGAAGATGTTTTTGAACTTTATCTCAAAAGTGTAGGTAGAGGTGCTGGCCTTGACCTCGGCCTGGCTCCCACTACGGAAGGTAAACTACATGAAAACGATGTAGCTATCCTGAAGAAATTTGGAGAAATGGTGAAAGAAACTTTTGCTGATAATCTGGCCGACGACGCTCAAATCGGGAATGAAAATGCTGGCTCTCTTTTAACAGACAATGATAAAACCACGTACTGGACTCCCGGTGAAAACGAAGCTGTAATTGATATTGAGCTCAATGAAGAGAAGAACATAAAATATGTTCAGCTGAGGGAGTATATCCCTTTAGGCCAGCGAATAACAAACTGCAAAGTTGAAGCTCTGATAAACGGTGAATGGTCCGTAATAAATGAAGTAAAAAGCATTGGTGCCAACAGAATCATGTCGATTAATGAAACTGTCAGCACCAAAAATGTACGAATAAGCCTAATTGCCGACGCACCAATAGTACTCAGCGAGATAGGTTTATTTTAAGAATTTGCAGTCATCTCGGCAATCGGAATACGGTCAGCATAATTCCAAAAGGCTGAGACATTGACAATTTTCCATTGGCCGTCCACCTTTTCCATCAGTCGTACCTCTTTGGAGTGAAGAAAATACTCCTGATTGCGGTCGCTGTTATACTGATCCCAGGTAAGGTGGGCGGCTTCTTTTCCATAGAATTTCACCCTGAGGTTTTTACGCAGAACTACCGGGTGACTAGAGCCGGCCTCCTCAGGTTCAGAGGGATTTTCTTTGATATACTTACCCAGATTCTTCTCAATGTTTTCCCAACCCACCGAGGCATCAAAAGTACCATCAGCATTACTCCAGGCCTGATATGAGTACTCGGTATGCGTAAATTTATCGGCCCAGCAATCGTAATCCCGCAGGAAAAAACATTCGGTCTCTCCTTCAATTACATCCATAATGGCGGTGGTTTCATCTTCTTCATTGAAGGGTGTGCCACAGGAAAGGCACAAGAATAGGCTGCCGGCTAAATAAGTCAGATGTTTGATATGTGTTCTCATAATTGAAATGTTATTTATGGTGAAAAGTTTGAAATAAAGTGCCGGAGCCATGCGGAGGCGTTTCTTTTCAACACATATCAGTCTTATATTACGAAAAATATTTGATCTTCCAATTACCTGAGTACAATTTTTTCTTCTAATAACCCTATAAAATGAAGGCTGGAATTCTTGACAACTGGATTGATGTTTCCGAAGAAATTGAGCTAAAACGCTTTGGATCAGGCCATATTCATCAAACATTTCTGGTCAAAATAAGAAATAAGCCTTCTTATATTCTTCAAAAACTGAATACCAGCATTTTCGGGCTTCCTGAAGTTATTTCAAAAAACATTGAGTTAGCCTCTGATTTTCTGTCAAAAAAAGACCCGGATTACCGCTTTCCCGGGGCTGAACTTACTCGAAGTGGGGAGCCTTTGTTAATAGAAAATGGAGAGCACTGGCGACTTAGTCGTTTCATTGAAAATTCTTATAGCCCGGATGTGCTTGAGAGTCCTCAACAGGCTTTTGAGGCAGCGAAAGCTTTTGGAAAACTCAGCCGCCTACTTCACGGGATACCGATGGATGGATTCCAAGAAACTATACCTGATTTTCATAACCTGCATTTTCGGTATTTTCAATTTGAGCAGGCTATAGTAAATACTTCTTCTCAAAGACTGAAAAAGGCCGAAGAACTGGTTGAATTTTACAAGGACCAGAAAACACTGGTAGATGTTTTTGATAAAATCAACTCTGACAATCTCTTACCCCCGCGGATTCAACATCATGATACCAAGATCAATAATGTTCTCTTTGACAACAAAACCCATAAAGCTCTGGCTGTTTGTGATTTAGACACCCTGATGCCCGGTTATTTCATTTCTGATTTAGGCGACATGATCAGAACCTACACTTCTGCCGAAAATGAGGACAGTACTCGCTGGAATGAGGTCAAAATACGAACACCCTTTTTGGAGGCTCTATTACAAGGGTATTTGAGTGAAATGGAGAATGTACTTACCACCGATGAAAGATACTATCTCTCTTACGCCGGAGAATTTATGATATATATGCAGGGTCTGCGTTTTTTATCCGACTATCTCAATGGCGATATTTACTACCCTGTTAAATATGAACAGCATAATTATGACAGGGCCAAAAATCAGATGATTTTACTTCAGAATTATCAGGAAGGATATTCCAGAAACTTTTTTGAGGAAATTCTACAAAAGAAAGACTGATTTGGTATCCGGTAGTTTTACTAAATTTAATATCGCAAACCTTATTGATATGAAACTTCTCGCCAGTCTTTCACTCGTACTTATTTCATTTTTCAGCAATGCTCAATCTCTCGACGGCTCATGGAGAGTTACTGAGATCAATGGTCAAGCCCAAAACAATGAAGAAACCGTGATGATTTATCAGGAAGGCTATTTTGTTTTTGCCAGTAAGGATACCGGCTCAAACCACTTTCTGGGAACGGGAGGGGGTATTTACACAATGGACAACGGAGTTTATGAAGAGACCTTTGACTTCAATACTTACAACAGCGAGAAAGTAGGGACAACCGTTAAATGTGACATCGATTTCAAAAATAACAATGAACTTACCTTTTCTTACTCCACTCCAGATGGTTTGAGAAAAGAAACCTGGCAAAGAATAAGCGACGAAGAAAATGACCTTAATGGTACTTGGGTGATCACAGGCAGAAAAAGAGATGGCAACTTAAGTCAGATGACCCCGGGAGCCCGAAGAACGGTCAAAATATTGGGTGGTGGCCGTTTTCAGTGGATTGCTTTTAATAGCGAGACCAAAGAGTTAAGTGGAACCGGCGGCGGTACGTACACTGCCAAAGATGGCAAATACATTGAAACTATTGACTTCTTTAGCAGAGATGATGGCCGGGTTGGAGCCGAATTGTCTTTCGATTTTGAAGTGATTGATGACGAATGGCATCACAGCGGACTTAGCTCTCGCGGAGCTCCTATTTATGAAATCTGGTCAGATTATAGAGAAGCCTACCTAAAAAAGAAAGAATAACGTTTTTATGCTTCCTATGATTCTTTGCGGTTTTCTTTCACCACATAGGCTCATGAGGTTACATAGTTCTTACAAAGCAGCTGAAAGCCGGAAACAGAAGTCAGAAAGCTTTACAATAGCTCTTCAACTCTTTTGGCCAATAATTCCGCAGCATTCTCAATGGCCTCCTCTACTGAAGTTTCGGCATTGACCAACGAAACCGCTTTATGAATACCCAAATCTTTTAATTGCTCAGTCGTCAATTCATTTTTACCGCATACCGCACTGACGGGAATTTCATGTTTTTTACCCAAGTCAGCAATTCCCGCAATCAGCTTACCTGATAAGGTTTGCGTATCCAATTTTCCTTCTCCAGTAATAATGAGATCAACATCTTTTAGCTGTTTTTCTAATTCCAGAATTTGCATGATGGTCTGAACGCCGGGTAGAATTTCAGCATTGAAAAAAGCGATCATGCCAGCGGGCACACCTCCGGCAGCTCCGGCTCCGGGAATATGAGCAACAACTTTATTCAGGTCTTTCTTAACAACCTCCGCAAAGTTTCTCAATCCCTCATCCAGTCGTTTGACCATCGCTTCGTCTGCACCTTTTTGAGGAGCATACACATAAGCTGCTCCATTTTCACCATAAAGCGGGTTTTGAACATCACAGACAACTTTGAGTTCAAAATCAGGTAATTCCGCAGGCTTTGTGACAGACTTCATCTGACTTAAAGCCTCTCCACTAGGCAGTAATTCTTCTCCACTTTCATCTAAAAACCGATATCCCAAAGCATAAGCAATTCCCAAACCGGCATCATTCGTAGCAGAGCCGCCGACAAAAAGGTAAACCTTGGTGCAGCCGTTTTTCATTGCATGTTTTAACTGTTGCCCTGTACCGTAGGTAGTTGCCAGCTCAGGATCTCTCTGATTCTTTTTGATCAGGTTCAAACCACTGGCTACAGCCATTTCAATAAACGCCGTACCTTCTTTCTTAAGGTAAAACCCATCAGTAGGCCGCCAGAACGGATCTTTCAAAAACTGTTTGACCTCCTCGGCCTCTAAACTTTGCTGAATTGCTTCCAGCGAGCCCTCACCTCCATCTGCCAGGGGCACTTTTATAATTTCAATACCTTCAGGAATTCCTTTTTCTAAAGCATCACAAACCTGTATGGCAGAAAGGGAACCTTTAAAAGAATCAGGGGCAAGTAAAATCTTCTTCATACCGCGAAATAAAACCTTTTTTAATCAACATCCTCTTGATGTAACTTTAATAGAACAAACCCCATCGGCCATGAATTCATTTGACACCAAAGAGCACCGCGAAGGGCAGGAACAGCTGATCTCTTTTAAAGTTTTAAGGCAGGCTATCGGCTTTCTAGGTTTATTTTTTCCGTTTATTTTGATTGTGGGAGGAAACTGGATTCATGATTGCCCAATGATTTTACAATCAGTCAGTGGTTATTATCATACCGATATGCGGCAGGTTTTTGTGGCTGTGATGGTAACCATCTCCATTTTTCTTTTTGTGTATGACGGTTACGACTTCACGGATTTCGTTTTAGCCAAACTTGCCACTCTGTTCGCTTTGGGCGTTGCCTTCTTTCCTACCGAAATTGAGAGTTTTGACCCCACTTGTCTGGTATACGAAGTTCCCGTCCGTCATGAATTGCATATGATTTCCGCAGTCTCCTTCTTTCTGATACTTACCTATTTTGCCCTTGTGCAGTTTCGCAAATCTGACAAGAAATTACTCGGAGAACAGAAGAGCTACCGAAACACCGTGTATCTCGTCTGCGGAATTGTGATGTTAGCGAGCATTGTTCTAATCGGTCTTTACCTCCTCTTTGAACAATATTTCCCGGTCTTTCCCTGGGTTTTTGTCTTGGAATGGATTGCTTTGGCCGCCTTCGGCATCAGTTGGATTGTAAAAGGTGAGTTTATTCTTGCCGATCAGCCGTGACTCTCTTTTCAATGTAAACTTAATCCTATTTGATCTTCATAAAACCTCTAAATTGCGTCAGATTAGGGTTTTGAAAAGCCCACACATATATGATTGAACGAAAACAGGTTGAAGAATTTCTGAAAGACGTGCCCAATGCTTTGGTACTTGATGTCCGAAGCCCTTCAGAATATAACCATGCCCATATCCCGGGAGCCATTACTTTCCCTCTTTTTTCTGACGAAGAACGCAAAGTTGTAGGTACCGCCTACAAACAGCAAAGTCGCGAAACCGCCATTAAAATTGGTCTTGATTATTTCGGTCCTAAAATGAGAAAGATGGTAGAAGAAGTGGAAAAATTACTGGAAGGCCAACCCAAAAAAGTGCTGGTACATTGCTGGCGAGGTGGAATGCGAAGTGGAGGAGTTGCCTGGCTTCTTGATCTGTATGGCTTTGAGGTAGTTACTCTTGATGGAGGTTATAAAGCCTTCCGAAATTGGGTTTTGAAACAATTCACTCAAGATTATCCGCTAAAAATGGTCGGTGGTTATACAGGGAGCGGTAAAACAGAAATCCTGAAAATGCTACAATCAAGAGCTGAGCAAATGATTGATATTGAAGGTCTGGCCAATCACAAAGGTTCAGCACTTGGAGGTATCAATATGCCGCCGCAGCCATCCCAGGAAATGTTTGAAAACCTCCTGGCCTTTGAACTATCAAAGCTGGATAAAACCAAACCTATCTGGATTGAAGACGAGAGTCAACGTATTGGCAACCGCAATATTCCGAATGACTTCATAGAAAAAATGAGGCAAGCCAAGCTGTATTTTCTGGATGTTCCTTTTCAGAAAAGGTTAACTTATTTGGTCGATAATTATGGAAAACTACCTGCCGAAAAGATTGTCAACGCTATTTTGAGAATCAAAAAAAGACTTGGTGGCCTTAATACCAAAAATGCCATCAATTATCTGGTAGAGGGAGAAATCGATAAGAGCTTCGCCATTCTTCTCAGCTATTATGACAAAGCCTATGATAAGGCACTTGACAAACATGAAGGCCAGGTGGTAAAAATTGTGGCAGAAGAGCTGGATATGCAAAAAAACACCAACCTTCTTTTAAAATGACAAACCAAAAAATGGAAGAAATTAAACTCACTCAATATTCACATGGGGCAGGATGTGGCTGCAAAATTTCACCAAAAGTGCTCGATGTTATTTTACAGGGCAATATAGCCCTGCCAAATAATGAAAACCTGATAGTAGGAAACCACTCCCGGGATGATGCCGCCGTTTTAGACCTTGGCAATGGAACTGCTCTCATCTCAACCACCGATTTCTTTATGCCTATTGTGGATGACCCTTTCAATTTTGGAAGAATTGCTTCCTGCAATGCTATAAGCGATGTTTATGCCATGGGTGGAAAGCCTGTGCTGGCCATCGCAATATTGGGTTGGCCCATTGATAAGCTGGCTCCTGAAGTAGCTCAAAAAGTAATTGACGGTAGCAGAAGCATTTGTCTTGAAGCAGGTATTTCATTGGCGGGAGGGCATAGTATTGACTCACCCGAACCCATTTTTGGGTTAGCCGTTAACGGCATTGTACCGATTGAAAATGTCAAACAAAACAATAATGCAAAGGCCGGGGACTTCCTTTTTCTGACAAAACCCCTGGGAGTTGGCATTCTAACCACAGCAGAGAAAAAAGGCCTTCTTAAACATGAACATAAAAACCTGGCTGCCAACCAAATGATGGTTCTCAATAAAGTTGGAGAGGAACTGGGTAAAATGGACGCCGTACACGCCATGACTGATGTCACTGGTTTTGGTCTTTTAGGCCATCTCACTGAAATGGCCGAAGGATCTGGTCTCTCAGCTGAAATTCATTTTAACAAAGTGCCTTTAATCTCACCCGACATTCACGACTACATTGCACAAAAATCTGTGCCCGGCGGTACCCACAGAAACAGGGCCAGCTATGGTCATAAAATAGCCGACATTTCAGATGAGAAATGGGCCGTTCTCGCCGATCCGCAAACCAGTGGCGGGTTATTAATTTCTGTAAATCCTGAAAAAGTGGAAGAGGTTATCAATGTTCTCAAAGCTGCCGGTTTAGAGGAGTCTATTGAGCCCATAGGTGTTTTGAAAAGTCAGGGAGATAAAATAGTAGAGGTGGTTGCCTAGTTACATCCACCTATTTCTGCCTGAAATACTGTGCCCGAATCAGCTTTAAAACCGGGGTTCAGCTGCACCGAAAGACCAGAGTTATAGGTTACTTTTGTTCCACTACCGCTGATAATATTCGTTGCCGTAATCTTTTGATCAGAACCGTTTGACACGATTCCAGAATTTATCGGAGCCGTTATTGGGTCAAAGACACCTCCACAAATAATCACTTTGACAGATTCAATCACCTCACAACCCGCTGAACTAGTCGCTTTGATATAATAAGTCCCGCTCTCCAAAATACTGGTAGGATTTGAAACCGGTATAGTTGCCGACGAATCTGAAAAATAACTAAAAGTGGTTCCGCTTGGCAATGAGCTCCCGACCGTTACTGCAGAGGCGGTAAGGTCAACAGAAGATCCGGATGGAGCTTGCTGATCGCTCAAGACCAAAATCGCACCGACTTGAAATGTTGAAGTCACGGTATCCCGTAATAAAGGAAAAGTTGATTCAACTATAACCTGATATCCCGTACCGGTAGAAGTACCACCCGGAATGGTCACTATTAAAGTATCTCCGGTATTGTTCATCTGAGATAAAATCTCAGTAAACCCTGATCCGCTCGCATCTTTGAGTTTGACCAAAAAATGCGTGGCAATGCCATATTCTGAACTATCCGGCCAGTTACCCGTTGTGTCGACAGGTATTTTGATGAGTTCTCCTGGGCAAAAGATATTTGAAAGGTCTCCTGCTATATTTCTCGGCTCGCCGGTTTCCAATTTTATCGTACTATCCACCTTTATAATTGCCTGATAATAGGCAGAATTTCGAGAATCAGAAATTGAAGAAACTACGGGCTGTTTGGTGTTGACTTGAAGTGTAAATACATTAAAGCCATGAGAGAGGCTGTCCGTTCCAATTTCGTTTTCCGCTTGTATATGAGTTGAATCTGTAATCAACTCAAACTCTATCGGACTATTAGTTGTAAAATCAACACTAAGGAGGTTCTCTGGTGTGACATAGCCATATTGAGTGGGCTTAAGAGCATATTTTACACTATCAATTTGGGGCACGGCACCTATCACTAAAATAGATTGAGAACTCCAGGAAGAATACATCCCCCGTTTGTCAGAAACACGATAATGCCATTGGTTATATCCCTCTGCAGCCAGGTTTAGAGCTAACTGATAGGTAAACCGAAAGCCTGAATCCGAAGAGGGTAATGCTACAGTTTGTACGTTGAGACTGTCCTGATTCCAGAAGTACTGTAGCTGGCGAACTTCCATAGAGTCTTTTTGAGAGCTTACACCTGCAAGGTGATTTTCAGGCGAAACAAAAATCAGGAATTGTTCAAAAGAAGAATACAGACCATATTTATCCTTCACGGCCAAATTAAGTGTATGCAAACCACCGGACTGTGGGCCTAATGACAATGCCATTTGACTCTCAAAACTGGCGGAAGGGCTGTTTATATCAATGGTAAATAATGAGGTACGAAGAGTATCCCAATAATAAACCAATTGCCTCACCTGAGCCGAATCAATACCGGAACCCGATGTGGCCAAATGATTCTCAGGCCCTATCAAAATCTCATGACTTTCAACAGGAGACCATGAAGAATCAGATTCCATAAAGCGGACATATACCCGATGTAGCCCGGGACTCAGCGGTACATCTACTTCGATATCATAACTTTCATCAGCTTGTCCGGTAAGTAGATCAGAACCAGACAAGGCTGTTCCCTGCCCCACTCCGGGATCAGTATCCCAAAAGTATTCTCCAGCCGTTATTTGTCCCTTTGCAGATTGGGCAAAGACCATCCATAAAACCAATAGTACTAGTCCCTTTTTCATAAGTGAAAGGTTTTAAAAGGGCCTAGTTATTTGATCTGGCTTTTACTTTGACAGTAATCGTGCTATTGGTAGCTGCCAGAGGTGGGACTACCATTTCATAAACCTGAGGGCCAATAGGTATTCCGCTTAGGACATATGGCAAGGAGCCTCCAAAAACCCCAGCGTCGGTCGTAGGATCAGAGCCACTGTACGGGTAACTTCGACCAAAACCTACGGCAGGGCCTGTGGGGTCAAGTAGAATTCTTGCATCCGCATTATTCATTCCATTGATGATAGTCGGGTAACCGGCAAAAATGCGTTCGGTGGTCACCAAATTATCAACAGGAATGGTGTATCCAGCATAAACGGTATCAATGATATTGTACTTAAAATTCAAAGGATGATATAGCGGGTTAGAGGTAGAAAAAATGGTAGAACCCGTAGTCGTGGTCGAATGACAAAAACCTCCCTTGAAAATGTTATTATAAAATGAAACACTGCTGATTCCACCACTAACGGAGATGTATTGTCCCGCACTGTTACCAATGTTTGTGCTGTCTGGGTCAAAAATATTATTCACCACTAAACCCGTAGAATACATGGAATGGGCAAAGCCAATGCTGTTCATCACTACATTATTAGATATCTGATAATTCGTTTGAATGACAATTGAACTACTGCCTACTTTAATACCTGGTATGGATGAATTTTGAGAGCCAAAATAATTTTGTACCACCTTATTGTTGGAGGTTGCGTAATTGATAGTTGTGTATCCCAAATAAAGAGTTCCATCAATTTTATTACGAGAAACCAGATTATTACTACTGGCAATATTCAGGTTACCGGAAACCACCAAACCTGTAAGCATGGAGCCATCAGATCCAACATCAAGCCAGATGGAATTTATATAAGCAGTACCACCCTGCAACTTGAAATAACCCGGGCCTATTAGTGTGAGTTTTTTGTCAATTTTTACGGTTTGAAGGTACTGCCCGGCACTTATCACCAGAATGTCACCTGCTGAGGCACTGTCTACTTTAGCCTGAAGGTCATCACCATTGACCACAGAAATGGTTTCGGCTTTAAGGTGTCCCCGGGAAATTATGAATAATATGATCGAAAGAAAAAGTAGTCTTGTTTTCATAGTTTTAAAGGTTTGGGCAATTGAAAAGAGAAATTTTTCGATGAGCCAACAGGGCTCTTCTTCGTGAAAATTCTACTCTGAAGCCATTGCTGAGTTCAGCCTCGGGATGCGGAAAATCAGGATAGTATTCCACAATATGCTCGATATTGAGAATCACCTGTTTATTGACCCGAACAAAAGGAGCGTTTTTCACCAGCTCCGACATCTGCTTTAAAGTTTTGGCAATCAGGATTTTGCGACCGCCCTTCAGCCAAAGCCTTGAGTAATTGACATCCGACTGGATGAGCATGACCTCGGAAGGAGGCAATTCTACATTTCGTACAAACTTTATGGTGTTGAGTTTCATGGCTGTAAAGTTTACTCCACAAAACTGTCTCATAATTAAGCCGGTGGCAATAAGGCATTTGCCCTATTTACGCACGTGGCCCTGCTCAGCATATTCTGATTATATTTGAAATATTAAGCCCCAAAAGCCTGTCAAAACAGGTCGCTCTGTAAACAATAATGAGGCAAATTCTAACCATATTGGCCCTTTCGGTTTTGTGCCTGCTCAAAACTCAAGCTCAGGAAAAAGCTTTTTTTTTGAGAGACACTACCGGTCAGATTTCATTTCCGGAAATTCTAAATAATGGCCATTTTGAGGAACAAACAGATGGTGATTTTGGACTTGATAATGTTTGGCACTGGTTAAAAATTGATGTTCCCCCCAGCCATGATGATCGGGTAATTTTGATTGAGAATTCATTTCTCGATGAAATTCATTGCTATTTCAAAGGCCCGGACACACTTATTGATTTTGGGGAAATGTTTTATGGCACACCGGTTTCAGAGAGGCCTATAGATCACTATCAGTTCGGGTATCCTGTACCAAAATCGGGTGGAACATACTACCTGAGGGTATATCGTAAATTTCTTAAACTAGCTGCTCCGTTTAAAATCTACACGGCTCAAGAGTTTAGAAACGAAGTCTCCTCAAAAAATAAAGTTTACGCTGGCTTTACCGGCATTTTTGCCTGTGTCATCCTTTTTTCGTTAATCCTCTTTGGTATAAACAGAAAGTGGTACTACCTCTTTTACAGTCTATACACTTTTCACATCTGGCTGTCTACTTTGCTGGCGGAGGGCTCAGTAGTTGAATACTTTCACCGGTATAATCTTCTCTTTTCGTCGTATAACTGGCGAAACATGCTTAACAATCTGGTAGTCTTATGGCTTTTTGGTTTTGTGAATACCTTTATCCTGGCAGGGGCAAAAAAAACACGATTCCTAAAAACACTCATTGCTCTTTCTTTGATTGGGATCTTGGTACCACTTGCTCTTTTGCCTTTTGAGCATTTATATATCGACCATCTGAAAGACCTGCCAGCCATATTAAAGTTTTACCCGTACAGCGGTTTTACGGTAGGCACCTTCTTTTGTTTTGCTTTGGTAGCCTACAGCCTGATCTTTAAAGTACAGCCCTTTTCAGCCAAAATATTTTTGATTGGTTTTACGCCGCTACTGATCTATTCATTCCTATCTCCCATGAGAAATATAGGCGTCATACCCGATTATGAGTGGCTATCTTACAAAACCCGGTTAGCCTGCATTCTTTTTGATGTGCTCTTTATTTTTATTGGTATTGCTCTACAAATCAGACGTTTGTCAAAAGAAAAACTCAGACAAACCCGCTTGGCTTTAGAAGCCGAGCTCCAACTATATAAAGAGAAAGAAAGAATTAGCCGGGACCTCCATGATAATGTAGGCTCACAACTGACCGTAGTTTCTACCGGCATTGACAGAGCATTATATCTTTCAGAAAAAGAGGGCTTTAAAAAAAGTAATCTGGAACAACTAGGCGAAAATGTAAGGTCTGCTATTCAAAGCTTGCGAGACTCCATCTGGGCTACCCATTCTGAAAAAATTACAGCGAATGATCTGGCCTTAAGAATCAAAAATTACCTTTTGAAGCTTTCGGATCAGGTAACCATAAACGGGCAGTTTTCGGATAAAGAAATTGATGCCTCTCATGCCTTAGATATCTATCGTATTTTTCAGGAAGCTGCCCAAAACGTCATTAAGCATGCCGGCCCCGCTGAAATATTCCTGACTTTCAAAGAGAACTTAGATGGCTTGAGTATATATCTCAAGGATACCGGAAACGGCTTTGACCCTCTATCGATTGATGGTGACAACCACTTCGGGCTGGAAAATATGAAGGCAAGAGCCAGCCAATTGCCGTGCAATTTTTCTATCAAATCTGAAACAGGTCAAGGAACAGAGGTGATTTTACATTTGAACTTAAAAACATAAATAGGGCATTTGCCTTATTGAACCCTTGCTTACAAAATCTCAATTTTGGACACATGATAAGAATTGGCATCATAGACGACAACCCCACACTACTCAGAAATCTCAGGCAAAACCTAAGCATTTTTGAGGAGGTTGAAGTGATTTTCAGTGCTAACTCGGGCCTTGATGCTGTTTCTAAAATGAATAATACTCCGGCAGAAGTATTGCTTATGGATATTGAAATGCCGGTGATGGATGGTATTGAGGCTACTCAAAAAATTAAAGAAGAACATCCCGAGGTAAAAATCATGATGCTTACCGTAATGGATCGTGAGGACAAAATTTTTGAGGCTATAAAAGCCGGGGCTTCAGGCTATCTTATGAAAGATGAACGGCCTTCTAAAATCATCGCGGCCATAGAAGAAATGATGGAAGGTGGGGCTCCTATGTCGCCAACAGTAGCCATGAAAACCTTGCAAATATTACGCAAACAGGAGATTGCAGGGAAAGAAATTGAGTCAACTCAGTCACCGGAAGATTTCAACCTAACCAAACGTGAAATAGAGATTTTAGAAAAGGTAGCCGATGGTCTTACCTATAATCAAATCGCTGAAGAGCTCTTTATCTCGGCCAAAACGGCAAGAAAGCATATTGAAAATATTTATCAAAAACTGCATGTACACTCAAAGCTGGAAGCAGTAAGTCTGGCCCGCAGAAACCGCTGGGTTTAAAATAAATCCTGAGTATTAATAAATAACAAATGGTTCTCTGAAAAAGAGATCATGGAATTGCTATGCAAAATAAAATCACAAAATATTCGGTCAAAAAGCTCTCTGATCTGGCAGGAGTAAGCGTCAGAACTCTACATATCTATGACGAAAAAGGTCTGCTCAAACCGTCTGAAAGAAGTAAATCGGGACATCGCATTTACGGTCGACTTGAGTTTAAGCGACTCCAGAAGATTCTGTTTTACAAAAACCTCGGGTTCTCTCTGGATGAAATCAAAGAGATGCTCTTTACTACCGACTGGCAAAGACTTAAGGCCTTGAGAAATCAAAAAGAACTTCTCATTCATCAGTTCAGAGAACAAGAAAAAAGGCTTCATCAAATTGAGGAAGCTATTGAAAAACTTAGTCTGGAAAATCAGTTGCCTTATCAACAAACGCTAAAAAAATCAGCGGCTTGAAGCTTTTAACGTCCGAAATCATCTTGGACCCGCACGATATCCTCTTCATCAGAAGGGTTTTCTTTATCAACGTGCTGCCAGATTTCGGCCACAATCCCATAACCATCAGTACCCACTAAACGGTGACGCTCGCCACATTTCAGATTAACAATATCACCAATTGACAGTGTCTGAAGCTCAGTCTGTTCATCGGTATCTGAGATCACAACTCCGGCTACACCACCAATTAATTTCCAGATTTCTGCACGACGATGGTGGTACTGCCAGCTTAGTCGCTGATCCGGAGCCACAACAAGAATCTTAGGGCTAAGCTTCTCAAAGCCTGCGAAATCTTCTAAAGATAAATGCGGAAAGAAGGCCTGAATAAATTCCGGAGCCTGACTTTCGTCTAATACAAAAAAACCTCCCCATGGGCGGGCATGGTCAGTGGCAGTTACCTGAAAGCCTTTCTCATCTAAAAAAGATTGAACACTTGAGAAAACTTCGGGCCTTTCAGCATTCTTTCCAAATTGCAAATTCATGTGATATTGTTTAATGTTTGTGTTTCGTTCATTTCAATTTAGAGGCCAATCCTCCAAAAATGCCAATAGGGCATAAAGAAGCGTTATTTTTCGAAGAACGGAAAGCAAATCCGTTCCACAATTTGGATATTTCTATTTATTGGAATTCTTCAATAATACTTTTACCCTCAGATTTATCTCCACTTGTCCATCTCCATTTTTCATGTAGACGAATACGCCCATCTGGTAAAACTTCTGGAGTAGAGTGACAGACTCCCGTCATCAGTTCTCCGTTTGTATTTATCTGCTGATACCGCATGTCCAACTCTCCGTTTTCAGAAACCAGAGCAATAAGACTTCCTTTGGCAATCTGTCCTCCAGCGTATTCTGATGTCAAAATATTCCCTTCCTGCTTGTAATGGAAAATCGTTTCAGCAGATGTCTCACCATTTTCAGTGTTTTGGACCGGTCGGAATCGGCGATTGTGGTAATTGATTTTCATTTGGTAATCTAGGGAAATTGCAAAATAGCCTTTAAAGGCTTCTGAGTAGGGAAAACCTGCTGAGTCATCACCTTTTTTCCGTCATTCGCAAAAAGCTCAATCACGGATTGATCCATGTATAAATCCAGAGATTCAAAATTTCCTATTTCCATTTGGTCTTTACTGGCAAAAGAAGAATTGAAGTCAACTTTTCCACTTTGAGTACGATCAAAAGTGAGTACTCCGTTTGAAACGGAAATAAGGGTGAATTCCGATTCAGATTGTTCAAGTTTCAGCTCAAAAGAACCTTCAATTTGACCCAAACGAATATGAAAGACCGGATTTTCAAAATCAGCCTCCGGATTCTTCTTACTTAGCTCAACCGTCTGAATATCCTTTGAAACAATCGGAGAGTTCATTAGTCGATACGTGCCATTTTCATTGTAAAGAGACAGTTCCCTTGGAAAAGAAAAGCCACCTCTGAAACCCTTGTTTGGAGTGTCATTGGCATAAGCCCAATTGGTAGTCCATCCCAGAATGACAGGCTTCTGATGGTGCGTCGGTAGGTTATTGAAAGGAATAGCTGCATAAAAATCCTTACCGGCATCTAGCTGAAAAACATCATTCTGTACTTGTGGCGTAAACGATTTTCCATCGAAATCACCCACAAAATACTGCATACCAATGAATCCCGGAGTCTTGTGGCCAGATGAGATCAGCAGTACCCATTTTGTTTCCTTCGAATTCTCAACAGGCACCTCAAAAAGGGCGGGGCATTCCCATATTTTGGTGGTGTCTCCCTGTTTGCCAAATTCACTTAGCAGTTCCCATTTTTTGAGATCATGCGACTCATAAAACTGGGCTGTATATTCCTGAGGTTTGACCACGGTCATCAGCCAGCTGTTACGTTGATTATTCCAGATCACATTGGGGTCACGGAAATCCTTCATACCCAAATCCAGCACCGGATTTTCCTCATAATGCGTCCAGGTTCTTCCCTTATCCGAGCTGTAGGCAATACTCTGGTATTGCCCCATTCCTTTGCCACTACTATCTACATGTACCGTAAAAATAGCCACCATGCCTTTGGTAAACCCGTCCTCAAAAAAGCCGGAAGTATTGGTAGAGTCTATCACAGCCGAGCCGCTGAAAATCATAGAAGTGCTACCATCACCGTTGTCAAACTCAGGAATGGCCACAGGAAGGTGCTCCCATGTTACTAAATCTTTGCTGATAGCATGGCCCCAGCTCATATGCCCCCATTTATCGCCAAAGGGATTATGTTGATAGAAGACATGATATTCAGCGTCCAGAAAAATCAGTCCATTGGGATCATTGGTCCAGTTTTGGGGTGGGGTGAGATGGTATTCAGGGCGGCAAGTCATTTCCTGTATTTCTTTCTGCTGACAAGACCAGATTGTTACAATAAACAGGACAACATAAAGTAGTTTACTATTTTTCATTCTGAAGGGTTTTTCTTTTTCAACATTTTCGTCATCCAGTCTCTTTGAGCTTTTTGTTGCTCGGGGTAAACCCAATGAGCAGACTCCAGAGCTAAAAACTTTTCTTTCTTGCTTTTGATGACGTTATAAGCCGCAAAAATGGAGGTAGGCGGTACCACATTATCATTATACCCAAAAGAAAACCACACCGGTGCCTGAATGCTACGGGCAAAGTTCAGGGCATCATAATAACTGATGGTTTCCACAATTTGCTTGTGAGAGCCCCACTCCCATTTCGTTTGATCTTTGAGGTAATGCGGCCATCCACCGGCTCGTCCTTCCAGATAACCGGTCATATCACACATGGCAGGGTGGACAGGGGCCACGGCTGTGACTCTGGCATCTATTCCCGCTGTAACAAGACTTAATGCTCCACCTTGCGAGCTGCCCATTACTCCCAGGTTTTTGCCATCCCATTGAGGCAAAGAGCTTAGAAAATCGTTGGCTTTGATGCAGCCCAAATAAACGCGTTTGTAGAAATATTCGTCCTTATCATGAATCCCATCTTCCCAATAATGATTATTCCAGCCAGCCAGCAAATCGTCATAGTTTTTCTGTGGCATGGTGACGGAAATGCCATGAATACCTATCTCAAAACTGATAATACCATCTTCAGCAAACTGGACATCGCCGTAGTAAGGCCGTATTCCCGCACCAGGCACTTTGAGAACAGCAGGGTATTTACCTGCTTTTTTGGGTAACGAAAGAATGCCATAAAGCCTGGCTCCCTTCTTCCAGTTTTGCAAACTCACTTCGTAAACATTGACTTTTTCAGTGCAGCGTTCGGGTAACAAAATCATACGGGTATCCATTGGCAACTCCCGGTTTTCTTTGACGGCATTTGACCAGAAGGTTTGAAAATCAAAAGGCAGTTTAACTGTTGGCTCAATTTTCTCAGGCTCAAAACCCGCCGTAGCCCATGCAGAGTAGGTTTTGCCATTAAGCTCAACCGAAACCTGACAACGTTTGAAGCCCGGTTTCTCCATACTTCCACCTTTAATAAGGATAGAACCGTTTTCAAGAAAAACATCCTGTTCTACTTCAGGCTTCATTTGTTCCTCACCAAGTACATAATGAATTGTCACATTAGGCAAGGGTACATTACTTTTCAAAACCGTCACCTGAAAATCAGCATCTTCACCAATTTTGTATGTCCAGTCGGCATGATTCGGCGTTACGATGATCTCAATCCACTGATGATCAGGTGGAGGCTGGGCGATTGAAAGAAAGCCGGAAAAAGTAAAAAGGAATAAAAAGAGCCTTTGCATTGAGCTTAATTAGGGTTTATCGATCAACGAAAATATGAATTATTCTCCCCGATCAATCAGCCCTGAGTTCAAAAGAAACAATCTATTTCTTTATCGGAATCCAAATATCCTCCTCAGAGGCTGGATTCAAACGATCATACTTTTCATCCAATACCTCAAAATGTGGACGATTGTCCAAGTGAAAACCTGATGAAGGTAGCCATTCATTTAAGATATAACCTATTGATTTCATAAAGCCCTGTGGCGTATTACCCACATGCCTGAAGACCGCATAATATCCTTCGGTTAATTCAAATGACTTCATTCCCTCCGGAATATTTTCAAATGCCGAAACTTCAACCAATGCCCACTTTTCAAATATAGTAGAGGGTGTATACTCTGACATCAGAAGCCCTTCGGGAGACCTTTGCAACGAAACAAAACGATGGTCAATACGATGTTGAATCGTATTTCTCAAAGGCATAAATTTCGACCACAATGGCCCTGGATTATGGTTTTGAAAGCTCATGGGCATCATCATGCCTACGAGCTTTTTGGGAGAAATATTTTCAATTCTTGGGTTCTGCATTTCTCAAATGATTTACTCAATAATCAAATCACAGCTCTCCTCAATATTGCTGATCTCGGCTCCCAATCCGCGGTAGAAAGCTTTGGCTGACTCATTCCAATGGGAGACCTGCCATTTAACTTTATAGCAGTTTTGTTCTTTGGCAAGGTCGATCACTTTTTGAATCAACTTTGTCCCCAAACCTATTCCACGATAGTCTGGTTGCAGATAGAGATCATCGAGGTGTAAGGCTTTGCCGGTCCAGGTATGATAAGCCGGGTACCAGGTAACATAGCCGACCAGCTCCTTTGCGTCATTTTCCACCACAAAACCTTTGAGAAGGTCTTGCTCTTTTTCCATTCTTTCAATGGAATTTTTGAGGGCTTCAGGCCTTTTTTCAAAAACGGTAAACTCCTTAAATAAAGCAAAGAGCGACGGTAGGTCGCTCTTTGTAATCTCTCTGATATTGATATTGGAATTCAATTGCTAGTGTCCTCCTTTAATTGATTTTTTGGCTACTTCGGCATCAAAATCGATTCCCTGCTTGCGAAGAGTTCGCTGGGCCACGATCCCGAAAACAAACAAATATACAAAACAGCCTGTCGCCAGTAAATATGAGGTCTGGATTCCCATCACATCGGAAAACTTGCCCTGCATCACAGGCAAAATAGAACCACCCAAAATCATCATTATGAGCAATGCTGAGCCCTGATTGGTAAATTTACCAAGACCAGCAGTTCCCAAAGAGAAGATACTTGGCCAAAGAACCGAGCAGAACAAACCACCCGAAATCAGACTGAAGAGAGCCAGTTTACCGGTTGTCAATACTCCAATAAGTGTCATTAAGGCTCCCAAAGCGGTAAAAATCAAAAGAATAAGTACCGGTTTTTCTTTACTGGCAATAAAAGCAAGAATCATCACCACCACACAAAGGGCGTAAGGGTAAAGATCTGAAACATCTCCGCTATAAAGTGAGTTAGCAAAGAGTACGATACCAAAAGCCACAAATGGCACCACCCATGTCAAAATCTTTTTCAAGGTTGCCGAAGGATTAAAAGCCGGCATGGCGGCCGTCCATCGGCCAATCATCATAGAGCCCCAAAAAAGAGATACATATTTTGATATTTGGGATGAATCCAGATTTTGTGTTTCTTTCAAATACTCGCCGAGATTTGAGCCAACAGTCACTTCCACTCCCACGTAAACGAAAATGGCTGCCATCCCTAATAAGGCCTGTGGATAATCAAATACTTTACTTTCATTCCCTGTCAGAGGTCCCGAATTAAGCCCGCGATACATAGCATAAATCAGGAACAAACACATAACTCCGAATGAAACCATAATAGCAGTTTCAATAGAAGCTACCAATGAAGAAATAACAAAAATGGCAATAAGGATGAGTGGACCAAAAGTAAGAGCATTACCTACTTCTACCTCCTCGTCGTTCTTGATACGGGGTAGTTTTGATATCCAAAAGAAAAGAGCCACCGTCACAAAAAGGACTCCCAGAATCAAGTAAGGAATTTTCACATCCTGAATGGAAGCATTCTCAGCAGCCTCTGCCGATATAGAGCCAAAAATGGCGTAACTCACCAGAGCCGGACCGATAGTACCCCCAAAATTATTGACGGCCCCACCCATGTTGATACGCAAGGCTCCGGTTTCCGGAGGCCCCAAAGCAATCATAAAGGGTTGAGTAGCTGTTTGCTGAAGACTGAAACCCAAGCCAACGATAAATAAACCTGAAAGCAGCAAACCGTACGAACGGGCTTCTGCAGCCGGGTAAAACAGTAGGGTTCCTAAAGCTGAGAGAACAAGACCGATAATGATCCCGTTTTTATATCCGATCTTATTGAGAATATCGGTTTTAGTGAATTTCGAGAACATAAGGTAGAGCCAAGAACCCACGAAGTAGGCCGCATAAAAGGCAAAGTCAACGAGCTGAGCCTGCGTTTGAGTTAACTCAAACTTCTCTTTAAAAAGTGGAATCAGAATACCATTTGAGGCTGCCACAAAGCTCCAGAAAAACCACACCGTCATAAGGGTGTACAGAGCGGGCATGTTTGATTTATTATCAGACATAGGTTAGAAGGGTTGTAATTTGGTCAATATTGAATGAGCAAATTAATTTTATTTTTTAAAAAATTTTAAAAACCCCTTAAAAAACTATTGCCCCTTGAATGGGTTTGTAGGAGAATTGTGAATTCAACCAAGTCAGCACCCTGAAACTCTACTTTTCCAATTCAACATTTCCTACGCCGACCGCTTCCGGTAATTCCTAACCGCTAACCAGTTAAAACCAATGGCAAAAGCGATCATCATACCAAAATCGGGTAGTAAATCTTTGAAGGTGCTACCTTTTATATACACTGCACGGATCACCTCAATAAAATAGGCCGGCGGATTGATTTTGGTCAGCCATTGAGCCCAATTTGGCATACTTTCAATGGGTGTGTAAAGTCCACCCAGCAAAATGAAGATCATCATAAAAAAGAAGGCGAATAGCGTCGCCTGCTGCTGTGTATCGGCGAAGGTGCTCACCAACAAGCCAATACCCAGAACTCCTAACAAATACACTGCCGAGAAAACATAAATAGTGAAGAAAGAACCCACTGGCAAAATGCTGTATACTATAAACGAAACCACCATGCCTAAGGTTATTGAAACCATACCTAAGACCCAAAATGGCAGCAATTTCCCGAGGATAAACTGCCATTTTTTGACCGGAGTCACGTTGATTTGTTCGATGGTTCCGGCTTCCTTTTCCGCCACTATATTTAAGGCCGCCAAAAAACTTCCCACCATAGTCACCAGAATGGCCAGAATCCCAGGAACCATAAATAAATAATAACTGATATGCGGGTTATACCATCCTGCTGAAGTTATTTCCACCAGCGGAAGCGGCGAAAACCGTGGAAACTGAACCCATTCTTCTCTGACTTCCCGATTAAAGTCAGCTATGATTTGAGAAGCGTAGGCCGTACCCAGACCAGCTTTAATTCCATTCACGGCGTCGGCAGCCAGATGCAGTTTAGCTCCATCTTCTTTGATCAACTGTTTTTCAAAATCGGGTGGAATCGTTAGAATAATGTCGGAATCACCTTCTCCAACCGCTTTAAGCGATTCCTGATAGGAATTGCCGTATTCGGCCAACTGAAAATATCCTGTGGACAATAGCTTTTGAGTCAGACGGTTTGAGTAAGGCGAATGATCTTGATCCACCACCGAAATATTGATCTGTTTGATCTCGTAATCTGCCGCCAGCGGAATCAAAATCAACTGAATAACAGGCATCATAAAGATCAGCCGCAGAATCGTCGGATTCCGGAAGATCTGTTTGAATTCCTTCTGAAGTAGATATTTGAGGGTGTTCATTATGTTTGATTTTGTGCCGAGGTTATAACTTTCGTTACTGGTTGGAAGCTCGGAGTTGGAAGTTGGAAGTTTTGACGGATGACCGAGGATACTCCGGTCACCGGTCTTCGGTCTTCCGTCTCCTCTACTCCAGCCTCACCTTAAATTTCTTAATCGCGGCGACGAAAAATATCACAGTCATAACCACCAAAATACCAGTCTGTTTGGCTACGTAACTGAAACCTAAGCCTTTGACCATGATGGCTCTTACGATGCTGTAATACCATTTGGTAGGCACGATATTGCTGATGATTTGCATGGGTTTCGGCATATTTTCAATGGGAAACATAAAGCCGCTGAAGACCAGAGCCGGCATCAAAAAACCCACCAATGAGATAAACATGGCCACCTGCTGCGACTCCACATTCGCTGAAATGAGTAACCCCAGGGCCAGCGTAGTGAGTATGAAAAGCAGCGACTCGGCCAGTAACAAGGGTAATGACCCAGCGATTGGCATATCCAAAATAAAGACAGCCATGAGTAAAATGAGAATCACATCTACAAAACACAGAGCCAGATAAGGAACCGCTTTACTTAAAACCACCAGAAGTGGCTTCATGGGCGATACCAATAAAATCTCCATTGTACCCATTTCCTTTTCTTTCACAATGGAAACGGAAGTCATCATTGCTCCTAGCAACATGAGAATTAGTGTCATTACACCCGGCACAAAATTGTAGGAACTTTTGAGCTGAGGGTTATAAAGCATCCGGGTTTCAGTGGTGATTTGGTAAGGCATTTTCATGGTACCGAATAACTCATTTTGAAAGTCACGTACTACTGCTGAGGCATAATTGATAACGATATTCGACGTATTCGGATCAGAAGCATCGCCCACAAAACGGATCTGAGCACTGTTGGAATGTCGTAAATCATGATCAAAATTTGGAGGAAAAATCACCACTATCCGAACTTCGCCACGGCGGAAAGTCTGATCAATTTCCTGCTCCCGATCCAGAAATTTAACCACGCTGAAATATTGACTGTGATCCAACCGATCAATGAGCATGCGACTACTCTCATCTTTGGCATTATCCAAAATACCAATGGATGAATTCTTCACCTCGGAAGAAAGAGCAAAACCAAACAAAAGCATCATCATCACGGGTAACCCGATGAGAATCATCATACTCCGCCTGTCCCGCAGCAGGTGCTGAAATTCCTTTTTGACAAAAGCTAAAAACAGTTTCATTGCTCTTAATGTTATTTTCTACTCTACCGCGAAGCCGCAAGTTCGCAAAGTCTAATTCCCTTAATTTGGGTCATCCACCCCCGATAAAAAACCGCCTCAACTCGTAGGTTTAAGGGGACTGAGTAAGATGTAGGCAACTTCGGTCCCCGGTCGTCCGTCTTCCGTCAAAAAACATCAAACATACATCACCAACACCACCCTACTCCCCTCTCTTCGCCCCACGGGCCAGTCGCAAAAACACCTCATCCATATCTTTGGCCTCAAACTGATTCCGCAATTCCTCCGGCGTATCCAGTGCGGCAATAGCTCCGTCAACCATGATACTTACCCGGTCGCAATATTCTGCCTCATCCATGTAATGCGTTGTCACAAAAACGGTTATACCCCGATGAGCGGCTTCGTAAATCATATCCCAGAATTGTCGTCGGGTGATGGGGTCAACACCACCAGTTGGCTCGTCTAAAAACACAATTTTAGGTTCATGCAAAATGGCCGTGGAAAAAGAAATCTTTTGTTTCCAGCCCAATGGCAACGAACCCACCAACTTATCCGCCTCCTGAGTCAGTCCCAGTCGACTTATCAATTCTTCCGATTTTTCTTTGAGTTCCCTTTTCGGAATGCCATAAATTCCTCCAAAAAAGTGGATGTTTTCACGCACCGTCAGGTTATTATAAAGCGAGAATTTCTGACTCATATAACCAATGTGCTTTTTGATGTTTTCTGTTTCCGTATAAACATCATAACCGGCCACCTTGGCCACACCAGAGGTTGGAGCCAGTAAACCGCATAAGATTCGCATGGCGGTGGTTTTACCGGCACCATTCGCTCCCAGGAATCCAAAAATTTCACCTTTTGAAACTTCAAAACTAATGGCATCCACAGCCGTGAAATTTCCGAATTTCCGGGTCAGGTTCTCTGTATGTATTACCGTTTCAGCCATGATTTTCCTGCTCCAGCATTAGTTTGATAAATACATCTTCAATATCGGGCATCACCTCGTGTACGGTCAGATTCATATGTCCCTTTTCTCCGAGAAAATGTAAAAGGGAATCCGTAGCCGGACTATCCTTGAAAACGACGTGATTGTCTTCTCCAAAAGCAAAACAACTATCGGTTTGGTCAAATGATCTGATATCCTGAATAAGCCGATGCCGGTCTGTTCCTTTGACTGAATACGTGGGCTGACGATGCTTTTCCAGGATATTTTCCAGCCGGTCAATTTCCATGATTTTGCCGTCTTGCATCAAAGCGATCCTGTCACAGCGGGAGGCTTCATCCATGTATGGCGTGGAAACAATAATTGTTATACCGCGGGCTTTCAGCAGGTCCAGCATATCCCAGAATTCTTTCCGGGAAACGGGATCAACACCTGTTGTTGGTTCATCCAGAAACAGCACTTTGGGTTCGTGAATCAAAGCACAGCAAAGGGCCAGCTTTTGTTTCATCCCTCCCGATAGTGCTCCGGCCAGACGGTCTTTGAAAGGTTCTATCTGAACATAGATATCCTTAATCAAATGATAATTTTCCTCAACGGTTGTTTCAAAAACGGTAGCAAAAAAGTTCAGGTTTTCAATGATGCTCAAATCCTGATACAGTGAAAATTTACCCGGCATATAACCAACAATCTTCCGTATCTCCCAGAAATCATCCACCACATCAAAACCATTCACTTCCGCCTTTCCTTCGTCAGGTTTTAACAGCGTGGTGAGAATCCTGAACAGGGTGGTTTTACCCGCACCGTCAGGACCAATCAAGCCAAAAAGCTCTCCACTTTCCACTTCCAGACTCACGTCATCCAAAGCGGTAACGGTACCCTTTTCATAGGTTTTGGTGATATTTTGAATTGAAACGCGACTCATGTCTTCGACTTCACTTGTGGCTTCGACAGGCTCAGCCACCGCTCCTCTCCAGAGAGGGGACTTTCTTTATTTTAAAATTTTACTTCTCCGTACATGCCCAGTTTAAGGTAGCCGTCGTTTTTGACTGCCACTTTGATGGCGTATACCAGATTTGATCGTTCGTCTTTGGTTTGGATGGTTTTGGGCGTAAACTCAGCCTTGTCCGAAATCCATTCCACGGTGCCGGGTAATTCTTTGTAACCTTCCTCCCCGTTATCCACCATCACGGTAACGGCTTGCCCGAGTTTCAATGTCGCCAGCTGATCATTGGTGATATAGGCTCTCAATTTCAGTTCCGATAGATCCGCCAGTTTGTAAAGAGCTTTGCCCGGAGCGGCCACCTCGTTTTCTTCCGCATATTTGACCAGAACAGTTCCGTTTACCGGGTTCTCAATAGCACATTTGTCCATCATATTTTCTACCTGAGCGATGCGTTCCTGCATCGGCTTACTCTCACTCATCACCGCCCGGTTGGCAATGGTAATCTGATCTTGCTGGGCTTTCATTTGCTGTCGCGTTATGGCCAATTGGCTTTCCGCTGCGGCTATTTGTTTGGTCAAAACAGCCACTTGCCCGTTGATGTCATCCAATTGTTTGGTAGGCACTGCATCTGATTTGGCCAGGTTTTGAACTCTGTTTTGTTCTCTTTCAAGTACCTGAAGCTGTTCTTCTTGAGCCGAAAGTGCCTTTTCCTGAGAGGCCAGCTGAGCTTTTAAAACTTCCACTTGCGGACCGGCTGAAGTGCGTTTGGCTCCAAGAGCTTCCAGACTTGCTTCCAGTTGAGATTTCTGGAGGTTCAGGTTTTCGCAATCGATGAGACCCACCGACTGACCGGCGGTCAATTGCGTTCCTTCTTCCAGATTGAGCTGTAATATCTGACCGGAGGTTTCCGCCGAAACGATGATTTCTTTCGCTTCAAAAACGCCCGTGGCATCAAATTCATTTTTATCCTTATCACAGGAAATCAATCCCAGCAATAAAAGCGATCCAATACTGTATATGCTTTTCATTTTTTATGAATTTTTATTCTTTGTTTCTTTTTTGCCACCAAGTCACGAAGTCACGGAGGTGAACTAAGGCTTTCTCTTCGTGTGCCTTTGTGTTTTCATTAACCTACTGCCCCAGCAAAAGCCGGATATTCTGTCTCGTCTGCAAAAGCTGTACTTCATGGATAGCCTTGTTTTGACGAGCCTGATCCAGTTTATTTAATTCGACCAGATAATCTGCAGAAGTAATGACACCATTATCCAGCTGAGTCTCCGCCGTCCGAATCAATTGCTCTCTGATATCTATCAATTCATCATCACCAGAAATTAACTGCTTCAAACGCTCCAATTCGTTTTCTTGTTTACTTTTTTGAATTTCCGTGGCCAATAAAAAGCCTTCTTTCTGAGCATCCAGTTGCTTTTGGACTACCTGCAGCTGCTGTATTTCTGTCTTTTGACCTCCGGTGTATAAATGACTAATCGGGATTTTTAAGGAAACACCTCCAATGAAGTAGGGTGAAAAATCACGAGCCAGAAAGTTTAATCCCGGCCTACCATAGCCACCTGTAGCAAAAAGAGCAAGCTTGGGAGCATTTTTTGCTTTGATCAATTGCTCACCTACCCGAAGAGACGTCTGTTTAGCCGATAAAAAAGCCAACTCGGGGCGATTGTTCTGATCTTCCGAACCGGATGTAAAAACATCCTCTGAAAAGGTGGCATTGGAGTCTAACGTTTTCCCGGTAAGTAAACTCAAACTTTCCATGACCGATTTTTTTATTTGATCTATCTCTGCCATTTTTTGGTTCAGTTCCAGTTCTTTGGCTCTTAAATCAAGTAAAGAAGATCGAGTGGCAACTCCATTTTCTACAGCTGCTTTTGCAACCTTCATTCTGGCCTGTAAATCATCCAATAATAGATTTGCATTCGTCCTTTGCTTATCGGCAATGATCGCTCCGAAAAACAACTGACTTACTTGTTCTTCAACTTTAATCAGTTCTGTAGCAATGCTATTTTCCTGTACCGCCTGATCTGTTTTCGCCTGAGCTTTTCTGGCCGCAGTCAAGCCACCATCCCATATATTTTGCTGCAGATCCAGCGTTAGCTTATACTGATCCTGAGGGGGCGGCTGAATGTCAATTCCAGGCAAAGGAATTGAAATGGAAGTCACCTCCGACTGCCAGGTAGCCTGACCACCAAGGGTAGATTGAGGTAGATAAGCTCCGGAGATTTCTTTAAGTTTTAGCTCTGTTGACTCCTTGATTAGTGCCATTTGTGCCTGCTGAGGATGATGATTGCGTGCAGCATTGATAAGCTCATCCAACGAATGCTGAGCAATAAGCATTGGCGAAGCCAACAAACTCAAAATCAAGGCTTTCAATACCTTTCTCATGGTGTTAAAATTTTTCTGATATAAAGTTTCAATTCAGGTATTCTAGACCTCATCATGCTCTCAAAATTGCTTTCTTCCATCTCAAAAACGACTTTCAAAATAGGCTTACCTAAAAAAGGAAAAACACACATCCCAATCACCGAAATCAGAAATTGGTTCGGGTCAATCTCCGCCACCACACCTTGTTCCCTGTCTTTTTGATAACTGATAAAAACACTTTCGGCCAGTTGTGCCTTAAAAGGCAATTTTTCAATAAAACCCTGAGTACCTGATGAGTTCACCGTACGAACCACAAAAAACGGAATGAAAGGATAGCGGGTTAGAAAGTTGATATAGCCCTCAACGAACTCCTCCATTTTCTCAATGAAAGTGGTGTCCTCTCTTTTCATCATATCCTTCACCGCAGGAAAAAAGAATTTTGATTTCATCTCAAAAATCTTCTCAAAGAGCATCTCTTTTGACCTGAAATAGTAATGCAGCATGGCCTTGTTAATCCCCGCTTTGTTAGCAATGTTTTGCATGCGTGCTCCCTCAAAACCATCTTTTACAAAGGTCTCCTCGGCCGCGGCCAGAATTTTTTCTTCCGTTGATTGCTCTTGCTCAGACACTACTCTAACTTTATGGTTTATCTAATTGGTTTAACCATTTGGTTAATTCGTAACAAACATAGAAATAGAAATATTCAGATTCAAACCTTTTCTATCTTTTTTTACTGGTGAAGCTCTCTAAGAATAAGGCTTTTAGAGCGGTCAGTACAACGAAAAGTCTCTATCAGGCATTTGAGAAGCATAAAACGTGAATTGTATGAAATTGATCATATTCGTATTTGCCTTCATTTTTACCGCTTGTAAAACGGCTGAAATCTTACCCTACGAGGTTAATCCCGAAAGATTCGGTAAATCTGCTAATACGGTTTATGAAAATGCCCGGCTGAATCAAAAGAAAGACGCTCCAACTTTTGGTCTGTCAGGTCAATATGAGATCATGAAAGGCGATAAACTGGTGTTTGAATACATTTTCGTCAAAGAAGCCAATCCAAATATTGCAGACGATGAGTTTACCGAAACGCTGGTTTTTGAAACCGATACCAACATTACCAATAAGACCTTCAAAGACGGAGAGATTATGAAACAAAAAGCTATTTATCGCTATTTGTGTTACTGTATTCCAGTAGGCGAACTTAAAGAAACCAAAGGTACCATAAGCATTACCCGCCTATCGGCTGAAAGCTACCAGGTCGTGGCCGATGTTGACTTTATTTTCAAGCCTGCCGAAAACTTTACTGATCCGGTGACCTGGCAGGTGGATTTTGATAAAATTTTCACGGTAAAGTAGTATTTATCTGATGTGACAGTGCCTAAAGCTCCTAATACTAAAGCTTTATGTGTATCTTTTGAATCTCAAAACCAGTTCATGTCTAAACTTAGTGAGAAGCAGCTCAATGATTTTATTGATCAGGGATACCTGAGACTTGACGGGGTGTTTGATCAGCAAACTGCCGAAGAAGCCCGGAAAATCCTCTGGGAAGCCATGGGTGTGCAGGAAGCCACAGGAGTTTACTGGAAAGAACCGGTGATTTACCTCGGAGATTTTGCTCAAAAGCCTTTTCGTGAAGCTGCGAATTCAGAAAGACTTGCTGTAGCCTTTGATCAATTGGTAGGACAGCAAAACTGGATTCCCCGCATGAGTCTCGGTAGTTTCCCTATCCGGTTTCCGTCTTTGAAAGAACCAGGAGACACCGGCTGGCATGTAGATGCAAGTTTTCCCGGCGATGAGCCCGGTGATTATATGAAATGGCGAATCAATATCTGCTCAAAAAACCGTGGTCTATTAATGCTTTTCCTGTTTTCTGATGTCACAGCAGCCGATGCCCCGACCCGAATACGCGTGGGTTCTCATCTGGATGTGGCCAGAATTTTAAAGCCTTTCGGCAAAGAGGGGCTGTCCTTTACGGAGCTGTCAGATAAGCTAGGCAGCACGAGCAACCGAAAAGAGATATTTGCTACCGGTGAGGTAGGTACCGTCTATTTATGCCATCCTTTTTTAGTTCATGCCGCTCAAAAGCATCTGGGGCAATACCCGAAATTCATGGCCCAGCCACCTCTTTTTACCAAGAATGACTTGAGCCCTTTAGTTGAAAAAGAAGAATATCCGGCGGTGGAGATGGCGATTAGGAGGGCTTTGAAGGTTTGATTAGGAAAGGCGATTCTTAATCTTTTTTATCTAATCTTATTTCTTCAGTATAATGAATGATCTAATCTCTTTTATCTTATTCGCCCCGGCACTTTTAAACGTATAGATATCACAGAATTCGTAGACTTTATCATCAGCCCCAATGATCAGGCCATTAACCGCAGCGGCCTTCCCATGGGTGATGACATTGAAGATTTCCATAGAATTCATGGAGAAATCAACCATGATTTTCAGCTCTTTCTCAAAAGCTTCTTTGCCTTTAATTTCTTTGTCACCGACCAGCGTCCATTGAATGTCATCCTCCACCACGTCAAGAATAGCCGAAATATCATTTTTCGTGAAGGCTTCATTGAAAGTAATGAGCAACTGAGCTTTGGGGGAGTTATCGCAGTTATCGGGTACAATAAATTTCATTTTATGTTTCTGTTTGAAAAAACTAATCTACATTAAACTCCACCATCCACTCTATCCCAAATTTATCTCTGAACATACCAAAGAATGAGCCCGGAGCGGTCTCATTAAAGGGCATTTCTATTTCTCCGCCTTCTGAGAGGGCTTTGAAGATATATTCTGCTTTCTCTTTGCTCTTAGCACTCACATGGATTTTACTTCGGGTCTCGCTCTCGTTATGCCTTCCCATGAACTTTGGGGTGTCATTGCCCATAAGCACATTGTTCTTACCTATTGGCAGAGCGATTTGGAAGATCTTATTGGCCTCCTCTTCGGTGATAGGAAAATCAGGGTTCATTGGAAATTCTTTGTAACGCACCAGTTTTGAAAACTCGCCGCCAAAGGCCGCTTTATAGAGATTGAAAGCCTCTTCGCAGTTGCCGTTGAAATGGATGTAGGGGTTGATACTTGCCATTTTTTATCCTTTCATTTTAATAAATCCCGAAAAACCAGGCTCAAGCCAGCCTGAGCATACACCAAACCTCCTCCATGCTCACATACCATTCTATCCCCAAAGGGTGCTCTTTGTGATGAACATGCTTCAGTAAATAGGTAAAGGCCTCTCCTATTGACGGGATGTTCTCCATATATCCTTTTACCGAAACATATTGATAATCACCCGCTGGAACGGTTAATGTTTCTAAATTATGTCTTTGAAACTCTCCTTCACGAAGTTCCTGACTTCCGGCCCAATAATCCATGCCACCATCCGGCAATATTTTGGAAAGACCTAATTGCATACGGTCCGGATCAAACTCTACCAGAGAATGCATGTATTGAAAAGCCGCCTTCACACCCATGGGAAAGCTTTCGGCTTTTTTGCAATAGACAGTAAGATCCTGTGCGAAATGATGAGTTTTTATTTCCATCGTTTTGAATGTCAGATGTTTGAAGTCCGATGTCGAGTGTGTGTTTTTTTAGACTGGTATCCGTCAACTTTCCGCCGCCTTCTCCAAGTCCGCGATGATGAGTTTTTTCATGGGCATCATGGCATCGAAAACACGTTTGGTTTGTTCGGGATTTCCTGAGCTGATCAATTCCATAAATCGTTTTGGAACAATTTGCCAGGTTACCCCAAACGGATCTTTCAGCCAACCGCACTGCACCTCCTCACCTCCGTTAGCCGTTAGCTTTTCCCAGAAATAATCAGTTTCCTTCTGATCTTCAGTTGAAACTAAAATTGATACGCCTTCATTGAAATCAAACTGATGTTCTCCGGGGCCATCCATAGCTATGAATTGAAATCCATCAATCTCTGATCTTGAAAAAAGTACATGGCCTTCCGTATTGCCCTGGCCCGATCCATAATGAGACATTTCTAAGTTTCGCCCCTTATTAAACACTGAGGTATAAAGCTTTACCGCATCAGCTGCCTTTCCATTTTTCTGGTTAACAAAGAGTAAACTCGGAGTGATTTTTTGATTGGTATTGCCTTCTGCCCGAAGGTTTAACTGCCACGAAACCCCAAATCGATCTTCGAGGAATGCATAACGTGCCGTCCATGGATATGCATCCAGCGGCATCATCACCATTCCATCCTCCGAGAGTTTCTTAAATTTTTCATCAATCTCTTCCACCGAATCACATTCCACATAAAAGGAAATGGACGGGTTTGGCTTAAACATGGGGCCACCATTGATTCCCATCATGTAATAGCCATCCAGTTCAAAAGTAACTGCGGTTTGAAATTCATTGATAATAATGGAATTCTCAAAAAGTGAGCAATAAAACTTTGCAGCCTCTGTACCATTATTGTTAAACCATATGGCCGGGTAGATTTTCGGACTTTTCATTTCTTATTTAAAGATTTAGCTGATCAAGGGAAAAATGGACCGTAATTTTTCATTTCTGAGCCAAAGACCGCCCCAAAGAAGAATTCCAAAATATACAGGAAACAGCAAGTGACTAAATAGTGGATTATCTACCCGCAAATGCGTAGCGATAGCTCCACCCAAATAGCCAGTCAGTAAAACAGCACCAAGAATCGACGTCTTGGGAATAACATATAGGATAGTAGAAATCAATAACAGGATTCCCATGGTTGCAATATGATGTTCCTGATAGCCAAGCTCATTCACCGTTGTGGTAATCACCTCCTCGGGTTTCATGAATTTCATCACGATATCAAAGGTTAAAAATAATACTACAAAGCCGCTCATGATCCGACTGATCCAGAGTCTGGTTTTAGATATGTTTTCCATTATTGTAAAAGGGTTTAGAGTTTTGTTTTAGAGCAACACGAATTCCACAGATTCTACTGATTGACCCGGATTCTTGTTGAGTCTTTTGTCTTAAGTCTTAAAATCACTTCTTCTCAGAGCAATTAAACATCCATTGAATACCAAATTTATCGGTTAAGCTTCCGTAGTAATCACCCCAGAACATGTCCTGAAGCTCCTGCCTTATTACTCCACCAGTGCTTAATTCCTTAAAAAGCCGTTCAGTTTCTTTCCGAGTATCTGGCATGAGATTAATATTTACATTATTTCCTTGAATAACATTAAATCCCATACATTCGGGTGCATCGGTTCCCATGAGTTTAAAGCCGGCTGTAATGGGCAATTCTACGTGCATAACCCCATTCAAGGCTTCTTCAGGAAGCGAAGGACTACCCACTTCGGGAGGCACATCGCTAAACCGGCTGATGGGCCCAATAAATTCGGTTTGAAATACTTCTTTATAGAAATTGAACGCTTCTTCAGTTCTGTTCGGGAAATTGAGATATATACTTACTGATGCCATTTTTTGATGGTTAAAAGTTGAAAGTTTCTGGTTAAAAGTGTGGCAATTAATTCTTCTCTATATAGGTCTTAAAATTATTCAAAATAGCCTGCCAACCTTGCTGTTGCATTTCGACCGGGTTTTGATCTTCGGCATCAAAATGAGTGGTCACTTTGGTACTATCTCCTAAATCCTCAAAATCTGTGAGAGCTACACGTCCATCTTCCATGGTGTACTGAATAAGACTATTTTGAACCACTTTGTCATAGACAGCCGTAAAGTCAAAACCAAAACTACCATCCTTGGCTTCCATTCGGGCTGAATATTTCCCTCCCGCTTTTAAATCATTGCTGGCTGAAGGACAGCACCAGTCGTCACTAGCGAAATTCCAGTTCACAATGTGCTCCGGGGCAGTCCAGTATTCCCATACTTTGGATACGGGTGCGTTTACTTCAGCTTCTATTTTAATCTTTTCCATTTCGCTGATCTTGATTTTGTTTTTTACAAAGTTGGCTCTAAATATCTGCAAAAAAAGTGTGCAATCCCGACTACTAAAGGGGTGGTATACGACAAAAGAAAAAGCTAACTTTAACAAAAAAATCATCTATGCACGTCACCGTATTTGTTCCCGAGCAGGCCGTAATGGAAGCTATCTCACCACCATACCGTCTTTTTACTTCGGCCAATCAGTTTTTGCAGTGGCAGGGGAAAGAGCCACTTTTTGAGGTTGAATTCGTTGGCATGACAAAATCGGTAGCGGCTCAGGATGGTGAATATGAAATCAAAACGCATAAGACTATTGATCAGGTTAAAAAAACTGATCTGGTGATTTTGCCGGCCCTTTATGGTGACGTGCAGCAAGCTCTGGAAAAGAATGAACCTGCCTTAGATTGGCTGAAATCAATGTATAGAAACGGTTCCGAAATCGCTTCACTATGTATTGGAGCTTTTTTACTGGCCAATACAGGCCTTGCTAACGGCAAAAAATGCTCTACTCATTGGGCGTACTACGATCAATTCAGGTTGATGTTTCCACAAGTAGAACTGCTGGATGGAACCATCATCTCCGACGAGGACGGCATATACAGTAGCGGAGGTGCCAATTCTATCTGGAACCTGCTTCTGTACCTGCTTGAAAAATATACCGATCGCAATACGGCCATCATGGCAGCCAAATTTTTTGCTATTGATATTGATCGATTTGATCAGGGATATTTCACGATTTTCAGTGCCCAGAAAAATCACAATGACCCTGAAATTCTCAAAGCTCAGGAACTGATTGAATCAAAATTCAATGAAAAAGTAACGGTAGACGAGCTAGCCGACTATATCGCCGTCAACCGCCGGACTTTTGAACGCCGTTTCAAAAACGCCACCAATAATACCGTAGTAGAATACCTTCAGCGGGTTCGTGTAGAGGCTGCTAAAAGGCAATTTGAAGCCAGTAGAAAGAATGTTAGCGAAGTTATGTACGAAGTGGGCTACTCAGATAACAAAGCCTTCCGTGAAGTTTTCAGAAAGGTGACCGGGCTTACGCCGGTGGAGTATAGGAATAAGTATGCAAAGGTGGGTTGAGTTCGACGAGCTCACTCATCGGTTCTCCTCAAAGATCTCAGGGCATAAAAGTTAATGAGCCGAATATGTTATCTATTCGCCTCATATTTTAATCTTTTTAAGTCAATTATGCTTTTAACAAACTATTCTACCACTTCCTTAAGCCCAGCAATTTCTCACCCAACTCTGTTAATTGAGCCGTTCCATACTTCGTTTGCTCCCAATTTCTCGGGTCGCCGGGGAAGGCGTAACCTTCAGGGGCAATTCGGTTTTTCCAGGAGTTAATTCGCCATTCTTTTAGCGGCTCGTTTTCTTCCTGAGCGGGCATCATAGAGATGTATTGGGCTATACGAACTTTATCTTCTGAGCGGTTAGCTCTGATTCCGTGAGGTTCTGAACTATTGAAAATAAGTAAATCACCGGCTTCTAAGGGCACTTTAACTATTTCATTCTCCAGACCAGTGGTATTGGGTTGAAAATGATTACGATCTTCTGGCTGAGAGAGTTTCCAGGTATCGTAATTTCTAAAAAGCCACGGGATACATTGAAAACCACCCATATTTTCATCTGTTTGATCGGCTAACGCTAACACCCCCTGTACCTGTTGAGGCTTGGTCTCAGGGTCATAATCCCAGTGGATGAAGGCCTTGTACTCATGCCCCGGCCGCATTGGGAAATTCAAATTGGCCCTATCAATTGTTACCCAAAGTTTTTCAGTGCCCCAAATATCTACAAAAGCATCATACACTTTTTGCATCTGTCGGTTATTCCATAGATGCTGGTTATTATACACTTCCACCATCCCGGTACCGGCGAGTTCTTTCATTTGCATTTCGGCTCTTGGTGCTGTGTACCACGTACTTTTGTCGTTCGGGTCTTTGTCTTCAAACTCCCACAGAAAAGTCGCAGTTTCTAATGCCTGCTCTCTGGGAACTGCATTTTTGATGACCACATAGCCATTCTCTAACCAGAAATTCCATTGCTCTTCTGTCAGCACTCTCAGACTGTCAGCGGTCGCTTCGGTTCTTAGTTTCTGCGTGCTGCTTTTGGCTGTTGAAGGGTTTCCGGGAATATCGGTATGCTCATTGACCGGCATGGGTGCCATGGTCGCCATTGTTCTGTTCTCCATATTAGTAATATTTCTTTATCAAGATTGAATAAGACAAATTTAAGAATGTCAATTCCCTTAGATTTTCAGAAAAACACACAATTTTTGAACTATATTGACCAATCAATTTATTTTTAATCCCAATAAATGCATTGAAATGAAAATTGAGCTGGAGCAGATTAAATCAGAAGACAAATCATTTCAGCTGATGTTCAATCCTCGACTGAGCGATCTCTTCTACTGGCATTTTCATCCTGAGCTTGAGCTCGTTTACATTGAAGCCGAACGGGGGAAACGTCACGTGGGCGATCATATTTCCCACTTTTCGGGCTCTGACTTGGTGCTGATTGGCTCCAATATTCCGCATCTCAATTTTGACCATGGTATCAAAACCGAATATCGAAAGGTGGTTTTGCATCTTGACAAAGACTTCGTCAGTGAACAATTGCTCAAAACACCTGAACTAAAACATTTGGGCTCACTTTTTGAAAAGGCCAAATACGGAATTGCTTTGGGCAGTAAGGAGAAAAAGGAAATCGGTCAGCGACTTTTTGATTTGGAAAACCTTCACTCTTTTAACCGATACATTGAAATCCTAAAAATTCTGAGTGATTTGAGTCAGTTCACAGAAAGTGAACTGCTACACGATGAACCCTACACTCGTTTGATCAATCAAAACGACGAAAACAGAATCCGCTCCATTTATACGTTCATTGACACCCATTTTCAGGAGAAAATTTCACTGGAAGAAATCGCCGAAGCCCACCATTTCTCGCGGGAGGGTTTCAGTCGCTATTTCAAAAAAAGAACCGGTTCCACTTTCACCGATTTTGTGAATCGGTACCGGGTTAGCCAAGCCAAACTGATGCTGGAAAACAATCATTCTATTTCAGACGCCTGTTTTAATTGTGGTTTTGAGAGCCTGTCGTATTTTACCCGCGTTTTTAAAAAGGTGTCCGGTGAAAACCCCGGAGAATTTGTCAGGAAACTAACCTCCACAAAATAGAAAACTGGCTGCCTTTGACCCAAAACTTCAATTAAGCGGTCAAATGGTTTTAAATTTACTCCAGTCTCAAACCCGTTTGTCATGAAAAGAATCATCTTCCTTCTCTTGTTTAGCCCATCTCTTTTTGCTCAGCGGTCAACCCTTTTTGAGCTTACCAAACCTGGTTTGCCGCACAAGAGCTATCTTTTTGGCACTATACACATGACCAATGACAAGGTCTTTAATTTCAATGACAGCGTGTATGTGGCCATCAATGCGAGTGAAAAAGCCTTTTTTGAGATTGATATGAATGACGGTTCTCTGTCAAAAGATGCCTTGAAGTCTACGGTGATGGAAATACTGCCAACCTTAGACAGCAGCCGCATAAAATCGTTTTTTGTAGACCAGCTCTTCCCCGGGATAGAGAAACAGATTACTCCGCAACAAATGGCTGATAGAATCAATAATGATCTGCTGCCCCTGCTGGAGAAAGCCTTACCGATGTTTATGGAACAAAAAGGAGAGCGATCTTTAATGATGGATCAGTACCTCACTCAATATGCTCTGGCCAGTGGCAAAAAGATCGTGGGCATTGAGGATGTGAATGAACAGATGGATGCTCTTCTCGGCGGAATTAAAGTTTCTGATAATTTCTTCACCAAAAAGACGGCAAAAAAAATCATCAGTTTCCTCAAAAACGGCGATCTGGAAAAGCCGGTGATGAATTACCTGGAAGGACAAGCCGGGATTATTGATACCTATCATCAGTTTGCCTTGTCGAATATTGAAGAAATGCTGCAGCAATCGATGAACAGTAAAATTTATGACCGACTCATTGTCCAGCGAAACGATATTATGTTTGAACGAACACTTCCTGAAGTGAGTTCAGCTCCGGTTTTCATCGCTGTGGGCACTGGCCATTTGGTAGGAACAAACGGACTTTTAAAGCAATACCGTGATGCCGGATTTCAAGTCAGAGAAGTGGATGTGAGATCTGATTTTATGCTTCCTCAAAACTGGAAATCGTTTGAAAATGATAAAATTAGCCTCCAGGTACCGGCCTCATTGAAAGACTTCTATTACGAATCTGACGATTATGATGCCACATTGGAGGGAGGTCAAATTTTCACTTCGAAAGGGGTTTTGAATTTGAGTATCACTCATTACGGACCTATCGAGGAGGAAGTTTATGAGGAAGAGCCTGAGCCCCCAACGATGGAAATCCCTGAAAGTAAGGAAGGTGATGGCTTCAAACTCTCTCCGCCACCTATGACCAAAGAAGATGGTGAACCTTCATACCTGGGTCAGGTAATCCAAAAAGTGGATTTTATGGAGTTTCTTGGTAAAGCAATGAGCCAAATTAAGCCCATGGACGGCATGGAAAACGAGGCTGGTACTCTAATGTATAAGGGTGAAGAGATTGCCTACACCGACACCAATATGTTTGGCAAAAGAACCATCGTTCTCACGTTGGAAAACGGAGACGATCAATACGAAATCAGACTAACCGGCGACAGCGGAGCCATGGATGTATTTGATTGGAAGTCAATGATCACGGCTTTGGAGTTGAAATAAGGGTTTAAAGTGGCCCTGATTTCTAAGAAATTTCAGCTCCTTAATGGGATAGCAAACCAATAAAATGTTCTATTGGCAACCATCGATAATTGCTTTGAAGACACTTCCTTTATCAATCGTGGCACCTGGACTCAGAATTACTTCGCGACCACTTTGAAAAATAACTTCATTCCCTGGAATAATATCTCCTTGAAAATTTATCACCACCTCAGATTTATAAAATTCGTTGGTAATGATAGAATCGTTTATTGGAGAATCGAATGTCTGACATTTAGGCTCGTGCGACAAAACACCCAACCATACGTCTGTTAGGCCTTTGGTAGACTTTATGTCGGCATTTGGACCAACAACATCGGTACTTACAAAGTATTTCCCACTTGATAAGGAAAGTATTCTTGATGCAGAATTTCCAATCTCTTCACTTTGAATCACTTTTTGCCAATTCAAATTCAATCCTAAGTCATAGCAGGAAACAATCAAGTTATACCACCGTGAACCAAAGTGAAAGGGTGCTCTTACTTCACTTCCACAACATGATCTGCTAGTAACGATCACTTTATCACTATCAATTAGCATATCATGAATTCCATCATAATAACTATCAGGAGCGTTTCTAATATAGCTGGTACTTGATAAACCAATCTCAGGTGAATACTTACCAACAAACATACTTTTACCTCCTCCGGGGTTCAAACTAAAATCTCCGTTTGTTGACTCTGTATATCCATGTAAGAATATTTCACCATTATTTACTTTAACTGAATGTAAAACATCATCATAATTTCCTCCAATATTAAAGAAGGAAATACTATCACCTGTTTCCGAAATATTTAACAGTCCAATATCATCAAAACCCCTTGAACCTGGGAACGCCTCTCTTGAGGTAAAACCGAGAATAAAGTTTCCTTGCCCGTACTTTTCTAAATTATACACCTTAGCTCCCCTGTTTGTGTATGTTTCATGAAGAATTTCAACTCCATTAGAATTAACTCTTTTGATCCCCACTCTACTTTCTATGAGACCCGCGATTAGTATATCCCCATTCCCTAACTCCTGCAACTGACTGAATTGATCAGGAATGTTTTCAACATAATATCCATTATCATGCGGTGTGGTATAAGTCTTGAGCCACTTGAGAGTTCCGGTGGCTGAGAGACGTCCTGCCAAACCTCCATAAACTCCATTGAGATTCGTTGAAAAAGTGGTACCAACAAAAAGAATATCCCCGTTTTGTGCCTCTTTCAAATCAAACACTTCATCGCTCGACTCACCATGAATCTCATATTTCCAAAGAACATCTAAATCATTGTTTAGTTTGATTATTAAAATATCACTTCTCCCACTATTCCCAGACAATTCTCCATTGGATGATTTTGAATTAATAGCTATAATATACTCTCCTGAATTTGTAAGTATTAAATCACCCAACTCATCCTCCATTGATCCCCCCAGATTTAACTGCTCCTCTATTTCCAGGGTGTCCTTTTGAATATTAAATCTCACTGAGTTTTCAATTGGAAACGTACCACATAAGTTTTGGACTTTATCCAGGTATAATATTGAAGGCTTCTCCAAATATTTTTGAACGAAATTAATATTGTTGCTAAAACTTGTGCTGAAGGATTCTTGATTTACAAACAGTTTGAATGGTCCATTCGCAGGAAGAGTAATGCTTGATCCTAAGTAACCTTGAGTGGGATTATCAAGCTCCAAAGAAGCATTCCCTTCCCACTTTAATGGAGACTGAACTCTGATAACTCCTGCAATAATTTCATTCTCAGGACTTGTGCTTTTTATTTTTACCCTAAATTCCTTCGTGCTATTAACATTGGGACTTGATAATACAGGAGCGTTAAAGTTGAAAGTATAGCCGCTTGTTTCACCCAAGTAATACTCCTCATATCCTGAAACTAATGATATTTGAAAACGATTATCAGGATTAATCGGCGTATTCGAAGAAAACTCAATTTGAATTGGCCTTTTGCTACAAAGCCAGCTTGGCGAGATATCTTTGAGTTGTAAAGAACCCTGTTCAATCTTAAAAGTCTTTACCCTTATATCGCCCGAAGGATAGCTTATCCCATAATAATCATAGAGCTCTACAATGGCATAATTCCCACCACCCTGATTTATAAATTTAACTGAATTAAAGGGATTGAACTTTGCAATCAAAAAACTTTCAAGAAGAGCCCCATTACTACTCATTAAATATAAACCAGAATTGGTGTAATAGAGAAAATCATCATTTACACTGGAAATCTGATTACTTGATGGAAGATAGCCTTGCTGTGGTCTCTCCCATATTACATTTCCCAGCTTGTTTAGCTTAAGTATATAATTACCGGTTGCCGTAAAGAGCTGTTCATCGCGTCCGTCAATTCTACATGCCAGAATATAACCTTCATCGTCTGCTCTGGATACACCATAAATCTCGTCTTCACCCGCTCCACCGATAATTCTTGAATTTTGAATCTGACCAGAATTTTCATTGATTCTGACCATCCAGATGTCATCTTCAGACTCATTTGATTGTAAATTCTTACTTCCAACAACATCACCATCCGTACTCTCCGTATACGCCCAGAAAGTTACTGTACCATCATTATTGCTGAATACGTCATAAATATTTGAGCCTAGCCCGCCACCATATTGCCTTTCCCATTTAAATGACAGATTTTGATCAAAAGCCAGTCCACTAAGCTCAGAACCAATAACTCCAACACCTTTGTTGAAGGTCTTTCTTACATTTCTAAAAAGTATTAAAGTCTTGTTTGAAGTACTGACCAGCCTTAATTTTGAAGTTTGAAAAATACTTGAAGCTCTACTCTCAAATCTTTCATTAACAATAACCCCGGTATCCTTATTTAGAGTAAAGATTTTTAAAGAAGTATCTGAGTGACCAGCGATGGCTAATTCTTCCGAACCAAATTCAGCAATATTACTTGTCCGACTGTAGCCCGGCATTGTTTGTACCCATTCCACCTCAAAAAGTGTATCAGTTTTGATAAGGAACATTTTAGTACCAGAGGCATGTCCTTCGAATATTCCATCAGTACTAGAGGTGGAGCCAACAATAAAGAAACAGTTTCTCTCTGAATCAAATATGGCATCAAAGACATGTTCAGTAGAACTTCCCCCAAAAACCTTTAAAATTCCATCTGACACTGCTTGTGAGAATACTGGGCGAGAGAGTATAGTCAGAAAAAAAACTATACCTATTATCCATTTAGTTGTGGGCATGAAATAATTAGTTACACTTTTTAGTCCTAAAAATAATAAGACTTTAAATAATGTTGGAGAGACAAGTCAATGAATACTTAAAATATTTGGTCTTATCTCCCAAGAGAATAAAATAATACAGGCAAAGTATTTCTCCCTACAATCAAATTATTATTCACTATTTCTAATCCTCTTACATCCCCTATCAGATTCAACCCACTCCTACACTGCGGCACATAAGTGAAATTTCCTTTACCGTCATTGAGAAATACCTGGCCATGATTGGCGGAAATATTACCCAGGCGAACGCGGGTTTTGGTGTTATTACCCCCGGCAATCAAATCTAGGTCTCCATCCTGATCAATATCAGCACTCAATAAGGCATAAACCGGAGCGGCCTGAATTTGAACAGGTAGAGACTGTCTCACAAAACGACCGCCTTCATTTTTAAAATACACAGTTTCGAGGGTGGTCGCTTTTTGAATTTCCGGCGTGACCTCAGGGAAATTCTTTAGAATATCTGCTGTAGTAGCCTCCGAGTAAAGCTCATATGAATTATAGGCTTTTCTCAATGGAAAGAGCTGATCCAGCATTTCATCGCGACTGTAAAAAGGATAGGCCTTGCCCTGAAGGTAACAACTGAGGATCGGGTCTTTTCGGCCATTTCCATCAAAATCAGCGGTATAGAGTTCCAGAGGCTCAGCAGGACTGGCACATAGCTGAGAGTTTAGTCCTAGATTTCCCACGATAAAATCATCATCACCATCACCATCAAAATCTGCTGCGAGCAGGCTTTGGTAAATTCCGGTGTCATTGATAATTGCGGCCTCATCCCGCTCAAAGCTTCCTCCCACATTTTTGAAAACCTGCAAATCCGTCCACTCTCCTGCCAGAATAAGATCCATTTTGCCGTCGCCGTTATAGTCTGTGGCTATAGCATCTTTGATCAGACCGGCTTGCTCAAAACCCGAAATCTCCTGATACTCAAAAACTCCACCATTATTCAAATAAAATCGTGATGGGTTATAAGAAGGGTAGCTCCCCGGCAGCACAAAACCGCCTACAAATAAGTCCTCATCACCATCACCGTCAGCATCAAAAACCTCAACGCAGGCATCGGAATAAATATGTGGAGGAAATGCTGTATCATTCTTGGTAAAGTTACCTTTCCCGTCATTGATGTACAGGCGATTTTGAAGCAATAAGTCGTTTGGCAGGTATTCATAACCTCCACCCACTACATATAAATCTAAATCTCCATCAGAATCGGCATCAAAGAAGACAGCATCCACATCGGTACAAAGCTCCCATTGCTTAAGAAGGGTTTCATTCGTTTTTACAAAACTTCCGTTTGGCAAGGCTTTCATCAACTGACCCGGCGAGCCCTTTCCTCCGCCCAAATAAAAGTCCTCCAGCCCATCTCCGTTGATATCACCAACAGCCATGCCCGGCCCCTGATAAGAGTACATCCAAGGGAGTAAAATCTGCCTGCTAAAATCATTGATGGGCATTTGTTCATGCACGATATCTGGCATAGTTATTTCCTCAAAATAAGGTTGAAGAAACTCAATATTGATATCACCAGAAGCCCTTTTTGAAACCTCAATGGTCGTATTCACTTCCGGATCAGTAATGACCTGATAAGTACCATCAGGGTATATTATTTCAATTTTTTCAGCTCCGGAACTCCCCAAACCGAAATGTACCGGTCCATCATAACTGCTTTGAAAGCCATGATTAGGGGTAAATTCTCTGTATTGTTTTTGACCGTTTGAGGTCAGAATGACTTTGGTATTCAGGCGATCAGTTGGCTTGTCATTCAGGTTAATTTTAAGGTAGCTTTTCCCTCCTTCTAATTCATTGGAGTGATTCTCAAAAATTCCTACTGGCTCATTGAGATTATTGGTGATAATTTCCAAATCTCCGTCGTTATCCAAATCAGCATAAATGGCTCCGTTCCCAATTCCCTTATTCTCAAAACCCCATTCTTTCTGACGATTTTCAAACTGCAGGCCGTCCATGTTTTTGAAAATATAGTTCGGCGTTCTGGTTGAAGGCATTTTATTGATTATTTCAAGCACATTGTCTTTACCTTCAGAGCGTTGCTCAGCATAAAACTTCACAAAATCGTTATTGGTATAATCCCTGAAATAACCGTTAGTGATAAACATATCCTTAAGGCCATCGTTATCAAAATCAGCCAGCAAGGGCGACCAGCTCCAATCGGTATTGGAGATACCAGCAAGCTGCCCTACTTCTGAAAATTTGCCGTTTCCTTCATTGACGTGTAGCATATTTCGCATGACTTCAGGATGAAAACCATTGCGAAGCATACTCAGATAAGCCTCATAATTGTCCGGGCCGAAAAGTAGCTTTTGTCTTTTATTATCTTCAGGCAGCATATCAGCCGTGAAAATATCGGGCAAAGCATCGTTATTGACGTCGGCTATATCATTCCCCATGCTGAAATAGCTCGTATGATCTACCATTTCAGCAATATTATCAGTAAAGGTGCCATCTCCGTTATTGATATATAAATAGTCGCCTTCCAGATAGTCATTAGAAATATAAAGGTCAGTCCAGCCGTCTTCATTGAGGTCAGCGGTATGGATTCCAAGACCAAAACCGATGGGGTTACCCTTGATACCCGCCTCTTTACTGACATCCACAAAAAAGCCGTCGTCATTTCTCAATAGCCTATCCCCGGCGTACTGGTCACGCATAAAATGGATGGCCTCTACATCAAAACGTTTGAAATCTTTGACATTATGATTCATGATGTAGACATCCAGATCACCGTCTTTATCATAATCAAAAAAGGCCGACTGTGTAGTGAATCCATCCTGATCAAGGCCATATTCAGCCGCCTTTTCCTCAAAAACAAATTCTCCTTTGTTAATATACAGCTTGTTTTTCCTTAAATCCGGGTGACCTTCATTGCCCGAAACTGAAACATAAATGTCCTTAAGGCCGTCCGAGTTTATATCTACTACAGTAACTCCTGTCTTCCATTCTCCATTGAAAGCAATGCCTGAACCTGAGGTTTTATCTTCAAACTTTAACTCCCCGAGGTTTTTGAAAACCTTATCAGAACCCATGTTTGCAGAAAAGTAGAGGTCTATAAGTCCATCATTATCAAAATCAGCTGCAGCCACTCCACCGCCATTATAGAAATACTCATAAACCAGCACATTGAGCACATCTGTCTCTTCAATCTGGTTAATGAAATCAATACCCGAGGCCGAGGGGTCAAGACGTTCAAAAAGTGTTTTGTTTTTTGAACAGGAAAGCAGCAAAAAAATAGCCAGTAAGGAAGTTAGTTTTCGCATGATGAATGTTGAGAAATGCTAAAATAGACTATTCAGTAGCTGTTTCAAAGCTCCATTGTCCAATTCATTCCAGGCCAGTTTTCCACATTGACATATTCCTGGGCAGGTCCCTCGTTACTTCTGCCGTTTTTAATCACCTGTTGAAGCTGACTTCTCAAAAATTCATACTGCTCTTTCTCTTTTTCAACCAGATTTTCACGCTCTCCCGAATCTGATTTCAAATTGAACAATTGTACCTTAGGAGCATCCTTTGGTTCTTTTCCTGCTCGTGGATAACTCCAGCCACCTGAGCCCGGAGCCATAATTAGTTTCCAGTCTCCTTGCCGAATGGCAAAGTTTCCATCCACCGAATGGTGAATCGTATTTTTACGAAGAAACTCGCCCTGACCAGTCAATAATGGAAGCAAACTAAAGCTGTCTTCAGCCGTGTTTTCAGGAATTTTGACACCGTTCAGATCAGCTACAGTGGCCATGAAATCGGTAAGGCAATTGGTGGCATCCACAACTTTACCCGCCTCAAAATGCCCCTTCCATTTGATAATCAAAGGTATTCTATGCCCTCCTTCGTAAATATCGGCTTTGTAGCCACGGAAATTCATACTGGGTCGGTGTCCTTTTTCTTCAAGACCCTCTACGTCAGCATAAGGGGCACAGCCATTGTCTGAAGCAAAAACAATCATGGTATTTGAGTCTAAACCTTGTTTTTCGAGTTCATTCATTAATTGGCCAACCAGGCCATCAATCATTAATACGAAATCGGCATATTCATTAAGCCCTGATTGCCCCTTGTTATTTTCATCAGGTAGTATAGGAGTATGAGGTGCCGAAAGTGGCAAATAAAGAAAAAACGGCTTATCTCTTTTTTGAGAAATAAAACTCCGGGCCTTCTCAAAAAAAGTTGGTAAGACTTCCTGATGAGTAAAATCCGCACCTGTAGGACCTAAACGCCACCAGCCAAATGCTGAGGTATCCTGCGTCATTCGGTTTGGTAAAGCCGTGACCTCATCATTCTCAACATATACATAAGGCGGGATATCCAATGATGCCGGTATCCCGAAAAAGTAATCAAAGCCATACGAATTAGGCGAAGGATTGAGCTTTTGAGAAAAATCGACAGGAATACTTCCGGTATCGGCCTTAGTCCAGTTCATTCCTAAATGCCATTTTCCTATGGAGGCCGTTTCATAACCTGCGGTTTGCAAAAGTGTACCAACTGTAAGACGGCCCGGCTCCACAATACAGGTATCATAACTCCAGGTAACACCCTTTTTCAACACTCCTCGCCAGCTGTAGCGACCAGTCAGAATACCGTATCGGGTAGGTGTACAAACAGCAGAGCCCGAGTGTGCATCTGTAAACCTTACCCCCTCGGTGGCTAATCGATCAATATTTGTTGTTTTAATAAGTGAGGAATCATTAAATGCCGAAACGTCACCTATTCCCAGATCATCAGCAAGTATGTAAATGATGTTAGGCTTAGTCTCTTCTTTCTTTTGACAGGAGAAAACAACCACCAAAAGAAACAAAGGCAGAGAAAATGGGACTTTAAACGATTTCATAGGGCAAGGTTTTATCTCTAATCTAAGATAAAAATGGTAATCCCGTACCCCAACTATGTTTTAAAAGTTACTCATTGGTGTTGAAAGAATGAGTAACCTCTGTATTATGGATATGGTCTTTTATTGTAATCTGCTCAAAAACAAGCTGTATCTCCTCGATCATACTTTTAGCAGAAAGGTTATTCGTGGCATCAAGGAGTGTCGTTAGCTCGGAGTGAGGTCCCACAGTTCTCATGCTTAGCAAGTTGACATTCTCCAAATGATAACTGTAGTAGGGCACATCATCTTTAGTGGTCTGAATATAAAACGTAAAAATGACATCCGTAAAACTTTCTCTTCTTAAAAGAGCCTTGTTCAAAAGCGGAGAACTCTTCCCTAATTTCTTTTTGAACTTAAAGTCATATTCAGCCACACCAACAGAACGCCCGGTTCCAAGTGTTGAGAAAATATTAAAATCCAGATGAAGAACTCTTGACTGAGAACCGTGAATTCCCGTGTTTTCGACATCGCCGGGCACTATGGTTGGAGCCCCGCTAAACTCTACAAAAATGTGAGGCTCATTATTGGGTACCGGTTCTGACAATGCTTCCCATGAGCCCTCTCGTCTCAGAAAAAGAGACTTCTGATCAGTTTCATAAACGATCATACCTTCGTGAGGAGAAGTTACATCAGCCAGGCTTTCTACTTCCGGAACTTTAATACCATTTGGTAATACCAAACCCGACTGAGCTTCGGCAATTTGTACACCAAAAAACAGGACTAGGCCTAACAGTAAACCTTTCATAGCTATCTCTTTTTTTGAAAGTTACAAAGAGCATGTCCTAAAACGAAAAAACTTTTATTTCATGGTAAGAGTAGACCCAAAATACCTTCAACAAGAAGATTGAATAAACCATGATCTTATGAAAAAGACTTAAAACGCAGGGGGCATTTTTGTCCGGGTACAAACTAAAAATCCCCAACCGATGTCAGGGATTTAAATTCAAATTTATTTCTTAAACGTATTAAGGGAACAACAAAAGAAATACCCCAATACCGGCAAAATAACCAATCAAGGCCAACCAGGATATTTTCTTCACATACCAGAAGAAGTTGATTTTCTCCATACCCATAGCAGCAACTCCCGCAGCCGAGCCAATGATCAGAGCCGATCCACCCGTACCGGCACAGTAGGCAAGAAGCTCCCAGAAACGGTCGTCTGTAGGGAACTGGCTTAGGTCATACATACCCATTGAGGCTGCTACTAGAGGAACGTTATCAACCACCGACGAAAGCAAACCAATCAGCGTTACAATTACCGTTTGGCTGCTGATATTATCAGATAACCAACCGGCTAAACCTCTTAAAACACCTTCGGTTTGTAAGGCCGAAACCGCCAGGAGAATACCCAGAAAGAAAAGTACAGAAGGCATATCAACTTTTTCGAGAGCCTTGTACACTGAATAGTTATTTCTGAAATGCTCTTCTTTATCTTTTAAAAGAAGCTCGGTCACCATCCAAAGCACTCCAAGAGCCAATAGCATTCCCATAAAAGGAGGCAAATGAGTAACCGTTTTGAAAATTGGAACCGAAATCAAGCCACCGATACCGGTGAAGAAAATCACATACTTCTCTTGCTTGGTATGATGCGTCTCACCATCATCGCTGAAAAGCTTCTTTGGCAACATACCCTTGATGGAAGGAGCGAGCACAATTAGCGGAACAAGCATACATACCAAACTCGGCAGAATTAATGTCTTAATAATGTTCACCGCTGTAATCTGACCACCAATCCATAGCATAGTGGTAGTAACGTCACCCATCGGAGACCAAGCTCCACCTGCATTAGCTGCCACTACTATAATACCGACAAACAAGAGACGCAGTTTTTCCCCCTCAATCAGCTTTTTAACCAAAGTCACCATTACAATAGTAGTGGTCAGGTTATCCAATAATGCTGAAAGGAAAAACGTCAGAATACAGATAATCCAGAGCAGTTTTGTCTGGCTTCTGGTGGTTATTCTATCTGTGATGATATCAAAACCATCGTAAGTATCTATCAACTCCACAATAGTCATAGCACCCATCAAAAAGAATAGAATGCTTGCGATTTCACTCAAATGGTGAAGCAGCTCCTCATTCATGTGCTCAGGATCGTGCGTCGTAAAAGCAACAACCGTCCAGCACAATGCCCCGGTTAAAAGAGCCGAAGATGACTTGTCAATTGAAATATTGTGCTCAAGCACAATGCCCAAATAACCGACTACAAATACCAAGACCAGGAGTGCTATCATAACAGAAAATGTTTTATACGTTTGTAAAGCGGTGCAAAAATAGAAATGAAAATCTCAGGCACAAACAAATCCACTAACGGAAAAAGAAAAGACCAAATAATCATAAAAGACCTCCATAAATCAACAGTAACTCTTCCCCAAATTGGCAAAGTCAGATAATACACATCTGGTCAAGACATCAAATAAAACCTTTTCATTTAGCTAATCTGCCGCTTATCCATTTTCAATGAAGCAGACTGCCAAATGTTAACTAATATTGTTCCTGAAACTGCCAATCCCTTATGAAAAAAATATTACTGGCCTTCACTTTTGTCTTTTTATCAGCCGTGTTAGTATCAAATGCACAAACCCGGCTTTCAGGTGCTGAAGAGACACCTGGCTATACCCTCAAAGAGTGTATAGATTACGCACTTAGTCACAATATAGCCCTGAGACAAAGCGAACTCGCTATTGAAAATAGTCTGAATGCTCTGAATCAGGCCAGAGCTGACAGATTGCCGTCAGCCAATGGTCAATTTGGACTAAACTCGAACTTCGGCCGTAACATTGACCCATTCTCAAACGATATTGTGACGTCTACAATTGCTACCAACTCGATGGGAGTGGGAGCAAATTATATCCTCTATAACGGCCTTCGTATAAAGAATACAATTGACCGTAGCACACTCGACCTAGAAGCTTCAAGAATGGATTTGGCTGCTCAGAAAAACAATATCTCTCTGCAAATTGCCGTGGCCTATGTCAATGTTCTTTCAGCTCAGGATATGATCACCGTTGCTGAGAAAAATGTGGAGGTTACCCGCTTACAACTTGAAAGAACTGAGAAGATGGTTCAGGCCGGATCATTGCCTGAGACCAACATTTTTAACCTCAATGCCCAATTGGCTAATAATGAACTTCAATTGGTTAACAGCCAAAATCAGTACGAAACTGCGATTCTGACACTAAAACAAGCCATGAACCTCACGGATAACAGACCATTTACTGTTAGCCGCATTGATGTTCCTAACCCGTCAATTCAACTTTACCCTGAGTCTGCAGGTCAGGTTTACGAGGCAGCCATCAATTACCTCCCCGAGATTAAAGCTTCAGACATCAGAGAACAGATGGCGGTAAAAAATATTCAGATTGCCAAATCTGTTGGCCTGCCAACGGTTATGGTAAACGGAAACTGGGGTACAGCCTATTCTACAGCAGCCAAAAACCTTATCCCGAACGGCTTTGATACACAAACTGTGACTGCCACAACTGTCTTTCAGGGTGAAACAGTACCTTTTACCGTAGATTTTCAACAGCCGTCGTATGATCAGGTGGGCATCCCCTACTTCAATCAATTGGGTAATAACCAAAACATGAACCTCGGTATTTCTATGCAGATTCCTATTTTCAACGGATTCAATAAAAAATACCAGATGCAATCAGCCAAAATACAGCAATTGCAATCGGAGTTGAATACAGAGAATACGCTTTTGGGAATTCGTCAAAACATTGATCAGGCCTACATCAATATGCAAAATGCCGCCAAGGCATACTCAGCCAATCAGGTTCAGGTAGATGCATTGCAAAGAGCCTTTGAAGCTGCTGAAGCCAGTTATAATGCCGGGGCCTCTAATTATGTAGACTACAATCTTGCCCGTACACAGCTTGATCAGGCTCAGGCCAATCTAGTTCAGGCGAAATACGATTATATTTTCCGAATTAAAATTCTGGATTTCTACCAAAACAAACCTCTTGAATTCTAACACTTAAATACATGAAAAAGAAGTCAAACAAGACCTGGTATATTATAGGAGCCGTTGCTCTGGCATTCGTAGCCTTTCTGCTTGTCGGGAAGAAAATGGGCTGGATCGGCAAAGAAGAGGCCTCTGAGGTAGAATTTACGACAGTAGCAAAAACTGACCTCGTAGAAACTGTTTCTGCCTCAGGAAAAATTCAACCTGAACTGGAAGTGAAAATATCACCGGATGTTCCGGGTGAAATCATCGGTTTGTTCATCGAAGAAGGTGACTCCGTTCAAAAAGGCCAGCTATTGCTACGCATTCAGCCTGAAAACTACATTTCAGTGGTTGAGCGTTTCAGAGCAGGGGTAAATCAGGCCAAAGCCAGTGCCGAGCAGTCAAAATCACAGATTGCCCGTGCTGAATCGCAATTATTGAGATCTGAACTTGACTTTAAAAGACAGCAGAAATTATTGGCTGATAAGGTGATTTCTCAATCTGATTTTGAGGTCGCCGAAACAAATTACAGAATTGCAAAACAAGATCTGGAAGCTGCAAAGGCAAATTATAATGCCGCTGAATACGCCATCAGAAGTGCTGAGGCCAGCCTCAAAGACGCGAGCGAAAACCTCAGAAAAACCAATATCTATGCTCCAATGAGTGGTATTGTTTCAAAACTCGACGTAGAGCTGGGTGAAAGAGTAGTAGGAACTTCGCAAATGGCGGGTACAGAAATGCTTCGTATCGCAAACCTCAACAATATGGAAGTGAGGGTCAATGTCAATGAAAATGATATTGTTAGGGTACAGCGTGGCGATACTGCCATCATTGATGTAGACGCCTACAGCAGTCTGGATAAAACTTTTAAAGGTGTAATAACACAGATTGCAAATACCGCCAACGGCAGTGGCAGTGATTTAACGGCAAATGCTAACTCTACCGAGGCTGTAACTGAGTTTGAAGTAAGAATTAACATTCTCCCTGAATCTTACAGCGATCTGTTGGCCGAAAGAAGATATCCATTTAAGCCGGGTATGACAGCGACTGTAGATATTATTACAGAAAGAAAAAATAATGTTTTAACAGTACCAATCGCGGCTGTCACCACCAGAAGCGGTGACGGGGGCAACTCTGACGAAAATGAGAATGGAATGGGATTGGGAGCCGTGGAAGAAAGTGCACCAGAGGCCGAAGTTGAGGTCAAAGAAATTGTATTTGTCAACGAAGGCGGCAAGGCCAAAATCAAGGAGGTTAAGACTGGCATAACCGATACACAGGCTGGTACTATTGAAATTCTTGAAGGACTTGAAGCCGGAGAAGAGATTATCTCCGGTCCATATATTGAGGTTTCTAAACGTCTGAAAGATGGAAAGGCGGTTATCGCTAAAAAGGAAGAGGAAAAGCCTGAAAAAGAATAGCAGTCCAAACATATTGTTTTTTGAAAAGGAGGCCTCAGGGTCTCCTTTCTTTTTATCTTTGAAGAATGAAGGTTAGTGTAATAGGCGGTGGTAGCTGGGCTACAGCCATTGTTAAAATTCTCTCAGAAAATAGCCGCATCAACATAAGGTGGTGGATGCGAAATGCCGATGCTGTGGAGCATATCAGAAAGCTTCACCATAACCCCAAATACCTGAGTAGTGTTGAGTTTCACCCTTCAAAAGTAAAAGCTTACCACAAAATCAAAGATGCTGTTAAAGGCTCAGAAATCATCATACTTGCTGTACCCGCAGCTTTTCTTGCTGAATCTTTAAATGACCTTTCATTAAAACACTTTGAAAACAAAGCGGTCATTTCGGCCATAAAGGGGATGATTCCTGAAACGCATCAGCTCGTGACTGACTTTATCAAAGAGAAGTATCAGGTGCCTTTAGAACGTCAGGCAGCCATTGCAGGGCCCTGCCATGCAGAGGAAGTCGCTTTTGAAAAAAACTCTTACCTCACAATTGCCTCCCCGGACATTAGTTTGGCTGAAAACTTTGCAGACCTCATGAACTGTCGGTATGTGAGAACCTCTGCCATTTCAGATTTGTACGGAGTAGAGTATACTGCTGTAATGAAGAATATTGTAGCTCTGGCTTGCGGAATAACCCATGGTTTGGGTGCCGGAGATAATTTTCAGGCGGTTATGGTCTCAAACGCCATGCTTGAAATCAAACGTCTTCTCAGTGCTGTTGCTCCGGCAGAAAGAGAGCTGAACGCTTCGGCCTATTTGGGCGATTTATTGGTCACGGCTTATTCACAATTCAGCAGAAACCGCTCTTTTGGAAATATGATTGGGCGTGGATATTCCGTAAAAACGGCACAGCTTGAAATGAACATGATTGCAGAAGGCTACTATGCAGTTAAAAGCATAGCTAAGCTGAATGAGCAGTGGCAGATTGACATGCCCATCACACGATTTGCCCACGCTGTTTTATACGAAAAAAACTCCCTTAAGAAGGAGTTTAATTCTTTAAAAAACAGTCTGTTTTAAGCACCCACTCTGAAGGATAGGTTACAGATCACACCATAAGTTGTGATTTTACCATCTTCTACATGAGCCTTGATATCTTTCACATAAACCGAATCAATATTTTTGATGGTTTTTGAAGCTTCAGACACTGCTTTCTGCATGGCGTCTTCGATGCTTTTATCAGATGATGCGATCAGTTCTATTACTTTAACTACCATAATTTTGTTGTTTTTAGTGAATTGAAAATTACAATTTCAATGTACAGCCTTTTCAGCCCAATTCCCAATTAAATATACGAGCGAATACGCTCTGCAATTTCTATTAACTCATCCTGAGAGAGTTTCAGCTTGCTATTAAAATTCATATCGGCCATGCTGTTCATCGGAATCAGGTGAACATGCGTGTGAGGTACTTCAAGACCTATCACAGCCACTCCTATTCTTTTACATGGTATAGCCTTTTTGATAGCCGGTTCTATTTGTCGGGCAAAAGCCATAAGACCCATGTAAGTTTCCTCATCAACGTCAAAGATATAGTCTACTTCCTTCTTAGGAATCACCAGCGTATGACCTTTTGCACATGGAAATACATCCAAAAAAGCCAAGAAGTCATCGTTCTCGGCTATTTTATGGCAAGGGATTTCACCTGCTACTATTTTTGAAAATATCGAAGCCATATTACATACTGATTTCCATCACCTCCACCTCTACAATACCACCGGGAGTCTGGATTTCGGCTTTATCTCCAAGTGCCTTACCAAGCAGACCTTTTGCAAACGGTGAATTGACAGAGATTTTACCTTCTTTCAGATTCGCCTCTTCTTCAGCCACAAGAGTATAGGTCATTTTGGCTCCGTTCTTCACATTTTTAATTGTGACCTTGTTAAGCAATGAAACCTTTGAATTATCAATAGCCGATTCGTCCAGAATACGGGCGTTTGCCATGGTGTTTTCAAGCTTTGAAATCTCAGTTTCAAGCAGCCCCTGGGCATCTTTTGCAGCATCATATTCTGCATTTTCTGAGAGGTCGCCCTTATCTCTGGCTTCGGCGATCTGGCGGGCGATATCCTGACGCCCCTTGGTTTTCATATCCTGAAGTTTATTCTTCAGTTTATCATACCCCTCCTGGGTGTAATATTGATACTTTGACATATTAAGTATGTATTAATCTTCGTACTTGAAAAAAAATTGCCCTCAGCATTTTGCCAAGGGTAGAAAAAAAAAGAACGGCGATAATCGACCGTTCCATTGAATCTTAATCAGATATCATGAAACTGTATCAGTGTCGCTGACGGTCGAGATAAATGTGCGTTCTGTTTATCATTTAACTTATTTGAGAATCAAAATTACAAATTAATCTTGGCATCGCAATATGCTTAAAAAAGAATATAAGACGCAATATTTCATAGTTTTGCAGCAAAATACAGCTTCTATATGCGAATAATTTTCATGGGTACTCCCGATTTTGCGGTTGAAACCCTCAAAACTTTGGTCGAAAATAAGGTCAATGTTGTCGCCGTAATCACTGCACCGGATAAACCAGCTGGACGAGGGCAAAAGCTGAGGGAGACTCCTGTTAAAAAATATGCTGTTGAGCAGGGAATTCCGGTACTTCAGCCTACCCGCCTGAAAAGTCCTGATTTTTTGGAAGAACTAGCCTCATACAAAGCTGATTTACAGGTGGTAGTAGCGTTTAGAATGTTACCTGAAATGGTATGGAATATGCCGACAAAAGGCACGTTCAACCTCCACGGCTCACTGCTGCCGCAATACCGCGGTGCTGCTCCTATTAACTGGGCTATTATAAACGGTGAAAAAGAAACAGGTGTGACCACCTTTTTCATTGAGAAAGAGATTGACACAGGCCATATTATGTTTTCGGAGAAACTGCCGATTCGAGAGGATATGTCCGCCGGTGAGCTTCATGACGAAATGATGGTACTGGGAGCCAATCTGGTCTTGAAAACGGTGAGGGCCATTGAAGCCGATGACTATCCGCAAATTCCTCAAAGCGAGCTTTTCAATAGTGAAGACGAGCTAAAACCGGCACCGAAGATTTTTAAAGAAACCTGTGAGATTGACTGGTCAAAAGAAACAGAAAGTCTCTACAACCTGATTCGTGGCCTCAGCCCCTACCCTGCTGCCTGGACAACTCTTCAGGAGAAAACATTGAAAATCTATCAGACCCAAAAGCTGAACGAAAAACCTGAAGGTGATCTGGTAGATTCAAGCTTAACGGAAGTTATTTCTAATGGAAAGGACCTTTTGGCCTTTAAAACTGCCGATGGCTGGCTTGGCATAACCGAACTACAATTGGAAGGAAAAAGACGAATGACAACGGAGGAATTCTTGAGGGGTTTTCGGTTTTGACTCAAATCTACATTTGCTACCAATTCACTTTTATCCTTATTGAAATTGCCGTGAGCTTCCAAAAATCTCTTTACATATTGATTGGAATCGGCCTGCTTTTGACGAACTGTAAAAGTGAAGGTGACATTCTACACACTGAATTGAAATCCTCTGAAGTCAGTTTTGATAATAAGACCATACAGTTCAAATACTCTTATTTTCCAACTAGCCTTCAAAATATTTACTTTACGAAAAGGAGTATTGAATTTGACACTATCAAGATTGAAAATTTCTATTATTTGGCTTCAAGAGACTCAATTACCTACATAGGCAAAGAAATTGACGATACCATTTGTTTTCTACCTTATTTGAAACGAGAGATTGGATCAAGGACAAAATTTGATTTCAACACAATTATCCCCGACAGAGACTTTATCTTTCTGGATGCTTTCGGTGAGTTTGAATTTCTAAGAAAAGACTCTTTAAAAATCGACCATTACGTCGGTAAAGATTTTGGACGGTTTTTCTCAGACCCGATAAAAATAAGCGTGAAAAACGGGTTTATTATTACTTCAATAGAAGACACATCACAGAATGGGATAAAATGGTCTACATCCAAATCATATTTGGAAAAAGGTGAAATAATTCCAGTCGCAAAAGTTGCCTTCTTAGAGTGAACAATACTTGATATCACTATCCAAGAGTGGAGTAATCTTTATTAAACGCTGAATAACAACTTACTCTCACAGTAATAAGAATTGAATAATTTAGAAAGCTGAAAGCCAACCTCCGAAAGCTGACCGCCTAATCAATACGGCAACATCTTAGCCAATGATCTTGCAGTATCATCTGCCAGTCGCTTAGGGGTGTCCATCTGGTTAGAAGGTCTTTGAGAAACGTGTTCCTGCCAAACAGGCTGCCCGCTGCCGGCATCGTAAATAACAATCGCTGAATAGGCCCCATCTCTTGAGTTACTAAATCCCATCATTGGCGGGGTAACCACAATCTCCGTTTCTCCATAAATTAGAGCGTCTACGCCCAGCATTCTTGCCAGGTTACCTTTCGCCGCCCCCTGAATATCGTAAAAACGAACACCAGCCTGCTCGAGCAGCTGGTTAGTGGTATTGAAATCCTGAATTACTCGTTCATAACGTCCTCTTTCCACCTGATGAGCCATCTGCATAAAAAGCTCCTTCTGCATATCTAATCCGGCAAGTCGCTCCTGCTCACGCCAGTACTCGGCTTCAGGTCTGGCGTTGAATCTTTGTGGTCTCTGCTTGTATTCTTCGTTAAAAGTTACCTTAAATGGTAATATGGCCAGCTTTTGATGCTGTGTTGCCAAAGAGGCATTCTCACCACTGAATGGCACCTGAGATTGACAGGAAACTAAAAAAACAATTGAAAGAAGAGCAAGTAGCTTTTTCATGCGAATTCATTTTTGTTTTTATGAATCGAATTGACTCTGAATCAACTCAACCAAACAACGAAAATATCCCCTTTTTATTCAACCGTATTTTAAGAAGGAGTTTCAAATCGCTCTATCAATCAGGATGACTTCACCAGATCAATGAAATACTTCACCTTATCGGGCTCGGTGTCGGGGTAAACTCCATGGCCTAGATTGGCAATATACTTTTGCTTACCAAAAGCCCTCAACATAGCCTCCACATTCTTTTTTATCTCTGGTTTCTCAGCGTAAAGCACGCAAGGATCAAGATTACCTTGCAACGTTTTATTTGGAATCAACAGTCGCGATTCGGCAATATCCATGTTCCAATCAAGCCCAACAACCTGGCAGTCCAGCTTACCGATCTCTTCTCGTGCAAAATAGGCTCCCTTGGCAAAAACCGTGATCGGAACTTGCTGAATGGCTTCACATATCTGACCAATGTATGGAGTGGCAAATTCTGAATATTGAGCAGGAGATAATATACCAGCCCAGCTATCAAAGACCTGAATAAGGTTAGCTCCGGCATTAATCTGAGCTTTCAGGTAAGTAATGGTGACGTCTGTAATTTTCTGCAACAATGCATGAGAAAGCTCTGGCTGAGTGTAAAGCATTTTCTTTGCTTTAGAGAAGGTTTTAGAGCCGTTTCCCTCAATCATGTAACAGAAAATGGTAAATGGAGCACCAGCAAAACCAATTAAAGGAACACGTCCGCCCAAACCCTCTTTGGTCAGTTTAATCGCTTCTATAACATAACTCAAGCGATCTTCAATATCGTTGACATTTAATGCATCAATATCTGCCTTGCTTTTTACGGTCTTCGGGAAATAAGGGCCTTTCTTCTCTACCATTTCATAGGGCAGATCCATGGCCTCAGGCACCACCAGAATATCTGAAAAAATGATTGCGGCATCCACTCCAAGGATATCAACCGGCTGAATGGTCACCTCAGCAGCCATTTCAGGACTTTTCGCCAGGTTAATAAAACTGCCAGCCTTAGCTCTTACTTCACGGTATTCTTTGAGTATTCTACCCGCCTGACGCATCGTCCAGACTGGTGCACGCTCTACCTCTTCTCCACGGGCAGCACGCAATAACAGATCATTTTTCAAATTCATGCCGCAAAAATAGTGTTTATCGACGCTTCCGTAACATCGTCTGAGTTTTTTATCGACATCCTTTTTGATATCATCACCTCTGACTTGTTTATCCCGATCACAAACCTGATTTTTGAGTTTCAAAACATTATACAAAACCCCTTACCCGTGAATTACAGAACTCTTGGTAAAACCAATCTGAAAATATCTGAAATAAGCCTAGGCACATGGCAGGTTGGTGGCAAATGGGGTGACCCTTTTGATTTTAAAAATGCAGAGCAAATTCTCAACAAAGCCGTAGATGGTGGCGTCAATTTCATTGATACCGCAGATGTTTATGGTAATGAAATTGGTCAAAGTGAGACAGCTGTTGGACGTTTTGTCAAAAGCAGGTCAGAAAAAATTTATATAGCCACCAAGTGCGGCCGCCAGATTAATCCGCACGTGAATGAAGGGTACCAACCGAAAATCCTGCGAAAATATGTGGAAGACAGCCTGACTAGAATGGGTCTTGACACTATTGACCTGATTCAACTCCACTGCCCGCCTACCGAAGTCTATTACCGACCAGAGATTTTTGAGGAATTTGACAAACTTAAAGACGAAGGCAAAATACAGAACCTAGGCATCAGCGTAGAGAAAGTGGAAGAGGCTTTGAAGGGAATTGAGTTTGAGAATGTTTGCACAGTGCAAATTATCTTCAACATGTTTCGTCAGCGACCTTCTGAGCTATTTTTTGAACAGGCCAAAAAGAAAAATATTGGCATTTTAGCCAGAGTTCCTTTGGCAAGCGGCCTATTGACAGGCAAGTTCTCAAAAGAGTCAAGTTTTGGTCAAAACGACCATAGGTTTTTCAACAGAAACGGTGAGATGTTCGACAAAGGCGAAACCTTCTCAGGCATCGATTATGAAACAGGCTTACAGGCGGTAGAAGAATTAAAAACGGTTTTCAAAGAAAAAAACATGGCTCAAATGGCCCTTCGTTGGATTCTGGATTTTGACGCCATCAGTTGTGTAATCCCTGGGGCTAGTCACCCCGAGCAGGTGGAATCAAACATTGGTGCTCTTAACTCTCCGAACCTTCGCCCCGAGCAAATTATTGCGATTAAAGGGGTTTATGACAAATATATTAAACCGCAGGTGCATCAGTTGTGGTGAGTTCGACAGGCTCACTCACCGATCAAGACATTAGATTAAAGACGTAAGATAAAAGACTCAATTATTTCAGAACAGGGAGAAGGGAGAACGGAACATGGAGTCTTTTAGGTCAACTTCAAAAATCGGACTTCTGACCTCTTACCCCAAACAAAAGAAAACACCGGTCACCGGTCATCCGTCATCCGTCATCCGTCAAAAAAATATCAAACGCCCGACACCTAACTTCTAATCATTTAAAAACATGACATATATAGCAAACCCTTCCCGATACGATAAAATGACTTACCGCCGCTGTGGGAAAAGCGGCATCAGGTTACCTGAGATTTCTTTGGGCCTTTGGCATAATTTCGGAGGTGTTGACACTTTTGAGAATTACAGGGCCATCCTCAGAACTGCATTTGACGCCGGCATCACTCATTTTGATCTGGCAAATAATTACGGACCTCCTCCGGGTTCTGCTGAAGAGAATTTTGGTGTAATACTTAAAAAAGATTTCCTACCTTATCGTGATGAGCTGATTATCTCTTCAAAAGCAGGCTACCACATGTGGCCCGGGCCATACGGTGAGTGGGGTTCCAGAAAATACCTGATTTCAAGCTGTGATCAGTCGCTCAAAAGAATGGGGCTCGAGTATGTAGACATCTTCTATTCTCACCGCCCCGACCCTGATACACCGATGGAAGAAACCATGGGAGCTTTAGACCAAATTGTACGCTCAGGTAAGGCTTTATATGCTGGTTTGAGTAATTATAACCCCGAGCAAACCAAAGAGGCTCTCACTATTCTGAAAGATTTGGGCACTCCATGCCTGATTCATCAGCCGAAATACAGCATGCTGGTACGTGATCCTGAAGAGGGTCTTCTCGATGTTCTTGGCGATGAAGGTGTGGGTTGTATTCCTTTCTCTCCGCTAGCACAAGGACTTTTGACAGGCAAATATCTCAATGGTATTCCTGAAGGCTCAAGAGCAGATTTAGAGCATGGTTTCCTTCAAAAAGACGAGATAAATGACCAACTGGTTGATAAATTAAAATCGCTAAATAATCTCGCTGAAAAACGTGGCCAATCTTTGGCACAAATGGCCATCGCATGGCTCTTGAAAGATGAAAGAATAACAACTGTGCTTATCGGAGCCTCCCGTGTTTCTCAGTTGGAGAACTCACTTGGAGCTCTTGATAATAAAGATTTCTCAAATGGTGAATTAGAAGAGATTGAGAAGATTTTGAAGTAATTTTTTGAAGAACGGAACAAGGAGAACGGAGAAAGAACTTTTAGAACTTCTTGTCCCGTTATCCTTTCTCCATATTCCTTGTTCCAAAAAACATTAACCATAATTTGAATTATAAAATGAAAAAACTAAGTATTCTATTCCTTGCCGCTATTGCCTTTGCCTGTTCACCAAAAGAAGAAAGCCAGGAGGTTGAAACCGAAGCAACGTCCGAAGCTAACCCTATCACAGAACCGGCAGAAATCAACCCTTTTATCCATCATGTTTACTTCTATCTGAATAATCCAGAAAGCAAGGAAGATCGTGACAAACTGGTAGAAGGTCTAAACAAGCTGGCTGAAGTGGAAACTATTCAGGCTCATTATATTGGTTTTCCTGCATCTACAGACCGTGAGGTTATTGTGAAAGACTATCAGGTAAGCTGGATGTGCTTCTTTAAAAATCTGGAAGAAGAAGAAATGTATCAGAAAGACCCGATTCATTTGAAATTTATTGAAGACTACGGTCATTTATGGAGTACCGTAAAAGTTTATGACAGTATTGGTGAATAAAATTCATCTCTACATTTTACAAAAGGTCACCTCCAGGGGTGGCCTTTTGCGTATAAGACTAGGACAGTTTTGAACGAAGATTGCCGTTATTTGAGGTACAATCCTATTTGAAATGATAATGCGTTTAAAATTCCTTCTTTGCGGCCTTTTTTTGGTCGCTTCCAATATCGGTTTTGCTCAGAAATCTACTCAAATTTCCTCAAAGCCTTTTACCCGATGGTGGTGGATGGGCAATGCCATTACTAAAGAAGGTGTAAAATACAATCTGGAGGAATTTCATAAAGCCGGTCTTGGCGGTGTGGAAATAACCCCCATTTATGGAGTCAAAGGACAGGAGGGTAATTTCTTACCATTTCTTTCTCCTGAATATCTTGAAGTTTTGGACTATACCACAAAAGTGGCAGACAGTCTTGGAATGGCTGTCGATATGGTTTTGGGCACCGGTTGGCCTTATGGCGGTCCGCAAGTAGAACCTGAATTTGCGGCTTCTAAACTGACCTACACCATTCACGAAATCAGCAAAGGGGATGTCATTGACTTCTCTTTTGAAAAGCCTTCACCTGATGCTGTTTTACAGTGTATTCTCGTCAAAGATGCCTCAGGCAAAACAGAGGATATCACCGCAGATTTACAGAAAAAACAAGCTCAATGGCTTTCAAAGGTAGACGGGAAAATCTATGTCATTTACCGTGGACAAACTGGGCAAAAAGTAAAGCGGGCCGCACCAGGCGGGGAGGGTTATACGGTAGATCACTATTCAAATGCCGCTCTTCAAGATTATCTAAAACCGTTTGATGAGCATTTAACGGTTCCTGTACGAGCTATCTTTAATGACAGCTATGAAGTTTACGAAACCGATTTTACACCTAATTTTCTGAAAGAATTTGAGAAAAGGAGAGGATATGATCTAAAGCCTTTTTTACCATCACTGATAGAAAAAGAAGATTCTGAAATAGCGAATCGAGTGAGAAGCGATTACCGTGAAACTTTATCCGATTTGCTCAAAGAAGACTTTAACCGGCCCTGGACGGCCTGGGCAAATGCAAAAGGCTACCAAACCAAACTGCAGGCTCATGGCTCGCCTGGCAATCTACTCGATATGTATGCTTCAGCAGATATTCCGGAATGCGAGACTTTCGGTTCTATGCCTTTTGACATTCCGGGTTTAAGACGCGAGGCTGAAGATATTCGACAGGGCGACGCTGACCCTGTGATGCTGAAATTTTCCTCCTCAGCCGGTCATGTGATGGGTAAGCCTCTGATTTCATCAGAGTCGTTTACCTGGCTACGTGACCATTTTAAGACTGCCGTTTCTCAGTGTAAACCTGAACTGGAAGAACTGCTTCTCAATGGTGTTAACCACGTTTTCCTGCATGGCTCAACATACTCTCCACCTGAGGCCGAATGGCCAGGCTGGAAATTCTATGCCTCGGTGAATTTCAGTCCGCAAATGACCATTTGGAAAGAGGCCCCTGCCTTATTTTCATATATCGAAAACTGTCAGGAGTACCTCCGCAAAGGATTACCGGACAATGAAATTGGAGTATACTGGCCGATCTATGATACCTATAGCCAATACCTGAAAGGGCAACTCTTTTTCCAGTTCAAAATTCACTCGCTGGATGAATGGTTGTTGCATACTCCTTTCTACAAAACCAGCAAAAGCCTGATGAATGTGGGCTATTCTGTTGATTTCTTCTCTGACGAATTTATTGAAAAAGCCAAGGTAGAAAATGGCATTCTAGTTTTGCCCGGTGGCTCTTACAAAGCTCTTATCATTCCGGAAACGGAGCATATGCCGTTGAGAACACTTCAGAAGTTGATCTCCTTGAAAAAAGATGGAGCCCAGATCTATTTTGAAAGTCTTCCTGCCACGGTACCTGGACTCCACAACTTGAATGAAAGAGAAGAAGCTTTGAGAAAACTGAACACAGAGCTTTCCTCTCGATCTTTTGGTGAAATTCTCAATGCCTTGCACAGCCGCAATATTGACCCCGAAACTTTGGTCAAAAGCGGCTTGAAGTTTATTCGCAGACAAAATGGCAATCAAAAAATCTATTATGTCGTCAATCATACGGCAAATGATTTTGACAACTGGATTGACCTACAAACCTCCGCTGAAAATGTTATGCTTTTTGATCCAAAGACCGGAGAAAAGGGCTTGGCTAAAGCAGAATCTGATCGGGTCTATTTACAGCTCAAAGCAGGAGATGCCATCATTTTAGAAACTCAAAAAAAGGATACTCTCCAGCCATGGGCTTATACCGAGGTAAGTAATGAAGCGTTTGAGCTGGAAGGTCCTTTTCAGCTCACCTTTTTAGAAGGTGGTCCGAGACTACCACAAGATGAAAAGTTAACTGAGCTAAGATCGTGGACAGAACTTAATCAGGATGCTGAAAATTTCTCTGGTACGGCCGTTTATTCGGTCAAATTCAATCGACCTGCCAAGGCAAAGAAATGGCTACTTCAGTTGCCAGATGTTCGGGAAAGTGCCCGAATTCGTCTCAATGGTTTTGAAGTAGGCACTTTGTGGGCCAACCCCTTTGAGATTCAGCTACCGGAACTAAAAAAGAAAAACAACCTGCTTGAAATAGAAGTCACTAATCTGGCCGCCAATCGTATAAGAGCTAAGGAGATGCGTGGCGAAGAATGGAAAATCTTCTATGAAATCAATATGGTGAATAAAGATTATCAGAAGTTTGATGCTACTATTTGGAAACCAATGCCTTCAGGATTGATTGGTAAAATCAAGCTCGTTCCCTTGCAAACCAAAAAGCTCTGAGTCTTCTGTAACCAAAGTCATAGTTTGGTAAGTGTTTATCAGCTTGCTTCGAAAGAAAAAAGCTCATGAGTTTTGCCTATATCGTCGCGTTAATTGTGCTCCTTCATTTTGTGGCAGGCATCGGGTATTTAGTATATAAGATTAGTACAGCGAAACCTTCTGAAAACAAGATGGAGGGAGAATAAAGAGGTTTCCCAATTCATTAGTAAATTGGTGTACTCAACCCTCTCTTATGAAAAAAATACTCTTTCTACTTGTTGCAGTGTATTGTCACAGCCTTTCGGCTCAAAAAAACTATAAAGCAGACGTCATAATATACGGAGGTACTTCTGCTGCCATAACAGCGGCGGTTCAGGTGAAACGAATGAATCACTCCGTAATAATAGTATCGCCTGACAAGCACCTTGGAGGCCTATCCTCCGGCGGCTTAGGCTTTACCGATTCCGGAGACAAAACGGTGATTGGGGGTCTCTCAAAAAACTTTTACGAGCGATTATACCGCCATTATCAAAAGACTGAGGCCTGGAAATGGGAGAAAAAGGAGGATTTCGGAAATAAGGGTCAGGGAACAGTAGCCCTGGACTCCCAAACAGGCAGCATGTGGCTTTTTGAACCGTCTGTGGCTGAGGCCGTCTTTAAAGATTTTATCAGGGAGAATGAGATCACTGTTCATCGGGATCAATGGCTTTTACGCAAGCCCGAAGGACTAAAAAAGGAAAAGGGAAAAATCAAATCATTTCAAACACTTAGCGGAAATACTTACAAGGGTAAAATATTCATTGACGCCACTTATGAAGGTGATTTGATGGCTTTGGCCGGAGTGAGTTATACGGTTGGCCGTGAGGCCAATAGTCTCTATGACGAAAAATGGAATGGTGTTCAGAAAGATGTAAAGCATCACCGTCATTACTTTAAAACTCAGGTAGACCCGTATGTCGTACCCGGAGATGCCACAAGCGGCCTGCTCCCCGAAATCTCTGGTCAGCCTCCAGGTGAAAATGGCGAAGGTGACGACCGAATTCAAGCCTACTGTTTCCGTCTTTGCATGAGCAATCATCCTGAGAACAGGGTTCCCTTTCCTAAACCTCAAAATTATAACCCTTCAAGGTATGAGCTGATGAAAAGGGTTTTTGAAACCGGATGGAACGAACTCTTTGAGAAATTTGACATGCTCCCAAATCGAAAGACTGATACCAATAACCACGGTCCATTCAGCTCTGACTACATCGGTAAAAACTATGACTACCCTGAGGCCAGCTATGAAAGAAGAGCTGATATCATTGAGGATCATAAACAATACCAGATGGGCCTGCTTTACTTTCTTCAAAATGATCCCTCTGTTCCCCAGCTTATGCATGACCAAATACAGGAATGGGGTCTTGCTAAAGATGAATTTATAGACACAGAGAATTGGCCTTCTCAATTATACATCCGCGAAGCCCGCCGAATGGTTAGTGATTTCGTCATGACGGAAGGCCATACACTTTCAGAGAGACCTGTTATCAGACCAATTGGGATGGGCTCCTACTCTCTGGACTCCCATAATGCACAGCGGTATGTCACCGAAGAGGGCTTTGTTCAAAATGAGGGAGACATTGGGGTTCACCCCAAAAAGCCATATTCCATTGATTATGGTTCAATTATCCCTAAAGCAGAGGAATCCCAAAATCTGCTGGTTCCCGTCTGCCTCTCGGCCTCCCATACGGCTTTTGGTTCTATAAGAATGGAGCCTGTCTTTATGATTTTGGGGGAATCTGCTGCTACTGCCGCCATTTTAAGCATAAAAAACAAAAGTTCGGTTCAGGACTTACCTTTTGAGCTACTGAGAGCAGAGTTGGAGGCTGACGGCCAAATTTTGGAGAAAAAATAAATCAGGCTCCAAGTCTGCGATTCATTAACTGGTCAACCACGGCAATCAATTGTTTAGGCTTAGCAGTACGCCAATTTTCAATTTGTAAGGTACCTCCCATATTGATATAATAATCAATCCCATATTTGGTCATTTCTTCCTCAATATGTCTTCTTTGATTTAAAATGGCTATCCAGCCCGGGCCGGAAGCTTCATTGACTTCCTCAATTTCCTCAAACCATTCTTCGTAGTAATCTGTGTCACCCCCATGAAACTGGAGAAGGTTTTCAGAGATCAGGATGTATTTACTGATTCCATTGAGTAGCAAGCGGTCGATCACATTTCGCTTAAAATGCATGCTATCGTTATGCAAAGTATCGTTCCACTCTCCAAAAAGCTCAATGATGCAGGCACTGAGGGCATAGTCTGCATAGAGAATTTTGCAATAAAGGGTCTCAGAACCGATGGCATCCCATCTTGGGTCTATATAATACCCGTAGACGTCATCTTCATAATAAATACCATACTCCCGCCCATAAAAAGGAGATCTCATATCCCGCTCGGCCCGGTAATACTTTTGCCAGTTGTCGTAAGGTTCTATCTCATGCATACAGGTCTTATAAAGACGTTTTTGGCATGAAAAGTTCACGTTTTTTCGGCCGAGTTGAAACCTAACCTTACTATACCAAGTGATGCGATGCATCTTTATGTAAAACTCCTATCCAAGGGTCATAGACCCAACATATTTTGTAAAAGCGGGTTTCAACCAGCTGGCTGGCTAACGAAGAACCTGTAAAGTATGAAAGTGCCAAAGGCACGAGCCATTCATCTCTACTTCTGATACCCCAGCTCCCGATTTGCCCAAGGAATAAAGTGTTGAACATTGGGCTGATCGGTATGACCGCCATCATGCTGACGCCAGGCCAGCTGCCCGTCTAACATATCGGTTAACATAGGAGGCATCTCTTCTTTCATGTAATCATTGGAAACACCCAAATCTTTGGCTCCTAAAAGTTTGTAAACCGATCCGGCAGCTATCGTCGCCATATAACTTCCTTTTTGATCCAGCCATTTTGCATCTCCTTTTTCCGGAATTCCATAACTGATAAACAGAGGTCTTGGGGCACATAATGCAATCACATCATGCGAATCAACTGACAGGTCACAACCTGTCATGCGACCGAAACTTGATTTTTCAGCACCAAATCTCATGTAGTTTCCGGCCATCCAGTAATTTTCACCTCCTGTGAGGCTTTCCACGGCTTCACCAAAAACCCGGCGGTGAAGTGTAGTTCCTCCTTTACCTGACGAACCAATAAGGCCAATGGCAAAACGAGGCTCAAAGGCCATCGTCACCAAAGCCGCTTTTCCATACCTTGAAACACCCTCAATGCCCACTTTTTTGGCATCCACCAAAGCGTCGGTTTCCAGATAATCCAATCCTCTTGCAGCACCCCAGGCCCAGGCCCTTAAAGCACCCCAATCTTTCGGTGAACGTGGCTGACCCTTGTTCACTAAACCGATGATTCCTCTGGTAATTCCGGCATGATTATCCGCCTGAATACTGGAAGGTAAAATAGTACAGTATCCCCAACCAGCGGCTAATAGTTGCTCCGTAGAAGGTGAATTGCCATCTACTGGTGGGCTAGCCCACCAGCGGGTTTGCGGAAGTCTGTCGAGTGGAGAATATGCGGGGTACTTTTCCAAGGTTTCTTTAATCGAAGGATCATACTCGGCCATCATTTTTCGAAAGACATCATTGAGTTTTGTATAATCCTCATCGCTTGGCTGAGCCGGAGCCGGGAAAGCCGGGCGACCAAACATCATCAAGACAGGAACAGGGCCTTCAACATTGGTAGGCACTACCAACATCATCTCAATATTGACATCAATCAAAGGGTAAGAACTATTATCAACGTGACCGATGAGTTGCTTGGCAATGACCGGAGTACGGCCAACAAACTCTCTGTCTTCTACTTTAACCTCCCAACTCACCGAAGGAACATTTTCCGGGATCTTGCCATAAATCTCCTCCTCAACTAAATCTCTGATTTCAGGCCTGCGTTTATTCCACCAGTCGGCCGGACTATCTATTTTGGTGCCATCTTGAGCAATTAGCAAAGGAGGTAACTCCGGGCACGGATTGGCGATGGACTCATCATAGTTTGCCGCATTGGGAGCATCAGGGTTGCCGCTTGGGCCAGGTCTCAGTTCAGTGATACCAAGCTGCATCATCATATCATCATGATCCTGCTCGTTTGTGAAAGTCACCGGTTCCGGGTATTTCTTTTGTCCAAAAGACGCCAGAGCTATGAACAGGCATAGCAGAGTTAAATTCAATTTTTTCATTTCAGTAAGGCTTAAAATTCAGGTATTATTTCTGTTGTTCTTTGACGTGCCGGGCAGCCTCTAACATGGTGGTCACCCAAACATCTTTTTCATTTTCTTTGAGGAAATCCAATAACTCTTCATGAGCTTCTAATGAAACATTGAGGTCATGCTCTCCTCCTACTCCGTGAAAAAGAATAGTGATGAGTGCGTTTTGTTCCATTGCATTTTTAACCCAGGCAATCAATTCACTGCCCTTCTCGCCATTGACTCCGAAACAGTCGACATTTTGAAGATTGATTTTACCAATTTCATTCAATTGACCCCGTACACCTCTCAAGGCAACAAAATCATCTTTTATGGCCGGAATGAAAGACCCGTCACCCGTCTCCGTATCACCACAGGTATACGCAAAAGTTCGTTCAGTTTTGCCATCTAAAGCCTCCAGAAAAATGTTGGTCATTTTTATTTCATTCACAATTCTTTCAGTGGTGTACTTACTCAAATCCCGTTCGGATGATACCCAGGAGCGGCCCGGCTTTGAAGCATCGCAAGGGTGATAAAGTGTATGATTGCCCAACTCATGACCATTGGCCGCAGCTCTTCTCCAATCTTCAATACGCTCCTGACTTCCGGGAAAAGCAGCTGATAGGTAAAACGAGCCTTTGAGCCCCCGGGCATCAAGCTCAGGAATCGCATTATCAAGATGAACATTCAGAGCATCATCATAGGTAAGAACAACGGCCGCTTTTTTGCCATGCCAAAGCTGCTCGGGCTCATCAATAATCATTTCAAAAGGTGATGCCGGGAGACCCTCCATATTATACAAATTGACATCTGGATTATCAGCCCAGGCATACCTTACAAATTTCGGATTATCAATCTCCTCGCTTCTAACTTCAATCTCATTACCATCTATTCGTGCATCAGCCCAAACAAACTTCTTATCATATCCTGCCAGAGCAAACTCTCTCAATGCCTCATTATCAAGACTCTGTAAACCGCCGCCTACATGATCAAAGGTCAAACGAATTTGTTTTCCTTCCTTCACAGCTTTATTCACCATAGGTCCCGAGCTTACAATGTCTTTTCCATATGCCAGGTTAAGTGCAGCTAAGGCCATTCGCTCTCCGACACTTTTCTTGTTATCCGGGTGAATGTCGTTCCACTCGCCTAAATCTATACCTACTGCCATAGCCGTATTGGGCACCGAAAGAGCTTTTCTTTGAGACTCCCTTAAATGAGCCCAGTTACTTTCAACAGGCTGAAAGGTGTAGTCCATGAAATTAGGCAACTGAACATAAATGAAAGGTAGCTCAGAGTTACCAAACTGGTTTCGCCAGTCATAAATCTGGGCCGGTTGTAATTGAGCATATTGCTCAGGCCTACCTGCATTACTCTCTCCCTGATACCATAAAACGCCTTTGATTTTGTAGGAGGTTGCCGGAGCAATCATACCATTGTATAAAGCCGTTGGCTGATTTTGAGCCGAAAAGCCGTAACCGCTAAATCGTCTTGGCGGGAACACCTCACCGACCTTATATGCCCATTGACCCAAAAGGCTAACAGTATCTTTTGCAGAAGCAATAAAATAGGGTTTATCAGGAACAAACCCGCCTTTACCACCGTAATTCGTCACTTTTATGACAACTAGATTTTTACCTGACTTCAAAACGCCATCAGGTATTTCATAAATTCTTTGAGGGTACTGATAGGTACGGCCACCGACTTTGGTGCCATTGATATAGACCTCATCGGCATCAATAATTCGTCCTGCAAAAATTTTTGCCGGTGAGGCCGCCAGACTTGCTGAAACCTCCACCTCCTTTCTGTACCAAACTGTACCGTTGAGCTCTTTAAGGCTTTGGTCTTCCCAATAACCCGGTACATTGATGGGCCTCCAACCCTTAGGTTCATATTCGGAGGAATACCATTTCTCATCGTCCAATAGACCCTTGTCTTTTACAACTGGCGGTGCGGAAGGTGCGGTTCTTCTGAAGCTATTGACGTAGGTTGTGTCTTTATTTTTTGTAATCCTGGCCATTAAATCCTCGAAATCAGCCAGGCCTTCCTCGCTGGTCCAGGCCTCAATAGGCGTACCGCCAACACTGGCATTGATAATGCCGATTGGCACTAATTCTTCCTCAAATATTTTGAGTGCAAAAAAATAGGCCACGGCGGAGAAGTACCTCACGTTCTCGGGATTGGCCTCTCTCCATGCTGTTTCTTTAAAATCAGCCGCCGGGCTATCAAGCACCGGGGTTGTTGGAATTAGAAACTGTCTGATTTTTGAGTTATCCGCGGTGGCAATATCATTTGAGTACGTCACGTCATGATGTTGCATCTGATGCACCATATTGCTTTGGCCCGAGGCCAACCAAACATCACCAATCAATATGTTACTGACCTTTACTTCATTTTTGCCCTTTAAGGTCATTTGATACGGGCCACCCGCCATTTGAGGCGAAATCTGCACACTCCAATCTCCGTTTTCATCAGCACGGGTTTTGAAGTTTTCTCCATTAAAAGTGACCGTAATTCTTTCTTTGGCAGAAGCCCAACCCCATATTTTAAGAGGTTCATTTCGCTGTAAAACCATACCATCGCTCACCAACTTAGGAAGACGTATCTGGGCATTAAGTGATCCAATACCTAGGGTTAAGAAGAAAAGAAAGAGCGTTCTGATCAGGTAGTTCATTTCAATAAGAATAGGTGTCGTACTTTAATTGTCAATTTAACAATTATACTATTGTTAGTTGCTAATGCAACCGATTTCTCGACAAAAGATAACAGAGTACAACCGTAATTCCTATTTCTGAGTTTAAGTGAAATGTTCTCGATATTTTATCGAATGATGCCCATTTCTAACCTAGGAAACATGGATTTATCTATTCTGTAAACTTACTCATCTCCCCGCTCACCATCGAGCAGATCACCATGGCGTTTTTCCTGATTCAGACGGTAATTGAGACTTAAAACGAATGACCGTGCTCTTCTCCATTGAAAAACACTTTCTGATTTAAAATCAGGCAAATCAGTGACCGTTCTTCTTTTACGGGTATTGAAAAGATCTCGTACCGAAAGTGTCAAGGTACCCTTTCCTTTAAATACATCTAAAGAGCCCGCAGCATCAAAGGACGACATGGAGAGCACTCGGCCTTGCGTAGTGTTTCGCGGAGCATCATAATCGTAGGTAACCTGTATTTGAGATCGCTCTCCCATAGTAAACTTGGAGCTGATCCGACCATTCATGGAATAAGTATCGCTCGATAAATCCTGCCCTTCAAAGCTACCGGATACCAAGGCTCTGTAAAAATTGATATCACTGGTAATATCAAGCCATTTGTATGGATTTGTGGTATAGTTCATTTCTAAACCATAGGCATTTCGCTGGGCCAGATTGACCGGATAGCGAATGGTGGTACCATCATCTGAAGGAATAACAATTTGCTCAATAACTCCCGTAGTATGTCGGTAATAAACACTACTCAAAAAAGTCCCGTTTTGAGTATATCTCAGATATCCCATCTCCGTAGAGTTGGTAAACTCCGGTCTCAGACCAGGGTTTCCAATTGAGTTATTCCGGGGATTGTTAAAGTTAGAGAATGGCAGCAAGCGTCTGAAATAAGGTCGCGAAAGTCTTCGGCTGTAACTCACCTGCAGCTGATTCTCCTTGTTTAGTTCATAGGAAAATGTTGAACTCGGGAAAAGGCTAAAATAATTCTGATCGTTATTCTGCCCTGATTTCTGTAACTGAGCATTGATATCAGAGAGCTCTGCCCTCAAACCGGCCTGAAGACTCATACGTCTAAATTTATGAGCACCAATAAAATAAGCGGCATATATATTCTCCTGATAAGCGAGATTATCATCAAAATCAGGTAAAGTAACCATCACCCCACTTTGCTGCTCTTCCACCGTAAAAACGTTATCGATAGTACGCAAAGCAGCTCTCACACCCGTCTCTATTTTACTGTCTTTGTTAAACGGATGCACATAATCGGCCTGAATCAACGTATTGGTTTCATCCTCAGTATTACTGGAGTATTGTATGAGTGGATTTTCGCCCCGGTTACCAATGAATTGCTCGTAGTCAGCAAGCTCCAACTCTTTATCAAAAATGTATTTAAAGGTTAAATTAAACTCCCTTTTAGAACCCTCAAACGTCTTTTTATAGTTGATGGACGACTCAATATTCCGCTCCTCCTCGGTCTCATCTACATCTCTGATGGTTTTCTCAGTATTCAGGCCATCAAAGTCTTCATAAATAACCGTAGCGATGTTCTTATCCCGCCCACGGCGTAACAAAACCGAACCAGTCAAAAGGTTATAATCATTGATATTCCAATCTGTCCCAAACTGTACGTATCCCCCGATACCTCCGCGTTTCTGATCGGTATCTACGGTATAAGAGGAAATCAGGTTATTGCCTTCAAAGAAGTCCTGAGTGGAGAAGCCATACCCCGGAGAGCGGCGGTAGTCAATCCCGAAATTGGAAAAGAAATTAAAGTCCTTTTTACGGTAGTTGAGGTTGTAAGAAGCCCCATGATTATGCGGTGCACCTGTGTTAAGGCCAAAAGAACCGTTGAATCCTTTCTCCTGATTCTTCTTCATAATAATATTAATAATCCCAGCCTCACCTTCAGCTTCATAACGGGCAGATGGGTTCGTAATCACTTCGATTTTATCGATAATATCTCCCTGCATCCGCATCAAAGCCTCTGTATCACCCGAACTCAGCAGACCTGAAGGTTTGCCATCGATCAGAATTTGTACACCTGAGCTTCCACGAAGGGTAAGGTTTCCCTCAGGATCGACATTGACCGAAGGAACACGGTCCAGAATATCTGCTGCGGTATTTCCGGCATTGGTCAGGTCTTTACCTACATTAAATACACGCTTATCAAGCTCAAATTCCATCTGACTTTTCTCAGCCCTAACTTCCACAGCATCCAGTGAAATGGTGCCGCTTGACAAACCGATTTCTCCAATATTAAGGTTTTGATTTAGTGGTCTTAACTCACCATTATTGATCAGCATACTGCCATAACCAATGTATTCTATCGCTCCGAAATAGCTTTTCCCAGTAGTCAGCTGAGCTTTGAATGAGCCGTCGTCTTCAGTTAACCCTGCAAACGCTGTAGTCGTATCGGGCAGCTGGTAAAAAATAACTGTTGCAAAGGGCAGAGGTTCTCCATTCTCTTTGTCTAAAGCTTTACCACTTATGGTAACCTCTTGTGCTATGGTATACTGACTTAAAAGGAGTAAGATGAATAATAGTTTTCTCATTAATTACGACGGATTGTATACTAACCCAATGGACTACGCAGCTAATTCGTTCATTATGAAGAGCTTCAATCGAAGTTTCGGGGGATTTTATCGATAAATTGATTTTTTAGCAGGTATTCAATTCCATTTTTTTGTACCAACAGGGCATTTCAATTTTCAAATCCTTTCTTTAAGGTCAAAAGCGACAATCAAAATTTCCGTTTTACTTCGTCATCATTCAATTGACAGCTAACTTTACGACCCATGTCTGTAGCCAGTGCAAAATATCAATCAGAATATTTAACCGTATCAGAACCCACGGTGTATTCTCCCTCAGAGTTAAAATCTGAGGATATGCTGATCAATATTGGTCCGCAGCACCCCTCTACACACGGCGTTTTGCGTCTTGAGGTTCTTACTGACGGAGAAGTGATCAAGGATGTGATACCTCATATGGGTTATCTTCATCGCTGTTTTGAAAAACATGCAGAGTCTGTTCCCTTTAATCAGGCTATACCTTTCGTAGATCGATTGGACTACGTAGCAGCAATGAATTCAGAACACGCCTGGGCTATGGGGATTGAAAAAATGCTTGGTATTGAAAATGACATTCCGAAAAGGGTGGAATATATCAGGGTTCTTGTGGCTGAGCTGAACAGAATCGCTTCTCACTTTATCGCTATCGGTACCTACGGATTAGATATTGGAGCTGCCACACCATTTCTTTGGCTGTTCAGAGACAGGGAAACCATCATGCGAATGCTGGAATGGGCAAGTGGAGCCCGTATGCTCTATAATTATATTTGGGTTGGCGGCCTTTTTTATGACCTTCCCGTGGGATTTGAGGAAAGATGTGCTGAATTCACAGCCTATCTCAGGCCTAAACTCAAAGAGCTCCAAGACATCATTATTGACAACCATATTTTTATCAATCGAACCGCCAATGTGGGCGTTCTACCTCTTCAAATGGCTGTCAACTATGGCTGTACGGGTCCTGTTTTAAGAGGAAGTGGATTGAAGTATGACCTTCGCCGGGTAGACGCCTATTCCGTTTATCCTGAACTGGATTTTGAAGTAATCGTGGGTGAAGGTAAAGTAGGTACTGTGGGCGACTGCTGGGACAGAAACTATGTCAGAGTTCAGGAATGCTGGGAGTCATTGAAAATCATTGACCAATGCCTGGAAAAGCTAACCAAAGAGCATAAACGTGACCGTGATTTTGATCCTCAGGCCGTAGTTCCAAAGAAAATAAGACCCAAAGCCATGGATTTCTATTGCAGGGCTGAAAACCCAAAAGGTGAGCTTGGCTTTTTCTTTAAAACCGATGGTAAATCTGATATCCCCCTTAGGGCCAAAGCCCGAGCTTGCTCTTTCAATAATCTCTCCGTACTGGCAGAACTCTCAAAAGGCTGGATGATAGCTGATCTCATGGCCATCATGGGTTCAATTGACGTGGTAATGGGTGAAGTGGATAGGTAAGCTATTCCGACTCGCATTGAAAAATTTCAACTTTAAATACTGAATTCGACAAAGTAGAAAAACCTGGCTCTAACAAAGCTGATGGCACAAAATAGTCTACTTTCTGAGGGTTTAAAGGTTCTGAAAGATGAAGCTCGGAACTTTGATAAAGCGAACACTCTACACACGAACTCGGCTGCTCAACTTCAGAGGGACAAATATGATAATCCACCTTTACGCGAGCTGAAGACACAGACTCATAAACCAGATATAACTCATAAGTATATACTCTGCCCGAGATAACCTGTGCGGCTCCATCTGTGTAGTTTTCTGTGTTTTGATTTAAGGGAATTTCTTCAATAAGATTTCCGTTTATTTTTTTCTCCAAAAGCAATGTATGATTCCTACTCTCTGTATTCTGCCAACTCAAATGTATGGCACCATTAACAAAGATCGCCTGAAGATTCTCAGGTAGAGATAGAGGCACCTCGGTAATCGGAAATCTATAAAAACTCAATGCGGCCAAACCAGCTTCATTTTTCATTAATGGCCCATTATAACCGTAAATATCCTGTACGGCTGAGGGTAAGTAGGAGATAAAACTACTCTGTGAAGGATCCCACAATTCAATAAAAACCTGGTTTCCCAAAGCCGATACTTTTTTAATTCCCTTGCCATCTTCCAGATAAAAATAGTTTTGAATTTGTTTTCCGTTTCTTTCCGGCTCGGCAACCAAATTCTGAGCAGGTTCAAACTCAAGAACCAAACTATCGTGAATGGCATTTGCGAAATAAGCTCTCCTGATACTTTCTGACTTGATATTGATTTCTAAAGGTTCTCTGTGAATCTGTTCTTTTATCAGCCGACTGATCCAGCCACTGATATGAGCATGACCATCAAAAGAGAAATGTGCCCCATCAAATTCGTTCTGTAAACTGTGTGTAGATATAACCTCCACATTTTCAATTTCTCCTGCTTTTCTCTGAGCCTCCCTTATTGTACTGCCTGCAAACAAATCAAAATCAGGAGAATACAGAACATTGAGTTGCGTGAGATAGATTTTTTTAAGGGCCGGCAAATCGATCTTTAGATTTGAGATAAACTCCTCAAGTTTACCATAATAAGAATCAAAAACAGGCTGATATTTTGTCATGGCCTCGCTTTCTCCCTGACGAAAAATAAAGGCAGTCGTAAAATTTAGCAGCTCAGACATTTCTAAAAGTCCCAGAGTCTGACCATACCATGTCCCGGTATCAAAAGGGTTATTTTCGTTTCGTTGTTTTAAATAATCAATGTTCCGTCCGCTGGCACCCCTGTTGACAACACAGACCGCAACTCCAAGCTGTTTGATCAATGAATCTCCCATTAAAATGCCGAACTCACCCAGGTCGTACTTTCTGTTGATTGCCTTATCCCAAACAAGCGATTGATTGTTATTACCCAGCAGAGCTGTTCGCATACGCGGATCGGGATTAACCCGATAAATAGAGCTGTAACCAAAACAATTAGACTGCCCGTATATCACAATAACATCACCACAAACCAAATCTTTGGACTCTTTAACCAACACAGAATCTAAGCTACTTCTAAAGCCATAGACTTTAAGGTCGTATTCCTGCAGACCGGCCTGAACGGGAAGATTAAAAGTGTGACTGTCAACCGAACCGGAGTAATTTTTTGTTTCTGCGTATACTACATTCGGTCCATTATATAAAAGTGCCTTGACAGACTGAAATTCATCGGTAAAAGATACCTCAAAAGTTATTGAACCAAAACCCGTTTCAACTGATCTTCCAATGAGCTGATAGTCTGCCGGAAAACCGGAGAGTTCAATTTGCCCTTTGGCTGAAATCGACAATAGGAGGAGGTAGAATAATAAACCTTGAGCTTTCAAGCGTTTAATCTTACAACTCCCAAACCGTGGGATTCTGATGCCGTCTAAGATGCTTTCTGATTTCCATCCAAAAAGCAAGAACTAAGTAAATAATGATGGGAGAGCCAAGGGTAAAAAATGATGCGTAAATAAAGTATAGCCTGATACTACTGGCCGAAAAATTAAGCTTTTCTCCAATTTTAGAACACACCCCAAAGAGGCGGCTTTCTACCAGATATTTTACCTTTTGCATTGCTAATGATCGTTATGTGACTAATAGCCAATCAGACGAAAGTACAAATTTCCACCATTTTTTGTCAAAAAGAAAACAGATTTATCCTTTAAAAAACCTTGTTCAGGCCATTTGACTTTTAGGTATTTTTACGGGCATTGACAAGTAAAAATAACATTTAACTACATTTAAAATTCTGATTTTCAACACGTTGGAAAAGGTAAAGAATCAAACTATTATTGATTCAGAGAAGGATTTCCTAACTTCATTTTTTAAAAAATTAATCATTAAGACCCAACACCTATGGAAGACAAGATTGTTTTTAAAGGCAATGAAGGAGCATTTGTTACTGCCGCTGCTGCAGCCCGCCTTCAGGAGAGATACCTGTTTACCGCCAAAGAACAAGGAAAGGAAGAGCCCATTAGAGCTCAGTTTTTTGGGAAGGAGTTCCTGAGAAAAATGTTAAACAAAAAAGGGGCGATGGGTATCCGAATCTACCACGGTATGGATGAAAACGGAGATCCCAGTCTGGTTTTGGTTCCAACTGACGCTTACGGCAAAAATCTGGTGGAAAATACCTCAGGTTTGAAAGATATGCCTGACGCCAGTGACCACGGTGCTGATGGCCCCAGATGCCCTAAAACCTGTTAAAATTAAGAAGTGCTCCATCGTTTTTTTGAGTTTATCCACCGCTATCCACTAAGCCCATTTGAGAGCTTCTGTGTTCTGTTACCTCTGGTCATCGGTCTTCTCAGATGGGAATATTTCTATCGGTATCTCAAAATAATCTGGCTGGTATGTCTGGTTTATCTCTTATTAGATATTCCGCTATGGCATGGGGCACTTCTTAAACAGAATAATTATTACTGGGCTAACATCCAGGAAATTGCGGTCAGTTGGATTCTCATTCTATCGTTTCTCTGGCTCAAAGAAAGACCGCCGGTTTTGTTGATTGTAGTTTGTATGATCTTTTCCACCGTAACAGCTATTTACAATTTCAAGTTTGACACTTTTTCTTCATGGACAAAAGTGATCCATAGGGTTATCTATATCGGACTTAGTTTCTATTTCTATTTTCGGGTTTTAAACGATCTGAAGGTAAAAAATATATTACACTACCCGGCTTTTTGGATTGTCAGCGGCATGATGTTGATGGCGTGTGGAACCACACTTATCTTTATTTTTGAAGAAATAACAGTATCTTATTCGAATGCGGCGGACGACGTGTTTTTTTTCTACAGCAACCTGATTGATGTTCTTAAAATTATTTTCACCATCATGATTGGTATCGGTTTTTGGGTAAGTAAATATCGGTTCAATGAATAGCTCAGACGCAATTTCTATACTTATTGCTACTGCGGTGCTGTTTTTGATGGCCGTGGCTCTCATAGGGTTCATTGTTTTCTACCAACGAAAACAATTCAACCTACAGTTAAAACAACAGGCCGAGCTTCAGGAAATTGAAGCTGCAACCCAGCGTCAGCTTTTGAAAAACTCTCTGGAAGTACAAGAGGCCGAGAGAAGAAAAATCTCTAAGGACCTTCATGATGATATAGGTGGACTGCTATCCGCGACTAAGTTAAGTATCCAGTCTCTTGGCAGAAACCTCAAAAACAGTCCTGAGGTTTTGGCTCAGGCAGAAAGCACAAAAGAGCTTGTGACCGAAGCACTGGCCCAGGTAAGGAGTTTATCAAAAGATCTGACACCCAGGACACTGGAAAACTTTGGCCTCGTAGATGCACTATACGAATTTGCCGATAAAATGAATCATGCCTCTGAAACCAGTATTAACCTGAGCATTAATGGTTTGGAATCAAAAGACAGAATCGATTCTGGAATAGAACTAACTCTTTACCGTGTAGTACAAGAACTGGTGAATAATGCACTAAAGCATGCGAAGGCAAATCACATAGATTTTAAGCTCGATAAAAAATCAAATTTGATTACATTAGAATATAAAGATGATGGAGTAGGTTTCAACTATGAGGAAACCAAAAACGATATAAACTCAGGCCTGGGCCTTGACAATATCATCTCAAGAGTTAACGTAATAAACGGAAGCTGCCAGTTTGCCTCTTCCTCAGGAAATGGCACCCAAGTAGACATTGAGATTCCGATTTAAGAATATACAGCCATGAATAAAATAAAATTAGCCGTTGTTGATGATCATAACCTTTTCAGAGCAGGTTTGGTACAAATCCTCAATCAGTCTGACGATTTGGAGGTAGTTTTGGAAGCTACTGACGGAAGAGAGTTTCTTACAAAATTATCTTCCACAGAAATTGACGTGATATTGCTGGATGTTGACATGCCAGATCTCAATGGTATTGAAGTCACTGAAAAACTGCGGAAAGACGGCCAGCAAGACCCTAAAATCATCATCCTTTCAATGCATGATGAAGACCAGTTTATTCTTCATTTGCTCGAGATCGGTGCAAACGGTTATTTACTTAAAGACACCGACCCTGACGAGCTGGAAGAGGCAATTAAAAAGGTATACGAAAAGGGAATTTACTTCACCGATTTTGTTAGTCGTGTAATGCTCAATAAAGCAACTATCAAAACCCGGCAACGGTCAGGTAAGTTCTTCAATTACAAAACAGATCTTTCAGAGAGAGAATTGGAAGTTTTGGGCCTTATTTGCGAAGGTTTCACTACTGCAGAGATCGCCGATAAAGTATGCCTAAGCCCACGAACAGTGGATGGTCACCGAACCCGCATCATGGAAAAGTTAGGGGTACATAATACCGCAAGCCTGGTGGCTTTTGCCATTAAAAATGACCTGATTTCAATTTAGGACAACGGCCGAAGCCTCAATTTCAACAAGATAAGACTCATCTATCATACCGGCCACTGCAATTAAAGAATTGGCCGGCTTTATCTCGCTAAAAAACTCCTGATGGGCCTTTCCTACCTTTTCCCAGTCGGCCATGTTTTTAACATAGACGCGGGTTCTGATAACGTCTTCAATATTGGCTCCCAATGACTCAAGAGCATTTTGAATTCTCATCAAAATAAATCGGGTTTGCAGATAGGCATCATTTTCTCCCACAATTTCGCCACTATTGGTTACAGAAACTGTTCCGCTCACCTCAATGGTATTTCCAATTTTGACTGCACGGGAATACCCCATTTGGTCTTCCCATTTTGTACCTGAAAAAAGATTTTTTCGCATCGCTTATAGATTAAGTAGTACTCCCAGTAAAAGTCCACCAAGAATTAAGGCATAAGACGGGACCTTGGTGGTTATTAATATGATAAATGTAACGAAAGCGGTCCAGACCGAGATCATATTATCAGCCATTGGTTCAAAAAGAGAAATACCAGCTGCAATCGTAAGCCCTGTACTTGAGGCGTTAATGCCCTCCAGAGAAGCTCTGATGGCACGGTATTGCTTCAACTGATTCCAGAAGCGAACCACAAAAAAAATCATCAGAATACCAGGCAGAAATATTCCGAAGGCCGCAATAGCTGCCCCTAAAAACTGTCCACTCACCCCCCACTCACGCATAGATAGTGATCCTACAAAAGAGGCTATTGAAAAAGTGGGTCCGGGCACCAACTCAGAGATTGCAATACCCGAAAGAAACTCATCAGCGGTAAGGTAATTCTTAAATTCAACGAACTCATTGAAGAGTAAAGGCTTCATGATATGCCCGCCGCCAAAAGCGAGGCTTCCGTTTCTGTAAAAATTCTCAAAAAGTCTTACCGGAAGATTTTGGGTAATGGAACCAATGGCAATGGCCGCCCCGAAAACTCCGGCCCAAAGCAAAAAATTTCCCCAGTCTACGTGGAGCGGATGTTTTTCCAGTTTTTCCTGCTTATCATATTTAAAGGCCGCAATTACCCCTCCCATCAAAATTACCAAAGGAGTGATGTATGGCGAACGGTATAAAAAAGCAAGGCCCGCACCGGCTACCATTAAAACCCAGCTGGTTTTTGTCTGAATCACCTTTCGGCCAATAACATAGGCTGCATAAAAAATAAAGGCAATACCCATGGGTTTGATAAAGAAGGTGATCTTCAAAAGATACTCACTGTCAATATAGGTAACGGCTAAAGCGGCCACCGCCATAACTACTGTAGCCGGAAATATCCAGACAAGGAGTGTAAGATAAGCGAGTAGAGGACCACCGAGTTTGAAACCAATTGCCGTGAGAGTTTGAGTGGAGGTAGGCCCGGGTAAAATCTGACAAAGGGCCTGAAGTTCCATTAACTCGGCTTCCGTAAGATAGCCATGGCGAATTACAAATCTTTTGATAAACATGGTCAGATGCACATTAGGGCCGCCAAAGCCTGTTACGGCTATGGCCAGCACATCTCTCAAAAAGATGAAATAGCGTATCTGACGAGTCTTTCTCAAGAAAAGGGGTTAATATCAATTCACAATCTAATAAAAAAAAGGATTGACCTTTATGGGGCCAATCCTTTTTTAAATGAGTTATCACTCAATTTATTTTGACTGAACTACGCTCAAAGTAACATCAGACCATGTTTTGCCCATATGTAACTCTTTACATGCTTCGTGAATACCTTCCAAAGCAGCATTTCCGCTGAAGTCTGAAATAATATCAATGGTACCGGAAACCACTGTTGTTGAATCTGTTTCTGCCAAATCAAAATCAAAGGTCTTTTCTACGCCATTCATCTTTAACGTCACCGGGATTTTACCATCTACAGCCGTGCCGTAAGAACCTGTAATCAAAGAATCACTAAGGTTTCCGAAGAAAAACTCTTTGATTTTCATATCTCTGTCTGGCACTCCTGAGTTTACAGAATAAGTATTGATAACAAACGAATTGCCATCGATGCTGATATCATCAAAAGTACCCGGCACACCTACTTTCTCTGGTGTCTTGAAAGCTGTCCAGGTCAATTTTGTATTATTTGTATCAAAAGAATAGGCGGTGGCTTCAGAGACCATATCGGTTTCGTCACTGTTTTCTGATGAACTGCTACAAGAGGTTAGAAAAGCGGCAGCTAAAAGGGCCATAAGTAGTTTTTGCATAGTTTTGATTTGTTTATTTTTTAAGTCCTAATTCTTTCAATCTTTCGTCTAAAAATTCGCCGGCAGTCATATCCACATACTTTTTCGGATTCTCCGACGTCACACATGATTCCAAACAGGTAAGATCCATCTCGGCTCTGGGATGCATGAAGAACGGAATACTGAAGCGTGAAGTTCGCATTTTCCCAACCGGTGGATTTACCACTCTGTGAATTGTTGATTTTAATTTATGATTTGTAAGTCTGTCAAGCATGTCTCCCACATTAATCACAATTTGATCAGGCAAAGCAGTTACGGAAATCCACTCGCCATCAGCACGGAGTACCTGGAGCCCATCAGCTGAAGCCCCCATCAAAAGTGTAATGAGATTAATATCTCCATGAGCAGCAGCTCTTACAGCCCCTTCTTCCAATAATTCGGGGTTTTCAATAGGGAAATAATGCAATGCCCGAAGAATACTGTCTCCCTGATAAACCTTGGCATCAAAATAATCCTCAGGCAAATCAAGATACAAGGCAATCGCCTGAAGTAAGGTTTTACCCGTATTCTCAAAGGTTTCAAAAGTCTCTTTCGTATACTTCTCAAACTCAGGAACCTCCGCCGGGAAAATATTCTCAGGCATACCTTCACGCGGGTTAAGCTGACCCACATGATAAAACTCTTTCAAATCAGGCTTTTTAAAACCCTTGGCCGTTTCTTTGTTTTTGCCAATGTAGCCCCGTTGACCGCTTAATTCCGGGAACTCATATTTGATTTTGAGTTCGTCATCCTGATAAAAGAACTTTTGTACTGCGGCATAAAGTTTCTCTCGCAATTCGTCGCTTAGTCCATGATTTTTTACAGCCACGAAACCAATATTGGTAAAAGCGGCACCTATTTCATTGACGAATTTTTGCTTGAGGGCCGGATCTCCACTTGTAAATTCGGCTAGGTCTACGGAGGGAATTGAATCCAGAAGTGTTTGTTGAGTCATTGTAAAAAAGGTTCAGTTCAGTCAAAAATACGAGTTTCCTTTCATCAAAAGCAATGCATTTGAGAAAGATGAGATTTCAGGAACGGGACGCATTCATAGAGCAATTTGATCAATTTCCCTTGGTATGACTTATAGTCCGGCTCATAATGCTTCGGCCAAGGGTGATTTCATCGGTATACTCAAGATCCCCGCCTATTGGAATGCCTCTGGCTATGGTACTGATGGTCACCTCAAAATCAGCCAGCTTTTTCTGAATATAAAAGGCTGTAGTATCGCCTTCCATTGTCGGAGCCAAAGCAAGTATAATCTCTTTGATTTCCGGGTTTTGACGTACACGACTAACCAGACTTTCAATATGCAAATCGGTAGGCCCAATACCTGCAATAGGCGAAATAACCCCACCAAGAATATGGTAGTGCCCCTGATATTGAGCTGTGTTTTCAATGGCTAGCACATCACGAGTGTCCTGTACCACACATAAAAGACTTTCGTCTCTGTTGACTGATGAGCAAATCTGGCACAATTCAGCATCCGAGATATTATGACACTGCCTGCAATAGCGAGTCTTAGTTCTGAGGTCTGTCAGGGCACGCGTAAGAAATTCCGTTTGACTCTGGTCAGATTTCAGTAGGTGTAAAGCCAATCTTAGGGCCGATTTCTTCCCGATTCCCGGAAGTTTCGAAATCTCATTGACGGCTTCCTCTATTAATTTTGAAGGGTAATTCAATGGCTTTGAATATTAAGCTATTTCATCATAACCTCGGCAGAGAGGCCTCGGCGACATATCTCATTTCTTTTGGCTACCAGATCGTCATAGTCACCATTTTTTACACCGCATTTTCCTTTCAAATGGATAATCCAGGCACATTGCTCAGCCTGAGCCGGTTCATGGTCGCATACATCCACCAGTGTATCTATCACATGATCAAAAGTATTGACATCATCATTAAATACCACCAAACTCCACAATTTTACATTCTCAATTACCTCCTCAATCACTTCCTGAATTTCAATTTCGGGGTTCTCTTGTATGTTCATCATCAATGCTTCTTTCATTTTGCAAAAATACCAAAAAAAGCCGTTCAGGTAAATCATTATCTTTGGCACAAATTTATGATACCTTATGTCAGCCGGATTAGCGATTACTATCCTTATTCTTTACTTTCTTGTCCTTGTTATAATTTCCATAAAAACCTCTCAGGGAGCTGATACCAACAGCTTTTTTACGGCTGACAGGCAGGTACCGTGGTATCTGGTAGCCTTTGGAATGATAGGCACATCTATTTCAGGCGTTACCTTTATTTCGGTACCAGGGGCTGTTCTAAATAGTTCATTCTCCTACTTTCAAATGGTTCTGGGCTTCACGCTCGGTTATTTGTTTATAGCCACCGTACTCATGCCTCTGTATTATCGCATGAATCTCATTTCTATTTACGGGTATTTTGAGAGTAGGTTTGGCTGGTGGTCTTATAAAACGGCCTCTGCTTACTTTTTGCTCAGCCGCACGCTTGGCTCGGCAGTTCGTCTGTATGTTGCAGCTCAAGTATTACAAATCGCCATTTATGATCCTTTGGGAGTCCCGTTTTGGCTTTCGGTGCTGATTACCATAGGTCTCATATATGTATACACATTTAAAGGTGGTATAAAAACCATTGTTATCACCGATACGCTGCAAACCTTCTTTTTGGTTTCAGCTGTTGTTCTCACCATTTTACTGATTGGCAAAGAAATGAATCTGGGACTGAAAGAGATGGTGAATACTATTTCTGAAAGTGCCTATTCACAAACATTCTTCTTCGAAGGCGGCTGGGCTGACGCCAAAAACTTCTTTAAACTCTTTTTCAGCGGAGCATTCATTGCCATCGTCATGACCGGTATGGATCAGGATTTAATGCAGAAAAATCTGACTTGTAAAAATATTGGCGAAGCTCAAAAAAACATGCTCTGGTTTACCGTAGTACTCGTGTTTGTCAACCTCCTTTTCCTGGGTCTGGGAGCCCTTATGTATGTTTATGCCGATCAAATCGGCTTTGAGCTACCCACCAAAACAGATGACTTCTACCCGCTTATGGCTCTGAAACATTTTGGCAACTTTGATTTGGGTACAGGCGGAGTTATTGTTTCTGTTACTTTTTTGATTGGAATTACAGCGGCTACCTATGCCAGTTCCGACTCGGCTCTTACGGCTCTAACTACAGCGTTTTGTATTGACTTTCTGAATGTAGAGAAGAAAAAAGAAAGTGAAAGGTTAAAACTGAAAAACAGAACACACCTTGGCTTTTCTTTTGTTTTCTTCGTGGTCATACTCCTTTTTCACGCAGTCAACAGCTCTGATCTCATCACTGCCATTTACAAAATAGCCAGCTATACCTACGGGCCACTTCTGGGGCTTTTTGCTTACGGCATTTTCACTAAAAGAGGTGTGATGGATAAGGCCGTACCGTGGATTTGCATTGCTGCTCCGGTTTTGACCTACATTCTGGTTTATCTGATTGAGAACTATACGTCGTATAAATTCGGCTTTGAGAATTTATTACTCAATGGACTGATCACCATGATTGGCCTGATGATTTTCAAAAGCTCTAAAGCTTCACCAGCCTCTTTGTAACAAAGCCTTTGGGAGTTTTGATGCGTAGAAAATAGATTCCGGAATTAAAATCGGTGAGGTCAAAAACAGTTGTTGGAACCTCAATTGTATTCTCAATTATTGCTTTTACCTGTTGCCCTGCAGAAGAGAAAAACTCAAAAGTAGTCTCAAAAGACCGGCTTTCAGTTGGTAGAGCAACAGAGACTCTCTGAGCAATAGGATTAGGGTAAACTAGCACCGGACTTTCTTTTTCCTGAGAAAGGACTGTAAAGCTTGCAAGATTATTGACCGGCCAGCCAATTTCGTTCATCATGCTCAGGATAAGCTCTCCCGGATCATGAATCACCTCACCTGATCGCACGGTTGGTGACATCAGTGAATGCATTGAGCCGGAAGGATATTTCTGTTCATCAAGATGAGAGATACTGCCACCCGATTTAAAAGGACTGGGTGAATGCACCTGAGGCAGATCGTTGGCATATTTTTCATTGGAAATCTGGAAAAACAGACTTCCACTTTCCATAGCATTTTTTAGAGATGCTGAAGGATTAACAAAATTAGTTTTGTTAATCAGTTGGTGAGCCGAGTTATCCTGAACAAAAACATCATAGATATATGGGTAGCCCGTTTGACCCCACTGGCCTTCGCTATCATTATTAATCAGTTTCATTGAAGATGAGAAACCTAAACCATGAGCTATTTCATGGAGGGCGATGGTCATAAGATCATATTTGCCGCTGAAAGAAGTACCGTTGGTGGCATATGACCAGTTAATATTACTATTTAGGGTGATATTGATATCAAACTCTCCAGGGTTTAAATCTTTCCCTGAAATCGCTTCTGCCAAAGACACGACATACCATACATCAAAATAGGGTACATTATCAAAATTTCGGAAAATACGGGTAGCTCCTGAATAGGCCAAGGTTGTACCGGGCAGGCTTTCCCAGGTTGCATTGATTTTGATGGTTTGTCTTGAAATGAGAATTGACTCCCAGATTTTAGCCGCCTCCTCAAATGCTGTTTTCGCCACAGCCGGGAAATCGGTATATGTTACCTCAATGGCACTTGTTGCTTCAGTTTTGAGATTTCTGCCCGACCGACTTATCATGCTCGAATTCACATCAATTTCTGAAGCATAGCAAACCTGAGGTTCAGGAATTGCAGAGATCTGAGCCCAAGCAGCTTCAGAAAGCAAAAAAGAAAGACAGAAAAGAAAAATTGAAGGCTTCAAAAACATCAAAAAGTATTACGACTGATAAAGCAAAAAAGATGCTTTGATATTGAGAAATCTCACACTTAAACTAACTCACTGAAGAACGAAGATATTGGAATCAGTCGCAAAACAAGGAGACATAAGTGCAGTTTTTTGAAAACACTGTCGTAGGTTTGTATCTCATGGCCAGAAATTTCTTTTTCATATTTCTCTTCGTGCTCGGAGGCTTTCTGATGCTTACTGTCATTCTGATGATTGCCAAGCTCTTACGCCCCACAAAGCCTAATCCTGAAAAAGATAGTACATACGAGTCCGGTGAAGAGGCAGCTGGCGACGCCGTTATTAGTTTTAATATCCGGTTCTACATCATTGCTCTCATTTTCCTTCTTTTTGAGGTGGAGCTGGTCTTTCTTTTTCCTTGGGGAACGGTTTTTGGCAACGCCGATCTAATTGAAGAGACGAATGGAAATTGGGCCTGGTACGCCATTACAGAAATGTTCGTTTTTATTGGCATTTTGGCTCTAGGGCTTGTTTACGCGTGGAGAGAGGGGCATCTTGACTGGATAAAATCTGAACAGATAGAAAGTAACTTTAAGGCTGAAGTGCCTCTGGAGGCCTACGATAAGATTAATAAGAAGTACTCATGAGTTTCGAGTCTCTGGAAAAAAGCGAACATATCAAAGACGGCGGGGGCGAGGTTATTCTAACTAACCTTGATGAGCTGGCTAATTGGGCCCGTGCAAACTCACTGTGGCCTCTCGGCTTTGGGTTGGCCTGTTGTGCTATAGAAATGATGGCTTCTATGGCCTCAAATTATGACCTTGAACGTTTTGGAATATTCCCAAGAAACTCTCCCAGGCAGGCTGACCTGATGATTATTTCCGGTACGGTAACTTTCAAAATGGCAGATCGTATCAAACGTCTTTACGAGCAAATGGCAGATCCTAAATATGTAATCTCAATGGGTAGCTGCTCAAACTGTGGCGGGCCCTACTGGGAGCATGGCTACCATGTGGTGAAAGGTGTTGACAGGGTTATTCCCGTAGATGTGTATGTGCCGGGCTGCCCTCCAAGACCTGAGGCCCTAATTGGTGGAATATTAAAACTTCAGGAAAAAATCAAAACCAAAGAGAGCCTTAAAACCATTAAGATGTAGACTCCCTTTGATCTCAACGACTACTACATAAAGCCCAGTAGTTTAGCGTACTTCATCATCGCTCCCGGGTTAGATACTTTTAGCTTCCCGAACATCATGGCCGTCATAGGGTTCATTTCCCCTGAGGCAATCTTTACAAAATTATCAGGGCTGGCTTTAAGCGTAACCTCTGACTCCCCTACCAGGCCCTCAGATAATTCTGCAACGCCTTCTTTTACAGTAATAGTGTATTGCTCATCTTCCAAATCAAAGTGAAGAGCGGTGTTTAAGTCTTTATTTTCCTCGGGATTTACCTTCGGTGGCACAGTTTCTAAAAATTCTTTTGCTGTCATGTTTGTTGGTTTGTTCTTAAAGGGTAAAGATAAAACTTTCCCTACATTTAAGTTTCTCACCTGCTCGCTCATTTTAAAAATCACAAATCACCGATTTTATGGGCCAATTGTCTCTTAGGAAATATTTTTTCTGATCTTTACCCCAAAAAAATACCATATTTTTTCAACTGTGGTGTTACTTTTTATGCATAATCCTGTCTTAAATGAACAACCAGGAACCCGGAACTTTGAAGGATGAAGAACTTGTGAGGCTATACGTTTCCTCACAGAAAAACCTCTATTTTGAAGAGTTATATGAGCGGTACTCAGAAAAAGTGTACCGCAAGTGCTTATCCTTTGTAAAAGATCAGGCTAAAGCCGAAGATTTTACACATGATATCTTCCTAAAGGTGATTACCAAAATAGGCACCTTCAAAGAAAGTGCAAGATTCTCTACCTGGCTGTACTCCATAACATATAACTACTGTATGGATATGTTGAGAAAACAAAAGAGGTTACAGGAGGATAGCCTCGAGGAGCCTATGGAGTTTGTAGAAGAGAACGTAGATCACGAGCTCCTGAGTATGAAAAAAGAAGGCTTACAGAAAAGCCTCGAAGAAATATCTCCTGATGAAAAAGCCATGCTTTTGATGAAATATCAGGATGAGTTCAGCATTAAAGAGATTGCTCAAACATTTCAAATCTCTGAAAGTGCCACCAAAATGAGGTTACTCAGAACGAAAGAAAAAATGAAGAAACTGTATCTGGAGCACGTCATTCTTATCAGTCTCTTTGTACTCAAAATATTACTTTTATTTAGAAAATAATGGAAAAAGACAATGTTTTCGATTTAAACCCCAATGACCGTTTTGAACGATCAGATCGGGTAAAAAAACAATTGGTTTCTGAAATTGACATCATTAGAGACACCATGGTCATGGCCAATATGTTTATGGGAGAGCCTTTCCGCATAGGCATGAAACTATTGGAAGAACTACAACCAAGTAAACCCCTGACTCCAAATGAATAAGCTACCTAACCTGAAAGACATTTTAATCAGAACTTTTGATAACCTCATTACAAATTTCAGTGAGTTTACATCAAATTTTATCGGAGCATTAGTCGTAATTCTGGTAGGCTGGCTCACGGCCAAAATTGCGAGTACAGTTCTCAAGAATATCTTCTCAAAACTAGGAATAGATAAACTTGGTGAGAAAATCAATGAGATTGATGCCATTAAAAAGTTTGACCTTGATATCAAGCTCAGCAAGATCGTCTCAAAAATCGTCTACTTCTTTATCTTCCTGTTTTTCCTGATTACAGCAGCAGATACACTGGGGGTTCCGGCCATTTCTAACATGTTTGCTATGGTGGTAGAATTTATCCCTAAGGTTATTTCTGCGGCCATTATGATACTTGCTGGTCTTCTTTTGGCTGATGCGGTAAAGTCGTTTGTTGTAGGCCTTTGTGAGTCTTTCAATATCGCTTCCGGGAAGTTGATAGGAATGGCCGTTTTCTTTTTCCTGATCATTATTGTGATCATTGCAGCATTGGGTCAGGCCGGCATTAATACTACTTTGCTTGAAAGTAGTTTCAATATTCTTATTGCAGGTATAATTCTCTCTTTCTCTATTGGTTATGGCTTTGCCTCGAAAGAAATCCTACTGAATATCATTAGCTCCTTTTATTCAAAAAACCGTTATAATGAGGGGCAAATTCTTGAAATTAAAGAGGTAAAAGGTGAAGTTATAAAAGTTGATAATACCTCAATTACTCTCAAAAGTGATGAGACCGAAACCGTGTTTCCGTTAAGAGTATTACAATCTGAAAAAATCATCATTCACAAATCATAAAACCGATAATTTTTATTTATGAAACGTTTGTTTTCCTTTCTCTTTATCAGCCTGATGGCATATCAAGTCTCCGCCCAGGAAGTCGTACTTCAAAATCGCGAAGATTCCCTTCGTGTGGGCTGGTGGGATAGAAACACACAGCTGGCCGTTAATTTTTCACAAGCATCATTTAATGACCCATGGCAAGGTGGCGGCGTAAATAATTTTGCTCTTGGCTTCCTCTTTAACAACCTTGCTGTTAAGCACAAAGGCAAGGGAGTCTGGACAAACGATATCCAATTTCAGTACGGTTTCTTAAGAAATAAAGGCCTTGATCTTCGTAAGAGTGTTGACCGCCTTTTTGCCGAATCAAAGTATGCGAGTTCAATTACTCCTAAACTTAATTGGTTTGCCGGTGTTAATCTGCTCACACAATTCTCTGCAGGTTATAACTTTGAGAATAATGGTGACCGTGGTAATATGATTTCAAATCTCTTTGCTCCCGCATTTCTTTCAGAAGGTGTAGGTGTTGAGTATAAGCCTATTGACTATTTTGTCGTACAGCTCGGTGGTGCTACCATTCGTCAGACATTTGTGGGTAATGAAACCGTTTTTGAAAATACATTCAAAGATGTTGAAGGGATTGACCGCTCTTATGGTGTGGAACGTGGAAAAAGTCTGCTAAATGAAATGGGTCTTCAAGCCGTAGCGGCTTTTGATAAAAACCTAACAGAGAGCCTCAACCTGAAATGGAGATATCAGGGGTTCCTGGCTTATGCTCCTGAAACCAAGCCTATTGATCATAACATTAACCTGATTGCCACTTCGAAAATCGGGAAGTATTTTAATGTAAACTTTTCACTAATTGGAATTTACGACGCAGATCAGGTCGAGAAATTCCAGATAAGTCAGGGGCTTTCAGCCGGCTTCTCATTAGCTTTATAAAACCTTTTTTTCAAACCCTTAATTATCAATATTATGTTTAAAGAATTTAAAGCGTTCATTATGACCGGCAATGTCATAGACCTTGCCGTAGCGGTTATTCTTGCTGGGGCTGTTGGCCTGGTTGTTAACGGATTTGTTTCAGACATTGCCATGCCGATTGTGGGACATTTTGCAGGTGGTTTGGACTTCGCAGACCTCAAAGTTGTGCTTGATCCGGCTGTAGTAGCAGCTGACGGAACTGTTGAAAAACCTGAAAATGCTATACGGTATGGTGCATGGATTAATGCCATCATTAATTTGATTACTGTTGGCTTAGTGCTATTTGCAATTGTGAAGGCATATAATAAAACCAAAAAGCCGGAGCCTGTGGTTGAAGAAGCTCCAAAAGGACCGACTGAGATTGATTTATTGACTGAAATCAGAGACGCTTTGAAGAAATAGCAGCTCATACTTACGTATACAACTCAAACAGGGAGGTTCTTGACGAATCTCCCTGTTTTTATATACCGCTTTCTAATTTTCTTAAAAATATGTTTTGAAGCCGGCTTAGATCATGTATTTTTGGATATGCTAAAATATTTACCAATAAGTAAGTAGCTTAGCATCAATTGCTTCCTAATAACAATACGTGTGATGACTGGTTTTAAACTCAAAGACCATCTGCAGGGCGACCCTCAGATTTGGTTGATTACATTTCTCCTTTCTTTCTTCGGTATTGCGGCAGTATACAGCTCTATCTCAGCATTAGCTTACAGAAGCTCAGGAACATCCGAAATGATCATGTTTCGTCATGCATTTTTTGTGCTGGCCGGACTGTTTCTTACTTACGTCATTCATCGTTTCAATTTTCTGAATATAGCCCCGGTGGCCAAAGTTCTTCTTTGGGTGTCACCACTACTACTTCTTTACACCCTCTTGATGGGTTACGAAGTAGGAGGAGCCAAGCGTTGGATTTCACTTTTAGGTTTTACATTTCAGACCTCAGATATGGTCAGATTGGTTTTGATTACCAATCTGGCAGCTATGTTGGCCAAAAAGCAAAATACCATGGATAAGTTTAAACATCTTTGGCCTATCATTATCTGGTGTGGTATTATCTGCTTTTTATTGGCGATATCCAGCTTCTCAACTTCGGTAATTCTGGGACTTACCTGCTTTATGATTATGATTATCGGGCGGGTGCCTCGCAAATACATACTTCGACTGACGGGTTCTGTCCTATTAGGTCTCGTGTTGGCTTTCAGTGCAGGTTTGTTTACTAAAATTGTCTTCAATAAGAATTTCGGTAGAACAGAGACTATCATCAACCGCACTGAATCTTTCATCGGTAAAGATCTCGACGGAAATGACCTCATCGGCGGAAAAATCGGTAGTGTAAGTATGCAGCAAGATCAGGCCATCGCTGCGGTAGCTCGCGGTGGTATTTTTGGCGTAGGGCCGGGGAAAAGTGCTATCAAGCACCGAATGGCTGAGGCTTATTCTGATTTTATTTATGCTATCATCATTGAAGAGTATGGTTTAGTCGGTGGAGTCGCTATTATGCTTCTTTACCTTTGGCTGCTTGCCCGGGGGCTTAAGAATATTGCGAATACTACACAGGCTTTTGGTGGTTTATTGAGTATTGGTCTTACTCTCAGCATTGTTTTTCAAGCACTGGCCCATATGTTCATCAATGTAGGACTTGGTCCGGTAACCGGCCAAACATTACCACTGATCAGTAAAGGTGGAACTTCAATTTTGTTCACATTCATTGCTATCGGTATTGTGCTTTCAGTATCAAAAAATCAACAGTTCGAAACCCTGTCCAATAAGGCACGATGAGTAAGCCGGTAAACGTAATTATCAGTGGAGGTGGCACAGGAGGGCATATTTATCCTGCTGTAGCCATAGCAAATGAGATAAAAGCTCAGCTGCCTGAGGCCAATATTCTTTTTGTGGGTGCACAAGGAAAAATGGAGATGGAGAAGGTACCAAAAGCAGGATACGAAATTGTTGGGCTCCCGATTGCCGGAATTAACCGCTCAAACATGCTTGCGAATATTGGTTTTCCTCTCAAACTTCTTAAAAGTCTGGGAATGGCTCGTAAAACAGTAAAAGAGTTTAAGCCCGATATCGCTATAGGTGTAGGTGGTTACGCCAGCGGACCCACATTACTGATGGCCAATATGCTGGGGGTAAAGTCGTTGCTGCAGGAGCAAAACTCTTACGCTGGTATCACCAATAAATATCTGGCAAGGAAAGCCTCAAAAATATGCGTAGCATATCCTGAAATGGGAAGGTTTTTTCCTGAGGAAAAAGTCGTTTTTACCGGTAATCCGGTGAGGAAAGACATTATTGAGCTTGACGAAAATCAGGAGACCGCCCTGTCTCATTTTGGTTTATCAAGAGATAAGAAAACCATTTTGGTTATTGGAGGTAGCCAGGGGGCATTGAGTATCAATAAGGGTGTAGCCAAAGGTTTGGACAAACTCAAAAACCATGGACTTCAGCTAATCTGGCAAACGGGTAAACGCTTCTTGCCAAAAGCAAAGGCAGCAGCTGAAGAAGCAGGATACACTGATACCTACATTTCTGATTTTGTGTATGAAATGGATAAAGCTTACGCCGCGGCAGATTTAGTGATCTCTAGAGCAGGAGCTTTGTCAGTATCTGAGCTTTGCCTCACGGGTAAACCCGCTATTCTGGTGCCTTTCCCGGCGGCAGCTGAGGATCATCAAACAAAAAATGCTTTGAGCCTGGTCAATAAAGAAGCTGCACTCATGGTAAAGGATAGTGAGGTAAATAATGAGTTGATAGATCAGTGTCTTGAATTGGCTGAAAACCCTCAATTACAGAAAACTTTAAAGCAAAATATAAAAGCGTTTGCCAAGCCAAATGCGGCTCAGGACATCGTCAAAGAGGTAAGAAACATCATAGGGAAATGAAAATATTTTTCTCAGAAAATACCGTCGATTACAGCAGCTACACCTTTTCGTATGCCATTTACGCGAAGCGTGAGGGTAGAGAAGACCTGTCACCAATCTATGACAAGGGCTTTTTGCCCTATACGGGAAATCTGGGTTTAGAAAGCGAAGTTTTCTACCTGGCCAGAAGCCTTAGAGTGGATCTGGATAACTTTACCGACAGCTCCGAAAACCGTAGAGTTTGCAGACAGATAGAACCACTAAATGTAAAGCTGGAGGTAATTGAGAAAAGTGATTTTGACCTAAACGATCCCGACTTCAAATCTTTTTGCGAAAGCTATATCGCAGAGCGAATTGGGTCTGAAAATATGAGTGTGGAGCGTTGGAATTACATCCTGGCCAGCAGTATTGGAACTCACATCCTGAAGTTTTACAATCAGGAGAAAACGATGGGTTACATTCTCGCAGCCGTTGGGTCTGACATGCTGCACTACTGGTTTGCTTTTTTTGATACCGAATACATGAAAACCCATTCGCTGGGTAAATACATGATGTGGAAGGCTATTGATTGGTCAAAGAGTCAGGGGTTGAAGTACGTTTATCTGGGCACAGCCTATAAACCAGCAGCTCTTTACAAAATCAGAGATCACAAGGCCCTCGAATACTGGGACGGCACTCAGTGGAATACCGATACCAAAAAACTGAAAGAACTCTGCAAAACTGATCTTGACCCCAAAACTGCTGACCACTTCAAGACAATGGGTGAACCCAATAACTTTCTTAACGACCTGTAACAATGAAAAATCTGAAAGCAAACAAAATCAAAGAATACGGTCTGGCATTTCTAGGTCTGGCCGTGGTGATTTCACTTATCGCTTTTGTAGATGATAAGGCAAGGGTCAAGCGTTGTAAAAATATTGAAATTGAGCTCATTGATAACAATGATCAATATTATATCTCGGAAGAGGATATTGAAAAATATGTAACCAAAAATGGTAACGAACCACTAAAAGGAATGCTTTTGGCCGATATAAATTTGGCCGCTTTGGAGAAACGGGTTAGCGAGATAAAGCAGGTAGAACATTGCGAAGCCTTTGGTGATTTACAGGGTAATATCCACATCAAAATCAAACCATTTATTCCGTATGCGAGGGTGATTGCTGGAAATGGCAAAGACCAGTATATTGATAAAGAAGGCAGGTATTTTCCTCTTTCAAAACTACATACAGAGCGTGTACTGCTACTAACGGGTAGTTTTTTCAATTCGGCACCAAATCTTAGTGCAGAAGACGAACACCTTATGAAGTTGGTACATACTATCAAAAACGATGACTTCTGGAATGCTCAGATGGCTCAAATGGATATTGACCGTAAAGGGCAAATCAGATTTGTACCGGTTCTGGGAGATCATATCATCGAATTTGGCTCTGCCACCGACATAGAAGCAAAACTCAATAAACTAAAAGTATACTACCAGCAAATTATGCCTGTAAAAGGTTGGGATAAATTCTCCACCGTAAAAGTGCAGTATAAAAACCAGGTGGTCTGCGAATAAATAAAACGTGTGAATCCTGATAAATCCGTAAAAAAATGAAAGACAACAAAGAACCAACCTACTCCGTCGGCCTTGATATTGGCAACTCAAAAGTATGTGCAGTAGCCGGCAAACTTGATCCGGGTGGTAAGATTACCATACTTGACTATGCCGAAACGGTGTACGATGCCGATTATGAAGCTATGTCAAAAGGTGCTGCTAAGAACAAAGGCAACGTAACCGATGCCATTGAAAGAGTGCTACAGGAGTTGTCGCAGAAAACCAATCTGGAGATTGTACTGACCAACACCAACTTCTCAAGCGAAAAGATAAGCCTGAAGAGTATTAAGCAGGACCTGACAAACGACGGAAATAAATTTGTTGTCAAAAATTATGAACTGGATGAGCTTTCTCAAAATCTGAAAAAGCAACTTAAAAGAGATAACTCAAAAGAGACTCTCCACGTCATGCCTACAGATTTCTTCATTGATGAAAGTAAAGTTGGAAAGTATCCTAAAGGAGCTACCGGAAATAAACTCACCTGTATTTTCAATGCCATCAACGTAGATAAAGGTAAAGTTGAAGAGCATATGCAGACTTTTGATGCTGTTAGCTATGAAATGGTGGAAGGCAGTAAAGAAACCCTTAATGTTCACATAGACCAACTGGTATATAATGGGGTGGCAGATGCCCTTTCGTCTATTACAATCGAGGATAAACAGGCGGGTATCTTACTGGTAAACATTGGTTCACAACTCACCGAAATTACAATTTATAAAGATTTCGGGCTACGATATAGCCGTGTTATCGGCATTGGTTCTGAAGCCATTATTAAGGATATTTCACAGGCCTTTAACGTCACTGAAGCCCAGGCCGAGCGATTGATGAGAGCCTCCGGCGAGAAAAGAAGTAAAGATATTGAGATCAACGAGGTGCTGGAAATTGAAGGCAAAAACGGCTTGCCTACACGGCAGTTTTTGCAGAAAGCTGTGGCCATAGTTATTGAAAGCCGTCTCAAAGAAATTGCGGCACTTATTGCCTCTGACGTTATTGAAAGTGGCTACGCACGTTTGCTAGCAAATGGTATTATGCTGGCCGGTGGGATTGCCCGACTGGGATTGACAAAAATGACTTTCCAGAAGACCTTTTCGCCACTGGCGATAAGAATTGCAGACGGAACCGTCAATATTGACATCAATACTAAACTGGAGCTGGCTCACCCGAAATATACAACAGCCATTGGTACCATGCTGGCATCAATTAAACCCGCTGATGAGCGAATGCCACTTGGTCAGACGGCACCGGTGAAAAGAAGGATGTCTCTCGGTTTTTTTTCAAGTTTACCCCTGGTAAATAAACTTCGCGATATTTTCGATGACCCTGAACTGAAAAGAGCCTACGGCGAATAATTTTAAGATAAGTGCTTTTCTAATTAAACCTTAAGACTATGTTATACGATCAGGATTATGAACTCGATTTCGACTCAGAAATGCCGAATATCATCAAGGTGATAGGTGTTGGAGGTGCCGGCGGTAATGCCGTTAAGACACTTCACAAAATGGGTATTGCTGACGTAGATATTGTTGCCGCTAATACAGACCTTCAGGTACTTAAAGATTTGCCACTTGGCATGTCACGTCTCCAGCTTGGAGCTGAACTTACCAAGGGCCTTGGGGCTGGTGCCATCCCAAAAGTGGGCGAAGAAGCCGCTCTGGAAAGCGAAGACGCAATTCATAAACTTTTTCAACCACCGACCGAAATGGTCTTTATTACCGCAGGTATGGGCGGTGGTACAGGAACCGGTGCCGCTCCTGTTATTGCCAGGATAGCAAAGGAAAAGGACATGCTGACAGTAGGCGTAGTCACTGACCCATTCAGTTGGGAAGGTTCTGAGAAAATTGAACAGGCCATGGAAGGTATAGAGCGGATGAAGGAATACTGCGATACCGTTCTGATCGTAAAAAATGACCGCCTTGAAAACCTTTTCCATGATATGGATATTCAGGAGGCTTTTGAAAGGGCCGACGGGATTCTTGCCAACGGCGTCAAAAGCATTGCTGAACTGATCACCCGACCAGGTATTATCAATCTGGATTACGCCGATGTAAAAACGGTATTGAAAAATGCCGGACAAGCCGTGATGGGCTCAGCCGAAGCCTCTGGTGTTGACAGAGCTAAAATTGCGGTGGAAGAGGCTCTTAAATCACCTTTATTGCATAGCAACAGTATTAAAGGCTCTAAGCGTTTATTGGTGTCTATTTCATACTCCAATGAAAAGCCGGAGTATAAGATCAAGATGAGTGATCAGGCGATGATCATGAAATTTATTGAGAGTCAGATCAAAACCAAAGCAAAAATTGTAAAGCATGGTTATTCTATTGATACGTCTCTTGAGGATAAAATCAGAGTGACCATTGTGGCTGCAGGTATCACCGATTTTGGTGCTGAAAATCAAAAAACGAAGAAAGAAACAACTCCTGAAAACGAGTTTGAGACTCAGGAAGACAGCCCTTTTGCCTCATTTAATATGCCGGGGATAGCTAGTCCAAATTCTGCCACGGCCAAAAAGAAAAAGCCAAAACCTTACGAAGAAAACCAGTTTGGTCTTTTTGAGGCTGAAGAAAAACTCCGTGAAACTGCTGTTACCTTTGCGAAAGATGACAGTGTGAAAGAGAATATTGAAAACACACCGGCTTATATGCGGTACGGCATAGAGATCGGTGACATAGATGATATTCCCGAAGAAAACAGATTAGTCAATAAGGTGTAAAACACCTCAAAAAATAACATAGTTAGTACTTGAAAGGGGTCTCATTTTATGGGGCTCCTTTTTTCTGTTAAAATAATTAGCAATAAACACTAAATATTGTAGCCGACCTTGTCTCTCAACTACCTTTGATGAAAAACTCCGAAAGCCTGAGCAGGCCTTTTGGGGCAGAGAACTATACTATCAAATGACCAATGAGCAGGACGATTCTTCACATGGATCTGGACACCTTTTTTATATCGGTGGAACGGAAAAAAAACAGCATTTTAATGAACAGACCCGTGCTGGTTGGGGGCACTGGAAACCGCGGTGTGGTATCTGCTGCCAGCTATGAGGCCCGGCGATTTAATATTTTCTCGGGCATGTCAATGAAAATGGCCCGAATGCTTTGCCCTGAGGCTATCGTCATCAAAGGAAACGCCGGAGCATATGCTGACGAATCCAGAGTAGTTACAGAAATCATCAAAGAGCGTGTACCCATTCTGGAAAAAGCTAGTGTCGATGAGTTTTATGCAGACCTCACCGGTATGGACAGGCACTTTGGCTGCTATAAATATGCCTCAGAGATACGGCAGGCTGTAAAAAAAGAAACGGGCTTACCTATTTCTTTAGGACTTTCAATCAATAAAACAGTTTCTAAGATAGCAACCGGAAAAGCCAAACCAGATAATGAGATTAACGTGGAACTGGGTACAGAAAAGCCTTTTCTGGCTCCTTTGGCCGTAAAGCGAATCCCGATGGTAGGCGAGCGAACCTATCATACTTTATGTAACCTGGGCATTAAATGGGTAAGAAATGTACAGGAACTGCCCATGGAAATGATGAGCTCAGTACTGGGTAAAAACGGACAAACACTTTGGGAGAAAGCTAATGCCATTGATAACAGCCCCGTGATTGAGTTTCACGAGCGTAAATCCATTTCCAATGAACGTACTTTCGGAAAAGATACCACAGATGTGAACCAACTGAAAACCACTATTGAGGCCATGGCCGAGCAACTGAGTTATCAACTGCGGTCAGCCGGTAAAATTGCGGGCTGTATCAGCGTCAAAATCAGGTATTCAGATTTTAATACGTACTCAAAGCAAGTAAGAATTGCCTACTCTTCAGCAGATCACATCATGATTCCGAAAGTCCTTGAACTTTTTGAGAGTTTATACAATAAACGTCTTCTGGTTCGTCTGGTGGGGGTAAAGTTTAGTGAGATTATTAATGGTAGTTATCAGCTAAGCATTTTTGAGGATATTGAAAAGACAGCCCACCTGTACATTGGCATGGATAAAATCAGAGATAAGTTTGGTCCCAGAAGCGTAATGCGGGCCTCTACTTTTGGAGCAAAATCGATCGGTGGTATGGGAAACCCTTTTAATGGCGAACCACCCGTTTTATTAGCACACCGTACCCGGTAAAACAAAAAGAGCGGCCTCTTTCGAAGCCGCTCTCCCTATATATCTACTTATAATTAAGCTTCTTTCTTAATTACCGCATCAGCTAAGTTTTGAGGAACAAAATCATAGTGAGAGAAGGTAAGGTTAGCCGTAGCTCTACCAGAAGAAATTGTTCTAAGGTCGGTTACATAACCGAATAGCTCAGAAAGAGGCACATCAGCCTTAATTACCTGAGAACCAGCTTTGGTATCCATACCTTTCATCAAACCTCTTCTACGGTTAAGATCACCCGTGATAGGACCGGTGTACTCATCAGGAGTAAGAATCTCAACAGCCATGATAGGCTCCATCAATCTTGCACCAGCTTCTTTTCCAGCATTACGGAAGGCCATACGAGCCGCCATTTCAAAAGAGAATGAATCTGAATCGACATCATGGAATGAACCGTGGTTCAAGCTCACTTTCATTGAGTCTACAGGATAACCAGCCAAAGGACCAGTTTTCATTGCTTCTCTGAAACCTTTTTCTACTGAAGGGATGAATTCACGAGGAATAGCACCACCCACAATTTTGTTTTCAAACTGAAGACCAGTTTCTGGCTCTTTGCCTTCTTCAGGCTCATCACGTGGCCCGATTTCAAAAACGATATCAGCAAACTTACCACGACCACCAGACTGCTTCTTATAAACCTCACGGCCAGAGAACACTTTAGTAAGAGCCTCTTTGTAAGCCACCTGAGGAGCACCTTGGTTAACCTCTACCTTAAACTCACGACGCATACGGTCAATGATGATATCAAGGTGAAGCTCACCCATACCTCTGATGATGGTTTGGCCAGTTTCTTCGTTAGATTCAACCTGAAGGGTCGGATCTTCCTCGATAAGTTTTGCGATAGCGTTACCAAATTTATCCTGATCAGCTGTTTTCTTAGGCTCAATAGCATAACCAATTACCGGATCAGGGAAAATCATTGATTCAAGAACGATAGGGTTCTTCTCGTCAGAAAGTGTATCACCGGTTTTAATATCTTTAAAACCAACTACGGCTCCGATATCACCTGCATGAAGGGCGTCAATCTGATTTTGCTTATTCGCGTGCATCTGGAAAATACGAGAGATACGCTCTTTATTACCAGAACGGTTATTCAATACGTATGAACCAGAAGGCAACATACCTGAGTAAGAACGGATAAAGCAAAGACGACCTACGAATGGGTCAGTTGCGATTTTAAAAGCCAAAGCAGAGAATGGCTGAGATGGGTCTGCTTCTCTGAAAATAGGATCACCTGTGTTAGGATCAGTACCTTTGATCGCCTTTCTGTCAAGTGGCGAAGGAAGAAGCTCCATTACGTAGTCAAGCATTGTCTGAACACCTTTGTTCTTAAAGGCAGAACCACAAAGCATTGGTACAATCTCAAGGTTAATAGTAGCCACACGAAGTGCCGCGATAATCTCTTCAGGAGAGATAGAATCCGGATCTTCGAAGAATTTCTCCATCAACGATTCATCCACAGAAGCCACAGACTCAAGAAGCTGCTCTCTCCACTGCATTACCTCATCAGCCATATCATCAGGAATAGGCACTTCGGTAAAAGTCATACCCATATCTTCCTCGTTCCAGACAATACCTTTGTTATATACAAGGTCAACAACTCCTTTGAAAGAATCTTCAGAACCGATCGGCAACTGAAGAGGTACTGCGTTAGAGCCCAGCATCTCTTTCACCTGCTTACATACATTCAGGAAGTCAGCACCCTGACGGTCCATCTTATTTACAAAACCAAGACGGGCAACGTTATAATTGTTTGCAAGTCTCCAGTTTGTTTCAGACTGAGGCTCCACGCCATCTACGGCAGAAAACAAGAAAACAAGACCATCCAATACACGAAGTGATCTGTTTACTTCCACTGTGAAATCCACGTGACCAGGAGTATCAATGATATTCATATGGTACTCATCGTTCTTGTAATTCCATTTCAGAGTAGTAGCAGCTGAAGTAATAGTGATACCTCTCTCCTGCTCCTGCTCCATCCAGTCCATGGTAGCAGCACCATCGTGTACCTCTCCAATTTTGTGGCTAACACCACCATAATAGAGGATACGTTCTGTAGTGGTGGTTTTACCGGCATCAATGTGAGCGGCAATCCCAATGTTTCTTGTAAATTTTAAATCGCGAGCCATTTATTAATTTGTTTAAACTTTTTTGACTTAAATAAGGCCTTGAAAACCAACACCTTTGAGACATAAAAAAACGCTTACGTCACCAATTGATTTTCGGGGTGCAAAAGTAATTAATTTTTTACAAAATTTTATGCTTATACCTGCACTTAATCAAATGATTATGATTTAAGCCCACAAAATGGCTATAACACCTTAGAATAAGATTCTTTAAAGCAGCCAAACCTAAGCCAAAACATTTCCTAATTTTGTTTAAACTCAAGACTAAAGTACTGACCATTATGGCAAAGAAAACTGCTGAAATAGACGATAAACAAATCAACATTGAACTTTCAGAAGAAGTAGCAGAGGGCGTTTACGCTAATCTTGCTATGATTGCTCACAGCAATTCTGAATTTGTTCTTGACTTCATAAGACTTATGCCGGGTGTACCCAAGGCAAAAGTTAAATCAAGAGTAATCCTGACACCTGAGCATGCCAAAAGACTACTTCAGGCTTTAGAAGATAATATCTCAAAATACGAAAACAACTTTGGCGATATCAGAGAAAATTCTGAGCCTACGCCTTTCCCAATGAATTTTGGCGGCCCTATGGGTGAAGCATAACAGGCGAAAATTACAAAAGGACTCTGAGCTTCTCGAAGATTCCCATTATTTTGTGAATTGGCTTAAATATTGAAAGAGATACTTTCAGCGTCTAAATTTTCGTTTCAGTTTCGTATGAAATTCACCTTGAGAAAAATTACAGTTCTTCTTTTCTGCTCTGTTTTTGCCCTTCAGGCACAGGAAAGACAACAGATAAGCTCCGCTATTAACACCGAATATCATGAAATGCACCCGATAATTTCACCCGATGGTGAAATCTTGTATTTCGTAAGAGAAAGCCACCCTTCAAATAACTTCGGTAAAGATGGGAGCATAGACGTCTGGTACTCTCAATTTCGATCAGATGGCCGGTGGTCGGTAGCTCGTAAAATGCCAAATACCATTAATAAAGATAGATTTAACGACCTGTTCAGCATCACTCCTGATGGCAATACGGTACTCATAAGAGGGGTTTATCATAACGGCCGTAAATCCCGGGATGAGGTAGGAATCTCAAAATGCACTAAAACCCGTACGGGCTGGACTCAGCCTGAAAAACTGGACATCCCGAAATTGAACACCATGGCCAAAGGCCAGTTTCTATCCGCTTTTCTTTCAAATAATGGTAAAACACTGGTCTTCTCATTCTCAGAGAAGAAAAACGGTGTCAATGACGACCTATACGTCAGTTTTTTAGAGAAAGACGGAAACTGGACAAAACCCGAAAGCCTTGGAGAAGATATTAATACCAAGAATACTGAAACCACTCCATTTCTTGCTTCAGATGACTACACGCTATATTTCGCTTCAGACCGAAAAGGTGGACAGGGAGGCGTGGATATTTGGGTAACCAAAAGAGAAGACAGGTCCTGGAAAAAATGGTCTAAGCCGATTAATCTGGGCTCAAAAATTAACACTGAAAAAGATGATTATCATTACTCCATAACCGCTTCGGGCGAATACGCCTACATGAGTACTCTGGATAAATCGGTGGGCAAAGGCGATATCGTTAGGTTTAAACTTCGCGAGTTAGGGGGCGATGATGAGGGCGTTGCCGCTCTTCAAACAGCTGAAACTACCACTGGAAATGAAAGTAACAATCAGGAGAAATCAGAAGAGGAGGTATTGAAGGAAATCACAGCTACATCAGCCATCCCGGTGGTGATGCTTAGCGGAAAGGTGATTGATACCAAAACGAAAAGGCCGATTGAAGCCAGAATCATATATGAGACATTTCCGGCAGGTGAAGAAGTGGGTGTAGCCAACACAAACCCAACCACTGGTGAATATAAAATCGTATTGCCTTACGGTCAACGATATACCATCAGAGCAGAGGCCAATGATTTTATTGCCATTGGCAAAACTATTGACCTGACACAAGCTGGAGATTTTAAAGAAATTAAGGGGGAAGATCTGGAGCTTGCTCCGATTCAAACCGGAGTTTCCGTGACTTTGAGTAATATCTTCTTCAAATTTGCCAGTGCAGAGCTGGAGGAAGAATCTTTCCTTGAGCTGAACAGACTTGCCGATGTTCTGATGAAGAATCGTAATATGGCCATTGAGGTACAAGGACATACTGATAATGTGGGTACTGCCGAGGTCAACCTCAGACTTTCTCAACAAAGAGCTGATGCCGTTCGCAATTACCTTACCGGCAAGGGAGTTCCAATGCAACGGGTAACAAGTGTTGGTCTTGGTGAAACCCGACCGGTAGCCTCGAACGAAACTACGGAAGGACAGGCGAAAAACCGTAGAGTGGAGTTTGTGATAACGAAAAACTAGATCGGTTTTCTTAATTTGCGGCCCTAATAGAAAACTGCAATCAATGAGTAAAGCAAAAATGATAACTGACAAGGGCACTATGCTCATAGAATTCTATGACAATGACGCCCCGCTGGCAGTTGAAAACTTCATTAAGTTATCAAAAGAAGGCTATTATGACGGTGTGACTTTCCACCGTGTAATTCCTGATTTCGTGATTCAGGGTGGTGACCCTTCTGGTACGGGCGGTGGTGGCCCCGGGTACACTATTCCATGTGAGCTTGATGGCGATAACCAATACCACGACAGAGGTGTTTTATCAATGGCCCACCGTGGCAGAGATACCGGTGGCAGCCAGTTTTTCATTTGCCATAGCCGGAATAATACAGCTCACCTTGATCGTAACCACACCTGCTTCGGCAAGGTGGTTGATGGCCTGGATGTGATTGATGATATCAGACAGGGTGACGTCATTCAAAAGATTGAAATTCTGGAAGAGGCTTAAAAAAACTCTATCTAACTCAATGAAAGGGAGGCGTTTGTCTCCCTTTTTTCGTATTGTGTAGTGAGTCACCGAGCTTTGGCAAGCAAATTGATATTTTTGCAATGTTGAGATAATTATTTGTGTCTCTTTGATGTTTGTATAAGACATACCACGTTTTCCAAATAAGATATGAGCAAATCGTATAAGCTAATCATCCTGCTGCTTCTGATCTCCAAGGTTTCCCTTGCCCAGATTTTACAACCTACAACCTGGAAGTTTCAACCGGCAAAAAAGGAAGTAAAAGTTGGGGAGATTATTGAACTTCAGTTTAACGCTACAATTCAAAAAGACTGGTATTTATACTCTTCTGATTTTGACCCTGATCTGGGGCCAATCGTTACTGAAGTGAGTTTTATTCCTAATAGCTCTTATAAACTCGTCGGGGGTATTGTGCCCGTTCACCCTAAAAAGAAATATGATGACTTATGGGGTGGAAACATCACTTACTTCACAGGTAAAGGTCAATTTTTGCAAAAAGTGAAGATATTAAAACCTGAGGCCAAAGTTGATGGTAAAATATCCTTTCAGTCTTGTACCGATGTAGATGGTCGCTGTGTCAACGGAAAAGAAGACTTCTCTTTCAATGTTAAAGGCATTGCTTCATCTGCTGCCGAAATGGCAAAACCTGGAATCGAGAAGTCGGCTGTTGAAGAACAAAAAGATGCTGTAGCCTCTAAAGATGAGATTGAAGAAGCCGATGAAGATGTCGTTTCGAAGCTCCCGACAATGGAGGAGGCCATTAATAATGAAGCTGTAATCTCTGAAAACGACGAAGTGATAAACTCAGACTTACCTGTTCAAAAAGAGGAGGAAGTCACGAGTTTATGGAAATTTCTTTTGCTGGCTTTGGGAGCTGGCTTTGCGAGCATTTTCATGCCTTGTATCTATCCTATAATGCCAATGACGGTGAGCTTTTTCACCAAACAGGAAAACGGTAAATCAAAGGCTTTTTTCTACGGTCTCAGCATTATGGCCATTTTTGCTGTGATGGGTCTGGTGACTATGGCTTTCGGAGCTCCGTTTCTTAACTTCATTAGTACGCACTGGATTCCAAATCTGATCTTCTTTATCATCTTTATTCTTTTCGGCATCTCTCTTTTGGGTGCATTTGAAATTGTGCTTCCACATGAGGCGGTAAATAAAATCGACCGGATGTCTGACCGTGGTGGAATCATTGGTATATTCTTCATGGCCCTTACTTTGGTGGTGGTTTCTTTCTCCTGTACTGTACCTTTTGTGGGCTCTTTGCTTATCCTTTCCGCTCAGGGAGAGGTGCTGAGACCGTTGTACGGAATGCTGGCTTTTGGCCTGCCTTTCGCAGCAGTATTCACCTCGCTGGCAATGTTTCCACAATGGTTGAAAAATCTTCCGAAATCTGGCGGATGGTTGAATGAACTGAAAGCCGTTTTTGGCTTCCTGGAGTTTGGTTTGGCATTAAAGTTTTTAAGCAATATTGATCTGGCCTATCATTGGAACCTGATCCACCGTAATATTTTTATACTGATATGGGTAGTGATTGCGGTGCTTATTGGTCTTTACATTCTGGGCTTTCTACGCTTACCAAAGGATAACCGTGTTGAGAAATTCAGTCTGGCTCGTATTGTCTACTCTGTTATTTTCTTCGCATTTGCAGCGTATATGGTACCGGGAGTGGCTAATAAATCATTGCCTCTGCTTTCCGGTATACTGCCTCCTATGCCTACTTCAGAGGTGAGTGCAACTATCAAACCTCTGGCACATGAAAAAATGAAAGCTTTGCCTCATGGCTTACAGGGTTTTAAAGATTACGATGATGCTCTGGCTTATTCAGAAGAAGTAGGAAAACCTGTTTTGATTGATTTCACTGGTTATGCTTGTGCGAATTGCCGAAAAATGGAGGAATTTGTTTGGCCAAAGGAGGAAGTCTTGAAAAGGCTCTCCGAAGATTTTGTCATAGCTTCGCTTTATGTGGACGATAAAGCTACTTTACCCGTTGAAAAGCATTACATCTCGTCTTATGATAACGAGAAAAAAACAACCGTTGGAGGGAAAAATATGGACCTGGAGATTACCAAATTTAATAATAATGCCCAACCCTATTATGCGGTAGTTGACTCTGAAGGCAATCCCCTTCTTGAACCCATCGGCTATAGCTCTGAGGAAGAGTTCGTTGAGTTTCTTGACAAAGGCAAAAACCTTTTTCAGTAGACTTTAAATTGTTTCTTCAACCTGATAACGGGCATCAGGCAGGTAATCCAGCTTACGCATTTCGCTAACCTCAAGACATAGAAAATCAAACTCAGCAACCACATTGCCGGTAAGTTTATAAACGCCTTTACCCCTGAACGGAAACCGTTTTACCACCGGAGGGAAATGAACTGTGTCAATCCAGTGACCCGTACGATCCAGAAATGTTCCAAATTGCATGGATGAACCCTGTGACGTTTTGGTATTTTTGGTTGTGACCAAATAGCCGTAGATTGTCATTGTCTGGTTGATAAAAGTAAGCATATCTGCTGCAGTGTATACGTTTTCAGTCTCTTGTTGAATCAACTCAAAAGGATCACAAAGCGGAAAACCAAGTAGCTCGATCTGATCAAACGTATCTTCCATCTTTGAGGAAGCCATACGGGGCAGGTCAAACTGTTTGGTTTTAACCTTAAACAGAGGATTCTGAATAGATCGAACGGGCTCACGGTTCAATTTATACAGGGCTTTCCAAAGCAGTTCCCGTTTGTTAACACCAGTAAAATCAAAACTGCCAATGCGGAGTAAAATCTCAATCTGATCCGGCCCGATAGTAACCCGCTCCAGAAAATCTTCCAGACTTTTATAATCGCCGTTTTGCTGCCGTTCTTTCACAATAGCATTCATTATATTGGTATCTAGCCCATGGAGATGCTGAAAGCCCAGATAAATATGATTTCCTCTGATGATTGTTTCCTGTCGGCTGATATTCAGATGTGGTACATGAATGACTCCCCCCATCATTCGGGCTTCATGTATATAGGTTTCCACCCTGTAAAACCCCCCGCCATTATTCAAAACAGCGACCATGTACTCCAAAGGAAAATACGTTTTCAGGTACAGACTCTGGTAGCTCTCCACAGCATAAGAAGCCGAGTGCCCTTTGGCAAAAGCATACCCGGCAAAGCTTTCTGTCTGAGCCCATACCTCATGAATCATGCTCTCCTCAATACCCTTCTGCCGGCAATTATCAATAAACTTCTGTTTGACTTTAGCAAACTCTTCCCTTGATCGGTATTTACCACTCATTCCCCGACGTAACTGATCTGCCTCGCCAAGCGAAAGTCCGGCAAAATAATGGGCCACTTTGATCACATCTTCCTGATACACCATGACCCCGTAGGTTTCCGGCATAATATCCAGCATAACTTTATGAGCTCGTTCTTTGGTTCGTTGAGGATCGCGGTGCCTGAGAATATACTCCCGCATCATACCACTTTTAGCCACTCCCGGCCTGATGATAGAGCTGGCTGCCACCAACCCCAGATAATTATCTACCCTCAGCTTACGAAGCAACATCCGCATAGCGGGCGACTCCACATAAAAACATCCGATGCACTGAGCTTCACTGATTTGCTGATTGATCTTGGGGTCTTTGAAAAATGTTTTGACATCATGAATATCAATTAGGGGCAATTCAGGCCTATTTTCCCGAATAATACCCAAGCTGTCTTTGATCTTTCCCAGCCCCCGTTGCCCCAGAATATCGTATTTAAAGAGTCCGACATCCTCGGCTATTTCCATATCAAACTGTACCGTGGAAAAGCCCTTCGGTGGCAGATCCATCGCCGAAAAATAATATAACGGTTTCTCAGAAATGATGATACCGCTGGAGTGAACACTCAGTTGATTTGGCCGGCCAATCAGCAGTTCAGCATATTTGAAAATCAGTTTCTGGATATGATCCCTACTCTTTTCAGGTTTCTTAAGATTACTAAGAGCATCAATTTCACTTTTGGGTAAACCAAATACCTTCCCCAGCTCACGCACAGCTCCACTATATTGAAAGGTATTATACGTAGCTAATAAAGCAACTCTGTTTTGCTTACCGAAACGGTCAAAAATATGCCGGGTAACGTCATCACGATCACGGGATGAAAAATCAATGTCAAAATCTGGCGGGTTAGCCCGGTAGAGGTTCATGAACCGCTCAAAATATAAGTCAAGCTCTATGGGGTCAACATCCGTGATACCAAGCAAATAAGCAACAATACTATTGGCTCCACTACCACGGCCCACATGATAATAGCCCTTACTTTTGGCGTAGGTCACAATGTCCCAGTTGACCAAAAAAAAGGCGATATAGTCTTTACTCTCAATAATCTCCAACTCTTTCTCTACCCGTTGTAAGATCTTATCAGTAACCTGCTCGTACCTTTTCGTAAGACCCTCTTTACAGAGCTTTCGAATCAGTTCTTTATCTTTTTTACGGTCACCAAAATAGCTCAATAGATTTTGATGAGGCCGATTTTCACTGAAGTCAAAATGAATGCAACAACGCTCCAGCAGTTCCTTTGTACGATTCAAAATTTCTGGATATTCCTCAAAAGCATTCTCAACCTCAGCAGGCTCTAAAAACTTTTCTTCAGGGCTACCCACTTCTGACAGCGGAAGTCGACTTAGTAATTCATTATTGTCAATCGCCCTTAAAAGCCGGTGGATATTGAAATCAAGCTGATGCCTGAAACTGACAGGGTGAAGAAAGACCATCCGGTGCAGGCGATCAAACCAAGCTGAGCGATGCAGGTATTTCAGGTCTGGAAGGTCAATTCCAATGAATTCGTTTTCCCGAAAATCAGTTTTTCCCATCTCCTGCACCTGACGCAGAGGATAGACAATGAATGCATTTTGAAAGTCAGGTGCCAAAGGCGGAAGCTCCTTCTTCTCTGTACTGTGCAAAGTGAGGTACTCATTCATCTCCTCAAAACCCTCATTGTTCTGAGCCAGAGCCACGAAAAGCTGTTTCGCCCCATTCCGGAAGTCAATGCCAACTACCGGCCGGATACCATACTTTGGAGCCTGTCTGACAAACGACATACAGGCTGAAGTGTTATTGATATCAGTCAGGGCTAGTACTAGTTGTCCATGCTTCTTCCCCAGTACCAGTAACTCCTTCTCTGAGAAAGTACCATATCGCAAACTGAAATAGGAGTGGCAATTGAGAAACAACACCTAGCAGGACCTCAATTTAATCGTGTTGACATGCGAGTACCCCATTCCTTCCCACTCCAGAACTTTAACACACTCCAGAATGCCTTCAGACCTATAACCTTTGTTATTATACTCAGACCATAATTGACCTAACTCATATGAAGACCTAAACCTACCTATAGTAGCATGTGGGATATCTGTTATCGATAGACTATCGCTTAAACCCTCGCTACATTTAAACAGCTTAATCTCATTCAAGATCGGCTTGAAGGTTTCCGGATTCCCTATTTCTGCGTAAAACGTAAGGCTTTCAGCAAAAGTTGAGAAGCCACTTAGCTCAATATTGAACGATGAAAAACGACTAAGACAATTAGTAAGATTATCAATAATCTTAGGCATTCTGCTGTCAGTTACCTGAAGTTTGCAAATCGTTATATGAGGGGTAGAGTCATAATAAATATAGGGTCCCATTCTATTAAATACCTCCTTCTTAATTTTTGAGATATCTGTGCTTAATGCTTTGGGAAGAGAAAAAAGAATCAATAGCCTCCGAATTCTTTCCTCCCGAAAAAGTTTTAATTGTTCTTTCATATGCTCATCATTTTGTGAGCTATGAATTTAAGGATAGGTAATTTTTATTGCAAAAAATGCTAATTTTTAGTGCATTAGTGGATATTACCAACAACAACTTTCTAGCATTCAACGAGTAGAAAATTTAAATTATCAAGCGAAAAGCCTTTTGCAGGGTGCGACGAATAGTGCCATTTTTTAACTTCAAAAGCCTTTAAACGCAAAAAGACCTCAAC
>NZ_LGTQ01000008.1 GCF_001306455.1 Jiulongibacter sediminis | reverse complement strand
ACCATTACCATTCACATCTACAAACACGGTATCTCCAATAGAGGCCGGTACATAGTAACCCGCATCAGCTCTAGGTTCAAACTCACCATAAGAAAGTGTATAGGTCTCAGTTTCACCTGTTGTTTGATCAGCATCACTGTCTTCATTGGTATCAGTGCCGTCAGTATTACCTCCAGTAGCGTCGTCATCTGTCAGTGTTCCTGACAATCCATTGATATCTGCTGAAGTTGGGAAAGTAACCACATAATCGCCCGGCTCAAGTCCGATGAACTCGTAGAAACCATTGACATCTGTAAATGCGGTTTGTTCCGTAATCGGATTACCGTTTACTGTTCCGTTCAACTTCACTTCAACACCCTCAAGACCAGGTTCTGTTGGGTCCTGAATACCATTTCCGTTGATATCTACAAAAACAGTATCACCCAATGCCGCAAGAAGATCGATACAAGCTGTATCGCGATCAATTTCAAATTCATTCAGATCAAGCAGGACTGATTCGTTGAATAAGCCCTCACCTTTGGTGAATGTATCCGTTCCTGTTTGAGAAGAACACTCCGTATACACATTATCTCCAGAAGAACCCTCTTCAAGGTTATATAAAATGTCAACTGTCAATGTGTAGATATGTGTTTGACCTATACCAAGATTAACATCCTGAGATAAATTCCATACAGCATCACCGGCACTCAAAATATTTGGAGTTACCCCGGCATCTGTTGTATAAGAAACGGATTGAATTTCTATATCATCATCAAAACCAGGTTGATCATTCAACCCGTAAACTCCATTCGCACCACCTTTATTCTCCACAAGAATGGTATATTCAATGGTGTACTCATCTCTATCAATTTGAGTCCTGTTAGAAGCCACTTTGGTGTGAACAATATATGGAAGATCACCACAAGCTGTATCACGCTCTATTTCAAGACCGTTCAAATCAGTTAGAATTGATTCATTGAATAATCCTTCACCTGCTGCAAACTCTTTGCTTGTCGCTGTAGAGCCACAGGCTGTGTAGGTATTGTCTCCTGTTGAACCCGCAGAAAGATCAATCTTCACATCAACCGATACGGTGTAAGAATGTGATGCTCCTGCTCCCAGGTTCACGCCACTGGCCAAGGTCCAAACTGCATCTGTTGGATACAGGGCTACAGTTGGTACTCCTGAAGTGGTTGTATAACTCGCATCCAGAATCGTAATGTCATCTTCAAATGAAGGATCATCTTTCAGACCGTAAGTACCTTCTGCTCCACCAATATTCTCGACAACAATATCATACGTGATCGTATACTCGTTATTGCCGTTTGGTGTAATCGTTGAAAGTGTTTTCGTATGCTGAATGAATGGAAGATCACCACATGCGGTGTCTTTCTCAATCACCATGCCTTCACTGTCTTTTAGAATCGACTCGTTGAAAAGACCTTCGCCGGCATAGTATTCTGTCGTCGTGCTCGTTTCACCACAAGCGGTGTATACATCATCCCCAACCTGACCGTCAGTCAGATCAATCGCTACTTTCACTTGCAATTGGTAAGTCTCAGTAGCACCTGCAGCAATCGTATTACCGCTGGTGATCGTTAGTGGGAACGGATTGCCTGTGAACGCATAGGCTCCTATTTCAGGTGAACTGTAGCCACCATCAATTATAGTAATATCATCTTCAAATGAACCAGCATCTTCAAGAGTATAACTTGAAACCGCTCCTCCAAGGTTTTTAACCTCTATTTCATATAGTACGCTAAAGGTATTGTCACCAAGGTCTGTGATACTGCTCAGCGTCTTCGCATGGGTTATGTATGGCAAATCACCACATGCTGTATCACGCTCTATTTCAAGACCGTTCAAATCAGTTAGAATTGATTCATTGAATAATCCTTCACCTGCTGCAAACTCTTTGCTTGTCGCTGTAGAGCCACAGGCTGTGTAGGTATTGTCTCCTGTTGAACCCGCAGAAAGATCAATCTTCACATCAACCGATACGGTGTAAGAATGTGATACTCCTGCTCCCAGGTTCACGCCACTGGCCAAGGTCCAAACTGCATCTGTTGGATACAGGGCTACAGTTGGTACTCCTGAAGTGGTTGTATAACTCGCATCCAGAATCGTAATGTCATCTTCAAATGAAGGATCATCTTTCAGACCGTAAGTACCTTCTGCTCCACCAATATTCTCGACAACAATATCATACGTGATCGTATACTCGTTATTGCCGTTTGGTGTAATCGTTGAAAGTGTCTTCGTATGCTGAATGAATGGAAGATCACCACATGCGGTGTCTTTCTCAATCACCATGCCTTCACTGTCTTTTAGAATCGACTCATTGAAAAGACCTTCGCCGGCAG
>NZ_LGTQ01000007.1 GCF_001306455.1 Jiulongibacter sediminis | reverse complement strand
AAGATCACCACATGCGGTGTCTTTTTTAACGGTTAGGTCATTCAGTGTGATAGCTGCCACATTAAACAATCCTGAACCACTTTGATAAATATCACCACCCGTTGGCGAACATTCAGAGTAAGTATCATCTCCACCACTTCCTTTTAGATCAATGGTAGCATTCACTTTAATTTCATAGGTATGGCTTAATCCTCCACCCAGATCTACAGAAGTTGAAAGATTCCATGGCCCGGCTCCTGCCAATGGTCCACCGGCATAACCAGGAGCATTGGAAGTGTAGGCTGCAGAATTAATCGTGATATCGTCATCAAAGTCTGGCGAATCAATCAAAGAGTAAGAACCCGTTGCTACACCATCATTGTCTACAACAATCTGATAGGTGATCTCGAATGTATTATCACCTAAAGGTGTAATTGAAGCCAAGGTTTTCTTCAGATCAATATCCGGATTTCTGATCAGTCCGAAATCAACCGTCATATCCCCGTAGGCGTCTTTGGCATCGTCCTGAGCACCACCAATCTGGTTATCATTATTACCCAACAACTCATCAGATCCGGTTGGCTCTCCTCCTGGTTCGAGAGTAATGATCTGACTGACAATATCATCACCTGGATTGGTTTGAGAACCATTATTATTTCCGTCTGATTCCTCAGAATCGTCGGTAACATAACTGGCACTTTGATAACCAGCCGGCAGATCTGCACCTAATATTTTCACCTGGTAATCTCCAGGCAATAGCTTATCGAAATAATAATTACCATTTGCGTCTGTCAACACACTGGTAATAAAATTATTGCTTCCATCGTAAAGAGAGACTTTTACATTAGCAAGACCTTCCTCACCCGAATCAATAATTCCATCATTATCCTCATCAGCCCATACCGTTGAACCAATACTACCGCAGGTATCTGCTGTCACCACAGCTGATGCTGTTGCTGAACAACCTTTCACATCGGTAACAGTTACCGTGTAAGTACCAACGCCGAGTCCTGTTGCAACCTGCTGATTTTGAGCAGGAGACGTTGACCAAGTATAACTGTATACTGGCGTCCCTCCTGTTACATTTGCCGTAAGACTGGCATCTAAGTCACCAAAACAGTCAATTTTAACATCCTCCACATTGACAACAAGAAGAGGAGACTGAATTACTTCAACAGAAGCCGTGGCACTACAGCCATTTGCATCTGTTACGGTCACACTGTAAATACCTGCAAGAAGATCAGTAATTGTAGATGTCGAATTACCATTACTCCAATTGTATACAAATGGAGCCTTGCCTTGATCCACGGTAACAGTTGCTGTTCCGGTTGCGTCACCATTACAATCGATATCTGTACTTGAAATCTGAAGTTTCAATGTATCGTGAACTGTTATTGTTACTTCATTACTTGAAAGTGTACCACAACAGTTCGTTGCATTTCTACGGTAGCTTATTGTTTTTGAAGTAAACGGAGGATCGTAAGATTCTGAAACAGCTCCCGGGATATTCACCCAGGTTCCGTTTTCGAATACCTGCCATTGATATTCAATACCATTATTTACGGACTCACAATAGAATCCGTTAACAAACTCAGTATTCAATAATTCAAGAGAACCAAACGTATCACCATTCACCAGAGGTGCAGAACATGATGTGTGGACTTTTACAGTCTGAAGAAGGTTTCCTCCCTGTGTATCGTAGATGTTAATTGTAGTAGTGCTTCCCAGGCTACTTCCTCCATTTGAAACAGTGAAAGAAGTTCCCAAATCAACATAACCTGCAAACATCCCGTTGTTCGCAATGATATAAACTTTCTGATTGTTTAAGTCACCACCTGTACAATCCCATTTTCCACCTAACGAACCCTGATGATTAGATGAAGTAGCACAAGAGCCTCCAATATACTTAAGCGTAATTGACGATGGCTTATCTCCACTATCACAGCAATCTTCTACAGTGGTAATATTACAATCACCGGTAGCATCTTCCACACTGGTTAATACTTCCGGATCAAATGGTCCACAATTTTCCTGATTTTCACCAATTACACCCGGATCCAAGGTCTGATCAGTCACTTCTACAACAACCTCGTCCGTGTCCTTACATCCTGTTTCAAGATCTGTTATGGTAACCGTGTAGGTCGTTGTTACTAATGGACTAACTGTAATAGTCTGCGTAGTTTGTCCGGTGCTCCACAGATAAGAATAATTTCCGGATAGCGGCACAGGCCCGTTCACCCAGGTTTCCACCGCCTCAGTAACATCCCATGAATAGTCCTGATTTACAGAAATCGTTTGAACGTCCAGAAGCGGATCTGAAGGTCTCCACTCTCCTAAAGTACCCCATTCAATATTCTTATCTCTTTCTCTCCAGGTAACCTCATCAGCATTCCATACCTCAGATACAGGATAAACACCCACTGTAGCTCCCAAAGATTCTTTTGATTTCAAGACAAGTTGAGCACTCTTTACTGTACCCGTAATTCCACTAAGGTCAAACCCTACAAGTGTTCTGTCGTATTCTGAACCATCATAACCTACTGCAGGATCATCATGATTATGATCCCAGTGACCCTCAGAACTTTCAATTCTCGCAGCCTTTGATGAATATATGGTTATCGGAGTTGGGTTACCTTCAATTTCAATGATCAAACGAGGAGCCCCCGCACCATCTTTTTCAAACTTAGATCGGTCTTCTGTTGGTGAAGACTCATTCTGAGATTTCAGGATAAAGCCATTGGACGCAAAACCAAAAGATGATACAACGGCAGTGAGCTCAGCGTCACCACCATCACATAAAACCTCATCATCACCGGCTGAAACGTAAATCTCAGGATTTACCTTCTTCACAACCACATTGGAGTAATCTGTTCCACAACAATTGGTCGTTACTCTACGATACTCTGTGGTCATGGTAATTAAGCCAGGTTCATAGGTAAGACCTGTTGCACCAGGAATCACCACCCAGTTTCCGCCTTCCTTACGTTTTTCCCATGAATAAGCCATTCCGGTTGTAGCTGTTTCACTATATCCATTTGAGAAATAGGCTTCTGTCAAGACCAAGGAGCCAAACTGGTCTCCAAGTACAATCGGAGCGGAGCAGGAAGTATGAATAGTGACTGTTTGAAGTAACGTTCCACCCTGCTGATCATATAAACTGACTACAATCGGATTCGTCAGATTGCTTCCACCATTCTCAACTGTAAATTCCTCGTTCAGGTTAACCGTACCGCTAAACTGACCATTATTTACACTGATGTAGGCGGAGCTTCCAAAAGTTCCGGAGCCTGTACAATTCCATTTGCCGCCGATATCACCCTGATGATTGTTTGATTCTTCACAGGTACCTCCATTGAACTGCAATACAAATTTGTAAGGCTTGTCTCCATTATCACAGGCATCTTCACCTGTAACGATAAACGGTCCACAGTCTTCACCTGTAGGATCTACCACGCTTACAATTTCCTGAGCATCATAAGGTCCACACTCCTCTTCATTATATCCGATCTCTCCACCTGTTGGTGGCTCTTTGAACTCTACGAAAGTGGTAGCTGTGGCAGTACAATTTGTTGAGGTCGTTACTGTAACAGTATAAGTTCCTGCAACGGTTGTTGTTGCTGTTGAACCTGTCTGTGGTGTAAAGCCAGCTGGGCCCGTCCAACTATAACTAGCGTTAGAGGCCGATGAAGTGGCTGTAAGGTTAACAACCTCACCTTCACATTTTGCAGCATCAGATGTAGCAGAAGCTGTTACCTCTTCAGATTGCGTACAGGCAATAATCTCAATATTATCTAAATCCCAAACGGATTTATCTTTTCCGTTACCAACCTGACGATAAGCCGTTAACTCAAAGGAGAACTTCGTGGTGGCAGTAATTTCAAAGTCAGGATCATTTGACAAATCGATAAACTCGGTAGTCCAGTTTGTCGGATTTGTTGATCGATCCAATGATTCATACACCAAGACACCTTCCTTGTATATGCGAACCGCATATTTTGTAGGGTAGTTATTATAGGATGTTCCTCCGCTTGATGCCGGCTGAGGAGAATAATTTAAAACATAAGCTGCTCTCTGATTAAACCTTAATGCGGTCAAAGCACCTATTTGTGAAGGATTAAGTGTAGCATTAAACTTAACGGCTTTACTCCAGTCTGCATAATATCCTGTATTCGCAGACACACACATGGCTCTGTCGACATTTGCATTTCCGGTGAATCCAACTACACAACTATGAGGGTTATGATCAGGATTGCTTCTATATATGTTACTTGCAGATATCCAGTCAAAATTGGCTGTGTTCGGATATTCAGGTAAAAATTCGCTGTAAGAGTACGCCTCATAAAGAGCCAGACATTCGTCAAGATTCCACTTAACAACAGTCTTAGGATCACACGTTAAACATACATTATTATTACAGTCAGGATCTACAGTTACCGTTACCGACTTTTCTGCCGTACATCCACCAATTGAACATGTAACAGTATAAGATGTTGTCTCGGTAGGTGTTACAGAAATACTACTTGCAGAAGAACCTGTGCTCCAGCTAATCGTTCCGTTACAGTTATCAACTGATAGTTCAACCGTTTCTCCCAAACAGATGTAAGCACTACTTACATTAATAATTGGTTTAGAAACCGCCTCTCCACAGCAACCATTCAGTTTAACCTCGTCGATTTCCCAAACAGTACAACCGCCGGTTGGATTGTAACCCACAATTTCAAAATCATAAGTAGATGGAGCATCAGACACAAAATCAAGTGTTCCACCAAAATCGATTGTTTTGCTTTTCCAACTTGTTGTAAGACCAGTTATTACCTCTTCATAAACCTGTGTTCCGTTTTTGTAAACATATAAAACCAACGTTTGGGAACCTCCCGTTGAACACTGATATCCACTACGCTTATACTTAAATGAAAGCTCTGCAAGATTATATGTTTTACCAACACCCGGGCTGATCGTAGTACTGAATCTTACGGCCTTATCGTTATGATTCCCCGGTTTAGTTGTTGAGCTGACACCATCCACACACATGGCATCCGAACCGTCAGGCCCTGTTGCACATGAATGTTTGTTATGATCCGGATTTACTCTGTATATCGTAGTGGCCTCGATATCGGCACAACCTGAAAGGTTAATCTGTGGCTCAAATTCACCGTACCAGTTTCCACCAGTTCCAGTATTACATTGGTTAAGGTTCCAGTAAACTAAGGTCGAGTTATCGCATACCGGCAAACAAACCGGGGTACTCTCGCAATTTGGATCTACGGTCAGGTTAACCGTAGAAGTTGCACTACATGTTTTCCCGTTTGAAGTGAAAGTAGCAGTAACAGTATATATACCAGCCTGAGATATTTGAACATTATCTAATGTTATTGACTGTCCGGTCTCAGTACCTCCTCCCGGTTTTGACCAGGAATAAGATGGACTACATGCAATAGGAACCTCACCTTTAAATTGAGCATTTAAAGTAACGGAACCATCGACACAAACAATACTGGCAGAAGTCGAAGCTTCTAATTCAAAAGGAATAAGTTCTCCCAAATTGAAATTAAAATCTCCATGACTCGTTTTGGCCGACCAACCATTGGTTCCGGCATTATTAAAACTCAGGTTATACCATCCACTGGCACCGAAACCATTTGTATTAACGTTTGCTCCTGTACCAACCTGGAATGCAGGAATACTGTTTGAATTATTATCAGAGATCGTAATCTGTAATCCATTATATATACCTCCTGATTTTCCTGAAATTGTTCCTGTGGCATTTACATAATAGTAAAGGTCATTGCCATATGTTGTACAAGAGTTTGCCTTTGGACTATTCTGAGGCGTAGTTGCTGTTCTTCCTGATAGCAGGTATTCTACCTCCAAGCAATCATTAGCTCCACCACCTACAGCACAAACAGTTCCGAAGATTTTTGCTGTTCCGTCACAGTACTCTTCGAATTTCAAGCCTGAGGTTGTAAAGTGCTGATAGTTTGGCTTGCCTGAAGAGGAGTTCATATCTAACCACAAAGAGTAGTAGATTGTAGAACTTGGATTACACGCTCCCTGACGCTGATTGTCGGTCACTACTCTGCTACCAGAAAGGCATACAGGGTCGTTAGTTCCGATATTACGAACAGTTATCTTGTGCTTCGCGAATGTACCACAAGGATCTATTGGCTTGAAAACCGCATAATAATAGTATGTACCCAGAGTAGAAGGAGCATTTACAGTTAGAGAAGCTACCCCGTTTGAAACAGAACCCACTCCCACCGAAGTCTTTGAAGTCAAAGCATTAAATGAGGTAACATTCTGAGTGGACCTGAACCATTCTACTTGGGTACCATTTGCAGCGTTTGTACCAACTGAAAGGTCGAAAGACTGTGAAGGGTTTACTTCTGCTTCAGCCGGATCAGGATTTGAGAATGTATTCGTACATCTGTCTTCACAATCTAATTGTATCTGTAGAGTTTTTGAACAGCTAGACTCCAGATCCTTTACTTCGACAGTATAAGAACCTTGACCCAGATTTGAGAACGAGTTCGAAGCCTGATAAGCACCACCGTTAATTCTGTACTGGAAATTACCACTTCCTCCAGTTGCCGTAACTACTATAGTTCCGTCATTGAAACCACAGGTTGGTTTGGTAGAGTTGCCTTGTACAAGATTCACATTACCAAAACATTTTGTAAGAACCACACTATCAAACTTCAACGCTGTTGCTTTGGCAAATCCAAAAACACGAACTTTTGTTGTGTTTGCCGGTGTGGTACCTTCAAACTTCACCTCCCTGAAATCAGGATAAGTCAATTGTGTATAAGCCGGCGAAGTTTCCTGGATGATTGTAGAACCGTTGTAGAAAATTAATTTCATGTAGGAATTAGTACCTCCATGACGTGCGGTTAATGCTGTGAATCTATAATTTGTATTACCTCCTATAGAAACATCCTGATAAACGGTGTAATCACTATTTACATCACCATTATTTAATATGGCATAATTCCCTGAAGGACCTCCGGAATAAAGCCCAAACTGACCTTGAGGAGCCGTCCAATTATTAAGGTTAATTGAGAAGTCGCCATTTTGAATAAGGTTTGAAGAAGTACAGGCACATACGAATGTTTGTGTACTACAATCTACATTGGCGGAGAAAACTTGATAATGAACTTCTCCGGCGTCCATTGTAAAATAATTTGCGACTACCTGACCTTCAATATTGGCAGAGCCAATTTTGCATACATTAATTTTTGGGGCAAGAATGCTACCGATTAATGTAGAACCGTAAAGATTTAGATCTGTACCGTTATAGAAATTCCAGATGATATATTTTCCGGCTGAATTTGGAATGCCGGGCATGTTTGGAACATACCAATCAAATTTTGAAGAACCTTGTAAATCTACATTAATAACTACCGGTGTACTTGAGCTCGGAGTTATACTGAAACTTAGCTCGGCTGATGCATTCTGTAACTCAGACTTCGTAACACTCAGAATATTCGTTTTCCCGGAAGTCAGATTGAGTCTAAACTTATTAGCCCCAAGATCAGAGAAAGTAACATTCTCAGTGCATGCCACAAGTTCTGTAGAGTACTGTTCGAAAGTGGTAAAGTTTCCACTAAAGTCATAAACATCCTGTTCAATGGAAGTCTGACTCTGAGACACAGTCATCTCCACCCTTGGGAAAGTGCTTGACGAACCCGCTCCGGAACTTGTTAAGACTTTAGCCGTAGACCATAATTTAGATCCCGACATGTCCTTCACTTTGATGAACGAATTCCCCAGAACTTTCAGGCCGTTTCCGCTCTCATACATAAATCCACCTTCGGCGATGACCACAGTGGGATAGCTATCACCAGCAGCTATGAAAGTTCCGGAAGTATTAACTCCAACCTGAGTGGTGCCTTTCAGACGCACCTTACCAAGAGTTGCAATTCCTCCTTCAATTTCACCACTGGCCATTTCTATGTCACCACGGGAAACAATGGAAAAACCATTAGTACCCGCCATGGGATTATACTGGCCAAAACCGATAAAGGAGAGAAGAAGCAAAAACATAGTTAGCGGTGCCTTTGCTCCGGGGCTTGTGAGATTCCTCATGTTATTAAATAGTAGTTGTTCAACCAAAGTAAGAACGTAGTTAAAGATTCACTTTTTGATCAATTAATAACCGGAAAATAAATTCCTGAAATTTCGATCTGATATAAAAAAAGAAACACCGAACACCCTTAAAATAGCACATTTTACACGGGCAAAACGCCCGATAAAAACTATGCCAAAGTAAAGGAATGCACGGTGATACTTATTGAATGACTACACTAATAGCCTGAACCAGTGACCGATAGGCCATAAAAACTACTTTGGTCAGATTTATAGAGTAGTTACATCCTCAATTCCCTTATTATAGTGCAAAAACCATGCTAAATAATATTCAGCAGGGTACGTATAAGCACTCATAATTATAGACGATCTTTTCAAATTCGGTCACAAAGTTTGTTTCTTTGCTGACCATAATCATTCAAAAAATCTGACGTGAAACTTTGGGCAAAAGACAATAGCAAAAACGTATTAGAGAATATTGAAAACTTCACCGTCGGAAGGGACAGGGAACTGGATATCCATCTCGCCCAATATGATGTTTACGGATCAATGGCTCACACCATCATGCTGGAGTCTATCGGGCTCATTGAGAAGGATGAGTTACCCAGGATTCTGGAAGCGTGTAAAAAACTCCTTGTAGAAATAGAAAAAGGAGATTTTGTAATAGAAGATAGCGTAGAAGATGTCCACTCTCAGGTAGAATTTCTCCTCACCCAAAGTATAGGTGATGCCGGAAAGAAAATACACTCGGGCCGATCCAGAAATGATCAGGTTCTGGTTGACCTGAAAATGTACCTTAGAGGACAAATAGAAGAAATCACCACTCAGGTTCAATCACTTTTTGACAAACTGATTGAGAAAAGTAATCAACATAAAAACGACCTTCTACCGGGCTATACACATCTTCAGATTGCCATGCCCTCCTCTTTTGGGTTGTGGTTTGGAGCCTACGCTGAATCACTCATTGATGACCTTACCTTATTGCAGGCCGCATTTAAAGTGGTCAATAAAAACCCATTGGGTAGCGGGGCAGGCTATGGTTCTTCGTTTCCTCTAAACCGTAAAATGACAACGGAGCTTCTTGGTTTTGATGACTTAAACTACAATGTAGTTTATGCTCAGATGACCCGGGGCAAAATGGAATATGTGGTTACCACCGCATTGAGCAATCTGGCAAACACCTTATCAAGACTAGCTATGGATGTTTGTCTCTATAACAGTCAGAATTTTGGATTCCTCATTCTACCGGAGGAAATCACAACGGGTAGCAGTATAATGCCGCACAAAAAGAACCCGGATGTAGCCGAGATTCTCAGAGGCAAAACTAATCTTTTGAAGGCTCTGCCAACTCAAATTAATTCATTACTTGGCAACTTACCCAGCGGCTATCATCGTGAGCTTCAATTGCTCAAAGAACTGGTTGTACCTGCTTTTGAAAGTTTCTCCGAATGTCTGGAGATCGCCACTTTTATGATTGACAAAATGCAGGTCAGAAAAGATCTGCTGGAAGATAAGAAGTACGACTTGCTTTTCAGTGTGGAGAATGTCAATGAAATGGTAGTGAATGGTGCGACTTTCAGAGATGCTTATAAAAAAATCGGTGAAGATATTAACGACAACAATTTCGAACCAAACAGAAGCCTGAACCACTCGTTAGAGGGAAGTATTGGCAATCTGTGTAATGATAAACTTGTTGAAAATATGGAAGCCATCGTACAATCTTTTGAATTTCAAAAAATACACCAGGCTTTCGATAAGTTGAGAAATTCCTAGGCCAAACTTTCAAAAAGGCCAAAAAAAAGGAGTGATTTTCATCACTCCTTTTTTTTATATCTCTTCTAATGTTTTTAGTAACAAGAACTGTCACCGTTTGAGCAACATCTTGAAAATCTCTTCGCCAATTTTTTGTACTGAGCCTCAGTAACATCAATATAAACTTTGCCATCATGACCAGCTTTCATTTCCTGTTTTGTGAATGATGCGTCAAGATCAATTGGCAGAACGATATTCTTCGTATCCGGCTCGTTTCCTTCAGCATCACAAACCTCAACTGAAGTCGTCAGGTTACTGTTTCCTGTAAGGGTATATTGCATTGCAGAAGCACCTGGAACTAAATACTGACCAAGGCATAAATATCTTTCAGCCGACTCTCCTTTGGCAAGCTTGCCAGTTTTTGTAGAGTGAGCAATTACTGTCATAGTGGTAGAATACTCTTTACTTACGATCTCGCTTACAGCGTTCTGACCAGAGAAGATTAATGTTTGCTTTTTCAAACCAGCCTCTCCGTTTGAAGAACCTTCGCTTGACTGAGCTTCAGCCATATCCATCTCTTTCTCTGAAATACTTTGCATTGCTTCAGCACTAACGTCAGTCGGACAGGCCGTATAGTATTTCTTCAAAGCCTTAAAACGCTTGGCTGTAACATCCATCACGATCATTCCGTTATCACCGTAACTTGTCTGAGCTTCTGTAACATCAAAGTCAAGATTAACCGGGATTTTCAGATCCATCGCAGATTGTGCATTACCATCCTGATTATCTACAGTTACCACCTCAGAAGCTGAAGTACTACCGGAAGCCTGATATTCGTAAGAAACATTAACAGGAATTGTCATAGAACCCATGCAAATGGTTTCACCTCCGTAAGTCGCAGCGAGGGTAACCGTTTTCTCTCCCATGACACAGTCTCCGCTGGCGATATCACCGTTACCATTTACAATGATGGTCTGATCTAAAGTCTCCTGACATTCAGGACACGGAGTACATTCGCAGAAAGGGTTCACGGAACCTGTAAAAGCCGAGGCATTTAAACACTCCGGACAAGGAAAACTTTCGTCACAAGAGGGAGGGTCAACATAAAATATATTACCGCAAGTTTTCATGATGTAAACGAAACACGGACCGTCCTTCACGAAAATTTTAAAGCCCTCAAAGTCACGACCAAATTCAGCTTTGAAATACTTATCGCTTCCCGAGCCCATCCATCCTACTTCCCCAGCCGAAACAACCACTGGAGTGATATCATCTGCACCAAACTCCGGATCGTCAACTCCTGTGTATCCTAAAGTTTGTAGAAGTCTGTCAAGCTCAGCACCATTTTTACGGCTTCTTCTCTTTACACCCTTAAGATGGGAATATGCAGAAGCCGCGGTATGCCTTCTTATTCTTCCAAACTGTGGGTTTGTACCCAATCTGTTCAGCACCTTTGGCTTAGCCCCCTGTGGCATGGTGGTAACCACCTCTTCGTGAAAAAATGAATTCAGGGTTTCCACACAAGGTACAGGTCCCTGAGCTTGTGCGGTAAAAGCCAAAGACATTATTGTGATTAAGGATCCTATCAAAAATAAAGACTTCTTCATCTGATATCGTTTCTTGATTTATTAATTAAGATGAGTAAAAATACAACAAAGAACTATACAAATTGACATTTGCCTTTGTAAATCTGACCATTTTAAAAGTGGTCTTATTGAATAGCTCTGCCGAAGAGCAATAAAAATCGTTCCAATCCAAAAAAGTGTGAAAGCCGGCCTTTCCAAAAAACCTTCTATTTTTGCACCGCACTAAAACGAAAAACAAATTCATGAGTCTTCTCACCGTAGGATCTGTAGCCTTTGACAAACTGGAAACACCTTTTGGCAAAACCGATAAAATCATTGGTGGAGCAGCCACATATATCACTTTGGCGGCATCCTATTTCACCAAAGAAAACAACCTTGTAGGTATCGTAGGTGGTGATTTCCCAATGGAAATGATAAAGTCGCTGAATGATCATGGGGTGGATACCGAAGGCCTTGAAGTGGATGAGGAAGGCAAAACCTTTTTCTGGTGGGGCAGGTACCACAATGATATGAACTCTAGAGACACCATAGAGACTCAACTGAACGTCTTGGATGGTTACGAACCGGTGATTCCTGACGGATATCAGAACTGTGATTTCCTCATGTTGGGGAATATGGTACCCGCTGTTCAACATGCCACACTTAAAAAATTTAACAAGCGTCCAAAATTTGTCATTCTAGACACCATGAATCTATGGATGGACGTGGCGATGGACGACCTCAAAGCCGTCATTTCCGAGATTGATTGCCTGACTATCAATGACTCAGAGGCTCGCCAACTTTCAGGGGAATATTCTCTGAGAAAAGCAGCAAAAGTCATCTTAGAAATGGGGCCTCAGACTTTGATTATCAAAAAAGGAGAGCATGGAGCTTTACTTTTTCAAGGTGATAAGATTTTCTTCTGCCCCGCTCTGCCTTTAGAAGATGTTTTCGACCCTACGGGTGCCGGAGATACTTTCGCCGGTGGTTTTGTGGGATACCTCGCCAAAACCAATGATACTTCTTTCGACAATATGAAAAGAGGGCTTATTTATGGATCTGCCATGGCTTCTTTCTGCGTAGAGAAGTTCGGAACCGAGCGTATTCAAAATCTAACTCAAAAAGAAATTGACGCCCGGGTGATGGAATTTGTGCAGCTGGCAAGCTTTGAACTGAGCTAATTCTTTAAAACCCTCCACGGTCATAATATACTCTTCGGCGGCTGATCTTAAGATCAGATAGCAGGGATGACCTTACACGTAGATCAAAACTATAGTTACTGGCCCTGCGGCTATTCCCCGCAATTGGCGTCCAGTTAAAGCTCATATCCCAGCAGTGAAGCTCTCTCATCATACCGATATTGGTGAGGGTAACTGCTTTAAACACAAAATCCCAACCAGTACTGTAGGTCACTTTCCATTTTGGGGTGATGCTGAAGTCACCCTGCACTTGTAAAGCCTGCACGACCCGAGGGTCAGACAAGCCTTGCTTGATATAGTTGAGATTATAACTCAAATTAATCGACCAAGGGATACTGAAATCTACGTAAGCCATGGGATTGGCAGCCACAAACTCCTGCATGGCGACCATTGCCGGGTTTTCAACTTCCTGCTTTTTAACCGTTTTGCTCTTGTTAAAGGTTTCCGGAGATAGTCTTGTACCAATGGCCAGATTAAAACGACTCAGGTAACTTCCGCCATCACCATCATATTTCCATTTATAAGTTGCAATCTTTCTACCAGCTTTGTTGGTCGAGTTACCCTCGTCTAAAACATAAGCATATGGGTCTAGTGTTGCATTAAAATTGATGTTTACCAAATCTTTAAACAAACGAGTGTTTGAATTAAGGCTAAGATTTGACAATCGCATTGAATCCTGCCGGGTTGATTGAGCTGTCAATGGATCCAGATTATAACTAAAACTTAAACCAAGGTTATCCAAAAGAGAGATTTTCTCAAACTGACTCTCGGCGGTATCAGACTTAGCTCTCACCTTGGCTTCCAACTGATTAGACAGACTGAAATTCATTGATCGGGAGGCTGTCGGAGCACTTCTTGATTCCAAAAACCTGGGTAGCCATCGTTCTTCTAATTCATCTTCTCTCACTCTTGAACGCGTAAAGAACTGACTCTTTTGATTTGGCGTAAAATTAAAACTTAACGAAGGAGCCATAGTGTGGCGAACAGCTTGTAACCTTTTAGCCTTTTTGAAATTAAATGTACCGTAAACACGAGTATTTAACCCTCCGTTAAATCCGTATTGATTAGCAAAAAACACACCGCTTGTAGTGTCAATATCAACAGCATTTTCTTCCTCCAGAAACGTATAAGAAAGCTCTTTGGTAAACATTTCTCCACGATAATTTATCCCGGGCGTAAAGTTGATGTACTTCGCAATCTTGAAGTTCGGCAAGGCAATAGGAACAGCGAAGGTGGTTCTGAACTGTCCGTTCTCAGATAACATCGCTTTGACCGCATCCAGCGAGTTTAACTCCCGAACAGTAGTACTGGTAGAAAGCCCGAGTGCCTCATCACGGAGCTCCTCTTCTGACAAAGGCTCATTTCTCACTCCAACGATGTTATAATCGTTATAATTTTGTGTTCGGGTTTGGTTCGTAAGGTTATTGGTTACCGAGTATCCACCCTGAACATTGATACCGACTCTGAAGGCGTCATACCAGGCACCCAGTCTCTTTTTCTCCGGCACAAAAGGATTAAATTGGTTCACCCCTATACTATAATTAGCACTACCGTTTAGCACCTTCGTTGACACGTTTTGATCAACTCTTAAACTGGTGTTGGTCCGAACCAGCTTCCCGAAGTTTTTACCATATTGAACCGAGGACCCGAAGGTGTTATTGGTGTATTGATCAATAGCGTCAAGTCTCCTGTTATTTTGATTAAAACTATTACTTACCAGGTTAACTGAAGCCGAGAAGCTTCTGTCCGGCCTTCGGTTCTGAGGCGAATGACTCCAGGAGATATTAAAATCTTTTGAAGCTGGCGACTCCGAAAATTCATCTCCGGGCTTATTATAATTAAACTGAACATTGACATTGCCGGCTGACTTATAACGCTTTGTGTATTGCGATTGCAATCCTAAGCCCCAGCTCCCTTTAGAGTAAATCTGCCCGAGAATTTTGGCTCCAATGTATTCATTGAAAGCATGGTAATACCCGAAATCCCGAAAGTAAAAGCCCCGGTTATTGGGCTCTTCTCCGTATGTCCCCATGATAAAGCCCGAAGTCCCAATCTCTTTCTTTTTTGGTACCGGGAAAAAACCAAAAGGTAAGCCTACCGGCAAAGGCACACCAGCCAGAACAAAATTGAAAGGCCCCGAGATCACGGATTTCTTATCGACCAACTTGATTTTCCGTGAAGCGATATGAAAGTGAGGCTCGGCCATATCACATGTAGTATATTTGGCATCAATCAGATACAGGTTATCAATAGAATCCTTCTTGACTTTATCACCCTGAATAATCCCCTCACCTTCCTGAGTGACAATATGCTTAATGATGGCTTTTCGAGATTTGAAATTGTAGCGTATGGTGTCGGTATTGTAGCTATCCGAGCCCTGGGTGAAAACGGGCTTACCGCTTACTTTTTCGCCAACCTGAATGGTGGTATCCGGCAAACCATGAGCGAAAACCTCACTATTCCCCCAACTTAACCTTATGTAATCAGCGGCCAGTGAAATATCGCCGTAGTCTACTTTGGCATTGCCATAAAGGTAGACGGTTTCGCCATCTACATCCATGATTGTTGAGTCTTCGGCTGAATACTCAACGGTGGTTTCAAGATCGGTATCAGCACTACCAAGAGAGTCAGGAATTACAGAAACCACACTGTCTCGCTGAGCACGGGCAGGTCTTGCCGAGGTATTATTTTGAGAAGACTGAACACTATTCCCTCCGGTAAAACGACCAAAACGCCCCTGTGCATTGACCCTGTTAGAGGTAAAAAAAACTCCGCAAAACAGAAGGATCAAACACACCATCCAGGGCATGCTTCTCGTTCTGAAGTCATTAAGATTTTGCTGAGACTTTTCCTTTATGATCAAAAAATGTAAATTTGGGTACAAAAGTAGCTTAAAACTGCTTCCTAATAACGAATCGTGCTTTAAAATATCGTGTTAAAGAAACCTAAAACAGTATGCTTTCCTATCAAAAAATCGTCGCGGGACTTTTCGTCCTTTCAGGTCTTCTTTTCTCATTTTGTACCTGGGATTCAAGACCACTAAATCAAGTTAGAAAAGTTGTTATTGACGCCGGTCATGGCGGAAAAGACCCCGGAACAGGCGGTGGTCGCGAAAAGCGTTTTGCTCTGGATATTGCCCTCAAACTGGGCAAACAAATCAAATCGGAGATGAAAGACGTCGAGGTAGTTTTTACCAGAGATTCGGATGTTTTTATTCCGCTCAATGAAAGGGCCGCCATAGCAAATCGGGAAAAGGCTGATCTATTCATCTCTATCCACTGCAATGCTCATACCACTCCAAATGCCAGTGGAACAGAGACTTACGTAATGGGATTGCATAAAACCGAGGCCAATTTAGATCTAGCCAAAAGAGAGAATAATGTTATTCTTATGGAAGACGACTACAAGAAAAGTTACAAAGGCTTTAATCCAAACTCCCCTCTGGCTCACATTATGCTTGCTAATTATCAGTCGGCCTTTATGAATCAAAGTATGGATTTCGCCTCACGCGTTGAGAGTCAGTTTGTGCATCATGGTTATAAATCAAGAGGTGTAAAACAAGCCGGTTTTCTCGTTATTTGGGAAACAACAATGCCCAGTGTTTTGATAGAGACGGGTTATTTGTCAAACCCCAGTGACGCGAAGGTGCTGGCCAGCGAGGCAGGCCGGCAAAAAACTGCTGAAGCCATCTACAAAGCTTTCAGATCATACAAGTCAGACATAGAACAGAACCAATAAGGCACTATATTTGTACCTATTCAGAGATTTGAAAGACAAATAAGGATTTATGAAAATTAGCAAGGAAGCGAAAGTCGGTTTATTAGGAATTATTTCTCTGGCGGTGTTATACATCGGATTTAATTTTCTGAAAGGGCTTGATCTTTTCTCCACCGAGAACGAATATAAGGTTGTTTTCAACGACGTCAACGGCCTGCAGGTATCCAATGCCGTTACCTACAAAGGTGTAACGGTTGGGCGGGTTATGTCGATGGAAACCGATCAGGAAAATGATCAAATTGACGTTACGCTTGCCGTTAAAAAGAAAATCAAAATCACCGACCAATCTATCGCCTTATTGGCAGATGACGGACTTATTGGTGGTAAACTCATCAAACTTGACATTAAACCCGGTAACGAACTCAAACAAGGTGAGGAAATTATTGGAGAAATAGAGCTGGGACTTGCCGATGCCGCCATTCAGGAAATCACCCCCGCTCTTTCGCATGTTGACTCTCTGGTAGTTAATCTGAATGAAGTGGTAAAACAATTCGACCAAACCGGCACTGCTCTGAAAGCTTTGATGGCCTCAGCCAATCAAACGACTAACGGTGTAAATGCAGTTCTTGCAAAAAATCAGGCCAGCCTTGCAAAAATTACCACAAACGCCGCTATGCTCACAGACAATCTGAATACACTTACAGTATCTCTTGATTCTCAAATGGCCCCAATCATGACTCAAACGGGCGAGTTTACGCAAAACTTAAGTACATTAGAACTGGAAAAAACTGTCAATAACCTGAATTCCACCATCGCCGGCCTTCAGCAGGTTCTGGCAGATGTAAATAGTGGTCAAGGCACTTTGGGAAAACTGACTTCTGATGAAGCACTTTACGGAAACCTTGAAAACACGGCAGCCTCACTTGACGCATTACTTTCTGACATGAAGACGAATCCTCGACGCTACGTTCATTTCTCGCTTTTCGGCGGAAAAGACAAGACTGAAAAGAAGAAGTAAGAGTCTAAACTCAAATAGAGCATACGGGATCGCTCAATAGAAAACTAGATGAACTTCATATTTTGGCACGCCCATTTTTAGTTCGAAAAATGGGAGCACTTTGGATTATACCGGCTTCTTTTTTCACTTAGCGAAGAGTGACAAAACGGCCACAAAAGATATTCTAAGGCCAATTATCTCTTGATCTCCCGAATTTATAAGCCGTAGCCGAATTATAATCAGAGAGATACAAACTTCATGGCATGTTATTTGAGCGAATTCATATAGACCATTAGGTTGTTTATCACCACAAAATGGACATCTATACGAAACGCCTTCATGAAAGCCGAAGAAATAAGAAATAGTGTAACTGTCAGATTAAAGACAAGGCTCTCTGCTTGGCTTTTACTATTTCTTTGCCTTTCCTTCCTATCAAATTCGGTTAATGCCCAAACAGAACTAATTCCGGTCGGTTCAAGAATTGTAGATATGGGTGTAGAACCCCAAACTATTAATAATGGACTTAAACCCTACGGATTGGTTTATGCTCTGGTGGACCGAGGCATTCCTGTATTATGGTCTATCAACCCTTCAAAAAGTTTCGGGGAACCAGATTTCTATTATGAGGGCAAGGCTTACAAAGGAGGGACATTCATTATTCCATCGCCCATTACACCAAAAACAGACAGCATTATTACGGCCTGGCAAGCTCAGGGCGTAGTTATATCTACGCCTACCACCTCACTTTTCTCAGCACCCATTTATCTTTCTCTAAAGATCGCTCCAAACATGGTTTTGGACGCTCAGAATGGAAAAATAGCAAAGGCAATATTTGAGGAAGCAGGTATAAACGCCAGTAAGTATTACTTCATGGATCCACAACTGCTGAGCTCATGTGAGGATGTTTTCTTAATGCCTCATGCCGACCCGAAATGGAGCACGCATTCAAATCTATATAACTGGAACCTAACTCATAAAGGAGCTATTTGGCTTGGTTGCCATGCGGGAAGTGCTTTGGAAAACACATTTAATCCGTCCAATCCGGCAGAACAAATGAACTTTCTGGCAGAGAAAACAGGAATTGCAACAGGTTCTGGACCGTGGGCCGCATCTCCGGGCAATTCACTTCTTCTTTGGTCCAACCATGACGATGGTAGTCCTCCGTATAAAAAGGCCTATCCTGAAGAACCTGTCATGCAGTTTATTGGGAGTCCGGATGATGCCATGCAGAATGGCTCGGAGCAAATTTATCTTCCGGTGAATGGCGGTGGCTGGCGAACTAGCACAAAAATAGGCGTCTGGGATGACACGCAGGATGATGTACCTTCAAAGTCTCCAGGTAAAGCAGCGGCCATCGCGTTTGGACAGGCTTTTGGAGATCCAAACCGTGGTAAAGTGATGTATGAGGGAGGACATAATATTGGTGGTTCCTCACCCGAAAACATTGCTGCTCAGAGGGCCATGATCAATTTTGTTATCTGGGCAGGACAAGACAAAGCGTTTACAATTGACATAAATGCACCTGTTAAAGCAATCGGAGGGTCTGTAATCAGCCTCAACGCAACCATAAATGCAACTCCATCAGGACCATACACCTATACGTGGAGCACTGAATGCGGGGGAAGTTTCTCAAACGCTTCGGGAACGTTTACCAATCCAGGCGATGCTGCACTTGCCACTGCCACAGACTTTACCTTGCCAAATGCTCCCACTCAATCTTTCCCTTGTATAATTACTCTTCAAATCACAGATGCCTGTAACAGAAAGGTCTCCGAAGCTTCCTATTTGCTTGTCGAATCTCTTCCACAGCCCCCTACGGCTATCAATGACTATAAGACTATTTTACCTGGCACCACAGCCACTGTTTATCCATTGGACAATGATTCAGACCCAAATATGGACACGCTTAACTTTAGCGGGTTACTAGGAAATTTAGTAACAGATAATGGTGAATTTAAAATCCAGTCTTATAATCGTGTTCTATATAGCCCAAACATCGGATTTGAAGGAGTAGACTCAATAGCCTATGAAGTATGCGACCCGGGAGGGCTGTGTGATACAGCGTACATTTATATTACGGTAGGTGATGTACCTGATGCCTGTGGAGACGGCCTTACATCTAAACGAGTAGGTCAGGGAAATGCGATTTCATATTCAGGATTAAGTGGTGTCTCTAATCCCGAACGAGCACTTGGAGAAACGGATAGTCAGTATGCAACTATTAATTTGTCCGGTGGGCAATTTCTGCTCGACTTAGGGGAAAATTTAAACCCGGGGGATACAATAACTCTTAGACTAGCGTCAAGAACATTAGGGGGGCTTCCGGGACAACATTCCATTTTTCAGATTGAAGGAGCATCAAGCCCAATAAGTTCCTTTTCGGGATCTTCGGTCATCATTAACACTCCTTCCACCGCACTTCAGAATTATAACTATTTTGTTACCGCCTCCGACACCAGGTATTTATTAATTAATAATACAAGTACTTATTCTGACGGATACTTTGAGAGTGCATATTTTAATGTTTACAAGTGTGTTCCTAATTGCAATGAATATGAAATAAGTACCACGGCCTGGAGATACGCCACTTCTGTTTTTAGTGAATCCGGGGTAAGTACTCCGTCTAATATTATTGGTGCTTTCGATGGTAGTTATTCTGAATTTAGCTCAGGAGATCAGATGATCCTTGATCTCGGATATGAAGTTCCTGAGGGAACTGTTTTACAAATTAAAATGAAACTTAATGGCACACCCTCTATAACGAATAAAATAGATATATCTTCCTCAGCTTCTACCTCTGGTTTTTCTGGATCCAGCACTTTTACAGTTACCTCCAATGACTCTTATAGCAATTTTTACTACACGACTCCTTCGGGTGTCAAAAGATATCTACTAATTAACAATCTATCAGGGGATAAGAACATTCGAATTGATGGAGTTAAATATTTCTATGTAAACTGCCTATCTGCACGTCCTGAGGCTGTAAATGATACGATTATACTCTGTGAGGATAACATTATCGATTTTCTTCCAACCCGGAACGACCAAGATCCCGCAGGAAGGGAACTAACATTGTCAGTCCTGGAATCTCCATCAAACGGAGTTGTAAAAAAGGGTTCAAATAATTGGTTAACTTATGTTCCTGATGTAGACTTCAAAGGCTCAGATACAATTCAGTACCGTATTTGTAATGATCTCGGCCTTTGCTCATCTGCATTCGTCTTTTTGAACATTACACCAGATGTTTGCTCTGTTAATTATTATTCCCCAGCGACAATTGACACGTTAAGTACCGGAAATATTAGTGCTATTGAGGATAACTATATCGATCAGGACCCAACTCATATTACATTCAATTATGGTGTTGATAATAAATTAAAAGTGCAATCCACATCGGGTAAAGTAAAGAGATCACTTGTCAAATTCGATTTACCCGACATCCCGGCAACTGCGGTCGTATACAAGGCCTATCTGAAGCTAAATAAAACCGGTGGTGACGCAGGTGTTTCTGTTTCCGCTCATCAAATACTCAGCGATTGGATCGAGGGCGGAGTTAATGGCATTGCGGGAGAATCCAACTGGACCAAAAGAGATGTGGGCATTGATTGGACTTCACCCGGTGGAGACTACAACACATCACAAAGCTCATTTATTACAAGTGGATCAAATGGAATTCATACATGGGATGTAACCAATATAGTTTCTAATTGGCTAAATGACGGAGATCTTAATCTGGGCTTCCTGATTAAAATTACGAATGAAGCTGTCAGCAATTCTATTGACTTTGCCAGCCGTGAAGATGTGGGCAATGAGCCTGCATTGGTCATTGAGTATATATTGCCAACTACCTGTTCAGGAGCTTGTGTACAAGTTCCAAACCGCCCACCTGTCGCCATTGATGATGAGGAATGCACAGAGTATAATCAATCTCTGACCTATTTTGTGGCGGCCAATGATAGAGATCCTAACAAAAACCTGGATTCAACAAGTGTTATCATCCTAAATATTGGCGGCTACCCAAAATACGGATCTGCCATAGTTAATCTGGACGGAAGTATAACCTATACGCCTGACTCCGGAAGTATAAGTCCAGACTCGCTCTATTACAGCATCAGCGATTCAGGATCTCCTGCCTTAAGCGATACTGCACTTTTCAAAATATGTATTCAGCCGATTCCTGTCTTTGCCTATGATGATTATGACACGACCTTATCTGGCGTACCTGTTACTGTAGATGTCACCATTAATGATATTGATCCTTCGGGTGGAATTTTATCCATAAGTATTGATCCGGATTCGCCCCCTAGAAATGGAAGCTTTACTCTCGATAGTAATAAAATAACTTATACCCCTTTTGCCGGTTTTACAGGCCTGGAAACCTTCAAATACATTCTTTGTAATGATGAGTTCCCACCTATGTGTGACACAGCAACAGTAGCCATTTTAGTGGAAAACAGACCCCCTGAACCTGTAAATGATACCTTAAGAACAGAAGCTTGTTATCCTTATACAATTGATGTTTTAGCCAATGATTCTGACCCCGAAGGGCATAGTTTTGAAATAGTAAGCGTAACTCAGCCAACGCCCTCTACCGTAGGCGAAGCCAGTTTCAATTCTTCATATATTACCTTCTCTCCAAATGGTACAGCAGGTGGAACATACTATATCAATTACACAGTCGTAGATGATGGGAATACTCCTAAAACAGCAACAGGTACGGTTGTTTTAATTATAAGTCCTCCGCCACCACCAAATAACAGTCCTATTGCCATCAATGATACTCTTGAAGGGAATCAGGGAAGCCCGATTTATTTCAATGTAAAGGATAACGATTACGAACCGGACAATCACCTTTTCAATGTTATCAAAGCGGGAGCACCCGATCTTACTGCTCCATCAAACGGGTCAGTTAGCATTTTAGATAATGAGTTGATCAGATATCAGCCGTCTCCTACTTTCTCAGGTATTACTTCCTTTGAATACCAGATTTGTGATTCAGTTCCTGTACCCGCCGGCTGTCCCACCATTTCCAGATTGTGTGCAACTGCTACTGTGGTTGCCATAGTTGTACCTCTCGATGTGTACCCATTTACAGAAAAGGACACCATAGAGTCAAAAGTTGGGGGTATTGTTCTAAACAATATTGCTCAAAACGATCTGATCAGTGGAAACCCTGCTGTACTAGGAATTTCGGGTAATGCCTCTGTTTCTGAGGTAGGAATCTGGCCATCCGGAATCTCTTTGAATTCATCAAACGGAGATATCTATGTAGTTCCCGGAACGATACCCGGAATATATCCTGTAAGCTATAAATTGTGTGATACAATGGATCCGGCAAATTGTGCTGTGATGAACGATACAGTGGTTGTAATTCAAATTATCAAAAGCGATACCATCTCATTAACAGTTAATCCCAACGATGGAGACACCCTATGTCCGACTGCTGATGACATCTTCAGTATACAATCGATCGATATAAATTATTGTACAGGCCCTCTTTCAATGGGTTCCGTATCAGTTGATTCTACCGGATGTGCTGTATTTACGGCCTTTGATAATGCTCCCGGTGGGACCGATACCCTCTGTGTCGTGGGTATTGATTCTTTGGGTAGAAGGGACACGACCGTATTTTTGGTTACCGTCCCGCCTGATCTCATTCAGCCCGATACCATACTTGTAACAATTCAGCCTAATGATGCAGATACTCTTTGTCCGACTGCTGATGACATCTACGGTATTGACGCCATTGACATTGAACTTTGTGCAGGGCCTTTGACCATGGGATCTATCTCTACTGATTCTGCCGGGTGTGCCATCTATTCTGCTTTCGATAATACTCCGGGTGGAACCGATACCCTTTGCGTCATCGCAACCGACAGTCTGGGCCGTAAAGACACTACCGTATTTTTGGTTACTGTTCCGGCGGATATCATTCAGCCTGATACCATTCTGGTGACCATTCAGCCCAATGATGCAGACACTCTTTGTCCGACTGCAGATGATATCTACGGTATTGAGGCCATTGACATTGAACTTTGTGCAGGGCCTTTGACCATGGGATCTATCTCTACTGATTCTGCCGGGTGTGCCATCTATTCTGCCTTCGATAATGCTCCGGGTGGAACCGATACCCTTTGCGTCATCGCCACCGACAGTCTGGGCCGTAAAGACACTACTGTATTTTTGATTACCGTACCGGCGGATATCATTCAGCCTGATACCATTCTGGTGACCATTCAGCCCAATGATGCAG
>NZ_LGTQ01000006.1 GCF_001306455.1 Jiulongibacter sediminis | reverse complement strand
GACCGTATTTTTGGTTACCGTCCCGCCTGATCTCATTCAGCCCGATACCATACTTGTAACAATTCAGCCTAATGATGCAGATACTCTTTGTCCGACTGCTGATGACATCTACGGTATTGATGTCATTGACATTGAACTTTGTGCAGGGCCTTTGACCATGGGATCTATCTCTACTGATTCTGCCGGGTGTGCCATCTATTCTGCTTTCGATAATGCTCCGGGTGGAACCGATACCCTTTGCGTCATCGCAACCGACAGTCTCGGCCGTAAAGACACTACCGTATTTTTGGTTACCGTACCGACAGATCTCATTCAGCCTGATACCATTCTGGTGACCATTCAACCCAATGATGCAGACACCCTTTGTCCGACTGCTGATGACATCTACGGTATTGACGCCATTGACATTGAACTCTGTGCAGGACCTTTGACCATGGGCTCTACCTCTACAGATTCTGCCGGATGTGCCGTCTATTCTGCCTTCGATAATGCTCCGGGTGGAACCGATACCCTTTGCGTCATCGCAACCGACAGTCTCGGCCGTAAGGACACTACTGTATTTTTGATTACCGTACCGGCAGATATCATTCAGCCTGATACAATTCTGGTGACCATTCTGCCCAATGATGCAGACACTCTTTGCCCGACTGCTGATGACATCTACGGTATTGACGCTATTGACATTGAGCTTTGTGCAGGACCAATGACCATGGGTTCTATCTCTACAGATTCGGCCGGATGTGCCGTCTATTCCGCTTTCGATAATGCTCCGGGTGGAACCGATACCCTTTGCGTCATCGCAACCGACAGTCTCGGCCGTAAAGACACTACCGTATTTTTGGTTACCGTACCCGCGGATATCATTCAGCCTGATACAATTCTGGTGACCATTCAACCCAATGATGCAGATACCCTTTGTCCAACAGCTGATGACATCTACGGTATTGACGCCATTGACATTGAACTTTGTGCAGGACCGATGACCATGGGTTCTATCTCTACAGATTCGGCCGGATGTGCCGTATATTCCGCTTTCGATAATGCTCCGGGTGGAACCGATACCCTTTGCGTCATCGCAACCGACAGTCTCGGCCGTAAAGACACTACCGTATTTTTGGTTACCGTACCCGCGGATATCATTCAGCCTGATACAATTCTGGTGACCATTCAACCCAATGATGCAGATACCCTTTGTCCAACAGCTGATGACATCTACGGTATTGACGCCATTGACATTGAACTTTGTGCAGGACCGATGACCATGGGTTCTATCTCTACAGATTCGGCCGGATGTGCCGTATATTCCGCTTTCGATAATGCTCCGGGTGGAACCGATACCCTTTGCGTCATCGCAACCGACAGTCTCGGCCGTAAAGACACTACCGTATTTTTGGTTACCGTACCCGCGGATATCATTCAGCCTGATACAATTCTGGTGACCATTCAACCCAATGATGCAGATACCCTTTGTCCAACAGCTGATGACATCTACGGTATTGAGGCCATTGACATTGAACTTTGTGCAGGACCCATGACTATGGGATCTATCACCACAGATTCTGCCGGCTGTGCCGTCTATTCTGCCTTCGATAATGCTCCCGGAGGAACTGATACCCTTTGCGTCATCGCAACCGACAGTCTGGGTCGTAAGGACACCACCGTATTTTTGATTGACGTCCCGGCGGATATCATTCAGCCTGATACCATCCTGGTGACTATCTATCCTCATAAAACGGATACGCTTTGCCCAACGGCCGATGATATTTATGGCATTGATGTAATTGATGTGGAACTCTGTGCCGGGCCTATGACTATGGGAAATCTCTCTTTAGATGCGGCTGGCTGTGCAGTGTACTACGCCTTGGATAATTCAACAGGCGGTACAGACACTTTATGCGTGATTGCCACAGACAGCCTGGGTCGCAAAGACACCACCGTCTTTTTGATTACTATCCCTCAGTCCTTCTGTAATCTGGGCTTTTGTATACCGCTGAGTATAGTCAAAACAAAATAGCCTATTTTGGATAAAGAGGTCGCGATACGTTCTAAAGTGAATTGAAATTCAAACTGCCTACACTTAAATCAGCTTTAATCCTTCCTCAGAAATTTCAATGAGTCGTTGTTTATAAAGTCCTCCGATGGCTCTTTTGAAAGCTTTTTTACTCATCCCGAAATAGCCTTGAATGTCAGCCGGGTCAGATTTGTCGGTGTAGGGCAGCTCTCCATTGGCACTTTTGAGAAGTTCAAGAATTTTTTGAGCATCAGTATCCACCACATTTTCAAAACCAATTGGTCGCAGGGAAATATCAATTTTCCCATCCTCACGCACCTTTTTGACGTAAGCTTTGGTTCTATCTCCCCATATCACGGGTTGAAAAATTTCATTTTCATAAATCAATCCCCTATACAGATCATTTACGATGACATTCTGACCTAAATCAGACTTTTCATACGGCAGAATTTCCACTTCCTGCCTTTCTTCAAGTTGAATATTCTCCACCTCCAGGTGTTTATTGACTTTTGCTGAGGCTACAAGACGATCAGTTTGCTCATCTAAATACAAGTACACAATGGCCCAATCGCCTTCACGAAGCTTCTGATTCTGTTCTTTGAATGGCACCAACAGTTCTTTCTCCAGTCCCCAGTCAAGAAAGGCCCCAAACCGGGTTACAGCTGTCACTTCAAGACAAGCGAATTTATTAAGCTCAATCAGTGGTTTGAGGGTGGTGGCAATAATTCTGTCCTCAGAATCACGGTACAAAAACACTTCAATATCCTGCCCCACTTCGGCATCCTCAGGGATGTATTTATGTGGTAGCAAAACATCATTCCCCTCATCGTCTCCGAGATAAAAACCTACTGACGTGCCTCTTAAGATTTTAAGTTTATTATTTTGGCCTACCTTTAACATGCTTATTCTTCTTTCTGCAAAGCTATGAAAATACTTTCTCCGTTTTTGAAACGATTCTAAATAAGACTTAATCCATTTTGCGAAAAACAGTCTATTATTCTGCATTTTATTAAATTGTATTGCACTTATCTAATATTTGTTTTCCTATAACAAACTTTTTTATCCCATTATTAAAATTTTTCAAAAATATATTTGTCTCAATTTGGCCAATTGTAGTACACTTGAAATGTGTTTTAAAAATTAACACAAATTCAGCAGACAAAGCCTTCGCCTCCCGACCGCAATAAGACGAAAGGTTTATCGATGACAGATTAATTGTCAGTACGGTAGACAGTGTATTTATTGAGGAAATCTTAAAATACTAATGAACAAGTGAGCCAGGAAATGGCAATGGGAATCTATACCCAAAATGACATTTCTCCGTCTTTGGCGATTTGACAAACCGAGCGGTCGGGGGTTTTCAGAAAGCCGGACGGAGAATACCCCTCCCGGAAAAATACTCAAACCCGGAAAATTAATTTAAACCTTAAACAGAACCGTTATGAGAAAACTTGTACTCAAAACACTTCTGACGATGTTTGTACTCTCGGCGTTCAAGTCGATGGCCATAGATATCTCAGGTGTAGTTTCAGCACCCGGAGAAGGCCCGCTTCCCGGCGTTTCTATCGTGATAAAAGGTACCACCATAGGTACTATCAGCGATTTTGATGGAAAATTCAAACTTCAGGCCCCTGACGAAAGCTCCACTTTGGTTTTCAGCACCATAGGTTTTGAAACTATGGAAGTGCCTGTAGGAAACAAAACATATTTTGAGATCAGCATGGTAGCTGATACGAAAGTATTGAACGAGGTGGTGGTAACAGCCCTCGGTATTAGTCGCGAGAAAAAATCATTGGGCTTTTCTCAACAGGAGATTGGAGGAGAAAGCCTTACGGAAGCCCGATCTAATAACGTTGTCAATGCTCTTTCAGGTAAAATTGCAGGTGTTAGAATCTCCAGCAATGGTGGCCCGGGAAGCGGATCGTATATACAAATACGTGGAGCTTCTTCAGTAAGTGGTAATAACGAACCTTTGATTGTAATTAACGGGGTTCCTATGCAGCAATACAATAATAACACCTTTGGGGGTGGCCTATCAGAAATCAACCCTGATAACATCAAGGAGGTTTCTGTATTGAAAGGACCAAACGCTGCAGCCCTGTATGGCTCAAGAGCAGCCAACGGTGTAATTCTGGTAACAACCAAGGATGGTAGCGGCACGAAAGGACTAGGTGTGGATTTCAACTCAAACTACACCGTTGAAAGACCATTCATAAAGCCTGATTTTCAGGACATCTACGGTGGCGGTAACGGCTACCGTACCTGGTATTCTGATGGTTGGAGTGGTGTTATACAACCGGATGCTTATGATCAATACTTTGCTGCCTACGGCAACGTAAGCCCGAGTACCACAGGAACAGCCGGAACGGATGAAAGCTGGGGTGCACCAATGGACGGTAGATTAACACGTCAGTGGTGGACAGGCACAGATGTAGCCCCTTTAGTACCTCAGCCTAACAACTGGGAGGAGTACTGGGATACGGGTACCACTTTAACGAACAGTGTGGCTCTTTCAGGAGGAAATTCTTCAGGTAATTTCAGACTCTCCTACAGCAATATGTTCCAAAAAGGAATCGCGGCATTCAACGATTTCAAAAGAGACAACTTCTCTTTAACGTCTGGATATAATATCAACAAATGGCTGAAAGCTAATGTAAACGCCGAATACGTAAAATCAGGAGGAAACAGAAACTATCAGTCTGGTTCTCAGTTCATCTGGTCTCACAGACATGTTTCATGGGATCGCCTCGCTCAGTGGGAAGACTATCTGGACACTCACATTCAAAGAGGAAATGATACAGACCCACCTAACTGGCAGCACACATACTTTACAAACCCATTCTTTATGAATGAGTTATTGCCAACTACTAACGACAAAGATCGTATTCTGGGTAATATTGCATTAACTGCTACTCTTACAGAGAACCTGAAGTTGATGCTCAGATCAGGTACTGATGTTTGGACTGACACCCGTATTAATATCTCAAATTTTGAGAGGGTTCGTAACGGAAACAGATCTCCGGGAAGATTCTCTGAAGAGGTGCTGAGAAGACAGGAAACCAACCATGACTTCCTGTTATCCTATGACAAACTCTTTGGCAATGACTTCTCAGTAGCTGCTCAGGCAGGTGGAAACTTGAGAACCAACTATTACAAAAGAAACTACACCAGTGTAGGTGAGTTGGTTGTTGATGGCGTTTATAACCTATCGAATGCAAACCCAAGCCTTAATACTGCGGAAAGTAGAATAGAGCAGTCTGAGGTACAGTCAGTTTATGGTTCTGCCCAATTCGGTCTCAAAAATGCTTTATTCCTGGATTTGACGGCCAGAAACGACTGGTCAAGTACACTTCCAACCAATAACAACTCTTATTTCTACCCATCTGCTTCATTAAGTGCAGTATTGAGTGACCTGATGGATATCAGCGGTCCGGTTCTTTCATTTGCAAAAGTTCGTGGAAGCTGGGCACAGGTAGGTAATGATGCCAGTCCTTACCAGCTAAGTCAGACTTTCCGTTCAGGAGGAAGCTGGAATGGCTCAGTACCTCAATATTACGAGAACACAGAGTTGGCAAACGCCTTCCTGAAGCCTGAGATTACCACTGGTCTTGAGTTTGGTGCAGATCTGAGGTTCTTCAAAAGCAAACTTGCTTTGGATGTAACCTACTATGATCAGACAACCAAAAACCAGATTCTTGGTGTCGAAATCTCAAAAGCAAGTGGTTACAACTCCAGAATTCTAAACGCCGGTAGTGTAAACAACAAAGGGATAGAGATAACGCTAAGTGGTACAGCGATAGAAACCCCGACAGGTTTCAAATGGGAAACCAGCCTGAATTATGCGAGAAACAGAAACAAGGTACTGGAACTTGCCGAAGGACTTGACACCTACACTCTTCAAACCAGAAGAGGTTTGGCATCAATTGCTACCATCGGGCAGCCATACGGTACTCTTTTCGGCATAGGCTTCGCAAAAACGGATGACGGTCAAATCATTTACTCAAACGGCCTTCCTGTAGTAGAAAGCACTCCGCAAATCCTGGGCAATATCCAGCCAGACTGGACCGGCGGTTTCTCAAACACATTCACGTATAAAAATATATCACTGAATGCTCTGATAGACGCCAGAATAGGAGGCGACTTCTATGATGAAGGAACAGCTACTGCCCGTTGGACAGGCCAGTACGAAGAAACAGCCATTGGCAGAGAAGAAGGTGTAATCGGCAAAGGCGTAATGAATGTAGGAACTGCAGAGGCACCTGTTTACGTGCCAAATGACGTAATCGTGGCTGGTAACCAATTCTATGGTTATAATAACCCGAGACGTTACCACGAGGCTGCTATTTTTGATGGTACCTACGTAAAACTGAGAGAAGTTTCTTTGGGCTACAAATTCAGCCCTGAGTTCCTTGCTAAAGTAAAGATTCAGAATGCTAAACTATCTCTGGTAGGCAGAAACGTGCTGATGCTCTTCTCCAATCATCCGCATATTGACCCTGAGGTAGATGCATACGGCGGAAACTCTCAAGGCTTTAACTACGGACAATTGCCAAACTCCAGAAGTCTTGGTTTCAATCTTTCTCTTGGATTCTAAACCATAAACAAGACAGAAATGAAAAAATTTAAATCAATATATTCCTTGCTTCTGGGATCAACTTTGATCCTGAGTAGCAACTCTTGTACAGAAGATTTCGGTCAGATGAATACTGACCCAAATAACCCGACAACCATTGGTTCTCAGTATCTCCTTCCTTATGCGATGGAAAACTCTATCGACCGTTACTGGGGAGGTACTACCCGATTTGAGCGTTTAAACCTGGACGGAGCCATGCTTTGGATACAGTATCTGGCCAGAAACATCTACTCAAATGAAGGAGATAGTTACGGGATTACTCCGGCGTTTTACAATAACACCTGGGAGTCGCTTTATAACGATGGTCTGACCAATTTCGAGCGTATCATTGTCCTTACCGGCCCTGAAGGTGTGAACCCGAACAGTAATTACGAAGGCGTTGCCTTAGTGATGAAAACATGGGTTTATTCCCTACTGACTGATATGTACGGTGCTGTTCCATACTCTGAAGCAGTTTCAGGCTCTGCCAGTGAACCGGTATATACCCCGTCCTATGATAGCATGGAGAGTATTTATGCAGGTATGCTGGCCGACCTGAAAACAGCCAATGAAAAATTGACCGTTGGTGGTCCTGTAATCGCCGGTGATATCGTTTATAATGGCGATATCCTGAAGTGGAAAAAGTTTGCCAACTCGTTAAGACTTCGCCTTGCAAACAGACAGGCCGCGAAAAAGCCGGCAGAGTCGAAGGCTATCATGGCTGAGATTCTGGGTTCACCTGCCACTTATCCGATCTTCACCAGCAATGCAGATAATGCAACACTTGCTCATACAGGCACACGCCCAAGCAATAACAGCTGGAATGAAGTAATGGTTTTCGGCGGTCGTACTGACTGGAGCATGAGCAAAACTTTTGTGGATCTTTTGAGCTCTACAGGAGATACCCGTCTGGAGGCAATTGCCACTGACGTAAATGGCACTTATAGCGGAATCCCGAACGGCCTTCCTGATGCGATTGCTACTACGTATCTGAGCTCGGCTTCAATTATGCAGGATCGTTTTCGGGACGCTGGGGCTCCGAGTATTCTGATGACGTATAGTGAACTCAATTTTATCCTGGCTGAAGCCGCCGTTGACGGAGACATCTCAGGTGACGCAGCGGCCTACATGGAAGAAGGGATTAAGGCTTCTTATGACTACTATGGAATGGCTGTTCCAGATGGATTTGTTGAAGGCCTCGGTGGTGCTACCAAAGAGACTGTTATGACCCAAAAATGGATCGCACTTTTCGGTCAGGGAGTAGAAGCATGGACGGAGTACAGAAGAACAGGCTTCCCGAATTTCCCTCCTGCTGACCCAAGAGCCATCTTTGAAAACGACGGTATTATCCCGACAAGACTACCTTATCCTACAACAGAGTATTCGCTAAACAAAGCGAGCCTTGATGCCGGAGTGAGTCTCAACGGAGGACCGGATAATATGAAAACCAAACTGTGGTGGGCAGAATAATTTCAAAACTTTTTAACCGACCAATCATCATGAAAAATAGTATAAAAATAATATTGGCAGTGCTCGCAGGGTTTGCATTTACCTCTTGCGAAGAGCCTGATCCCTTTGTAGACAGAGTTGTTTCACCGGTACTGGTGCAGCTTGTTGGAGAAAACGGAGCTCCAAGCTCAGGATTATCAACTGACCCTACCATCAGCTCAACTTTTGGTGAGAGTACCAGTTTTGGAATTCAGGTGTTAGAACTTGATAAGACTAACATTCTGGATTACACCAAGGGAATTGACTCTATTCCGGTAACGTCTCTTTCATTAACCATTAAATACCGTGGTGGTGGAGATATCTCAACGCTACCAACGGATGGTAGTGGAATGGCCCTGGTAGAACTTCCATGGTCAGATTTCGGAATCACCGGTGCAGGCGAATCGGTATCGCTGATGGTAAGCGGAAGCTATAAAGACCAGTCTTTCTCAAAACTGTTCAAGCTGGCATCAAACTAATTATTTAACGAATTGATCAATTTTTTAAAATAAATAAAACTATGGAGAATACAGTAAACCGTAGAAGCATGCTTAAGTCAGGTTTGTTATCCATAGGCGGAATGGCCCTTGCACCACATTTGGTGCAGGGGGCTTTTGCTAACCAGCCATTCTACCTGGATACTCATAACAGACTTTACTACAGCCCTTTATCAAGAGAGTATTTTCTTGACGACCCTAAGGAAACAAAACTATTTGCAAAGCTGAATGCCAACGAGAACCCTTACGGGCCACCGGCTTCAGCCAAAAAGGCAGTTGCTGAAGCCGTAGATGGTGGCAACCGCTATGCATGGCGTGAAATGTACTCATTGGTTGATAAAATTGCCAAAAAAGAGAACGTTGACGTTAAACAAATCATGATGGGGCCAGGCTCTTCAGATCTTCTGGAGAAGGTAGCCATCGTAAAATTCATGGAAGGTGGTAACATTGTTTCGGCAGATCCTACCTACATGTCAATGATCAGAGTTGCTGAAAAAGCTGGGGGGGAATGGAAACCTGTGCCTTGTACCAAGGAGTGGGCTCATGACCTGGACGCTATGGAAGCCGCAATTGACGAAAACACAAAGCTGGTTTACGTTTGTAACCCAAACAACCCCGTTGGAGCAATGACTCCAGCCGCCGATTTGGAAGCCTTCTGTAAAAGAGTCTCTAAGAAAGTGCCGATTTTCATAGACGAAGCTTACATGGAACTAGCTGAAGGCCCTGAAGCAAAATCAATGGCTCACCTGGTTTCTGAGGGCTACGATGTAGTCGTTTGCCGCACCTTCTCAAAAATCATGGGTATGGCCGGTTTACGTGTAGGCTACATGTTTGGCAAGCAAGAGTTCATCGACGATATCCAGAAAATAACCAGAGGTGGAATGGGCATTTCTTTGACCTCAATCATGGCTGCAGATGCCGCTTTTGGCGATGATTCGTTCCAGACGATGACCAAGACTAAAAACACGGCCTGTAAAGAATATGTGTCTGCCGAGCTAAAGAAAATGGGCTATGACCCAATTCCGTCTTACACCAATTTCATGATTTTCCCTATTGATATGGACGGAAAAGAATTCCTCAAAAAAATGCAGGATCAGGGTGTTGGTGTCCGTGCCTTTAACATAATGGATAAAGACTGGTGCCGCGTTAGTATGGGTACGATGGACGAAATGAAGATGTTCGTCAGTGCTATTAAAGGCATTAGCTAAGAAATAAACCTCTATAACCTTCGGAGAGATTTTTCTCCGAAGGTTCACTTCTCAACCTTTCTAGTAATAACCCATGAATGAAGCTGTACTAAAAACCTTGGTTCTTATTCTTTTGATCGGAATAGGACTTATTCTCAAGGGCAAATTTGTCTCAAAAGAAAAAACTGACGGTATTAAAGAACTTGTACTGTCCGTCGCCCTTCCGTCCACGATTTTCATAGCATTGATGAAAATCAATCTGGACATTTCTTTGCTTTTTGTGCCCTTTGTGGCTTTACTTTTCAACTTCCTTTTATTCTTCATTACTCCTCTGGCCCTAAATGTTTTGGGCATCTCCAGCGACAGTGCCAATGGTCGAACATTAAAAATGCTCATACCATCGCTGGCACCAGGCCTTTCCAGCTTCCCGTTTATCTCTGAGTTTCTCGGAGAAGAAAGCCTTGCTCTGGCTGCAATGGCTGACGTAGGTAACAAATTCTTTGTATTAATTTTCCTTTACATCATTGCGATGAACATGTTCATCAAAACCAGTGGAGAAACAGCCAGCAATACAGGCGAAAAAATAAAATCACTCTTGATCAGTCTGGTCAAAGAACCCATTAACATCATTCTCTTTGCTGCCATTATGCTATTGTCTTTCGGTTGGAATTACGACACTTTACCGAATGTGGTAACGGGCCTTTTTGACAAAACCAGTGCACTAATGACACCAATGGTTTTGATCTTTATCGGCCTTGCCGTCAAACTTAAAGAAGGCAATAAACGCGTTGTTCTCTCCATTTTAACCTTCAGAGCCGGCGTAAGTCTTTTATTCTCTGCCGCATTGATTAAACTGGCTGGTTTTTCAGACCCGAACCATGTTTTATTAGCCGTAGCCCTCCCATTAAGCTCAGTGAGCTTCTGGCCTTTCGCACACATTTCATTGTTCAATGCTAAAGAAGAAACTACAGGAAAGGAAAAAAGAACTTTCAATATGGAACTGGCCATCATGATTCTGGCGATTTCATTACCCCTTTCCACTACTCTCATCCTTACCATTTTGAGTGCCGGTACATATTTCGTGGAGTTACATCGTATTCTTTGGTTAGGTATTGGTCTTACAGCGGTGGGCATCGTCCCTCTCCTCGCCAGTCGAATTTATGTTAGAGTTGCTCAAAGAGCCACCCATTAATTCCATTCATTTTATTGATTCCCAAAAAGCCCTTACGAGGGCTTTTTTTGTTAATTTTGCGAATTCATTCAAAAGATGAGAGGCTTCCACCTCTCAAATGATCAAAATTAAGGCGAATGTTACTCAGCGAACAAGAGATTTTAAGAAGAGAAAAAAGAGAGAAATTAATGGCTATGGGTATAGATCCATACCCTGCCGAAGAATTTCAGACCAATACAACGTTAAGAGATATCCTCAAACACTGGGAGCATAATAAGTTTGATTTCAAAGATGTAACAGTGGCTGGGAGACTGATGAGCTTCAGAATCATGGGCTCTGCGTCTTTTGCGGAAATTCAGGATCAAACAGCCCGTATTCAGGTCTATTTCAGACGAGATGATATCTGCCCGGGAGAAGACAAAACAATGTACAATACGGTCTTCAAAAAACTCCTTGACATCGGGGACATTATTGGCCTCCAGGGTTATGTTTTTGAGACACAGACCGGCGAAATCTCAATTCACGTCAATTCTTTCAAACTGCTGAGCAAATCGCTGAGGCCGCTACCAGTTGTCAAAGTTGATGAAGATGGTAAAACGCATGATGGTTTCACCGATCCTGAGCAGCGTTTCCGTCAAAGGTATGTTGATTTGATTGTCAATCCTGACAACCGTGAGATCTTCATCAAAAGAGCCAAGATCATTCGAACGATGCGGCACATCTTTGATGACAAAGGCTGGCTGGAAGTGGAAACTCCAATATTACAACCTATACATGGTGGTGCAGCGGCCCGTCCGTTTAAAACTCACCACAATACGCTTGACATGCCGCTATACATGCGTATTGCCAACGAGTTATATCTAAAAAGACTGATCGTTGGTGGTTTTGATGGCGTTTACGAATTCGGAAAAATGTTCAGAAATGAAGGGATGGACAGAACACACAATCCTGAATTTACGGCATTAGAGTTCTATGTAGCCTACAAAGACTACCAATGGATGATGAATATCACTGAGGAAATCTTTGAAAAAGTAGCTTTAGCTGTACATGGAGACACCAAATTCACTTTCGGAGAAACCGAGCTGAATTTTGCCGGTCCATTTACCCGTCTTTCCATTACAGAAGCCATTGAGAAATATACAGGCGTAAATGTAGAAACGGCCTCAGAAAACGAGCTAAAACAAAAGTGCCAGGAATGGGGAATTGAGATAGACGACAGCATGGGTAAAGCCAAACTGATTGATGAGATTTTTGGGGAAAAAGTAGAAGAGCATCTTATACAACCAACCTTCATCATTGATTATCCGGTTGAGATGTCTCCTTTGACCAAAAAACATAGAAGTAAACCTGGTCTTGTTGAGCGTTTTGAGTTGTTTGTAATGGGTAAAGAAGTAGCGAACGCCTATTCAGAGCTAAATGACCCATTGGATCAAAGAGAACGTTTTGAAGATCAGTTAAAACTTGCCGAGCGTGGAGATGAAGAGGCCATGGCTATGGATGAAGACTTCATCAGAGCCTTAGAATATGGTATGCCTCCTACCTCAGGCATCGGTATCGGCATTGACCGTCTGACAATGCTTTTAACCAATAACACCAGCATCCAGGAGGTTCTTTTCTTCCCACAGATGAGACCTGAGAAAAAAGTAGAAATGGCTACCGTGGCTGATTATGTAAGTATCGGTGTACCGGAAGTATGGGTCCCTGCTTTACAAAAAATGGGATTCATGACACTTGACTCATTGAAAGGAGCAAACCCGAATAAAATCTTCAATGATTTAGGTGGTATGCGTAAGAAGCTCAAGATTGACGAAAAACTGCCTGAAAAATCAGTGGTAGAAAGCTGGGTAGCCTAGGCCTTATTTAACTCCAATTCAAAAGCCTTCAGAGAGATGCTCTCTGAAGGCTTATTTTTTATCTGGAAGAACATTTTTCCAAAAAATGCAACTTTTCGAGTCTTTTTCAGGAAACAGAGATTACATTTACCCTCTTTAAAGAATAATATCCTATGGAGAACATGGATCCGGTTGACTTGAAAATCCTCAAAATTTTGGTCAAAGACGGTTTAGCAACGAACAAAGAGATTGCGGCTCAACTTAACCTTACCACCACTCCCGTTCATGAGCGAGTCAAGCGACTAAGGCGAGACGGCATCATTGACAAATACACCATTGAACTCAATAGAAAACACCTCAACAGAAATCTGCTGGTTTTTTGCAATGTGAGTTTAAAAGAACATGCGTTTGAGTATCTGGAGCGGTTTGAAAAAGATATTCAAACGCTACCTGAGGTAGTCGAATGTTACTGCATCTCCGGCGGGTCAGACTTTCTGTTAAAAATCATCGTTGCAGATATCGACGACTACAAATCCTTCATATTGAACAAGCTTTCTATTCTTCCAAACATTGCTAATACGCAAAGTCAGTTTGTGGTAAAGGATGTGAAACAAAGCAGTATTCTGGATTGATTTTTTTATTTTGCACTGAGTTCTTCATCAAAACCCATTGAAATGTCTTCTACCAAAATCGCCGGAGTCGGCTTCTATGTACCCGAGCAGGTTGTTACCAATTTTGACTTAATGAAAGTCATGGACACCTCTGATGAGTGGATCAGAGAGCGTTCAGGAATTGTTGAGAGACGATACGCCAAGAAACATGAGGAAACGCCAACCACAATGGCGGCTGAGGCATCTAAAATAGCCATTGAGCGGGCAGGGCTTCAGAAAGAAGACATTGATTTTATCATTTTTGCCACTTTAAGTCCCGACTATTATTTCCCGGGATGTGGAGTTCTTCTTCAACGAGAACTTGGTATCACTAAAACTGAAATAGGAGCTTTAGATATTAGAAATCAATGTTCAGGCTTTGTTTACGGACTTTCAGTGGCCGATCAGTTCATAAAATCAGGCATGTATAAAAATATTCTGCTGGTTGGTTCTGAAATGCATTCGATGGGGCTTGATTTCACCACACGTGGACGTGGGGTTTCAGTCCTTTTTGGAGATGGTGCAGGTGCAGTGGTCTTACAACCAACATTTGAAGAGGGGCGTGGCATACTGACTACACATTTACACTCTGACGGCACCCATGCTGAAGAGCTCGCCATGCTCAGCCCGGGCTCACACGGAGGGTACCATTTGCCGGATGTTGACTTTGGTTTCCCCACTGCAGAAGAATTGGGTGAAATCTTTGTATATGATAATTTATTGAACAATAAGACTTATTATCCGGTAATGGATGGCCAATTGGTTTTCAAAAAAGCAGTGACCAAATTTCCTGAAGTCATCATGGAAGCACTCTCAAAAGCCGGCCATATCCCCGAGGATATTGATCTACTTGTACCACATCAGGCGAATCTCCGTATTGCCCAATTTGTGCAAAAGTCGCTGAAACTACCGGACGAGAAGGTCTTCAATAATATCATGAAATATGGAAACACAACTGCCGCCTCTATCCCCATCGCACTTTCTGAAGCCTGGGAGGCCGGGAAAGTGAAAGAAGGCGATTTAGTATGTTTAGCTGCCTTTGGTAGTGGTTTTACCTGGGGAAGTGCTTTGGTCAGGTGGTAGAAGGCCCGTTTTCTAATTCTTTGAAATCACATATGGCTCGAATCCAACTCAATTGATCTTCACATCAATTCGCACAAGCTTTTTTGAGGTTTCACAATGCCACTATTACAGGACTCCCCTATCTTTGAAGATAAACCCATGATCTTTGATTCAATCTTTACTCGCTCAACATAGTTTTATCGATTGGTCGCTTGCCTTTTTTGCCACTTTTGTACTCGGCATTTCTAAAGCAGGGCTTAGAGGCATTGACATCATGAATGTTACAATAATGGCTCTTGTCTTCGGGTCAAAGGCCTCCACTGGTATTGTTTTACCCATTTTATGCGTTGCGGACGTGATGGCTGTCACTTATTATAACCGTCATGCCGACTGGAAACACTTCAAAAAGCTAATGCCGTGGATGATAGCCGGCGTTTTACTTGGCTGGTACATTGGCAAAGAAATCAACGAAGTCTTTTTTAAGCGAATCATGGCAGTTATCATTTTGGTGGCTACGGTTCTCATGATCTGGTGGGAACGACGTAAAAGTAATACTCTTCCGAAAGGCGACTGGTTTTCCGGCATCATGGGTGTAGCCTCCGGTTTTACCACCATGCTGGGCAATCTTGCCGGGGCTTTTTCCAATATCTACTTTCTTATCCTTAGATTCCCAAAAAATGAGTTCATAGGTACGGTATCGTGGTTATTTCTTTTTATCAATCTTTTCAAAGTCCCATTCCATATTTTCTCCTGGGAGACCATTGACTCCAAAAGTATCTTTACCGATCTCATCTTGCTTCCGGCAATGTTTCTGGGCTTTTGGGTGGGTATTCGGGTAGTACGAAAAATTCAGAATGATAACTATCGAAAAATTATTCTGGCACTTACGGTTCTAGGAGCAGTGATAATTTTCTTCAGATAAAAGCATCATGTCAACACAAAATTCAAAAGAAGTAAAGACTGAATTCATCACAAAATTGGGGATTCCCTTCGGAAACAACCTTTATTTTCTCCACAATAGATTAACCACATTGCATGTAATTTTTGAAGAGTTCAATATCCTCTACCACGAAAAAAATGGCAATGTGGGCACAATTAATAAGTATATGCCAACTATGGGTTTATATCTTCAGAATATTCTTTGGGATTATATGTTACTAGAAATTGCAAAATTCATGGATCCTCCGGCGTCCTTACAGAAAAAGAACAAAAATATATCCTTAAGCTCTAGTTTGGAATTTATTGAAGAGCCGAATCTTAAGAAAAAATTAGAAGACAAACTAAAAAACCTTAAAACCCAAACCGGATACGTTAAAGAGAAAAGAAATAAGTCTTTATCTCATTTTGATTTTGAATATAATACCGGTATTAAGAAGATTCATAATACTTCAATCGCTTCAATTCGAGAAACATTAAGGCTCTTTAGCGAATATTTGAATGAATACCATAATTTCTACTTTAATAGCACTTTTCATTACTCTGGAGATTTTATTTCAGGAGGAGCCCGTTCACTTCTTTACCACCTAAGACTATTAGAAAAGATGTAACATAACTCACCAAAAAAGTATACCTAATGGTACACCTTTGTCCCACTATTTTGATAAATTCATCTAAAAATTAATACTATGTTCAATTTTTTGAAAAAGCTTTTCGGCGGCGAGACCGTTGATTTTAAAGAATTAATGGCCAATGGAGCCAAAGTAATTGACGTACGTACTCCACAGGAATTTGCCGGGGGCCATATCAAAGGAGCAGTGAATATTCCGTTGGATAGCCTTGATCGTAATCTGAAGAAAATTCAAGGTTATAATAAACCCCTGATCATGTGTTGTGCATCGGGCATGCGTTCTGGCCGTGCCACCTCATTTCTAAAAAGCAAAGGAATGACAGAAGTCTATAATGGCGGATCGTGGGTTTCGCTCAGATAATACGATTTTTGAAAAGTCTGTCATTTTATTTTATGTTGAAAGTCTCCTTTACGGGAGACTTTTATATTTTTGAGAGAATTAACAAACAAGTCGCCCTATAATGAAATATTTTAAAAAGTCTTTCTTTCTCCTCTTTCTATCCATAGCAGGCCTTGCACAGAACAATATCATTCCGGCTCCGGTAAATTACGAGCGTACGGATGCCATGTTTATGCTTGATCAGCAAACGGCCATTGATGTTAAATCAGAAAACGAAGAAGTAAGAAGATATGCAGAACTTTTTCAGGCTTTTTTGACACAAGGTGGGCTGCAAATCCCATTAAAAAGTGTGGAAAGCCCTGATCGAATGAATAAGGCTATTGTCGTTCAGCTAAGCCCAAATGCAAATCTCGGAGAAGAGGGATACACCCTTGAGGTTCAGGAAAATGTCATTAACCTATCGGCCAATGCCCCGGCGGGTATTTTCAATGGTTTCCAGACATTGAGACAACTACTACCAAGACAATTTGAAAACACCGGCGATGGAGCCGTGGGTCTTGGAATGATCATGGGTTGTAAAATCACTGATTATCCCCGTTTTGGCTGGAGAGGTCTTATGTTAGATGTAAGTCGCCATTTCTTTACCGTTGACGAGGTTAAAGCTTATCTTGACAAAATGGCTCAGTATAAATTCAATGTTTTTCATTGGCACCTGACCGATGATGAAGGCTGGCGAATTGAAATTAAATCGTTGCCAAAACTTACTGAAGTGGGTGCCTGGCGAGTAGAACGTTTCGGCCGTTTCGGCGATACACGCCCATATCCTCAAGAAGGTGAGAAAGCGACATACGGTGGCTTTTACACACAGGAGCAAATCAAGGATATTATCCGCTACGCCGAAGACAGAAACATCACCATTGTTCCTGAAATAGATATGCCCGGACATAGCATGGCAGCCCTAGCGGCCTATCCTGAATTATCAGTAAATAAAGAGCCAAAATTCGTAAACCCGGGATCAAAGTTCGCCGAATGGTATGGAGACGGACACTTTGAGATGTTAATTGAAAACACGCTGAACCCTGCAGATGAAAAAGTCTATGAATTCGTAGATAAGGTAATGACTGAGGTGGCCGAGCTTTTCCCGGGTAAATACATCCATATGGGTGGCGATGAGTGTTATCAGGGCTATTGGGAAAAAGATGCCGAGGTTCAGAAATTCATGAAAAAGAATAAACTAGCGGACACCCATGCTTTGCAAAGTTATTTCGTGTCGAGGGTTAATGAAATCATTCAAAGCAAAGGCAAAACCATGATCGGCTGGGATGAAGTTCTTGAAGGTGGTGACTTACCTAAAAGTACGGCTGTCATGAGCTGGAGAGGTATGAAGGGGGGCATTGAGGCTGCTAAAATGGGCCATGAAGTGGTAATGACTCCGACTACATTTGCCTACATCGATTACACACAGGGTGATAAAAGTGTAGAAAATCCTATATATGCCAGTCTTAGTCTTGAAAAGACCTATTCTTTTGAGCCTGTACCTGATGAAGTGGAGGCTAAATACATTTTGGGTGGACAGGGTAATTTGTGGACCGAAGTTATCCCTAATCTGCCTTTCGCCATGTACATGACTTACCCTCGCGGCCTTGCTCTTGCTGAAACTTTCTGGAGCCCCAAAGAGAAAAAAGATTGGAACAGTTTTATAAACAGAACAGAGCAGCACTTTATGCGTTTTGAGGTAGCGAACACCAATATTTCAAAAGCCGTTTATGAGCCTATCATCAAACTCAAAAAAGAAGATGGTAAGTTGATTTGTGAGTTGGAGAACAATGTACCCAACACTACGATTTATTACACCATTGACAATACCTACCCTGTTCATTTCGGGCAAAAGTACATGGGGGCATTTGAAATTCCCGAAGGAAACTTAGGTCTTAGAACACAGACTTATCGTAATGGCCAACCGCTCGGTCGGGAGTTAAGAATTCATAGAGATGATTTGATCAAAAGGGTTGAATAAAAAGAGATCTTAATTGAATTCTGTCCTTCGAGAGTAACGACAGAAGCAAAAGAGATTTATTAGCAGACAAATTGAAAGAGCCTGTCTCCCACCAAGAAACAGGCTCTTTTCATTTATTCATCGAATATCTGCCTCTAATCAAGGTATAGTTTTATTCCGAAGCACAAGAAGGTCTACAGCTTCTTTACGCCATTTTTGGTATTCTTCATTTCCTACCATCAAGGGGATCATATGAGAACCTAAAACAAGGTCAATATCTCCATCACCATCGATATCTCCTTTGTCAAAAACGAGGTACCTTCCACAATCAGTTTGGCTTGAGAGGTATGGCTCAAATTCAAATCCACCCAGCCCTTTATAAAGCACAAAACCCCGCTGAGGACGTTCAGAAAATCGAGCATAATTTGCTATCACCGCTAAATCCGTGACTCCATCCTGATCAAAGTCTGCCAGCTCTAAACCACTGGCTCCGTTTAACGGCAGGAACTTAGCCTCCTTAAAATGAAATTGCCCATCGTTTTCAAAAAAACGAACGCCATGATAGGGTTTTTCTATAAATGAATAGTCGGCATTATCCCCGCAGGCAACAACAATATCCTTGTTCCCGTCATTATTAAAATCATGCCATGCAAAAGCCGTACTGCCATAAACCGCCGGCAATTGAAGCCACTGCTGCGGTTTAAACTCACCTCTTCCCAAATTCAGGAAAGAAACCACAGATTCATTACCCTGAGTAAATAAGGCAATAATATCCAACTTTCCATCTTTGTTAATATCATCAAGCTCTACCTGAATGGCACCTGAAACCGGCATTAAAATGTGTTCAGTAAAATCACCGCTTTCAGTAGCTTCATACCAGGCGAGCTTACCAATATGGTTACCGAAATTACAAATGATATAATCCTCTAACCCATCACTATTGAGGTCTTCTTTAACCATAAACACCGGCCTGTAAAGCCCCTGAATTTTAGTGGATGGCTTTTCTACCAAATTAATCAAAGACCCTAAAGGCTCATTATTTGGTCTGATTACACCGGCAAGAAGCACTTTTTTCATACCCTCTTTTTCCGGGATGATTCCGACTGGAGAGCTTGACAAAAAAGTCGAATCAACTACCTCCAAATCAGTATTGAGAGTCCTGAGAAAACCATTTCTTCTTCCAGCGTAGATTCGGCTATTCTCCTCATCAATACTCACTAAAGTGTTCATGGCTTCTGAAGAGGGCTCTTTCAGTTTAACTTGCTCAAAATCAAAAATCCCAGCTAAATCCTTATAGGCCTGAGGTTGGGTTTTTACTTCCAGTTTTTCCGGTGCGTTATTAATATAATAGGCCTGAACCCTAACCCAATTCTCATCTGAAATTACCGGTGATGTAGGTATAAGAGCTGTTGCTTCACTTTCATTAAAAGCTGAATTCCCTGTCATATCCATTCTTAAGATACCAGCGTCCTCCACCCCTAGCCAAGCCCCCATTCTTGGCAATATATGCTCTTGCCAGGTAGCTTTATCAAGCATGTCAGGCGTTGGTGCCAAATGACAACCTCCACAAGTACGTCGAGCCAAAGCCTCGTCAGTATCAATTTCTGAACATGAAAAATTGATAAATAGAGCAAATACAAAAAGAAAGGAAATTACCCTTGTCATAGGTTCTGTTTAAGGGCACAAAAAAAATGAATTGCATTAACTGAAACCAGTCATTTCCGATCTTTTAACGGAATCACATATTTCGTGGCAGTCCATGTCTCGTCAATTGCCGAAACTTTGACATCCACCAGACCATATTTTGAGACTACACCCTTTACCGAGTTGTAGTTTAAATCTGTTGCGATTTTAGAAGACTTTTTAGGCCAGCTAACCCAAATCATTCCATTTTGATGAATGCGATTGCAAAAAGTAGAAATGTCTTTTCGAAGATCAATAAGCTCTGTTCCAAACCAGTGAACGAAATCAGCCAACTCACCATCCTCACATTCTTCAACTTCAGGAACCTCCACGAGCAGATCAAAGTAATTCTCAGGGAAATTCAGGAGAATCACCTTTTGACCATCTTTCAGTCCCAGTTTTTTGAAAAGAGGAGTTGACATGAACCAAAATCAAGTTGATATTCAACATTTTAATCCTCCGAAAATAAGAATTCCAAAGCAAAATATTGATCTTAATTCTGGTTGATTTTCAAACTATTACGCTAAAATCATCAATACCCAACGCTCGTATTTTCGCTTCGTGGATCTGACGCACCTTCAAGTAAACCATTCGGGTGAACCATAATACAGTCCATTCGGCCGAGACTTCTCCCTATTTCAACCTGATAACCTGTATTGAGCAGATATTGCAAAGCTTCCATGTCAAAGGTTTCCTCTTCAGTGTAGGTTTTATCCGGCAACCACTGATGGTGAAATTTACGTGCATTAACCGCTTGCTGCATACTCATCCCATGTTCCATCACATTAAGTAGCGTCTGGTAAACCGATGTAATAATTGTGCTTCCGCCCGGGGTTCCTGCCACTAAAAACAGCTGATCATCTTTCTCTACAATTGTAGGAGTCATGGAGGAAAGCATGCGTTTTCCCGGTTGAATTTCATTGGCCTTATTCCCGACCAACCCAAACATATTAGGCACACCCGCTTTTACACTAAAATCGTCCATTTCATTATTCATGAAGAAGCCACCGCCATCAACTACAACTTTACTTCCATATGCTCCATTAAGTGTTGTGGTAATAGAAACCGCCATTCTGTTCTTGTCCACAATACTAAAATGGGTGGTTTGGTCAGATTCATAGTACGGCACTTTACCTCCTTCGATTTCAGAACTTGGTGTTGCTTTTGCTTCATTGAAACTGGCCCAACGCTCCTCTAAATAAGGCCTGCTCATTATTTCTTTCACCGGAACCTTAACAAAGTCTTCATCCCCCAGCCATTTTGCCCGATCGGCATAAACCCTACGTTCAGCCTCAATCATCACCTGAGCCGTTTTACCTGAATTAAAACCCCACTCTTTTAAAGGGTAAGGCTCAGTTAGCCGAAGAAGCTGGATCAAAGCCACACCTCCGCTGGATGGTGGTGGCATTGAGATGATATTGAAATTTTTATAATCTCTTACGATGGGTTCACGCCAAACAGCCTCATATTCCTCCAGATCCTGATGACTGATGATTCCACCACCTTTTTCCATTTCTTTAACCAGCAAATCCGCAGTTATGCCTTTGTAAAAACCGTCGGCACCTTCTTTTTGAATTCGCTTCAAAGCCTCGGCCAGGTCTGACTGAACAAAAACCTCACCTTCCTCAAAATCAGAACCATCTGCTTTGACGTAGTATGGAGTTTCCTGACCGTTTACCTCCCTGAAAGTTTCTTTATAACGATTGAGACCACGTGCCTGCCCGGCGGTGAGTTCAACACCTTTCTCAGCCAGATCGATCGCAGGCTGCAATAAACTACTCCATGATTTTGAGCCCAATTTTTCATGCAGAGACACCATTCCATCAACAGCCCCCGGTACGCCGCTAGCTAAATGGCCCAGAGTACTTTTTCCTTTGATCACATCCCCATTTTCATCGAGATACATATCTCGATGGGCTTTCAAAGGTGCCTTCTCTCTGAAATCAAGACTGTGCGAATTCCCATCAGCATCTCTAACAACAGCAAAACCTCCGCCACCGAGATTACCCGCAAAAGGATGAACAACCGCTAAAGCAAAGAACGTAGCCACAGCGGCATCGGCGGCATTGCCTCCTTTTTTCAGAATTTGAGTACCCACCTCTGAGGCCTTAAAATGAGCGGAAGCTACCATTCCTGAGGAGTTAAAGACACCTTTTTTGTCGCTGACAAAAGCGTTTTGATTTTCATCTTCAACGAACAATTCAAAAAGGCCATCACCGCGTTTAATTTCGGAAACGGGCTTTTGTGTTTTACAGGAGGCAAAAAACACGAGCAACAAAAGAAAGCGAGCTATTTTCATAGAAGAGGCTATTGATAATACTGAATTACTGTAATAAAATGTCAAAACATTCTGAATACATATTATTCAATTATTATCAGATACAACTGACTCTGTCATAAGAAAATTGATTCGGTTACACTTTTCCCCAAAATCATTCAAAAAGAGAATAATACATCGTATTAATTATCTAGCAGACTTGACTTTGAAAGCCCAATAATCATTCAAATGAACCACTCAAAAGTAAAAGAACTCGCCCTTAACAAAGCCATTGTGATTTGACCGTAAATTTTCTTCCTTTACCTTAACAATAAACCCGATGCTAGCATGAAGTTTCTTCGAATGGTTCTTGAGAGTTTTCGTTTCGCCTGGCAGGCTTTACGCTCTAATGTCCTCAGAACCCTCCTCTCACTTTTAGGTGTTACTGTTGGTATCTTCTCCATAATTGGAGTTTTGACCATGGTTGATTCTTTGGAGGCAAACGTGAAAAATGCTCTCAGCAGCATTGGAGAACGTACCATTTATGTTGACAAATTCCCATGGCTTTTTACTGATGGAGACTACCCCTGGTGGAAGTACTTTCAACGCCCACGGCCTAAGCACTCCGAATATGAGTACCTCAAAAGTAGGGTTAGAAATGCCGAGGCTATTACCATTATGGACTACTCTGTTGCCAATGCCAAATACCTGAACAGCAGTTTTGATGCCCTTATTCATGGAATTACCTATGACTTTAACATCATCACCGAAGTACCTGTAATTGAGGGTCGTTACTTTACTCAAGCCGAAGTAGATGGCGGCAGAAATGTGGCCGTACTTGGTGGCGAAGTTGCTCAAACACTCTTCGGTGACGAGGATGGTATCGGGAAAAACATCAAAATCAAAGGCCAAAGATTTACCGTTATTGGCATTCAGGAAGTAAAAGGGAAACAACTCGTAGATGTGGGCGGCAACCCTGATCAGAAAATCTATATACCGTTTTTACGTCATAAGCGTATGTTCTCTTCGGGTAACCTCTTTGGTATGATTGCCCTGCAAGCCCGTGAAGACGATGAAAATATGGTTATGCTTGAAAGTGAAATTACCGGCCTCATGCGTACCACACGCGGACTAAGACCATCAGAAGAGGACAATTTTGCCCTTAACAGACCAGATGCTGCCGCCAGTGCCATGAGTACTGTTTTCGATTCGCTGAGAGTTGGTGGTTATATCATAGGAGCTTTTGCCCTTCTTATAGGTGGGTTTGGAATCGCCAATATCATGTTTGTATCGGTAAAAGAACGAACTAACATCATCGGTATTCAGAAGTCGCTTGGAGCCAAAAACTACTTCGTTTTGTTCCAATTCCTCTTTGAATCCGTATTTCTGTGTATTATCGGTGGTTTGGTCGGTTTGCTTTTGGTTTACCTCATCAGTTTCATTAATCTCGGATCTCTTGATCTCATCCTGACCACGGGTAATATGGTTATCGGGCTGTTGATTGCCAGTTTTATTGGCATTCTGTCTGGTATAATTCCGGCATCACAGGCGGCTTCACTGAACCCTGTTATTGCCATCAGAGCAAAATAATTGAGAAAAAATGTTTTGTTTTGCAAGACAATAAAATAAACCTCAACTCATGAAATTCAGAATTTTCCTTTTCTTGCTTCTCCTGCTGTTAATAGGAGCATTTTACTATATCAGCACCGGTTATTTTAGTTCAGGGGAACGAGCCGGTACACTCTCAAAACTGAGTGAAAGAGGTTACATTTTCAAAACTTATGAAGGTGTTTTAAACGAAGGCGGGTACTCAGGAGAAACCGGCACATTACAGCCACGCTACTGGGATTTTTCGGCCAAAGAGGATTCGGTGGTGACTAAGCTTCGCAAAGCCTTAAGTACTGGCGAAAGAGTAACAATTATGTATCAGGAGAAATTTGTAAAATTCCCATGGAATGGTGACACCAAGTACTTTGTGGTGGATGTCATTTTTCTTCCGCAGCCAAGAGAACCGCAATACCAGTCTTATCCTGAAAGAGTACCTTCACCAGAAAGCCCTCAAGAAGAGGTAGTTCCTCAAAGAATCGACTCAACAGTTACTACCGAGCCTGTTTAAAGCTTAATAAAAGACTTCACGAGGCTTTTACCTTCAGCATTGATATGAATAAAATACCTTCCTGCGGGGAGGTATTTTACATTTAGTACCTCTCTATCAAAAGCAACGGACTGTTTTCGACCTCTTTGGTCATAAACCAAAGGTGATTCCAGCGACTCTATACCTTTCAGAAAAATCAGATCTGTAGTTGGGTTCGGAAAGGCCTTAATATTATTAGAAAAAGAAGAAAGCGGCTGTAATTCAGTTTCTGTCACATCTTTCAGGATCCAGTTTTCAGGATCAAAAATGACAGCCAAAACTTCGCCCTGAAGTCCGTTGATCTCAAAGAGTTGTTCGTTTTGATCCACAAAAACTCTTTGTCGTTCTGTAGAGCCATTGGCATATTGAATTTCTATTTCAACCGGCTGAATGAAGGTTTGTGTTTCTTCAGTGCCGTAGTGTTTAATTTCAAGCATTAACTGATCACCTTCCTGCCCCCAGCCATAAGTATAAACCGGGTAGCCGGTCCCGAAAAGCCATTGGTCAAAAAACCACTGCAGTGATTCCCCATAAACACGCTCTGCCACCAACTGAAAATCTTCAATGGAAGCAGCTCCGTAAGCAAATTCAGTATTTTGAAATTCTTTCAAGGTTGCGAAAAAAAGGTCGTCTCCCATGACCCCACGAAGCATATGAACTATTATAGAGCCTTTTTGATACGTTTTGGGGTAATTAAAAATTTCATTGACAGAGCCAGTATTTTGAATCGCCACTGTACCCGATACTTGCTTGGCTCCTTCCATATGGTTACTCACCTCAGCCAGATAAGCCGAGTTACCCTGTAGCTGCTCCCGGGCATATAAATCTGAAAACTCAGCAAAACCTTCGTTGATCCAGATATCCCGCCAGGTTTTACACGTCACTTTATCACCAAACCACTGATGCCCAAGCTCATGGGCAATGAGGCCAAACGAAAAGGTTCCCATACTACTGATGGTTTGATGCTCCATACCTCCACCAAAACCAAACATGGCATGACCATACTTTTCATTGATAAACGGGTATTCACCATAGGCTTCAGAAAAAACTTCAAGCATATCTACAGTTCTGTCCAGCAAGGGTGCCAGGGCAGGATTACCCACCAATTCCGGATAAACATAATCCACTACCGGCATTGTACCTCCGGCGTGCTCAAAGCTTCGTTCCAACTTCTGATAATTGGAGGCCGCTATTGAAATAAGGTAATGTGCAATCGGGTAACGATGTTTCCATTTAGCCGTTTGCGTACCATCCTGATTACTAACCGTTTCCTGAAGAATCCCCTGTGAAACTGCCGTATATAAAGTAGGAAGCGTTATCCAAACATCGCAGGAGTCGGCCTTATTAGCCGGATTATCAATACATGGCCACCAGGAAGGTGTATCATAGGGCTCACTCAAAGTCCAGATGACCGGCTGCCCACCTCCATGAGTTGTAAATTCAATGGTATAATTTTGAGGCGATTGAAGTGGCACACCCTGATAATAAATGGTAGTTGTAAACTGTTGACCTTTCAACAGCGGCTCATCCAGCGAGGTATTGATTTTGCCAGAACTATGGGAATAACTTACTTTCTTATCATTCACAAATACGGAGTCAACCCTCAAACTACTACTGAGATCTAAAAAGAAACTGCTGATTTGATCTGCTTCTACAGTAAAGGCACTTTCTACTCTACCTTTCAGCCATTTAGAGGAAGGTTCAATTTTTAAATCAAGAAAGTAATACCCCGCGTCAATTGTGGCATCTCCGGGAAATCTAAAGTTCTTTTTACTCAGAAATTCTGAACCCAGACTTTGTTTTCCTGTGGCACAGCTTATACCGCCGTTCAGCAAATGCTGAGAATGTCCATAAAAACTTGTGAGCAAAAGAAGGAATATAAAGAAGATATTTTTCATGTCTTTCAAATCAATCCTAACTATCAACGAAAGAATAGACTAACTTGGTTTATTCCAGCCAGCGTGGTTATATGAAAAAAGCCCTTTTAATAGGGCCTTTTCTAAATTCATTATTTGATGCATACAAACATTATACACTCATAATGTCTTTTTCTTTCTCCTCGTACATTTTTTCAGCCTTGTCAACGAACGTATCTGTCAATTTCTGAACTCTCTCTTCACCAATTTTGATGGCATCTTCAGAAACTCCATCATTCTTTAGTTTCTTAAGCTCATCATTGGTTTCCTGCCTTACCTTTCTGATGTTGATACGGGCGGTTTCAATTTCCCCTTTGGCTTGCTTGGCCAATTGCATACGTCTTTCCTCAGTCATTGGGGGCAGGTTCAGACGAATGAATTCTCCATCATTTGTAGGTGCAAGTCCCAGATTGGCGTTAATGATAGCACGCTCAATTTCCTGAAGAAGGCTTTTCTCAAAAGGTCGGATAGAGATAGTTCTGGCATCGGGAGTAGTAATAGAAGATGCCTGATTCAAGGGTGTTGGCACACCATAATATTCAATCACTATACCATCAAGCATGGCAGGGCTGGCTTTTCCTGCACGTATTTTTCTCAACTCAGAAGCCGTGTAACGCAGGGCTTTACCCATGCCGTCTTCGGCCATTTCGAGTAACATATCTATTTCTTCCATATTTGTGATTTTCTAATTCTTGTGTTTAGTTTGCTCAATATAAGAACTTTAATCTTTGACCAAAGTTCCCACCTTTTCGCCGGACACTACTTTAAGCAGGTTACCCTCTCCGTTCATATCAAATACAATAATGGGCAGGCTATTCTCCTGACAAAGCGTGAAGGCCGTTTTATCCATCACCTTGAGACCCTTGTTAATAGCATCTGTAAAACTAATTTCATCATATTTAACAGCATTGGGGTCCTTTCGAGGGTCCGCGGTGTAAACACCATCCACATTAGTTCCTTTCAAAAGAACATCGGCTTCTATTTCATTGGCTCTTAATGCTCCACCGGAGTCCGTTGAGAAAAATGGATTACCCGTACCTGCACCAAATATAACCACACGCCCCTTTTCAAGGTGACGAATCGCCCTTCTGCGAATAAACGGCTCTGCTATTTGTTCCATTTTAATGGCAGAAAGCAGACGTGTCTGAATATCATGATTCTCAAGTACTGACTGAATAGCCATACCGTTAATGACCGTCGCAAGCATTCCCATGTAATCGCCTTGCGTTCTGTCAATCCCCGAATCTGCCGTAGCTCCGCGATAGATGTTTCCACCACCAATAACAATGGCGATTTCTACACCGGCGTCAACAACTTTTTTGATTTCTTTGGCAAATTTGACCAGGATATCTGAGTCAATTACGTGGCTTTTATCTCCGCCATTAAGGGCTTCACCACTAAGTTTCAGAAGGATTCGTTTGTATTTGATTGACATGTATGAGCAGGTTTCCGCAAATATAGCTGTTTCTCAGATTTTGCAAACGCAATCTTACTTCCTGTTGATAAGATAAACTCCGATTAAAGTGATTCCCATTCCTGCATAATGCCAAACAGAAACCAATTCTCCATCGAACAAACCGGCAATAACAGCCACGATTGGAATGAGGTAAGTTACCGAAGAAGCAAACACCGGCGTGGTTTTTTGAAGTAAATAATTGAAAACCACCAAAGCCAGAGAAGTATTAATACCTGCCAGACAAAACATATAAACAACAAGCTTTCTATTTGCCGGATCTATCAGTTTTGAGAAGAAATCAGTGAATGGGAGTACACAAAAGGCCATAAGACCAACGATCAAAAAAGCTACCGAAGTCAGATAAAGCGGCTTGACATTTTTCAGGTATTTACTGATGATATTGACATTAAAACCATACATCATGGTACCGGCCATCGCCAGTATAGCATATGGATTAGCAAAATTCAGTTTCCCGTCATTACCCGAGAGAACCAGCAATAAACTGCCAGCAAAACCTAGCAAAATTCCGATCACCTGAAATCTCTTGATGCTGGCCGCAAAAAACAGTGCACCAATAATCATCACAAAAATAGGCGTGGTGGAGTTTAAGGTACCCGCTAAAGAACTGTTTAATTGAGAACCTACTTTGGCATACACAAACGCCGGAATAAAGTTTCCCAGTAAACCTGACAAACCGACCCAGGTCAGTTTTTCCCTTGGGATGTTCTTCAAACCTCTGTAAGCCCAGGGCAATAAAAAAACTCCGGCCAGAAATACACGTGCAGCCCCTACTTCAATAGGCGTAAACTCTACAACGATTTTTTTGATAAATAGAAAAGATAAACCCCAAATAACACTCAAAAAGAGAAGAATAGCCCATGCTATAAATTCCTGAGAAACAGGCTTTTTTGTCTTAATTTTCGGCATTCAGTTTGACCCTTTAGACGGGAGCTTTCAAAAATAGACAAATAGTTTGAATCGGTAGATTGGCCAATGTGAAATCGATTGTAACGGCCATTATTATTCCCTTATTTTACAATTCAACCTTAACAAATAACAAAATCAATCCATGATGAAAAAGGCCTTATTCGTTTTTGGAGCATTCGCTTTTGCAGCTTGTAACAGCTCCGGCGAAAATGAAAACTCAACCGAAGAAATTGTTGAAGTACCAGTAGTTAACAGCAAAGAAGTCAAAACTCTGGAGGTGGGCTCCCCGGCTCCTGACTTTAAGTTAATGGGTGTTGATGACGAATACCATACACTGGCAGACTATGACGATGCCGATATTCTGGCTATTCTTTTTACCTGTAACCACTGCCCTACCGCACAGGCCTATGAAGACAGAGTTCAGGCTTATGTGAATGAATACGAACCCAAAGGTGTAAAGTTGGTAGCGATTCAACCCAATGCTGACAAGGCGGTAAGGTTTGACGAACTGGGATACACTGACCTCAATGATAGTTTTGAGGAAATGAAAATACGAGTGAAAGACAAAAGTTATAGCTACCCTTATTTATATGACGGTGCTACGCAGCAAACCGCCGCTAAATACGGCCCGGTAGCTACTCCCCATATCTTTCTTTTTGACAAAGACCGTAATCTGCAATACCAGGGCAGAATAGACAATGATGAACATATTGGCAAAGCCACAGAATTTGACCTCAAAAATGCTACGGAAGCCATGCTTAAAGGTGAAAAACCAGAGGTAGCCTCAACCAAGGTATTTGGGTGTTCCATTAAATGGATGGAGAAGGCCGAATCAAAAATTGCGGAAATGGAAGGCTGGGCTGAAGAAGATGTGAGTCTTGAAAAGGCAAATCTTGACAAGTTGAAGAGTATTATGGCGAATAAAGACAGTGACAACTATCGCCTTGTGAATGTCTGGGCCACCTGGTGCGGCCCATGTGTAGCGGAGTTTGAAGGCTTGGCTCAAACGGACAAGATGTATCGCAACCGTGATTTTGAGTTTGTCACGCTCTCGAACGATGAAGCAGATAATTTTGACAACACCCTTTCTTTTCTTCAAAAGAAGTTTGCAAGCAATAAGAACTACATTCTTGAAGAAGGCATTAATAAGTATGACATGATTGAGGCCATTGACCCTGACTGGCAGGGGGCTTTACCATACACCGTATTAATTTCTCCAAGCGGCGAAAAACTATACACCCAAATGGGCGAAATTGACATTCTGGATTTAAGGAAAAATATAGCCGACAATATTGGCCGCTATTTTGATTAAAAGTTCGATTTTTTCCTTTAAAGTCTCGATGCAGACTAATCAACCCGTGGTCTGATTATTTTTTGGGAATAAGTTGAAAATGTAAGTTAACTCACCTTCAAACTTCAGTTATTTGAAGGTGTTTTTTTAACATACCCGGGTGTATTTTCAAACCCATTGATTTCTGCAATTACAAGCTCAGTTTCTAAGAGCCATTCCGGTCTGATTTTATTAGGACAAATCTCAGGCAAAACCAGACGAAAAGTAAATTCACCTCAGTATTTTACAACTTTTTCTTACCGTTCCTACATTTTTTTTGTAGCCAAAATCAGTCTGTTGGTGCCTCAGGTTGCCTTATTAGACCTCCAAAAATGCCTTTTCAGTACTTAAATAGCCCACTTTTAGTCTGGTACGGAAAAATAGTATCAGAATGGATCATGGACAGTGCAGCATGGCGATGAAAACATTTTGAGATAAACTTGTATTTAAACAATGTATACTCAAACATATTCTTGTATGTTTGAGATGTAGATTCAACCCTTTAATTAACTCTACAACCCTCTTTCAAACCAATTTTTTATTTCAACTTAACTCTATTTTAAATGAAAAAAACTAGACTAAGAGACACTGCAGGTCTTCTGAAGAGAAGGCTATGGCAGTCAATGTTAGTAAGAAGCAGCCTCGCTCTCTGTTTCTTATTTTTCGCGATGCAATCGGTTGCTCAAGTAACCGGTACTGTAAGTGATGAATCAGGCGAGTCGCTGCCTGGTGTAAGTGTAGTGGTAAAAGGTACCACGGTAGGAACAACTACTGACGCAACCGGAAGCTACAGTATTCAGGCCAACCCAAACCAAACACTATCCTTCTCTTTTGTTGGATACGTGGCTCAGGAGGTTGTTGTAGGAAACAGAAACGTAATTAATGTCAGCCTATCAACTGACGCTGCAGCTCTTGATGAAGTAGTAGTGGTAGGTTACGGTACTCAGAAAAAGAGCCAGTTAACAGGTGCTATTTCAACGGTTAAGGCTCAGGACATTAAAGACCTTCCTATTGAAAATACACAGCAGGCCCTTCAAGGACGTGTTGCGGGTGTTGACGTTATGCAGGCAGGTAGTAAGCCGGGTACACAGCCGAGAGTTGTAATTCGTGGACGTCGTTCTCCGAACGCCAGCTCTGACCCTCTTTACGTTTTAGATGGTATTCCTTTAGCTGGTGGTATCGGTGACATTAACCCGAACGATATTGCTTCTATGGAAGTACTTAAAGATGCCTCAGCGACAGCCATTTATGGTGCCAGAGGTGCGAACGGTGTGGTTTTGATTACCTCAAGAAGAGGAAGTACTACTGGCAAGCCAACCATTTTCTACGATGCTTATTATGGTATCTCTGAGGCCTTGAACACATTTGAGTTTATGAATGGTGAGCAGTTTGCCGCCGCTAAAAGAGAAGCTTACAGACTGAAAAATGCCGATGGAACACTTGGTGATCTAAGACCGGACAGTGAAGTTTTCACGGATGTAGAGCTTGACGGTATTGCTGCAGGTCGTTCTACAGACTACGTAAATGGACTTCTTCGTCAAGGTAACAGAATGAATCACTCATTTGGTGTTGCTGGTGGTAGCGAAAAGACTAAGTATTACATGTCTTTAAACTATTACAAAGACAACGGTATTATTTACAATCAGGATTATGGCAGAAGTGTATTGAGAGTAAACTTAGACCATCAGTTATCTAAGAACATCTCTATGGGTATGTCTTCTTTCATTAATTACTCTGTAAGAAACGGTGAAAGCTTTAACCCACTTGGAGGTGCAATGCGTGAGAACCCATTGGGTGTGCCATACAATCCTGATGGATCACTGAACTTCCTTCCTACAGAAGATGGTCTTCGTTCAAACCCATTCTCAGAAATTGTTGAAGGTGCCAACGTGGACAGAAGAAGAACGAACAGAATGTTCTCTGGTCTTTATGCTCAGGCTCAGATTATTGATGGTTTAACCTATCGTCTGAACTTTGGCCCTGATTTCCAGATTGACAAGAGAGACGTATTCCAGGGAAGATTCACCAATGCCCGTCGTTTGGCTCCACCTAGAGCTTTAACTGACAACGCCACTCGTTTCAACTATACTATTGAGAACATTCTTAACTATAATAAGAATTTTGGTGGTAAGCATGACTTGAATATCACTGCTGTACAGTCACTTCAGAAAGATAACTTTGAAACAAACGGAATTACTGTTCAGGATATTCCTTCAGAGACTCAGCAGTTTTATAACTTCGGAAACGCTGCCATCATTGAAAACGTTAGATCGAATCTGGAGCAATGGGCGATCTTGTCTTACATGGGTCGTATCAACTATGGCTTTAATGATAAGTATTTGCTGACAGCTACTTTAAGAGCTGACGGTGCGTCACGTTTCGGTGCTAACACCAAGTGGGGTTACTTCCCTGGTGTTGCCTTGGCATGGAACCTATCCAGCGAGGAATTCATGAAGAGTGTTTCAGCTGTAGATATGGCTAAAGTCAGAGTATCTTATGGTACCATCGGTAACCAAGCCATTAGCCCTTATCAAACTCAAGGTTTGCTAAGCAAAGTGCCATATAACTTTGGTGATGCTGCTTACTTCGGTTATGCTCCAAGCACTATTGGTAACCCTGATTTGAGATGGGAGTCTTCAACCACTTTTAACGTGGGCTTAGACTTCAGCTTATTCAGAGGTAGAGTTTATGGTACCTTAGAGTATTATGATGTAACTACCAGCGACCTTCTTCTGTCAAGAAACCTACCACCTTCAATCGGATTTACGCAGGTAACTACCAACGTAGGTGCTACCAGAAACAATGGTATTGAAGGTACTTTCAGCACAGTGAATGTAGATAACAGAAACGGTTTCAAGTGGTCAACAGACTTCCAGTTCTTTAAGAACAAAGAGCAGTTCGTAGAGTTGCCTAACGGTGATGATGAAGGTAATGGTTGGTTTATTGGTCAGCCACTATCAGTTATCTATGACTGGGAGAAAATTGGTATCTGGCAGTCAAATGAGTTTGACGAAGCAAGATCTTATGGAGCTGAAGTTGGTGAGATAAAGATCAGAGATGTGAACGGTGACGGAGCATACTCTGGTGCTGACCGCGTAATTCAGGGATCAGGTATTCCTAAATTCTCAGGTGGTATCACTAATAGATTTAAATTCAACAATTTTGATTTCTCATTCTTTGTGTATGCTCGTTTAGGTCAGAAAATCAGAAGTAACTTCCATACCAGCAACAACACGCTGTTTGGTCGTTATAACAACATTGTTGTGGATTACTGGACACCGTCTAACCCAACAAACGAAACTCCAAGACCTAATCAGAACCAAGAGTTCCCTGTAAGAAACTCTGCTTTGAACATCTTTGATGGTTCTTTTGTGAAAATCAGAAACATTAACTTCGGTTACAGATTTGCTCCTGAAGTTGCCAACAAAATGGGTATGCAGTCACTTCGTCTTTACAGCTCAATTCAACAACCATTCATCTTTGCACCGTTTGTGTCTAAGTACAATGGTATTGATCCTGAGACAGACATTGACGCCAGCCTTGACGGTAACGTAACACCTTCAGCCTGGACAGCTACCGTTGGTATAAATGTTACATTCTAATTTTAAAGCATCTGAAAAGAAATGAAAAATAAAATCAAAAATATACTAAGAAAGTCGGCAAGAGTCGCAAGACTGGCAGTACTTCCTTGTGCTTTGATGTTAACCACTCAGAGCTGCCAGGATGTACTTGATGAAAAGGTAATCAGTAACCTTTCAAACGACTACATCAATACTCCGAAAGGATTCAATGATGCGGTATCTGCCGCTTATGGTTACCTGCGTACATATTATGCCCAGGAAATGGGTATGACGATGTCTCAAATGGGAACTGACACCTATACCAATGGTGCAGATGGTAGTTATAAGAAGTACAACCAGTACACCTCTAACCTTGATGGTTTTGATAACTGGGTTCGTACACTTTGGAGAGAATTCTACAAAGGTATCAACACTTGTAACGCCATTATTGACAGAAGTTCACAGATCGAAGGATTATCTGCTTCAGAAATCTCTTCGGGTGTGGCCCAAGCTAAGGCTTTGAGAGCTTTGTACTACTTCACCTTAGTTCAGCACTATGGCGGACTTGATCTTCGTACCGAGGAAACAAACGGACCGATCACAGAGATCACCAGATCTACTGAGCAAGCTGTTTATGATCAAATCATCAAAGATTTCAATGATGCTTATAACGATCTGCCTGCAAATGGTGGAGAGTGGGGTCGTTTCACTCAAATGGCCGTTGATGGTTTCCTTTGTAAGGTGTATATCACCAGAGCTACACGCGATTTCGGTTCTGCCGCTGACTATGCTACAGCTGAGTCTTACGGTAAGAAAGTAATCAATAACTATGACCGAGCTCTTGTCTCTGATTTTTCTGACCTCTTTGAATTAGGTAATGATCAGAACACTGAAGCAGTATTCTCGCTTCAATTCAGCTATGACCTGCTTTCTGCCGGTGGTTTTGGTAACAGATGGCACTTGTATTATCTAATGGAGTATGATACTCAGCCAGGTATGAGCCGTGTGCTTGAAGTAGGTCGTCCTTGGAAGCGTCTGCGTCCTACCGAGTATACTTACAATCAGGTGATGGTTAACCGTGATGTTGATGCTCGTTTTGATAAGAGCTTCAAGAAAGTATTCTATGCTACAAAGACCGGTACGTTCCCTACTTTCCTGGATAAGTCAAAACCCTCGATTACTGTTGCAGCTGGTGATACGGCCATCTTTATGCCGGGCTACGAAATGTCTGAAGAAGAAAGAGCGAAGAGACCTTACCAGGTTTATACGCCAAGCATGTATCAGGAGAAGCAATTTGGTGTCTTAGCTAAATTCTTGGATCCATTACGTGCAAGTATCAACGAAGTACAGGGTGGTCGTGACTTTGTCTTGATTCGTCTTGCTGATATTCACCTTCTTGTCGCTGAATGTTTAATTCAGCAAGGAAAAGCAGCGGAGGCCGTAGAGCATATCAACCTTGTTCGTAGAAGAGCTGCGTATCCTGGTCATGAGGCAGAAATGGAAATTACTGCTGATCAGGCTACAATGGAGTTCATTTACGATGAGAGAGCTCGTGAGCTATTAGGCGAAGGCCATAGATGGACTGATTTGAAGCGTTGGGGTAATCTTGTGGAAAGAGTAAAAGCTTACAACCCTGAAGGTGCTCCTAATATTCAGGATAAGCACATGTACAGACCTATTCCACAGGAGCAAATTGACCTTGTGGATGGTGGAAGTTCAGCTTTCCCACAAAATCCTGGCTACTAGTTTAGTTAGTTTTATATTGAAAGAGTGAAAAGCACCCTCGGGAAACCGAGGGTGTTTTGTCTTTAAAGGAGTTCCAAGAATCTTTTGAATACGCTCCTTTCGTCTAATATTTATAAACTTTTTATGACCGTCCATTGCTAGTGAATTTTCCGTAGCTTTTACTTGCACCTAATATTCAGCCCATGGAGAATGAAGATATTAGTGATCGATGATGAGCCTAAGCTCACCGCGTTTCTGAAAGAAGGTTTGGAGGAGTTTGGTTTTAAGGTTACAGAATCAAATGATCCGGAAATTGGGGAGGTCCTCGCAACATCAGGTAAGTTTGACTTCATTATTCTGGATATCCATATGCCGGATATTACAGGCTTTGACATCATTAGAAGAGTAAGAGCCAAAGAAGTCTCAAGTGCTGTTATTATCCTTTCGGCTATGTCATCTATTGAAGACAAGGAAGAAGCTTTTGAGGCCGGAGCTGACGATTTTCTGGTTAAGCCATTTGAGCTCAAAGAGTTGGTTTTGAGAATAAAAAATATTTCAAAAAGAACCGGAGCGTCTACCTCAAAAAAAATCCTAATGATGGCCGACCTCGTTTTGGATCTTAACCTGAAAAAAGCAAAACGAAACGAAAAAGAAATTGCATTGACGAACCGCGAGTTTGAGCTTCTCAATTATTTATTTCAAAATCAGGGTAGAGTAGTTTCGCGGGCTGAGATCGCTGAAAAGGTGTGGGGCCAAAATTTTGATACCGGCACCAATACCATAGACGTTTACATCAATTTCCTCCGTAGGAAAATTGACACACACTCTGAAAAGAAACTGCTCCATACCGTTGTAGGCATGGGTTACCTGCTACATGAGAAATGAGAATCACTGAAAAAAGACCTCTTCAGGCTGGCTTGGTGGTCATCTGTACAATGAGCCTCTTTTCGTTCATCATCTATCGAATTTACGAAAGGCACAAAATCTCAACTTTTTTTGAACTTCTGGAAGAACGGGCCGACCTCCGCATTGCCCAAATTAAGGAAGATAAAGGACTGATCTCCTCCAACTTTCTCCCTTTGAGAAGTGAGCAATTCGCCATCTATAACGAGCGGGGGCAGGTTAGCTACTGTTTAGACGATGAGCCTAAAGAAATAGACCTGCCAATAATCCAGAGAGTAGCCACTGAAGGCCGCTTTTTCCTTACGACAGATAGTACACAGTGTATCTATAAATTGACCTCTAATAACGAGTCTTCCCTAATTGTTTACGAATCAGCCTCAGACCGCCTCGGTAACGCCAGACTCGCCTACCTCAGACAATTGCTGCTTATTGGGAGCATCCTGTGCAGCTTGCTTACGTATATTATAATGCGTTTCGTGGTTCATCAGGAGATGCAGCCTTTCCTTTCAATCATTCAAAAAATGAGACGTATTAATACGGAAAACCTTGCCGACAAACTGGATGAATCGGAGGTCCCAAATGAGGTTGGCGAAATGGCTCAAGTTTTTAACAACCTAACAGATAGGCTGAATAAAAGTATTAAACAACAGAAAAGCTTCATTTCTTCGGTAAGTCATGAGCTTCGCAATCCTTTGGCCATACTTCAGGGTATAACTGAGGTAGCCCTTCTCAAAAAACGAGAGCCCGAAGATTATGTCCTGAGCCTGCATAGGATTGGTAAGGAGATCTCAAAAATGACCCGACTAATCAATAACCTTCTTCTATTAAGTAAAACTCAGTCAAACCCTGAGGACATTAAATTTGAAGCCGGAAGAATAGATGAGGTGGTATGGAAAGCCAAGGACCAATTGATCAAACAAAACCCGCAGTACCAGATTCTGGTGACGTTTGAGGAGAACCCTGAATCTGATCATTCACTGATTTTACCCAAAATGAATGAGGATTTACTAGTGCTCGCATTCACCAATCTCATGGATAATGCCTGTAAATACTCGCCAGACAATTCGGTTGATATAAGCATCGCAGCCCTCAATACCAGCCTGAATCTCCTTTTTCATAATTCTGGTCCGGGCATTTCTGTCAATGATTTAGAGAATATTACAAAACCGTTTTTTCGCTCCTCAAATGCATCAAGAACTGAAGGTTTCGGACTCGGTCTTTCATTAGTTTCTCAAATTCTAAGTCTGCACGATGCCCCGTTTGACATCACCTCAAACCCGGAAGAGGGAACATTAGTTACTATCAGCTTCCCCATTTGAACCTTCTTTCTCCTCTATAATTACGACGAACAAATTGAGTTAAATCAGACATTTTAACTCAGAAAACTTCTTTGACACCAAGTCAAAACATTCCGAATTCAATTCAATATTAAAAAGTGATTAAAGAGCAATTAATGTTGCTTTAATTTTGAATTAAATAGTAGTTAAATTATTGATTAGCAGTACGCTACATAGAATATCGTTGAGTACTTTTCGAAGATTTTTTAAGACAAATCATTTAGTAGACAACCCTATCTCTTTTCAACCTATTCAATCACTTTTAACTTAACTTTTTTATTCTATGAAAAGAACTGAACTCAATCAGCCCAATTCAAACGGGCTTCTGATTGCTTTCAGAAGAGTCAGACTTTTGCTGATTCTTCTTGCCTTTGCTGCCAGTTCAGCAGTGGCTCAAATTAGCGGAACCGTCAGCTCAGACGACGGCTCTGTGCTTCCCGGTGTGAGTATTCTGGTGAAAGGTACAACCAACGGAACTTCGACAAATGCTGACGGTCAATACCAAATTAATGCCCCGTCAAACAGTACTCTTGTTTTTTCATTTGTAGGCTTTATGCCACAGGAGGTAGTTGTAGGAAATCGCAGTAAAATTGACGTAACAATGCAATCGGATGCAGCTGCTCTCGAAGAGGTTGTAGTAGTTGGTTATGGTGCTCAGAAAAAAAGCCAGACCACAGGTGCTATTTCTCAGATCAGCTCAAAAGAGATTACTGAAATGCCGATTACCAATCTTGGCCAGGCTCTTCAAGGCCGTGCTGCGGGTGTAGATGTTTCTCAATCAGGTTCAAAACCAGGCTCTGCTCCTCGTATCCTGATTCGCGGCCGCCGTTCTTTCAATGCCGGGAATGATCCACTTTACGTAGTTGATGGTATTCCTTTAGCAGACGGTTATGATGATTTAAACCCTAATGACATTCAATCCATTGAGGTTTTGAAAGATGCTACTGCCACAGCCATTTATGGTGCCAGAGGTGCAAACGGTGTTATCCTTGTAACAACTAAAAGAGGAGCCAGTAAAGGTAAAACCACAGTTTCTATTGACACTTATGGTGGGGTTTCAAATGCCTACAGCCAACTTGAGCTTTTCTCAGGAGATGAGTTTGCCGAATATGTAAGAGAAGCTTACCGAGCAACCGGACTTTACAAGGACGCTAACGGTAATCCGGTCCCTACCGGAGTGGCTGATGCTGCTGCCGATGCAAAGGTCGCTGTATTGGGGGGAGACCCTAACGTTGCTGCGGGGATTGCTGCAGGAAGAAACACTCAGTATCAAGATCTAATTCTACGAACAGGTACTATTCAAAATCATACAGTGGGTGTTCAAGGTGGAAATGACAGAACTTCATTCTATATCTCAGGTGGTTTCTTCCAGGATCGTGGTATTACTAAACTTCTTGACTTTACCCGTAATTCGCTTAGAGCTAATATTGATCACTCAATTAATAAGCGGATTAAAGTAGGAGTATCATCTTACATGATGTACTCCATAAGAAATGGTGAAAACCTGAACCCTTACGCCAATACTCTTAATGCGAACCCACTGGGCACACCTTATAATGAAGATGGTTCCTTGATTTTTGAACCTACCAATGACGCCCTTCTTTCAAACCCTCTTTCAGAAGTGGAGCCGGGCGTAAACATTGATAATACCAAAAGCTATAGAATCTTTAATTCCATCTATGGTGAAGTAAAAATTCTTGATGGTCTTACTTATCGCTTAAACCTTGGCCCAGATATCTCCATTTCTCGCTGGGGTAGATTTATTGGTTCACGTACCAATGCCCGTCGTAATGGAGATGCTCAGGCCTTCAATGAAAACAGATTTGGTCTTAATGTGACCATGGAAAACATCCTGAATTATAATAAGACTTTTGGTAAGCACTCATTAAACCTTACTGGGGTTCAGTCTATCCAGAAAGATAATTTTGAGTCATACAGAACAGAAGTACAGGGTATTCCTGCTCAAACGCAATCATTCCATAGCTTTAACTCGGCACAGTCTGTTTTGGGTGTAAGATCAAACCTGATTGACTGGACTATTAACTCGTTCATGGGTCGTGTAAATTACGCCTTTGATGACAAATACCTTTTGACTGTTACGATGCGTCGTGACGGTTCAAGCCGTTTCGGAGAAAACACCAAGTATGGTAACTTCCCGGGCTTTGCAGTAGGCTGGAACATCACCAATGAGCCATTCATGAAGTCTTTGACCTTCCTTGACCTTTTGAAACTTCGTGCAGGCTGGGGTAAAGTGGGTAATCAGGGTGTTGCTCCATATCAGACTCAGGGTCTTCTGGGCCGTACCACATACGCTTTTGGTTCTACAGGTGCATTTGGTTACAGACCTAACACTATCGGAAACCCTGATTTAAGATGGGAGTCTTCAGCGAACGCTAACATTGGTTTAGATTTCTCTGTTTTCCGCGGAAGAGTACAGGGTTCATTAGAGCTGTATGAAACCAATACAACTGACCTCTTATTGTCAGACTTTGTACCGGGTTCTACAGGCTTTGATGCTGTAACCAGAAACGTGGGACATACGCGTAACAAAGGCGTTGAATTTGGTGTAACCACCATCAATGTTAACTCAACGAATGGTTTCAGATGGAGTACTGATTTACAATTTACCCGCAACAAAGAGGAAATTGTAGAGCTTTATAACGGTGCAGTTGATGATGTTGGAAACAGATGGTTTATCGGCTATCCGCTAAATACCTATTTTGATTTCAAAAAAGAGGGAATCTGGCAATCAGACGAAGCTGACCAAGCCAAGGCATACGGTTCTGAAGTGGGGCAGATCAAAATTCAGGATACTGATGGAGACGGTCGTATTACTGCTGCCGACCGCGTGATTATTGGTAATGACGTGCCAAAATGGTCAGGTGGAATCACAAACCGTTTCTCCTACAAAGGTCTTGATTTGAGCTTCTTCCTGTTCGGTCGTTTCGGAAACACTATACTATCCGGGTTCCACCGAAACCAGCTTCAGTTAGCCGGTCGTTACCAGCAGATCAAAGTTGATTACTGGACACCGAACAACCCGACCAATGAATTCCCTCGTCCAAAAAGCAATCAGGAGTTTCCGGTGTATAACTCATCATTGTTCTACTATGATGGAAGTTTCATCAAGCTTAGAAACGTGAACTTCGGTTATACATTTAGTCCGAAAATCTCAGAGAAAATAGGTGCCGAGTCTTTGCGTTTTTATACCTCAATTCAGCAGCCTAAAATCTGGTCGACTTATATGTCTAAATACAATGGCGTAGACCCAGAGGCAGCTATTACAACTTCTGCTACAGGTACTACCGAGGTAACAAGTGGAATAACGCCATCTAAAACCGTAACCACGTTTGGATTAAACATTAAATTCTAATTCTCTGATTAAGATGAATATTAAAAACTTAAAAGTACTGGCATTTGGAGGCCTAATGCTCTTCAGCACCTCCTGTCAGGATTTACTCGAAGAAACCGTCGTTTCTAATATTGGAAACGACTATATGAATACCGCAGCCGGTTTTGAGGACGCCACCAAAGCCGCATACTCTTCTCTGAGAACATTCTATGGTACTCAGCTTGGTCTAACCTTTACCGAATATGGTACCGATATATATGCTACCGGTGCTGACGGAGGCTATAAAGGGTTTCATTTCTATGATTCTCAAATTCAGCCCACGGTAAACTATCTGGCCATTCTATGGGATGAGCTTTATAAAGCCATTAATACCTGTAATGCCATTATTGAGAGAGCACCTAATGTAGCGGGAGTTTCTGATGCCACCAAAACATTGAGAATTGCCGAGGCGAAATTCCTGAGAGCTCATTACTATTACATTTTGCATGAGCAATTTGGCCCGCTTGATTTGAGATTGACCGAAACAAAAGGACCAACCAAAGAAACCTCAAGAGCAAGCTCAGCAGAAGTTTACGCTCAGATTATCAAAGATTGTAATGAGGCTATTCCGAATTTGGAAAACAGAGCTCATTCAAATGATTATGGAAGAGCCACCAAAGCTTCTGCAGAAGCCCTTTTAGCCAAAGTATATCTTGCCAAAGCTTATGGCCCTTCAAAAGGTGCTGATGACTTCCAGAGAGCTGCTGACCTGTGCACCAGCCTGATCAATAACTATGGCTTCAGCCTGTTAAGCGATTTTGCTTCGGTACATGATGAAAACAATCAGCTGAATTCAGAGGTAGTTTTCGCAGTACAATACACCACAGACATGATCACCAACCTGACTAACGCCGGTGGTGAAGGCGGTGGAGGAAATAACCTCCACCTATATTTTGGAATGCAATACGATACCCAGGCCGGTATGGTACGCGATGTCTTGAATGGTCGACCGTTCAAGCGTTTGAGACCTACAGCTTACTGTGTTGACGTCGTTTTTGGAGAAAGAGAAAATGATAGCAGATACAAGAAGACCTTTAAGGACACCTGGTACTCAAACAACCCGGGCACTTTCAACACTTCTTTTGACCCATCAAAAGCAAAGGTTACTTATGCTGCCGGTGATACCACTATTTTCATCCCTGGCTATGAAATGAGTGCAGAGGAGAGAGCCAAGAGACCTTATCAGGTATTAGTACCAAGTGCATATAATGAGGCTCTTTTCCCAACACTTAAGAAGTTTTTTGACACCAAGAGATCTGATAGAACCGAGCCCCGTGGCTCAAGAGATTATTTCGTTTGGAGACTTGCGGATATCTATCTGATGCGTGCTGAAGCCAATCTTGCCCTTGGCAAAAAAGCCGAAGCAACCGCTGACGTCAACATCATCAGAGAAAGAGCAGGCTGGCCAGGTAAAAAGGAAAATATGAGAATCTCAGAATCTCAAATGACTTTCGACTTCCTTGTAGAGGAGCGTGCACGTGAGCTTGCCGGGGAGCAGATGCGTTGGTTGGACTTAAAACGCTGGAGACTATTGGTTGACAGAGTAAAGAAATATAATCCTCAGGCTCAGGCTGTGGCCGAAAAACATTATCTCCGCCCGATTCCTCAAACGCAAATCGACCGATCGGAGGTCGGATCGTTTGCTCAGAACGACGGATATTAAAGATAAACTCGAATAGAGTTAAGTTGAAATAACAGATAGGAGCATTCCTGAAAATTGGGATGCTTCTATTTTTTTTACTCAAAATGCACCCCTTCCGTCACGCCTTTCCAATCATCCGTTCGGAACGGGGAAGCAGGGAGATCAAAAGAGTTATACAAATTGGCATCAATCGGAGAATTTGACCATCCATATCGGACAGCTTTGGGGCTTTTGACTTCAGGATGAGAAACCACTACCGAATTGCCAACAATTTCGGCATTTGCAAAGTGAAACTTCTGATCTGCTCCAGCAATTTCAAAGCCCTCCAGATAACCGTACTTATTCGAAGACTTCAGGTAGTTCCCAACATAGTCGAAATCCAGTATTGCCCTATTTCCTTTGACTTTCATCGAATGATACCTTGGCCCAGAGCCCATAATTGGTTTAGCATATGTTTTCATCAAAGCATTTAAAGCCAGGCGTAATCCTACATCCTGTTTGTTTGTTGGGTGAATGTCGTTCGGATTGCCGATGTCTATAGTCACTGCCTCCCCGGTTTTGGGCAGCGAAAGCGTCATACTTTGTGCTTCACGAAGCTCGGCCCAATCAGAACCAGAATTGCTATCATTAAAGTCTCCGTAGCTCGATAATTGTACCCAGTAAAAAGGAAACTCTTCACCCCACTGGTTTCTCCAATCTTTAATTAAAAGAGGAAACGACTTGCGATAATCAGATGCCCGACCGGCGTTAGATTCGCCCTGATACCAAAGGGCTCCTTTGATGGAGAGATTGGTCAGTGGAGCAATCATGGCGTTATAACAGAGTGTGCCCTCATTATTCATCCATGGTTTATACTTTCTGGAGGATTGCCAACTCGGTCTGGCATACCAATCTTCCTCCATAAGAGGAATCGTTTTACCAATCACTTTCAGATTATAGTTTGACCGATTGCCGTATAATCCAACTCCCCAGCCCTCAGGATTTGTATTTTCAGAGAACTTCACCAAAATGGAGTTTTTGCCAATATTTAATACTCCTTCCTGAATCTTAAAATGAATCGGCTCTTCATGGTAGCCTTGGTGCACCAATCTCCCGTTAATATAAAACCACATTTCCCCACTACATTGACCAAAATTCATTTCTGTTACCCCGCTTATTTGCTCTTCAGTCAGTTCTATATCTTTTTGAATAAAAACCGTACCTCTGAATGACGGTACGCCTTTCCAATCCCACTGATACATGGGATGAATTTTGGTCCACGAACTAAAGTCATAGGACGGAGTCAGATAGTCATTTTCGTTTAGATTATAGATATCAAAATCCTTACTTCCATGAAAACGCTTTATGGTCAGCTTCTCCATTTTGGCGTCAGAATCTTCCCAGTTTGATGGCATATTTTGGGCATAATCTTTCAATACCTCAGAATCTAACATAGCCTCCTTACTGATCCAGGTTTCTACATGTGAGCCGCCCCATGAGGAATGTACCAAACCCACAGGAACACCGAGTTCTGCACTTAATTTACGGGCAAAGAAATAGCCTACAGCCGTAAAACCTCCAACGGTTTCAGGGCTACACACCTCCCACTCCCGATCTTCGAAATCAAATTGAGGAACAAACTCAAGGGCCTTAGGGATTTCAATGTGCCGAATCAAAGGGTGATTAGCATTTTCTATTTCTTCTTCAGCATTATCCACGCGGTTCACCTTCCATTCCATATTTGACTGGCCACTGCAAAGCCATACTTCACCCATAAGAATATCGGTAAACTCCACCGACTCATCCGCATCACTTACTTTCATGGTTAAAGGGCCACCTTCCGGGAGGGAAGCCAACTCAATAGACCAGTTACCATAAGCGTCTGACTCCGTATTCACAGACTGACCATTAAACTCAACACTAACCTTCTCTTTGGGATCATTCCACCCCCATACTTTGATAGGTTCATTACGTTGCAAAACCATATGATCGCCGAAGATATTGGCAACTTTGAGTTGTGCATACAATGAAGGACATATCAAAAAAAGGAGTACTATTGGTGTCAGTTTCTTCATGACAAGATTCTTGTTATTCATTCAATGCTATCCAATTATAACTTGTTTTAATCATCAATCGTTTGAAAAACCAACTGACGGAACATATCCCCTGTGTAATCGCCACCAACCCGCTGGGTTTGTTTCATGATGATACCGATAACTTTCTCCTTGGGATCAGCGAAATACTGCGTATTGAAATAACCGCCCCAGCGGAAAGTGCCCTCGCTACCCAGACCACCCATAGCGGCACCATTAGCGTTCAAAACCTCATACCCTAAGCCAAAACCAGCATGGTTACCAAAGAGCTCCCCGATTTGATTCGATAGCATAAACTCAACCGTTTTACGGCTCAGTAGTCTTACACCATTGGTTTCTCCTTGATTGAGATACATATTCAGAAAGATGGCATAGTCTTTTGCTGTGCTTGAAAGACCCGCTCCACCGGAGAAAAAGCTTTTTGCACCGGTTTTAGGATAATTGACATCGTAAAAAGCGTCGGTGAAATGAACCCAGTTTCCGTCTTTGTCTTTGGTCTGAACCTCCACCAAACGATCGGATTTTGCCACCGGCAGATAAAAGAAGGTATCCTGCATATTGAGTGGCTCAAAAATGTGCAGCTTCAGGTATTCATCAAAAGACTGACCAGACCATATTTCAATCAGGTAGCCAAGAACATCAAGTCCTTCAGAGTAGGTGAACTTCTCACCTGGCACATGATGAAGTGGCAGTTTTGCGAGTTTTTTTACACTTTCTTCAATAGTTACAGGCTCAGTAGTAAAAAGATCTGTGATACCTGCCTTGGCATATATGGCTTTAAATCGTTCGTCACCGTCAATTACCCCATAACCCAAACCAGAGGTGTGAGTAATCAGGTTTCTGATGGTAATTTCTTTTCCTGCTGGCTTTGTTGTGAACGAGCTATCAGCCATTCTGAAACGGTCAAGCACCTGAGGATTGGCAAACTCCGGAATGTATTTAGAAACCGGGTCATCCAAGCGAAATTTGCCTTCTTCCCAAAGCATCATAGCCGCCGTAGTAGTGATGGCTTTAGACTGTGAAGCAATTCTGAAAATGGAATTCTTCTCGAAAGCCTTTCCTTTCTCCACATCTGATTCTCCAAAAGCTTTGTGGTATACAATTTTCCCATTCCGGGCTACCAAAGCCACGGCTCCAGGTATCACATTATCATTAACAGCCTGCTGAATCATATCTGAAATGCGATTTAATCGCTCGGCTGAAATTCCGGCCGAAGCAGGCTTTGCTTCTGTTAATGGAGGTGTATTCTTTAAAGAAGGCGTTTGAGCCGAAGCTGCAAAAGAAATAGCGGTGAATAGCAGAAGTATTTTTTTCATGAGAAGAGGGTTGGTCTATTGACCAAAAATAAAGAAAAATATCGGTCAGTCAGGTCTCAATAGTTCAAACACTCGCACTCAAAGAAATAAGTTGTAATTTTGGCGAACTTTAACCTCGACCGATGACGCATTTTATGAAGACGAAAGTCAAAAAAACCGTGCTTTACGGCTTGGCTTTCATGGCTTCAAAATGGACGATAATTTTCCTTCTTTACCACTCCGGCTTCTGGACCTACTGGTTTCTTTTGCTCTTCCCCATCGCCGATACGGTTGCGGCCATTACGGCCGTTATTTACCTCAAAGGTAACTTCAAAAAATATTTTGCGGAGGAACTTGAGCGGGAATACCCGAACACATTCAAATTGATCATTGAGGAGGTTAATGAAGCCTTTGAATTAATTGAAGACAAGTCTAATCTCAAAGAAAAATCAAAAAATCCACTGGATAAAAGACTTCGTTTTTCAGCTTATTTTCTGGCTTTCATTCAGGTAATGGAGAAACGAAATTTGAGTTTTGACGAAATCAAAAAGCATTGTCTGTCTATTGCAAAGGAGTATGTCAAGCCTAAGAACAGGATTCACAAATGGTATCTCAAACTTGTCCCAAAACTTCTGGGTTTTCCGTTTTATAAAAGAATTCTTAAAAAACTAGACGACAAAGTAGGCTCTAAACAGCGGGAAGGGGGTTTCAGAGCCAAAATTCTAATTGATAAGAATGAAACGCTGGGCTTTGGTTACGGCATTGACATTCTGGAATGTGGAATTTGCCACCTTTTCCAACAAAACCAAGCGAGCAAATATCAAAATATCCTATGTGAAGTGGATCATTTGACTTCAGAACTCGCGGGACTTCAATTGATTAGAACTTCTACCATTGCCGAGGGGGCATCAAAATGTGATTTCCGGTTTCAAAAATTGGCGACTCAGTAGCCCAAATTCTTTTAAACATCCAGGTATTAATAGGCTACCGTTCCGGGCTTCTCATAGCCTTTTGAGGCATCATCCACCACCAGAATCCAGTCGTTACCTGATCCTGATGAAGGACAAACAGCACTGAAAGAGCCGAAATTCTGCGTTTGCCCAAGCATGAAAGTAGCTCCGGTTCGTGGATCATACCACCACACATTAAGCACCTGACCTCTGAGTTCTTTCGTGTTGATATTGATGGTTTTACCGGTGGGTACATAAACGAAGGCATAGGTTCCGCTTTCATCACGTGTACCGATGGCGTAAGTTTCATCATCTTTCTGCTCGCTCTCAATCAGTGTCTGATCAGGAATCCGGTCAAAAAACGGACGGGAAAGCATGAGATGTTTCAGGTGTTTCATTTGGTTCGCCATTGGCAGATTCAAAGCCACATCCCACGGGCGAAGCGGACCATTAACGCCCTTATCTTCCACTCTGTGCATTTGCCAGACATCATGGCATCCGTAAGTCTGACCAAAAGCCCCCGCGAATACATTCCAGTACATAATTCTCCGGATATCGTCAGGCACAGAATACCCTTTGTGTTTGGCATCAAAACAATAGGGATGATCTTCGTACAAAGGTTCACCGTCAATTGTCGGTTTCACAGGTGTTAATTGATAATCATGAGCAATTTTCTGATAGCTCTGCCCCGGGCAATGTCCGGTTTGATGCATATTAAAACTCAACCATTCGTCTTTATGAAACCAGTTTGAGCTGCCACCCGGTGAGGTAGGTTGAGGGTGAAAAGAGAAAATTCCATCTACAAAAAGGCCCAGACCTTCCTTAATACCCTTTGCCATAGATCGCCAAACCTCCACATCTTCTGAACCTTCCCGAGGCAAACGGTCGCCGCCTAAAACCCAGATGATATTGGATTGTGAACGCAATCGCAAAGCCAAAGACTTTCCGAATTGATAAGCCTTTTCCTGATCAAAAATCTCAGGTCCGTCACCCCATGAATCTTTAAACAGTTTATCACCCCAGGTTGGTAAAAAGGCAACATAGATACCCAAAGAATCCGCCTTTTGCATGACCCAGGCCACATGATTAAAATATTGGACATTAATTTTTACCGGGTCTGTCTTATCCAGTGGTTTATAACCGTAGGCGTTTGGCGTATTCAGGCCATCAAGCTCAGCCAAACCCACAGCCTGAATCACATTAAAACCTTGTTTAGCCCGGGTTTCAAGGTAGTAGGCGGCCTGTTCTTTATCGAGTTTATGAAATAATTCCCAGGCCGTATCGCCAGTCCAAAAGAAAGGCTTTCCTTCTTCTGTTTGAAGAAACCTTCCGTTGTCGGAGACTTTCAGACGAGGAAGTTGAGCAAAAGTGGTGATGGTACACAGTAAAAGAAATAGCGAAAAAAGGCTTTTATTCATGAGCTTGGAAAGTTTTCAAACTGCACGAAGATAGCCGAATTGAGAAAATGCAGGAAGTTTTGCTGCGATTTAACGACTCTTTTTATTTGGCGGCTGATACTCAATCACCATATCAGTAATTGGATTTTTCTTCACCATTTTTACTAACAAGCCATTCTCAAAATGGTATTCATCAAAATTTTTATCCAATTCGCCAAGGTAGGCGTTCGGTTTCAGGTCTTTTAGCTCAATAAAGTCTGCATAAAACTCGGCATAGATATTTTTGAGTTTACCTGGCTCATTGAAAAATAGATGAGCAAAAGTGCTGACTATGGGCAAGTCAATAGTTTTGTTCACTTTCTTCTTTTCCAATTGATGTGAGAAGACTCTATAGCCATCGCCTAACCTTTCTGTTTTTGTGAAATAATTGCCGCGATTGGAGATCACTTTTACTTCGGATTTTTCAAAACGATCGTTCAGGAAGACGCTTTTCACCCGGTAGTCCACTTTGAGGTGATAAACCAGAAAGTTTACATCCACTTTACTCGTCAGATTATAAATTGTCGAATCCAGTTTTTGAGATTTGGTAACATGAATTTCTCCAACCTTCAGCCCGATGACCTTAACCTGGTAGGTACGGGTTTGGGCAATGGCACCAAAAGACCAAAGCAAAACAATAATAGTGATTGTCAATTTTTTCACAATGAACTTACGCCCAACATTAAGAAAAGGATTTATAGTTCATAAAGAAAAGAGTAAGCTAGTCGATCCCCGCATACTCCACCTTCTTAGGAATCTTCTCCAGAAAGTAGCCGTCAAACTCTGCGAGGACTTCATCAAGAATAGAGAAGAGTTCATCGGGTTCAAGGCTTTGAACAAGTCGCATGCGGTAATCTTTAAAATGTGGCAAGCCACGGAAATAATTGGCATAGTGCCTTCTCATTTCCAAAACACCCTGCCGTTCATTTTTCCATTCAATAGAAAATTTCAGGTGGTTTTTAGTAGCCTCTACCCGCTGACGAATTGTTGGTGGCGGAAGATGTTCACCTGTAGCAAAAAAGTGCTTGATTTCATTAAAAATCCACGGATAACCGATGGCTGCCCGACCAATCATGTGGCCATCCACGCCATATTTATTACGATATTCTAAAGCCTTTTCGGGCGAGTCAATATCACCATTCCCAAAAATAGGAATCTTGATTCGTGGGTTATTCTTAATCTTTGCTATGAGTGTCCAGTCAGCTTCACCTTTATATAACTGGGCCCGTGTACGGCCATGAATAGTCAAGGCCTGAATACCTACATCCTGCAATCTTTCGGCTACCTCCTCGATATTTTTAGTTTCCTCGTTCCAGCCTAATCGGGTTTTGACTGTCACCGGTAAATCTGTAGCATCTACCACGGCTTTGGTCATTTCCACCATTCGGGGGATATCTTGTAAAAGACCAGCACCGGCACCTTTGCAAGCTACTTTTTTTACCGGGCAACCGTAGTTGATATCGATCAAGTCAGGATTAACAGCAGCCGCAATTCGGGTACACTCCGCCATGGTTTCCACATCAGAGCCAAAAAGCTGAATTCCGATAGGCCTCTCGTACGGAAAAATGTCGAGCTTCTGCTTGCTTTTCCAGGCATCACGTATGAGTCCCTCTGACGATACAAACTCCGTGTACATCATGTCTGCTCCGTTTTCTTTACACACCTGACGAAAAGGAGGATCGCTCACATCTTCCATAGGTGCAAGTAAGAGAGGGAATTCACCGAGTTCTATGTTTCCTATTTTGACCAAACCGAATAGGTTTTTTGTTTTCTAAAACGCAAATTTACACCAAATTAACCGATTCGTATGTCATTTGATTCCATCCTTGATAAACTCAAAAATGAAAGAGGGGCTCTATCCTCCATTCTTATTATCATCGGCATTCTCCTTTTGGCCATGGTGGTGGGTAATATCATCGCTGCAGTCTTTATGATTCTGATAGGTGGAATCGGCGTGGATGACCTGACTGATATTAACGGTGCCTTAATGAGTTCATCCTCTGGCTGGTGGGCCTTGATGATCGGGCAGGGTGTGGCTTCTATTCTGACTTTTATTCTGGCCGGTGTTTTTTACTGGAAAGTTGTTGAGAAAAAAAATCTTGACGAGCTGAATTTTGAAAGCGTTAACAATCTCAAAGTTTTTGGACTGGTCATTTTAACTCAACTCTGTTTTCTTCCTTTAAACAGCTGGTTTCAGGAAATCAATGCAGCCATGCAACTCCCTGAGGCTCTTTCAGGTGTAGAGAAGTTCATGAAGAGCATGGAAGATTCTCTGGCTGAAATGACGGAATACCTCACTCAATTTGACACCCTTCCTAAAGTCATTTTTGGCTTCTTTGTGATTGCAATTGTAGCCGGCGTGGGTGAAGAATTGATCTTCAGAGGTTTAATCCAGCGAAAACTTTATAAAGGATTAAAGAACCCACATACAGCTATATGGCTCGCAGCCTTTATTTTCTCAGCCATTCATTTTCAGTTTTATGGCTTTTTGCCGCGTTTGTTTCTCGGGGCAATGTTTGGCTACTTTTTCTTGTGGACAGGTAATCTTTGGGTGCCGATAGTTGCTCATATTTTCAATAATGGTTTCGCCGTAATCATGTATTATCTGGCCAATACTCAGGTCATGGATGCTGAAGTAGCTGAGATGGAGCACTTCCCTACCAGTATGGTTGTCGGCTCAGCTTTTCTTACCGGAGCCTTACTATGGTATTTCAATAAGATGGCTAAAGAAAGCCGAGTATAAGGTAAGGCCCTATTTTCCAGAAAATGGAACTTCTTCCGAAAATTATCCAGATCAAACTCACCTTCAATTTCAAAAAGGGCTTACTATCAAACACTTATATGTCTTCAACCTATTGGCACAGAAGTTGAAATTTGTAACTCATTAATATTTGTTCAGGAAAATAATGATGAATTACGAAATCAACTCTACCTATCTCTCAGTGCATTATGGTGAAAACCCAGCCGCTTTACAAAAAGCTTTTGACAGCTTTTTAAATAACACCAGACTCAACTGGGTTGAAGTGGCTCAGCTCATGGAGCATGGTCAAAAATCAAAGGCTGTGGAAAAACTAAATGCCTTACAACCTGCTGTTAAGAAGGTTGGCTTTACTGAACTGGCCGGAAAGATCACTCAATTTTCTCAGGCTATCAGAATGAATTTACTTGGCCCGGAAGCTACTCAAATTCGGTATGAAACCATTGATTCAGAAATAGCCGCTGCCCGTAGCCGGGTCAAAACGGAGTTAAGCTGTTTGCTCTAACAAATAAAGAACATCTAATCAACGGAAATTACCTCCTAAGGAACCTCAAAGCTTTCTTGTAGAAGATTTGTATTGATTTTCAGCTCAACCTTATAAGTGCCTTTTGGAAGACGGTTTGTTGGAAGATACTTGGTGTACGTTCCCAAAACTTCGAGTTCCTCATCAAGAATGATGACGATGGTATTTCCTGAATTGTCTTTCAAAGTCAACTGCACATGGCCAGGCTCATTGAGCCTGAAAATCACCTCTTTTCGCTGACTGACCTCCTCTGAAGAAGACAAAATACCCCCAGAAGTCTTCTCATCTCCTTTCTTACCTGTCAGTTGATTTTCTACGAAAGCCTCTTGCAGACAGTTGGCGATTTCTGCCTTGAAGACTCCTTGATTTGAAACTTCAAAACCAGGAAGCAGTACGATACTATTTCCTGCCGTAAAGCTGATATTTTCGGTAGACGGCACCAGAGCCTGTGCCTGAATGTGCATTTTAGCTTTAAACTCGGGGTCTGCCAGCGTTTCTCTGGCCAAGTGAATAGTATCTGAAGCACAGCGAATATCTACTCCTTTACAGTTACAATCAGCATCAAACTTATCGTATGAGGTCAATGGATCATTATCGTCACATGGAGTATCCTTATCATCGCAATGAATAGCATCAATTGAAATATCACTGAAACCCGAACAAAGCGGATCACCGTGATTATTGACTGAGGAAAGTAAAATGTAACGAGCTTTGACATCATTGAAATTTGGTCCGATAAATCCTCCGTAATCTACATTTCCCGGGGCTTGCGGCCAGTTGTAAACTCCTCCTAAAGCAGTCCAGTTCACTCCGTCCACTGAATAATCAACATATACCTGACGGAATCCCTTGTCGGTCTCTCCAGTCACATTATAGTTCCAAACTCTACTGCCCTGAAACTTATACTTCTTATCAAAGTCATACATGATCCAGTGCGAATTCCCAGCTCTGGCCAAATTGGGGTTTGACCCCAAACCTGTCCCACACGACTCCCATGAGTTCTCGGTAGTGGTAATATTATTTCCGGTGGTACCTGCCGGATCATAAAAGCTGTATTTAGCAAGCGTATCGTCACAATCAGGGCCTGAGCATGGTGTTCCTACGCAATTACAATTGGCATCGTACTGGTCGTTATTGGTATAAATATTACCATCATCGCAAGGCGTCCCTTGAGTTATACAAGAGATTTCACAGTCGTAATCGAAGAGGTAGAATTTCGGAATTCTCTTCCAGTTTTGCTGCCATGGAGTTTTCCAGTGCAGACTAAAAAAGTCTCTCCAGCCATTTTCTTTGTGTCTGAATTCGTAATAATAGTATTTACCCGCCTCCATGGTCAAAGGACCAATCGTCTGAAAGCTTGAATTCGCATGATCAGCCTCACTAATTCCATAAAAAACGAGAGCTTGGTGGCTTTGTTTATTGGCAATATTATGATCGCTGCTGAGATAGAAAAAAGTTTGATTGTCACCCGTAATATTAAAAGAGTACTGACCGGTAACCGGTACTGTCAAATAACCCTGAACGAGGGAACCATATTGATCACGGGTATAGGGCTGCAAAGGGCCGTAGGCACCTGCCAGAGTCTCAGCCCTATCAGGAACCAATGGAAAATTGGGAGAATTAACGAGATCATACTCCACATAATTTCCTTCAATATTGTCAAAATAATAGGCCTCTACTTTTCCAGATTCCCCTACGCATGAAGAAGGCTTGGGATATTCACCAACACAATTACAGAAGCCGTCCTGACGGTCGTTGGTCGTTTGAGCATTACCATCATCACAAAGCGTACCTCTGGGCGGGCAACTGCCATCGCAACTATAAGCTTTCAGATAATTATAGTCAATGACCTGCCAAACGGTGTCAATATCAGGGGTATCAGGAATTCTCCAGTAAACGGTGGCGTGATCTGAGCCGCCCCCTTCGTAATGATGTAACTCAAAATAATAGTTCTGGCCCGCATTTAAAGTAATCAACCCTGAGGTTTGTTCAGGGTATTTATTATGCTGCCCCGAGCTCGTGTACCCGGTAACTCTTGCTCTTTCAATCAGATTATTTCTGCTCTCATTTGAACTCAGATAAAAGAAGGTATCGTCATCACCCACTACATTGAAATAGTAAGTGGCTGTAACTGGCACTGAGATGTAGCCTCTTATCAAAGATGCGTAATAATTATTGAAATTGGCCGGTGTTTGTAGCGAGCCCAAAATATTTTGCTGATCAGGGTATTCCGGATAGTTTTCCATAACCGACAAATCAGCGGAATCAGGCTGACTGGAAAAATTCATCCATAAACTCCAATTAACATAACCTGACTCGCCAACGCAACTTTGAGCTGAAAGCGAATGAGCAAAGCCAACCAATAAAAACAGACTGAGTAAGGTTCTTTTCATGGCTAATAAGTCAGGCAGTTTTGAGGTTGATCTACGGTAGATATTCCACCGGACATGTTCATTAAGCCAAGCGGATAGTTGCCTGCAGAATAGGAATAGAAATTACCAATATTCGGCAAAGCATAACACAAATCAGAAGGGCTCACACCATACCAGAGAGCCAGCTCGGCGTAAAGTTCATCAGTAGAAACTGCCGGAATAAAGTTTCCCCGATTTGAAATGTTCCTTGCATTCGTTTCGATTTCCATTTGAGGGTAACCACCGTAGATTTTACGCCCGTTTACCGAACCACCCATTACTATAGAATTACCACCCCAGGCATGATCAGATCCTTGCTGAGTACCTGTACCGTTTGAAGTCAATGTTCTCCCAAAATCAGAGATTGTAATGGTAGTCACCTTGTCTGCAATACCTAATTCCACGGTGCTGTCATAAAATGCTTTAAGAGCCTGACTAACCACAGGTAAACGTCCATTCAAACTGGCGATAAGGTTGTCGTGCATATCCCATCCACCATAGGTTACAAAGAAAATCTGACGCTTCACACCAAGCTCATTTCTGATACTCATCACTCTGGAAACAGCAAAAAGGTCTTCTGCCAAACCAGTTTGTGGAAAAGAAGTTGTAAATGAAGGCACCTTCAAAAGGGCCTTTTTGAAAGTCTCAAACGCCGCAATAGACGACTGAGTATTTACACCATAGGCCGTATGCAAAGCATTTCTGTATGTTTCAGCCACCAGATTATCTACAGCCTGATTTCTTAATTGAGTCATATATCCCGAGTTTGACCAACCGCCCGGCAAGCCTTCAAAACCTACATTATTGGCATTGATGTTATTGCGAATTGCGTATTCAGAAACTTCTTTGCCTCGCTGAAAGATATTTTTACCTCCCAGAGAGATATTCATACTCAGGTTAACATTGTCGTTTCCGGCATGTAGCAGATCAGCAATTCTCCCACCGAAGCCCAAAGAATCTCTACTCTGTGGCACACTCGTTTGCCACTGCTGAATCTGATCTGAATGAGAATAAATTCCCAGCGGCTTTTTCTTCAAGTCATTATCATAATCGGCTTCATTAGCCAGAGGTTCTACCAGTGTACCGATGTTTGACATAAAGGCCAGATTACCGGCATCGAATAATTGCTGTAACTCCGGCATTTGAGTATGTACCGCAAAAGAATCGTAGGCATTTGTTACACCTCTTACACCCACATGCTCCAGAATATTCAAATTGTGAAGAGCGTTTACATCCTGAAGTGCCAAACCACCCCTAACGGTCTGATAATTAGCAAAACCGTTATCGCCTCCACTACCGGTTCCGTTCGGAATAAGCATGTTGTAAGAGTCCATCCCGCCGGCCAGCAAGACACAAACAATGGCCTTATAATCATCAGGAGGAGCATTATGAAACGACTTATTAGCCATGGCACCATTGACCACACCAAGATTAGCTAAGGTGCTCAGCAAAGTGGTAGAGCCCATAGCTCCGCAACCTACATTTCTAATAAAATCTCTTCGGTTCATTTTTCAACGGTTTATAATGTATTCAGGGCTTGACATGATCAAAAACAGAGTCAGGGCAACTCTTCTGCGAGCATCAATTTCATCTATTTCTCCATTGGAGTCATAGATATCCGGCATAGCTTCTATCGCCGTTTTGATATGATTGATGTTCGTTTCGGATATGCTGCCATGAGCCAAAAGCATATTGTATTTATCCAGAAGAATTGGAAGGTTCTTATTGCTGGCAAAGAGATAATCCCCTGAAAAGTCAAATTCAGGCACTTCATCTTCTTTGTAAACGGTATCTCCTCCATACCAGTAATAATCAATGGGATCATTGTCTATCAACCATTCAGCAAGGGCATTGAGATAGCCTGTGAGCGTTATTGAATTAAGAATTTGAAACTCAGGAGCCACCTTACCCTGTTCAGCCAGTTCTCCATCAGGTGTATATGAAGTCTGGAAAAAGTTAAATACTGACGGTGACTGAAGCGGTCGCTGTCCCATCTGCTCATAGACCTCATCCATGTCATTACGGTAAACACCAATAGAAGAAGTCAGATTCAAAGCATTAACAAGGTTGGTATATCTCACAAAAGGTTCACGAAGCATTCCGCTGTACCGCTCATTTCTTTCTTCAATAACACGTGCTTCACGATCAAGCAAAATGGCCTGCAGAACCGCTTTGAAATCTCCACGAACTCCCGAACCATTATTATTGAAAACTTCAGCTACTCTTTGCACATAAGAAGGAGAAGGGTTCGAAGTCACCATTCGCTGAATCAATTGCTTGCAAATGAATGGACCCACATTCGGGTGATTAAAAATGACGTCTATAGCATCCTGAAAATCCTGTAAACCCAAAGAAGGGTCTCTTGCCGGAATGGTTTGACCTAAAAATGTTTTGGGGCCACGATCATGACCATCCACGATATCAGGCTCGCTTCTCCACGGTCTACGGTATGCATCACTGCTATCAATCGGAAAAAACTTCAGCGGATGCGTGTAAGCTTGTTCATTGCTGGTATTATCACCCAGATAGTCGCTATTATGCCAGGAAAGGCCTGTAAATACTTTGGCCAGGCCGCCAATGTCGTCATTATCATACGTCGGAATCGGATTGCCATTGACGTCTTGCTTTTCGGTTCCGTCCGTATTTAGTTCAAACAAACCTATACTAAACAGCTGCATAACCTCCCGGGCATAGTTTTCATCCGGGAAAACGTGATTACCTCCCACGATGCCTTCTGCATGATTATTCATGTACGTCAAATAAACCGCCATGGTAGGATGAAAAGTTACGGCCTCCAGCAGGTCGCGATAATTACCGAGAGAATGCTCCAGCAAAACGTCATAATAGCTCGCTAAGGCATAAGGATTATTATCGAAAGAAGAAATCCGAGAAGCCACAAAGATCTCACTGAGGGCAAAGGCCATTCGCCACCTGAGACGATCCGGTGAAGTCATACTCCCCTGAAACCATGCGATGTCAAAGTAATCATGGTTCAGGTTGAGGTTTTCAACAGTATACGGCTCCTCTCTATTAGGGTCCTGTAAATTTAACGTATCCGCGACTTGTTGAGCAATAGACCGGATGTAGGCCTCAGTGCTAAAGGAGTTTGGCAATGCAAGCTGTTGATTCATCCAGGCCTCCTCTCCTATTACAGTTACGTTTTCTATTTCAGCCGGCCTAGGGCCCAGAGTAGCCTGCGATAAAAATCTGGAAGCGGAATTATGATTAGGCAGAAACCCATCAAGCGTTAATGTTTTAATACCGTTAGGAGAATTAGAACTGGCAGTAACGCTCACATTACCAACATGCCCAAGACCAAAAGTCTCGGTTTTCTGAGCAAAACAGGAATTTAAAGCAAATAGAATTGCCAGGGGTAGAGTTAGTCTCATAAAACGGTACTGGGTATTGCTTTAACAATTTCAAAAACTATGCCCTACTACCACTTAAAACTAAAAAACGGGATTCTCGGTACGAAAACGCGTTTTAACAATTCCTGTTCAAAAAAGAGAAAAAATTTGGTGAATAATTTTGAGGAACGGTTTCCTCAAAAAGCCCCAAGAGCTTAGTACTCAAACGTGCCAAACTCACTCTTTATCGTCAGTTTCTTTTCAGATGAAGCTTCTACCCGACCTACTATTTGAGCATCGATATTGAACGATTTTGAGATTTCAATCACCCGGGCAGCATGCTCTTCAGGCAAATAAACCTCCAGGCGGTGGCCCATATTGAAAACCTTATACATCTCTTTCCAGTCGGTCTTGCTTTCCTCTTGAATGAGTTTGAACAAAGGCGGAATAGGGAATAGATTATCTTTAATTACGTGAACATCATCCACAAAATGTAATACCTTGGTCTGGGCACCACCACTGCAATGGACCATGCCGTGTATCTGTGAACGTAACTCATCAAGCAGCTGCTTGGCTACCGGGGCATAGGTACGGGTAGGAGAAAGAATAAGCTTTCCAGCATCTATTTTGACGCCATTACCAATATCAATCTTTTGCGTGAGGTTCTTACTACCTGAATAAACCAGAGAGCTGTGAATTTCAGAGTCATAGCTTTCAGGATATTTTTCGGCATACGCATTATCTAAAACATCATGACGAGCAGAGGTAAGTCCGTTACTCCCCATGCCTCCGTTATATTCGGTTTCATAGCTGGCTTTACCGTAAGAAGCCAAACCAACAATGACATCACCCGGCTGAATATTATCATTTGAGATGACCTCAGAACGTTTCATTCTGCCGATTACTGTTGTGTTTACCGTGATGGTTCTCACCAGGTCTCCAACATCGGCGGTTTCGCCACCGGTGCTGTAAATTTCAACACCGTTTTCCCGAAGCATTTCAAGAACCTCCTCACTACCATTAATCAAAGCCGCCAGTACTTCGCCCGGGATTTTATTTTTATTTCTGTCAATAGATGAAGACATCAAAATCGGGCCGGTAGCTCCCACACACAGCAGATCATCCGTATTCATGATGATGCTATCCTGAGCGATGCCTTTCCAAACACTCAAATCGCCGGTTTCTTTCCAATACAGGTAAGCCAGCGAGGTTTTGGTACCAGCTCCATCGGCATGCATGATATTGCAATAGTCCGGATCGCCGCCCAGCGTGTCAGGAGAAATCTTACAGAACGCTTTCGGGAAAAGGCCTTTATCCAGTTTTTCAATGGCTTTATGGACATCTTCTTTTGAGGCCGAAACGCCCCGCTGCATATATCTTTCAGACATGCCGGTCTTCGTAGTTTTGATTAAGGGGCAAAGGTAGCGAAAAATGAGACTTTAGTTTTGCTTCATGACTGCGATTTGCGGATGTTTTTGAGCCTCAAAGATCAATTTGAGTTTATGCAGACTTTCGGGCAAAAACCTGAATAAAAAAGAACGCATGATCAGGTTTCTGCGAAACCAAAAGAGGATTTCAAACAGGCTTTTATTAAAAATTTGAGTCCGCCAAAGTGTCTTATTGAGTAACTTTTGAGGTAAAAACGCTTTGTAAACAAACTTCAAAGCCCCAAAAGTGAAAGAACCAAGATTCCTTTTGTAAGCATCAAAAAGCTTGTCCGATTCGTGGCTGAAGCTATAGTTTGCTTGCATTGCAATAGCTCTCCATTGTTGACATTCTTCCCAAGTGTTTGGCAAATTCTGAATTTGCATTCCTTCGCCGATACTCCTGAACTCGAGGAAAATTTCTTCTTTTTCAATTTCAGAAAGCTTCTCAAAGCAGGTTTCATACGCCTCAATAGTTTGAAAAATCAACATATTCAGCACATCCATAAAAGCTTCATTCGGGATTTGAAAACCTCTTTTTTGACCCACTCCTGCATGAACTTCAACCAATTGCTGAAGGTGTAATTTTCGAGTTTCAGGATCAGTGAAGAGTAATTTTTGAGCATAGCTCAATGTAGAAACCATGCGGTCAATCGGCTGGTTTGGAATTTTACCCGTGAAAAACAGCCAATCCACATGTTTGCTCAAAGCAAATTCAGCAGAGCAACCGGCGAAAATCAACAAAATGGCATCCGGGTCAGACCAGACTCTTTTGATAGGATCTGGCCCGCCATCAGCCCGGATACCTGAGGAGACATCCAGACTAACAGCCAGCAGACCACCGATAGCATAAGCCCACAAATCGGCAACAGAAAATGAGCTACCCAACACTGTTCTCAACCAACGGATATCATACAAACCGGCCCATTCCAGGAAGTGTAGATATTGCAAAAGCTCAATCACAAAAGATATCGATAAAGCCGAAAACAGACTTTTTGCTTTAGAGAGATCAAAGATTCTCAACAGGCAATATACTCCTGCAGTAGCCAGCACATCACCGACAAAAGGCCGAATGAATCGGTCATGGAAAAACAGGGCAATGCACAACTCCAGACAAAAAATGAACAGAGCTATCAAGGCATAGTTTCTTTGGAATTTCAACTTCATTTTTCAGGATTTAATAGTGAGAACGGCTTTTAAATGCTTTTCCAATCCACCTTTCGGGAGAAATACATGGTGAGAGCCAGAATACAGAAAAGTCCCAGACTACCGACCAGCAAGGCACGATCTTCCAACTGAATGATGGAAAAAACATAGGTGTACAAACCCGTCATGATAACGGTTACTAAGGTGGAAAGCCTGAATGCTCCAAAAACTGATTTGGCATAGAGCCAAATCATACCTAGAATCATCAATGAGCTGATCAGGTAAGCATAGTTGAATAACAGAACCTCCGAAATAGCCACGAGCAAAACGTAGAATAAGCAAAGAGCCACTCCCACCAAAACGTACTGAAAAGGATGCACTTCAAGACCATTTAGAAGCTCCACAAAGAAGAAGCTCAAAAACGTCAGGGCGATCACAAGCAAGGCATATTTGGCTGATCGATCGGCTTTTTGGTAGTTATCATTGAGTTGTAAAAGCGACACGCCGAAAGCAGCCAGCTCGTAGTCCTGTTTTGCTTCTTTTTTCCAGGTTTCAGGCAGGTTTCTGTTAAGATGTGAAATGCTGTATTCGGCAGAGAAGCCATCTTTTTTCACCTCATGGGTATCCGGTAAAAAGGCTCCGTCAAAACCCGGATTTGACCAGTTCGAGGTCGCGAGAAATTTATTTTGTTTGGCCAGCGGCACAAAACTTAACCGCTCAGAGCCTTTGACAGAAAAATCAATTTCAAAATTGAGTTTACCGTTCTCAGCCAACGTTTTGATTTCGGTTTTTACGGCAGAGCCAAAATTGGCATCAACCGCTCCACTACCTGAAAAAGACAAATTTTGACCATTCACTTTTATTTGAGAATCAGATTTCAATCCTCGCAGATCAGATAAACCGATGTAGAGCTCAGTTTTCTGCCAATCAATGCTTTCTGGTTTAAGAAAATAAAGTCGGTCTTTCAAATCGCCGAAATTACCTTTCATCGAGAGATCAGCATTATAAATAACCGTCTCAAAAATGCTGATATTTCTGATGGAAGGATTGATATTGGTTTTGACCCTTAGGTTTTCGGGTATGAGGTAGGTGACCTCGGGATCGGTCTCAGTGCGGGTATGAGGCTTTCCGTCCCGGTCTTTATACTCTACAGTGTTTTCTTTGGTGTGATGAATTGCCAAGATCGGGCCTTTGATTTGCTGCTCCAGCCCCCATTTTGAACCGATTTCGGAGACGACTTCCATCTTTCGTTGCTGGCGTTCTCTGATGAGTCCGCGAATCATACCCATTGGTAAAAGTAAGAGCAAGAAAAGGCCCGAGGTGATGAGTCCTTTTGTCAGGGTCTTTTTTCTGTTTGGACTGAATTGATCGTTTTGAGACATAATTATATTATTTAAAAGCACTTTGCATTTCAAAGTTAAGTGATAAAAAAATTTACAGGTGTTCTTTGATAAGCTTTTCTAAAGCGGCCAGATGCTCCTCAAAAGCAGTCTTTCCGGCCCTTGTTGACAAATATGTGGTGTTGGGCTTACGGTCAATAAACTCCTTTTTGACCTCAATGAACTTAAACTTTTCAAGGGCTTTCAGGTGAGAAGCCAGGTTGCCATCGGTAAGTTCTAACAACTCTTTGAGTTGATTGAAACTCACGGCGTCATTGACCATCAGCACCGACATAATGCCGAGACGAACCTTGTTCTCAAAAGCCTTATGAAAATTGTCGAGATTCATTCTTACTTCCTATCGTATTTCAGATGCATAATTATACCATATAAAATGTGTAAAAGTCCGAAGCCCATCGTCCAGAGCAGTAAAGAATAACCATTGATACCAAGGCCCAGAACCCCCAAAATAAGCTCACAAAGCCCAAGATAAAAAACATCACGATAGGTATATTGAGAAGCACTGATCAGGGCCAGCCCGTAGAAGATGAGCGTTAGCTCAGGAATCAGAAAATAAACATGGTTAGCCAAAAGAGCCAGAATAACAGCTCCACCGGACAATAGAGGAATGGCCATATTGAGTACCAGCTTTTTAGACACCGGATTCCAGAGCGAGCTTATTGATTTTTTGGCTTTTCGCCAAGTAAAGAAAATTCCGGAGACAATGGCCAGAATCAAAGTGATAACAGCCAGTTTAATCAAAAAGTCCACATAGGCTGGTACCACTTTGCCTGCATAGGTAAAACCCTTGCCCACCAAACTACCCATGAGTTCTTCTCTCTTGAAATAGGCTAAAGCAGCAGCCACAAGGGCCACCACACCGGCAGAAACACCTGAAAGGCCACTTAGGGAGAGAAACCGTGATGATTTCTCCATCATTTTTCTAATTTCCTGGAGATCGTTTAAATGACTGGTCATAGGGTAAAAAGTTCTGATTCTAAAAGTCGTTTTCCGAACACAAAAAAGGCCACTATCAAAGCCCCTACGGCGGTAAGCAAAACACCCGTAGCCGCAATATCCTTTATATCTTCAATTTCCTGTAATCGCTCTTTGCTCACAAGGTCGCAAAGTTTCTCAATAGCGGTATTAAAGGCCTCGGCTGTAAAAACAGCCGCAATACTGATACAAACTACCAACCACTCCCACCGGGCCAAGTTGCACAGCGAACTCAACACCAAAACCAGCACCGCCGCCAGAGCGTGAAACTGAAAATTATTCTCAGATCTCAGTAGTTTGGTAAAACCCACCCCCGCATAGCGGAAACTCTTTAGCATTTTAGGCAGATTCATAGCTTTTATCTTTTTGTAACCAATAGGCGAAATAAACTACAAACTGCATGGCCGCAAACAACATCGTCATTTTAATGGCTAGTGGATTTCTCAAATGTAAAACGGATGTCAGCAGCAGCTCGCTCGGCGACGAAACGATATCCCAGGAATTAAACCGCAGAAAACGGCCGAGATAGATGCCATAACCCGAAAGTCCCATAAAAAAAAGAATAACCGGCCAGATAAACGCCGGAGAAAGTAATTTACTGAGTACCCGGGTGTGGATGATCCAGACCGAATACAGACCCAGAATAAGGCCGGTCAATGCGGTGTGGAAAATCCCGAGCGAATCAAACCACCAAAGCGATTTGGGCAGATGGTCGAGGTGAATTAAATCCGTAATGATATAGGCTGAATTGGGATAAAACAGCAGCCATAAGGCTGTAAATAGGTAGGCGAATTTGTGTTTACCGGCCTTCGTAAACCGACCGGCAGCTAAAGCAAAAGCCACCGGAACACCAGCCAGAAAGAGATTCCACAATAAACCAAAACCCACATGATCTGAAGTCCGCAGGTATCTCACTCCCAGCAATAACACACTAAAAGCGGTTAGAAGAATAAATCCTCTGGTTTGACGACTGATTTGCATTCAATAAAAGTACTTTGAAATTCAAAGTAAATAAATGAAAATAAGCTCACCAAACAATTGACAAAAAAAATGCCCTGCCGCCGAAGCGACAGGGCCTATGGATTCAGGGGTTATAATCCCTTTCTTATACTATTGAAACAGTTTAGCTTCACGCTTCTTTCAATATTAAGACGAAAGCCTATGAAGAAGACACGACAGTTTTCAAAAATCAAAAAGAGTGTGGTCTTCCCGATAAAATTCTAGTTTTGTAAAAACACCTCAATCAAATGCCAAAACCGAAAAAAGTCTCTGAGAGCCTATCCATAAAATCTGAAATGATCATGCCCAATGATACCAACACGCTGGGTAATTTGATGGGGGGCAATCTGATGCGAATGGTAGATGTGATTGGGGCCATTGCCGCCCAAAAGCACTCAAACCGTATTGTGGTGACGGCCTCCATAGATAATGTGTCTTTCACCAATGTAGTGCCACTAGGTGATGTGGTTACGCTTGAAGCCAAGGTGACCCGCTCTTTTAATACCTCAATGGAAGTAGTAGTAACTGTATATACTGAGAATATTCCGGCCGGAACTAAGAAACAAACCAATCAGGCTTTCCTGACTTTTGTGGCCGTAGACCAAAGCGGAAGACCCATAGAAATAGCCGAGGCCATTCCCGAAACTGAAGAGGAAAAAGCATTCTATGAAGCGGCTTTGAGAAGGCGTCAGCTACGTCTTATTCTTGCCGGACGAATGAAGCCCAATGACGCCACCGAACTCAGGGCTTTATTTGACCTGAAATAATTCTGGTTTAAATAATCCTGTTAATTTTGCAGCCTCATGGATGGCTCCGTAGTTCAATGGATAGAATGTGGGTTTCCGGTACCCAAGATGAAGGTTCGATTCCTTCCGGAGCTACAAAATCTCAGGCGAAAGTCTGGGATTTTTTTGTTTAGCACAAAGAAGTACATCCTAACCGAAAGTTCGAAGGTAAAACATCAACCACCTCCCGCTCCATCAGTGCTCTTTGATTTCTCCGATTTTATCCTATCCATATTTATGAACGGACTTTTCATCAGATACAAAAAAGATTGCCTCTTTTCTTCTTCAAATTCAATTAAACCATACCGCATTTGATCAACTGGTATCAGTTTAAACGTACCAAAAATTCTATCCCAGAGTATAAAAATATCGGCAAAGTTTGAATCTGTGTAAAACTGTTCTTTATGATGATGTACTCGATGATGATCAGGCATTACAAAGACCAGCCCTAAAGTGTGATTTAGCCAATTTGGGTAATTAAGGTTTGAATGTTCAAGAAAGAAGAAAATATAAACGACGAAATAATAAAGTGCCAGCGAAGTTATATCCAGTCCAAATAAACCTGCAACAACGATGTTACCGGCTTGGTATACAATGGCCAATTCAACCGGGTGAAACCTGAACGTGGTGGAGGAATCCATCGTGGTATCGCTATGATGTACTCGATGTAGCCTCCATAAAAGAGGTATTTTGTGCGAAGCCCTGTGTAACCAATAGGTAGCAAAATCATAAAGGACTACGCTCAAAAATAATTTTACCCAAAAGGGCAATTCTACAAGATATAAGAGACCTATTTCTCCGGCATTTAGTCTTTCGATCAGATAGACTAAAATTGAAAAGAAGAATAAATTAAGGCCAAAAAACACAAGCTGAAAAAGTATGTTTTGAAACAAATGCCTCCCTCTTTGCTTGAATTGAAAAGGATTTCCGGCGACCTGTTCCATGGTAAAGAAAAATGCCAATAACCCGATTATGATATAATTAGGGTCCGTGTCTAAAATAGTATTTAGTACTTCCATTTTCTTTTCCTCCGTGTAATAGATATCCTCCAGATATCAACTTACAAATAAAAATCTAACTATTAAATAGTTACAACCTTCACAACCTAACAATTATGGTTTAGCATCAGTCTTTACTTTAAGTTCATATTATTACCTTCTCAATTGTTTACCGTATTATTTGCCACTGAAGGGTTTACTGAAGAAAACGAAGGCTCTTCTACTTGTAAATTGAACAAGAAATAAGGGTACATTCTGATTTCTGATCAGGGAGTAAACAAATTCCACATTTTTAGGAGAAAAGGCTCAAGAGATAACCGCCATAAGCATGAACTTCTCAAAACCATTGTAGTAGACGCCAAAGAAAGTGATGGATCGGAGACTATAGCGGTCCGTTTGATTGATACATTCAAACATAGGTTATTTGTTACCATAAGTAACGACAGCACTTTCCATTTCTACAGGCGAGAAGATATTACAAAAAAAAATGAGTTGAAAATGATCAAAAAGTAATGGAGAAAACGATAAAAACTATTGATCAAACCCCATTAGTTAAATTCAATTATGAATAACAGTTAAATTATCTTTCAAACTTAGTCTCCAGCAAAAGCTTCTCTGTGTACACGCCTCCTTCAGGCACATCACTTCTCAGCTTTTCAATTTCGCTGGCTCTGATACGTTTACCTTCTTTCGCAAAAGCATTTTGAAGGAAGCCTATTATATCAGCAATATCCTGATCGCTAATATCCGGGTTATTAACCAGGCCTGGCATATCATTATTAAGCTCGTAGAGTTCGCCGTTGACATGAAGTGGTCCACTTATTCCGTGTAACAGAACAGAAGCTAATCGTTGGACAGAACCATCGATATACTCCGAATTTTTCAACGGCGGGGCAAGATCCGGAATCCCGGAACCATCAGCTCCATGACAGGCACCACAAATGGTACGGAAGAGCTTCAGTCCATTGGTACGGCCATCGTCTTTTCTGCTCTCCACCACATAAATGGAATTCATGTCGTTTTTCTCACGGCTCTCTATCGCCTGGCTTAGGTATTTGCCAAGCACAGCATTAACATCAAAATCTTCATTGAAATTCTGCTCTTTGCCATCCAGACTGCTTACAATTACCTCCTGCACTACATTATCATCCGGGTATCTGGCAGCGATTTCGTTCAGCTTTGGCAGAAAAGTTTCTGGTGATAAATCAATCCATGGCTTCAGCGAAGAGGCCAGATAAAGATCAACCAACACATCATTTTGGGTCAGAAGCTCTGTACTCGATGCAGCCATTTGAGTAATGTATTGAGGCGAAGCAAAACTTTCCATTAATCTCAAGATATGAGCAGAGGTTTCGCTGTTCGGGCTCACTTTGAGCAAAGCGTTTAACTCCTCAAAAGAGAGAAGATTGAGCCCCTCAAGGGTGTAAAGAGCGTGAACAGCCGAGGCGTATTGGTTATCGGTTTTAGTCAATTGCCAAAGTTCATCCTTCACTTTTTTGCCTTTACCACGAATCAGCAATTGCTGTGCACGGTCTCTCAACCAGCCATTTTCGTGATTCAGATATTTGACGAGGTCCTGCGGTTTTGCTTTTGACAAATCAGGAATACCTTTATTCGAATTCCCTGTAGCGGTAACCTTCAGAATACGCCCCTGATGTTGTAGTGTATCCAGCTTTCTGTCAGAGAGCATTTGAGTCAGATATTGAGAAATAAAGGCTTTATGCTGGATAATTCCGCGGTGCATATCCACGATATACATGGCACCATCCGGCCCATTGAATAAATTAACCGGACGGAAACCTTCATCTGTTGAAGCCAGAAATTCTTTACCGTCCCAAGCCTGGTCGGCTGAAACCTCTGTCGGCTTAATGGTTAATAAGTTTCTTTTGATAAGGTTAGCCTCCGGCACACAGACAAAAGCATTCTGATCATACCCTGCGGGGAAAGAACCACCACGGTAAACCATTGGTCCGCAAGAAGCGGTAACGGTCGTAAGCTTGCCTTCTTCATCTAAAACTCCCTTCATGTAACCGCGGTTTACCGCCGTGGCATGTAAAGGATATACTTTTTGATTGGGTGTCAATCGCTGATTAACCGAATATCTCGGCTTAAAAAACGGATTGCGAATTACAGTGTTAGGCAACACATGATCACCCTGCAGCTGGGTCGAGTTATTATTGACATACAAGCGACCAAAATTGTCTTTTGAAATTCCCCACTGACCACGGTATGACGTCGGCTCCTTTATCCATTCTCCATCTACCATGCGGTATCTGAAATGGGTATTCGCATTATAAATCCAGTTGTCAATATTCATCATCAGTCCGTTCGGCTGATGTTCTACATTTCCGCCATCGGCGTAAATAGGGTCTACCAAAACGCGTTTGCCCGGTTTGTCATTTTTTATTTTCACGAAATACAAAGCCGGACCATCCGTATAAAGTAGTCCGCCATAGACATGGGCAAGGGCTCGTGGCAGTACCAGGCCATCCAGAAAGACCTTTGAGTTATCCACGATACCATCTTTATCAAGATCTTCGAGAATGGTAATCCGGCCGTTTGGCATATCCTCCCCTATGCCCTCAAGATTTGGCATATAACCTCTCATTTCCACAACCCAAATTCTTCCCTGATCATCAAAATCCATGGTAACGGGTGCTTCAAAATGCGGGGCTTCGGCCACCAGACTAAGGTCAAAACCTTCTTCAATTTTATAGTCTTTCAATGAAAACTCAGAGCCATCAAAAAAGAGCTGTCCAACGAAGGAGAATAAAAGAAGAGATGAAAAAGTTATACCTAAAAACTTAATTGTTTTTGCGATTTTCATAAGGTTGAGAATAAAGACTTTTGGTTCAATCTATGCGGTAAAGATACCAACTGATTTACGGCAAAAATTTGCAATTATTGTCAAAAATCTGTGCTATACTCTCACAATCGCCCAATCAAAGCGATAAAATAATAGCCGAAAACAAATAAAGAAACGAGCAAAAAAATAAGGCCGGTCAAAAAGTTGACCGACCCATTTTAACTTAAACTTAATTTTCTATATCACCTTATTTCTCAAAACTCCAATTCCTTCAATTTCAAGCTCTACTACATCACCCGGCACAATGGGCCTGTGAACGCTGAATTTATTTTCAATCAGACTACCCCACCCTACTGTTCCTGAACCCAGAATATCACCGGGCATAAGCTGTACACCATTCTCAGAGGCTCGCTCTATCATCTCACCAAAAGAGTGGTAAACTGTTTTATAATTACCTTCACAAACAGTTACACCATTTATTCTGGCTTCCATTTTTACATTGAAACGATCGGCTTTGCGTTCAGGAGTTCGCAACGGCTCATTGAAAAATTCTTCAGAAAATGGTACCCGGTATTGTTCGAATTCATCGGCTGTTACAATGCAAGGACCAAAGGCATTGGCAAAGTCCTTCCCCTTGCAAGGCCCTAAAGGCATTTCCATCTCTCGTTTTTGGATGGCCCGGGCTGTCCAGTCGTTAAAAATGGTATACCCGAAAATATGAGCATCTGCCTTACCGGCTTCGATGTCCTTACCTCCTTTACCAATAATAGCTGCGATTTCCAGCTCCAAATCCATTTTGGTTTCTTTTGGAGGCCGTGCAATTTCATCCTCCGGTCCGTAAATCGCCTGATGATTGGTGAAATAGTAAATAGGCATTTCATACCATACTTCGCTGATGCTATGTCCAAATGAACGCGAAGCATTCAGCATATGCATTTCAAAACCAATATAATCGCGTACACTTCGCGGGTTTGGTAATGGCGGAAGCAATTTTACCTCATCGATTGAAAAATGAGGCTCAATTTTGCCAAGCTTTTCGATGATATCAAAATATGTTTCGTGATGATCAATAAACGTCAACATATCACCCGGAAGCTCCGGACTTGCCTTTTGCATATCCACAACATCATTTCCCTGAAGCCATCCTATGCTGGTTTTATTGTCTTTCTTACGAAATGTAATAAGTTTCATTTTTTTGTTTTTTTTGCCCTTCAACAAGCTCAGGGACCTCGGATTCAAACACTAAATCGGTGCCCCCAAGGCTCCTACAGTTCTCCCGATTAAAGCTCCGGGGTTAGCACCTTCGGGCAAAGGCTTTCCTTCAAATTCTAAAAGCTCCCATTCGCCGAGGGTTTCGGAAGCATTGACCACCATCATACATCGATCATAACGACGTTTCATGAAGGCTTCTAAAGCTATGTTTACTTCCGGATTCTTTTGTAACTCATCTGCTAATACTACTGCATCTTCAATAGCTAGAGCCGCTCCTGAACCCAATTGAGGAATGGTGGCATGAGCCGCGTCTCCAATAATAACCACCCGGTTTTTATACCAGGGGTTCGAAAGCCGAAGAGCCTCCAAAGGCCGATAATTGACAAGCTCAGCCCTTGTGACTTCTTTGATGGCATCCTGAGCAATTTTCACCGGGTACTCAGACATGTAATCCACCAGCTTAGGCACCAATTGTTCTTTGGGAATCGAGGGGTCTACACCTTCTGCAGAAACTAAAAACATGTACATGCTCTCTTCATTCATGGGGATAAACCCAATCTTGCTCCTGCGACCGTAATAAATATATCCTGTGTCTAAATCTTCATGTCTTTTGAAGGGGTATCGCCAAACCGAAAGGCCGACGTACCGCGGTTGCAAATCTTCAAAGACCATTCCCCGAACTTTCGAATTGATACCATCAGAAGCTATCAACAAATCATATTCTCCTTCAGAACCATCTGTAAAAGTGACGCTTACTCCATCTTCCCGGTTTTCAAGGTTTTCAACAGTTAAACCCATTCTAAAGGGAACTCCAAGTTTAGATGCTTCCTCAAACATCACTTCGTGAAGTACTCTTCTTGAAATACCGTTATGGCTCGGATATTTTTCATTGGCCGGAGCACCTGCCAGACCCACAGGATGCCCTCCTGCTGTAAACATTTTCACCTGACCATAAGGTGATCCTCTGCGAAGGGCCTCCTGCCCAATGCCCAGATCATCAAGTGCTCTTAGTGCATTTTGCTGTTGGATAATTCCAACACCATAAACATTGAATTCGGGAAGAATTTCAGCAATTTCAACATCAATACCGGCACGTCTGAGACCAATGGCTACAGATTGTCCTCCAATGCCACCTCCGACAACAAGTACTTTTTTTACAGCATTCATTTTTCAATTCTGGGTTGAGTTTGAGATCAGGCTTTTATTTTTTCTGCAATCCAATCGTACATATCTAACGTGGGCATAAAATCATCGACCTGACAGTGTTGAGCTCCGCTTTGCCCTTCGGGCACTATTTTCATTTCATGTTCACAGGTCAGGTGTTTCTCTAATTCAATGGCATGTGACACAAAATTCTGTTTATCTCCACCACCGTGCATAATGAAGGTCGGCATGGAAATTTTTTCAGCAACACCATTTTCCAAAGTGTATCCCTTGAGTTTCTCAAGTACTTCTTCGTACGACTCAGCATCCATGATATGCATGACAATTTCAGCCAGTGGATGTTTCCCGCTGCGACCGGCCCATACCGAATAGTAAGACCAGACTGCACCAAAAATCATACATACCTTAAATCGAGGCTCAAAAGCTGCACAACGAGCCGCCATATAACCTCCCATAGAGACGCCGGCAATACCAACACGGCTGGTATCCACTTCATCTCCGAGATTTTCCAGAATCCAATCAAGTACGGCAGTTCCTGCAACATTAAAGTCATAACGCGAATGAATATGATTTAGCCTTAATGCTGCTCCTTGTCCCGGCCCGTCTACGGCTAAAAGAGCAATCCCCCGCTCATTTAAATGATTTCCAATGCCAAAATACAATTCCTCCGCCAGGCTATCCAGACCGCCAAACATCAGCATCACCGGTGGATTTTTAACACCCGTAGGTTTGAATAAATACCCGGGCAAAAAAGAACCTTCAAAAGGAACTTCTATCTGCAAAGGCTTTTCGTCAAAGTATTTGATCGCTCTTAAAAATGCCTCCCGGGCTTTGATATAAGTTTCGTTTTTTCGCTCATCATGCAGATTCATAAAAAACTCTGCACTTCGTAAATAATTGAAAGCCCTCAGGTAGGTTCTTCGAGCTGAAACGAAGGCTTTTTTTTTCTCATACGCCTCTGCCCACTCAAAAACCTCATTGCCTTTTTTAAGCCAGGCGAGATTAAAAGTTTCTCTGTTTTCGGGATCAATTTCACTTGCAACTTCCAGTATTTCTGCAAACTCACCTCCACCATAATGGGCCTGAGTAAGAGCTCTGTTTACCTGATAAGAAGGCATGTAATGCCCGGGAAAATAATGCCACATATATTCTTGATATTTTGAATTTCTATTGTGTAAAAACAGGTTGACTTAAATGTCAACCGGCTTTACGGTTCCATCCTCTGAAAGCCCCAGTTTTTTCCCTTTCCCCATTTCTGCAAACGGGTTGGCCGATCCCCAGGCGTCATTCGGATTATCTTTGAGATAATGAACATCCAGATGGTCAGGAGCAAAAACCAGGCGGGCACAAGCGTAATACTCAAACAGAATTCCGCTTCCCGGATCAGTGATGTAAATGAAGAAACCTTCGTCAGCCTTATGGCGGGTAGGTGCTCCCATCACACTTTTGAAGCCCTTTTCGATGAAATAGTCGAGAGCCAATAGCACTTCTTCACGGCTATCAACATTCCAGCAAATGTGGTTTAGAACTGCCTCGTTTTCGCCAATATTTGGATCAGTAAAGACAGCAATATCATGAGAAAGGTTAGCAATTGTGTGTAACCCCCCGATAGGTGGCATGTCATCTGTCATTCTGATTTCATCCGGATTTTTCAAACCCATTCCCTTCCAAAAGGCCTTTTCTGCCGGGTATTTCCCTTTAGCCACCATATAAGTGACGTGGTCAAACCTTCTCGGGTTTGCACCTTTCAGTCGATTGCTTGAGTAACGGTCCGCATAAATACTTCCTCGTTCACCTTCTTCTCTCAACCAAACCACATCCCAGAACACCTCGTGCATGTGGCCGTCCGGCGATTGAAACCGATAGGCCTTCCCATGCCCCAAATCACCATCATGCCAGCCGCGACCAGCACCAATATTTTCAAGATAGGCGACACATTCTTGCAAAGCTTCCGGGCTATCGGCACGCCAGCCAATATGTCCAAGGCCGGATTGTTCACTTTGAGTTAATTTAAGTGTATGATGAAAGTAATCTCCCCAGGCTCTCAGGTAAACTGAATTTTCCTCTCTACCGGTCTCATCCATTCCTACAACGTCTCTAAAAAACTCAACAGACTTCTCCAAATCTTTTGTGAGTACCTCAACATGGGCCATTTGAGATAGGAAATGCGGGTTCTTTGCCATATAAATGATACTATTTGCTTTTTGAATTGTACAAATTTAAGTCATAGACCTGTTTCTTTTGAATCAGATTCATTCCTAAAATATTCACTATCAATCCAATTTATTTAAATAGTTTTCATTTTGAGCCTCCTGATATTCAATTTTGGCTTTAACTAATCGAAACTTCTATTTCAGAAATCTATGACTTATGAGTATTGAGTCAACGGAGAAAAGAAACTCAGATCTTACTCGGTTTTAAAATAAACCATCCCTTTCCGTGTGAAGAATGAAATCTTCCATGATTACCGTATATTTCATGGCTCAAAATTTTCAAGCCAAGGCCCCGCCATCAGCGGCAAAAGCTACCCCGGTTATAAAGCTTGATTTCTCGGAACAAAGCCAAAGAATGACATTTGCAATTTCTTGTGGGGTTCCCATTCGCTTCATGGCCTGAAAATCAATCGCTGCCTGACGGGCCTCCGGGTTATGGGCGAGTTTTCGACGTCCTTCCATGATCATTGGAGTTTCAATTGCTGTAGGACAAACAGCGTTAACCCGAATATGATCAGTTGCGTATTCTTTGGCCGCAGTTCGGGTTAAACCAACCACCCCATGTTTGGAAGCGGCATAAGGAGAGTTTTCGGGCTGAGCAATCAGCCCCGCAGCAGAGGAAAGATTGACAATGGAACCTCCGCCATTGACTAACATCTGAGCAAGTTGATATTTCAAGCAATACCAGGTTCCTGTAAGATTTACCTCGATCTGTTGTTTCCAAAATTCTTCAGGGTACTCATGAATTCTTTTTGAAACCGGCCCAGCTATACCAGCGATGTTGGCCGCACAGTCTAATCGGCCAAACCTCTCAACCGTTTGCTGAATCGATCGCTCAACTTCGTCGGGACGGGCAATATTTAAGGGAAGACAAAGGACTTCTCCTCCCATATCCGAAATTTCCTTTCCGGTCTGGGAAGCACCTTCAGCGTTAATATCACAAACAACAACATGAGCTCCATCTCGTGCGAATGCTAAAGCCGTAGCTTTACCAATACCTGAACCCGCTCCCGTTACGTAACAGACCTTATTCAAAAATTCCATACAAATACGAATTTGACCCCATTCTTTTTAATGCTCCATTACCTCGGGTAATGGCAATCCATTGACTTCAAAAGCTTTGGCCTCTGTGAGCACAAAAATGATTCGGCAAATATTATTATTACTTGGATTCCTCCATTTATGAATGGTGCCCCTCTGAACAATAACCTCCCCGGCATTTACGGTCTTAAAAACACCGTGATCTAACTCCAGCTCAATGGAACCAGAAATTACTATTCCATAATCTATACTACTGGTGCGATGCATTGGAGAAGAAGCTCCCGGAAGCATATCTACTACTCGAAGTACTGAACCTTGCTGAATGGTTGTCCCGGCATCCCGAAGTCGGCCATCTGTTTCGTCATTACAGTCTGCAGGTAAACTTTCGGAAGTCCAAAGAGTGGCCATGGCTGCATCTCCAGTAGGTATGACTAAAGGTTCAATTAAATCATCATCTCTGAAAATTGCTGATCCGTCACTATCATGACCTGTTACAATTCGTCGAATTTTATCCATGACTTTACTCCAAAGAGATCAATTTCACTTTTCCTAGAATACCCGCTGGATAAAGAGGGCTGTTTGGAGCATAAAATGGCATGGTCGTAAACGTCTCCTTTTCTTCACCTTGTTTCGCAGCATCGCCAACCAACTTGTTTACCCAGGTGTTGGTGACTTTAATTTCCAGCGTGTTTATTCCTTTTTTGATAGCTCCGGTTAGGTCAGCTTGATAGGGCTTCTTCCAGATGGTGCTTACAACCTGACCATTCAATGAAACCTCAGCAATATTTTTCAAATCCTCCAACTCTAACAAATAGGTCTCATTGGAATTAATTTTCTTCTTTTTGAAGCTTAAGGAGTATACTGCCGTACCGCTGAAATGTTTAGTATTCTCGTCTTCCGTCCACGAAACCAGATGCGTCATTTGTTTTGAGAGTCCATCAAAATTGACATTCCACTGACCAGCAATCACCTGCTCCGATTTTTTAACGGGCAAGGCCACAGCTACCTGATTTTGAGCCGAAGGCTCATCAAAAACAACAAATACGGCATCCCAGGATTTCAAATGAAGAGGCACTTCCGTTCTGCCATCTTTTTGGGAATACGCCAGTTCCGTAATTTCACCTGTTTCCGCATTCCAAAGTTTTGGAGTTTTGTTACTAACATTGAAGCTAATCGTCGCTTCAGTTGGCTCTACATTTCGGTTATTCAACCAATAAATATCAGCATCTTCTGTTTTTCTATGACGGAACAAAACCTTATGATCTGTTCCGTTCACTAAAACATCCGGCGATGAATCTATACTTACATTTGGCCCTACATTACTTCTGCTCCAAATAGCATTGGCCAGTTTTTCAAAATACCACTGATTATCAACCAGAGATGGAGATTTTACAGGTTTTTTACCAATAATTTTTACCCCATTGGTAGCCAACTCTCCAATTTTCTGCAGAGTGGAAAGTGTCATTTCGCTCGTACTTTCATCCAGCATTAAAACCTTATATCGATTTCCGGAAGGAGCTACCAATTCTCCCTGATCATTGGCCTTGATCGCCTCTTTCAAGATAGAAGCACTCACAAAATCCCATTCATACCCTTCAGGGGTTTCAGGAAGTTTCTCACGACTCACCCATGTGGCATTTGTATTTTCTCCATACAGATAAAGGATGTCAGCGACATTCTGACCTTGTTGCATCATGTAGGAGCTTCTGCCCAGATAACCTATCCAGGCTCTGGCACCTGCTCCACTCCAGGTTTCCAAACGACTGAAATATTGCCCGAATGGTCCTAAAGAAAAACCCGGGCCTTTATCCAGAGGCTGGTGAACTGAAGTGTGAATTACAAAACGATTCAGACCGGAAGCCAGCTCGAGATCAGCCGTTCTTTTGAGCTTCTCCGGGTATTCCTGAAAAGACTTACCAACAGAAGTCATCGACTCTGCCGCTACATACGGTTTACCATAAATATTGGCCACAGATGCTGCCTCACGAATATCAGCCTCACTGCGTGGTTCTTCATCTTCTCCTCCGGCAAGGCTGCCCGGAGTCCACATGGCTGACATAGGAATGTCTGCATTCTTTTTCACATCCATACCGTCAGCCAAATAAATCCGTTTGTTTTCGTGTGATTCGGTATAACGTTTCATCCCTCTTTTATGCAATTCTTCACCGATCACCTCATAATGATTATCAACAATCATTTCACCAATGGTTTTACGGAAATCCCAAAGGAATTTTTCGCTGGCTTCCATGCTTTTGACCACCCGGCCGGTTAAAGCAGGCAGCCATGGAAGCAGATCATATCCTCTTCTTCTTTTAAATTCTTCAGGAAAATCATGCGTCCAGTTCATATGACCTGCTTCGTAGCTATCCAAGATCATATAACCCAAACCATTCTCTCCCATTTGATTTCCGGTGGCATCCTGATACATATCTAGGTAAGCATTGATATAGGTTCTCACCGCGTTTTCATCCAGCTTATCCACTTCCAGACCTGTAGCTTCGGGTGATGCCGGATGATTCTCACGCCCGGTCAGGGAATAGCCCAATCTCAGAATCATCCATTCTCCCGGTGGAACCTCCCAGGTTAAACTACCATCTTCCGCCATTTTGGAGCTAAGGTTAATGATATTTTGTGGAGCAATGACGTCATCTGATGCTGAACCACTTTCCAGACCTGTTTCTGTCCATGGCATAAATCCGGCCTTATCTTCCCATTGATCAATTCGGCTTGTATTAAATAGGACAAACTCCCCAACTTTTACTCCTTGCGGCTTGGCCTCGGTAACGCCCATCATTCGCATAATCGGGCTCAGCTCAGGCTTCATGGTTGTAAAACACATACGCCAGTATTTTGCCGTGGTTTCAGGAATTGACATCGTATTGAAAGCCACATAGCTGCCGGTCATCCGAACCACCTCTCTGAAATTAATCCCATCATCCGAGACTTTCAGAGACCTGTTCAATGGAACTCCGTTAAACTGAGCCAGACGATCTTCTGATGCCCCGGCAACTCCAAATGCTTTGAATGTTTGTGGTTCATCAAAAGCATATTGAATATACATATCCTGACCTACTTCTGTTGGTGGAATTTCAAATCGGGTGACAATGTCATGATCCAGCAATTTACTCACATCAAAATCACCTCCGCTCACAGAAATTTTAGGATGAGCATCCATCAGATGTTTTTCCGTTTCAGGTAGTTTGTAGGCGATTACATAGGCATCCCTGTAAAAATGTGGCAGTTGATGATTGCTCTCATCACTCAGCACCGCTTCTCCAACCATGGGCACATCCTGAAAAGGTCCCGCCACATCAGAAGGTTGAGGTATTTTACCCGAAAATGTTTGACCACCTTTCAGTAAAACTTCTGACCAGACATATTTCTTCATACCGTGCTCCGGCTTTACCCAAGGGCCTCCGGTAACACTCCAACCCGGTGAGCCGGCGATGGCCATTTCCAAATCTTTTTCTTTGGCAAGATCAGTTGTGAACTTAAAAGCCTCCTTCCATTTGGGTGTCATGAAAACAAGCTTTTCTTTCACCACTGGTGGAGTCATCAGGTTGGCATCAAAATTTTGGAAGCCGCCTATGCCTGTTCGTTCCATCCAGTCGAGGTCTTTTTGAATGCCTTCTTTGGTGACGTTGCCATTCATCCAGTGCCACCATACTCGAGGTTTGGCCGAATTTGGCGGGTTTTGGAAATTTTCAGGTGATTGAGCTGTGGCCGTAAGAGCCAGCAAGGTCAAGGCCAATGCTGATTGTAAATTTTTCATAGGTTAAGGTTTTCATTAGGTCATAGCAAAACTACGCATTCCCCCTTCTTAAGCTGTCCTGTACTGAACCGTATTTATTAAAACAAAAAAGCACCGCCAATGCAGTGCTTTTTATCGATAGTTTTATCGGATCAAATATCTGAATACTCTGTGGGATAGAGGTAATACTGCGTGTTCTTTGACACATTATGCTGGTATTTCGGGTCAGATTTTAGTTTGTCCCAAACCGGCGAATCTACGAATGACTTCCAATGAGCATCACGGTCTTCCTTATTTTCAAAGGTGGTCATATACATTAGGTTTGGCATATGACTACCGGTAACCACCTCACCGTAGAAAACGGCGTTAAAGTTCAAATCTTTAAATAAAACGACTTCTCCGCCCGCGTTAAACATATCCACTTTGTTCCGATACAATTTTTCAGTCGGGCCTTCGTAACTTCTCAATTCATAGAATCGCTCACTTTTAGGCCCCTTTAGGTTCGGAACAGCCATTTGAGGAGCATCAACAAAGGCTTTCAGAATAATTGACTCAAAACGATCATAAGGGGCATCATTATATGCGGCATTGATATAGTCATTTCCGGCGGCCTGATAGGCTTTATCCACGGCCAGCTTTTCTTCAATTTTCATCACATCAGAAGGAGCTTTAAGTGGTGTAAAAACATACACTTTTTTGCCGGCATCGTCGGTATCTTTTCTGGGCTTAAAAACACCAACAGTACTGATACCCATTCGGTGTAAGGCTGGCAAATAGGCCTCCGAGAGGTAGGCATCCAGGCGGTCTTCCTGGTCTTCAGAACTAATTGAATAAATTTTGATTTCGTAAAATTCTCTTTTGGCTGCCTGCGTAACCAACACACTACTGATCAGCAAAAGGATTGTCAGACCTAAAGACTTTTGAATTATTTTCATCGGTTTCAATATGGGTTTATTTTCTACTTTAAGGGAGGACAAGTTAGTCATCTCCTTTCAAGAATCCATGACAGGCAGGCATCTATCCATTGCACTTTGGCTTCAGGGTTGGTCATTCCGAAACCGTGTCCCCCTTTTTCGTAGAAGAAAGATTCTACCTCAACCCCATGCTGCAGCAGTGAAGAAATGAATAACAGGCTATTTTCGACGGGCACCACTTTATCATCAACGGCATGCATGATGAAAGTAGGCGGGGTATCTTTTGTCACCTTAAGTTCATTTGAATACTCTTCAATTTGATCCAGTGCCACTGGATAATATTTCAGCGACTTGCCAAATTTTTGTTCATAAGAACCAAGGGCCATTTCTCCAACAAGATTATATCGTGAACCGTTATGTGCTACTCCATCCTTAAAACTGATGACTGGATAATTCAGAATCAAAAAACCTGGCCGAAGGCTAGTGTTCAGCGGATTAGATATTTGTGCTTTGCCAAAATGGGTACCTACCGTAGAAACCAGATGCCCTCCGGCAGAGCTGCCCATGATGCCGACTTTCGTTGGGTCAATACCCCATCCTCCAGCTTTTTCACGTACAAGTTGAATAGCCCTTTGAGCGTCCTGCAAAGGCACAACTTCTTTGTTTTTTACATACTTAGGGTTCGGGAGCCGGTATTTCAAAACAATGCCTGCGATTCCGTTCTCCTGTAATTTTTTGGCGATATCATGACCTTCATGTTGCATCGCCAGCCCGGTGTATCCGCCGCCCGGGGAAACGATAACCGCGGTGCCTGTATTTTTACTTTGCTCAGGCAAATAAAGGGTCAATGTTGGAGTCAAAACGGTGGTAAACCATCCCGGATTTTCTGCTCCGGTAGACTCCTCATCTGTTGTTTCCAATGAATTGGGTGGCAGGCCATCGTATAGGGGAACTACTTGCTGGGCAAAGGTAATTTCAGTTGCCAGTAGTAATAGAATGATTAATTTTTTCATGTTCGTCAATTTAGTCTCAGTATAACTCTTTTCGTCGAATTTGGAAACACAGAGGACACCATGGAGGCAAGGAGGGCCACGGAGTTATTTAAGAGCTTCAAGGACCAGTTTTTCCATGATTTTGAAGCCTTCGGCGGTAGGGTGCACACCGTCTGCGGCCAGTTCAGGGCTAAGGCCGTTTGACTCATTTTTCATGGCAGAGTGGTAGTCGATGTATTTCAAAACTCTCTCCTTAGCCAGGCTTTTCAGACGTTCATTAAGCTTTACGATTTCTGCGGAACGGTCACCCAAGGCCAACCTCCACTCAAATTTGGTTGCGGGTAATACCGAAGCAATCAACACCTGAATACCGTTTTGTTCAGCAATGTCAATCATGGATTCGATATTGCCGATGGTGAAATCTTCATCATACGGACCGGTGTTTTCGGCAACGTCATTGGTTCCGATGTGAATGATCACCTTCTCAGGATGTAAATCCACAACATCCTGTCTGAAACGAACGAGCAGTTGCGAGGAGGTTTGACCACTGATCCCACGACCTACAAACTGATTTCGTTTAAAGAAATCTTCATCCTGACGGTACCATCCTTCGGTGATGGAATTACCGAGAAATACGACTTTTTGAGCTTCACCATTGAGTTTTGCATTAGCCTCTTTGTATCGATCCATTCCTCCGAAATTTCTTCTCAATCTTTCGGCTGCCATTCGTTCACCTTTCTCTACTTCAGCTTCGCCAAATTGCTTTTCGTATTTGCTGGGTCTGATTTTATCTCTCAAACCTTGATCCCTTAGCCAGTCACCGAAACGATCATACCAGCTATCTACCGGCAGCTTCTGCTCCCGCATCCCGAAACCATGGCCTCCTTTCTCATAAATATGTAGTTCAGCCGGTTGGCCAGCATCAAACCACTTTTTATAGATGGATATACTCATAGGCATCATTTTTAGTTGATCATCACCGGCTACACAAACAAAAATAGGTGTTTTCTCTACCGGGATTTTTGAACCAATCACTGCTGGCTCATAGGCATAAATGGGAGCCACAAAATTAGGTCTGTCTTTCTCGGTGCCATTATATACCACCGACATGGTCAGCGTACCACCGGCAGAAAAGCCCATGAAGCCAATTTTATCAGGATTAATCTCCATTTCTTCAGCATGCTTTCTCACATATTCAACAGCTTTAAGACCATCGGCTGTTGCCAGCCTTACATAGGGTTCATTTTCTTTATCCAAAGCATCGAAGTTTGCCATTTTTGGCATGAGCTCTTTAACCGGATCATCCGTAAAACTGGGAGCAACCCTATATTTGAGCACGAAAGCAGCTATTCCTTTACTATTGAGCCATTTGGCCACATCCACTCCTTCATTATTGATACTCAAGGTGTGGAATGCCCCTCCGGGAGCTACAATAATCGCTGTGCCGGTATTGAGGTGTTTTTCGGGAAGGTAGGCCGTTATTGTTGGTTCCTTCACATTATACACCACCTCCGTGTTAAACATATTTTTCGTAGAAGTAGCTTCACTCCAGGTGGCATTTTCGGAACCGGGAGGTACGCCATCGTATAGCTTGATAACTTCCTGAGCATTGACAAATTGACTTCCGAAAAGAAGAAGCAGACATAGAAAAGATCTCATTATTTTAAGATAGAGTTGATTTGGAGTCCAATTTAAAAGAAAAAAGAAAGGTTAACACGGCTAAAGCCGCAGCCACCCAAAGAAATGCCGAGGCATCATAGGTATCTGAGAGCATTCCGGCCAAGGCTGGCACCAAAACTCCACCAATGATTTCGCCCACGGCGGTGATTAATCCAATGGCCTTCGCTTTTAGCCGTCCCGGAACAGCTTCTGATGGAATGACGGCCGCAGCTACCGGGATTAATCCCATCATAAAATAGGTCAAGAACATTGCAGGTAAATGAAGACCTGACCCACTCAAAGAATAAACAGCAAACGGATAGAAAGCTCCAATGAGACTAAAAATGAGTAGGATTTTTTTCCGACCAAATTTATCAGATAAACCCGGCACTAAAACTGATGAAAGCAGGCCTGAGACCCCGAGAAGCCCCATTGTTTTTCCCATTTCATCGCCGGTCATCCCTTGTTGATTTACAAAATAGTTTGAAATAAATGGCAGAGTGGCAAACCACCAGCCAAAAACACAGCAGGCAATGGCCATACCCCAGCGAACATTGGTATAGCTCCATAATTCTTTAAGATTCAGGCCCTGGTCACGCTCCGCTATTCCTTCACTTTCTGTGGTTGATTTTTTCAGTAAGAACCAGCTTAAAAGACCCATCATCAAACCGGGAACACCAGCGATATAAAAAGCCGAACGCCAGCCCATATTCTCGGCAATTTGAACCAGAATAACCGGTGCCAGAATAGACCCGAAGAGAGCTGAACCTACCGCCTGCAAAAGGCCGGTGTTCAGTCCAAGTCGACCCGGTGAAGACTCTTTCTCAACAAAATTCTGAGCCAAAGGAATGACAGGCCCTTCGGCAAAACCCATTACCATTCTGGCCAGCAAAAGCCCGCCAAAAGTCATGGCTAAGCCGGAGCCAAAAGAACAGAGCGAAAACACAAAAACCCCCGCAAGAAAAACCAGCCGTTTTCTGTTTTTTGCCTCCGCCCATGCGGTAGAAAAGAAACTGGAGAAGGCCCAAGCTAAAGACAGCACTCCGGCTAAAAGGCCTATCTGTGTGTTGTTCAGATTCAAATCCTCTGACACATAGGGCATCAGAAAATTGAGCGAGAGTCTGTCAAAAAACAAACAACCGAAGGTGAGTGCCATCAGCAGCACCACCCTGTTTTCATAGGTGAAAAGTTTTTTCATTTCAATTAAGGGTTGAAGGGTGCAAAGGGTGTGGAATTGGTAGCTTCAGGAAGTCACAACTCTATCTGAAGAGCAAGGGAGCTAAATCCAGCAGGTTTCTTCTCCACTCCCTGAACGTATGGGCATAGCTTCCATTCTGGTATTGATAGCTAATACCGAAGCCATCAAACATTTCCATCATATTCAGATTGTTTTGATAAGCGATGTCTGTCTCCCCTCCCATGTAGATTTTGAAGACTTTGAAATTATTAATTTCCTTGTTCGTCATCACATCTACGTGCTTATCCTTTATCTCTTGAATATTAGGCGGGAAATACCCCGTACTCATCGGGAAGACATAGCTGAATAATTCTGGGTTCCATAGGGCCGTATTCAAGGTTTGAACTCCACCCATTGATAATCCGGCAATAGCCCGATGTTCACGATCTGACAAGGTTGGATAATTGGAATCAATAAAAGGAATTACAGTATGGACCAGGTCCCGGCAAGCAGGATCTTGCCAATAACCCGCTCCCATAAAGAAGCCCGGGATACCGGTATGCCCGGCAGGCATTACAACGATCATGGGTTCAATTTTACCTTCGGCATAAAGGTTGTCCAAAATCAAATTGGCCCGGCCAGCGGTTGTCCAGCTGGCATCATTATCGCCTCCGCCATGTAGAAGATAGAGTACCGGCAACTTCTGAGTTTTGCTTATTTCGTCATAATTTGGCGGGAGATAAACATGAAGTCTGCGGGTAACACCATCTAAGGTTTCAGATTTGTACCAAACTTTTTCTACCCTTCCATGAGGCACGTCCTGCAGTGTTTGAAATTCATTTTCCTCACCTGATATCTCAAAAAGATTTGAGTAGCCGCTGTTACTTTCTTTTGAAAGAGAATTCTTTGGATCAAAGACCTTCAGGTCATCAACATAAAAATCATAGGTGTACACATCAGGGCTTACAGGCCCTGATGTGGTCGCTGACCAAACTCCAATTTCTGACTTCTCCAGAGTTAAACCCGGAAAGCCGCCGGTAAAATCACCGGAAACCCTAACTTCGGAAGACTTTGGGGCATAAATGCTGAATTTCAGTTTACCATCTTCCTGAATCTGAACTGATTTTAAGGTATCATTAGGTGTTGGAGTACGGTTGGGAAATTGGGCAAAAGCCAATGAACCCAATAAAAAGAATAAGGCGGTTAAGGTATTCTTCATTGATATTTATGTTTTAAAAACTTGTCAATCCTTCATCAAACTTGAAAAACTCATAGCCGGCACCTTCCAGATAACCTGGTACATCCGACTTTTGATTTTGAGCGGCTTCATCATTAACAGGGGTTGAGAATGGCATTTTACCACCCGGTGTAAACTTTCCGGACACCACATCTAAAATGGCTTCAGGTGTATTACCAAAGGTGGCCAGCACTGCCGGAATATTCTCTTCGCCGCCTGTGTATAATTCATCAATCGCCCATGGATTGGTATAATTGACCACCAAAACAGTTGGCTTCTCAGTCAGTTTTTTCAGATAATCCAAATCGACCCCATTATTGGAGAGATTGACATGAAGCGGATCACCCTGCGATTGAAACAGAGAAGGAGCTTTAGGAATCAACCAAAGTAATACCACATCAGCCTCCTCAGCAGTGCCTACAAAGTCAACATCCCAGCTGTTATTTTCCGGTTGATAAACATTTGATGGTGAGCCATCTCTACTCTGCATATAAGTCTCAAAATAGACCTTCGTTCTGGCCTTAATTGGTAAAGCCTCTTTTTCGTTTCTCAAAAGCACAATTGACTTTCTCAAAGCCTCATCAGCCGCCTTTTGAAAGACTTCATTTCCAACAATTTTACTCGCTTCAGCCTCATCTACGTAAGGGTTTTCAAAAAGACCCAAACGGAACTTTTCAGCCAGTATTTTCTGAACTGACTCATCGATAAGAGGCATCAGCTCCGGATAAGTATGAATGGTTTCAATCAAAAGAGTGGGGTCTGCTGTTCCCGAAAAAAGATTAACACCTGCTTCCAAAGCCTTTTTATATCGCTCAATTATAGACAAATCTTCTACGCCCCAAGGCATCATTTCAATAGGACCTGTATCCGAGTTAATAATCCCTTTGAAGCCCAATTCCCCTCTCAGAATTTCCTGAAGGATTCGCTTATTGTAGGCAAAACCAACCTCTTCATATTCTGTTCCTGAAGGCAAAGAATAGTAAGGCATTATGGCCGAAGTACCGGCGTCAATAGCCGCTTTAAAAGGAATTATGTTGTTATCAAACATTCCACCCGGGTAAACCTCTCTTTTACCCCAATCAAAATGCGGGTCTTGTCCGCCTTCTCCCGACCCCCCTCCGGGGAAGTGTTTCGTCGTCAAAGCGACAGAACCAGAGCCCAGGCTCACGCCCTGAAAACCCAGAACTATTTCACGCATTACTTTGGCCGAGAGTTCAGCATCTTCACCAAATGTACCTTCGATTCGCTGCCAACGCGGTTCAGTGGCCAAATCAGCCATGTACATATAACCCTTGTTTATCCCAACAGCTCTCCATTCCTGCCGTGAGATATCCGCAAACTCCCTAACCATGTCAAAATCTCGCATTGCGGCCAATCCCAGTTCTCCGGGGAAAGCCGTAAAGGCAGTTCTGCCCATGGTCAAACCAATGGAAGCGTCAATAGAGATATGATTTCGTGGGTTAGACGCTATCGTTGCAGGAATTCCGAAATCGTCCTCCTCACAAAGTGCTTGTAAGTTATTCGCCCATTTAGCCAAGGTATCAACGGCTGTATTGGCCCTTAGAATAAAACTTCTTTTGTAAAACTCTGTAACGTCTTTAGTCGTACCTGCCGATGACATCATGGGCACAGGAAGTGGCTTTCTGGTAAAGAAATTCACCTCACTGACATTATCATTTTCATTAAAATTGCTTGTAACCGGCTTTCCGGCCTGGCCACGGCCAAACATAGCATCATTTTCCAGCTGAGTGGTACTAATCAGCATCAAGCCCACTTTCTGCTCCGTGCTTAAACGGGCAGTTAGATCTGCACTTCGTTCTTCTGCTGAAAGCCTCCAATCTTCATAGGCATCCAGCTCTCCGTTCCGATTGAGGTCTTTAAACTGTAAACCTTCAATTTCGATAACGTTTACCGACCGGGAACCTAACTCAGGCTGTTCCACCTTGTCTGTGCCATTATTCTGGCAGCTAAAAACACCATAACTCAGGGATAAACTCACAAGAGCTATACTTTTAATTCTCTTATTCATGTCTTATTTCTATAGGGTTATAACCAATTCTATGAGCAACTACTACAAACTCCTTCCCAGGCACCGCATCAACCGGTTTGTGATAGATATTCCAATGCTGATTGTCAGGATTTCCCCCTCGTTCCACAATTTTATAAGCCAGAGTAGCTCCGGGAGTAGAACAGGTTACAATAAACTGACTTCCGGAACCATCAGCTTTGGCCACTTTCTTTATTTCCGGGGTAGCTGTTTGCGGCTTATGACCTTCCGGCCAGATTTTGGTCAGGAGTGAATCTTCAGGGATTAAGTTGAGGTCATTGGTGGAGCTGATCCAGTTTTCCAAAGCCTTTTTTAATTCAGTTTTCTTTGCCTGAAGAGCAGCCTCTCCGGCAATATCATGCAACTGATGGGGATCATTCCAGGTATCATACAGTTCCTCCTCAGGCTTTGTTTCAGCAAACCAAAGAGCTTGCTCCGGAGTCAGTTTTCCTTCATCCCGCAGGCGATAAAGCTCCTGCATGATTGGCATTTGGTCACGATAGCTGACATGAAGAAAACGGGGCAACTCAGGTTTGAAATTTCTGACATACAGATACCGGCTATCCCGAACAGCACGAAGGGCGTCAGTCGACTCATCATAACGATCTGATGCGGCATAAATGTATTCTCTTTCTTTAGCTTCATAAGATCCGGCAAATGCTTTTCCATTCATGTAGGCAGGCGGCTCAATTCCAGCCATTGACATCGCAGTAGGGGCGAAATCAACAAAACTGATCAGTCGGTCTTCGCGGGTTCCTGCTCTTTCTTTATTGGGGTATCGAATAATCATGGGTACCTGCAAACCGGAATCATAAATCAGCCTTTTCTGACGCGGAAGCGGACCGCCATGATCCGTAAACCAGACGATAATGGTGTTCTCCAATTCACCGGCATCTTTCAACTCCTGAATCATTTCTCCTACCTGAGCATCCATTTCTTTAATATTGGAATACATCCGTCGGATATCTTTTTTGGCAACCTCAGTATTTGGCAAATAAGGCGGAACAGGCACTTCCAAGTCCTCATCTACCCAGAGAGAATCTTTGGCTTTAGCCCAGATTTGGGACTCATGCGTGACCATAAAAGTCTTCATGGCAAAGAAAGGCTGTCCTTCCTTCCTGTTTTTCCAATGAGCCTGAGGGCTGCATTCATCCCAGGCGGTAAGGGTACGTCTGAACTGGTAATCTTCCTTTGAATTATTGGTACAGTAGTAACCGGCTTTTCTCAAATACTCGGTGAACATCTTCACCTCAGGAGCCGGGACGGCCTCATAAAAACGAGCTCCATCTTTTTCCTGCTGTTCAAACATTTTTTCAGCAGCCGGTGGTAAAGGCCACATAAACCAAGGGCCTGTACGCATATGATTCGCCCCCATTTGCGTCGGGTACATCCCTGTCGCCAGAGCAGATCTGGAAGGAGCACAAACCGGGGAAGGAGAAAATACATTTTCATATACCACACCCTCACTGGCCAGCCAATCAAGGTTAGGTGTAGAAACTGTGGAGTCTCCGAAGGCTGCAATATAAGGACTCAGATCCTCTGCCACCAGCCAGAGAATATTAGGTGGCTTCTCCGAAGAATTTGGTTTCTCACTCTGATTAAAACTAAAAAAGGCAAACGCAAGCAAAAAGAGGACGAGTGCCTGTCGGATTGATTTCATTATTCAATAGGTTATTATTCCAAAACAGTTGATTACAACTAAAATACAGCATTCTCACCAAGGGGCAACACCTTTACCAGCCCAATCAACAGAATACTCTACCACCATTCACTTTTGAAGGACTCTTGGAGCCTCCTATGCGTCAAATCAGCTCGTTTGATAGGCCTTGGGGCTATAGCCGGTCTGGCTTTTGAAAAAACGAGAGAAATTACTCGGGTTTTGATTACAGAGCCTCACAGCCACCTCTGCTACCTGCAAGTCAGTATATTTCAACAGACTTTTTGCTTCCATAATAATCATCTCGTTCAGCAACTCCTGAGCCGTTTTATGCGTGATTTTTTTGACACATTTATTCAAATGATTGGGCGTAACGTTCAGCAAATCGGCATACTCCGAAACCTTTTGCAACTGATAAATCTTTTGAGACAAGGCATCTTTATAATGGTTCACTAAATACGCAGCAGCCGTCTTACTCACTTCGCCTTCCTCCTGGTAAAAGGCATTGGCCTCTGTCAGGATATCAAGAATTTTAAAAATCACCTGATCGTAACCTTTCCGGTTAGGATCCTGATACACCTGCAGCAAGTCATTCAGACTACGACAGATTCTTTCTTTGGCAGCCTGGTCAACCTCTACTAAAGGATACGTCAGAAAATCATAGAAACTAAACTGTTCAATGACCTTCATCTGGCCGGACTCCTGAAAAATATCGGGACTGAAATGCACGTAAAAACCTTCGACATCTTTACTCATCGACCGATGCTCCGTTATTTGGTATGCAGGCAGAAAAAAGAAGCTGTTTGCTGTGATTGTAAATTCTGACAATCCCTTGCTGCGAACTGAACTTCCTTTAGTCAGAAAAATAAAATCATATGTGATTTTACGGTGAGGTGGCAGAGGAAAAACCAGTTTATCTCTATATGTTTCCACCCGATTAATATGGAAAAGATGATGCCCGGTTGACCTTACAAAAGAGGACTGATTGTCTCCAAAATGAAAACGATCTGTCTCCTCAAGGGTTAAAACCGGAACTTCGTTTCTGTTCATCTCTTTCAATCATTTAGAATAGCTACGGCCCGGGTCCATCCGGCACTTGCATCTTTTATTTTGGCTGGAAAACAAGCTACTTTAAAGCCAAAAGGAGGCAATTGATCAAGATTTGCCAATTTCTCAATTTGACAATATTCCTTTTCAATTCCTACATAATGAGCTTGCCAAATGATGCCCGGTCTTGGGTTTGCTTTATAATCCTCTGCCTGAATGTGAAGCGGAATATCCCAGCCCCAACCGTCGGTTCCCATTACTTTGATACCCTGATCAATAAGCCAGTGGGTAGCTTTGGCCGAAGCTCCGACATGAATTTTCACATAATCATCGTCATGAAGTCGCTTATCCGCGTCGCAACGAATCAAAACGATATCATAAGGTTTGAGGGTGTAATTAATAGCTGCCAACTTTTCAATGAGATCCTCAGGCTCAAACATAAAACCATCAGGTTTATCTGTAAAGTCAAGCACCACTCCATCATGAAAAAACCATTCGAGTGGCATCTGGTCGATAGTCCTTGCGGGTTTGCCCTCACTGGTCGGAAAATAGTGATAAGGTGCATCAACGTGCGTACCGCAATGACTCGTCACCGTCAACATTTCACCTGCTGGCCCTTTGTTGTCAATAAAGCAATCTGTCATACCACCAAAAAGACCGGCTCCGATTTTCTTAGCCCCTTCCTCATGATTTTCGTAAACAATCTTTGTCGGCAAAGGCTCCTTTACTTCTTCAGAGATGGTAATGGAGAGGTCAATAATTTTCATCCGGTGTAATGTTATTGGTTAAAGTATTAATGAAGACTTGCGTATTCATCATTTTCATTCATAAATATCTACTTCAAAAGTCTTCCTCCGTCAACCGTAAGAATTCCCCCGGTTGACATTTTAAGATGATCAGCCAGAGCAAACACAGCATTTGCCACATCTTCTCCTGTTGCAAAACGCTCCATAGGTGTATGGTCAATTTGATTTTGCAAAAATTCTTTTGGAAAGTTCTTAGTGTATTCTCCCTCTACAAAACCAGGCGAAACAGACATGACCCTGATTTTTGGGGCCAGTACCCGGGCGAGCGATCTGGTCATTGAATCCAGAGCAGCCTTTGAGGCACAGTAGGCAACATTTGACCCGATACCGAAAATTCCGGCTATGGAAGAGATGTTGACAACTAAAGAGGCATTTTGAATTGAGATTTCCGATTGTTGATTTTTCGAAACCGCTTGTTCCAGCAAACCTCTCATCGCCCTTACCATTGCAAAACTACCCCTGAAGTTGGTTTGCATTATTTTGTCTATCCATTCATCTGTCAATCCTTCCAGGTCGTCATGTGCTACAGGTGTGGTGATACCGGCATTATTCACAAGCACATTTAAATGCCCGAATTTTTCGCTAACAAAATCGACCAGTTCGAGTAAAGCCTGTGCATCTGTTGAGGGGGCCTGAATAACAGCATGCTCCGTCCCGGGAAGGGAACGGAGCAGCCTTTCGGCCTTTTCTCGGTTAGCATTATAGGTAGCAATGACCACATACCCGTTCTCGGCAAATTTCTGACAAATTGCCGAACCAATCTCTCCTGCCCCTCCGGTTACGAGTACTGTTTTCATTATTTATTTAGTTCACTGGTTATTGGCTATTGGTTGATTAGTTATTGGTTTACCCATCACATAACGAATCACCAATCACCAAGTCTTCTCACCCGAATATCCGCTTGCTCTTTATGACCGGCAAAGTTTTCAATTTCGCAAAGGCGGGAGCAATATTCACCAATCATAGCACTGGCTTCCGGAGTTCTAACCTCCTGATAGGTGCATGTTTTCATAAACTTCCCAACCCAAAGGCCGCCCGTGTATTTGGCTCCATGTTTAGTAGGTAGTGTATGATTTGTTCCTATAACCTTATCGCCATAAGCAACATTGGTATATTTCCCTAAAAACAAGGCTCCGTAATTGGTCATATTTTCGAGGAAATACCTCGGATTTTCAGTCATTACCTGAACATGCTCACTTGCAATCCGATCTGCCTCTTCTACCATTTCTTCAAGCGTATCTACCACAATTACTTGTCCGTAATCTCTCCAACTGATGCTGGCCACATCTGCCGTAGGCAAGGTTTTTAGCTGTCTTTCTACTTCGGCTATCGTCTCTCTTCCCAGCTTTTCAGAGTTTGTCAGTAAAATAGCCGGTGAGCCGGGCCCATGCTCGGCCTGACCCAGAAGGTCAGTTGCACATATTTCGGCATCACTGCTTTCATCAGCGATGACCAAAGTTTCCGTTGGCCCCGCCAGCAGGTCAATTCCAATTTTACCAAAAAGCTGACGTTTTGCCTCGGCAACATAAGCGTTTCCGGGACCCACCACCATATCCACTTTTTCAATGGATTCAGTACCCAGTGCCATAGCTGCGATAGCCGGAACACCTCCTAAAAGATAAATCTCATCAGCTCCCGCCAGATGCATCGCAGTAACCGTTTCAGCCGGAATTTTCCCCTGAATTGGCGGGGTTAATGCCAGGACCTTTTTCACTCCGGCCACCTTTGCCGTTAACACGCTCATATGAGCCGAGGCCACCATCGGATAACGACCTCCGGGAATGTAGCAGCCTACTGAATTTACGGGTATATTTTTATGCCCAAGTATTACACCCGGTAACGTTTCCACCTCAATATCCTTCAAGGCATTTTTTTGATGAGTGGCAAAATTCCGGATTTGAGTCTGTGCAAACTTGATATCTTCTATTGTTTGTGGATTCACCGAAGACACGATTTCTTCAATTTCCTCTTTCGAAAGCTTGAAACTCTTTGGTGACCACTTATCGAAACGCTCTGAAATCGAACGAACAGCTACATCACCGCCAGCTCTTACCTCCTCTATTAATCCCTCGACTGCGTCTCTGACCTTCCGATCATTGGTGTCCGCCTCAAAAAGGCCAATGGCTTCCTTTAATATTCTTTTCATTCAGACAATTGAAAAATGTTCAACTTCAGGTGCAGCACTAAAAAATGGAGAAATCACAGCCCTCCATTGCGGAAAAAGATCTGATTCCCGAAAGCCAATGGTATGATCCTCCAAAGTCTCCCATTCAATCAGGGCGACTACGGTATTCGGATTTTCAACCGAACGTTTAAAGTTGATCGCGATGAAACCTTTGGATTGAGAAATAACGGCTTTCGCCTTCGGAATGGCGGCCAGAAAGCTTTCCATTTTGTCCTCAAGGATAGAAAGCTTAGCAAATTCAAGAATCATTCTTCGACAGTTTTTGAAGTGGTACTTTACCTATTTTAACTAGGACAAATTTAACCAAAGTTAAAACCTGACATTTATCATAAATGATCTATTATTATTCATTATCAATCCATATCAATGAATATCATCAAAAATAGGTGTAAAAATTTGTCAGTTAACCTCTATAAGAGGTATCCAAAGTCAACTCACCTTCAAATACCCTCGATACGCAAGCACAGAGTTTTTTGTCACAAGCTCGCTCCTCTGAGCTAAAGAAGGCGTCACGGTGATCTATTGTGCCGCTGTATTCTATAATATCGACCTGACACAGGCCGCATTCGCCTCGTTTGCAGTCGTACATGACTTCAATTCCTTCCTCTTCCAGAGCATCCAATAAGGTTTGGTTGGCACTGACCTCCACGGTTTTGTTAAACCTTGGCAGGTTTACTTTAAAGGCCACTGTAGGATATAAACCGGTGGTACCGAAGGTCTCGTAGCGTAAGTCTTCGGCCGGCAGGGCCGACTGGAACCAGGCCAACTTGGCCGCCTCCAACATGCCCATAGGGCCGCAAACATAGAGTTGTGATCCTTTTTTCATCGAATTCACCAAGGCGGGAATATCGACCAGGCCGTGCTCATCTTGCACAAACAATTGAAGTCGATCACCCAGAAGGGTATTCAAGTCCTCCGAGAAAGGCATATCACTGCGTTTTTGAGCCGCATACACAAATCTGAAATTTTCACCTTTGGCCAGTAACTCTTCCGCCATTGAGACCATTGGCGTGATGCCAATTCCGCCGGCAAGAAGCACATATTCGGAACTTCCGTATGTCAGTTCAAAATGATTTTTAGGTTGAGAAACCCTTATTTTCTGCCCTTCTTCCAGCGTCCACATATAAGCAGAACCCCCTTTACTTTCGGGCAATAATTTGACCGCAATTTTCAAAACCGAAGTACGACGAGGCTTTCCCACAAGCGAATAACTTCTGATCTCGGGATGCCCTTTAAAATACACCTCCACATTGATATGCGAACCAGCCGAAAAAGAAACCTCAGCCGGAATGTCAATCTCAAACTGCCTGACCGTTTCGCCGACCTGCTTTATGCTTTTGATTCGGCCCTCAGACCATTCATTGGAAAATCTCATCAGCTTCTTTCTTTTTCTACCAGTTTGTCAATGATACGACGTGTCCACATGGCTCCGCCATCAATATTGAGATTATAGAACTCCCGGCCCGGATTGGCCTCAATGGCCTTTTGCTGGGCCTCTAAAATATCCTCGTCCTGACTGAAAATGCGGGTAACCCCTGCCCTAAGCTGATGTGTTCGGGCCACGTTTTTTAAATTATAGTTCCGGCAAAAAGCCCAGAAATAGTGGCATGTGGTATCGGTCTCTGGAGTGATGGTATTCACCACGCAACCATTAACACCCTGTGAGCGATCGCCCTCGGGAGCACCCGTACCTTCCGGAGCTACACCCACATCGATAGCAATGCTCGCCGGAGCAATGAAATTGATGATTTGCCAGCGATCTACCTTTACGTCTTTCCCCAGCTGAGCCACCCAGAAAGGCGGTGCATCAATATTCTTCATCCATCGGGTTACGGTAGCCGATTCATCGGTATGGGTTACATCAAACGGGGCCTCGGCCACTGCGTCGTTCCCGATACTCTCACTGTGCACGAAAGTCTCGTGGGTGAGATCCATCAGGTTATCAAGCACCAGTTTATAATTGCATTTCCCGTAGATCACATCACCGTCGCCGGTCCATTCGGGATGATCATTCCAGAATAAATCCGGCACCTTGGATTCATCGGCCTCCGCCGGATTACCCATCCAGACCCAGATATAGCGGTGACGCTCCACCACCGGATAGCTCTTGACACAAGCCGAAGGATTGATGGTTTCCTGAGAAGGCATGAAGGTGCACCGCCCGTCTTTATTATATCGCAAGCCATGATAGCCACAGCGTACTTCGTCATTGATCAGTGTTCCTTTGGAAAGCGGTAACAGACGATGCCAACAGGCATCCTGAAGTACCACAGCCTTGCCGGCTTTATTGCGGTACATCACCAAAGGCTCATTGCAGATTTTTCTCGGGAATAAAGAATAGCCAATTTCCACATCTCGGGCCGCGGCATACCAGGCATTTTTCGGGAAACTGTAATTCATTGTAAACTTTGACTGATCCATGTTCAAATTTTCTATATTTGTTCGCAATTCGCACACATGTTCGAATAACAGCTTAAACTTAACAGATCAATTGCATTATTCGCACTTGATTTTAAACTTTTAATTGAAATATGGAGATCAAAGCCTCAGATTATGTGCAATCGTTGGACAAAGGATTGCGGGTTTTACTCGTCTTTTCAAAAGAGCAACGCCCTCTTACGCTCTCTGAAGTAGCCGCCCAAACACAGATGAGCCGGGCCGCGGCTCGCCGTTTTTTGCTGACGTTTACCCACCTGGGGTATATGCAAACCGATGGAAAGCGTTTCAGCCTGACTGCCAAGGTGCTGGATCTGGGCTACAGCTATATTTCGTCGATGGACATCATTGATATCGCCAAACCCTACATGTTAAAACTTTCTCAGGAGCTGAACGAATCCTGCTCAATCGGCGAAATTCAGGATACCGACATCGTGTACATTGTACAGGAACAAGTGGCACGCGTGATGACAGTTTCGCTCAAAGTAGGCTCTAGGATTCCTGCCCATGTGACCTCGATGGGCCGAATGATTCTGGCCATGAATGAACAAATGCAGGAAGAGCTGCTGGACAAAATTGACTTTACAACCTACACGAGCCACACCATTACCGACAAAGACAAACTCAAAGCCGAACTGGCCATCATTAAAATACAAGGCTGGGCCTTTGTGGATGAAGAGCTGGAATATGGCCTCCGGGCTATTTCCACCCCTATTTTCTCAAAAAACGGTTCGGTAAAATATGCGATGACCATTGTAAGTACCACCAACCGCACCGGCAAAGAAGAAATGATCAACCGTTTTCTCCCCGCCATGCAAAAAACCTGTCAGGAGATCAGTTTAGCATTGGGGATGATGTGAGCGGAGTTAAAAAGACGAGTATCTGTTCGTTACGGATTTTTAGGCGATCAGGTGGTTTATTTATGGCTTTTCCTGCACCTACTAAGACCTATCGCCCACCTTTCTTAAGCCTACTCACGCATACATTTCAAAGTAGCTGGAATAGCAGTAAAAGTAGAGGCAGAAGTCTTCCAAAACACTTTACTTTGTCATCTTCATGCCTCCGAAGAGAACAATCCTTTTAAAGAAAATCCTTTTCTTTGATTATTAAAATATCAGGACAACAGTACATGAAAACATTTTATATCTTTCTTTTAATATTAGCTGTTCCGCTCATTTCAGTATTCTCCCAGAATTTAGACATCAGTGGAAAAGCCAGAGTCAAAGTTATGGAGCCCGCTAGTAATTCAGCCAAAATAGTGACCAGAGAACCGGATGGCACCTTATCTCAGTTGACTGAAAACTCAGCAACTTATACAGTTGGAGATTTTGCTCAGGGAGGAATAATTTTTTGGGTAAGCCCGGACACGAAACATGGCAAAGTAATAAGTCTTTATGACGCCGGTTCAACGACCTGGAGCAACATCACAAATACTCAAATTGGGTCCACTGCACAGAGTTTAATTAATGGAGCAGGCAATTCCGTGGCGATAACATTACAGGATGGCCATATAGTCTCCGCAGCAGAACATTGCCTTAAACTTTCTTACAGCGGCTATAACGATTGGTATTTACCATCACTGAATGAAATGGGTTTGGTGGACAGCGTAAAGTCAGTAATTGATTCTTCCTCCACGGCCAACGGAGGAGAGTCATTATCAACAAGCAAGTTATATTGGACTTCAACTGAATACTCCTCCACTGTATACTATTATGATTTTTCTTTGGGATTTGCATCTTTGGCGGTAAAATCAACCAATCAGCTTGTTAGAGCGATACGTAGTTTTTAGCCATTTATCTACCCTCTACGAAACTCCCCGGGCGGCACACCGACCTTCTTTTTGAATAACCTGTTAAAATAGGCGGGGTCATTGAAATTGAGGAAATAAGCAATTTCTGCGATGCTGTATTGTGTGTTGAGCAGATAGTTTTTGGCTTCCTGTAGGAGCACTTCCTGCACGACTTCCAAAGCCGACTTACCCACCACCTCGCGGCAAACCCGGTTTAGGTGCACCACTGTAATACCAACATCCGCCGCGTAAGCCGATACCGCTATTGATTGGTTCATTTGTCTTTTCACAGAGGTCAGAAACTGCTGGTAATAGGCCAACGAGCGGTGGCTGGTCAGCAATTCCAGGCGTTCGGCCTCAAAACTACTACGGTATAATTCGGTGAGAATTAACTCCAGCAGAGATCTCACCACCGCCCACTTTTCAATTTTATGCTCGGGCAGCTCGGCCTCAATGCATTGGTAATACACCAATAGCCGATCAAAACATTCTGGCTGCTGCTGAAAATTCAACTGATTTCTTGAAAGAATAGACTCCTGCATTTCAGGTCGCCCCTTCATCAGATTCTCCGGAAAGCGGGTCGAGAACGTCATAACTTCGCCCTCCACCCCTTCTTCAAATTGAAAACCATGCAGGGTATTGGCAGGAATCAGCAATACCGATTTCTCTTCAATAAGAAATTGCTTTTTTGACAAAGAAAACCGCCCGCCACCGGATCGGATAAAAAATAGCTGAAGCAGGTCTGAATGAAAATGCTCGGTAATTTCCCAATTATAGGCCTTACTACGAACCTCCAGCGATTCACATTGAAAAAAATCAGAAGAGGCGTCCAATTGCTGGTCCCCAAAAAGTCCATCAAAATGTTGTAGCCTCGTTCTCATTTGTTCCTTTATTACAAGCTAAAAGTGAACTAACCTTTCTCAAAACCTATATAAACCCTATTGAGAAAAATATAATGTTTCAAATGTACAAGATATTCATTTCATATATCCAAGAGGTTGTAGGATCTTTTTGAGAACTTTGTATCACAAAAATAGTTAAGCATGAGCGAAATCATTTATAATAAGTTCGACTGGGATGTGCAGCCGCCAAGGCTTTCGCCCGAATATAAGTCGACCGTCCTCAGGGCTCCAACGAAGCCCTTGATCTTAACCAAACAAACATTGTCAGAGCTTTCCGGACCCGTCTTCGGGGATTTCAACCTGGGGCCACTTGATCACGATCTTTCCAAAAACTCGATCGTTAACGGAGAACCTCTCGGTGAGCGGATTCTGGTTCATGGAAGAGTTCTGAACGAAAACGGTCAGCCCATTCCGAATACCCTCATTGAAATCTGGCAAGCCAACTCCTGCGGGCGATATGTGCACAAGGTTGATCAACATGATGCTCCGCTGGATCCTAATTTCCTGGGTGCCGGACGCTGTATGAGTGATGCCAACGGTAACTATAAGTTCTATACGATCAAGCCGGGAGCATATCCCTGGGGCAATCACTATAATGCCTGGAGACCCAATCACATCCATTTTTCACTTTTCGGAGCCAATATCACCAATCGTCTGGTGACCCAAATGTATTTCCCGGGAGATCCGCTCCTTCAGTACGATCCGATTTTCTTGGGAGTACCACCAAAAGGAAGAGACCTCCTGATTTCAAAATTCGACATGGATGCGACCGAAGAAGGTTATGCCCTGGCCTACCGTTTTGACTTTGTGCTTCGAGGTAATAATGCGACTCCTTTTGAGAATATTTGATCTGGTTGGAGAAAGGAAAATGGAATAAGGGGAAAGGAGAGCGTATAAGACAGAAGACGGTACGAGACGTTTGATGTTCGATACCAGTAATACATCCCTTTAAAGCTGAGAGCAAAAATAAATCAATAACCAGTTTCCCGATTATCCAATTTCCCAATCAACCAAAAAAGAAAAAAATGAAACAAACACCTTCACAAACCGTCGGGCCTTATTTCGCTTATGGACTTACGCCCGAGCAATATTTATATGATTTCAAGGCTTTGGTCGGAAACGAAATGGTGAGCCCGATGGACGACCTCAACTGTATTCAGATCAGCGGACAAGTTTTTGACGGAGAAGGGAAATTAATCCCCGACGCCATGTTGGAAATCTGGCAAAATGATGGCGAGAAGCAGCTTTTCGGTCGATTTGGAACAGGAACCGACCCAAAGAACAGATACGTTTTTCATACCATCAAACCAAAATCAGTTGACGGCCAAGCCCCGCACCTATCCGTTATCGTTTTTATGCGTGGTCAATTGATTCACTCGTACACACGTCTGTATTTTGAGGACGAACCCGGGCTAAACGCCAAAGATAAAATACTGAATCAAGTGCCGGAAGATCGCCGAAATACCATCATCGCCAAAAAGACCAGCAATGGTTATCAAATGGATATCCATATGCAGGGCGAGAACGAAACCGTCTTTTTTGATATCTGATCATGGGTTTATATCAGCACACTTTTTACAGTGAGGAACTCGGACGCATCATGGACAAAGAGTCGTTCATTGAGCAGATGCTTAAGGTAGAAGCGAGCCTGGCAGAGACTCAGGCAGCTGCGGGTATTTTTCCTGAAAGTTCTGCAGAAACGATTCAAACGTGTGCTAAAATCGCATTTATCGATCTGGATCGTCTCAAAAAAGACATCATCCTGGGCGGCAATGCCGCCATACCGCTGGTCAAACAACTGACCACTCTGGTAAAAACCAAAGACTTTGAGGCCTCAAAACATGTACATTTTGGAGCCACCAGCCAAGACATCATTGATTCGGCCACCGTTCTACAACTGATTCAGGCCGCAGCCTGGATGGACAATCAGCTGAAACACTTGGAATCTGTCTTGGAGCAACTGGTCGAAACGCATCGCGATACACTCATGATTGGCCGCACCTTACTGCAACAGGCCAAACCCATTACTTTTGGTTTTAAAGCGGCCCTTTGGTTGAAAAGCATTCGTCAGGATCGTACACGACTTCAGCAGGCGGTTGAGAACAACAAGATCCTGCAAATGTACGGAGCTGTAGGGGCAGGTCATGCCAGGATGAATGCCGAAGTACTTGAAAAGCTGGCTGTTGCCCTAGATTTAAAAACCGAAGGTAGCTGGCAATCGTCCCGTGGAAATCTGTGCGAATTCGCTTCGGCTCTGGGGATTTTATCCGGTAACCTCGGAAAAATAGCCAAAGACATTTCTTTGCTGATGCAGACCGAAATTGCCGAAGTTTTTGAGGGAGCCGCCGAAGGCAAAGGAGGGTCCAGCACTATGCCCCATAAACGAAATCCGGTCAATTGTGCTCTCATCCTTTCCAACGCCACCAGAACACCGGCTTTGGTAAGCACCATGCTTTCGGCCATGCTACAGGAACATGAGCGTTCGGCCGGGCTCTGGCACGCTGAATGGGAAACCCTTCATGACCTCATCCAACTTACCGGAGGTTCTCTGGAAAAATCGGTCGACCTGCTTGCCCATTTGGAGGTAAACCAAGATAAAATGAGAGAAAACCTGGAGGTCACCCAAGGCCTTATTTTTGCCGAAGGCGTTTCTCTGGCTCTGGCTCCTGAAATGGGAAAATTGAAAGCTCATGAATTCGTGCAAAAAGCCTGCAAAACGGCTCTTTACGAGCAGAAACATTTAAAGCAAGTTCTGGAGGAGCAGGGCGTAAAACTACCCAATCTCGCAGAATTATTCAAACCTGAAAACGCCCTGGGTTTAGTCCACGAAATGATTGACGAAATACTCAAAAAATGAACTATAAATTAGAAGGAACACCCAACAGTCCGGTGCTGATTTTCTCCAATTCCCTGGGCTCTACCATGGATATGTGGGAAGAACTGGTGCCTTTTCTCTTGCCCTATTTCCGGGTCTTGAGATACGACACGCGTGGTCACGGAGGAAGCCCGGTAACGACAGAACCTTACACCATTGATCAACTGGGGCAAGATGTAATTGACCTGATGGATCGTCTTTCCATTGAAAAAGCTTTTTTCTGTGGACTTTCCATGGGAGGTTTGATTGGTCAATGGTTAGGCATTCACCGACCTAAGCGATTTTATAAAATTGTTTTGAGCAATACGGGAGCCAAAATCGGCGATGATGAGCGGTGGAATACCCGAATCAGCACCATTTCTGAGAATGGCATGGAGTCGATCGTCGATGCCTCCATAGACCGTTGGTTTACCGATGAATTCAAAGCTAAAACCCCGAAGAGAGTGGCTCAAACCTACGATATGTTTTTGAGTAGTCCGGTGATAGGCTACAGCAATTGTTGTGCGGCCATACGGGATGCCGATTTTAGGGATAGCCTGTCGAAATTTTCGGCAGAGGCCTTGGTGATCACAGGCGATCAGGATCTTGTCACTAATGTGGAACATGCTGAATTTCTGGTAAGTCAAATACAAGATGCTGAACTTAAAATTCTGCCTGCCAGACATTTAGCAGCTACCGAATTACCCGAGGAATATTCAGAAGCTTTAATCGATTTTTTTGTTGGAGAGAGCACTTTTGAGAGGGGAATGCATGTTAGGCGAACTGTTTTAGGCAATGCCCATGTAGACAGAGCAAATAGCAAAATCAATGAGCTCAATGGCGACTTCCAGGAGTTCATCAGCCATTACGCATGGGGAGAAATCTGGACAAGGCCGGGCCTTTCAAAACCAAACCGAAGCCTGATTACGCTGGCCATGCTTATCGCCCTGAACCGAGAAGCCGAGTTCAAAATGCACGTGAAGGCAGCCTTTAATAATGGTGTTTCACTTGATGAAATTAAAGAGGTCATCATGCAGGCATCACTCTACTGTGGACTACCGGCAGCTAACGAAGCATTTCATAAAACGGAAGAAGTACTGAAGGAAATAGTTGAAGGTTAATTTGACGAAAATTGCAGTTGGTGCCTGAGCCTCCCGAAGGCAAAACCCTTAAAAGCCAAAAATCATAACATGAAAAACCTTAAAACTCAAGTAGGAATCATAGGTGCCGGTCCAGCCGGACTTACTTTGGCACATTGGTTAAAGAAAAATGGCATTTCTTCTGTAATTCTTGAAAACCGAAGTCGGGAGTATGTAGAAGGTCGGGTCAGAGCAGGTTTACTGGAACAAAACACGGTTGATATCTTAACTGAATTAGGATTAGCCAACAGACTTCGGAAAGAAGGACAAGAACATCATGGTGTTTATCTTAATTTTGACGGAGAACGAACCCGCGTACCGTTTGGTGAACTAACCAGAGGTAGAAACATCTGGATATATGGACAACAAGAAGTTGTCAAAGACCTCACAGATGCCTGGCTGGAAGCCGGTGAAACACTGCTTTTTGAAGCCGAGGCCACCGAGCTTAAAAACTTTGAAACAGATTCCCCGGAAATTGTTTTTGAGTATCAGGGTGAAAATGGAATACTTGAATGTGATTTTATTGCCGCTTGTGATGGCTTTCATGGCATTGGCCGAAAGACCTTACCAACTGAAAATTTTAGAGAATTTACAGTCACCTATCCGTTCAGTTGGTTGGGCATCTTGGCCAATGTAGCTCCATCTTCAGATGAATTGATCTATGCGTACCATGAAAGAGGTTTCGCCCTTCATAGTATGCGATCTGAGACTGTTAGTCGTCTGTACATTCAGGTCGACAATGACGAGGACGTATCCAACTGGCCTGACGAAAAAATCTGGGAAGAACTGGCTACAAGACTGGGAACTGAAAACTGGGAACTGAAATCAGGCCCTATTTTTGAAAAAAGCATTACGCCAATGCGTAGTTACTTTATTGATAATATGCAGTTTGGAAATCTTTTTCTGGCCGGCGATGCAGCTCATATTGTCCCACCCACTGGTGGAAAAGGACTTAACCTGGCCATTGCAGATGTAAAACACCTTGTAGACGGCCTTACAGATTTCTATCAAAATAACTCCAGAGAATCTCTTAACAATTACTCCAAAACAGCTCTGAAAAGAATCTGGCGGGCACAGGATTTCTCCAATTTTATGACTACCCTTTTTCACAAACAAGGTGAGCATGGAGCATTTAAATATCAATTACAAAAAGCGAAATTTGACTATATAAAAACCTCAAAAGCCTATGCTACCACCATTGCAGAAAACTACGTTGGCTTACCTTTTGAGGCGTTTGAAGATTAATTTATGAAGCAGGTTAAAGTAATTTCGGCCACTGAAGCCGCAGCGTTAATAAAAGATGGAGATGTGGTCTTAGGTGGCGGTTTTGGTATGACCGGAAACCCTGTCAACATCTTGCACGAACTCGCCAAAACGAGTACGAAGAATTTAACTTTTGTGGCCAATAACGTGGGCGAGCCCAATATGGGTGGTGGCAGACTTCTCAATAACGGTCAATTGAAAAAAATGATCGGTTCCTTTTTTACCTCAAACCCCGAGGCGGTGAAAGCAGCACAGGAAGGAAAAGTTGAATACGAATTGATTCCTCAGGGCACCTTGGCAGAAGCCATCAGAGCCGGCGGGGCGGGTATTGGTGGATTTTACACCGTCACTTCAGCCGGTACAAAAATCGCCGACGGGCATGAAACCAAAGTTATAGACGGCGTAGAGCAGGTCTTTGTCAAAGGCATCCGGGGCAACGTAGCCATCATCAGAGCCTGGAAGGCCGATACCGCCGGAAACCTCCAATACCGTATGACCGAGCAGAACTTTAACCGGGCTATGGCCACAGCGGCCGACCTGGTGATCGCCGAGGTTCAGGAAATCGTACCCGTAGGCGAATTGGATCCGAACGAAATTCATACGCCCGGCTGTTTTGTCGACTATCTTGTGGAACGAAAACTCACCGAAGAAGACCTCGGAAGCTCGGCCTCTACAGGTTCAAAGAAAGTCGATGACCTTCGGATGAACATGGCGAAAAGAGCTTTTGCCGAGTTGCAGAAGGGAGACGTCGTGAATCTGGGCATCGGCATTCCTACCCTGGTGGCAGACCTCATCAAACCCGAAGACGGCATCATCCTCCATACCGAAAACGGCATGCTCGGAGTAGGTCCGGAACCCACCGATGGTGGCGGGGCCATGAAATACCCGGTGAACGCCGGCAAAGTACCCGTTACAGCCTTACCCGGTAGCAGCTACTTCGACAGTGCTGATAGCTTTGCGATGATCCGTGGCGGCCATATCGATGTCGCTATTATGGGAGGACTGGAAATTGATGAGGCCGGCAACCTGGCCAACTGGGCTGTTCCCGGAAAACCTTTGCTTGGGGTAGGCGGGGCAATGGATCTGGCCAGTGGAGCCAAAAAACTGATTATCACATTAAGCCATACTGACAGAGCCGGAAATTCGAAAGTAGTGCCAGAATGCACCCTTCCTTTGACCGCCCATAACTGTGTAGATATGTGTATCACAGAACTGGCAGTATTCAAATATATCAATGGAAAACTAACCTTATTAGAGGTTATGCCGGGCAGTAGTTTGGAAGAAGTAAGAGCGAAGACTGCAGCAAAATTTGAAGAGAAATTGTCATAATTATGAAAGAAGCATACATCATTGACGCCATCAGAACGCCCATTGGAAGTTTCAGAGGAAGACTTTCGCCAGTTCGGGCTGATGATTTGGCGGCCATTCCAATCAAGGAGCTGATTCGTCGAAATCCGAATATCCCTGTTGAGGAAATAGAGGATGTGATTCTGGGTTGCCATAACCAGGCCGGAGAAGACAACCGGAACGTCGCACGAATGGCTCTTTTACTGGCCGGATTACCTCATACCATTCCGGGTGAAACGGTGAACAGGCTTTGCTCTTCAGGCATGTCAGCAGTGGTGCAAGCCAACCGGGCCATCAAAGCCGGTGATGGCGACCTTTTCATTAGCGGAGGCATGGAACATATGACCCGTGGACCTCTTGTGATCTCGAAAGCCTCGGCTTCTTTCGGGAATGATGCCAAAATGGAGGACTCGAGTTTCGGCTGGAGATTTGTCAACCCAAAACTCCATAAAATGTACGGCACCGACGCCATGGGTGTTACCGCAGAAAACCTGGCCGAGCTGTACAACATAAGCAGAGACGATCAGGATTTATTTGCCTACAATTCTCAACAAAAGGCCTTCAAAGCACAACAAAATGGAATTTTAGCAGAAGAAATTGTACCTGTTGAAATGACTGACCGTAAAGGAAATGTTACCGTTTTTGATCAGGATGAGTTCATCAAAGGCAATTCCACCCTGGAAAAATTGGCAACCTTAAAAACAGTTTTCAAAAAAGAAGGCGGAACGGTGACTGCCGGTAACGCTTCAGGGCTGAACGATGGGGCGGCAGCCATGCTGATCGCCTCAGAAGAAGCCATCAAAAATCATTCACTAAAGCCTATGGCCCGCATTATTAGTTCCGGAGTGGTGGGTGTAGAGCCAAGAATCATGGGTATCGGACCAGTGGGTGCAACTCAAAAGGCTCTGAAAAAAGCAGGTTTAAGCCTTGATCAAATGGATGTAATTGAATTCAACGAGGCCTTTGCAGCCCAGTGCCTTGCTGTGAGCCGAAATCTCGGTTTGGCCGATGATGATCTACGAATAAATCCGAATGGAGGAGCAATTGCGATCGGACACCCACTCGGCATGTCTGGTACCAGAATTGTCCAGGCTGCTGCTAACCAACTTCGAAGAACTGGTGGCCGATACGGTCTAGCCGCCATGTGCGTTGGCGTGGGAATGGGTTATGCCGTGGTTATTGAGAATGTTTCTTAAAAGCTGAGAAACTTTTCAATCTGCTCGTTAACAAACTTTTCGTAAAGTGGGTGGCTGATCTTATTGGCGTCAAAATGACGGGCAATCTCCCCAAGTTTGACACGCAGACCGAGCACATTGGCTCCCATGTAAGACAAAACATCATTGAGGTGACCAAGCCCCACGGCATTACCTTGTACGCCATTAGCAAGGCCAACCAAAGCCACTTTCTTATCGCGAAATGAATCGGGGTATCGAAGACCATCAATAAAAGTTTTCAGGACACCCGGGTACGACCCGTTGTATTCAGGAGCAAGAATAATGCATTTATCAACAGAATCAAGCATGGCCTGAAATCCATTATAGCCTTCACTTTTGCCTTTGTTGGCATAGAGAGCTGAAAAAGCAAAATCTTCGGGCAATTGACCAAGATCCATAAGTACAACTTCCTCTCCTATTTCTTCCAACTTTTCTTTGTAATACATAGCCATTTCCAGAGTCATGGCTGAGGGGCGATTAGTACCTACTAAAATTCCTACCGGTTTTTTCAATGTCCTTAAATTTGATCAATATTACGAGCTTAAAACAATCTCAGCCAAATCTGGTTCCATTTTAAAACTCTGCCATGTCTGCTCTTTACCCTCTTTTCGAACTTTTAAATGCTCATGCCGACGACGAATACAAAGAAAGCATGAAACGCTTCTTCAAAACCGGCAAGGGCGAGTATGCCGAACATGACGAATTCATGGGTTTGAAAACTACCGCTATCAGAAAAATCATCAAGCCTTTCTACCATATTAATCAGTCTGACCTCTCGGTCTTGATAACCCATCCTATCCACGAAATCAGAATGGCGGGGCTGCTGATTCTGGTCAAGCAATACCAGAAAAACCGAAAGAAAGACCCAGAGCCATTTGTGAACCTGTACCTTGATCACCTCGACTATGTCAATAACTGGGATCTGGTTGATGGTTCCTGTCGTGACCTATTGGGTGATTACCTGATAACGCGACCGAGAGACATCCTATATAAGCTTGCCAATGAGGAAAACATTTGGAAACAGAGGGTTGCTATTGTAAGCACTTACGCTTTGATAAAAACCGGCGATTTTACCGATACCTTCGAAATAACCAAACGAATGTTCGATAAAAAAGAAGACATTCTGCTCAAAGGAATAGGCTGGATGCTTCGGGAAATCCATAGTCGTGGAGGTCAAAAAGAACTGGAAGAGTTCTTGACGCAAAATATAAGTGATATACAAGGTAAAGTACTTACCATAGCCATTCAGGATTTTAGTCAGGAGCGTAAGCAGTTCTTCAAAAACCTTAAAGCGGAAGCCGCTTAAGCTCAATTGTTTTTTTAGGCTATTAAATGTACTTTTGTCCCTCTTTTAAAGGCTATTAAGCCGTCATATTGAGAGAATCAAAAGAAATCTAATTTAAATACAAAAAAACTTATTCATGAGTCAATCTTTGATTAAGCCGGGTGTAGTAACAGGTGAAGCTTTGAACGAATTGCTGGCCTACGCTAACAAAAACAATTTTGCTCTGCCAGCGGTAAACGTGGTAGGTACAAACTCTATCAATGCCGTTTTGGAGACAGCTGCTGCTGTAAATTCACCGGTTATCATTCAGTTTTCGAATGGTGGCGGAGTGTTCTACGCCGGAAAGAGCTTATCAAATGAAGGCCAGAAAGCGGCAATTGCCGGTTCCATCTCCGGTGCCATGCACGTACACCAAATGGCTGAGCACTATGGTGTACCAGTCGTATTACATACTGACCACTGTGCCAAGAAACTTCTCCCGTGGGTTGACGGCCTTCTGGATGCCGGTGAAGAGCATTACAAAAAAACAGGTAAGCCGCTTTTCAGCTCTCACATGATTGACCTTTCTGAAGAGCCTTTGGAAGAGAACATGGAAATCTGTGCCAAATACCTTGAACGTATGGCTAAGATTGACATGACCCTTGAAATTGAATTAGGTATCACAGGTGGTGAAGAAGATGGAGTTGACAATACTGATGTTGATAGCTCGAAGCTTTATACGCAGCCATCTGAAGTAGCTTATGTTTATGAGACACTGATGAAGATTTCTCCGAACTTTACGGTAGCGGCTGCTTTTGGTAACGTTCACGGTGTATATAAGCCCGGTAATGTATCGCTTCAGCCAATCATTCTGAAAAACTCCCAGGACTTTATCAAAGAGAAATTCAATACAGGCGATCTTCCTGTAAACTTTGTATTCCATGGTGGTTCTGGTTCTTCAAGAGAAGAGATCAGAGAAGCTATTGATTACGGTGCGATCAAAATGAACATCGATACCGATATGCAATGGAGTACCTGGGAAGGTGTTTTGAAATACTATCAGGCAAACGAAGGCTACCTTCAGTCTCAGTTGGGCAACCCGGATGGCGAAGATGTACCAAACAAAAAATACTACGATCCACGTGTATGGCTTCGCAAAGGCGAGCAAAGCATGGTTGATCGTTTGAAAATTGCTTTTGAAGACCTAAACTGTATCAACAGATTGGAAGGACTGCTTTAAGCCTTAATCGTTTTGAAATTAAAAGGCCCCGGATTGAAAGATTCGGGGCCTTTGCTTTTGAACGAGACATCAGAATTAACAATTACTTGGCAAAGTTTTCATAAATCGGATTAAAGAAAGACTCCCAAAACAATGCATTTAAAAGTACATTATAGTCAAAAAGAACTTCTGAATCGGCCGAAATTCTCATATAATTTTCATGTTTCAAAAGTAAGGCATTTTGTTGATCAGAAAATCCCGAAAAGGATTCAATAAAACCAGGAAAATCAACATCTTTCTTACTAACTATAAGCTGTATTGCAACATCTTTAGCTAATTCTAAATTCGCATTAACTCTTGTTTTTAAGTCGGAACATTTCAGAGGCATTTGATAAGAAATCGCCATTTCAAAAGCGGAGGCAACTTTGTGTATACAGATGTTCACTCCTTCATTATATACCGGCTTTATACCTTCGATCAGCAGATTTTCATAATCATTAATCACAATCCCTAGTATATTGTTATCTAAGCTAACATTAGGGTACTTTTTCAAAATTGGTGGCACGACTACCTTAAGAAGAATATCGAATTCTTCCGTTCGCTTTTTTCTGTCAAACATTTACAATAATATTCAGCTATCCCTTTTGATAGAAAATTTTTGGCGGATTATCTCGCACTTATCTTTCGAAATAAAGTCAAGTTCCGATAAGTCCACCTCAGTGTTTGAAAGTTTTCCGAACAGTTCCAACCTTTGGTTCGAAACTTCTTTCAATTTTGAGATACTATTTTTCATAAATCGAATGGTGTTTATTTCTTTCAATCAAAAAACGAGCCGCAAAATTATATATTTTTCTCTTTTACAGCAATTTAGGGTTGTCAATTCTTTTCAATGTTAGTTAGTTTAGGTCTTTTTTCCAAAGTATATGGATAACATTCTTGTTAGAAGGCGTTTCCTAACTTTAATATTATAAAAGAATACAAATGTAATAGTATAGGATACCACTATTCAAAAAAGGAATAACCCCTGTCTTGAGATTCGGGGCTTTTTCGTTTCAAACCGCCCCACCGACTAAATCTAATCAATTTTAACACTCTGCTCAGCGAAGTTTCCGGCGTCGTTGGAACGTTAACAATCTTCTGGATTGTCGCCCCAACTATTCATCTATTTCAAAATTTCACATTACATAGTACCAAAATACAGGTACCCAGCCATAGACTGCCCTACACCTCCAAGAAGCAGGTTTTTGTTTGAATAGAATAAATATCTAATTTAAAACATTAATCTAACATTTCACACGTGAGACATTCAGCTCGTCAACAGTTTTTAAGCCTTACAGTAGCTTTTCTTTTCTTATTAAACCAAAATCTTTTTGCTCAATGGAAGACCTCGAAAGGAAGTAACCCTTTTGATGGTAACTATAAGGCCGCTTGGGTTATTGGGGCTGGCAATAATTGGCCATATACGGCACCTAGGTTGACTTTTAATCTTTTTGATTCCGAGTTGAACTCAAATTTCTATTTATCTGAAGTAGGATATACAGGGTGCGATAATAACAAATTATTCTTCAAATTTAGTGGCAATGACACGACCTACTTCTCCTCGAGTTTAACCACCAATGCCGATAGAGATGCTGTATTCTTTTCCAGTCTCAATTCTTACGAATTCAAATCGCCATCGAAAACAAAGTGGGATGTAATCGATTTATTTAAAAAATACAGTTCTGTTCAAATCCGTTATTCTAACGATTGTTCTCAAAAAGATTACAAATTTAGTCTGAAAGGTTCCTCAAGTGCTCTTGATTATGTTTTCGATAACGACTCATTTAAGTCTGAAAAAGAAAGAGCTTTAAAGCAACTTTTCTTGCATAGAGAAGAGGAAAAGCGACTTAAAGAGGAAGCAGACAAAAAAAAGAAAGATGAGATAGAAAAGGAGAATTTAGAAAAAACAGCCCTTCGAGAATTAGCTTCCAGTTACAACCGACTTAGCTCAACAAACGAGAACTTAACGGTAAATCTGAAACAGAATATTCTGGACGATAAAGACTGCTTCCCCATTTTTGTAGCAGTTAGAAAGCATGATTTAAACAATGTTGAAATTTATTATTGTGGCGAGGATAATTTGAGATATATGTATAGCTCTACCCATGAAATGAAAAAAATAACCAACTGGAGCAACTTCTTTCACCAACAATTAAATTATGGCCATTTTGACACCACAAAGAATTATGTTCTAAAAAACATAAATGGAATTAAAGATTTCTTAGTGGAAATTAAAAAAGAAATAGAAGAAGAACAAATCGATAAAGCCCTTACATCTGTCCAAGACTTCTACAAATCTTACACCCCGATTTTTAAAGGAAAAGAATTGCTAAATGGTAAGGAAACCCTTTTTGATTTTGAAGTCAGTAAATCTCAAAACATAAGTCTTTATTCGACTCCAGATGCTACAAAACCTGTAAAGCATATATTAATAGAAAAAGGAAAACCCATCTCAATACTCAACCACTACCAAAATTTTAGAATTCTAGTTGAACACGATGGTGCCAGCTATTATGTTGAAAAATTTGAAATAGTTTCCAGCACATCAAAATATAAGCCCATATTTGATAAAATCTCTGACGTTTGGATTAAAATATATCAAAGTAGGATTTAGTATTTCTACTAACTACTTTCAGCGAATTCTCCGGCTTCGTTGCGGTTTTAACAAACCTCTGGTTTATAGCCCCAATTAATAATCCATTTCAAACTTGGGTCGCTCTATTTAAAAGATTCGAACTCCCTGCCAGAGGCTGCCAAACACTTCCATGAAGCTGGAAACTTTGCGGAGCTCAAGCCCCCAAAAGTTCATTTTGCACTATTTGGTGTCCTTTTTGGCCTTATTCCCTGAATAGTCCTACCTTTTTCTTGAAAATCTGTAAGTGACTGATATTAAGCAAGTATTAAATACCATTGCACTTTTTCAAGTACTTATAACAACTTATACCTATTCATGGTATTATTCCAAGTTTATCGTAGGATCGTGAGATGAACTTTCATTTTGACCAACACAGTCTATTGCATCGCATTAGCCACATACGCTATGTTTGCAATGAACAAAGTGATGGACGGAAGCAAAATCCAACTAGAACAAAAACAAGAATTAGTAAAAGAATTAAAAAATACAAAAATGAAAAAACTATTAACAATCGCTGTAATCTTGATGGGAGTATCAACTACAGCAGTACACGCAGATGATCACATGTATTTCAGAAACATTGCAGAGTCAGACCTAACGGTAAAAGCCATGAGCGGTCTGAAATTCAAAGTAACTGCAGTTAACCTTCTGGAGAAAACATATGTAGAAGTGAAAGACGAAACAGGTCTAACACTTTACAAAGAAGTTGCCACCAGCGATTTCGCCAAAGTTCTAAATCTATCTTCTCTTCCAGACGGTGAGTATGTAATTGTACTTACTACGGGAGATAAAGTGGTAAAAGAACCGTTTGAGATTAAAACGGAAACAAAAGTGATAAGAACAGCGACTCCTGCTAAATAATCAAACGATTATGAAGCAAGACGAGCAACAAGGGTAAGCTTCTGCCCATACACTTAGCCTCTGCAACATTTTGCAGAGGCTTTTTTTTGTTTCTTATCATCAGTTAAATAACTAAATTTGCAGCCCATTTGAATAAAAGGAAAAACCATGTTTGAGAGCTTACAGGATAAACTGGCCGGTGCATTTAAAACCCTTAAGGGCAAAGGCCGCATTACTGACGTCAATATTGCCTCTACTGTAAAAGAGATTCGTCGTGCATTGATGGATGCCGATGTAAACTATAAAGTTGCCAAAGAAGTAACTGATCGCGTAAAACAGGAGGCTCTTGATCGTGATGTAAAAATCGCTGTAGAACCAGGTCAACTCTTTACCAAGATTGTTCAGGAAGAATTGACTCAATTGATGGGTGGCAAAGCTCAGCCGGTTAATCTCCAAGGTTCCCCTGCCATTGTTTTGATTGCCGGCCTTCAGGGTTCAGGTAAAACGACTTTCTCAGGGAAATTCGCCAGTTACCTCAAAAAGCAAGGTAAGCAGGTGATGTTGGTTGCTGGTGATATCTACAGACCTGCCGCCATCACACAGCTTCAGGTTTTAGGTGAGCAGATCGGAGTTGATGTTTATGCTGAGCCTGAGAACAAGAATGCCGTCGATATTACACAAAATGCCCTAAAAGAGGCCAAAAGTAAAGGCAAAAATATTATCATCGTCGATACCGCCGGTCGTCTGGCAGTTGATGAGGTGATGATGAAGGAGGTGGAGAATATTAAAAAAGCCATCAATCCTACCGAAGTTCTTTTTGTGGTGGACTCTATGACGGGTCAGGATGCTGTGAATACAGCAAAAACCTTTAACGAGCGTCTTGATTTTGATGGTGTGGTTTTAACCAAACTTGATGGTGACGCCCGAGGTGGTGCGGCTCTTTCGGTAAAAGCTGTGGTTGACAAGCCTATAAAATTCATGTCAACCGGAGAAAAAATGGAAGACCTCGACATCTTCCACCCGGATAGAATGGCCAACCGTATCCTCGGCATGGGTGACGTTATCTCCCTTGTGGAGCGTGCCCAGCAAGCCTATGATGAGGATGAAGCCAAGAAGCTCAATAAGAAAATGCGTGAGAACAAGTTTGATCTCAACGACTTCCTAAGCCAGCTTCAACAAATCAAGAAAATGGGTAATGTAAAAGACTTGATGGGCATGATCCCTGGAATGGGCAAAGCTATCAAAGATATTGACATTGATAACGACTCTTTCAAACCAATAGAAGCCGTAATTCAATCCATGACCCCGGGCGAAAGAGAGAATCCGGATATCATTAATGGTCCACGTAGAAAACGGATTGCCAATGGTAGCGGTACCTCTATTCAGCAGGTAAACAATCTTTTAAAGCAATTTGAACAAATGCGTAAAATGATGAAACGCATGAACAAAATGCAGGGGTCTGGTAAGCTTGGCAAGTTGTTTGGATAAACCTCGAAAAGGCCAACATACTCTTTTGAAAGACTTACTGATCTGTTACCTTCCGCTCATAGTGGTAGAGCGTTCCTGATGGATTGTCAAGACGTTCTGAAAGCGTGTAGTAACCAGAATCGTTATAGTCAAAACATAAAGCTTCTCCCTGCTCTTCGGGGTAATAAGGCAAGCCGACATCTCTGTTTCTTCTCAATGCCTCAAAAACTGTTTCGTTTTCAGAGAGACGCCAGTAAAAGATGGCATCGTAGTTTTTAATCATCAGCTGCCTTCCGTCTTTTGAAATATCAGCGGCTGTAATGAAGCTATGAGGAATTACACCTTGAAATTCGGCTACATTTTCTTCTGTAATACTTTGAGGATAAGGCAATTTGTACACCCGAACAGTAAAAAGCTGCCTTTTTGAAATCAGATAAATATCTTTTGTTCGTGGATCCACTAACATGGCTTCAACATCCAGTCCGTTGCTACGATCTTCGTATCTGAAAGAAATCACATCTTGCTGAATGCCATCAACCAGTTCCACAGGTTCTTTCATCCGATAGATTTGATAGGTACCGTATACTTCAGCGTTATCCCCGATATCCCCAACATATAGATAATTGACACCTTCTTCAGGACCCGGCCCGTCGGCGATATCTTCCCAGTCTCTGTTTACAGATGGCCACATATCTACCGAACCTAAATAATTACCTGTATTAGAAAGCAAATGTAAAGCTGCCTTGGTATTACCATCATTAATAACCCAAAGATTTCCTGGCATACTTTGCGAAGCAACCATTCCCGAGGCCTCATCTACCTTTCCACGCTCAACACTAAAACTCGATGGTGTTGAAAGAAACTCCGGCAAAGGCTCTTCGGTTGCCCCCGGAGGGTCAGGAGTAGGCCCTGTAAACAAAAAGCAGGATTGACAGAGGAATGCAATGGATATGTATAAGAGTGCTTTAGGCATCCAAAAAAGAAAGGTTATCACAGAACAAACGACAAAACTATGCCATTCATTTACGATAACCTTAAAAATCTTGGAATTAGCCTACTATTTATCTGTAAAGATCAGACAAACAGGCATGGAAACCTTAATTTCTCCCCCTGTTGGTGACAATTTCCCTGTTTCTTTATCTCTTTTGAAAACGATAATATTATCAGACTCCTGATTAGCCACCAACAAAAATTGACCGTCGGGTGAAATCGCAAAATTTCTCGGCACCTGCCCCAAAACAGAATGATGACTCACTGCCGACAAGCTTCCACTTTCCTGATCAATGGCAAAGACAGCGATATTATCAATAAAGCGATTAGACGCATACAGGAAACGGCCATCTGGTGAAATATGAATGTCGGCCGAGCTGTTATCACCTTCAAAACCCTCAGGAAGGGTGCTAAATTCTTCGACCTTTTCTAAGCCACCATTAGCATAATTAAACTGTGTTACGCTACCAGTAAGCTCTTGTACCACATAAGCAAATTTACCATTCGGATGAAAAGTAAAATGACGCGGCCCTGAACCCGGCGTTACTTCCATGTGATCACCCGGAGTAAGCTGCCCTGTTGTTTCATCAAAGGCATAAACCATAACTTTGTCCATCCCTAAATCAGGAACAAAAATGGCTTTGTTATCCGGAGAAACATTTACCGAATGAACATGCGGACTTTTCTGACGCTCTTTATTAGGGCCGGAGCCCTGATGTTGAATTACCTGTACCGGCTCGCCTACCCCTCCATTTTCCAGAATTGGTAATACTGCCAAAGAACCAGAAGTATAGTTACCCGCAAAAATCCATTTCCCGGTTTTATCAATCGCAACATGACAAGGGTGTATTCCACCGGAAGAAGACTCATTTATAAAAGTTAATGAAGAATCTCCACGACTAAACGATCTGATACTCCCGCCATTTACTTCGCTGACAGCATACAAATGTCCTCCATCAGGGGATAGTGCTAAAAAAGAAGGATCATCTGACTCGGCGGCAGGTTTTGCTTCCATGAGCTCGCCCTTTTCCGGGTTAAACTCGGTTTTATAAATACCCTGACTCCCTTTTGAGGTATAGGTTCCGATGTATAATTGAAGGTTTTCAACCTCTTCGGTTTCAGTTTCTTTTTCAGTAGGGTTAGAGCATGAAGCTAAAGCGGCCACAGCCAGCAACAGGCTTAGTTTTTTAATCATTGAGTTTATTTTAATACTTTATCTAATTCTTCTTTAATGACTGCCGCCCAGATATCATAACCCTCTTCATTCAGGTGTAATTGGTCACCGACGAATAGCTCTGACCGCGGCATTCCCTGCTCATTCAAATATTTAGCAGAAGGATCTATATAATACATATTATCATGCTTTTGGCAGTAATCTGCAAAGGCTGCATTGAGTTTCTGAACCTCAGGCCACACCTTCCATCTTGAATTTGTAGGGGTAATGGCTATTTGAAAAATTGGCACTTCAGGATATCTTTCTCTCACAGTTTTCACCACCTCTTTAAAGAGACGCATCACCTCTGGTATCGATTTATCATTCTCCCCACCGGTAATATCATTGGCTACGAAGATGCATAAGGCCTGAAATTTATGAGGCCACACCAACCTTTTCGTAAAGTGGATCATATCCGTAAAATGGGCCCCGCCATATCCTCTTTTAATAGGAATGTATGGAGCCATGTCTTCGTCGATCCAATCCCAACGTCTGATACTGGAACTGCCGATAAACAAAATGGCATCATCAGGGTACTTTTCATTATCATCGCGATACTCAAGATTGGTAATTTCTTCCTCCCAGCCCTCGGCAGTATCAGCGTATTTTTTGTAGAGATTACACGAGCCCACAAAGAAGCCAAGCAAAACAAGTAAGGGTATCAGTCTTTTCATTTTTCTATTCTTATTTCAAAGTCTATACGGACTTCAATTACTCAAAGTTGATCTATGCAAGTTAAGCTTATTTGGTTACAAATAGTCCATCGGATCATCCGCTACACGTGTACCATCGTGAAGTGTAGACAAAGCTTTCAAATCGTCTATACCTAAGCGAAAGTCCAGAACTTCAAAATTATTTCTGATTCTTTCAGAAGAGCTGCTTTTAGGAATCGTAATCACTCCATTGTCTAAGGCCCAGCGAATCAGAATCTGAAAAGTAGATCGTTGGTGCTTTGCCGCAATTTCTTTCAAGATCGGGTGATCCTTCTTCAGTCCTCTCACCATGGGCGAGTAGCTTTCAAGAGCAATACCCATCTGTTTGCACTTTAAATGCGTGGAGTTCATATTACAGAAAGGCGTATGCTCAATCTGATTTACAGCAGGCACCACATTCGCGTAGGTTTCCAGCTCTTCCAGATGAGGCACCAGATAATTTGAAACACCTATCGCTCTTACCCTGCCCTCCTTGTAGATTTTCTCCAGAGCTTTCCAGGTATCTTTTCTTTTTTCTTTAACCGGCCAATGCACCAGATAAAGGTCAATATAATCTAGCTGTAAAGCTTTCAGGCTTCTGTCATAAGCTTTAAGAGCGTTATCAAAACCCTGATCGGTATTCCAAACTTTGGTAGTGACAAAAATCTCTTCCCGAGCCACATCGGCTTCTTTCAAAGCCTTACCCACTTCTTCTTCATTCCGGTAAACGGCGGCGGTATCTATATGCCGATATCCGACTTCCAAAGCTTTTTTTACAGCTTCTTTGGTTTTTGAAACGTCAAAATCTTCTTCAAAAACCCCAAGACCAAGCTGAGCTATTTTTATTCCGTTATTGAGAGTAATTAGAGGGGAATGCATACAATATTCAACGATAATAATCCAAGTTACTAATAATCAGAAGTCATTTTAAATTGTGGGATAATTCGTTCAAAATTTCTCGAATTCGCTTATCAGAGGGCCTTGGTGCATCCATTTCAATTACCTCCCCTTTTCTATCGAAAATGACATATCTGGGTATCATTTTGAGATTGAACCGTTCTCTAATTGAAGAATTTTTTGGAAGTAGAAAACTTCGGTTATCTCCTAAACCTTCATTCAGAGAGGCCTTCTTCCAATTAATTGGGTTTTCATCAACCGATAAATAAAGAAAGTTGACACCCTCATTAGCGAAATCAGATGCCAGCTGTTTAGAAGCCGGCATTTCTTTTCTGCAAGGTAAACACCAACTGGCCCAAAAGTCTACATAGGTGTAATTTCCTTCCAAAATAGACTTTAGTGAATGATTTTGACCTTTTGAGTCAATAACCATCCTGTCAAGTACAGAATCGTTTGAAAAATTAATTATCTCTCGTACTTCTTCTTTATAGACCATAGGCACCTCTTTTAGGGCCAAATAATTATCAACTTCCTCTTGAATTTCACTTGGACCCTTCTCATTGATATGATTAATAATTAACCTCTTGAGTACATATTCCTTGGACCTACCAGAGTAATATTTTTTTACTAGTTGAAAAGCTGACTCATTAGCATGCCTTTTTTGGAGAAAATCTAATGTCATAAATAAAAGATTTCTGTAAAAGTCAAAAGCCAAACATTCGTCACAATTTAGATTTTCAATGATTTGATAATTGAGCGAGTCCAAATATCTCTGAGGAGCAGTTTTAGAGTTATTGATAAACAATAATTTACTCAAAGCTTTATATTGCATACCCTTTGAAATCAACCCCTTGAACTCATCCCCGACGTCTTCCTTTTTTATATAACCCCTTAAAAACTCTTGCTGATCAGCTTCTTCCTGTTCGATCAATTCTTCCCTTTTATATAATTCTTCGGTCAAGAAAGCATTCTGAAAACTCCACTTATCGTAAGAATCTATATCAAAACGCTGAAAATGAAGATTAGAATAGGCCAACTCTTTATCTCTTCTTTCGTCTCCTGAATGAAACTTTACAAATTCACCATCAACAATGCCATAAAGGCTGTCACCGGGAAACAATAGAAATGGAATTTTATATTGAGCATCAAAAAGCTGAAAATATGATTCTGAGATATTCAGAGAATCTTTGAGCTTCACCATAACCGCATTACCCAAGTCATCCTTGTAATACAATCTATTTTCGAGATCAGAAGAAAGAGCAATTCGTATTATCGAATTCTTTTCCGGTTTTGATAAATCTTCATTCTGTTGAGATTGCTTGCATCCCGCTAACAAAAATCCATTAAAAAGGAAAAAGCAGAGGGTGAGAAGGTGTGAATTCATGATTTTTTAAGGTTGTATGGTAACTGTCTTACATTTGGACTTCCCAACTTCCTATTCACAGCGGAAATATTTTATTCCGTTATTGAGAGTGGTTAGAGGTGAGTGTATAGGAAATTGGTTAAGGTTGAACCTTAACAAAACTACACAATAAAAAAGTGGTTTAAAATCAAACCTACGCCTCTACCTTCTCCAGATTGAAAAGGTCGTTGAGAACGTCAATGAGAGTTTCGGCTTCGCCGCGTTTGCAGGCAGCCTTTAATTGTAGAACCGGAAGCTTGATGATTTTCTGCATCATGCTGGCCGTAATTTTTTCCATTTTGGCAGCTTCTTCCTCAGTAAGCGACTTCATGTACTTAGCCATTTCGTCCTTCCTGATTTGCTCTAAAGCATTTTTGAGTTTGTGGATGGTAGGAGAAACAACCATTTGGTTCGACCAGTCATTGAAATCAACAAGGGCCTCATCAATAATTTGAGAAACGTGTGGTATTGCTGCTTTTCTGGCTTCCAGAGCCTGATTGGTTTTTTGTTGAATTTCATCCAAATCATAAACCACCATTCCCGCAACATCTTCAATAGCCTGATCAATACTTCTTGGCACAGAAAGATCAATAAAGTATTTCACCGACTTATGCTCAAAAGAGTTTACCAAATTAAGATTCAAAAGCGGTGATTCTGCTCTTACCGATGAAATAATAATATCAAAACGATGAACTTCTGAAAGAATATTTTCAAAAGGAACCACCTCAAAATCCATTGTTTTTGAAAGCTCTTCAGCTTTTGAAAGCGTTCGGTTAGAGACTGTGAAGTTGTCGTAGCCTTTATCGTGAAGGGTTTTCACAACGTCCTGGCCCATTTCCCCAAGACCTAAAACCAAAATCTTTGGATTCTTCAGTAAAGGAAGGAAGGATTCAATGGTCTCCACAGCCGCATAGCTGGTAGATGCCGCTCCGTCTCTGAAAGCTGTTTCCTGAAAAACACGCTTATTTACAAAGAAAACTGTATGCATTAAACGATGCAGAAACGGCCCTGCCATCTGCATGTCGGCACACCATTGATATGCGTCTTTAATTTGACTTGGTAGCTGTACATCACCCACCACCTGAGAATGCAAACCAGTACCTACCTCAAATAAATACCTTACTGCCTCAGCCTCATTATTGAAAGTCTCACAATATGGCTCAAGGTTTGAAGATAAAGTACCTTTTTCTGCCGCAAGCAGCTTTAAAAGACCTGAGCTCAAATCTTCAGAAGAGAGATAGTAGATTTCTGTGCGATTACAGGTAGAGAGAATTAAAGCCTCAGAGATTTCGTAAACATCTCTGATTTTCATCAACAAAGCCTTTACCTCGCCTTCATTAAGTGCAATATGCTCTCTTAACTCAAGCGGTGCTTTTTTAAATGAAATAGATATGGCTTTAAACTGTCCTGTCATCATGAAATTTAATGCGATGCAAATTTACACATCTATTGGGTAATCATTGGTATGACCAAAATCACAAAAATCAATTTAGATTTATTCTAAATAACACTCTTAATCCATTCGAAATGAGTTTTCTTGATCTAAAAAAAATCCATTATTTGCATTAATCACCAAGATGTAAGACGTTAGTTTGTTATAAAAGGTTGGCTAATCTCCAATTATGTATCAAAATCGCCTGTTTTTCAATCTGAATCAGCAGCTCTCAAGAAGCAGAATCATTGTTATTACTGTCCTTCTCACCATTGGAGCCGGTGTTCTATACTATTTCAATCAATTGGGACAAGCCCTGGAAGAAAGGGAAAAAACTTATGCATTTCTTTACGCTGAAAGTATTCGTTTCACCATTGAGCAAGGAATAAACAGCCCCTGCGATTATACATTTGTGTCTGAAGTAGTGGCCGCAAATGAAACCATCCCTACCATTCTTGTCGATCAGGATGGCGTAGCACTTGACCAGCGAAACATCCCGGAACTCTCTGACACTTCCAAAGTTTTATCTGCGGAAGAAGAGAATGCTATTCTTCAGAGAAAAATTGAAGAAATGGCACTGGAGCATGAGCCCATCGCCATTTCTCTAAATATCGATGGTTCGGCTGAAAACGCTGAAAACATGTATCTCTACTACTCCAGCTCGCTAACCTTAAAAGAGTTAAGATACTTCCCATACATCTTGCTGGCTACATTCCTTATTTTTGGCACGCTGGCATTTATCGCCTACAGCTCATCCCGCCGGGCAGAGCAAAATCGCGTTTGGGTGGGACTTGCTAAAGAAACCGCCCACCAACTGGGTACTCCTATCTCCGGTCTTTTGGGTTGGATTGGTGTTATGCGAAGTCAGCCTGGTTTTGACCAAACCATAGGCGATGAAATGGAAAAGGACGTCAACCGTCTGGAAACCATCACTACTCGTTTTTCTAACATAGGGTCCGTACCTGCCATGAAAGAAGAGAATATCGGATTAGTAGTGAAAGAAACAATAGGCTACCTGGAACGCCGTATTTCTACCAAAATCAACTGGTCTTTTGAAAACACAGTATCGTTAGACACCATGACTTCCATTAACCGAAACCTTTTTGAGTGGGTTATTGAAAACCTTTGTAAAAATGCCGTTGATGCTATGGCTGGTGTTGGTTCGCTTCAGATTTCCGTCTTTCCTCATCAGGGGAAAGTAGGCATTGATATCACCGATTCAGGTAAAGGAATTAGTAAAAGTAATCAAAGAAAGATTTTTGACCCGGGTTTTTCTACCAAAAAAAGAGGTTGGGGACTTGGTCTGACACTGGCCAAAAGAATTATTGAGACATACCACAATGGCAAACTCACTATTTACCACTCTGAAATTGGAAAAGGAACAACGTTCAGAATAGTGCTCTAAAGCGTATTCACAATAATCGGCTCTGTTTCTGTTACATTACTCAAATTACCCGCTCTGTCTTTGATTTGAATATCAAATCTTAAGGTGTCGTTCTTTCGTGTAAAAGAGTGAAAGAATTGAATGGTATAACTTAAAGTACCTTCGAGAGGGCCTGGTTTTTCGTCAATTTTGAGCAATGGAAAATAACCAGAAAGCGGTACCAAAGGATCATAGGGCTGAAAAACCCCATTTCTCATTCGATATGGTTTGATGATATAATTAAAGTCATCATTCTTTTGAGCATTGGCCTTATCTTCCTCACCTAAGCCCAAATCGCCGTCACCATCCTGAAAATGAACATTGATCACAATGGAGTCTTTGTTCGCTCCAATGAACTTGTCCAATAAAATATCCTTTGAAAAATCACGATACTCTATGGCAGGCGTGAACGAAAATTCAGGTTCCTTAAAACAGGAACTGATGCCGATGGACAAAGCCAAAAAAAGAAGGAGTATACCGAAGTTTCTCAATGCGTCAAGTATTTTTGTAAGAACGAAAACCTATCTGTTTTGGTTTAAAAACGTTGCCGATTTAAATCAATTGCCCTGCGTGAACCTCAAAGACGAATTCAAAGCTGCTGTCATTTCACTCAAAGAAGATGATCCGGGTTTTGAGCCACTGGCTCTGGAAATCTTCAGGTATCAGGCCGAGCAAAATCCAATTTACAAAGCATTTCTAAAAAACCTTGATATTGATCCTTTGAAAGTTTCTCACCTGGAGAAAATCCCCTGCCTGCCCATTTCATTTTTCAAAAATCATACAGTGGTTAGCGGACAGATTGAGGTTCAACACATTTTTGAAAGCAGTGGTACCACCGGGTCTCAAAACGCTAGACACTATATCTCTGATCTGCCCTTTTACGAATTCCTGAGCCTTAAAAGTTTTGAGAAGATTTACGGTTCGGTGACTGACTACCATATTCTAGCTTTACTGCCAAATTACCTTGAACGAGACAGCTCATCACTGGTGTATATGGTAAAAGGCTTCATTTACAACAGCTTTTCTACGGACTCTGGTTTTTATCTGGATGAAATTGGAGAGCTGCTTTACCGCTTGAAAAGTCTTCTTCAAAACACAAGTAGAAAGGTGCTGTTGATGGGTGTCACTTTTGCCCTGCTTGACCTCGCTGAAGGAGATTTCAATCTTGATTTCCTAAGGAAGTACGAAGACAGACTTGTCATCATGGAAACAGGTGGAATGAAAGGCCGGCGGAAGGAGTTGCTCCGTGAAGAAGTACATCAGATACTCTCTGAAACTTTTTTTACTCAAAAAATTCACTCCGAATATGGCATGACTGAGCTGTTAAGTCAGGCTTATTCCACAGGCGATGGCTGGTTCCAGGCCTCGCCAAGCATGAAAGTGTTGTTGAGAGAAATAAATGACCCGTTTACTTATCTGCCAAGTTTTAGTTTAGGCACTACTAAAGCCAACTCAAAATCATATGGGAAAACCGGGGGGATTAATGTTGTTGATCTTGCTAATATTGACTCTTGCTGCTTTTTGGAAACTCAGGATTTGGGCTCATTTTCTGAAGATTACTCAAAATTCAAAGTCTTAGGCCGGTTTGACAATTCAGATGTCAGAGGTTGTAATCTCATGGTCATGTAGTAGATTTGCTGAAGCTTTCCTTTGTATCTTTAAATCATGCTTCAGCTCCTTAAGACATATCAAAAACGACTTGTCAACTTAACTTCAGGCAATCGATCCCTGTTACTTTTAAGGCCCTTTAAGAGGCAGTTCTTTGACCTCCACCAGCTTGATTTCGCCCTTAACAAACCGTCCTTTGAAATTATTGAAAACCTTCTGGCGGGTTCAAAAAGTTTTCCACTTTGTGCAAATCTTGACCCCAGAGATGGCAAAACCAACGAACTGGCTAAACATCTTAAACTAGTCAATAAAACAGATAAGACTTTACAGGAAGAACGTGGAGCTGAAGACCTTTACGTAGGCTACCCTATGATTCGTGGAAAACTTCTGGATGGCAGTCTAATACGTTGCCCGCTTACGTTTACACCCGTTGAATTATCGGTAGAAAACAATCAATGGCATTTAAAAAAACGAGATGGTGGAATTTTCCTAAACCGAAGTTTTCTGCTGGCCTTCAGCCATTTTAATGGTCTTCGGCTGGAAGAAGACCTTTTAGAAGCAAACCTTGAAGAACTAGGCAAATCGCCCCTCGAGTTCCTGACTAATCTGTACACACTTCTTAAAGCCAGCAGTCTTGAGATCAATTTCAACTCCGACTTATTTCAAGAAAAACTCTCGACCTATACTGCCCTTTCCAAAGCAGATTTTGAATCCACAGAAAACGGAGAGATCAAACTTTTCTCCCAGGCCGTTTTGGGTATTTACCCACAAACAGGCTCCTATATTTCAGCAGATTATAATTACTTGATAGAAAGTGGGCTGGGTGAGGCCTTCGATAACCTTGAGGATCTACTTGGCCAAAATACATCAGAGAATACGCGAATAAAGGAGGAAAATTTAAGCCTGCCCCTCCCTATAGATGCTTCACAGGAAGAGGCTATTCGGCAAATTAAATCCGGAAAATCGTTGGTGATACAGGGCCCTCCCGGTACAGGCAAATCGCAGCTGATATGCAATCTTATGGCAGACTATGCCGCCAGCGGCAAAAAGGTTCTGCTGGTCTGTCAAAAGAGGGCAGCCATTGACACCGTTTATGATCGCCTGAGTGAAGTGGGCATGCAGCCTTTCTCGGCCCTCATTCATGATTTCAAGGCTGACCGCAAAGGTCTGTATCAAAAAATTAGTGACCAGATCGACAGCATTTTGGCCTACAAGCATGAAAATCAAAGCCTCAATGCCATTTTTTTGGAAAGAGAATTTGACGCCACCTGTCGCAAAATAGACAAGCTGGTTGACGAACTTCATCAATTCAAAACAACACTTTTCGATAGCTCGGTATACGGGAAACCGGTCAAAGAATTATACCTCATGGCCGGCCATCAAAAAGACAAAGAAATAGACCTAAATGAACAGTTCCCTTTCTTCCATTTTGATACGCTGGATGAGTTTTTGAGAAAACTGGATACGCTGGAACGTTACCGCGATCAATTAGAAAATGAAAGTATCGCTTCCGTTTTCTGGCAAAAAAGAGTTGAATTTTCTGCCTTTGGCATGGATGAATTGCAACAGTTGAAAAACATAATTCAACATATTTCCACTCTCAAAAAACGTTTAAATAATATAGGATCCGGATTCAGTCTTGAGAATAGCAACGAACTCGAACTAGTTTCCCAAACCGAAGAATTGATCAAATCGGCAAATGATTTCAGTCATTTCAAAAAGTCATCCACTGACCAAAACTACCTTTCTCAATTAGTTTCGCTCAGGAATGAAATTTCAGGCTATCAATTTAATCCACTTGCTCTGCTCCTTCAAAAACCCGAAAATAAAACAGGTCTTGTCTCCGAAACTCTTGAGAAGCTGCAGAGTTTCGGAAGTCGCCTGAGCTGGAATCTTTTTAGCAAAAACAAAAAAGAGATAAGCGAACTGGCCGAGCAGTTTGGTTATGAGTTTAATAAAGAGGGAATAACCAAACTTCATAACAATCTTCATGAACTGATACGCTTCAGAGGTATTGCTCAGCAAATTGGGGTAAATAAGTCAAGCCCTGGTAAAGAAGAGGTACTTGAAACCATTGATGCTCAAATAATGCTGGCCGAGCTTTGGAAACACTTTGAAAACCAGGCTCCGTTCGCTACAAACTACCTTGAAAATCAACAAAGCTTTATTGCTTTTTTCAATGAATTGAAAGCTATTCTGAAAACTATTCAGACAGAGCAAAATCAGTGGCTAAAACTTCTCGGCACCGAACAGGTTTACGATATCCAGCCGGAGAATCAGTCGGATCTAATCGCATTTCTTGACCGGGAGTTTGAGAATATACAAGCCAGAGATGCTCTTTACCAAAGTCTCACAGCAACAGAGAAAAGCTCTTATCATCTTACTTCCGGGAGGTTTGAAAAAAACTATGCCCTTGGCTTCAAAAGGAACCTGATCATCCATTTCATTGAAGATCTGGAAAAAAAGAATCCGATTTTAAGAAATGTGAGCAGCATGCAAATGGAGCTTTGGGAGAAAGAATTGCAAGACCTCATCCTTAAAAAAAGGAAATTCAGTAAAGATCAATTATTGGTAAAATTGCGGGAGCACACCTATAAAAACATTGAGAAAAACCGCCTCGGAAACCCCACCACCTACCGTGAATTGAAACACCAAAGCACCAAAAAAAGGCAGATCTGGCCAGTAAGAAAATTGGTGGAAGAGTTTAGTCATGAGCTGTTTGACCTTGTTCCTTGCTGGATGGCGTCTCCTGAGACTGTTTCGGCCGTTTTTCCGATGAGTAATAAACCGTTTTTTGACCTTGTCATTTTTGATGAGGCTTCGCAGTGTTTTACTGAAAATGGCCTGCCAGCTATGCTCCGAGGCAAACAGGTGGTGATAGCTGGCGATAACAAGCAACTACAACCAAACGACCTTTATCGTGTCAGATTTGAAGAGGAAAATGAAGAAAATATATTGACAGAAATTGAGTCGCTTCTTGACTTATCTTCTCAGTTTTTACCGTCCACCACATTACGGGGCCATTACCGGAGCAAATCGCTTGACCTTATTGATTTCTCCAATCAGGCGTTTTATGGAAATAAATTAAAGCTTTTGCCCGATTTCAAAGAACTGAATGAAGGCGAGCCGGCTATTGAGTTTATCAAAACGGAAGGCGTCTGGGCCAATAATCAAAATACAGCAGAGGCCCAGCGAGTTCTTGAGTTGGTTCGACTCATCCGAGCAGCGAGCACCGAGAAAAGTATTGGGGTGGTTACATTTAATTTTCAGCAGGCTGAGCTGATTTCTGACACCTTGGCGGAGTATCCTAAAGTTCAGGTTAAAAACATTGAAAACATCCAAGGCGATGAATTTGACATCGTTATTTTCTCCATCGGTTATGCTCCTGATGAAAGCGGAAAATTGAAAATGAACTTCGGCTCATTGAGTCAAAAAGGTGGAGAAAACCGACTAAATGTAGCTGTCACCAGGGCCAGAGAAAAAGTATTGCTGGTAAGCAGCATTTTGCCGGAGGATTTGAGAATTAAAAACACCAGTAATGAAGGCCCGGCTCTTTTGAAGGAATACTTGAAATACGCCAAAGATGTATCTGAGAAACGATTTAAACCCTCATTACCCAAAATTCAAACTAATGGTTGGAGCCTTTTATTGAAAAATGAAATAAACCAAAGGTTTGAAAAACTAACCAATGAACTTCCCTTTGCCGATTTAGCAGAAAAAGAAGAAACTCACTTTCAGGATTTGATTTTAACGGATGACGAGCTCTTCTACTCCGCAGAAAGTATTAAAGAGTCCTACGCTTATTTACCCTTAACACTACGTCATAAGGGTTGGAATTATCACCGGACCTGGAGCCGAAACTGGTGGCAACAGCTTAAGCTGCCTTCTCCTCTTTTGGAGGAAAAAGAAGCGACAACACAATACTAATTCCTAAAATACCTACAATAACCAAAAGCGAATGCTGATTGGTAAAGCCCCACTCTTCAAGCCAATGATGGGCCAGCATTTTTACACCAATAAAGGTTAGTAATACACCCAAACCGTACTGCAGATAGGCAAACATATTGATGATATTGATCAGGAAGAAGAACATAGACCTAAGCCCCATTATGGCAAAAACATTAGAGAAAAAGACAATATAAGGGTCTTTGGTAATGGAGAAGATTGCCGGAATAGAATCTACGGCGAAAATAACATCGGTGAAAGCGATCACGATGATCACTACAAAAAGCGGGGTTACATAAATTTTGTTTCCGCGATATTTATTTTTGACAAAAAAGCGATCGTAAACAAATCGCTCATAGACGTTGAAGTATTTTGAAGTCAGCTTTACGGCCGGATGATTTTTTGTATCAATTTCTTCTTCATCATCCCCTGAGAAGAGTATTTTGATACCTGTGTAGACCAGAAACGCTCCGAAGATGTACAAAATCCAATCAAACTTTTGAATCAGGGCTGCACCAAGGAAGATAAAAATAAAACGAAGGATTATAGAGCCCAAAATACCCCAAACCAGCACTTTTTTGTAGTTCATCTCCCGAACACCGAAAGAGCTGAAAATTAAGATAAAAACGAAAATATTATCTACTGACAGTGAATACTCAACCAAATAACCCGTCAAATATTCCAGAGCCATGTTTTTCTGTAAAGCCACCTTTCCTGCCTCAAAGGATTCCGGCAGACTGATGCTCTTATAATACTTCTGAGTAACCGAGAGCAGTGCTTCAGGAGTACTGATATCATGAATCAGATATCCGAACTTTCTCAAAAAGAAATAAAAAGCTACAGCCAGAGCAACCCATATGGCACTCCAGATAGCCGCCTCTTTGAATTTCACGACGTGAGAACCGCCTCTTGAAAATGCACCAAGATCAAGCAGCATCACAAAAATGACAAAGACCGCAAACCCACCAAAGAACAATACCTCATTCGAAAATTCCATCTAAAACCTTGTTGATTAACCTTTTTTCAAGCTGCAAAAATGCACCATAATCTTCGGAATTATACTATTTTGGCACGAATATTAGAGCTATTTAAACTCCGAAAACAACCTTTTTCTGATGTATAATAAACTCAAAGTCGTCGTGGTAATGCCTGCATATAAGGCTGCTCAAACCGTTGAAAGAACCTACCGCGAAATTCCCTTTGACCTGGTAGATGAGGTAATTCTGGTGGATGATGCCAGCCCCGACGAAACAACTAAAATGGCTCAAAAGCTAGGGATTAAACACGTCATTACCCATCAGCAAAACCGGGGCTATGGCGGGAATCAGAAAACATGCTATTCGAAAGCTCTGGAACTTGGAGGCGACATTATTATCATGGTTCACCCTGATTACCAGTACACGCCAAAACTCATCAGAGCTATGGCCAGTATTATTGGTGAGGGGCTCTATCCCGTTGTTTTTGGTTCGAGAATTCTGGGTAAAGGAGCTCTCAAAGGTGGAATGCCGATCTACAAATACATTGCAAACCGACTTTTAACCTTTACCCAAAACCTTTTGATGAGCCAGAAACTATCTGAATATCATACCGGATACCGGGCCTACTCTGCTGAGGTTTTAAGAAGCATTGATTTTCAAAAATGTAATGACGACTTCATTTTTGACAACGAAATCATCGCTCAGATTTTTTCTAAGGGCTTTGAGATCGCCGAAGTCACCTGCCCCACAAAATATTTTGAAGACGCCTCTTCCATCAACTTCACCCGGAGTTCAAAATATGGTTTAGGGGTTTTGGGAGTTTCAGTAAGATATTTTTTGTCAAAAGCTGGTATTGTGAAATGGAGTCTTCTCAAATAGTCTCCTGAGCTTGATAACGCCTCGTCCACTCAATAGCTCCAAAAGCGGCGATGATCACAAAGATGAAATAAAGTAGTGCATACAGCTTCACATCTTTGATGTAATACATATATGTAGCAATAACATCAACCACAAGCCAGATCCACCAAGCCTCCACTTTTTTGCGGATTAGCATGAAAGTGGCCACAATACTCATCACCGTGGTAAAAGAATCCATATAGGGAAACGCAGAAGGCAAGCTGAAAAGCCTTGGAGCAATTTCATGAAGATTTTTTGAGAAGGTTCCCAAAAGCAAAGTTCCCACAATTCCTGCGGCCGATAGAAGAGAGAAATTACGTACAGTCAACTTCGTGATCTTTAGCTCATGCTGAAGATTGGCTTCAAACTCCTTCGGAAACTTCCATTGCCAGAAACCAATAATATTGGTGATGAAGAAAAAAACCTGAAGAAACATGTCAGGGTAAAGCTGAATCTGGTAGAACATCCAAAAAGCCAGCACAACATTGACAAGGCCTATAATCCAACTCCAAACATTTTCTTTGGCCGAAAGCCAAACCGCCACTCCACCCGTGAGAGTAGCAATTAATTCAATGAGGCTCATTGGATAACCTAAGACCGTAAAAAGAGCCTGGTTGACATCAAATAGATTTTGCATGCTCAAAGATGTATGATTTTTTAGAAGCTGACCAGCAGCTCCCATTAAATAAAAATCTACCTATTCATCGGTAAATATTTCTAATTTGAGGGAAATCAAATCGAATGCTAATCATGAAATCACTATTTAACATCCTGAAATGGGTGGCCGCCGGGCTTATTGTGCTCGTCATTGCCGCAGTTATCTATCTCAAATTCGGTCTACCGAATATTGATGCCCCTCAAGATTTGAGTGTTGAAATAACACCTGAAAGACTTCAACGTGGAGAATATCTGGCTAATAATGTCAATTTATGCATGGACTGCCACTCCAAAAGAAATTTTAGTGTCTATACCGGCCCTCCAACTCCGGGCACCGAAGGTGTGGGCGGCGATGTTTTCAATGAAGATATGGGTTTCCCCGGCACTTTTTATAGCCGAAACATTACTCCGCATAGTCTAAAAGACTGGACTGACGGCGAACTTTACAGAGCAATTACGTCGGGAATTGACAAAAACAACGAAGTTATTTTTCCGGTGATGCCATGGCAATACTATAACAAAATGGCCACTGAAGATGTATACTCGATTATTGCCTATGTGCGATCACTTGACCCGATAGCCTCTGAAAACAAAGAGTCAAAGACCAATTTCCCGGTTAGTCTGATTAAAAACACGTTTCCTTCAGAACCTCACCCCATGGAATTACCCGACAAATCTGACAGGGTGGCTTATGGAGCTTACCTCACTAATGCCGCGGGATGTGTAGAATGCCATTCTCAAAAAGATGCACAGGGAACAAACATTCCAGGAACAGAATTTGGAGGAGGCATGGCCTTCAAACTGCCGGGCGTTGGCACTGTTTATTCCGCCAATATTTCTCCGGACAGCGAAACCGGCTTAAAACATACAGAAGAAAGTTTTATAGCCACATTTAAGGCCTATGCAGATAGCTCCTATGTGCCACATGAGGTTCAACCCGGTCAAATGCAAACTATGATGCCCTGGATGATGTATGCCGGTATGACCGAAGAAGACCTTGGGGCCATCTACGCTTTCTTACAAACTGTTACTCCGATAAAAAATGAAGTTTCCGTGAAGTTTGAGCCTGCAGAAATTACAATGAAATAAGACCGCAAACTTCTTTGTCCCTAAACCCGTTTGTTACCTTAGCAAACGGGTTATTTATTTTATATGAAGCAAACTATTATCCTCATTTTTCTCTCTATTACTCTTTGGTCATGTAGTTCAAAGGAAGACCAGATCATTCGACAGACTATTTCAGCTCATGGTGGAGAGGCCTACAAGGACATGCATGTGACTTTTGATTTCAGAGGAATGCATTATGACTTCACCAAAAACGGAGGTTTATACAGTTATCAAAGAATACAAAACGACAGTTTGGGTAATGTGATTTCAGATATTTTGAATAATGAGACTTTTACCAGAACCATCAATGGAGAAGTCCAGTACCTGCCGGATAGCATGGCCAGCAAATACAGCAATTCCGTGAACTCTGTGGCTTATTTCTTCATGTTACCCGATGGTCTCAATGACCCTGCGGTCAATAAAGAGGTAACCGGAACCGTCAAAATTAAAGGTCAAAGCTATCATCAACTTAAAGTCTGGTTTGACGAACAAGGCGGCGGAAAAGACCATCAGGATATCTTCATGTTCTGGATCAATGAAAAAACTAATCTCATTGATTATTTGGCCTATTCATACGAAACCAGTGGTGGCGGCGTCCGTTTCAGAGAAGTCATTGAAAGACACCAGGTCGGGGAATTCACATTCCAGGATTATAACAACTACGGTTTTGAGGATGCCGAATATCTATTGAGCGATCTCCCTTTGGCTTTAGAAGATGGTAGTCTGCCGCTCTTATCTGAAATCAGAAATGAGAATATTCAGCTTTTGAAATAAAATCATTTACCAAACGATCGTTTTATTTTCAAAATCTTTCGTTAGCTTTGATTATGCCATTAATCAAAACCAACAAAGAGGAGATCATTGACACCGCCCTGAACGTCTTCAGAGAGAACGGATATTATAACACGTCAATGAGCGACCTCGCCAAAGCCTGTGGTCTTCAGAAAGGGAGTTTCTATCACTATTTTGACAGCAAGGAAAAGATGATGTCTGCCGTGCTTGATAAAGTACTTAGCACGCTCAATGCTGAAGTTTTCCCCATAGCCGATGACATGTCAATAAGCGACCGAGATCGTCTTCAAAAACTGATGCTGAGTATTGGTGAAATCATGCTTCAGAAAAGTGGAGGCTGTATTGCTGCCAATACCTCTTTGGAAACTAATGGTCAATCCGTGATTTTTAGGGATACCCTCAAAGCCATTTTTGATGGTTGGCAAAATGCCTTGCAAAAAATCTTTAGCAGTCAATACCCTGAAGGCACCTCAAAACGATTGGCAGAGCAAACGGTCATGGAATTTGAAGGAGCTGTCATGTTATCTCAATTGCATAGCAACGACCAGTACCTGAAAGATGTTTTTGTCAGAACCCTCGCTAAAATGAAATAGAACTATGACGCGTCAACAACTTATTCAAGACATTGATCAGAGCTATAATAATGTCATTGAGAAAATTAGTTCTGTTTCAGAAGAGGAGTTCTATCAAAAGAAAAATGGCAAATGGTCAATCGCCGAAAACCTTGCTCACCTTACTCTTAGTGCCAAGTTGATGAACCGGGCCTTAAATGCACCGAAAATTGGCCTGCTTCTCAGATTTGGCTTACACCTGAAATCGTTCAGAGATATTAATTGGATGAATAAAACATATGCTGCGGCAACCATTCCTTCTACCACGAGTTTTGAACCCAGAATGCAGCTTGAGAGCAGCAAATCATTTGAGTTAAAGGAATTCAAAGAAAAACATTTGGCTTTGATCAGCTCAGTTAACAAATGGGGTAATCCATCCCTCGACTTTCTGCAACTACCTCATATTGTTTTTGGCAAACTGAGTATTCGCGAATACCTGATGTTTATCGCCTTCCACATTCGCCATCATGAAAAAGCCATTGACCGAATAATTGCACCTACTCAATCTCACGCTTAAGCAACTTTGTACTTTCTCTTGTACCACATTAGAAAAATAAAGGCAAAAGCAGCCATAAGTAGGCAAAGCTGAAAGGCCCAACCGATTTGCTCCGGCTTGTTATTATACAGAAACATTGGTAGAATAGCCCCCGAACCTATTCCTGCCTCCAAAGCAATATACATTGTAGCCACAGCCCGTCCACGGGTTTCTTCCGTACACAAATCCACTGTCCAAGCCTGGTAAGATGGCGAAATGATTCCCCAGGCAATACCAAAAAAGAACCCTCCCAGGTAGAAATAGTAAACATGGCTGGTTACAGATGTCAGGCCTAAGGCTAAAACCATGATTAAAGCTCCCGCGATTAGCACATTCACTCTGCCTTTTTTGTCCGAAATTTTACCGCCCAGAATTCGGGTTAATAAAGAGGCCAATGTGAAGATCAGGAAATAGATTCCCTTATTTTCCAACCCATGAACTTTACTTAAATCAGGTGTAAGTGTCAAAACTGCTCCATAGCCGAAAGTGCTTAGGAAAACTACAACCGCCACCGGCCAAATGGCGGGATGGAAGATGTCATTCCACTTCACCTTAAAAGAAGCCAGTGAAAGACCCTCACGTTTCTCAGGCGGCAATGTTTCTTTCATTGAGACTAATATTGCCACCGACAAAAAAGCAAAAGCTGAAGATGTATAAAAAAGTGCGTCAAGATTAAATTGTTCAGCTATCCAGCTGCCCATATACGGCCCGAAGGCCATGCCCGTACTCGTTACAAAACCATAAATGCCCATAGCTTCACCCCGTCTTGTGACCGGCACCACATCAGCGATGAAGGCAGCGGTACCGGTAGGTTTAAAACCTGTAGAAAAGCCATGAATTAGTCGCAGAAATAGAAAGAGAAAAACGGTATTGACCAACGGATAGAAAAAACCGCACAAAACACAAACCAAAGCTCCAACCATCATTACCGGTACCCTACCCCAGGTATCTGTTAATTTTCCGCTGAAAGGTCTGGAGAGACCGGCAGTAAGGGTAAAGATTCCAATAATAAGGCCTTTATAATCCTCCCCTCCCATACTGCTCAGGTAATCCGGTAGTTCAGGAATGAGCATATTGAAGCTAGAGAAAAAAAGGAAAGAGCTAAAACACAGCAGCAAATACTGCCGTGTAAAGATTTTGGGTTTTGTTGACATCTATTCTTCGAAACAAAAAAAGCACGACCCTCGGTCGTGCTTCTCAATTTTATCTTGAGTAATTCGGTGCTTCCCGCGTGACCTGCACATCGTGAGGGTGGCTCTCGGCCATTCCCGAAGATGTTATTTTAACAAACTTGGCTTTTTTCAAAGCATCAATATCACCAGCACCACAGTAGCCCATTCCGGCCCTTAAACCTCCGCTTAACTGGTATAGCACTTCACCAGCTTTGCCTTTGTAGGCCACCCGACCAACGATACCTTCAGGAACGAGTTTTTTCACATCCGCTTCCGCATCCTGGAAATAACGATCTTTTGAACCATCTTCCATGGCTTCTACAGAGCCCATTCCACGATATGTTTTGAATTTACGGCCTTCAAAAAGAACCATTTCACCGGGAGCTTCGTCGGTACCTGCCAGCAATGAACCAATCATCACCGAACTGGCACCACCTGCAAGAGCTTTTACAATATCACCAGAGAAACGAATACCACCGTCAGCAATAATCGGTACACCTGAGCCTTTGATAGCCTTGGCCGACTCGTAAACAGCTGATAGCTGTGGCATCCCGATACCGGCAATAATTCGGGTAGTACAAATACTTCCCGGACCTACACCCACTTTAATCGCATCGGCCCCGGCATCAGCTAACGCTTTTGCGGCTTCGCCTGTTGCAATGTTTCCGCAGATCACATCTACATTGGAGAAGGTCTTTTTGATCTTACTCAATGTTTCAATTACCCCTTTGGAGTGGCCGTGAGCCGTATCAATACTCACAACATCTACACCGGCTTTAACCAAAGCCGCTACACGATCTTCAATATCAGGCGTTACCCCTACTGCAGCTCCACAAAGCAATCTGCCGTGCATATCTTTAGCTGCATTTGGCCTGTCCTTCTTTTTGAGAATATCTTTGTAGGTGATAAGACCTACCAATTTATGATCTTTATCAACGATAGGAAGCTTCTCAATTTTGTGCTCCATCAGAATGTTTTCTGCCTCATCAAGACCAATACCTAAATTCGCCGTAATGACATTTTCTTTTGTCATTATCTCCTCAATCGGCTTATTAAGATTGGTCTGAAAACGAAGATCTCTGTTGGTAACAATACCATAAAGGGTATCATTCTCAGTTACTACTGGGATCCCTCCTACTTTAAACTCTTTCATGATTCTCAATGCATCGCCCACCAACGCATTTTGAGGAAGAGTTATCGGGTCAATGATCATCCCACTTTCAGATCTTTTCACTTTTCTTACCTGCTCAGCCTGCTCGGTAATACTCATGTTTTTGTGAATGATTCCAATACCACCTTCCTGAGCAACGGCAATAGCCATCTCATATTCAGTAACGGTATCCATGGCTGCAGAAATCAGCGGAATATTTAACGAAATGTTTCTGGTAAGACGCGTTACAGTACTACAGTCTCTGGGTAAAACCTCAGAATAAGCAGGAACAAGAAGAACGTCGTCGTAGGTAAGTGCTTCAAAAAGAAGCTTTGAGGAGTCAAGCATTCGCAAATAATTTTAGATTTATTATTTGCCACGCAAAGCTATGAATAATATTCCACAAAACACCTTCCCCCAAAAAACTTACTATCATTTCTTCGAATAATAGAAGTTTGAGCCATCGGCCAAAATTGCACTTAAAGGAGCTCGCTGATAAAGGACTAATTGCGTTTTACCCTCAGACTCATCAAACCAGTACCACTGATATTCATTCCAATCTTTTAAAATAATGGCATCGTTTCCACCTTCTACTTTGATTTCAATGGCCGAAATCTCGGCGGCCACATCATCACGCTGAAAAGTGATTGTGCCTGTTTCACCATTAATTATCAAAGTCTCTTTATAAGGAATTTCATCACCCTCCCACTCTAGCTGAGCAAAACCATTGACAACCTTAACCAGCTCCCATTCTCCGTGAAATTCGGCCAATTCAGGGTAAACACAGCATTCTTTGGTACTGCATGAACCAAACAGAAATGAAAAACTAAACAATAAGATTAATGACCTCAACATGGAATTAGAAGTTTAAAATTTTGCCAGCAAACTGAATAGTACCAGACGTTTTCTCATAGATAAAGAATAGGAACGGCTTATTCACATGGAAGGTTGTATACTGTGGCACCGAGGTCAATTCAATACCAATAGTAGTTACAGCCGCAGCTTCTGTTCCTTTCTCGTCAATTTCAACAAAGGCATTTTGCTTCACAAAACCCACAACGATTTTCCCTGCCGGTGGTGATATTTTTGACAAATCGGCATTACCGCTAAAAATAGATGGCACGCCCATATTGACCAAAACGTCATTTAGCTCTTTCTCATACTCCATTTTGAGTTTCGGAAACCTCAAATCTACTTTAGTCACACTTTGTTTATTCGTAATACTTTGCCACTCTTTAGCAGTTAAAGCGTTTAATAGACTTACAGCGTCACCATTTTCAGGTAACAAAACCCGCATGGCATAATTGCCACGACCATACTCCATATCCAAGGCTTTATAACCGCCCATATTGACAAAGGCAAAGGTGTCTGTGTTAGCCATCATGTCTACCTGAGCTACATTATCGAGACCATTAAAATCTGCCTTTTGTGTCTTCTTTTTATCAAATTCAATCGCCCAGTCACCTTCGAAATAAAGGGCATTAATTAGAAACATCACCTGATCAGCAGAGATTTCGTTAAGAATTTTTTTGATTTTAGCATTGGTGTTATCGCTGGCCCATTGATTGATTTTATCCAATGTACCCGTATTGAAAGGCTCTACATACAAGTCAGCTTTGAAACTCTCTGCCAGTACATCTTTGAAAGATTGTTCCACCGGAAAACCTTCCCGTTGCCAGATGGAATTCGCCAGAGTATTTGTCACTTTCGGGTCTACCTCAGGCAGTTTCTCTATCAATTCAGCATAAGTAGCATTAATGGTTTCCTGATCAAGACCTTTGAGTTTTAGCACCTCCATGAGCTCGTCCTTTGAGACGCCGTCAGCTCCATTTAAGAGCATTCCGAGAGCCATGTGAAGACTGAGCGGAGAAACAAAGAAGTTTTTACCCGCCTCTTCTTTTTCGAGTTCTTTCAAAAACGAAAATGCAAAATCTCCACTTTGCTGGCGATAGGTCTCATTAATAGTAATTGACATAGGCTCAGGATTAGTGGTATCACATTGACTGAGACCAAGAAATAAAGTAGTTGTTAGTCCAACTGTTAAAATAAGCTTTTTCATCCTTTGTGTTTTAGTTTCCTTTGAATGAATATCAAAGAGCAAAGGTTGTATTTACTTATTGAGGAAGTTCGGCTCTTTTGAAGGTCATAAAGGATTCTTTGGAACCTCCCGGATAAAGAATAAGATTTTTCCCTTCGCTTTTCAGCTCAAATTGCTGAACGGCCGAAAGCCTTTCAAAATAATCTGATTCAAATTCTAACTCCTCCAGGTTTCCTCCGATTTTGGTTGAACCCAATGAATTCACTGCAAAAGCCTTTTGTGTAGCTTCAATTCTGGTTGTTGAGAAGTAAAAATTAACAACGCTTCGGCCGTTAATCAGGTAGTCGCCCTCAGGATTAGCAGGGCCTTTGACCTCAAGAATAATTTCATAAGGCACTTCATTGACGTCTTCGTAAAACATCAGCTGATACCGCCCAAGAGGTATTTGTGAATTCTGATCTGAAAAACTGAAAGGACTTAAGCCGTCCTTTTTTGTACATGATGAAGTGATGCCTAAAAGCATCAAAATGATTATTCCCGCTCTCAATTTCTTTCTCAAAAAGTAGAAAGGTTGGAAAGAAAGCTGTAAAAAACTTTCCTCCAACCTTTTTAACCCTAAAACCCTTTTCAATAACCTAGACCCCAAGGGTCAGCAAATGGTTGGAAGGGTTTAGAAATATTTTCAAAAAGTTTTGATTTAGATCAAAATACCTGCAATACAAGCAGTTAGGTTTGAAGCAATAGCACCACCAATCATGGCTTTTGTGGCCAGCTTGGCAATATCTTTCTTTCTTGAGGGGGCTATTCCTCCAATACCGCCAAGTTGAATACCAATGGAAGCAAAATTGGCAAAACCACATAAGGCATAGCTTGCGATAATGGCCGAACGGTCAGAAAGGCCTTCGTTATTAAGAACATTCTGAAGATCTGAATAAGCAATCAGCTCGGTCAAAACAATTTTTTCTCCCATAAGGCCGCCCACAGTTCCGGCCTCATTCCAAGGTACACCCATGGTCCAGGCCAACGGCTTAAAAACAAAACCCAAGACTTCAGCAAAAGAGGTATTGGCGTAGCCCAAAACACCGTCAAGCATCGCAATGATGGCCACTATAGCAATAAGCATAGCACCAATGTTGGCAGCTAATTTCAAGCCATCAACAGCTCCATCGCCAACGGCTTCCACAACATTACTGGCCGTTTTCTCAACATTTACCTCAAGTGAACCCTTGGTTTCAGATTCCTCTGTTTCAGGAAACATAATTTTAGCGATAATCAAAGCCGCCGGGGCATTCATAATAGATGCCGCCATCAGGTGTCCCGCTATTCCCGGAATGTCTTCCAGCATTTTCACATATAAAGCCATAACGCCACCTGCGATAGTGGCAAAACCGGCTACCATAATCGTCATGAGTTCTGACTGCGTCATGCCTTTAACATAAGGCCTTACGAGAAGCGGAGCCTCAGTCTGACCAACGAAAATGCTACCGGCTACACTCAGAGTTTCTGAACCCGAAGTTTTCATGGTTTTTTGCATCACCCAGGCAATACCCTTGACTACCCGTTGCAGTATGCCGAGGTAATAAAAAAGAGAAACAAGTGCCGAGAAAAAGATAACCGTAGGCAAGACCCGAATCGCAAAATTGAGGTTTGGTGAGTCTACAACGCCAGAGACGAAAGAACTGAAGAGGAAATCTCCGCCCTTATCTGCGTAGGATAATAACCTGGCTATCAGCACATCAAAAAACTTAAAAAACGGCAACCCAACGGGTGTTTTAAGAATGAGCAGGGCAAAACCAAGCTGTAGCCCGAGACCCCATAAAACCAGTCTGTAATTAATTTGTTTACGATTATTGCTCATTAAAAAAGCAATTCCCAGCAGCACAAGTATACCTAAGAGGCCTAAATAGCGTTCCATTAAGAGGATTTGATTCAAAATTTGCCTTAAAGTAAGTGAATTTTGATCTAGAACGTCTAATTTGCGTTGTTTTTACGTGCTTAAATACTAATAATTCGCTTTTCTAATTGAAGACCCACCTGAAGAAATATCTTCTTTGTGCAGTTTTATTGGCCATGGCTCAATCTTCATTTTCCCAGATTGAGTACCGCACAAGATACCAATCTGCGATAATTGCTGAAGGTTTTGGTATTAGCCCCGTGATGTCAATCAATTATGAAAATGCAATTGTACGAAGGCAAAAACATTTCTACACCACCCGAATAGGTGTGGGTTTTTTACCTGCAAAAAGAAATAGTCCGAAAGGCATTTCGATACCCGTTCAGGCTTCCTATGTTTTTATGCTCCCGAAACTATTGAAAGACTTCTTCAGGCCTCTCAATACATTCCCTCCAAGATTTAAGTTTGAAACTTTCATTGAAACCGGGCCGGGCTATTCTCACATTTTTTATAAAAACGACAATCGCGGTTACATCAACGCCTTTCTGGGAATCAGACAGCAGCTATTAATAGACATCCCTCCGAAACCAACAGTGATATTTGCCCGAATTAGCGTCAACCCACGGGTTAATAGAAAAGGACTCGTCTTTTATGAACGAACCGATGGCGGCGGCCAAAACTTTTTCGGCGGATTTGCTTTAGGCGTTTCTATTTGATGCTTCCTCCTCCTCTCTTCCGGCCTCCTGAAATTCAAAGAAATCGTCCAGTGTAGCTTCGGCAACTTCTGTGTCTTTGACATCAAAAAAGACCTTATGAATATCAAAAGGTTTGTTATCAAAAGATAACTTTTCATATTCGCCAGACTGATGTAATTCATAGGCATTGACATTATCCAACAAATTGTACCTGAGGATAAGTATCATTTGTTTTTTCAGGAAATCATCTACGATCTCAAAAATAGACTCGATGCGACGATCAAAACTACGAACCATGATATCAGCACTACTTCCATAAACTTTTGGCGAGCCACCATTATGGAAATAGAAAATTCTGGAATGTTCAAGGTAATGGCCAACCAATGAACGAACCCTTATATTCTCACTCAGGCCTACTCTCCCCGGTCTGAGACAGCAAATACCACGAACGATCAATTCAATTTTCACTCCCGCCTTTGAGGCCTCGTAAAGTTCTTCTATGGTTTCTTTGTCCTCCAGAGAATTTACTTTGATGCAAATTCCGGAAGGTTTACCCGCCTTTGCATTAGCAGCTTCATTTCTGATCAGCTCTATTACACTGGCCCGCATGTCTCGTGGAGAAGTAATGAGGTATTGATAGTTCTGAGGCTCTGAGTGCCCGGTAATTACATTGAAAAACTCTGAGATATCCTTGGTGTATCCAGGTTTGGTGGTCAAAATCCCGATATCCGTATATAGCTTGGCTGTATCTTCATTATAGTTTCCAGAGGCCATATGAGCATACTGAACCACTTTATCTCCCTCTTTACGCACAATGAGCATGAGTTTGGTGTGCGTTTTCACACCACCAATTCCGTAGATAACAAAACAGCCCGCCTTTTGAAGCTTCTCGGCCTCTTTTATATTGTTCTCTTCATCAAAACGAGCTTTGATTTCAAAAAGAGCCGAGACGTGTTTTCCTTTTTCAACGGCACGAAGAAGTGCTTCTGTTATTCTTGAGTTTTCGGCCAGTCTGTAAATAGTGAGTTTTATGGACAAAACCTGAGGATCCTCCGCAGCCTGCTCTATAAGCTGCAAAACCGGCTCAAAATTGTTGAAGGGATGATGCAGCAAAACATCCTGTTCTTTCAACGATTTGAAAATATGTTGTTGTTTTTCCCGGTCAAAATTCAATGGTGGTACCGCTGAGCGAACCGGAGTCATTTCATCTTTGAACTCAGGGTGTTTGATAATTTGCCAAAGTCGCGTGTAATCAATTAGCTCTTTATTGACAAAAATATTGTAGTCATCTATCTCCCACTTCTTCTTCAATATCCGCATCATCCAGTCTGAAGGCTCGTCTTCAATAACCATACTTACAAGCCTTCCTACTTTCCGCTCTTTAATTTTTTGCTTGATTTCATCAACGAAATCAGCCTCCATATCATCGCTTTCTTCAAGGGTAAAGTCCGCATTTCTAAGTATTCTGAAAAGGTCTACCGATTCAATTTTAACATTACGGTAAAGCTTCTGCACATTTTGCATTATGATGCGTTCAATGGGCAAAAAGACTATGAGGTCATCCTGCTCAAAAGCATAGAAACGGGGAAGGTTACTCGGTATTTGAATAAATGAAAGCTTGCGATTGCTTTCGTCTTCACTATTCACAAAGCTTTTCTTTGAGCGTGTAACTACTCCTAAAATCAGGTTTTTTGCCAGCAGCACCGGAAATGCGTGTGTTTGATCATAAACCATTGGCGTAAGCATGGGAAAGACCGTCTGGTCAAAGAAATCGCTGGCCTCCCTTTTCTGGCTTTTATCAAGGTCGTCAAACTCAACAATTGAAAAACCGTTGGCTCTGAATTGAGGGAATAAATCCTCTCTGAAAATCTTATTTCTTTCCTCAAAAAAAGCGTTGATTTCCGTCAGCAACTTTTTTCTAAACTGATTTTCCAGAAGTCCGGAATAATCAACCCGCTTTTTACCGTAATCGATATAGTTATACAAGCTCCCCACTCGAACAGTGAAGAACTCATCAAGATTTGAGGCGGTAATTGCCATAAATTTGAGCTTTTCAAAAATTGAAAGCTCGGGCCTTTTGACCTGATCCAGTACTCTTTGATTGAAGGTGAGCCAACTTAAATCACGGCTTAGCAAAGGAGATTTTACGATACTCTCCATCTGCTTATCTAAGCGAGACGGGGACACGGGGTCAAGAATCTTCACCTCAGTAATTTTCTCGGGGTTGAGGATGGACTTAAGATATTTTAATATTCCTTTTATTTCTGACATAGGTTATTTTATTCTCCTGGAAAACGTGCCGGGCAACAACATATTCAATCAAGGATTTAATATTCTTTTCAGAATACCCACGACGGTGTCAATTTCTTCCTTGGTGTTTTGCTCTGCAAAAGAGAAACGAACATTTGCCCTTTCTTCAGGCACTTGCAAAGCATTTAAAACATGTGAGCCGATATCGGTACCGCTACTACAAGCAGAGCCACCTGAAACACAAATTCCTTCGATGTCAAGACTGAAAAGCAGCATCTGATTATCAGGATGCTCCGGGAAACTCACATTGAGTAAATGATACAGGCTGTTTTCCAAATCACCTGAGGCTCCATTGAAGCTCACTCCCGGAATGACCTTTTCCAATTCGGCTTTGAGGTAGAGTTTTAAATCTTTAAGGTAAGCCTGACGTTTCTCCTGTTTCGCAATTGCAACCTCCAGGGCCTTAGCCAAACCAACCAGGCCAGCAACATTCTCGGTTCCGCCACGCATATTTCTCTCCTGAGCACCACCATGAATAAATGGATTTATCCGGTTATTGCTGTTAATGTATAAAAAACCGACACCTTTTGGCCCATGAAATTTATGTGCTGATCCTGAAATAAAATCAATATCCAACTCCTGTAAATTGATAGGAAATTTCCCGACCGTTTGAACTGTATCAGAATGAAAAATAGCACCATACTTTCTGCAAATTTCACTTACAGCATTAAGATCAAGCAGGTTGCCGATTTCATTATTGCCATGCATTAAAGTCACCAAAGCCTTTGAAGAATTCTCCAACTTTTGTTCAAGACTTTCCAGATCTACCTCAGCATTTTCTTTCAGGTTGACTAATCGAAAATCAAGACCGTTTTGCTTTTGCAAATACTCCAAAGGATGAAGAATGGCATGATGTTCGATTGGCGAAGAAACGACAGTTTTTACATCGAGGCTCTCCACGCAGCCTCTGATTACCGTATTATTTGCTTCTGTTCCACCAGAGGTAAAGAAAATTTCTGACGGCGAAGTATGGAGTAGCTCAGCCACTTTTTTACGGGCGTTTTCTACAGCCGCTTTGGCTTGCCTGCCTAAAGTATGTATTGATGAACCATTACCATAAATATCGGTAAAATAGGGCATCATGGCCTCAAGCACTTCCGGATCAAGCGGTGTGGTGGCCGCATTATCAAAATAAATGTTCTTTTTCATACAGGCCGCAATTTACGCAAATCGAAGCCTGTGAACGAATCTTCCGAGTTACCATTTTTTTAATTGATTAACCAAGCTAAGGCTATCTTGATTGTTGCCTTACCTGAGGTTTTCTCAAATCAAAAATAAAACCGTTATTTTACCTTACACTTCTTTCAATTGAACAAAAACATCAACAAACCATGACCGAAACACTAACACCTAAGACACAAAGCTGTATCGACCTTGAAGACCGCTATGGAGCTCATAATTACCATCCTTTACCGGTAGTGCTGGAGCGTGGTGAGGGCGTTTATGTCTGGGATGTGGAGGGCAAACGATACTATGACTTCCTCTCGGCTTATTCTGCGGTAAATCAGGGGCATTGTCACCCAAGAATCATCAATGCTTTAAAATCACAGGCTGAAAAACTCACGTTAACTTCCCGTGCATTTTATAACTCAGAGCTCGGGAGTTTTGAAAAATATATCACCAGCCTTTTTGGTTTTGACAAAGCCTTAATGATGAATAGTGGAGTGGAAGCCGTGGAAACGGCTTTGAAGCTTTGCCGGAAATGGGCCTATGAAAAAAAGGGAGTTCCTGAGGGGAAAGCTAAAATCGTTTTTGCCAGTGATAATTTTCATGGGCGTACCCTATCGGTTATCTCGGCTTCCACAGATCCCATGAGTCGAAAAGGTTTCGGACCTTATATGCCCGGCTTTCAGGTAATACCTTATAACAACCTTCAGGCACTTGAAGATATCATACTGGAAGATCCTTTTATCGCGGGGTTTGTAGTCGAACCAATTCAGGGTGAGGCTGGTGTGATGGTACCGGAAGAAGGCTATCTTTCGAAAGCAAGGGAATTGTGCAAAAATGCTAATGTTTTATTTGTCGCTGACGAAATACAAACAGGAATTGCCCGAACCGGGAAAATGCTTTGCATTGATCATGAAAACATAAAACCTGATATTTTGATTTTGGGCAAGGCTCTCTCTGGTGGAGTCTTACCGGTTTCAGCAGTACTGGCAGATAACGAAATCATGCTCAGCATAAAACCCGGAGAACATGGCTCTACTTTTGGAGGGAATCCACTGGCCTGTGTTGTAGCCCGTGAAGCACTTCAGGTGGTTCTTGATGAAAAACTGGCAGAAAATGCAGAAAGTCTAGGTATAATCTTCAGAAATGAAATTCAAAAGTTAGTTGACAATTCAAAACTTGTTCGACTTGTTCGGGGAAAAGGCCTGTTGAATGCTATTGAGATCAATACCGACGAAGATTCTCCTCTTGCTTGGGAGATATGTCTCAAACTCAGGGATAACGGCTTGCTTGCCAAACCAACACACGGTAACAAAATTCGTTTTGCACCTCCGCTGGTAATGACTAAGGAACAGCTTATGGAGTGTATTGAGATTATAAAGATATCGGTAAGCGGATTTCAAATCTGAATATTTTTTAACTAAAAGCATTGATATTCATTGATTTATCAACCTTTTTGGCAAAATTAAGTATCAAATTAAACCCTTAGCTCTTATGAAAAAACTAATTATTGCGGCCCTTGTAAGCGGCCTGATACTTTTTATCTGGCAGTTTATCTCTTTTGCCATCGTAAACATCCACACTGATACCCAACAGTACAGCCCTAATCAGGATAAAATCCTTGAGTTTCTGGATGAAAATCTGGAAGAAGGTTTTTACTTTTTGCCCAATGCCGCTCCTGGCGAAAATGAAATGGAGGCCATGGAAGAAGCCATGGGTAAACCTTGGGCTCAGGTTTATTTCCATAAAGAAATGACCAATACTATGGGGTTCAACCTCATCCGTGGTTTCCTTATCGACATTATTGCCGGCGGACTGATGGCCTGGATACTCCTTAAAATGGGCAATCCAAGTTTTCAAACTGCTCTATTCTCGTCTCTTGCGGTAGGAATTATTGGTTATCTTAATTTCCCTTACCTAAACTCAATCTGGTATGAGACCCCAACCAAGATGGACCTAGTAGATGCAGTGATGTCATGGGGACTGGTAGGTTTATGGCTTGGCTGGTGGCTTCGAAAATAGAACTAAATAAAGGAGGGCTTTTCCAGATAGACTGAATAAAGCTTTTCAATTGTATTTTTACTTGTACTCCTTCATAAAGGAATGGCATTTTACCAAGATGTCATGTGGACTCTTTTTGCTTAAGGGGTAGAGTTTTTCTAACTTTGTAGCTTTCGACTTCAAATAGAGCAAAATAAGAACCTCTAATACTCAAAGAACCAATTTTCAGATGGACAAAACCAAACACATTGAAAAAACGATTGCCTGGGCTCAAAAAAACGGATTTGATAATATCAAAGCGGACATAGAAGGCTACGATCAGCCATTTGCTTATGAAAGAGCAGCTGACCAGCAAAAGTTTACACCGGATGTAACAGGCGTTAGTTACTCTAAAAAGTGTTTCTTTGAAGTAACCCTTAAGGCTCTTGATAGCCAGAACTCCATCACTAAGTTGACCTTACTGAACGAACTGGCAAAAATTAAGAATAGTCGTTTATACCTGATGGCTCCAACGGGGAATTTAAAGTATGCCAAAGAAATTCTGGAAACGGCATCATTAACAAACGCAGAAGTAGTTAGAATTTAACTGAAAGTATACCGGGGCTTAATAGATCAACCCCATTTTATTGTCGATATAAGTACCTCTTTGCTTTTCTATAAGAAAAATGCAAAGAGGTATTTTTGCATTCAGGAAATACCTTTTGATAACCACTTTACTGAATGCAGACCAAAACACTTATTGCTTTCCTTCTATTTATAAGTCACTTAGCTTATTCTCAAAAGCCTAATAACGGCTATAATTACCACATCAAAAGAGCGTCCTCTGAAATCAAAGTGGATGGGAAACCAGAAGAAAAAGCTTGGAAAGATGCAATTGCTGCAAAAGACTTTTTTCAGGTGCTGCCCATGGACACGAGCTTTGCAGCGGTCAAAACTGAAGTGAAACTTTGCTATGATGAAAAGAATATCTATGTCCTTTTTGTCAATCATGACACCATAAATGGACCAAGTATGGTGGAGTCCATGAGAAGAGACTTCATGTTTTCTAAAAACGACAACGATCTACTTTTTTTGGACACCTTTAACGACCTCACAACAGGGTTTTCATTTGGCTCCAATGCCCGGGGTGGTCAGTGGGACGGGCTTATGTCAAACGGCTCTCGTATTGACGTCAGTTGGGATAACAAATGGGAGTCAGAAGTTAGCTACTCTGATGAGGTTTGGTACTGGGAGGCCGCCATTCCGTTTAAGACCATACGCTATAAAAATGATATTCTTAGCTGGGGTATCAATTTCAGTAGAAATGATTTAAAATCAACGGAGAAATCATCCTGGGCTCCGATACCACGTCAATTCCCAACGGCATCACTGGCATACACCGGGAATCTTGTATGGGATACACCACCGCCAAAACCCGGCCTCAATGTTTCGTTAATTCCTTACATTAATGTTGGAAGAGCAAAAAACCATGAAGATGGTCTCAATCCCGAATTCACAAAAAATATTGGTTTTGATGCTAAGGTAGGCCTCACCTCTTCTTTGAATCTTGATCTAACGGTTAACCCCGATTTTTCACAGGTAGACGTTGATGTTCAGGTAACCAACCTTGACCGTTTCGAGCTATTTTTCCCTGAACGCCGACAGTTCTTTCTTGAAAACGGAGACATCTTCAATAATTTCGGCTATAATGGTATCAGGCCATTCTTCTCACGTCGTATAGGCCTTGACGCCCCTATTTTCTATGGAGGCAAACTAAGCGGAAAAATTAACCAAAACTGGCGTGTAGGGGCTATGAGTATTCAGTCTGGCGAAAACTCAGAAAACGCTCCGGGCTCTTTTTATAATGTGTTTTCGGTACAGCGTCAAGTCTTTAAACGGTCTTATATCAATGCGATTTTTGTAAACCGCGACCGGGTTGGCGAGAACCCCGAAGAAATTGAAAATCCTGTTTCAGATTTTAACAGAACTGTCGGTTTGGAGTTTAACCTGGCCTCGGAGGATAATCAGTGGCAGGGGAAAACTTTTTTCATCAAAACCTTTTCTCCCGTTCAGCTCGAGGACAATACCATTCTTGCCGGAAACATTCAACGGAACACTCGTCACCTCAGATCAGAAATTCAGATTGAAAGTGTAGGCAAAGGGGTTCAGGCAAATGAAGTTGGCTATGTTCAGCGACAGGATTACTTACTCATTAATCCAAGAATTGAGTACCTTTTCTTCCCTAAAAGCGGACCTGTTTTAAGTCACGGCCCCGGTCTTATGATTCGTCAGTACCTCAGTAGGGCAAACCAGAAAACATTTGAATATCTTCATTTCTTAGATTACGGTATCACCTTCAAAGACCGCAGCGAGCTCCGTATCTGGACAGCCCGGGATTACGTAAAACTTCAGAATAGTTTTGACCCGACTAATTTCTCGGGAGCTGAAATTGAGGCAAACACCGAGCACCGCTGGAGAGCGTACGGCTTTAATTTTGATTCAAAACCTCAAAGCCTATTCACCTACGCTTTCAGCTCCAGAATGGGCGGCTATTATGCTCAGGGAAACAGATTGCGACTTGAAGCAGAAATGGGCTATCGTTTCCAACCGTATGTAGCCATTTTAATGAGAGCAAACTATAACCGGATTGCCTTTGGTGAGAATTCTCTATTGCCGGAAAGTCTCAAGAACTCAGAGCATAACATTTGGCTTGTCGGGCCAAGGTTAGATGTAACGCTGTCAAATAAGCTGTTTTTCACCAATTTTCTACAATACAATCAGCAAGACAATAACGTGAATCTGAATGCAAGATTACAATGGCGATATAAGCCAGCGTCTGACCTGTTCATTGTATACACCGATAACTATTTTGCCAATGATTTCAGAGTAAGAAACAGGGCTATTGTTTTCAAGTTCACCCATTGGTGGAATGTCTAATCGGCCATGGAGACATCCTCAGAAACGGTCGCCTTTTCTTCTTCTTCTTTTCTTGCTACACCAAGCGGGAACCTGTTGAAGTTTCTGGAAAACAAAATACTTGCTCCGGACACCATAACATTACCCCCTCCGGCAGTTCCAAGACTTAATGAGTAGTTAGAACTGGGTACACTTCTGGAATGAACTCGTAACCTCCACATTCCGTCTTCTGAAAGTAGATATTCAAGCTCGCCGCCTACGGTCAATTGCCCCTGGCTAACCGTTGTTACATTATCATAGAGACCGTTTGAATAAGAACTTCTTCCACTGATTTTTGCCCGGTTATTGAGGAAACGATAGGAGAAATTTAACTGAAGATTATTCAATAGACTTTGTCTGAAATCTCCCAATAGTACTCCAACCTCCAGATTCGGATCGAGTTTATTCGCCAGGTTTCCAATCTGATTAGAGAGCATGCTGCTGATATTTTCAACCAAAAACTGATCCTGCAAAACCTGAACAGCATTTGACTCATCATAGAGACTATTCAACGCAATCACAAAACTTACGTTACGACTTAAAAACTGTTCATCATCATTGAGTTTCTGCTGAAAAGCATAGACATCTGAATGGTGACGATTGGGAATTTGAGCAAGGTCAAAATCCAGTTCATAGGTAATATCCGGCGTTTCCAGATCTCCGGTAATATTTACCAAAACATCCATTGGGTAACGAGTGTTGTCCACATCATTTCCGCCAGAGGTTCTGCTCCAGATAGAACTCATATTCACATTGGCTGTATAACCGGCTTTCATATCCAAATCTGCCCGATATGGGTCACCGGACCAAGAAATCCTACTACCATTGCGAATGTTGAATTTTCTTAGTGAGGCCAGGTTTTGAAAACTAAAATCATAAGTTCCTGAGGTAACCGTATAGGGCCCACTCATTGTAAAATCATCGTTTCTCGTATCATAATCAATGATTAGGCGTCCATTTCCTCTGGCATTAATCTGATCATTATTTCTTCTGTCCAGAATAATTTCACACTCTGCTTCAGGATTTAGGTTCAGGTTAAAAGTCATTTTAATACCACCCAGCTGCTTACGTGTTAACTCATTTTTATCTTTCTCCGATTGCTCATCATCCTCTACAGGTTTAGCAGCAAAAGGAATCGCCTCTTTGTTGGTGTTGACACTGGCCTCACCATCCAACGGAATCGTAATTTTTGTTCCACGCTTACTTTCAAGGTTGGCCGTGATTACTACATTGGTAAAGGTTCCGGTAAGGTGAATGTCCCCTGTGGCATAAGCAGAACCATAAAATGTATCGCTGTCTTCAGATGTCGTATTATAGAGCAGAAAACCATCGGGGTCTTTCATGTAACCATGAAGGCCCATCATGAAGTTACCATTCCCTCCGTTGAAAATTCCACCGGTTAAATAGGCTTCATTTCCATTGACTCTGGCATCATAAACTTTAAAACCTCCGGGCTTTGCTACAAAACCTTCCTCGGTAAACAAAATAGTATCGTTAAAGTAAAGATACCCTCCTGTGGCATTGATCTTTAATTGACCATTGGTCAGTGCTACTTCACCTCTAGGTATCAAATCCCTTGGGTTACCCGTGATATTCAACTCTCCGTTTGCATAACCTTTTAAATCGGAGAAAATATTGTCTACAAAAGCACCAATAATCTCAAGATTGGCATCATCAAGAGTGGCTTTGAGTTTTACTCCCTGGTCTATACTCGGGTCATAGGTACCGGTAACATCCATAATTCTAACGCCTAACCGGTCAACTTCTGAATCAACCTTGACTTTACTTAACTGATTGTCCCAGTCAATAACCGCACTGGCATCACCTACCAGAATATTTTTATAAATGAACTCCGTGATAATCACATTGCTGAGCAAAATTGGTTTTGAGTAATAATTGCTGATGGAAACATCACCATCGGCAATACCCTCAATTTGCAAAGCCGCAAGGGGCTGCAAGGCCCTCAAATCAAAATGGTTAATGGCCGCGAATAATTGTTTTGTAGGATCAGGAGAAATAAAACCGCTTAAAGCAAGGCTTTGTTCTCCGTTAGAGATTCTGAAATCTTCAAACTGAATTTCCTTGCCCTGAATTGTGATCTGGTTTTGACGGTCAAACTTCCATTGGTAGTCTAGCAAATCAACAAGGCTGTTCCTTGGATTAATTTTTACCGCGAAACCGTCTCTTCCAAACTTCACATTACCGAATAGCTGAGCCCGGTTTTTAGTATTTTTTTGGCGGATTCCACCATCAAAATCAATCTGTCCCCCATCACCCCAGGCAGCATTTACTTCTATCCGCTCGGTCTCAACATTATTGGCCAGCTTTTGATTTTTAGAATTGATAATCAAAGAGGTCAGAACTTTGGGAGAGAGCCAACCCTTTGATGAGAAGAAGTCCAACTCATTTTCAAAGAAAGTGTTTCCGTCATAAATCACAGTATCTGCATAAGCATACATCGTGAACTGTGAGGTAGACCTTATTCTGATTTGACCACTTACCACGGAACCTTTTGAAATCGAAAGTTCAGGACTAACAAAAGCAAAGAAATCGTCGGTGTTCTTAAGCTTTAGCTCGTAATCTGCACTGTAGTTTCGGCTGAGAGAATCCAGTTTTTTTGCAGCATAATAATCCTTCCTTTGATTCTCAGTACCTGTAAAAAATAGGCCGTATTCATTTTTGAGTTGAACAACATCCTGAATAAGCTCGGTAGGCAAAAAACTACCTTTGATATCAGCATCAAAAAACTCAGAACGTAATCCCATTTGTCGGGTACCGTTGGCCTCCAGACTAATAAATCTCAGGTTATCCAAAACCAGATTTCGTTCATCGGTGTAAGCATAGACATTATTGAAAGCAGCCTGACCAACCCAATCATCCAACTTATTTCCTTTGAAATTGAAATTAAAATTGGTCTCTAAACGTACATCATCATCCACATAGCCCATTGGCTTCAGATTCGCATTCCTTAACTGACCCTGAATGCGATAATCGGTCTGAGCCTGATTAAAATCTACCGTGCCCGATACCTCAGCGACAATATTCGGATCATTGATTTCGACGTTACCCTTAAATACCTTATTTCGAATGAGGCCGTCGACATCAATATTCCGATATTCATACCGATCAAGCCAAACCTTAGCAATATTACCATTTAAGTCAAAGGAAGCAGTTTCCACAGCAATGCCTGAGCCTCTTAGTTTTCCGTTGAAGGTTATTTTTTGAAGAGACTTGTTTCCTGTCAATTTTGCCAGATCAAGATCGGTAGTTGACAAGTCAGCATTGTACATCGGTAACTTAGATTTGGGCTCAATTTCGAAAGTCATCTTACCCTTTATTTTTCCTATACCTGAGGAAATAATCTCGCCTTCTGTAAAGAAGTTGTCCCCTGTTCCTTTGAAAAGACCTTTGAAGTCAACCTGTTTAAATTGTTCAACATACAGTTTATAATTTTTATCACCGGCATACTGTCGACTATCCGGGGCCAAAATTCTGGAATCTTGAAGGTCCAGATGATAAATTGTGGTTTTGACATCCGGCAAGCCTTTAAAGTTTCCTTTACCAACAATGTAACTTCCCTTACCAAATCTAAGATTGGTATTATCAAAATAAAGGTCTTTGACTTTGCCCACCAAGTCACCATCTATACGATAAGTTTCATCGTATTGATACATTGTTGTCGAAAAACGACCTAAATCCTGAGCATCAAGCGATGCATTTCTTAATACTGCCTTTAGATCGACCTTATTGTTCAAATCGTTCAGGTCAGAAGGTTTATCAAATTGCAAAGAAAGGTAGTTCCCGACGACAGAATTATTAAAGTGGGCATCCAGGTTAGCTAGCTCTATCAAGTTTCGGGTATACAAAAAGTCCGTGTCAATTTTCTTTATCCTCAGATCACTTCGCTTATTAACGCCTTTAATACCAGAACCGTTAAACCGGACTGTGTCACTATGAACGTAGAAGTCTTTCAGGCGACCCGAAAGGTTATCAATTTTAAAGTTGGTGTAGTCAAAAAGCTCTTCGGGAAACCGCTCTTTCCCCGGATCAATAAACTCAAAAGTCCCTTGCTCAATAATTGCCTCATCAATCGAAAAAGCAGGTGGAGCCTTTTTAGGATTCTTTCCTCTGAAAGTGCTGCCGATTTTCCTGATCCACTCATCCATGTTTAGCTGACCGTTATCCTCACGATACAGTTTTACATCGGGCTCTTTGAGCATCACATAATCAAGATTATTATCAAAATCGAGTATCTTCTCCTTTCTGAATTTAAAGTTAGACTTAGTGTTAATGTAGATTTCGCGAACGAAAATCATATCTCGACCTTTAAGGTCTTTGACATTGACATCCTCAAGTCTGATTTCATCCAGCCAGCTAATTGTAACATTACCTACAGTTACAGTAGAGCCTAATTTATCAGAAAGCCATTTAGCCGATTTCTGGCCCAAAGATGTCTGAAACTCTGACCACTGAAGGGCATAGAAAAGCAATCCGGCCAAACCAGCCAGAACAAAGAGAAGGATAATGAAAGTCCTGAATCCTATTTTAAGCCCTCTTTTCAAATTTATTATCTGCCTTCTTCTTTCTACTTTTGCAGCCGATATGCTACAAAATCAAGTCATTCTGGCCATTGAATCTTCTTGTGATGAAACCTCAGCGTCTGTCATTATTAACGGTGAGGTAAAATCTAACATTGTTTCTACTCAGGTTATCCACGAAAAATATGGTGGAGTAGTTCCTGAGCTGGCCAGCAGAGCCCATCAGCAGCATATTTTGCCTGTTGTGGAAACTGCCTTAAAACAAGCAAAGGTAACAAAAAATGATGTCGCTGCGGTAGCTTTTACACGTGGTCCCGGATTATTAGGTTCTCTTCTTGTAGGCACCTCTTTTGCCAAGTCATTTGCCCTTGCTTTAAATATTCCGCTTATTGAGGTTAATCATATGCAGGCCCATATTCTGGCACATTTTATTGATGAGCCAAAGCCACAGTTCCCTTTCATTTGCCTTACTGTTAGTGGCGGCCATACCCAATTGGTCTTAGTGAAAAGTCCTCTAAAAATGGAGATCATTGGCGAAACCAAAGACGACGCCGTGGGCGAAGCTTTTGACAAAGCTGCCAAGATGTTAGGTCTACCCTACCCCGGAGGCCCAATGATAGATAAATACGCAAGTGAAGGTAATCCTGAAGCCTTTGAGTTTCCGATTTCGGAAATGCCCGGATTTTCCTATTCTTTCTCCGGAATCAAAACAGCTCTGTTGTATTTTCTTCAAAAGAGGGTCAATGAGGATCCCGATTTCATTGACAATAACATGGCCGACATTTGTGCCAGCTTTCAGCAAACGCTAATTACCATGCTTTTACAAAAACTTCGAAAAGCTACACGTCAATATAAAGTCAAACAAATAGCCATAGCTGGTGGAGTAGCCGTGAACTCAGGCCTGAGAAATGAGATTCAAAAACTGGCTGAGAAAGAGGATCTGGAAGTCTTTATTCCTCAATTTCAATACTGTACTGACAATGCTGCTATGATAGCCATGGCAGCACATTTCAAATATCTTGAAAATGAATTCACGGATCAGAAAGTCAGTGCTATGCCCCGCTATGCGTTACACTAAAGACCTGGTGATTGAAATTTACGTTAAACCTAAAGCGTTATAAGCCATAAACTTTTAAATTTGAGAATCACAAAAACCTGTTTTCCTGTATGAAATTTCCTCAAATGGGCTTTCTGGCCAAGGGTAAGTTTAAAAAGCTTATCAATTTCCTTTATGTTTCTTTTTTTGGAGGAATAGCCCTTTTTGTTCTATATCTGGCAGCAGTTAATTTTAACTTTCTATGGCTTTTCGGAAAAATGCCGAGTGTCGAAGATCTGGACAATCCGAAGAGTGAAATTGCTTCAGAAGTAATATCTTCCGACGGTGTGGTGCTGGGTAAATTCTTTTATGAAAACAGAAGCCCGGCAGACTTTGAGGAACTTTCTCCCAAACTGATTGACGCCCTTATTGCCACAGAAGACGTTCGTTTTACAAAGCACGGTGGCATTGATGCCCGATCCATGATCAGAGTTTTTACCGGCCTTGCCACGTTAAATCCTTCCGGTGGAGGTAGTACTATTTCTCAACAGTTGGCTAAAAACTTATTCAGACTAAGAAGGGACGATTCCTTTGAAAGTTTTCTTTACGATATACCTGTTGTCCGTACTTTGATTATCAAAACAAAAGAATGGATTACAGCCGTAAAATTAGAAAGAAGATACACCAAGCCTGAGATCATGAAAATGTACCTTGACACCATTGAGTTCAGCTCAGGTGCCCATGGTATAAAATCAGCATGTAAAACGTATTTCCAGAAAAGCCCTTCTGAGTTAAATACTAACGAGGCCGCTCTTTTGGTAGGGATGATCCAGAATCCCTCTCGTTTTAATCCGAAATTCAGACCGCAATATGCCAAACCAAGAAGAAACATTGTGCTTTCTCAAATGGTGCGTTACGGAAAACTGAGCAAAGATGAGTTTGACCAACTCAAAGAAGAAGATATTGTACTGAATTATTCCCCTGAATCTCAAAATAACGGACCTGCACCACATTTCCGTGAGTTCCTGAAAGCTTGGGCCAAAAAGGAGATTACAAAGTACGGCTACGAGCCTGAAGATATCTATAACAAAGGATTCAAGTTCTACACAACGATAGATTCAAGAATGCAGGCTTATGCTGAAGAAGCCGTTCATGATCATATGGTAAACCAGCAAAAAATATTCTATGAACACTGGAAAGGCCGCAACCCTTGGGTACAGCGTAGAAACTCCGAGACCTCTGCTGGTGGATATGAGGAGATTCCGGGATTTATTGAACGCGTAGCAAAAAGAACCGCCGTCTACCGCGAGCTTAAAAAGAAGTTTGGCGATGATGATGATAAGATTTTCGCCGAAATGGAGAAAAAAGAGGAGATGACCATTCTGGTTTTAGAGGGTGGTGATTACGTAGAAAAAGACACCCTCATCTCCCATATGGATAGCCTTCGCCACTACAAGAAATTCCTTCACATGAGCATGATGGCCATGGATCCTCGAAACGGAAACATCAAGGCCTGGGTAGGTGATATCAACTTCAAATACTTTAAGTACGACAAAGTTGAGCAAAGTAAACGTCAGCCAGGGTCAACATTCAAGCCGTTCGTTTATGTGACTGCCATTGATAATGGTTTCTCTACCTGTGAAGTGGTAGTAGATGAGCCTGTCACCTTTGGAGCCGAAGACGGCCTTGTAGGAACAACCTATACTCCTAAAAACTCAAATGGTAAATATACGTACAGACCATTAACGCTTAGAAAAGCACTTGGAGAATCAGTAAACAGTGTAAGTGCCAGACTGATAAAGCAGTTTAAGCCAATCAATGTTATCAATATGGCTCACCAATTAGGCATAAAAAGCGAGCTGGACAATAGCCCGTCTCTGTGCCTCGGTGTAAGTGACGTTTCTTTGTATGAAATGTTAGGAGGGTATTCCGTTTTTGCCAATGGTGGCAAATACACCGAGCCGATGTTTGTAACCAGAATTGAAGACAAACATGGAGAGCTCATCCGAGAGTTTTTACCGGATCAAAAAGAAGTTTTGAGTGCTGAAACGGCTTATAAAATGATCCACCTTATGCGAGGTTCTACACTACCCGGGGGTACTTCAGCGAGGCTGGCAAGTTATGATGTATTGAGTGGTAACGAAGTCGCAGGTAAAACCGGTACCACCTCAAATTTCTCTGATGGTTGGTTCATGGGACTCACTGAAAACCTCATTGCCGGTGTATGGTCAGGTGCTGACGATCGTGCAATTCACTTTAGAAGCATTTCTTTGGGACAAGGAAGCCGAATGTCATTGCCTGCTTATGGAATGTTCATGCAAAAAGTTTATGCTGATGAAGACCTTGAATACAAGAAATCGAAGTTCAATGTACCTGCAGGAATCCGTGTATCCGGAGATTGCATCTTCAGCCCAGGAGAGACCTACTCACCACCTTCAGACAGCACACGCCAGAAATATGTAAGCCCGGCAACTATACAGCCGGAAGATGAGGAAGAAATGCTCTAACGAGCTCTAAATCGTAGATATTTAGATAATTATCGAACATTCTATAGTTATAGAAATATTTTCAGAAAATTTTGAAAATTCAATAAGACTGACTTTATTTGGTTTCTGATCTTACGTGCATACCAAAAAGAATTAGTCAAACCATTCTATGGAATTACAAGAAGCGAAGGATAAGTTTATCCATACATGGGGTACCCTTGCCACACAGTGGGGGATTAACCGTACCATGTCGCAGATACATGCCCTTCTGTTACTTTCTCCGCAGGCTCTAAACGCCGACCAGATCATGGCCGAGTTACAGATTTCGCGTGGAAATGTAAACATGAACCTGCGTGACCTTATGAGTTGGGGACTTATTTTCAAGCAATTGTTGCCGGGAGAGAGAAAGGAGTATTTCGTAGCAGAGAAAGATATCTGGAAAGTGGCTCGTCAAATTGCCAAGGAAAGAAAAAGAAGAGAAATAGAGCCTATTTTAGGCACAATGGACGATATCAAGAAAGAGCTGAAAGGAGATACTGAAGAAAAGAAAGAAGTTTTGAGAATTATTGACGAAATAAGTCATGTCACAGAGTTCGCTGATAGCACGATGGACTCCATTCTCAAAGCAGAGGAAAATTGGTTACTTACCAATTTTTTGAAATTGTTTAAAAATTAATTTTTGGGGTTTAATATTCAAACCGTAATTTCAATTGAAATTACGGTTTTTTTTATGTCCATAAGACTCATCTCTTTCGTGCTGACCTTATTATCGGCACCTGCATTTTCTCAATCAGAGTTTAATGCCATGACCTTCAACATTCGGTACAATAACCCCGGAGACGGTATAAATCAATGGGATAACCGAAAACATCTGGTGGCTCAAACCATTCAATATTATGAAGCTGATTTTGTAGGTCTTCAGGAGGCTACTAAAGTTCAGGTCGAGTATCTGGCAAATCAATTATCTGAATTTGAATGGAAAGGAGTTGGTCGTGATGACGGAAAAGAAGGAGGAGAGTACTCGCCTTTGTTTTTTAGAAAAGACAAATTTGACCTATTGAACTGGAAGACTCTCTGGTTATCAGAAACACCTGGTGAACCCTCCAAAAGCTGGGACGCGGCCTTACCCCGGATCGCTACTTTTGCCTGGTTAAAAAGTAAAGACGACGGGCGGAAAATTCTGGTAATAAACACCCATTATGATCATATGGGAGTAAAGGCCAGAGAGAATAGTTCAGCTCTTCTCATTAGGGAGATTAACCAAATTAAAGAAGACCTTCCGGTTATTTTGATGGGTGACTTTAACAGTACACCAGAGAAAAAAACGATTCAAATGATAACCGAAGGTGGGCTTTTTAACACTCAATACATAAGTAAGCAACCACATTACGGCCCCTTCTACACTTTTAACGGCTTTAAAGAAAAAGAGCAACCAGACACCAACATCGACCACATTTTTGTCACCCCCAATATTGAGGTCTTAAAACACGCAAGTTTATCAAATACCTGGGAAGGTAGATTTGCCTCAGATCACTACGCAGTTATTGCAAAAATCAAAATCTAATCTATTCAGGGAGGGCTCTTTCCAGTTGTTTGTCCTTATTCCACGGAGCCGAGGTTTGGCGGCTCATGTCGTAAAGGAAGTAGAGAACAATTGCTACAAAAACGATAAAGACAATCTTAAAGATATTGTTTTTTTTCATGTGACTAGTTCAAATCAGCTACATCAATTCGATTAACCAAAGAACCGGTATTCCCTGAGATTTCGTTCCATTCTAACCCTTCGAACTCCAATTGAATCACAGAAGCTTTCTTCATAGAGCCCTGAATATCATCTCTGGTTAGATACTCAGCAAAAAAGGTAATATCAGGATTATGGCCAAATATAGCCGCAGAAGACACGGCAGAACTTATAGAATTAATTCCAGCCAAATAGCTTTTTGGACCACCTCCATATAAGTTCTCATCGGTTTGAATAAGGCTTTGGTCTTTACCAAACTGCTCTAAAATAACTTTAGCCGTTTCAAAGGCACGAACAGCCGGACTGCTCAAATAAAAGTCGATAGATATTTTCTGAGTTTTGAAGTATTGACCCAGTTTTGCGGATTGCATAATTCCTTTTGATGTCAGCCGACGATCAAAATCTTTAAACATTCTTACATTCCCGAGATCTTCAGCATGAGCATGCCGAACGATATATAAGGTTTTCTTCATAATAAAAGCTTTACGCAAAGATACGTAACGCCTTAGCCGGCAATCGAGCCAGAAATGTAATTTTCGAGAAAATTAATATGCTGACGCTGCTCTTTAATAAGTGCGGTCACAATATCCCTTATACTCAAAACACCCTTTACTATTCCTTCGTTATCAATTACAGGCAAGTGACGTATGCCATTTGAGTTCATTTTACCCATACAATCCCGTATACCCTCATCTGGCTGAACAGTAAAAACGTTTGCGGTCATTACTTCGGTCATCGGAGTGCTTTTAGCTTTACGGCCTTTAATGATCCCTTTTCTTGCGTAATCTCTTTCTGTAAAAATGCCTGCAAGACGTTCACCATCCATAACCAAGACCGCCCCTACACCATACTGTTCCATTATCTCTAATGCTTCAATAACAGTAGTTTCAGGCTGTACCTGAACTATCTCTTTCAGGTCTTTATTTTTGAGAATTGCGTCAACTTTTGTCTCCATAATCTTGTTGTCTTGGTAAGGCTGAATCAAATTAAACAAATCCCTGAAAAAGACAAAGCTTTAAAGATTTGTTCATATAAAATATCTAAATTTAGGTCATGAAATTACTCATCATAACACTAGCTGTCGTCCTCTTCGCATTCTTACTTTTCAGTGTGAGACTTCTATTTGTTAAGAACGGAGAATTCAAAGGCACCTGTGCTAATAATAACCCTATGCTTCAAAAAGAAGGAGCTGTGTGTGGAGCCTGTGGAAGAACTGTAGGTGAGGCCTGTGAAAACAGTTAATTATCACTCAGCCATAATTTCTTCAAAGCCGGGAGAATATGACACTCTCAGTTCACCTTTCTCTTCAGAAATACACTGAATCAATAAGCCCTTTTTTCGAGCAAAGTCAATGGCCTTCTCTTCTCCAAGAACCATAAACATTGTAGCATAACCATCAGCCTCCATTGCAGTAGCAGCTATAACCGAAACACTCAGCATTTGATGATCAACAGGCTTACCGGTTTTGGGATCTATGGTGTGGCTGTATTTCTTTCCATCCAATTCAACAAATTTCCTGTAACTACCCGAAGTGGCCAAAGCAGAATTATCAAGATTCACTATAGTCTGAAGCTCGTTTGTTTCGGCACCAGAATTAAAAATAGGCTTTTCAATTCCCACTTTCCAGCTGTTCCCAGTAGCATTATGCCCTTTAGACCTCAATTCTCCGCCAACTTCAATCAAATAATCAGTGGCATTGAGCGATTCAAGGTACTCTGCAATAACATCCACGGTGTAACCCTGTGCGATGGCATTAAAATCAATTTCGGCTTTCGTATTTGATTTGTAAAGGATATTGCCCTTAAGTTGAAATTGGTTTAAACCAATAAGCTCTTTCAAACTATCAATTTTCGTTTCTGTAGGCAGCGGCAAATCTTTCTTTCTCGCCAGCCCCCAAGCACTGAGTAGAGGCCCCACTGTTGGGTCAAAAGCCCCTTTGCTTTGGTGAAATAATTCCTGTGACTTAAGAAAAACGTTTATAAAATGAGAATCAACGGGTATGGAATCCGAAGAGGAGTTAACTTGGGAAATAAGAGACTCCTCCACCCACAAAGACATACTTTGATCAATGGCCTCAAACAGACTATCGATTGAATTAGAGACATCAACCTTTTCTGGGGTAGAATAGATTATTTTGAAGGTAGTTCCCTGAGCCTGGCCAGTAATCTGTTCATACTTATTTTCAGAAGTATGACAGGAAAATAACCATACAAATATGGAAAGTACGGAAAAGGCCTTAACCACCGAAGTCGTCAAAAGAGACATTTTCATCAGGTATACCCCAATCCTCAGCCATTTTAATGACAGACTGGTTCATCATTGGAGGTCCGCAGAAATACAGTTCAATATCTTCAGGAGCCTCATGCTTGCTCAGGTATTCATCAATCACAACATTGTGAACAAAACCCTTAAAACCGTCACCTTCGGGATCATTTATATCCTTTTTCAAAGTCCAGTTATCCTCTGGTTGTGGATTATCGAGAGCCACAAAGAACTTGAAGTTTGGAAACTGCTTCTCAATCTCCTTGAACTCATTCACATAGAAAAGTTCTCTTCGTGTTCTACCACCATAGAAGAAAGTAACCTTACGCTTGGTTTTTAAAGTATGAAATAGGTGGAACAAATGAGATCGCATCGGAGCCATACCGGCACCACCACCGATATACAGCATTTCTGCTTCGGTTTCTTTAATAAAGAACTCACCATAAGGGCCTGAAATAGTAACCTTATCGCCTGGTTTTCTACTAAAAATATAAGAGGAGCAAATTCCCGGATTTACATCCATCCAGGTATTCTTATCCCTATCCCAAGGTGGTGTGGCAATACGAATCGTCAATTTGATTCTGTTACCCTCTGCCGGGTGATTCGCCATTGAGTAAGCTCTGAAAACTTCCTCATCGTTCACCATTTTCAAAGGCCAAAGGTTGAATTTATCCCACTCGGTTTTAAACTTATCCGGAGTTTCATGATACTCGGGGTGAGCAGTAATGTCAATGTCTTTGTACTCAACAGTTGTCTTCGGTACATCAATCTGAATATATCCACCAGCTTCAAAATCTAAGGTTTCTCCTTCAGGAAGTTTCACATCAAACTCCTTAATAAAGGAGGCCACGTTATAATTAGAAACCACCTCGCATTCCCATTTTTTAACACCAAATACTTCATCAGGAATCCTGATTTCCATATCCTCCTTCACCTTGACCTGACAGGCCAAACGTTGATTATCAGCTACCTCTCTTCTATTCAAGTGGTTTGTTTCGGTTGGCAAGGCCTCTCCGCCACCGCTGAAAACCTGACAACGGCACATGGCACAGGTTCCGCCACCACCACAGGCTGAGGCCAGGAAAAGATCATTGGCTCCTAAAACATTGAGAAGCGTATCTCCGGGTTTCACAGTCAAGGCATTTTCTTTGTCTCCATTGATCACAATATTGACATCATCCTGAGGAAGCAATTTTGCTTTTGCGGTGATAATTAAGAAAACAAAGAGTAGTACAACGAGAATAAAAACAACGATACTACTTAGAAGAATAGGTAACATAAATAGCTTATTTACAATTTAATACCTGAAAAACTTAAGAATGCAATGGCCATCAAACCAGTTACGATCATCGCGATACCAAGGCCCTGAAGTGCAGGTGGCACTTTAGAATACTGCAAGCGTTCTCTTATCGCCGCCAGCAATACAATTGCCAGAAAGAAACCTATGCCGGTTCCTAAGGAGAAAACAGCTGTCTCAGCAAAGTTATACTCTCTCTCCTGCATGAAAAGGGAAGCTCCCAAGATGGAGCAGTTCACCGTAATCAAGGGAAGGAAAATGCCCAAAGCACTGTACAGAGAGGGAGCAAACTTCTCTACTACCATTTCTACCAACTGAACCGCACCGGCAATAGTAGAAATAAACAGAATGAAAGACAGGAAAGTAAGGTCTACATCAGCAAGTGAAGGGTGAATCCAAGCTAACGCTCCTTCTCCCAGCATGTATTTTAAAATGACATAGTTCAAAGGAGTGGTTAATAGCATCACAAATACTACCGCCAAACCCAAACCAAAGGCTGTCTTGATTTTTTTAGAAACCGCCAAAAAAGAGCACATTCCCAGGAAGAATGCGAAAACAGCATTTTCAACGAAAATCGACTTTATAAAAAGACTTAATAAGTGTTCCATAGCTAACTCTTAAGAAACGTTCACAAGTTTTTGATTTCTGCTTCTTTGCACCCAGATGTAAATACCAATCAGGAACAAGGCCGCAGGAGGTAATACCATCAGTCCATTATTGACATATCCATGATCATAGAACCATTGAGGAATCACCTTAAAACCAAGTACTGACCCTGCTCCAAAGAGCTCTCTGAAGAATGCAACTGCCACTAGAATGATACCATAACCGATTCCATTACCCACACCATCGAGGAAAGCAGGCCATGGTTTTTGACCCAGTGCAAACGCTTCAAGGCGTCCCATAATAATACAGTTAGTAATAATCAGACCCACAAAAACAGATAGCTTTTTACTTACGTCAAACATATAAGCTTTCAGCACCTGATCAACAATAGTCACCAAGGTAGCTACGACAATTAGCTGAACGATAATTCTTACACGAGTTGGGATGGACTTCCTCAGCATACTCACAATAAGATTCGAAAAAGCACTCACAAAAATCACCCCTAAAGACATGATTAATGCAGGCTTCACCTGAACCGTAACTGCCAAAGCGGAGCAAATACCCAGAACCTGAACCGTTACCGGATTATTATCATCCAGAGGGTCTTTAATAACCTGTAAATTCTTTTTGGAGAATAATGGCTCTTTCTTTTCTTTTTCTACTACTTCTGCCATTTTAGTTTGATTTTAGTTTTTCAAAATATGTAAGGTAGGGCTTCACACAATTAGCTATCATCTCATCCACTCCGTTCGAAGTAATAGTACCTCCGGAAATCGCATCCACTCTGTTTTCAGAGTCAATGTCCGCCTTTTGAGTTGCCTTCATAACGTTGACAGAGACAAACTCTCCTTCATCGTTATAGATCATTTTACCTTCAAACTGTTGTTGAAAAGGCGTTTCAGCAATTTCAGCACCTAAGCCTGGTGTTTCTCCTTTATGATCAAAGAATGCACCCTTCACCGTATTAAAGTCATCCTTCACCGAAATATAGCCCCAGATCGGCCCCCACAAGCCAACACCTCTCAGCGGAATCACATAAGACTTATTCCCATCCTCTGCAGTATAAACGTAGAGTGGAAGGTTTCTCTCAGAGGGCTCTTTGGCCACTTCTTTCTTCATGTCCACATCATCAACGTTAAGATTCTCCTGAATTTCACCTGCACTATTCAGAACCATTTCTTCTACCGAAGAATTGTATTGAGACTCAACGACTTCACGCTCTTCTGAATTAACGAGAACAGATTTCAGAATGTTCTTCTTATTATCGAGAGCTACATTGGCTTCCTGCAAAGGTTTCAGGTTTTCAGACGTCAGCACCAGGATAATAGCGGTAACGATAGAAATACCAATGGCGTACAAAAATGTATATCTGTTATTATGCATGCTTCAATCTCTTTTTGATATGCTGCTCTACCACCATGTGGTCAATTAACGGAGCAAAAACATTGAATAATAAAATACTCAGCATCATCCCTTCCGGATACGCCGGATTAAACACTCGCAAAATCACGGTAAATGCTCCAATGAGTAATCCATAAATCCATTTACCCTTTTGAGTATGAGCGGCGGTAACAGGGTCCGTCGCCATAAAAACGGCACCAAACGCAAAACTACCAATGAGCAGATGGTTTAAAGCCGGCATGTGCATAGAGTGACTAAGGTTATCTGCCGGTGCAAGAGCATTCATTAAAAGACCCATTAAATAACCACCAAGAAATACCGAAAGAATAATTCTCCAGCTTCCTACACCACTAATAATGAGAAATGCAGCCCCTATTAGAATCATAAAGACCGAGGTTTCTCCAATAGAGCCCTGTTCAAAACCCCAGAATAAATCTGAGACAGATTGAATAGCAGTGTAATCTGTATCAAATACCGCAAGATTGGTAGCACCCGAGTAGGCGTCAACTACAGTCTTACCAGCCTCAGGGGACAGATCCGTCCAAACTTCACCAGACATAAAGGCCGGGAAGGCAAAAAACAGAAAAGCTCTTGCCAGAAGGGCAGGATTCATAAAGTTAAAACCGGTACCCCCGAAAATTTCCTTACCCAAAAGAGTACAGAAGACAGCACCCAAAGCCACCATCCATAACGGAATGGTTACCGGCATTGTCAAAGGTATGAGCATACCTGTTACTAAATAGCCTTCACTGATTGGATGACCCTTTATGACACCGAAAATAAACTCAACTCCCAGACCGACAGCGTAAGAAACCACCACGATGGGCAGAACTTTGATGGCACCGAAAATAAATTTATCGAGGTGAGTAGTCTCCATTCCAAAAGCCAGATAATGCTGGTGACCTACATTCCACATCCCAAAAAGAAGACATGGAATCATGGCAAAAATCACCGTCATCATTGTACGCTTCATGTCCATAGCATCCCGAACATGCACGCCATTTTTGGTAGTAGTATCCGGAACAAACATTAAAGTTTCAAAGGCATCATACGCCGGATGCCATTTTTCCAGCTTCCCCCCTTTTTCAAATTGAGGCTTCACTGAATCCAACAGATTACGAATAAATTTCACTTAGTAATACAGTTTATATTTTTATCCTTCTTCTTCCAGCAGGTCTAATCCCTCTCTTAAAATTTGTTGTACATCGATCTTTGAAGTACATACAAACTCACAAAGAGCCAGATCTTCTTCCGCAAGTTCATGAATCCCCAAGGCCTCCATGCGTTCAATATCTTTTGCCATAATTGACTTTAATAGTTGAACTGGCATGATGTTCATGGGCAATACTTTCTCGTATTGCCCAGACACCACGAAAGCCCTTTCTTCGCCATGAGTATTGGTATCCAGATCGTACTTCTTCTTTGGCATAAGCCATGAGAAAAACGTTCTGGAAAGGCTAAGCTTTGAGGTTGATGGCAACAGCCATCCCAGAAATTCCGAATGGGCTCCTTCCGGAATTACTGTTAGTTGTGAGATATAAAAAGACAGAAAATCTTCTGCGTGAGAAGTGTCTCCGGTGAGAACATTTCCCTGAATATACCTGACATCTTCATCACTAATGCCTTCAAAAACGGGCTTCAAAGATTGCCCGATTTTCAATTTCAAATATTTTGGATCTTTGACCTCTGAGCCAGTCAAAGCTATTATTCGCTCCGGGTGATATTGCCCATCTGTAAAAAACTTACCAAGTAAAATCACATCCTGAGCATCAAGGTGCCATACCAAATCTCCTGGCCTTACCGGGGAAATATGGTGAATCTGTACACCCACATTGCCAGCCGGATGCGGACCACTGAATGTATGAACATCACCAACATTCACAGAGAGCGAGCTCTCAGCATGCTTCCCAATATTCAATTTTCCTTCTGAAAGAATATTTAAAACTTCTAAGCCCTTATCGAAACCAGCCTGATCCTGAGATATCACAAAATCTAGATCAGGAGCAAGCGGAGCCGAATTGAATGTTGAAACAAAAATTGCTTTAGGTTGATCTTCTGGACTAGCAATTTTAGCAAAAGGTCGCTGTTTAAAAACAGACCAAAGGTTCCCTTTGAGAATAGCCTCTTTAATGGATGACGGGGTCAGATCAGAAGGCAGACTAACCGAACTGGACTTCTGCTCTTTATCAGCGAGGATTCGTATTTCTAAGACTACTCTTTTGGCACCTCTTACTATTTCTACCACTTCTCCACTAACAGGCGAAGGAAAATTAATGTCAGGTCGCTTTTTATCATAAAAAAGACTATCGCCCACAAGTACCTCCGAACCCACCTTAACAGTTAGCTTGGGAGTGACACCGAGATAGTCTGGTGGTTTGACAGCAAAAATTTCTGAGGCGGGAATTTCTTGAATTTCTTTAGCGGCTTCTCCAACAAGCTGAATATCAAAGCCTTTTTTCAGGCGGAAAGATTTACCCATAAAATCCGTTTTTATCCTATTTTAAGATCAATTATTGAGGACCTCTCGCAAAGTTATATTTTTTCATGATATAGCAAAATTAAAGACCTCCTTTGCTACTAAATTTAAAGAAATTATCGACGCATTGGAAGAGCTTTACACATTCTATACTTTAAGGCACCAAAAAAAGCCTCAGAACGTTTTAAATTTGCGCAGTTGGGTAAAAAAATAAAATAAGTTATGAACAAAGCTTTGAGGTTAACATCCTATCTAACCATTTTGATCCTTGGTCTTTCTTCATGTAAACTGAAAGACATTCTTCCGATAAATCAGGAGCCGGAGACCTTTGACGATACAGACGTTAACAATTGGATTTATTCAGAAATGAAAGACCATTATCTCTGGGAGAGTGATATGGTCGATGTTACCCAAACAAACCTGGCTTTGGACCCTGAACAGTACTTTGAATCAATTCTGGTAAAGCCGGGAGAAATAGATCGCTTTTCCTGGATCCAGACCAGTGCTGAAGAACTTCAGGCTTCATTAAATGGAATTTCCACCACTTTTGGCTTAAAAACTAAACCGTTTTATATGAACTCCGCCAGAGACCGCGTGGCCTTCCATGTAGTGCATTCTCTAAAAACAAGTTCGGCTGAAAAGGCCGGTATTAAGCGTGGAGATTTTATTACTAAGGTTAATGGCGTCAACATTACGGTCAGCAATTATCAATCGGCATTAAGTCCTGAAACCGTTACTGTCACTCTTGGATCCTACTCAAACGGAGAAATTATTGATGGAGAAACTGCAGTAGAAATCACGAAAGAAGTTACCAAAAGAGATGCTCTTCAGTTTGATACTATTCTGGAAATTGGAGATAAAAAAATAGGCTACTTTGTTTACACCCAGTTTTTGACAGATAACGACAGCGACCTGAATATGATGTTTGGTCGTTTCAAGTCGGCTGGTATAAATGAGCTCGTTGTTGATTTGCGGGATAATCCGGGTGGCTATATCTCTTCAGCTGAACTGTTAAGTTCATTGATCGTAAAAAACCTTGACGAAAAAAACCTGATGGTACGGCAGGTTTGGAACAGCAAACAAACAGCCCTTTATACTCAGAAATACGGCAATGATGTGTTTGACACTTATTTTTTCAAATCAAAATCCGGATTAGGAACGATCAATAATCCGGGTACTTTGGAAAGGGTCTACTTTATTGTAACTCCCGGTTCTGCTTCTTCCAGTGAGCAATTGATCAATAATCTAAAACCCTACATGGATGTGATTCTGGTAGGAGGCCATACCTATGGCAAAAATGTCGGTTCAATTACTATTGCAGATAGTGAAAAAAGATGGGAATGGGGCATGCAGCCCATTGTGTTAAAGTCTGTAAACGCAAACGGTGAATCTGATTTCGGAACCAAACTTGGATTTCTGCCTGATATTGAAGTTGAAGACAATTTTCTTCCTTACAAGAGCTACGGTGACCCGGATGAAACCATGCTTCACGCCGCTTTACAGGATATTGTGGGCGAAACAGCCTTGGCAAAACTTCGTAAATCCCAAAAGGTTAAACCTTCTGTAAAGTTTGAGTCATTGAGCATTGAGGCTATTAGCGATAATGCTGTTCTAGACCGTAAAGACATGTTTATCACGAAGTTCCCGGGCGAATAAACCCGAAAAAAGGATTTTACCGCATCATCTGTTTGGGTGCCTAGTCAAAATCATTTCAGAACCGTAAAAAAAGATTTTAGTTGTCTTGACAACTAAAATCTTTAAAAGTCTTGATAGTCTGAAATTTATTCTCAAAAATTGCGGACAGAATCAATGCGAAAACCGACCTTTGGTTAACCAGATTGGTTCAATATTTGGGTACATATTATAAAACATTTCAATTATGGTAGCAGAAGCCATCGATTTCAAGATCAACAAAGTAGCAGAAAGCAGGGTAAATCAGCTTGACCCTGAGAACATTGTATTCGGAACCCTCTTTACCGATCACATGCTGGTGGCAGACTGCGTCAATGGAGAGTGGCAAACTCCCGAGATTCTACCTTACGGCGATATTGCCTATAACCCTGCATTAGCCTCGTTGCATTATGGTCAATCTATCTTTGAAGGAATGAAAGCTTTCAGAAATGTAGATGACGAAGTGGTGATGTTCAGGCCTGAGGAGAACTTTAAAAGATTCAACATTTCTGCTGAAAGAATGTGTATGGCTCAGGTGCCCGAAGAGATTTTTATGGGCGGTCTTCAGAAACTTCTTGAACTGGATAATGCCTGGGTACCGGATGGAGAAAATAACTCCCTTTACCTTAGACCTTTCATGTTTGCGTCTGACGTTTACCTCGGAGTAAGACCTTCATTTAACTATCGCTTCATGATTATCATGAGCCCGGCAGGTCAATATTATGCTAATCCTCCTAAGGTGAAGATAGAAACCCAGTTTATCAGAGCGGCAGAAGGAGGAGTTGGTTACGCTAAGTGTGCAGGCAACTATGCTGCTTCTTTATACCCGGCTAAACTGGCTCAGGAGCAGGGTTACACTCAGTTATTATGGACTGATGCTAAAACTCATACAAAATTTGAAGAGTCTGGTACGATGAATGTGTTCTTTGTCAAAGACGGCAAATTAATCACGCCAAAGACAAGCACAACCATCTTGAAAGGTATCACCCGCGATTCATTGATCACCATTGCACGTGACAAAGGATATGAAGTAACCGAGCAGGATGTTTTCGTAAAAGACATCATTGAAGGCATCAAAGACGGATCAGTGACTGAAGTGTTCGGTGCTGGTACAGCTGTTGTGGTTTCCCCTTTCTCAGCTATTGGCTATGAAGGAGAAGATTACGTTCTTCCAGAAATTAATTCTGATTCGGTTTCAAGTGTTTTAAAGAAAGGCCTGAATGATGTAAGAAAAGGTATTTCAGCTGATACTCATGGCTGGGTTTATAAAGTATAAACCTTAGTCATCAATTATTTCAAAGCCCCGACAGTTAAACCTTCGGGGCTTTTTGTTTAAAATGCCTCTCCGACTGTAGCATAAAAATTACCTTCACCATAGGGCGAAAGGCCATAATCAAGCCTTAGGTTTAGTTTATTTTTGGTGGCTATTCTAAGGCCGGCACCGTACGTAAATTTCGGTAGGTTTAAACGGAGAAATGACTGATTATCCCCAAGAAATCCCATTGAACCGAAACCCGTCAGGCCTATAAATTTCCAGACGTTCCACCGCAATTCGGCCTGAAGAAGTGAGGCATTCTGGTCCCGGAAAAAGCCCTGATAAATACCCCTCATTTTTTTGGGCCCACCCAACTGTGCCAATTGAGAAAATGGCACTTCGTTTCCGAAGGAAAAAACATTATAAAAGTTGCTGGCCAGCACAAGTCGTTTGCCCAAAGATTGATACTGAGAGATATCTAGCGTGGCCTGTGAAAAGTTACGGTCTGCCCCTAAAATCTTCAATGATGGCAAAAAACTCACTTCTCCAAAAACACCCTTGGTTGGATAAAAAACCTGATCTCGCGTATCGATTAGGAAAGCTGGGCCTAAAGCAGAGGTACGACTGTAGTCGGAGCCACTTATGGTTTTGTTAGCCAGTTCACCGCCTTCGGCTTGATTGAAGACATCATAAGCTTCAAAATTAATCCTTAAACCTGCATAAATATTCTCATTCAATTGTCGACTTGCCAAAAGTTTCACTCGGGGAAACCTGACATCATAACGTTCCTCAGGAACTCGGTTTTCACCTACTCCATAATAGAAAAAGTTATATTTAAACCAGCCGATATCAGCGTTCAGGTAGTATTTATTATTCGCGAAAAAAACCTGAAAAGGCAGAAATGCAAGAATTTGTTTGTTTTGGGTATACGTCAAACCAACAGAGGCCTGAGATGGCTTAGCCCAGCTGCTGTCTTTCCCCCACGACCAGCTACTGGTAGCCGCTACTCCTCCGCCCCAGCCCGTCTCAGGAAAACGAAAAACCACCGGTAAAGCGATTAAAGATTTATCCCTGATAAGTGGAATACTGTCTGTCTTCTGAGCAATATTCACCAAAGGGAAAAGAAGGAGAAGGATTATTTTTCTGACCATAAACTTAATACGAAAATGGTACAAATAGGGATGTATAAAAAAAAGTGGATGCCCTGCGGGCACCCACCTCTGCATTTGACAAATTTAGCGAACTACTCTCCTTCTAAAGAGGAGAGTAACTTGCTATTCGAATCTAATAATTCGATTATTGCCTGTTCTGATTGTAAAGGGTCAAAATCTATGCCATTGTTTTGTTAATTTTGAGTCATGGTAGAAAAACGCTGGAACCTACTCGCACAACCCACTGAAACCTCTGACAAAGAAGACATAACTAACCTTTGCCATGAGTTAAATATTAGCCCCGAATTGGCCACCCTCTTATGGCAAAGAGGGGTTACTAATTTTGATGAGGCCAAAACTTTTTTCAGACCGGAGCTGGAGCAATTACATGACCCTTTTTTGATGAAAGACATGGACATTGCTTTGCAACGATTAGAGAAAGCCATTGAACAAAAGGAAACAATCATCATTTATGGCGATTACGATGTAGATGGTACCACTGCAGTAGCTCTGGTCTACGGCTTTCTCTCAAAGTTTTACGACAATCTTCACTACTATAACCCGGACAGGTACAAAGAAGGATACGGCATATCAAAACTCGGTATTGACTGGGCGAAAGAACAGGGAGCATCGTTGATTATTGCTCTTGATTGTGGAATCAAATCGATTGAGAATATTACCTATGCAAAACAAATAGGTATAGACTTTATAGTTTGCGATCATCATGAGCCGGGAGAAATATTGCCCGATGCTATTGCTGTTCTTGACCCGAAAAGAAAGGACTGTGCTTACCCGTTTAAAGAACTTACAGGTAACGGGGTAGGTTTCAAATTGCTGACAGCGTTTTGTCTTAAAAGAGATATTCCATTAGAAGAATTATTTGAGATCATTGACTTGGCAATGGTCAGTATTGCCTCTGATATTGTCCCAATTGTCGGTGAAAACCGAATTTTAGCTCATTACGGTCTCAAAAAACTCAATACCAACCCCAGAGTAAGCTTGAAAGCTTTAAAAGAGGTTTCGGGCTTTCAGGGCGAAATGAGCATAGAGAGCGTCGTATTCACCATTGGCCCAAGAATTAACGCTGCCGGCCGGATAAAACATGCCAAAGCTGCTGTACAATTACTACTCTCAGAAAATTACGAGGAGGCTGTAGATTTTGCATACGAAATTCAGAATCATAACACGGAGCGAAAAACACATGATAGTCAGATAACCGCAGAAGCTCTTGAAATGATCAGGGCTGATGATTGGCTATTAACTCAGGCAAAAAGTACCGTTCTTTTCAAGGAGGATTGGCATAAGGGAGTAATTGGAATTGTGGCTTCCCGGTGCATTGAACACTATTACAGACCTACTGTCATTTTTACGAAAACCAAAGAAGGTTTTGCTGCCGGCTCTGCCCGCTCGGTTGTTGGATTTAATCTTTATCAGGCTATAGAATCCTGCTCGCACCTTCTTGAGCAATTTGGTGGCCATAGGCATGCGGCAGGCATGACGATTTCTATTGAGCAAATTGAACCTTTCCGGAAAGCTTTTGACGAGGCGGTAGTCGCTAATATTTCTGATGAGCTTTTGGTTCCACAGATTGACATAGACATTGAACTAAAACTTGAGGATATCACAGAAAAGTTTTACCGGATTATGAAGCAGATGGGACCCTTTGGGCCGAAAAACATGCAACCGGTTTTTATGACGAGAAAACTATCGCTTGCGGCTACACCAAGAATCCTCAAAGAAAAGCACCTAAAATTAGAGCTTTTAGAAAAGGAAAGCGGTGTTACCATGACCGCTCTGGGTTTCAATATGCGAGACAATTTCTATGATAAGCTTTTGAATACAGATGAATTTCAAGCGGTTTATTCGCTGGAGCAAAATACATTCAGAGGTCAAACCAGCCTTCAGCTTTTCTTAAAAGACCTTAAGTTTTAGTCTAAAACACAGCATCTGAGGAAAATCAGATTAATTTTGTGGAGTTATGATTTCCAACCTCATCACAAAAAATAAGAATCGGATGATTGAGATTCTTCGCTCTATGCAAGTGAAGAGTGCCTATCTTTTTGGCTCAGTTCTTACTGAAAATTTTGATCAGGACAGCGATATAGATATCCTTATTTCATTTGATGAAAATCTTGATCCTTTGACCTACGGCGATAATTATTTTTCGCTGATTGACCAATTGGAAAGTCTTTTAGGTAGAAGGGTAGATTTGACAACTGAAAAGAGCCTTTCAAACCCTTATTTTATCAAAGAATTAAACAATACCAAGGTGTCACTGTATGAGTGATAAGGAGAAAAAATATCTGAGTGATATCCTTTCGTCTATCCGCTATATTGACTTACACTTAGACGGCAAACGCGATTTCAGTGTACTGGAAAACGATTTTACGGTGAAAAGAGCCATTGAGAGAGAGCTGGAAATTATTGGAGAAGCCACCAATCAACTCCTTAAACTGAATCCTGAAATTGAAATTTCATCGGGAAGAAAGATCGTTGATACCCGAAACAGGATTATTCATTCTTACGACGCTGTTGATGAAAACATTATCTGGAGAATTATTATCAGAGATATTCCGGTATTGGAAAAAGAGGTCAAAGAACTTTTAAACACATGATTCTAAAAACAGAAAACCTTGTCAAAAAGTATGGTCAGCGAAAAGTCAATGATCAGGTAAGCTATCAGGTAGAGCAGGGAGAAATTGTGGGTTTGCTCGGGCCAAATGGTGCCGGTAAAACTACTTCGTTTTACATGGCAGTGGGTCTGGTAACGCCAAACTCAGGAAAAGTGTGGCTTGATGATAAAGACATCACAGATTTACCCATGTACAAGAGAGCTAAACTAGGCGTGGGTTACCTGGCTCAGGAGGCCTCAGTTTTCAGAGATTTGACGGTGGAAGAAAATATTATCGGAGTTTTGGAATTGGCCAAAAAAGGTCTTTCAAAAGCTGAGCGTAAAGAAAAGGTAGAAGAGCTGCTTGAGGAGTTCTCACTTACCCACGTGCGTAAAAACAAAGGAATTGTGCTTTCAGGCGGAGAGAGGCGACGAACAGAAATCGCCCGTGCCCTGGCCGTTGACCCAAAATTCATTTTGCTTGATGAGCCTTTTGCGGGTGTCGACCCCATAGCTGTGGAGGAGATTCAATCCATTGTAGCAAAACTAAAACACCGGAATATTGGAATTCTGATTACCGATCATAATGTGAACGAGACTCTCTCCATCACAGATAGAGCCTATTTGCTTTTTGAGGGGCGAATACTCAAACATGGTACTGCGGAAGATCTTGCCGCCGACGAAATGGTACGTCGCGTCTATCTCGGCAAACACTTTGAACTCAAGCGTAAAATCTGATTCATTTCGGCCTTTTTCAAGATTTCCTTTCAAAATCCTTACTTTTGAAATCCTTCGAATCAGAACCCTATGCCCGAAAATCAAAATAAGTTTGGCACTACGCCGGTTTTCTTTACGGCTATTTCTACCATTTTAGGTGCAATTCTCTTTCTTCGTTTTGGCTTTTCAGTGGGCACAGTGGGCCTTGGCGGTACTATCCTTATTGTCATTATTGGCCACGCGGTTACCATCCCTACGGCTATGGCACTCTCTGAAATTGCTACTAATTTTAAGGTAGAAGGGGGAGGGGCATATTATATCATTTCCCGTTCGTTCGGTTTGGTGATTGGGGCTACTATTGGCATTGCCCTTTACCTTTCTCAGGCCATTAGCGTTGCTTTTTATATCATCGCCTTTACAGAAGCATTTAACCCTGTTTTCGACTGGCTCTTTGCACATTATGATTTTGTTCCGTGGGCAGATTGGCTTCTGAGACAAAGTCAAACTATCGCCATTCCTGCTCTTTTCTTGTTGACATCGATTGTCCTTACCAAAGGAGCCAAACTGGGGCTTCAAACCCTCTATTGGGTGGTGGCCATTCTTACGGTTTCATTGATAGCCTTTTTTGCGGGTAAGCCTATTGAAATTTCACCTGCAACGGTAATTCCCGAAGTCCCGGAGGTTTCGATGTTCACTGTTTTTGCTATCATTTTCCCGGCCTTTACAGGGATTATTGCAGGACTTGGCCTTTCTGGTGATTTAAAAGACCCTGGTAAATCTATTCCACTTGGTACTCTTACGGCCACCATTTTTGGGATGGTTATTTACATCCTGATCGCCATTAAGCTTTACTTTGCTGCACCTGCTGGTATTTTGGCGGATACACATGATTTGGCCATGGCCAAAATTGCCATTCAGGGCGAATGGCTAATCCCCTTGGGGCTGGCTGCGGCAACTATCTCTTCGGCTATCGGCTCAATACTTGTAGCTCCAAGAACGCTTCAGGCCATGGCGAAAGACAATGTTTTTCCGGTAGGTGGAGTTAATAAGCTGCTCGCATCAGGCCGTGGTAAAAGCGATGAACCATTTAATGCCTATGTTATAACAGTAGTTATTGCCTTGTTCTTCATTCTTCTTGGCAAACTGGATGCTGTTGCTGAAATTATTTCCATGTTCTTCATGGTAACTTACGGATCCCTCTGCCTAATATCCTTTATGCAACATTTTGCAGCAGATCCATCGTATCGCCCGAGGTTTAAGTCAAAATGGTATATCAGCCTTTTCGGTGCAGTATCTTGCTTCGGACTCATGTTTTTCATGAATTCCGGCTATGCATTTGTTTCCATTTTTGTCATTCTGGGCATTTACTTTTCTTTGAACTTTGTCAACTCCGACAAGAAGAACATCGCCGTGATTTTTCAGGGAGTGATGTATCAATTATCCAGAAAAATTCATGTTTTCCTTCAAAAGGCGGAAAAAGAAGACAATAAAAGTTGGAGACCCTCCGCTGTATTTTTGAGCTCAAATACGTTTAAAAGATTAGATGCTTTCAACCTCAATCGCTGGATTGCCTACAAATATGGTTTTGGAACTTACATTCATCATATTGACGGATACCTTTCAAAACGAACGAACCAGGACGCCCGAAAAATTAAGGATCGAATCATCAAAATGGCCAGAGCCACTAAGAGCGAGGTCTATATTGACACTCTTATCAATACCAATTTTGAAAGCTCTATTTCTCAGGTGGTACAGTTACCAAGTATCTCAGGTACAGAAAATAACCTTCTCATTTTTGACCATTCACGGGATAATCCCGAGGAAATAGAGACTATTGTTGAGAACTTTAAGCTAATTCAGGCAGCTAATTTTGACATTGGCATTCTTTCTACCTCTGAAATGCAATATGGCCTGTTGAGGCAAATTCATGTCTGGCTTACACCAAAAGACTATGAAAATGCCAATCTGATGATTTTGCTAGCCTATGTAATTTCCGCCCATCCTGATTGGAAAGACGGTGTAATCAAAGTCTTTTCGGTTTTCCCAAATGACAACCTTGGAAAAGAAAAAGAGAAGATGCGAAATCTAATTTCGGCCGGACAGCTACCAATTTCCATGAATAATGTGGAATTTATCAATCGCGATGAGAGCCAGGATTCAAAAAGTATTATCAAAAAATACTCTGCCGAAGCTGATTTGATTATCGCAGGTTTCCTCAGTGAAGCCTTAAAGAAATTTGGTACTGACGTTTTTGCGGGCTACGAAGGTTTATGCAATATCCTTTTTGTGAATACGGAGGAAGGGAAGAGGATAAAGTAACTCAATGTGCAATTAGAGCATCCAATCGAAATTACAAGTATTAAAGCCTAATCTCCAAGGTCAAATAAAATCCGCGTCCATCTGATGGAATAATACCAGGACCCGGATAGGCCTCAGCCCTTCGGGTGAAGTACATTTCATTTAGCAAATTATTGATGCTTCCCTCGAGTGTTAAATATTTCCAATTGTATTTGGCTGAAAGATCCATCACCTGATAAGAAGGAATTACGCCTTCTACCGCCGTAGAGGTTCTAATTGCATTCGTAGCATCTGTAAAATGTTTCGAAATATAATTCCACTGCAACGAACTTGAGAATCCGCCATTTTTATAACTCAATCCGGTACGAAGCATCACCGGGGGCACCATTTCTACCTGCTTCCCGGCAATACTGGTTTCTTCTGTATTTATATATCTGGCATTTACATAAGCCCCATTGATATACCATGAAAATGAGGACAAAGACTTTGCTCTCTTCCATTTTAAGAAATCCATTTCAGCAAATGCCTCTACTCCGATGTTACGGGCATCGGCAACATTGGTCCTAAATCGGTAATCAAGATATAATGGGGGTTGATCAGCCTGCAAAACCTGCCCTATACGACCATTATAAGCAACATAAAATAGAGTCAGGTCATAGCTCAAAAAGTCTCCTTTACGGCCTCTGAAACCTAAGTCAGCTGTAAAACCTTTTTCGTCCTGAATGTCCGGATCCACCGAAAAGTTTGGGTTTACAATCCGTAAATCAGAGAAATTTATGGCCCGGTAATTTTGGGAGACATTGGCATAAATCTCTGATTCCTCAGAGGGTCTGAAAGAACTTCCAATACCTGTGATGAGAAAAGAACGGTTTCGCTCAAGCCTTTCGTCTTGCCTTTTATCTGAGATTAAATTGCCCGCAAAATCAAATATCCTTTGACGATAATAGCCTTCTGAGCGGGTTTGAATCACTTCAAAGCGAAGCCCAGGTGTAATACTGAACCGATCAGAAAGGTTGAAAATATTTTCGGCGAAAACAGACATATTGGTATTCGGAAAACGAAAATCTGAATTCTCGGGATACTCCGGATTAAGGAGACTAAAATCAGCATCATCTCCATCAGAAGCTTCTCCCTGACGGGCAGAAGTATTTCCCTGATAATAGCGTGTTCCAATCAAAAAGGCTCCATATTGTTTTCCAAGATTATAGCGACTCAAAAGGCGGGTCTCATTTCCGATATTTTCAAATTTACCCGCTATCAAGGTTCTGTTTCCACCAAAATCAGCAACATTAATACGCTCAAGATTACCCACGGCAGCACGACCGGCATCCAGCACAAAAGTCCGGGAATTCAACCTTGTTTTTGAACTCAGTTTCCAATCAAATGTTAACGCAGCCAAGTTCCAGTTCACATCAAACCAGTTTCTTGCCCGAACAGATTGACGTGGATTTTGGGCAAAGAGTGCGTCCGTCAATCCGCCAGGCTGCTGTGCTGTATAATTGCTGTGTGTATAGTTGAATTCCGTTTTAAACGCTTCTGAGAATTGATAAGTCAAATCGACATAAAAGTTATCCTGTTCAAAGCCCGAATTAGGCCTCCATCCTTCGCCCTGTTTGTGTTGATAAAACGTGTAATAATTCAGCTTCCCGACGGTACCTCCCAAACTATTGAAAGAACCAAGAAATTTCCAGCTACCCGCTGTTTGCCGACTTGTGAGCTCAACTTTTTTGTCCGCAGCACCCTTTTTAAAAACAAAGTTTAGCATACCGCCAAACTGCGTCCCATATTGAAGACTTGAGGCTCCACGAATCACCTCTATTTTTTGTAGGGCCTCAGTGGGTGGGGTATAGTAATTCTCAGGATAACCTAAAGCATCTGCAGATATATCATATCCATTTTGACGGGTATTGAAATTGGCAGTACGGTTTGGACTCAGCCCACGTCCACCAATGCCCAGCTGAAGACCTGCTCCGTCACTTTCCCAAATATTCAAACCGGTAATTTTGGCATAGACCTGACGTGCATTATTGGTGGAAAGATTGGCCGAGATATCCTTTAATAAAATGACTTCTGACTTTTTACTTTCATAAATTGAGGTACCCTCAATGGCCTTTAAATGCGTTTTGCCAAAATCATTATCGGCTTTCGCCTTAACCACTACAGTTTCTAATTTCTGATTATCGTCTTTAAGCTCTATTAGTAGTGAGCTATCGAAATCTTCCGGTAGAACAGAAACCGTTTTCTCTACTTTACCCAATTGTCTGAAAACCAAAATCGCTTTCTCTCGTTTTAGATTTGAGATTGAGAATTCGCCATCTGGCCCACTAAAAACCACCTCTGCCGTCTGATCATTAGATATGATCACATCAGGCAAAGCCATCTGGGTTTCCTGCGAAACTACTTTGCCACTTAGCTGGGCAAATGTGCCAAAGGGTAGTAGTATAAATAAGATTAAGTTTCTCATTCCTGATTTTGAGGCCACAAAGATAACTATTTAGATTTTGTCTAAATAAAGTCAGGCCATTCATTTGTGTGATTTTAGTCAGGAAATTCTTCAGTTAAACTCAATAGCCAGCCTTTACGTAACCAGCCATCCTTTATATTCATCAAATCCACCGAAGGGTCAATCAGCAACTGACTAGGCTTGGCATTTAGAGTGACATAGGCCTCTACTCTTACCTCAGGATTCTCCACACCTTTTTGATGATAGTAATTACCGAGAAAATGAGCATATTGAAGTATCATATCGGGCTGAAATGCCATTTGCTTTTCCTGATGAGGATTCAGAAATTCCCGATTATCAACTACACCCTCTCTACCCGTTTTGCCGTCTTTAACAAAAAAAGTGGCTGTTCCGGCCTTTTCCATGAGCATCACACGCCAACTAAAGCGATAACCCTCTTCACGCCAGAACAAACTTCCGGGGTGCAATAGATAACGCCAAGGGAAAAGAAGCTGAAAAGCAATGTAGAAAAGTAGGAGTCCGGTGGCCAGCTTCCTTGATAGCGGAGAGATGGAAGATGGAAGATGGAAATGTTCTTTTGAGAAGTTCTCCTTACTATTCAATTTATCTTCTACTTCTACCTGACTTGAGCCAAAAGACCTTACCAAATTCTGCCATCGCAGATGCCAACTATCTGAAAAGAAGATCAGTGTTATGCCCATCATCACAACAGGAAATACACCGATTTGGAATAAAATCCCTACAACTGAATGAAAAACAATTACAGCGAAATAAGCAACCAACCGGGTTGGCCGATACATTAGAAAGAAAACAATAAACGTATCATATAACATACCTGTCCAGCTAAAGACATATGGAGTCATAGGATGGGCGAAAAAAGAACCAAGTAGCGGAATTTTATCACTGGCTGGTAACCAAATTTTTAGAGGTAATGCCTCAAGAAGCCAAGGTTCATTGATCTTCGCGAGACCAGCATAGCAGTAAAGGATGAGTATTTGAAATTTGAGGATATTGATATGCCATGCATTGGTGGTTTGTGATTTTACCTTGAGCCCTCGCAGAACATCCAAACTAAACCAGCGGTTTGCAGGAATAAACATCATCAACCCAGCCACCAGACTCATAAAATAGTAATGATTCAGATAATAGGTGCTGTCGATGAGCTCCAGGTAAGTAAAAACGAAAAAAAGAATTACAATAGCCACCCTGTAAAACAAGCCCAGAGCTACAAGAATAGCAGACACCAGAAGCACCCAATGCAAAAAATGCATCCAGAAGGGTGGCAAAAGCTTAACCCACTCAAAACCAAAGTATTTGAACTGAAATTTTGTGTCAACAAAATGAAGATCAATCCAACCCAGATACATAAACCGGGCCGTAGAGACCGCCATCAACAGGCCAAAAACAACCCTGAAAGTTGCTAAAGGATAAATGGCCTTTTCAGCCCAAAGAAACCTGTCGATAAAAGTCTTCATGTCTTAATCTCCATCACCACTACTGTAGGTAATGGCGATTCCAAGTAAAGAGGACATATCACTTTTAAAGAATCGTGTTAGTTTCTGAAGTTCAGTATGAAGAATAATCAGATTTGGATTCTGATCAAGATTTGACTCCGAAAAGTCTGATGAATCGCAAGCTTGAAAAGCTCCCTGCACAGCTTGAATTTGCTCCTCAGCAGAAAGAATTAAGGCCTCACCACCTTCTACAGAGTTTAAATAAGCCTTAAATCCTTTCTGCGGAGATCCATTCCAAATGGAGACAAGGGTTTCAAAATGTTGTTTTGCAAAATCCAAAGAATAACCCGAAAACCGAGCCTCTACATTCGATTGAACAGCCGAAGTCTGTCCCGGTCTTAATCCTAATGGCAATCCAATTTTAAAATTTTTCAAACCTTCAAAGCTTTTGACAAATTCATTGTATAAAGCTGATGTAGAGCTACCCGCTGAAGTGCCGTCATTGAGGATAAATTCATTCTTATAATTCTCCCAGCGGCTATCTACTTCAGATACTCGTTCAAGAATATCCTCAAGACACTTCTGAGCATATTCTTCACGGCCATTCAGATTCCAAGCTTCATCATTGAATAGCAAATATTCCAGGGTCAAAAGACCTCGAGAATCTCTCCTGAAATCCTCAAATTGAAAGTTATTCTTCTGTATCTTCTCCTGAATTAGTGTAATATCCACAGGGAAAGTAGCTATTTCCTCAGTTAGAGACTTCACCAGAACATCTTCCTCTGCCGGACCAAAATTATAGGGTGTCACCTTTAAAAAGGCAAAATAAACCTCTTTCCACTGAGCTTGGGCCTCCTTACGATTAGAAATAGCATTGCTGAGTTCAACCAACTCTTCTTTTAAGCTTTGATAAGCAGGCCTTATGAAATCATCAGCATACGATTGAAGAAAAACCGTACGGTCAAAGTCAACCTGATTCTCGGGAGTTTTATCAGGCTGACACGCCATTATAAAAATCAGAACAAGCGGTAATAACTTTTTCATAGTTTGCCGAAGAGTTTTTATTGCCACGATTTTCCTATCTGTTTTGCTCACTCACCCAGTTCTTTCTGAACTCCTCCATTTGCTGATCACTGAAGCCATATATTGTTTGAAGACGATCCAAAACCTGAACAATTTTGGCTAACTCGGTAGATGGAGATGAAAGAATATTCAAGGTGGTTGGTGTTTGACCTACAGGAACATTAAGAAGTTCCAGAATTTCATCAATTTCCGTATCCGTAATGATTTTTCGATCTACTGTTCTAAAACCATGAATAAAACCCAGAACCTCAGAGTAAGAGTGCAAGGCCGATGAAATGGCATCATCGTTTGGGTTCGTTGCTGAAAGTTTCGACAGAACAGAGTAGATATAATTGATCGCCGTAGCGGCACTACCCTTCTCCCAATTTTCAAAAATTTCTTGTATCGCTTCATCTCTCTCTTTCTCAAAATCACCCTCAGCCTTTTGAGCCGCCTGAAATTTAATCAAACCATTCTTGACACCAGAGTAGAAACCGTTACCATCATTTTTATCTCTACGGGCTATATAACCTGCAATAAACCTATCAGGGTTTGTATGTAAACTACCGTTATTACTGCTTGAAAAATCAGGATGTGCTCCAAAAAGTGCAAGAATCTGATCTGCAGTTTTCTCATCAGGGTTAGCAGCCAACTGCGAAGCTTTGTTGTAAAAAGCCGCCGCATAAAGCCCTTTTTCTATCAACTGCTCATTTTCAATTCCGTAATAAGTAAACAAATAGGAGCCGTACACACCACCTTGAGCACCAGGACTAAACTGCTGCCCGCCACTGTTGCTTATCAATGATCCAAGAAGATCATTAGTGATTAAACTGTTAAAATATGTTGTAGAAAAAGGCGAAACAATCCCTAAAAATGCATTGGCAACGTTTTGATCTACTTTCTCTCCTACTCTACCTCTTTTCATTTCGGTTGATAAACCACCCAAAGCTTCCAAAGCCGCCAACTCCGAGGAGGCATTCAGCTCAAAAGAAGAACCATCATAGTTTTCAGGAATTTCTAGCTGACGTTCCACATCTACTGTTTCACATGATAATATACCGAACGTCAGAGCCAACAGAATAACTAATCTCATACTATTTTTATTTAGAACAAATTTAAATTGGGTCGCAAACTTAGCCTGAAGAGGGCTATCAGGTCAAGTCTATTTAGAATTATTTTAAATTATATTAGGGAATTACTCTCACAACTTGAAAATCTTCAATTGGTAGTTTAAAGGGCAAGTGAGAGGTTTTGAAAACTTTAAGCTTTGGACAGCTTTTACAATGCTTCCCTTTCTTTTTGAATTTCTTGCAGCATTTTTTCAATACACCGCAGTGATTATCCCAAGGTTCTGAATAAAAAGGATTTCGACCTTGTTCTTCCTGCAAATCATCTATTGAAGTCACCTCTACAATCATCTTGAAGTCAATTTGATATGCAAAGTTAATTTTTATTTAGATTAATTATAAACAATGCCGAAAAAATTTGGAGAACGGCGTTCTCCAAAAAAGAAATTCTCTAAGCTGCCGGACCCAATTGACGTTTCAGCAGTTCGTCATTTAACAAATACAGAGCCGATGAGTTGTCTCCGATCATTTTGAGCTTCATTAGCAGATTCTTTACGGTGGCCTCTTCTTCTACCTGCTCCGTAACAAACCATTGCAAAAAGGTATGTGTGGCAAAATCCCCTTCATCCAGAGCCTGCTTTACGAGTGTATAAATGCTTTTGGTGACCAACTTCTCATGAGCCAGAGTCTGCTCAAAACAATCTTCTATAGAAGCAAATTCACTGGGGGGAGCGTCTATAGCCATCATGGTAATTTTGGCATCAACCTCATGAAGATAATCAAACTGTTTCTCGGCATGCTGAAGTTCTTCCTGAGCCTGAACCTTAAAATAATTGGCGAATCCATCAAGATCTCTGTCCAGAAAATACGAACACATTGAGAGGTATAAGTGAGCAGAATAAACTTCTTTGTTGTATTGCTCATTAAGCATTTGCTCCATTTTTTTGCTGATCATAGCTGACTGTTAGATTTACAAATCATCAGGTTGAAGTAGTGTCTTGACTGATAATTTGAAAGTATGGTTTATTTTATAAACAAAAAATCCTGCTTCAAGGGCAGGAGGCTTGTTGAAACGGTTCCCCGTAAATATTATGCTCTTAAAACGCCAAGACTTACCTTTTTGTTTCATCGTTGAAAAATAATTTAATTATTTTTCAATTTATTTGTCACAATGACGACATCTGAGATAATTAAGGTTGAAATCAATTTTAATGAGGAAAAACTTGCCTTTCGCGGAAGCTCCTCCTCCATCTCCTTATATACGAACTTAAGTCAGGCCTTTAAGGCTTTGGAAGCGGCTCTATTACTAAATCAATGGGAAGTAGAAAACTTCAATTACACTGCAATCTATCGGGAGTTAAGACTGAAAGAAAGTTACGTGAAGGTAGTTCGATTAAAAGGAACAAACTTCTTTGTGATTAAAATCTCGAAAGTCACCCTGAACCCGAAACTGAATAACTTTGATTTAATGCGAGCTCCAGATTAGAAAAGGTAATCCTCCTTCCAGGCATTATAACGTATACCAAACTTGAAAAGATTTTCATTTTGATCCCCGGAAATTCCAAAAAACCGTCTCTTCTGATAAGAAACATCAATCCAGAGGTTATGGTATAACATATATGAAGACGAAAGCCTTAAAAGTCTGATAGTTCCTTTGGCTCCCTGTCCTATCGAATTTCCAAATTCCAAAGGCCGGTTTACTCTGTAGTTTTTTGAGAGATCTCCACCCCAATTTAGCGTATCGCTATCGTACCCTTTTTGATTCCAGAGGTAAGTCAAAGTCATGTTCAATCGGTCAACGGGCTGATATCTACTCCTTAGAATAGTTTCTTTGAAATTGGCACCAAGCGGGTGAGCCATCGGCAAATTATAATTCAGCAGATTACTGTAGGTCGTAAAATGGCTGAAGGTATAAGGTCTGGCATAATTATATTCGAATTGGAAATCGAGATTACGAGCTCCCAGAAAATCAAAGTACTTCATCCCCAGCTGCCCGGCATTTTTTTGTCCATACCAGCCATCCTCGTCATTTTGAGATCGGTTAAACTCATCTAGAACTAACTGACCATAAAGAGAAACCCTTTTGGCCAGATTTAACTTAAAATCTGCCCCAACTAAAGCATTGTCTGAACTACCAATTAGACCTTCTACGAAACGGTAAAAGATAACAGGGTTAAGGTAATTCATGTCAAACTTACGATCACCAAACATTACCATTTCAAACAATCCCAAATTGAAATTTTTAGTAACATTGAGATTTAAATGATGAAAAACCATGAATTTGGGTGGAATCACCTCCAAGTCCGCCACGTCAAAATCCTCCTGAACATTATTCATTTTGGCGAGTAAGTTCTGATACTCTAATCGACCAAGTTTGACATTTGCGGCAAAATTGAAATATGGCGAACTGAAATCGCTGAGAATCATTGATCGAATACCCGAGCCAATGAAGTTTTTTGAATGCCCGAGTCGCAGCATAATGTTTTTACTCGGATAAAACATCAGATAGCCCTCCGCCTGAAAATAATCCCGTACCATATTCAGACTATCACCATTGACCACTTTGGTATAACCATTATAAGGGTATCCATCCGTATTGAGCACAAAGTCACGCACATAAAAAGGGGTGCCAGCCTGATTTTCACTGAAGTAAGTATAGAAACCCAACTTGTTATTTACTGAGCCTCTAATTCTAATCCCACGAGTGTTTATGAATGTATTTTGCTTTTCTCCTTCTAAACTGCTACTTCCTCCTCCAAAATGAAAAACAGGATTTACATGAATATCAAATTCATCATTCTTAAAATGATAGAAGTCTGATCTTTGCTGAAAAAACAGATTCCAAAGTCCTTTTTCTTGTTCAGGCTCATCGCTCAACCATTCCCAACTATCCTGCTTTAAATACCTAAGATTAAAAGAGTCAACTTTTGAGAGGCCCATGCTATCCGTTTCCATGGCCTCCAGATAGCTCGCAACCCGACGCCTTTCAAAAGGCTTCACATTCACGTGATATTCAATCGCTAATTGCCCGGATTTTACCTCATATCTCTCCAGCAAGTAATAATAATCTGTTGAATAAGGAATATTTCCACTCTGCCCAAAAAGAGAAAGGCTAATGAAGAAAAAAGCGATGAAGGTTCTCAGTGGCTGAAAAGGCATATTTTTCTAAAGCGAGGCCAAATTTAAGGAATAATCAAATGGGCTTCTCAGAGAAAACGTACTTTTGCAACCAACTCCGCCCGGCTCTTGTTTAGTTAGTGCTGCATCGTAAAAAACCGTATGAAGAAATTTAATATTCCTGAGTTTTACCGAAGCCCCATTATTGGTGGTATCAAAGAGCATAGAAGATCATTGGATAAACTCAAAAAAGACTTCAGCCCTACCATCCTTGATTTTGGAGACTCAACAATTCATCTGGCAAGGCATTTTGGTTTTTGCTATGGAGTAGAAAACGCGGTAGAAATAGCTTATCAAACACTGGATGAAAATCCGGACAAAAGGGTTTTTCTACTCAGCGAGATGATTCATAACCCTGAGGTAAATGCCGACTTACTTTCAAGGGGTGTTAAATTTCTTATGGACACTTCAGGCAATGATCTTATCGACTGGACAAAGTTAAAGCCTGGTGATATAGTGATAGTGCCCGCATTCGGCACCACTTTGGAGATTCAGGAAAAGCTCAATAAAATCGGCATTGATCCTTATAAATTTGATACCACCTGCCCTTTCGTAGAAAAAGTATGGAATAGAGCAGCTCAGATTGGTGAGAGAGGATATACAATTATTGTTCATGGTAAACCAAAGCATGAAGAAACCAGAGCTACCTTTTCTCATAGTAAAGAAAAAACACCAACTCTGGTCTTAAAAAACATTGAAGAGGCTCAAAAACTTTCAAAGTTTATCAAAGGCGAGAGTAGCAAGGAGTTATTCTTTGAAGAATTCAAAAATCAATTTTCAGAGGGTTTTGACCCTGAACTCCATTTAAAGAGAATTGGGGTGGTGAATCAAACAACGATGCTTGCCTCTGAAACTCAAGAGATCTCCGATTATTTAAAATCGGTAATCCAGCAACATTATCAGCTGAATGAAGATGATCTTCAAACACATTTTGCAAATACCAGAGATACACTTTGCTACGCAACTAATGACAATCAGGAAGCCACGTATGAGCTACTCAAAACGGATGCAGATCTGGCCATAGTGGTTGGAGGATATAACAGCTCAAACACCAGTCACCTTGTAGAGCTTTGTGAACAAAAGCTTCCTACTTACTTTATACGCTCTGCAGAAAGCCTGATTTCTGGTCAAACCATAAAACATTTTGACCTTCATAAAAAAGAGGAAATCACCACCCATAACTATCTCAAACCTCAAAAAAAGCTTAATATCCTTTTAACATGTGGAGCCTCTTGCCCCGATGCTATTATGGAGGGTGTTTTGGTGAAACTTCATTCATTTTTTCAAAATAATGTTTCGATAAAAGGCGTTATTGAAGGGATGAATATTGAGATAAGTCATATTGACTAAGCCCTCTTTATTTCATATATTTACAATACAGTTTATATTAATTATTGAGTTGTTCATTAAACCTTTAGTACTAATGAGTATGTCTATGCTTGAGTACGTGAAATTAATTTTGGAGAAGGTTAGTTTTGACAAAAAGTTGTTTGAAAAAGAATTAAAAAAAGGCCTGCTTACACTAGTGCCTGACGAGGTCAAACAACTAAAAGAATGGTGTTATACCAAGTTTGGTAATATCTATAGGACTATCCTGAACAAAATTTTCAACCGACCTCAATTCACTTGAATAAAAAAGCCTCCGTTTTAAGCGGAGGCTTTTTTATGTTTCAGAGGCCATTGTTATTTCCTATCAAAAAGAATTCTCTTTCCTTTTACAGACTCATCAAAACTGCCGTTACTGTATACATGATGCCCGGAAACTATGGTATCCGTCACCTGACTTCCAAAGGTATGCCCCTCAAAAGGTGACCAACCGCACTTAAATAAGACGTTCTCCTTTTCGACCGTAGTAGAATTGTTCAGATCCACTATTGCGATATCAGCCCAATAACCTTCTCTCAAATACCCTCTTTCTTTTATTTCAAAACAAATAGCCGGAGCATGAGCCATTTTCTCTACTATTCGTTCCAGACTGATTTTGCCTTGCTTATAAAAATCAAGCATAGCTAAAAGGCTATGTTGAATCAATGGAAGACCCGAAGGAGCCTCCCAATACGCCTTTTGCTTTTCTTCCCATTGGTGCGGAGCATGATCGGTAGCAATAACGTCAAAATGGTCATCAAGCAAGGCTTGAAACAGGTTTTCACGATGATCATGCTTAATGGCCGGATTACACTTGATCAAGTTGCCCTTTTCCCTATAATCCTCAGCATCAAACCAAAGGTGATGAACACAAACCTCAGCCGTAATCCTTTTTTGCTCCAGAGGCATTTTGTTATCAAAAAGGCTTATCTCTCCTGAAGAGGAAATATGCAAAATGTGCAGTCTGGCATTGTACTTCTTAGCCAGAGAAACAGCCATATCTGAAGAAATAAGGCAGCCTTCTTCGTTTCTAATAATGGCATGAATATCATAAGGAACATCCTTCCCATCATATATGGCTTTATATTTCTCAAAATTATTCCTCACTGTTGCCTCATCCTCACAATGCGTGGCAATAAGACCCGGGAAGGCTGAGAAAAGCTTTGACAAAACAGTTTCATTATCAACGAGCATATTCCCCGTAGAGCTTCCCATAAAGATTTTCAGACCACAGATCTTTGAAAGGTCAGTCTTCATGGCTTCTTCATAATTGTCATTAGAAGCTCCCATATAAAACGAATAGTTTGCTAATGCACTAGTAGCGGCTATATCATACTTGTCTTGCAGAAGCTCCTGAGTAAGTGCATTAGGTACTGTGTTCGGCATTTCCATAAAGGTAGTAGTACCTCCGGCCACACCCGCCCGGGCCTCTGTGTAAATATTTGCTTTGTGTGTTAAACCAGGCTCTCTGAAATGAACCTGATCATCAATTACTCCCGGCAGAACATGCTTACCTTCCGCGTTAATTTCCTTAACCTCAAAATCCACATTTATTGAGGGGGCAATTCGATCAATTCTTCCATTTCTAATAAGAATATCCGATACCTCAATTTTACCCTCATTGACAATCTGGCCACCTTTGATCAGTAAATCTTTACTCATTTATAATTCGTCTAGTAGTTTTTTTGCTTCACTTCTTACCCAGTTATACTCTGCCATAGCCAAGGCATCTTCTAAAAGCTCTTCAGCCTCTGATTTATTCCCGTTTGCCAACTTAATTCGACCTGAACCCAGTTTAGCCATACTCACAAAATCATCTGTATGGCCTCCGTTGGCCTTAAGTAACAAAACCTTTTCGTAAAAGCCTTCTGCCGTTTTAAAGTCTCCGCTTCTATCGGCAATAAGGCCTTTGAAAAGCAAATATCCCAATTTTTGATCAGTCCCAGAGAAGAGCCGTAGTTTTTCTACAGCTTTTTGAGCACCCGCCAACTCATTATTAGCCACTAAACTTTGGACATATCTCAAATAAAAATCAGGGTTTTTGGGGTACTTCTGAACAAGAGATTGATAAATCCGTAAGGCTTCAGCATTTCGGTTTTCATATTTCAGGTAAATCCCTCCAAGGTAATTCTTTGCCTCTACTTTAGAAAAAAGAGCTTTTTGACCAGCCTGATTCAAGGCTATTAACCCATTGGCTTTGCTACCACCTTTAAAGAAATAAATGATTGGCTTTATCTGAGGATGCGTTTCAGGATACTGTTCTCTGTAAAACAAATACATCCCGTTAGTAAATAAGAAATCAGGATTTTGTTCAACCAAATCAAAACCATCTTTTAAGAATGAATAAGCCACTTTTGCTTCCAGACCAGCTTTGATATAATCATGATTATGATGATGTACTCTGGCTATAAAACCATGGGAAGAAAGTAAATAAAAGGTAGCCTCCGCCTTATAATTCTCAATTTTAACCAGCTTTTGAGCCTCCCTTTTACATTGTTCTAATAAGCCTAGATATTCTTTAGCCTTTGCCGGATTGGCCTCTATAGGCTGGTACCTCCAAAAAAGGTTTGTTGCCTTTAACAAATAACTCACCGGATGCCCTGAATACTTTTCATAAACCGGTTGAAGAGTTTTTGAAGCTTTATCAAACTCCTGATTATAAATAGCATCTAATCCATCAATGACAAATTGATGGCTGTCTCTATCATTCAAAAATTGTGCTTTTGCACTACAGAAAAATGTTCCTAGAAAGAGAATTGAGAGAAATATTTTTGAAATCATGTATACAAAAAAAGCCCCTCCTTAAACGGAGAGGCTATTTATATTATTTTCAGAAGAAATTACAATTGCGTTGGCACTGTAACAGTTCTGTTCAGGTAATTTACAACTTGCTCATAGTCTGAAAGATCAACACCAGAAGATTTCAAAGCAGCCGCCTGAGTTTCTTCAATCACTACGAATTTGAAACTTAAGTCAGAACCTGGAGCATAAGATTTACTTCCGCCAAATAATTGAGTCTGACTCTTGTAATATAAATTGACAACACCTGTTCCATAAGAAAACTGCAAAGATTCAACAGATGAGTCGATTTCTTTAGATAATGAGATCGGAAGGCTGTACTTGAAATCTCCACTCACCAAGTAGGCCAAAACAGCCATGTCAGAGGTCACCATATCGTTACTAACCTGAGCAGCACCCCATTGACTTGTAGAACCTGTTCCAATTCCAGGAACTTCGGTGGTAACCCAGTCAGCTACAGCTACAGTGTGAGTAAAGCTATTTACGTTTGAGTTTCCGGTATCGCCTTTCTCACCGGCAGGACCAGTTGGACCAGTTGGACCAGTAGGACCGGCAGGGCCAGTAGGACCAGCAGGACCTTGAGGACCTGGATCACCCTGAGGACCAGTATCTCCTGTACATGATGTAAAAGCTACCGTGGATGCTAGGGCCAGCACGCTAAACAACCTAACTAATTTCTTCATAATTTTCAATTTAAGAATATTTGACTTGTAAGTTCTTAGCAATATTACTCGAATTATGAGAACTTTGCAAACCATCCAAAATGATAATTTATTTTACGGCAGGCTAATTTTGCCGACTATAAAAACCATAAAAAATGCAGTCACCAGATTCTCTTTCACAAGTAGCTGATTTTCACAGAACTTTCCATCATCCAATTCTTGAAAAGCCCGAAATACCTTCAAAACAAAGGTGCGATTTGCGGGTAGAATTGATATCAGAAGAGCTTAAAGAATTGCAGGAAGCAATCGATGACAAAGACATCGTGGAGATTGCAGATGCTCTTTGCGATATTCAATACGTTTTATCCGGTGCAATTCTGGAATTTGGGCTTGGTGATAAATTCAAAGAACTCTTTGATGAAGTACAACGCTCTAACATGAGTAAAGCCTGTAAAAACGAAGAAGAAGCTCAGGCCACAGTTAAGCATTATGAGGCAAAAGGCACCACCTGCTTCTACAAAAAAGATGGCGACAAATATCTGGTTTTCAGAGAAGGGGATCACAAAACCTTGAAAAGTGTGAATTACTCGCCTGCTAATCTTAAAGGTATTCTTGAAAAATGAGCATAGCCAAAAGCATTGCGGAGATTGAGGAGAAAATTGAGGGCAAAGCCAAGTTGATTGCAGTCTCAAAAAAGCAGCCAAATGAAAAATTGCTGGAGGCATACAAGGCCGGTTTTAAAAGACTGGGTGAAAATTATGTTCAGGAGCTTTGTGCCAAACAGGAGGAGTTACCAAAAGACATTGAGTGGCACATGATCGGGCATTTACAGAGCAATAAGGTCAAATACATTGCTCCATTTGTTCACATGATTCATTCTGTAGATTCATTCAAACTCCTCAAAGAGATTAATAAACAGGCACGGAAAAATGAGCGTACTATTGATTGCCTGTTACAAATTTTCATCGCCGAAGAAGACTCAAAAACAGGTATGGAAGAGCAGGAACTTTGGGATCTTTTGGCTAATCCCGCATTAAGAGATTTGGAAAATGTTCGAATCTGCGGGCTCATGGGTATGAGTACTTTCACAGAAAATACTGCCCAGGTTGAGAAGGAATTCAGAAACCTGAAAAGAATTTTTGACAAACTCAATGAAAAACACCCGGAACTACCAGCCACTGAAATTTCAATGGGCATGAGTGGCGACTGGCCGCTTGCAATCAACTGTGGCAGTACGATGATCAGAGTAGGAAGTGCAATTTTTGGAGCAAGACAATGATGATAAACAAGAATTTCTTAAAAACAGGAGCAATTTTCGGTCTTTTGGCCGTAGCTCTCGGGGCTTTCGGAGCTCACGCTTTAGAGCCGCATCTTATTGCGACAGGACACCTGGACACCTATGAAAAGGCTGTGAGTTATCAGTTTTATCATTCATTAGCCTTAATCCTTGTTGCCATGCTTTTTGAAGTATTGAAAAATAAGTGGATTAAATACTCCGGTATCGCATTTATCATAGGGGTAATCTTTTTTTCAGGATCGCTATATTTAATCTGCTTTACGGGTATCACCACTTTTGGTGCTGTAGCACCAGTGGGAGGTACAGCTTTTATTGCAGGTTGGCTGTTCCTGTTTTTGGCAACATTCAAATCCTGATTACTGGGTAAGGCGATTAAGATTTAACTCAAGTACTTCACCCATATTCTTGCATTTTGAAAAGGCCCTGGTTTTGTGATGATGATTAAGTTCTTTTTTAATTTCATCCAGATTCTCATCCAGATAAATTTTGTCTTCTTTCATGACCTCCATAAGGTCATGCAACCTCACTTTTTCAGATTGTATCCGATTGCCTATTAAAGCCCGTTCTTCTTTCTGATACTGTCGTACTGACTCTGAGGTCATATATTTCATCCCCATTTCAATAATGGCATTATTCTGCTTGAAATACTGAGGCATATAAACCGATTTACTGCCTTCATAACTCTGCTGATCAAAGTCAATGGCTCTGATGCGATAATGAAAGTCCTCAAAATCAGGTGTAATTATGACCACAAAATTTGAAGAGTGCATGTCACCCAATAGCCTCGCAAAGCATCTTTCGTTAAACTTCACAAATTCTTTGGCCAGTCTGATTGGGTTTAACTTTGGGTCACTTAAATGCTCTGCCATGAAAAGGTCTCCGGGAATTCCGGCGATGTGCTCCTCAACCAAAGTATCCTTATGCGTTTTGTAACTAATCACGTTTGGCGAAAGCAAGTGCTCTAACTCAAGTCCGTAAACTCGTGAAGCATCCGCATTTTTGATGTAGAAATAATCATAATTATCGTTTACCATATTGATAATTCTGATTCTGAACGGAGAAGTATTGGCGTAAGTACAAGTGTCTACCCGATCTACTACCAGGTGTTTGATCACTGATGCGTCTCCATCTGTTTTTAAATCGGCATAGATTTCTTTAAGGTTGTGATAAATCTCTGCCAGGTCTGATTGCGGATAGGTAACAGTTTCCCAAAGTGTGTCATTATTATTTTTATCCAATAGTGGCATACTATTGTCAAAACGTAACAAATCAGAGTATTTGAGGGGCAGATCCTCTTCCCTGCCATATTTGATGAGATATTTCCTTAGTTCTTCATTTATTTTAAATGGTATTTTTTTCTTGGAAATCAGTGCCATCGATAGACTTTGGATAAATTTCTTAAAATTTGCTTAAAAAAAGTATTTCGCCAATAATAAAGACTCTAAACTATAGTTAATCAATTGCATTTGCACGAAAAGAGTCAAAGAATCTGGATTGAATTACATCGAAATTGTCTGACTTTTAGTCGATAAAATACAATTTTACATCGATTAAAAAATAAAATCGTACCTTTGCACTTCTTTTCTCCTAAACAGAAAATAACAAGAATTTAAAATGGAACAATCAGAATCAAACAACAGCTCAGTATTAAAGGCCGGCCTTATACTAGCTGTGGCTATTGCCGCCGTCTTAGGATATTTATATTTCAAGGAGCGTCAGAAAGTAGCCGAAAAAGTAGTAGAAGTTAGCGAAGTCAACAGAGATTTAATGCTAACGAACACCAAACTTGACTCTATTAGCACTCAGCTTGATGCAAGAATCGCTGAGGTAACAGCTTTAGGCGGTCAGGTTGATGAACTTGAAGCATTAAAGGCTCAGCTAGAGAAAGACAAGAGAAATCTAATCTACTCTAAAAATGTAAGCCTGAAAGAATATCAGGATAAGATAGCTAACTATGAACTGGCCCTGACTGAAAAAGATAGTGAGATACGGAAGCTAAAAGAGGCCAATATGATTCTTACCAGCGAAAATGAAGTTCTCCTGACTGAAAAAACTCAACTGGAAGAGGTAAAAGCAGATCTTGAAAATACCACTGCAACGCTGAAAGACAGTGTTTTTGCAATCAACACTAAAAATGCTGAGCTAAGTGAGAAAGTATCATTAGCCGCTGCTCTAAGACCCATGAATTACGCTGTGTCAGCAATTAATTCAAGAGGCAAAGAGAGAGACGGTGAAGAATTTAAAGCCAGAAGAGTAGAAAAAATTAAAGTTGCCTTCAAACTGGCTGAAAACCCACTGACCAAAAAAGAGAACAAAACTGTTTATATGAGAATGCTTGACCCTACCGGTTCTGTAATCTCAGATATGGCTACAGGTTCTGGAACGTTCAGCTTCGGTGGTAAAGAAACCGTTTACACTGCTAAGCAAACTATCATGTTTACCAATAATGGCCAGACCGTTGACTTCATTTATGACAGAGGTGCAGATTACGAATCAGGTAGCTACACCATAGAATTATTCTCCGAAGGTTACCGCATTGGTCAAACGACCTTTGCCGTTAAATAAGACAAAGAATAAAGTTGAAGATTAAAAGGAAAGGCCCGTGCGATGCACGGGCCTTTCCTTTTAGAAGCCTTTGAGATTTCTCAGATCACCCCGTTTTCCTGATAAACCGTTTGCAACATAGTCTCACCAACAGCTTTCAAAGTATTCTCATCAATGGCCTCCATATTATCATCGTGGGTATGCCAATGGTCAAAGAATGTCTGATCTCCCATTTTCTGGTCTATAATATCTATCATCGGAATTTTTCGGTGAATTATGACCGGAATGTGATCATCAAGAATATCTCCTCCATTTTGAGAGATGAAATAACCGCTGTAGCCTTTTGCTGAAGCAATATTCCAGATTTTATTCACAACTGAAGGAGCCACCTGCATAGAAGCTTTATCTTTCATAAAAGTGGCTCCTTTAGCCCCAACCATATCCACCAAAATACCGTAAAAGGCCGAATAGCCTTCTTTATGAGGATTTTTAGCCCAGTGTTCTGAACCCATCAAATAGCCCCCGTAATCATTTCTGGATGAACTGGGTCCGTTTGCAGGATCACCACCATCTTCAAGATCGAAGAATATGAAATCTATACCAATATTAGGCTTAGTTTCAGATTTACTAATCTCCTCAGCCATTTGAAGTAAAACAGCCACACCACTACCGCCGTCGTTCGCACCCGGGATCGGTTCATTCATTCTTTCATCATCCTGATCCGCGATTTCACGGGTATCCCAGTGGGCCGCCAGCACTATCCTTTTGGAAGCCGAAGGATTATAGGAACCAATAATATTTCGCCCCGGCACACTCTTAAACTTTACAGAAACACCCTCAAAATTTTGTTCTGTAACCTCAAGACCACTTTCTTTCAATTGATTTACAATCCAGTCGCCACAGGCTGTATGAGCTGAAGTATTTGGTACTCGCGGCCCAAAATCAACTTGCGTTTTAACCTTTGAGTAAGCTCCAGCAGCATCAAAAGCCGGAGCTTTTACGGTAATAACCTCTTGTTTCGATTGAGTTATTTCTGAGCTTTCATTCGTTGTGTTTTTGCATTGCATCAGTAAAAAGGCACTGAACAGCAATGCAGAAATTTTGATACTTGACTTCATCTGTCTATTTTTGATATAATAATGGTCTGGCTGACCTTTCAGCGGCCAAAATAAAAAGGGTAAAACCTGCTTTTCTAATAAACCGTAAAAAAATGAGAAAATTGTTTTCAACTGCCGTTGTGGTATGTGGGCTATTTGTGCTGTCTGCCTTTAACGACGATCCGAAATCTCCTGAAGCTTTACGATACGTTAACTACTCGATTTTTGGCAAAGACTACGCCAAAACACCAATATATGACTCTCAACTCAAAGGACACGTCTACTATATTGTTAGTGGCCATGGTGGGCCTGACCCCGGAGCCATGTTCAACAAAGACGGCAACTGGCTATGCGAGGATGAATACGCTTACGACGTTAGCCTGAGAATGGCCCGCAACCTGATTACACATGGTGCTAAGGTTTACATGGTCACTCGTGACGAAAATGACGGAATCCGAGATGAAGAATACCTTTCACCCGATAAAGATGAAACGGTTTGGGGTGGCTCAGGAATGCCATTAAACCAGAGAGCCCGCTTGCACCAAAGAAGTGAGGCCATCAATAAGCTTTATCATGAAAATAAGGCCAAAGGGTATGAGGTGCAGCGTACTATTATTACCCATGTAGACTCCCGTTATGAGGACCATAAAATAGACGTTTTCTTCTATTATAATCCCAAAAGCACCTCAGGCCAAAGCCTGGCCAATACGATGTACACAACTATCAAAAGTGAATACGACGAACATCAGAAAGGCCGTGGATATACGGGTGTGGTTAAATCAAGAGACTTGTGGATGTTACGGGAAACTATTCCGACTTCCGTTTATATCGAACTCGGTAATATTTCAAATTCCTTTGATCAGCGAAGGCTGTTAATCCCGAATAACCGACAGGCTATTGCAAACTGGCTGGCAGATGGAATCATCAAAGAAAGCTAGCTCTATGGCATACGGCAAGGTTTCACTACTTTTGCCCCGCATTTTTGAGTGACAACACCCTTATGACTGTAGCTTTTACCATCTGCTCCAATAATTATATCTCACAGGCAAAATCCCTGGCAGACTCATTGAGCCTGACTAACCCTGAGGTCAAATTTTACATTGGTTTAGCAGATGATTTCAGCGGAATACCTGAGAAATACCGTGAAACTTACTCAAACTGTAACCTGATTGAGGTCAAAGAGGTCAACATCCCGAATTTCAAGTGGATGGAGGAGAACTATGACATTATTGAGTTCAACACCTCAGTAAAGCCATTCTACTTTTCGCATTTGATGCAAAAACATCCGGAGGTCGAGAACTTCGTTTTCTTTGACCCGGACATTTACGTCTATAAAAGCATCTCAAACATTGAGAAGGCACTTCAAAGCAATAATATTGTTTTAACACCCCACCTCACTTCCCCTATTAAGGATAGCCGAAACGACTATTTCATTCACGAACATGATATTCTGAATCATGGAGTTTTCAATCTCGGTTTCGTAGCTATCAATAACTCTGACGAATCAAAACGGTTTATCAAATGGTGGGAAGAACGTCTTGCCACGCAATGCATCCACGACCTTTGCAACGGGCTTTTTGTAGATCAGCTTTGGTGTAATCTGGTTCCTTCGTACTTTGATAAGGTTTTGATTGACAAAGACCCGGGGATGAATATGGCCTACTGGAATCTTCAGGAAAGAACTATTTCAAAAGAAAGCGGTCAATACATAGTAAACGGAACAAATCCGCTGACATTCTTCCATTTCAGCACTTTCAATCCTGACATCACGGATAATATTGCGACAAAGCAAAACCGTTATAAACTCTCAGATCGGCCTGATTTGCAGCAACTTTATGCTGATTACGAGCAGAAAGTCAAGGCCAATCATTTTCAGGAATTAAAGAATATACCTTGTGTTTACGGAAAGCTGCTGGCAAAGCCCAAAACACCCAGCAAACTTGCCGTAAGTGTAGGTTTCCCGTTCAAAGTGATGGTAAACCTAATTGAGAAATACCTCTGATTTTACTCCTCCCAGGCCCAGTCGATTCGGTGTTTCAGGTCTTTGATCACCATTCCGTTGTCTTTAAAATAGGCTCTGATCTGGTCAATCTTATCAAACTGACGATTGGCTTTGTACTCTTTGTAGATTTCAAGCATTCCGTTCAAAACAGCGACATCGCTTCCGTTTTGTTCTTCCTGAAGACCAAGAACATCCTCAAAAAACAGAACATACTTTTCTTTCAGAGCATTAAAAGTGGTTTCGCCCAAAGCTGCGGCAGGCAGCTGATTCATGTAAATCATGTTGATGTATTTCAACATGGTAAACAAGTGAGCTATACCAACGGCCGTATTGAGATCATCACCCAGAGCATCATAAAAACCTTCAATGGCTTTTACCACATCGGTTTTCTTCTTCTCTTCTATCTCGGTCTCTGAGGATACAAATTCAAGTGTTTTTACAATTCTCAAACCATTGAGCAATCTTCTGAAAGCTTTTTGTGATCCCTTCAAGGCATCGTTTGAGAAATCAAGCGTACTCCTGTATTGCGATTGCAACATAAAGAAGCGAACCGTCATCGGGCTATATGGCTGATCCAGCAACTCGTGATCTCCGGCAAAAAGCTGAGCAGGCAAAAAGCTATTTCCAAGTGATTTTGACATTTTCTGCCCATTTACGGTCAACATATTGGTGTGCATCCAATACCGAACAGGATCTTTTCCTGTCAAACTGGAACCCTGTGCTATTTCACACTCGTGATGCGGAAATTTAAGATCCATACCTCCGCCATGAATATCAAACTGATCACCCAAATACTTGGTGCTCATGCAGGTACACTCTAGGTGCCAGCCCGGGAAACCCATTCCCCACGGGCTTGGCCACTGCATAATATGCTCGGGCGAAGCGTTCTTCCAGATAGCAAAATCAAGCGGATTACGCTTTTCAGATTGACCGTCAAGTTCGCGGGTTTCATTGAGGAGGTCCTCCAGAATTCTGCCGGAGAGTTTACCGTACGAACCACCCTTTTCATTGTATTTTTCAATATCAAAATAGACCGAACCCTTTGATTCATAAGCTAGTCCTTTCTCAATTAAATCTTTTACAGCCTCGATCTGCTCAATCATGTGACCGGTGGCTGTAGGCTCCACACTCGGCGGCAGAAAATTAAACTGTTCAAGCACCTGATGAAAGTCATTGGTGTATCGCTGTACCACCTCCATAGGCTCCAATTTTTCCAGTTTGGCGATCTTCCCGATTTTATCTTCACCCTCATCTCCATCACCAACCAGGTGGCCTACATCGGTGATATTTCTGACATATCTGACCTTATAACCAATGGTTCTAAGGTATCTGAAGAGCACATCAAAAGTGAGAAAAGTACGAACATTCCCGAGGTGAGCATTACTATAAACCGTGGGGCCACAGACGTACATTCCTACATATCCTTCGGTAACAGGCTCAAAAACTTCCTTTTTTCTAGTTAGTGTATTGAAAATCTTAAGTTCTCTCATTCAATGTGCTTAAATTCGCCACAAATCTATTCATTTGCATGGAAAAGGCCGAGATAAAAAGCGTATTCGGCATTTTAAAGTCAGAAGAATAAAACCTGACGCTGCTTTTCTGATTGAAAACCAATGTTGCGACTCAAAAAAATACTTTCCCGGCCCTTAAAGACAGCGAAACCAAGAAGTTCGAGTAACGGAAATGCATCTGCAGTGAAACTCACAGAGGTTCTCAAAACTCAGGTTCCGGAAAACGCTTTGGAGTATTGCGTAAACCTTTGGCAAGAGCACCCATTTTCATTTAAAATTACCCGTAGCCGAAATAGCTGCCTTGGCAATTACCGGTTTCAGAACGGCCACCACACCATCACCGTGAATCATGATCTGAATGTCTACAATTTCCTGGTCACCTATATCCACGAAGTAGCCCATCAACGGGTATTTATTTTTGATCGGAAAAAGAAAACCTTGCCCCATGGTGAGGAGTGGAAAAGTCGTTTCAGAGAATTGATGTTGCCACTTCTCAATGAAAAGGTTTTCCCGCCGGAAATTCTGATGCCTTTAAGTCTGCATATGCGAAACCCAAAGGCCTCCTCTACCCGCGATGCCCAGCTTATGAGAGCTTTCAGGGCATTTGATGAAAACCGAAAAGCGGCGGCCATTCATCTGGAGGATATTGAGCTTGGGCAATCTTTTGTCTTCAAAAAACGTATTTTCAAAAAGCTCGAAGCCAAAAGAACCCGGGCAGTTTGCATGGAAATTGCTTCAAAAAGAAAATATACGATTCCTCTGCTCGCAGAAATCACTCCTGTTGATCGTTAGATAACCGGCATGTCTAAAACTTCATTTCTGACGTACTGTTTTTTGTTTTTTGCCCTGAGCAGTTTTGGGCAGAAAAGCTATTTCAAAATCGCGATTGAGAAAGACGGCGTGTACAAAATTGACCGAAGCGTTCTCAAAGATTTCGGACTTTCATGGCGGCAGATTAATCCTCAAAACCTCAAATTCTACCACTCACCTCAAAAAATATTGCCTCAGCAAAACACTGAGCAGATAAACGTAGATTGGACTGAAATCCCTGTTTTTACAAATGATAACGACGGCTCTTTTGATAAAAACGACTATATCTTTTTTTATGCGGAAGGACCTGATGCTATTTTCCCCGAAGGGGATCAATTGCAACATAAACAGCACCCCTACTCTAAATACAGTTATATTCTAGCTGAAATTAGCGACTCTCCTTCCAAAAAAATCGAGAATTCAAATTCACAAGTGTCCAATACCCAAAAAGTAGAATCACTACACCATTTTGAGTTTTATGAGCCCGAGTTTATCAATCTCCTGAACTCAGGCCGTGAGTGGCTGGGCGACTACTTTTTCTCTGAGATTGACAAGTCCTTCAGCATACCAGGCCTCGACCTGACTGAGGATTTAAATGCCAACTTCAAGATTGTTAGCCAAACCTATGAAGATACTGATCTGAGCTTGTTCCAGAACGGAGAAGCCTTGGGTCAAATGCCACTTAGCCTCATCAATTACCGAAGAAACGATTATTATAAACGTTATAACCGGGCCGGAGAAATCAGTGAGAAAGCGTTTCAATTCACACCCGATTCTGAAAATCTCACTTTCACTTTTCAGCTACCTCAGGAGATTGATATTTCCTCAGGAGCCTATATTGATTACATTGAAATAAACGGAAAACGTAAACCGGGCTTCTACCCTGAGCAGCATCAGGCATGGTATTTTGGTGAGGGAAATTTTCAATTCGGACTCAATCTTTCTCAAACACAGCACGTTTGGGATATTTCTGATCCGGGAAATGTGTCCTCATTAAAAAGTGAGAATGGTCTGGTTTCAGTTGCTGCCAGCAATTCGCTTACCAAACTGGCCTTTTTTGATCTGGAGAACGTTTTTCAACCAAAGTCTATTGAAGAGATCACTATTGAACCTATACCCAATTCGGCTCCGGAATTACTGATTGTTTATCCTCAATATTTCAAAAAAGAAGCTCAATTGCTGGCGGACTACCGTAGCTCAAATGATGGCCTTGAAGTAGCGACGGCAGAGTTAGAATTGATTTACCATCAATATTCAGGAGGCAAAACCGACCCTACAGCCATTCGAAATTATTGTCGTGATCTCTGGAAACAGAACCCTGAAAAATTCAAATACCTGCTGCTCTTTGGCGACACCAATTTTGACCTAAAAAACAATAATGGCCTGAGCTATATTTTCCCAGATCGCCTCATTCCAACTTACGAAAGCAAGGAGTCACTGGAGCCCATTTACAGCTATTCGTCCGATGATTATTTCGGCTTTCTGGAAGATCACGAAGGTGAATGGCCCGAGGGATATTCAGTGAACGGAAGGTGGATTTCAAGTCGGTCCGACGATCATAGTCTTGATATTGCGGTAGGTCGCCTGCCAGTTAAAACAAAACTGGAAGCACAGCGATTGGCTGAGAAGCTGATGCACTACGACCAATCACATTATGAAAGAGAAACCTGGAAACGCAAAGTCGCTTTCGTGGCTGATGATGCAGATTTGAACATTCACCAACGAGACGCAGAGCAATTTTCAGACCTGGTAAAAGAGAACTATCCCGCCCTGCAGCCTCAAAAAATTTACTTGGATGCCTTTGCTCAAACTTCAACCGAGCTGGGTGAGCGATCAAAAGAAGCCAATGAGGCTTTTGAGAAGGTGATGAATAGCGGTGCCTTGATTGTCAATTTTAATGGCCATGGCTCTGAGGATGGCTGGACAGATGAAAAGCTACTCACCATTTCAGAAATAACGCAATGGCGAAATCTGGATAATATGCCCATTCTGTTTACGGCTACCTGTGAATTCGGACGGTATGATAATCCGGCCGTGGTTTCAGGAGCGGAACTTGCCTTACTTAACCCAAATGGTGGTTCTCCTGCCCTTTTAACTACAACAAGACCTGTCTTTTCAAGTACAAACTTTAAAATAAACGAAGCCTTTTATAAACAGCTCTTTGAACACCAAAGGCTTGGAGATGTTTTCAGAGAGACCAAGAACAATTCTATTCAAGGTGAAGTCAACCGTAATTTTTCGCTTTTGGGTGACCCTTCTATGCGAATTAATTTTCCTTCAGAAAAGATTGAGGTTTACAGTATCAATGGTGAAGCACCTGAGGACTTTATTCTGAAATCAGGAGAGGTGTATTCACTTATGGGTGGCACAGGGGACAAGACATTTTTTGGAACAGCTCTGATTTCTATTTTTGATAAGGCCGTTCAAAAAAGCACACTCGGCAATTCCGGCAATAGCAAAATGGGGTACACTGAGATTTCGAACCTTCTCTTTCAGGGAAAAGCCGAGGTTGTTAACGGAGAATTTCAAATTGACATTCGTCTAACTCAAAACATCGCTGAGGGCATGGATTATGGTCAAATCTATTTATATGCAGTAAACAAAAGCAATGGTCATCAGGCTATTGGTGGTTTTGATAAGGTCCTAATTAGTGATGAGAGGGAGCAGAATATAACTGACCACACACCTCCTGAAGTTACGATGAATTACAATCAGGAAACCGGAATTTTGACAATTCTTACTTTTGACGAAAGTGGAGTTAATGTAAGCTCCTTAACACCAGAGCATAACATTTCCTTATTCGTCAATGACACTATAGAGTACATCCTTAATGACGACTTTCAGGCCATAAACCTGACAGATGGTAAAATTGAGTTTTTTCTACCAAAACTGACTTCAAATCGCCCGAATACCATACAATTAAAAATTTCTGACATCTATAATAACCAAACTACCGAGGCGTTTACCATTACACCGGAGTCGGAGGAGTTTGAAACTGAGCTAACGAGAATATATCCGAATATTTCTGAGGACATTTTGAATATTTTATTCTCACATAATAAAGCTGGTGAAGAGCTTAATATTCGAATTTCAGTTTACGACCTGAATGGCAAAGAGTTATATTACGAGTTAACCGACTGCCGTGATTGCCCTGAAGAGCTTCGGTTTGGTATGAATCTTGATGAATTTTTAACAGCAAACGGCAAATATTTCGTTAAGATTGTAACTGGTTTAAATGGTCAAAAAGGGGAGTCTGTCGTTTCGGCTCCATTGTTATTTTGGAAGTAGACTTAAAAAGATGGTAAATTTGAGCCGTTCTGACGCACATAAAAGAAAAACCTTAAAACTAAGCATGAGAAACCGTCTCATTACCCTAATTACACTAAGCCTCTTAAGTGGCTCAGCTTTCTCTCAATCAATCACGAATAATTATCGCATTGTTTCTTCGGCGGTACCGTTCCTGACGATTTCACCTGATTCAAGAGCAGCTGCAATGGGTGATGCCGGTGTAGCCAGCACTCCGGATGTGAACTCGGTCTACTGGAATACCGCAAAACTTGCGGAAATAGACAATAATGCCGGTATTAACTTCTCATATGCTCCATGGCTCAGAGACCTTGTTGGTGATATGGGCTTGTTAAATACCTCAATGTACAAAAAGGTGGGTGATGGCAAAGCCGTGACGTTAGGCTTCACTTACTTTAATCAAGGTTTGATAGAGTTCACGACCAATACTGGTGCTTTTGCAGGAGATTTTCAATCGAGAGAATTTGCCCTTGCCGGTGGTTATGCTATGAAACTTGGACCAGATTTTTCGGCCGGTATTAATTTGAAATTTATCAATTCAAACCTTATCGGAAATCAGGCGGTAAACGGCCAGGTGAGTAAACCGGCGAAATCAGCTGCAGGTGATCTGAGCTTTTATTATCATAAAGACAGACCAACCGATGAGCTCAAGAAAACTGACGTGGCCTTTGGTTTAACCCTTAGTAATATTGGCGGTAAAGTAAATTACGGATTAGATAAGGAGTATTTCTTACCAATGAATCTGAAGTTTGGAACAGCGATAACCGTTAGACCGGACGAGAGCAACCAATTCAACTTCCTACTGGATTTCAACAAGCTGTTGGTTCCAACACCACAGGAAGATGGTACGTTGCCAAGATATGGAACTGTTGAAGCGATTTTCAAATCTTTTGGCGATGCTCCTGATGGTTTCGGAGAAGAAATGAGAGAATTTACAAGCTCGGTAGGTGCCGAGTATTTGTATCAAAAATTATTGGCGATCAGAGCTGGTTATTTCTTTGAGCCCATCTCAAAAGGTGGTCGTAAATATGTCACCATGGGTGCAGGCCTTAAATTGAAAGACCTTTACGGCCTTGATATTGCCTACCTTATCCCAACGACCTCTGGAAACCCATTGGCCAATACCTGGAGAATTACATTGAACTATAACATTCCTACAAAGAATATTAGCACTACATCAGTGAACGATTTGTAGAAAAGAATTACAAACAATTAAAAGGTCAGGCTTCAGCCTGACCTTTTTTATTCATAGACCTTCTCACCCTTATTGAGCCAGATCCCCCATTTCTTATTGTAAGCATGTACTTTTTGGGTAGGTTTTCCATCTGGTCCATAAACAGTATTCCCGGCATTGACCCATTCAAAAATACTTCCATAGAGGTTTTTGACGTTTTTGAAGCCAGCTTCCTGAAGTTTCTCTCCTATTTTTTCACTTCGCACACCTATAGAGCAGTAAATTACCACCTCCTTACTTTTATCCAGACTTTTTACTCTGGACAAGTTAAAGTCATCGTAACCTACCCACGTTGCGTTTTTTAGGTGACTGACATCAAACTCTTCTTTAGTTCGTGCATCCAGCAACGTCATTTTATTCAAGTCTTTTTTGGCCAGCTCTTTCACCGAAATGACAGGAACCGTCTCCTTGAGCATGCTTTTAAGTAGAAGATTGAAAGCACCGCTTTCTACCTGTGCCTGACAGGAAAAGAAGCTCATTGATAATGCCATAAGTAAAAGGGGCCTGAAAAGCATATTTGATCGTTTGGATAAAAAACGAGTTCGGCCGCAAAAAAGATTCAAAAGCTGTCTTTTTTAGTATTTTGCATACTTTACACCTCAATAACCTAATGAAATTTATAAAAGCACTCTGGCCTACCCTGGTCATGGCCATTCTTCTGTATCTCCTTGGCAGTTCAATTGGCTCTATCCCCCCTTTAGGAAAGCTCTTCAGCCCTTACACTGGTTTTTGGCAAAACGGCATCAATGCTGAAGAAAAAGTAATTAATCTGCCGGGAATTAAAGGCCCTGTCACGATCAAAATCGACGACAATCAGGTTCCTCATATTTTCGCAGAAAACAACCACGACCTGTACTATGCTCAGGGCTATCTGGTGGCGTCTGACCGCCTGTGGCAAATGGAATTTTATACCATGGTTTCTTCGGGAAGGCTAACAGAAATAGTTGGTGAACAAGCACTCGAATATGATCGATATAACCGTCGATCTGGAATGGCCAAAGCTGCTGCAGAAACCGTAGACAGATTAAATGAGGTGCCCACAGTAAAAGCAGAACTTGAAGCTTATGCCGAAGGGGTGAATGCTTACATCAATTCACTTTCTGACAAAGACCTGCCCGTCGAATACAAAATTCTCAATTATACCCCGGAGCAATGGTCTCCACTAAAAACCATGCTGATGTTTATGAATATGAGAAATCAGCTCAATGGGGGTAGCAGCGATTTCAGAATGACCCGTATGGCTCAAAAATATGGACTCGACGTTGTTAATGACCTTTTTCCTGATTTCATCAAAAGAGCCGATCCTATTATTCCCGTGGGAACGAAATGGAATTTTGAACCGCTAAAAATTCCAGAAATGCCAGACGAGATCATGGCTAGCCTGAATGTGGAAAACAAAGAACTTAGTTGGCAGGCTTCCCGGTCAGAGATTGGCAGCAATAATTGGGCAGTAGGGGGTGAAAAGTCGGCTACGGGCCTTCCAATTTTAAGTAATGACCCTCATTTAGGATTAACTCTTCCATCCATCTGGTATCAGGCTCAGCTGGTTGGTCCTGACGTCAACGTTTATGGAGCCTGCTTGCCAGGCGTGCCGGGAGTCATCATCGGTTTTAATAAAGATATTGCCTGGGGTGTAACCAATACAGGCCCTGATGTCCTTGATTTCTACAAAATCAAATTTAAGGATGCTTCAAAAAAGGAGTATTTGCATGAAGGTCAATGGAAGCCTGTAACATTGAGAGTTGAAAGCTTTAAACTAAAAAATGGCGAGGTTATTACTGATACTGTGCATTACACTCACCATGGCCCGGTTATCTATGAAGAAGATCTTGAAGATAATTTCAATAAAAACGTACCACCAGGCTTCGCTATGAAATGGATTACTCACGAAAGCCAGCCGACTGATCTTCTTTGTTTCCGGTCATTAAACAGGTCAAAAAACTATGACGACTATCGCAAGGCTTTGACTTATTATAACGCTCCGGCTCAAAACTTCATTTTTGCGAGTAATCAAAATGATATTGCCATTACACCAAATGGCAAATTTCCACTGAAATGGAATGAGCAAGGCAAATTTTTGCTCGACGGCACCAGGGCAGATCATGACTGGCAGGGCTTTATTCCGGCAGATCAGAATCCAACAGTCAAAAACCCACCAAGAGGTTTTGTGAGTTCCGCGAATCAATCATTGACTGATGAAACCTATCCATATTACATCGATTACGAATATGCTGACCCGTACAGAGGCACCAGGATAAATGACCGACTGAATGCAATGACCGGAGCTACAATTGATAGTTTAAGGTCAGTACAAAATGACAATTACAGTCTTATGGCCGAATGGTTCTTACCCAAAATGCTGGCCGTTGCTGACTTCCCAAATGAGCAAGTCAAAAGCCTATTGGAGCATTGGAATTTTATGAATGACCCTGACCTGGTGGCTCCATCCGTTTTTGAGACCTGGCATAATACCATGATGAAAATGATCTGGGATGATGAATTCCCGGAGGCCGAACGAATGACTTACCCTACTGATGACCGGACTCTGACCTTAATAGAGGAAGATCCTGAATCGGTCTATTTTGATAACATCAATACAAAAGATAAGAAGGAAACTTTCGCTGAAATTGCGACTCTTAGTTTGGAGAAGACCCTGGACTCGCTTTCAAAAAACTTTGGGGATATGTCCAACTGGAATTGGTCAAAGGTCAAAAATACCGGAATTAGACATCTTGTGCCGGCCTTTGAAGCATTTTCAGTCTTGAATATCAATATGGGTGGCGGCAAAACAATTGTCAATGCTACACAAGAGAAATGGGGACCCAGTTGGCGAATGGTCGTTCAATTGGATAAAGATTGGCCGGTTGCACATGGCCTCTATCCAGGGGGGCAAAGCGGAAACCCGGCGAGTAAGTTTTACGCAAACATGGTTCCTGCCTGGAGCAAAGGAGAGCTATATCCTTTGATTTATCTCAAAAGCAAAGAAGAAAACCATCAACAGATTATCAAAACTTTTAAAATCGATCCAAAGCCATGATATACCTTATAATACTCCTTTTTGGTGCCATTTTGTCTTTTCTGGGCCCTTGGTGGATTACCGCCATAGTCGCCTGGATCGTATGCCGTTGGAGAGCCAAAAATGCAAAACAAGCCATACTTCAATCAGCGGCGGCACTACTTACCCTTTGGCTGGGCATGGCCCTTTATTCTCATTTCAACAGTTCTGTAGACATGACAGAAAAAATGGCGGGTATATTAACCGGCAGCCCAAACGGAATTTCTTCCGCCATGAATCCGGTTTTGATTTTTGGCGTAACCGCATTTCTAGCTTTACTCGTAGGAGCAGTTTCGGGTTTTGCTGGTTACAGGCTCAGAAAAGTTTAGAAAACCTCATCCATTTGTTTTATTACAGCTCTGTAGAAGAGTTTTTTCATCTACTAAAAAGAGTATTTTGTAAAATTAACGAGCATGAGTAAATGAGCGTCAATTGTACTCTTAAAACCGAAATACGTACCAATCATAGAATTAATTGTCCGTTATTGTTCTCATATGGTTTCCTATCATAACCTAGGTGTACAAGAAAAATAACCTTAAGCAATCCTAATTATTGACATAAGTCAATTTTTTATCAGTCTTATTGTCATTTTTTTTAACAAGTCTTTATCACCCCCAATTATTACTATTTGCTCGATAGATTTTAAGCGACAGGATTCATATTTGTAATGTTCAATTATGAAAAAGATTCTTCTGTATTAAGAGCGAAAACCTTTTGAATGAACGGTTTCTGAATGAGAAGAAGTTGAAATATTAAACGCTTTGGAAAGTCTTTTCAATGTAAAAGGATTTTTCATTTTACTTTTTGAAACGTTAGAAGATTTGGAAGTTTTCCAAATCTTCTTTTTTTATCACAGTATATTAGAACTTTGACTTAGATCGAATCCGACTTAATGTACTGGAATTGATCCCCAGATAAGAAGCAATAAGTTTATCAGAGAGGCGACTACTTAGCTCAGGATGTTCTTTTACAAAATTTTCATAGCGGTCAATTGACCTGCGACTTTTCATAAAAATACTGATTCTCTGGTTTTGCCGGATTAGACAATCCCGCAAAACGAAGTTGATGAATTGTCTAAAATAAATCGGACTTCGTTCAAGCTCTCTCTCAATAGTTTCACGCTCTATAATATACGCCTTTACCGGTTCAATAATTTGTGTGTAACACTGTGCAGGTTTATTCTCAAATAAGCTATCCATAGAAAAATAAAAATCCCCCTCTCTCAGAAACTGAGTAGTGTTTGACTCTTCTAAACTATCCTCTTCCTGTATATAATAATACTCCCTTGCCAGACCCCTGCTTATGTAAAAAAGACGATTAGACATATCATTACACTGAATCATAAAGGAATGCTTCGGGTAACTAACAGATATAAAAAGTTCTGCAATTTCTTCAGCCATTTCCATACCCATTTTATAGCGATAGGCTATAGTATTCTTTAAAAGTTCCATGAAGTAAACATCTTTGAAATAGTGAGTAGTATTCAAAGTTAGGCATTCTAAAGTGGGATCAAAAATTATCCCATCTATAGCCTTAAAGGCCTCTGACAGGATTTCTTCGGTGCCACAGAGGTAGACTAACCATAATAAAACCGGAAAGTAGGAGGCAGATGAAACCAAGTCTCGAAAAAAGAATATATTTGCACCTCATTTTTGAGAAACTAACTAAAACGCATTAAATGAAGCAGTTAATCATGATTCTTTTTGCAGCCGCGACGTTGGTTGCCTGCAATCAGGAAGTTAAAGAAGGAACAGGCGGTCAATCTTCAGGAAGAATAGTTTATGTCAATACTGATACGCTTTTAAACAATTATGACCTGTATAAAGAGGTTGTAAAAGAATTCCAAAATCGTCAGTTTGCTCTTGAAAACGAGCTTCAGAAGAAATCAGAGTCTTTCCAGAATGAAGTGGCTTTGTTTCAGAGAAGAATTCAGGCAGGTGGGATGACTCAGCAGCAGGCTGAAACTACCCAGCAGCAGCTTCAGAAAAAAGAGCAGGACATTTTGATGTACCGTGATAACGCCGCTCAGGGACTTGCTACTGACCAGGCTCAAAGAACCGATGAAATTTTGACCAAAATTCAGGACTATCTTGAAAAGTACAATGCTGATGACCGGTATGATATGGTAATTGGTTACTCTAAAGGTGGTGGTGTACTTTACGCCAAAAGCAACCTTGAAATTACTCAGGAAGTATTGAAAGGTCTTAACGAAGAATACGCTGACTCTAAAGATGGTGATGATACCGCCGAGGCCGACAGCACCTCAGCCGAGTAAATCCCAAACAATCAGTAGATACTAAGCGGGTAGGTCAAACATTTGACTTACCCGCTTTTTTTTACCTCATCTAACGATGATATAATGAGATTCGTCTAAAAAATATGAGTCTTGTCAATCTGCAAACCGCTTTTGATGAATCAAATGTAATTTTACACCAAACCTAAAATTCTTAACCTATGAAAAATCTCTTGTTAGCTGTTTACGCAGCCATTTTTCTAATGACCCAGAACCTTATGGGCCAGAATATTCTGGATTTCCAAAATCAGGGATCCTATAATCTGATAGCTCAAAGTGGAGGACCTACCCTAGGCCTTAGTCCTGAAAGCGGTGTAAAAATTATTTCAAAAGATAACCTCCTGTTTAAAGACCTCAATAAAAACGGCGAACTTGACACTTACGAAGACTGGCGTTTACCAGTGAATCAAAGAGCAGCAGACCTTGCCACTAAACTAAGCATTGAGCAAATTGCCGGCCTGATGCTCTACTCTTCGCATCAATCTATACCAGCAAGATCCGGAGGTTACTTTGCGGGAACCTATAATGGAAAGCCCTATGAAGAAGGCGTAACTGACCCTACTTTGTTAACTGATCAACAAAAGAAATTCATCAAAGATGACAATCTGAGACACGTTCTTTTGACCACAGTCCAAAGTCCGGAAGTTGCGGCAAAATGGAATAATAACATGCAAGCCTATTGCGAGTCACTGGGTCTTGGAATTCCTGCCAATAATAGTTCAGACCCCCGTCACGGCACCATCGCAAATATGGAATATAATGCAGCTGCCGGTGGAAAAATATCGATGTGGCCCAGTTCACTTGGAATGGCCGCTACGTTTAATCCCGAACTATTGCGAAAATTCGGGACTATCGCCTCTAAGGAATACCGAGCTCTGGGCATTGCAACTGCTCTTTCACCACAAATAGACATGGCAACCGAACCTCGCTGGGCCCGTTTTGATGGCACCTTCGGTGAAAGCTCAAAACTAGCTGCAGCAATGGCTGAGGCCTATTGCGATGGCTTTCAAAACTCTGAAAACGGCTGGGGAATGAACAGTGTAAACGCCATGGTGAAACATTGGCCGGGTGGTGGATCAGGCGAAGCCGGGCGTGATGCTCATTATGGTGCAGGAAAATTCGCTGTTTATCCCGGAGGCAATTTTGAGGAACACAAAATACCCTTTACTGAGGGAGCCTTTATGCTAAAAGGTGAAACGAAAAAAGCAGCTGCGGTCATGCCTTATTATACCATTTCATGGAATATGACTTCTGAAAATATCGGGAACGGCTATAATGCAGAGATAGTCGCCAATATGCTTAGAAAAGAGCAAAATTATGATGGCGTATTGTGCACAGACTGGTCTGTTACCCACGACCATAACGTTCTGGATAATTTTATTGACGGAAAACCATGGGGTGTTGAAAGCCTGACAGAAGCTGAACGTCATTACCTCTGCCTTAAAGCCGGAATTGACCAGTTTGGCGGCAATAATGATATGAAACCAATTTTGGAAGCCTACCAAATGGGAATTGAGGAAATGGGAGAAGCCAAAATGAGAGCCCGCATGGAGGAGTCTGCAAGAAGACTACTAAAGAACATCATTCAGGTGGGTCTTTTTGAGAATCCGTATGTAAATCCTGAGGAAACCAAAGAAGAAGTTGGCAATCCGACCTACATGCAGGAGGGTTTCGAGGCTCAGTTGAAATCTGTTGTGATGCTGAAGAATAGTGGAAACGTTTTACCTCTTAAAAACAAGCCTATGGTTTATATGCCCAAAAGGCTAATTCCGGCTAGCGTTAACTTTTTAGGAATGAGAACTCCTGAACGTGAAGAATACACCATTGCCCCAACCCTACTTAGCAAATACTTTGACTTTACCGAGAACCCTGATGAGGCTGATTTTGCTATCGTGGCCATTAACAATCCTTCAACGGGAATTGGCTATGACAAGAGTGATCTTGAAAAAGGTGGAAACGGTTATTTCCCGATAAGTCTTCAGTACGATGAATACAAAGCAAAGTATGCCCGTAAGAAAAGTATTGCCGGTGGCGATCCTCTGGAAGATTTTACGAACCGAAGCTACCGTAATAAAACAGTAAAAGCCTCAAATTATATGGACGCTGATCTGGTCAAGAACACAAAAGAGAAAATGGGAGATAAACCTGTTATTCTTTCAGTGAAGACCGGAAACCCACTGATATTCTCCGAAATTGAAAAATATGCGGATGCCATTTTGGTTGATTTTGGTGTACAGTATCAGGCCATTCTTGAGATATTAGCAGGTAATGCAGAGCCTTCCGCTATGTTACCAATGCAAATGCCGGCTGATATGAAGACGGTAGAACTGCAATTTGAGGATGTGCCTTTTGATATGAATTGTTATAAAGATTCAGAAGGAAACACCTATGATTTCGGTTTTGGTCTTAACTGGAGCGGCAAAATTACTGATGGAAGGGCAGGGCTGTATCGCTAAATCCTTTCTTACTCGTCTGAAAAGTATTTCTTAATACTTTTCAGACGGGTTTTTAACTTTTGAAACTGTAGAGATATGGAGCCTTATGTGCGGCACCTGAAAATTGTTTTTCGTGTCTTACCAGACTTCCAAGGCTAAGCATTTTCCTCTGAAAAGCTCCACGGTGCAGCTTTTCACCCATTATAGCCTCATATACTTTCTGAAGCTGGTTCATGGTAAACTTTTCAGGTAAAAGATTAACACCTTCCAGCTTTCTATCCAGATTCTGTTTTAAAACCTCCAAAGCCTTCTCAACAATTTGGGTATGATCCTGAATTAAGGGAGGCAGATTGTCAATTTCATACCAGGTGCAGGAATCAGAAAGAGAATCTGGTGCCGGTGTAACCTCCTCAATATTAATCAAAGCATAATAGGCAACAGAAACCATTCGGTCTAAAATCCAACGAAGCGTTTCAATCTCCATATGGTTAGCCTTTAGAATTGTCTCCATTTCACCCGTCCGGTTTCTTTTGGCATTACCAAATGTGTAAAACTGCTCCAGATATATATTCTCAAGTCCCGTCCTTTCTTTCAGCCCGCGTTTTACGGCCTTGTCAAGGTCTTCTTCCAGATTGATAAATCCACCGGGAAGGGCAAAAAGTCCTGTGTTGTGATATTCCATCACCAGAATCTTCAAGGAATCTCCCGAAAAGCCAAAAATGACCGAATCGTATGCCAGATTATTAAGAAAAGTTTGATCGCCTATTTGCCCCACCCTTTTGAATTTTTCTGCAAAATAATAGGATTTTTTTAGAGAACAATTTATTATTGTACCATATTGAGACAATAGATATTTTCCCAAATGAAATTACAAAAATTAAAAGTAACGGCTTTTATTCTTACCGCCTTTACTTCCGCCCTTATGGCACAGAATAAAAACGGCTTCCCGGTTCAGGTGAGCATTGAAAACGGAACCATTGAAGGTAATTATGACACCAAAACGGGTGTTCAAAAATATTTCGGAATTCCGTTTGCACAACCGCCTCTTGGAGAATTAAGATGGAAAGCTCCACAGCCGGTCAAAAACTGGACAGGTGTCAAAATCACTAAAGAGTTTGGCCCAAGACCTGTGCAAAGACTAGTTTTTGGTGACATGAACTCCAGATCAAATGGAGTAAGTGAAGACTGTCTTTACCTTAATGTGTGGACACCCGTGAAAAGAGACACCAAAGGCCTGCCCGTTCTCGTCTATTTTTATGGAGGAGGAAACGTAGCAGGTGATGCCTCCGAACCTCGTTATGATGGCGAGGCCATGGCTCAACAAGGCATTGTGGTGGTTACTACAAATTACCGTCTGAATCTTTTCGGCAATTTGGCACACCCCGATTTATCAAAAGAATCACCGCAAAAGGCCTCTGGCAACTACGGGTCTCTTGACCAATTAGAAGCATTAAAATGGGTTCAAAAGAATATTGAGAGTTTTGGTGGCGACCCTTCGAAAGTAACCATCGCCGGTGAATCAGCAGGTTCAATAGGCGTAAGTACTCAAATGGCATCTCCATTGACCAAAGGTTTAATCGCCGGGGCAATCGGAGAAAGTGGTGCGGCCATCCCTCCAACTATGGCACCGGTTACATTGGCTGAAGCCGAAAAAAATGGTCAGGAGTTTGTGGAAAAGGCTGGCTTAGGCAGCATCGCAGAAATGAGAAAAATGAGCACCGCAGAATTATATGAAGCCTATACTGGTTCCGGCCGCTTTGGTTTCCCGTTAGTCATTGATGGGCACTTTCTTCCTAAATCTTTGACCGAAATCTTTGAAAGTCAGGAGCAATCAATGGTTCCTTTATTGGCTGGATGGAATTCGGCGGAAATACCAGGGGTGGCCTACATGCAGGGTCAACCCTATACAACCGAGGCCTTCATTGCTAAAACAAAGCAAATTTATCCGAATGATTTTGAAGAGGTTCTTAAACTTCATCCTCACAGTACCCCTGAAGAAGTGGAGTATTCTGCCACCATGTTGGCTGCTGATAGATTCATTTCTTACAGCACCTGGAAATGGCTTGATCTTCATAAAAACAATAGCAATCAGCCTGTTTACCGCTATTTGTACAGCAAGCTTCGTCCTCCTTTGAAAGAGGCTGGCTTTGTGCCGGGCTTAGCTGGTGGAACAGTAAGAGCAGAAAACGCACCGCCGGCTCCAAAAGCGGTTGGAGCTCCTCATGCCTGTGAAATTGAATATGCTATGGGCAACCTTGATCTTGTAAAGGAATACGCCTGGGGAGCTGATGATTATAAAGTCTCTAAAACCATGTTTAATTTCTTCGCCAATTTCATCAAAAGCGGAAATCCGAATGGCGAGGGTGTACCACAGTGGAACGCCATGCAAAAAGGTGACAATACCCCTGAATACATGAACATCGATGTAGAAAGTAAACCAGAGGAATCTCAAGTAGAAGCGAGATACCATTTCCATGACAGAGCCTACGGAAACGCCTCAAAATAAAATTTAAATCAACCTATAGAAAAATAATGAACTTAAGACGAGTAACCTTAACCCTGACGATGCTCACTGCTTGTATTTGGGCCTCAGCCCAGATACAATCCGGTGAGAATGTAGCAGTAACCTCAACTTCAAAAGGTAAAGTTAGAGGGTATATTCATAATAATATAGTTACCTATAAAGGTATCCCTTACGCCCACGCCGACCGCTTTGAAACTCCAAAACCGGTAGAAGCCTGGGAGGGTGTAAGAAGCTCGCTTACTTATGGTCCGGTGGCACCATTGCTTAACCCTACTACCTCTGTCAATGATGAAATCGAGTTTTTCTTCAATCACGATTGGGGCTACCCGAACGAGCATAATCAGGTTTTAAACGTTTGGACTCCGGGAATCAATGATGGCAAAAAACGCCCCGTAATGTTCTGGATTCACGGAGGTGGTTTTACCGCGGGTTCTTCTCAGGAGCTCCCCTCGTATGATGGTGAAAACCTGGCCAAAACCGGAGACGTTGTTGTTGTTTCCATCAATCACCGTTTGAATATTCTTGGCTTTCTTGACCTTTCCGCCTACGGCGAAAAATATGCAACATCTGCGAATAATAGTATTCTGGATATGCAAATGGCTCTTAAATGGGTGCAAGATAATATAGGGAACTTCGGAGGTGACCCAGGCAACGTGACTATTTTCGGTCAGTCTGGAGGTGGTGCTAAGGTGAATACTTTGATGGCTATGCCGGCAGCTCATGGCATGTTTCATAAAGCGATCAACCAGTCCGGAGCCATGAGAAGTGGTATTCTAGAGCAAAAAGACACTCAAATGATAGGTGCCGAAGTCTTGAAGGAACTTGGCATTTCGCCTTCTGAAGTTGACAAGATTCAGAAAGTACCTTTTGACCAATTAGCTGCCGCCGGCCAAAAAGCTCTGAGAACTGTTTCTGATAAAATGAAAGAAGAAGGTAGAGCTCCTACCAGTGCTTTTGGCCTGAATTGGGGACCTAGTGTAGATGGCAATGTACTACCTTACCAAGTTAACTCTGAGGAGGCTTTACAACTTTCAAAAGACATCCCTCTCATGATTGGTACCGTTAAAAATGAGTTTATTCCAAGTATGAGAAACGGTCTGACTCTTGCATCTGAAGCAGAAATAATGGCTCATATCAAAAAAACTTATGGAGACAAAGCTGACGCCTATCTTTCCGCTGTAAAAAAAGCGTATCCTACTGTTAATATGCCATCTGACCTTATCGATGCTGACTTCACGTTTCGTCCCGGATCTGTGGCTCAAGCGAATAAGAAATCTTCTGTAAAGGGTGGAGCTGACACCTTTATGTACCTTTTCACCTGGCAGTCACCCTACATGAATGGTAAATACAAGGCCATGCACTGTATAGAGCTGCCTTTTGTTTTCAACAATATTGACAGATGTAAAGAAATGACCGGGGGCGGGTTTGGGGCCCATATTCTGGCCGATAAAGTGAGTAAAGCGTGGGTTCAGTTCGCTAAAACCGGCAATCCAAATCATAGCGGATTACCCCATTGGCCTTCTTATAATGAAAGCAATGGCAATACCATGATATTTGACAATCACTGTGAAATAAGACAACACCACGACAAAGAACTTTTGGAATTAATGAGCTTGAATTGATGATTCAAGGGTTTAAGTTAAATGGAAAGGCCGGCTATGCCGGTCTTTTTTTTATTTGATAATCAAACTTTTAGCATGAGCCGAAGGCTAAAATTGCACTCATCCAAGAAAAACCAATCGGATGTAGTGATAAACAAAATATTCTTAGGGGCAGGCAGCTGTTCATCTTAGAAATGTCTAATTTTGCGGACTTTTTAAAATGCCTTTATGCAAGACATCAGAAACATCGCTATTATAGCTCACGTTGACCACGGTAAAACAACATTGGTTGACAAAATTATTCATGCCTCAAAGATCTTCAGAGAGAATCAGGAATTTCAGGATTTGATTCTGGACAATAACGATCTGGAACGTGAGCGTGGAATTACCATTGTTTCTAAAAACGTATCTGTACGTTATGGAAATACTAAAATCAACATTATCGACACACCTGGTCACGCCGATTTTGGTGGTGAAGTAGAGCGTGTGCTGAAAATGGCTGACGGTGTTATTCTTTTGGTTGATGCCTTCGAAGGCCCTATGCCTCAGACCCGCTTCGTTTTGGGCAAAGCCCTTTCCTTAGGTCTGAAGCCTATCGTTGTGGTAAACAAGGTAGACAAAGAGAATTGTCGCCCTGACGAAGTACATGAGATGGTGTTTGATTTGATGTTTAACCTTGAAGCTAACGATGATCAGTTAGATTTTCCTACGCTTTATGGTTCATCAAAACAAGGCTGGATGAGCGAAGATTGGCAAAAGCCAACTGACAATATAACTCCTTTGCTGGATGCTATCATTGAGCACATTCCAGCCTCAAAAGTAGAGGAAGGGACTTCTCAAATGCAGATCACCTCGTTGGACTACTCTTCTTTTGTGGGTAGAATTGCCATCGGCCGTGTAAAAAGAGGTAGTCTGAAAGAAGGACAGTCGGTAATGCTCTGCAAAGCAGACGGCAGCTTTAAAAGAAACAGAATTAAAGAACTTCATGTTTTTGAAGGGCTGGGTAAAAATAAAGTGGCTGAAGTACACTCTGGTGAACTTTGTGCTGTAACAGGTATAGAAGACTTTGAAATTGGTGATACCATTGCTGATGCTGAAAAGCCTGAAGCCCTACCAAGAATCGCTATTGATGAGCCTACCATGAACATGCTCTTCACTATCAATAACTCTCCATTCTTTGGTCAGGAAGGCAAATTCGTTACATCTCGCCATGTTCGTGATCGCTTGATTAAGGAAACTGAGAAAAACCTGGCTTTGAAAGTAGAGCAGGGTGACTCTGAAGATAAATTCATTGTATTTGGTCGTGGTATCCTTCACCTTTCTGTATTGATAGAAACGATGCGTCGTGAGGGTTACGAGTTAATGGTAGGTCAGCCTCAAGTAATTTTCAAAGAAGGTGAAAATGGAGAAAAACTTGAGCCAATTGAATCACTTGTAGTAGATGTTCCTGAAGAAACTGCCGGTAAGGTAATTGAATTAGTTACTCAAAGAAAAGGTGAAATGTTGATTATGGAGCCCAAAGGCGACCTTCAACACCTTGAGTTTGAAATTCCATCAAGAGGTCTGATTGGCTTGAGAAACAACGTTTTAACAGCGACCCAAGGTGAAGCCATCATGAACCACCGTTTCAAAGAGTATAAGCCTTTCAAAGGTTCTATCCCGGGAAGAATCAATGGTTCATTAATCTCAATGGGTACAGGACCAGCAATTGCTTACTCACTTGATAAACTTCAGGACAGAGGTAAATTCTTTGTGGATCCGGGCGAAGAAATCTACACGGGTATGGTAGTGGGTGAGCATAATCGTCAGAATGATATTGTGGTAAACCTTCAAACCTCTAAGAAGCTGACAAACATGCGTGCTTCAGGTTCTGATGATAATACTAAGATTGCACCTAAAATTCAGTTCTCACTTGAAGAATGTATGGAGTATATCCAGAAAGATGAGTACCTGGAAATTACTCCAAAATCACTCAGAATGCGTAAAATTTACCTCGACGAAAACGAGCGTAAACGCATGAGTAAAACAGCCGAAATGGCTTAAAATACACTCTGGTAGATTTTGCCTGATCTCAAAAAAATGGAATTAGGCAAAATCTATCAGAAAATGTAACTTTGGGTGTTTTGAGTACGACTAAAGCGTGTTCTTCCTAAATATCCAACCTTTGTTTGAATCCCAAAGGACAGGCCTATGAAAATTGCGATTGTTTCTATTGTTTTTCCTTATCCAATTGATAGCGGCGGAAGTGCCGGAACTTTCAATCTGATAGAATATTCCAGAAAGTTTCATGAGATAACCTTTATCTGCCCGAACGTTTCTGAAGAAAGAAAACAAAAGTTACAGGAGCTATGGCCAAATGTCAAAATCTTAACGACTCCTGCCAACAAGCCGGAATCATTTGCACTTAAGTTTTTTAAAACGGGTCTTGCTCTGAAGCAACGATTTACCGGTACAACTCCTGATTATTTCTACCCGAAAACTCATTTGGCTATCAATGACCTAAGCCGCTGTCATTATCCGGGACTCATCGAAATGATCAATCAGGAACTTGAAGAAAATCAATACGATTTACTTCAGGTAGAGTTTATAGATTTCGCTGGATTGGTTAATACCATAAAAGCAGATATCCCCAAGATTTTTATCCATCATGAGATTCGGTATCGACGTCTTCAAATGGAATACGACACCTTACGTGAAAAGTCTGATCGTGATATTTACCACATAGAAGCCACTAAGGCTCTTGAAATTAGCCTGCTCAATAAGTACGATAAAGTAGTTACGGTTTCCGATCAGGATGTCACTTATCTGGAAGAAGCAGGTGTGAAGAAAAAATTACTGTACTCTTCACCGAGCCCCATCAGCATCAAAAATCATGAGCTTAACAGTCCGTTCAAGTTCAAAAACAAAATCGTTTTCTTAGGTCCTGAAAACCACTACCCCAACCTTGACGGAGTCAATTGGTTCCTGGAAACAGCTTGGGACAAAATTTCAGCAAGTCATCCTGAAGTACAATTTCAAGTAGTTTCAAAGTGGTCAGAACCCTTCAAAAAACTACATGCTACACGAAAAAATATTGAGTTCCTGGGTTTCGTTGATGACCTGTCTGATGTTTTTGATGGTGCTATCTTGATTGTACCCATCCGTATTGTCAGCGGAATGCGAATGAAAATTCTTGAAGGAATTTCATGGAAAGTACCGATTGTTAGCACCAGCGACGGAGCAGAAGGACTTCCAATGAAAGATAGCCAAAACTGTATGATCGCTGACACTCCTGAAGAGTTTATAAGTAAGGTCAATCAGCTTATTGAGAATGAAGACCTGGCCAACAAGCTTCTTGAAAATTCACAGGGTATCACCCTTCAGGAGTATAAGTTTGAAAATTGCGGAGATAGGAGAAATAAAGTCTACGAACAATTCAACAAGCAGAAGGTTTTAGATGCCTGAAGTCAGTGTCATACTTCCCAATTTTAATCACGCCCAATACCTCAAAAGCAGAATAGAGAGTATTCTTACTCAATCCTTTCAGGATTTTGAACTTCTTATTTTTGATGATGCTTCTACGGATGAGAGTCTTGAAGTAATCAAAAGTTTTTCTGATAGCCCGAAGATCAAGTTAGTTGAAAGCAACCGGGAAAATTCAGGAAGCACTTTTATTCAGTGGTCAAAAGGATTTGAAAAAGCCGATGGAAAATACATTTGGATTGCTGAAAGTGATGATCTTGCCGATCCGAGATTTCTTGAGACACATCTGAATGTTTTTAAAGAAAACCCGGAAGTGGGTTTATCTTTCTCTGCTTCATCCTGGATTGATGAGAACGGTGAAATCATTCATCAGCCAAAGCACGAAAACAGCTTCAAAAAACCGGGCTTCGAGCTATTAAAAAACGAACTTGGGAAAGGCACTTTTATCTACAACGCCAGCTCATGTCTATTTAAAAAGGAACTGATACCATGGGAGAAACTGGATCAGATGATGAAATACAAATATTGCGGTGATTGGCTGTTCTGGATTGGGTTCGCTGAAAAGACAGTTTTCGCCAGAGATTCAAAAAGGCTGAACATGTTCAGGAGGCACAATCAAAATGTATCGTTTAAGTCAGAAACTGAGGGACTACAATTTTCTGAAGGTTTTCAGGTTTTGGGTTATCTGTTAGAAAAACATGAATTCTCATTCACTGAAAAATTCAAGCTTCTGCTCCATTGGACTCTGAAACTCCAAAAGAGTCATTTAAACAATAAACGCCAATTTCTGGCAGCTCTCCCTTTTCCTGCCCGATGGGCCTATGCACTTAGCTCAGTTTTAGTACTTTTGAAGCTCAGATAAAATTCACTTGAATGGAGGGAATTAGCATTTTAATATGCTGTTATAATAGCGAAGACAAAATTGGTCTTACGCTGCAACATCTATCCTTACAGAAATCCGGAAATATTCCGTGGGAAATTATTCTGATCAATAATAACTCGACAGATAATACTGCAAAAGTGGCTCAAAAAGCCTGGAAAGGTCAAACCACTCCTTTTAGAATTATTGATGAACCTCGGGCCGGGCTGAGTTTTGCACGAACTACAGGAGTAGAAGCCGCACAATATGACATCATTTCGTTTGTAGATGACGACAACCTTGTTCCTGAAAACTGGATAGAATACCAATTCAATACGTTTCAAAAACCTCAAATTGATATTTTAGGCTGTACTTCGGTTGGCTATTTTAACTTTACTCCTCCAGATTGGTATAAAAAAGAGATTCATCAGTTAGCATTTGCCACGGGCCCTATTCACACTGATAAACTCAAAAACATTACACAAGATGGCCTTGTTTACGGAGCAGGAATGACCCTTAGGAAAAAGATTTATTCAAACCTTAAAGCACTAAACTGGCAACCGCTGCTTACCGGTAGAATTGGCAATAAGCAAGCCGGCGGAGAAGACTCTGAGCTCACACTGGCGGCCAGGCTTCTTGGTTATTCAGTTTACTACAGCAACGAAATAAAAACGCAACATAATATTTCTGAAAACCGATTGACCTGGGAGCGGCTGAAAAATGTTACCCGGGGCTTTGGCTCGGCTGATGTTTTTTTAACGCCGTATAACTATTATTATCTCGAGAAAAATAACCTTCTGAGTTTTTTTCAATCATTAAGAAAATTCTGGTGGTTCAACTACTTTGGCAAGAAAGGCTCATTGGCTCTGTGGACTATCCGACACCAATTGGGACAAATTGACAAAGAAGATTTTGAGATTTTAAGTATCAGACTACAGTCTTTTTGCGATACCATTCGCACTGAAAAATCAAGGTTCAAAGAATCGTTTCATCACGTTAAAGAATTAATAAAATAATATGCCGCAATACGTCATTACAGCACACGATTTTAAGGATAAAAATGCTTTAAAAAGAAGAACGGAGGCCAGACCCGATCACCTTGAAAAAGCAAAAGAACTTAAAGACAAGGGCAATTTTGTCAAATCTGCAGCCTTACTCGATGAAAATCAAAATATGAATGGCTCCGTGATGCTGATGGACTTTGAGAGCGAAGAAGAACTGCAACAGTGGCTCAAAAGCGAGCCTTATATACTTCAAAAAGTTTGGGATAAAGTCGATATTGCTGAAGCAAAAATCGCGACTTTATAAATGAATGATCTCCTGTACATGCAACGGGCTCTAGAACTGGCAGCTCTGGGAAAGGGTTCTGTGAGTCCAAATCCTATGGTCGGTTGTGTAATTGTCTACAATGATCAAATCATAGGGGAAGGCTGGCATAAAAAATATGGAGGTCCTCATGCAGAAGTCAATGCCATCCAAGACGTTAAAAACAAAGATTTATTGAGCGAATCCACGGCCTACGTCACTCTGGAACCTTGCTCGCACTTTGGCAAAACGCCACCCTGTGCCGATCTTCTGATCAGTCATAGAATCAAAAAAGTGGTCATTTGCAATACAGATCCTTTTCCTCAAGTCAATGGAAAAGGCATTCAGAAACTAAAAGATGCTGGCATTGAAGTTATTACGGGAGTTTTAGAGAAGAAAGGCCTCGAATTGAATAAGCGTTTTTTCACCTCTATTGAACAAAACAGACCTTATGTCATTCTTAAATGGGCAGAATCAGCAGATGGTTTCGTTGCAAATCCAGATGGAAGCCCTTTTCCTATAAGTGGTCAAATTAGCCAAATGCATTCCCATAAATGGCGAACCGAAGAAGACGCTATAATGGTGGGATCAAACACGGTTTTCAAAGATAATCCATCGTTGACGGCCCGTAAGTGGACTGGCAAAAATCCAGTTAGAGTTATCATTGAAGGTCATAGTTCAATACCAGATAACAGCCATATCTTCGACCTTTCGGTCAAAACTTTCGTATTTACTTTTAAGGTCAGGCCTGATAAAGAGAACCTGACTTTTATAAAAATTGAGGATGGAACTAACCTGATAGATTTTGTTCTTACTGAATTACATAAACTCAATATCAGATCGTTAATTGTCGAAGGCGGCCCAAGGCTTCACCAGCTTTTCTTTGAGAATGGAAACTATGATGAAGAGAGGGTCTTTAAAAGTAAAGCTCTGATGTTAAAGCATGGAATTCAGGCAGCTGTTTTACCGAAGCATTTGGTACTCAAAAATCAGTATGATTTGCGGGAAGACATATTGAATATTTTTTCGGCTTAATTCCAACCATTTTAGTAGTTTCGGTATCCTGATTAACGACCCTCCCTTGGAGACTTGGAAGCGTAATCAGTTTCATACCTGATCTCAAATCCGATTCTCCGGTCATAATGCCCATTGAAAAACAAATAATAGAAGCTTGTCTTGAGAACGACAGAGCGGCCCAAAAACAACTCTATGAGATGTTTTCAGGGAAATTATTTGTAGTAGCACTGCGGTATATGCATGACAGGGAGAAGGCCAAAGATGTGCTTCAAGACGCCTTTGTGAAGATATTCAGACATCTGGATTCTTTTCGTTTTGACAGTCCATTGGAGGCATGGTTGAGAAAAATAGTGGTAAATACCGCTTTGAAAGCTCTTAAAAAAGCTGGGAATCTTACACAATCACTGGAAGGTGATTTTATGATTGATGAGGAATTCCATTACGATAATAAAGGTCAGGAGAATCTTTCTTATCAACAGCTTTTAGAGGTGATTGGAGAACTGCCCGACGGCTGTAGAACCATTTTTAACCTGTATGCTATTGAAGGGTACAAACACCACGAAATTGCAAAAATGCTTGGTGTTTCTGAAGGTACTTCGAAGTCCCAGTACTCAAGAGCCAAAAGTTTGCTTCAGGAAAAATTAGCAATAGAGAAAGAGAGGTTAAATCCTCAGAAAGAATATAAGTAGAAGTAGAAAATGAATAAGAACTCTTTAGAAAACCAATGGAAAGCTACTCTGCAAAAGGCAGAAGAGCAACCTCCTATGGAGCTCTGGGAGAAAATCGAGCATAAGCTTGATGCTGATCTTTCTATTGACAAGACTTTTCAGGAAACTTTCAAGAACGCCTCAGAACAGCCCGAAGCTCAGGTTTGGGGTAATATTGCAGCAGCATTGGACAGAGAAGAAAGAAGAAAACCAGTCTTCTTTTTATGGTTTAATCGCTATTCAGCAGCTGGCCTGGCAGCACTTCTATTAATGGTTTTAGGCTTCTCTGTTTTGAATAAATCTGGTCTTTTTGATAAAACACCAACAGCAAAGAATTCCGGAGAAATTGGCTCTTCGCAACTGAGGTCAAAAAATGAATTATCAGGCACTGCTAAAGAAGGTTATGGACCTGAAAGTTTAGACTTTTCATCAAATAATGAGGCTTCTCGATCAGAAAGCCTATCCTCAATAGAAAAGGCTGAAGCTTCGTTTCTTAGCAACACAAAGGAGTTGGAATTAAGAAACAGACCGGAACCTGAGTCGGACTTTAATGAGATGACCAATACTGATTTTGAGGAATCAGGAATATTAAGAGAGGGAACTATTGCCGCCTTGTCGACATTGGCAAGAATCGAATTTTATGAATTTGCCAACAGCTTTACATTGGTACGTCCCAAACTTCCTTACAATACCCCGGATAGATTCGAAAATGATAATAACCAAACCTTCTTACAGCGTTCGTGGTTTGGGCTCATTTCAGGTTTGTCCCCATTCGATCCCAACTTCAAAATCAATAATTTCGAAAGAGCTCTGGCTTCAAATGATGTTCCCAGAAATGCTTTTGAGTTTAATAATCTTGGTGACATTCAGGAGCCAAATCCCATCAAAAGAGAAACATTTGCCATTCCTCTTTCTCAACCTTACAGTACAGTGAGATCAGGCAGTGGGGTAAATCTTGGTTTTGATTACGGAAAACGTATTGGCAAACATTTCTCATGGCAAGGAGGAGTTCGATATATGTCAGGAACATCGCTTGTAGAGAGTAATGTCTATTCTTATAATGAGCACACTGGTAAAGTCAGAACTTTCCTGGAGTCAAATTATATCAGACAAGACATTACCGCTTTTGATAATACCATTATTTCTTCAAGCGGTTTTGTAGATAATGACTATAAATACCTGATGCTGCCGATGCAAATGGCTATTCATGTCCCGGTAAGTCAAAAATTAGAATTAGCATTGAGCTCCGGCGTTTCGGCTGATTTCTTAGTCAACAATGTCCTGGACAATATCCCGGAAGGTGGAAGCAAGCTTACAGCAAAAAATTCTGCATACAAAGCTGTTAACGTCAGTGGAATAGGAAGTCTTAAAATGAATTATATGGTAGGTGAAAACTGGCAGGTCTCTGTCGGATCTAATGTTCAGCAAACATTGACCTCCGGTGTAGAAAAAACACAGGGCTTCACCTTTAGGCCAAGATATATAGGCATTAATACCGGTATCAATTACCGTTTTAATTAAAAGAGATATCAAACAATAAACCTTGATATAAACTGTACAAAAAAGAATACCCCGCGGAAGTTTCTGCGGGGTATTTATTTTGTTTAAGAGTCTTAAAGACTTCAATTCTATTTTGATTTAGCCTCCTCTTCTTCCTTAAGAGCTCTCCTAAGAATCTTCCCAACATTAGTCTTAGGAAGTTCATCTCTGAACTCAATATGCTTAGGACATTTATAAGCTGTAAGGTTCTCTTTGGCATAGGCTCTTAGTTCATCCTCAGTAAGACTTTGATCTTTCTTCACTACAAAAACTTTAACGGCTTCAGTGGAGCGTTCATCAGGCACGCCAATACAGGCTACCTCCAGTACACCAGGATGGTCCACAATGACATCCTCAATTTCATTTGGATACACATTGAAACCTGAAACAAGAATCATGTCTTTCTTGCGATCAACAATTTTAAAGAACCCATCGGGCAGCTGTAAACCAATATCACCGGTTTTGAAATACCTTTTACCAGTCTCGTCCTCAATAAACACCTTTTCGGTTTCCTCCGGGCGGTTATAGTAACCTCTCATTACCTGAGGACCGTTAGCACATATCTCTCCTATTTCACCTGGCTGAGCCCAGGTACCGTCTTCCTTGAGAATTTTCATCATGGTAGACGGAAAAGGAATACCGATGGTACCTATTTGCTGAGTTCCATCCACAGGATTCACAGATAGTACAGGAGATGTTTCAGAAAGACCATAGCCCTCTACAATCGGGCAACCGGTAAGTTTCTCCCAATTGTCAGCCACAAACTTTTGCAAAGCCATTCCTCCGGCAATGGTTATTTTCAGCTTTGAGAAATCTAAAGCCTGAAAATCAGGATTATTGGCCAATGCATTAAACAGTGTATTCAATCCGGGAAAAATTGTAACCGGATATTTTTTCAAATCCTTAATCAAAGAAGCCTGATCTCTCGGATTAGCAATCATGATGTTATGAAAGCCCATTTTAACACCTGAGAGTGCATTCACCGTCAGAGCAAAAATGTGATAAAAAGGCAAAGCTCCAAGTATAGAAAGGTCTGTGGTAACAGAGGTTTTTGGCTTGAACCATTGAGCTATTCCCTCTACGTTTGCTATGATATTTTTATGATTTAACTCTGCACCTTTAGAGACACCAGTGGTACCTCCAGTATATTGGATAAAAGCCAAATCAGTATTTTTAACAGTAGGTCTGGTGTACGTTAACGACGCCCCTTTAAGCAAAGCATCATTAAACTTTACATGACCTTGGAGGCTGTAAGATGGCACCATCTTTTTGACAGTTTTTACCACAAAGTTGACAATCTGTTTCTTTGGGAAACCAAGTCTGTCACCTAGTTGGGTTACAACAACGTGTTTAATGTCAGTATCGGCAATGACCTTATCAAGATTAAATGCAAAATTAGCTACAATGATAATAGCTTTGGCCCCTGAGTCTTTAAACTGGTGTTTCATCTCACGTGGCGTATACAGCGGATTGGTATTAACAACAACCAAACCTGCCCTTATCGCACCAAAAAGTGCAATTGGGTATTGCATACAGTTTGGCATTTGTAAAGCTACTTTATCGCCCTGCTGAAGGCCAAGCCCTTGCAAATACGCTGCAAAATGTTCGCTTTGCTCATTAAGCTCACTAAACGTAATGGTTTTATCCATAAAAGTGTAAGCCTCGGCGTCAGCATGCTCAGCAAAGCCTGTCTCTACCAAATCAATTAAACTAGCGTAAGCCTCAGGATTTATCTCATGATTGACACCCTCCGGATATTTATCTAACCAAGGTTTCTGATCACTCATTTCAATAGGTTTTTTAGTTTGTATTAATATAGGTAAAAATAGGCTTTTTTGCAGAAAAGCCTCCTATTTTAAGAAAAACTGTAGGCCCAAATTGAGTTGACCTGTTATCCCCTTCACAGGCCTCCCGTTAAATTCATGATTGAATGTCGGATATCTGCCTGAATTCTCGAGCAAATATGACAGTTCTAAAGCGGTGTTCCTTTTTTTACCCAGAATTGTTGACACGCCGGCACCAATAGCTACATGAGGAGAGAAGAGGCTGTTTGAAAGTGTAGTCTCTCCGTCATAAGATCCAGCCTGACGCCGGAACATACCACCTACCTCGGCCATTAGAAATGGCATAACCCTCCCTTCGGTGAGATAGTATTTTGAGTAGACAGAGACTTTGGTCTGGGAATTTCTGACAAAGTCAATGTTATTAATTTCTCCGGTTGACCCAAATTGGCCCATAACACTTAAAGATTTGTAACCACTGGTTGAGAATTCTGAACTAACACCAATGACTAAACCATCCGAAACAAATTTCCCGATATTAACACCTGAATGGCCCCGAAACCCATGAACGCCACCCCAATCCAATCCTCCGGTGAGACCAATATTAAGTTGTGATTTCGATTGAGCAAGTCCGATTACAGGCAGTAGTAAAAAAATAAGAAGTGTGATTCTGTTCATGAGTATTGCGTTTAATTTTCTCAAAGTTTGGAATCGATCTTCGTAATTTTTTTTAACAAAGCTTAATAAAACAAAAAGCCCTCGTCATGGTTGACAAGGGCTCCTTTAAGAAGAAAATAATAGTACTTAAACGTCTACTTTGGCGTATTTGGCATTTCTTTCAATAAAGTCACGGCGAGGAGCTACCTCATCGCCCATGAGCATTGAGAATAGGTGATCAGCCTCGGCAGCTGACTCGATCGTTACCTGCTTTAGTGTTCTTCCATCAGGATCCATAGTGGTTTCCCAAAGCTGTTCAGGGTTCATTTCACCCAAACCTTTATAACGTTGTACGTTAACAGAGTCAAGTTTACCATTACCTGCCAATCGTTGAACTGCTGCCTCACGTTGCTCTTCTGTCCAGCAATACTCAGATTTTGTTCCTTTCTTAACCAAATAGAACGGAGGCTGTGCAATATATAAATAGCCTAACTCTACCAATTCTCTCATAAATCGATAGAAGAAGGTAAGAATTAGAGTACGAATGTGGCTACCATCAATATCGGCATCAGTCATGATGATGATTTTGTGATAACGAAGTTTTTCAAGATCCAGAGCCTTTTCATCTCCATCTTTACCCATTCTTACACCCAGGGCGGTGATGATATTTTTTATTTCATCATTCTCATAGATCCTGTAGGTCTGAGCTTTTTCGACGTTCAAAATTTTACCTCTCAATGGAAGAATCGCCTGAAACGCTCTGTCTCTCCCCTGCTTTGCAGATCCACCAGCTGAGTCACCCTCAACAAGATAAATTTCACATTCTGCGGGATCCGAGTTGGCACAGTCGGCCAATTTACCCGGCAAACCAGTACCTGTAAGCACATTTTTACGCTGAACCATTTCACGGGCCTTGCGTGCCGCAATACGGGCCTTGGCTGCAAGGACCACTTTATCGACAATCGTTTTCGCCTCTTTCGGATTCTCTTCAAGGAAATTCTCAAGCATTTCCTGAACACAGCCACTTACAGCAGCGGTAACCTCTGAGTTACCCAGCTTAGTTTTGGTCTGACCCTCAAACTGAGGCTCAGCTACCTTCACCGAGATTACAGCAGTTAATCCTTCACGGAAGTCATCTCCTGAAATTTCAATTTTCTCTTTCGCCAGCATTCCCGACTTATCAGCATAAGACTTCAAGGTACGTGTCAAAGCCATTCTGAAACCCGAAACGTGCGTACCGCCTTCGTGGGTATTGATATTGTTTACAAATGACGACACGTTCTCAGCATAAGAGTCATTGTAAATCATTGAAACCTCAACAGGTACGCCATCTTTCTCACCTTCCATGTACATAGGTGCCGGGATGAGACGCTCACGAGCCTGATCGATATATTCAACAAACTCAACCAAACCGCCTTCTGACAAAAATTCATCCGTAATAGGATTACCATCATCGTCTTTGTTTCTCAGGTCAGTCAATATCAATTTGATTCCCTTATTCAGGAATGAAAGCTCTCTCAAACGATTTGCTACTGTTTCATACTTATATTCTGAAACAATAAAAATACTGGTATCAGGTTTGAAATGAATTATAGTTCCACGGTAATCCGTAGTACCAATTTCGCGTACCGGATAAAGTGGCTTTCCTATTGAATACTCCTGCTCGAAAATTTTCCCTTCACGGTGAACCTCGGCACGGAGCATGGTAGAAAGGGCATTCACACAAGAAACACCCACACCGTGTAACCCACCGGAAACTTTGTACGTGTCTTTATCAAATTTACCGCCGGCATGGAGAACGGTCATTACCACCTCCAGAGCAGACTTTTTCTCTTTATCGTGCATGGCAGTAGGGATACCACGGCCATTGTCTTTTACGGTGATTGAGTTATCTTCATTGATAGTAACATTGATAGTATCGCAGTGGCCAGCAAGTGCCTCATCAATGGAGTTATCGACTACCTCCCAAATCAGGTGATGAAGGCCTTTAACACCGACATCTCCGATATACATTGCGGGTCTTTTTCTTACCGCTTCTAAACCTTCAAGAACCTGAATATTATTAGCTCCGTAGTCTTTATTCTGTTGTGATCCGTCAGACATAAACGAAAAGGGGTTACTGTAGTATAAACTTGGTTTTGTTCAACAAAAAGCCCATCGAGTGGGCTTTATTTTAATGTGTAAAGATAGTCATTTTTTGGTGAACGGGCTCAAAATAAAACCGGCGAAAATTGACTAATTTTCCACAAAAACTAACCCTTAGAAATGATGAACTCAAAAACGCAGAGAATACAATCAATTGACGTTTACAGAGGTCTGGTGATGTTCCTGATGATGGCAGAAGTATGGCACCTATCAGGAGTAGCAGAGAAGTTGCCTCAAAATGGTTTCTGGGCCTCTCTGAGCTTTCATCAAAGTCATGTTCCATGGATTGGCTGTTCGCTCCATGATCTCATTCAACCCTCTTTCTCGTTTCTGGTAGGTGTGGCTCTTCCATTCTCAATGCTCAGCAGATCGTCAAAAGGGCAAAGCCGTAAAGAAATGTGGTATCATACCATCAGAAGGTCTTTAATTTTGATTTTACTTGGTGTTTTTTTGAGATCCATGCATCGGGAAATGACCTACTGGACTTTTGAAGATACACTTAGCCAGATTGGCCTCGGCTATCCTTTTCTTTTTTGGTTAGGCTTTAAAAATCGAAAGTGGCATTGGGCCGCCCTGGCCACCATTCTTGTTTTTTACTGGCTTGCTTTTGTTCTCTACCCTTTACCGTCAACTAACTTCGATTACACTGCAGTTGGTGTACCTGAGAACTGGCCACATCTGATGGAGGGCTTCTCAGCCCATTGGAATAAAAACAGCAATCTGGCATGGGCTTTTGACCGTTGGCTTCTCAATCTTTTTCCCAGAGAATCAGTGTTTGAGTATAATGGTGGCGGGTATGCAACTCTAAGTTTTGTACCAACACTGGGCACTATGATTTTAGGGCTAATCGCCGGAACCATGCTAAAACTTAAGGAAACCGAACTGCTAAAAAAATGGGGACTCTATGCTATTGTACTTGTTGTAATGGCATTAATCCTTCATTTGACCGGATTAAACCCTATTGTAAAACGAATCTGGACACCTGCATGGACACTATTCAGCGGAGCCTTTTGCTTTGGCTTCATGATACTATTTCATTGGTTATGCGATCTAAAAAGAATTGAGAAGCCTTTCTATTGGCTAAAAATAATTGGCATGAACAGTATTGCCGCTTACGTGCTCGCTCATGTTGGTAATGAATTCATTGACCAGACTTTTAAAATTCATCTTGGAGAAAACTATGCACACCTTCTGGGACCAACTTATAGTTCTCTAGTTTCCGGAAGTGTAATTTTATTCGTCTACTGGCTTTTACTTAGATGGATGTACCACAAGAAGATTTTTATCAAAATCTGAGCATTATTGCACCACGATCTTTTTAACGAACTTTTTTTCTTGAGATTGGAGACTGAGAATATAGACTCCGGAAGGAAGGTTTTCAATAGGTACTTTTTGACTTTGCCCTTGATTTATATTTCTATATTTAATTATTCCTTTGTTATCTGTCAATGTGATAAAAATGGGCCCCAAGGTTTCAGTATTCTCTATGAAAACAAACTCACTTCCGGGGTTAGGGTAAATGTTAAAGATAGCTGCGTCCATTTTACTTAATGGAGGTAAAACTGAGACTCCATTAACATCAAAACTTCCCTCTCCGCAAGAATTGGTTACTTGAGTAATCTCAAAATAATCTGGAAAAGGAGGATGAAAAATCAAGGTATTCAGGTTTTCAGTCAAGGTAAACGGCTGCTCATTTATAAATATCGTTGCAGGCAAAGACCCTGTTATTTCAATATCCAATTTCAATTCATCTGAATAAGGCATCAAGCCGGAGCTCTTAAAAGCGGCGTAGGCGTTTTCCTCAAGCCTAAATGTAGGAGTATTTACAAGGCTAATATATTCTAAATCAGATTTAAAACTTACGTAATACTCTTCGTTCAAAGCAAGATTTTCAGGCAGCATAAAATGGTGCTGATTAAAATCTCTATGAAATCTGAATTCTTCAATTACTTTTCCCGAACTACTCAATAGCTGTAAAAAATAACCACTGGTATCCTCCGGAAGATGAGCAAACTCATACCTAACAGTAAGAATCTGCCCTCTGCAAAAAGTCTGGTCTTCATTAAAATAAAGCTTAACCTCTGGCTGAGGAGCTACTTTTATCTCAAATCTGTCCATCAGATAGCCAAGAGAATCTGACACCACCAAAATAGTATCTTTTATAGGCTGCAAAGTTACCTCTCTGCCTCTTGAGCCATCAGACCAGCGATAGCTACCAGGCCATGAGGCAGCCAAGGTAACATTCTCAGAGTAACTAACATTTCTGGTTATAACCTTATTAACATTCTTAAATAGGGTAAAACGGTCTTTTATTTCTGTTCCGGCCGTAATCCAGGATCCATCCAGACGATTGTCATTGACCTTGATCATCAGAGACCCACCTTCAGTGTGATTAGTATAAGCATTACAAGGCAACGGAATATTAAGACCATTCCAGTCAATTCTACCCGCTGAGCCTGCCACGGCATAAATCGTACCTTCCGTTTTGTTAATATATGGTGCGTTTTCCGCCGTATAATTCCCATTCGTTTTTTGCACCTGATGGATATCCGGATTAAAAGTTAGCCCGGAACCCGTATGGTCTTTCATTAAAAAACTACGTTCATAAACATGACTATGGCCGTTTAAAACCAGGTCAACCTGATACTGATCAAAAACAGGAACCAGATTTCGCCGAATATCCAACAACTCCTGCTCGGCATCGGATACATGTGAGAGACTACTGTATGGCGGGTGGTGAAAGTAGACAATGACCCATGGCAATGTATTGGCCTTCAAATCTGCAATAAGCCATTGATACTGACGGCTACGGGAGTCAGATAGCCGATACATGCCGTCGTCCAGCCCAAAAGAATCAAGACTGATAAGATGCACATTTCCATAATTGTACGAGTAATAAGCCTCAGTTTTACTTGAAATTCCCCCTATTTCACCTTGAGTGGGTAATGAAAAAATATCAAAATAGGGAATCTTACGATCAGCCTGACCTGAGCCGGTGGCATAATATTCATGATTCCCCGGCGAAGGCATCACCGGAATGTTATTCATCAGTTTGGGTCCATAAGCATTGAAAACCTGACGGTCATATTGCTCTTCAGTGCCGCAGCAATAGGCATGATCACCGAGCCAAAGCCACAAGTCCGTTTTGCCCGGATTTACCGTCTTAAAAGCCTCACTTACCGCCTTCTGATTTTCAACGTAAACTGATTTGCCATGATCTCCAAAATCACCCATGGCCCAAAAGGTGATTTCCTGGGTAGTTTGACTATCGGGAGCCGTATAGAAGAATTGAGAAGAACTACCTGAAATAAGTTGATCACCTGTAAAAATGTGGTAAATGTATTTTGTATTTGGCAAAAGATTTTGAAGTCTTACTTCATGATAAACTCCAGCTTCTTGTTCCTCAATTTCTAAGCTCTGGCTTTTGTTATTGGCGTTATAATAAACAACTTTTGACTTCACCTGAACATCGGTTTTCCAGGATAAAGTCATTTCATTCATCCCGGGTTTTTGAAGAAAAACAGGACGCGTTATCTTTTGGCCAGAAGCCAAATAAAATTGAAATAATAATCCCAACAAGGGCAGGAATAACAATCGACTCAAAATCCGATACTATTTTTTATCCCGCTATTTAACCAATTCTTTTGGAATCTTCACACCTCAAATTGAGGCAGTTGGGTTGGACACGGATTTCGAATTTTGGCCATAATACGGCACAGGCATCTATATCAAAACCCGAACAGAACAGTATATCAAAAAAGGAGGTCTTCAGTGCCTGAAAACCTCCTTTAAAATTCATTATTCTATTGAATATCAAACCCAAAAGGCAACTTGCTTAATGTCGGCATAGCTTAAAATACAATAAATTTTAAGGACATGGATTTTCGATTTTAGCCTCGAAGACAGAAGACGAGTTCACTACAAAACCCGGAGTTAGTTCAATAAATTTAGATGCTTTATACTTTACATTTGAAAGGGACCCAGCTATTTTATTAGCTCCTTTTATCGCCCCTTTGGCAAGTCGTTCTACACTTTGATTATTGATATCATCATTAGGAGATATTAAAGTCAGATCATTGCCTATGATTTGAAGAGTAGTCATACTAATCTCTGAAGAAACTACCGGTTCAGTTGATGTGATCATAACCTTGTAGTTGGCACCAGATGGAATGTACTCAGGAATTTGACAATTAATTGAACCAATTGAACTTCCCGAACCTATAAGGGTTCTATCAATAAATTGTCCGTCGGCATCTGACATATAAACCTGAAAAAGATTTGAGGCCCCAAACTTTTGAAATGGCGTCTCAGTAGCTGTTGCTGAAACAGTTAAACCGCTTCCTGAACATATTTGAGAGCTACTTAGGCTAATGTTATTGATTTCTCTACCGTACCAAACCACGTCAAACGGTATAACATTAGGTCCAACTAAAACACTACCAGTCGCATTATCCATACTGTAACCGTTTCCAATCAGCGTATAGTGGTTAGGTATTAAAATATCCCCGGTACTCACGTTCATATTTTCATGTAGATTAAACGGCATTTCGTTGTCAACATAATACTGAAGGTTAGATGTACCCGAAAGTTGCAGCTTGACACTTTCTACCAATGGTACTTCACAGGCTGAAAAGGCTACAACAGACATCGGTCGGCTAGAATTAGCCTGCACTTGTAAATTTGAAACTAAGGGTGCAATAATCTCGGGATTACTACCACCATAGACCAAATAATAATTTAAGTTTTGCGAAGAACAAGAAACCAAAACTTCTGTTGTTAATGTAGCTTGACAATTCTCAATGGATGTTATTGATACTGAATATATGCCAGACTTACCAGAACTTAAGTCTGGAACAAAAGGACTTTGTAACGTACTGAAAAAACCGCCCGGACCGGACCAATTATATGTCACCCCTCCAGTGGCATTTAAATGGGCTGTTTCACCCTCTTCATAGGGGCCAGTATTAGAAACCGAAGGCACAAAAACAGGATCAGAAAGGATGATATCAGTTGCCGAATAACTCCCGGTACAATTGTTTACTATTACACTAAACTCCGTGTATGTACCTTCTTCCAATCCTACTAAAGTCAATATCCCTGAAGCAGCAGTTCCTGATTTGGTCTGCTGAACTGAATTCTTTTTGAATGTAACTTCATACGAATCATTAACCAATGAAGTGGTAAAACGAATAATACCATCCGCTCCATTACAAGTAGAAGGGTCTGTTGAACCATCAAGATTTAAAGTTGGAGTCGGTGGATCACTCAATGTCTGAGCTGCGGTTAAACTACCCTGACAGCCATTCACTGTTACCGAAAATGCCGAATAGCTCCCGGCTCCTAAGCCTGTCAACTCAAATGCATTACTGCTCACTGTGACGCTTTGGCTCGTAGCTGTTGTTCCTTTCGTATAATTTAAGGTATAACTGCCATCAGCCAGATTCGTACTCGTGAAGGCTATTTTACCATCTGTTCCCAAACAGGTACTTGGGTCAGTTAGTGTCCCCGCACTTAAGGTTGGAGTCGGTGGATCACTCAATGTCTGAGCTGTAGATAAACTACCCTGACAGCCATTCACTGTTACTGAAAATGCCGAATAGCTCTCGGCTCCCAAGCCCGTCAACTCAAATGCATTACTGCTCACTGTGACACTTTGACTTGTCGCTGTTGTTCCTTTCGTATAATTTAAGGTATAAGTACCATCGGCCAGATTCGTACTCGTGAAGGTTATTTTACCATCGGTTCCCAAACAGGTGCTTGGGTCGGTTAGGGTTCCCGCAGTTAAGGTTGGGGTCGGTGGATCACTCAATGTCTGAGCCGTAGCTAAACTACCCTGACAGCCATTCACTGTTACCGAAAATGCCGAATAGCTCCCTGCTCCCAAGCCTGTCAACTCAAATGCATTACTGCTCACTGTGACACTTTGACTTGTCGCTGTTGTTCCTTTCGTATAATTTAAGGTATAAGTACCATCGGCCAGATTCGTACTCGTGAAGGTTATTTTACCATCGGTTCCCAAACAGGTGCTTGGGTCGGTTAGGGTTCCCGCAGTTAAGGTTGGGGTCGGTGGATCACTCAATGTCTGAGCCGTAGCTAAACTACCCTGACAGCCATTCACTGTTACTGAAAATGCCGAATAGCTCCCGGCTCCTAAGCCCGTCAACTCAAATGCACTACTGCTCACTGTGACGCTTTGGCTAGTAGCCGTTGTTCCTTTCGTATAATTTAACGTATAAGTGCCATCACCCAGATTCGTACTCGTGAAGGCTATTTTACCATCGGTTCCCAAACAGGTACTTGGGTCAGTTAGTGTCGCCGCAGTTAAGGTTGGGGTCGGTGGATCACTCAATGTCTGAGTTGTAGATAAACTACCCTGACAGCCATTCACTGTTACTGAAAATGCCGAATAGCTCCCGGCTCCCAAGCCCGTCAACTCAAATGCATTACTGCTCACTGTGACGCTTTGACTCGTAGATGTTGTTCCTTTCGTGTAATTTAAGGTATAAGTGCCATCACCCAGATTCGTACTCGTGAAGGCTATTTTACCATCTGTTCCCAAACAGGTACTTGGGTCGGTTAATGTACCTGCAATTAATGTTTGAGTCGGTGGATCACTTAATATCTGAATACCAGAAATTTCAGATGTAAATCCTGAAATAGCAAAGTTCGAATATGTCCCTGAAGAAAGACCTGTTAACTCTAAAACGCCAGAGGCAACAGAAACTGTACTCGTTAATGTGCCACCTGAATTTTTTTGATAATTGAAACTATAATTTCCATCACTTACATTCGTGCTAAAAACTATTTTACCATCCGTACCTAAACAAATGCTTGGGTTTGACTTAGAAGAATAGGTTAAAGTAAAAGGAGATAGAGCATCTGTCACAGTTGCATCGCTTGCTGCAACCGTGGCGGGATCATCTGAAAGAACAGGCCCAAACCCATTACCAGAAACTTTTAGCTGACTTGATACAGTGTTCTTTGTTGGAGGAAAAGTAGAAACACCTACATCATAAATAATCGTAAGCGTATCTCCATCTTGTAGATTGCCCAAAGAAATTGGGAACTGTGCCACTCCGGAATTACTCACTAAAAGCAGTAAAATGAAACAAAATAAATTTCTTTTCATAGTATTCAGTCTTCACTTTTAGTTAAAAACAGCCTCTATTCTTTCAACACCACCTTGGAATCTCTTTTGTTCCAGATAAACCTCCATTTGTCTTCCGTCAGGAAAGGTCACCAAATATATGCCCTCATGAATCAAACAGTCCTTTGCTTCAAAACTCAATATAAAGGGAGTCTTAAAACTGTTTTCTTTACCTACAAAAACGTCCTTTAAATGGATGGAAACTTCCGTTTCGTCCAAGCCCAACTTAAACTCCTTTCCAATTAAATTTTGAAATTTTGAATGCTTCAATTCAGCAATTTCAACGATTGTCTTTTGCTTGCCATACGAGGAATTGACTCCAAAAGAGAATGCTCCTGAGACTAATCCGACTTGAGTAATAAATGTTCTTCTTTTCATGGTAGCTTAAGCTTTTTTGGTAATCTTCACTTAATTGAGAACCACTTCATATTTGGTACCTTGCTCATCTTGCGAAATTGGTACAATGAAGAGTTCTTCTGTAGCTGAGCCATCAGGCCATTTGAAACTATAAATCCTTTGCTCCTTAACTTCTAAATAATTTATTGTCTGAAAGATTAAAGAGTGAGTTTTCCCATCACTCAAACTTATAACTTCTCTAAGCCTGGCATCTTTCAAATCACCGTCAAAATCAATCTTAAAATCCTGATCTTTGTATTTCGTGAACCTTTCGATATTCATTACTTATCAACCTAACTCTTTAACCATAAACCAATAGACACCTTTATCTTCTTTTTCTTGAAAGCCCAACCTTTTGTATAGCTCTAAGGCGGGGTTATTTTTCTCCACATGGATTGATACTATTTTTCCTTTCTCAGCCGCACTACTTAAAATTTTTTCGAGAATTCTTTTTCCAATCCCCTTTCGTCTCCAAGCAATTAAAAGAGCTATATCAATAATTCTGAACTCATTCTCGTACTCTTTTAAATAAAGCCTTCCGATCGGATGTCCCTCTTTTTGAATAAGCCAAAATTTAGAACCTTGATAATTCTCTATGTAATATTTGTGCTGTGCTGAAAACTGATGGTCCACAAACTCCTCAATCTGTCTTTCGGTCCAGGTAGTTAACAAGTCCAGCTCTTCTTGACGACTTTCCTTATAGATCTGTCTTAAAGTCGGCAGATCTTCATTTGTAAAAACCTTAAACTCGAAACCATCTAACATTAACTTCTGGAAGGGTATAATCCTACTAAGGCTATTATAAAGTTTACAGCTAAGAAGGGTTGCATATTATTATGACCTTGACCGCCGCCAAATTGCTCACCATCGTTTTCGACATTCACAATATTCGTATCAGAACTTGAGTAAATATTAGCCTTGTTTTCGGTAGTCGCCGACACACCACTCAAAGGCGAAACTGAGTTTCCCTTCTCCGATGAAGCTGCTAAATCATGAGAATGAGAGGGTATTTGACTAGTAGTTAAGGTTACATTCTGTTCACCTCCCGACTCTCCAAGCCTTCTACTGGTTAAGCCTGGCCCTCTTCCCGGGTGCATAGGTACTCTACCTTGTAAATTAGGAAGTGCAGTAGTGCTACGTCCATCTCCGCCATAAGTAGTTCCTATTAAAGAGAACAAGGCCGTATTTTGAGAGACAGGCAATAATTGACCGTTACAAAATGCCCATCCTCTGGGAGCAAAATTCCCTGCAAACATTCGAATTTCGGCTATAAATGGTTCTGCCATAGTTGTCTATATTAATGTCTTGACGGATAAATTCCGAATAATGCTACGATAAAGTTGACACACAAAAAAGGCATAAGATTTGAGTGACTTCGAGAACCTCCTGTATTTGCAATACCATCCATTTCATTTAACGAACCTCCTGAAGAACCCTCTTTATAAAAAGCTGCTGTCTCAGCGTTAGAAGCCAAGACGCCTCCTTCAGGAAATGTTCTGGTCGCAATATCACCCGAGACCCGTACCGGATGCCGATGAGAGGGTAGCTGTGATTCAGTCAAAGTGACATTCTCTGAGCCACTTTTTGAACCTATATTCCGCGGAGAAAGACCTGGGCCAGATCCTGCATGAATTGGTATTCTTCCACGCATATCCGGAAGGCCGAAAGTAGTCCTACCATCTCCTCCATAAATGGTTCCGAACAAAGAAAACAGTGCATCATTTTGTGAAACGGCCAAAAGCTGACCGTCACAAAAAGCCCATCCTCTTGGGGCAAAATTGCCAGCAAACATTCTTATTTCTCCAACAAACGGTTCTGCCATAATTCTAATTTCTTGACGGAAATAAACCTTGTAATGCGATACAAAAATTCACAGCAATGAAAGGCTGCATATTATCATGTGCCTGACCTCCACCAGTATTTGAGGTAAAAAATGTCGTTAGACTATCAGTACTCTGAGGATTACGAAACCTTAATTGAGACGATTTAGCATATCGATTATTTACCGGATTTGACGTATTGCCATCTCCTGAGCTCACTTTAAGACCATGTTTATGTTCAGGCACCTCAACGGCACTCAGCGTATGAGTCTCCTCACCAGCCTTTTGCCCTAAGGTAAAAGAATTTCCAGGATGGAGTGGCGATCTTCCTCTTAAGTCGGGCAAAGCAAAACTTGTCCTGCCATCTCCGCCATAAGTAGTTCCTAAAAGACTGTAAAGAGATTGATTCTGATTTATGGGCAAAATTTGACCATCACAAAATGCCCAACCTCGTGGTGCGAAATTGAATCCAACTATTTTTATCTCGGCTAAAAATGGTTCTGACATACTCTAAATTTTATGGTAAAGTATTACAAGTACTATTTGTATAATTTACAATATAATTACCTCCTTCTGAAACCTCCACCGCCTTTCCTGTATCTAATGAGGTCAAATAGGTCTCCACGTTGGAGGCATTGGTCTCAGGAGAACCAGATAATCCTTCTATCGAAAAGGTAGAGTTATTGTATTGACCGATCATGTATTCGGGCACCAGATTATTTGAATGATTTATTTGATTTCCACTCAGGTTCAAACACAACGTGTTGGTCCCCGAAAGGCTGCCAGATTCTGCAACAAACACAGGCGATGGAAATAGATTCTCCTGAATTTCAGCTGTGTTATTAGATACTGTAGCATTTAGGTTTCCATTACCATTCCTGCTAGAAAGATGTATGCCCGCATTGGTTGTAATCACAGGAGAACCTCCATTACCAATTGTATTTCCATTGATTACTATTGTTCCCGCACCTGTACCCTCTGTTCTTGCATTAATACCTGTTCCCTGAGTTCCCGGTAATAATTGATTATTAGTGATAGACCCCGTGTAATTGCCATTAACGCCAAGTACACTTATCGCATTTCCTCCTGAACACGTTCCTGTATTTCCATCCACTGTAAAAGTTAGAGTGCCTGAAGAGGAAGAACTAAGTAAAACTCCACCCCTCTGTTGATAAGTAGCCGTAATGCCGGAATTAAAAGAATTTTGTGCAGCATTTACACTTAATATACCTGAATTTATGGCCTGAGCATTTAGCCCCATACCATAATTATCATTTATTGTATTACCTGATAATGTTAGTGACGCATTGGAACCTACTCCCGCTTCAAAGTATACGCCATTGGATCCATTAACTGCTTGTAAATTATTTATATGTGAATTTGTAATCGAAAGGGATTGACCAGAAGAGCTTGTATTTAGAACAATATTGATGTTATTCTCTCTGGAATTACTTATTTGAGAATTTGTTATTTCAGCATTTGATGAAGAACTAAAATTTAAAATATATATCCCGTGTTCATCTACCCCGTCACCATTATTCTCTACTCTTAGTCCTTTGAAGCTAAATCCTTGAAGACTTTCACCATAGATGCCACTTTTTAACGAACCAGAAACGTTCAGACTTGAAAGATCTACAGCAACTACATTAATAAGTTTGATACCTTCATTTTGAGAATTTTGAATCGAACCTCCACTTCCATTCCGAAGATTTGAGCCATCCCCTATCAATCTAAAATAACCCGTTGTAGTACTTAGGTTTATTCCTTCAGGGGCACCATTAGACGACACCGCTTCCAATTGAATTCCAAGGTTAGTATTATCAATTTTGACCGCATCACCTGTTGCAGAAGTAATACTGCCTCTTGACATATTGAAATTCCCTGAATTTGAAACTTCTAAGCCGGTGTATGAAGAAGATGTATTTATTGTTAATGCTGTTGCTTGAGCAAAACCCACCGTACCGTTAAGATTCGAAACAGAGCTAATACCTATATCAGACAAGCCAGTAAGTGTGATAGATGGATTATTAAAACTGATATTACTGAAACTATTGTTTGTAATTTTTATTCCCTTCGAGGCTGACGAAATATTTCCTGTATTAAAGATGAAGGTGCAGTTACTATTCTGATCAATCTCAATAAAGCTTGTGGCAGAAGAGGTAGAAATAACACCAGGGAACGTGAAATTCAAACCAGAGTTAGAAGAAAGACTTACAGACTTTGAATTCCCGTTTATTGAATTAGAACCACTTGCAGCTGTAGTAAAAGTACCTGAGCATTGAGTTAAGTTGATACCATCACTTCCACCGGAACATATGAATTTAGTAAAGTTTAAGTTCATCATACTACTGCTTCCGTGTGTTATAGATAACCCTCCTCCCGCAGCATTATTTAGTTCAACTGAAGAAATCTTTAAGGCTCCAACGTTTATTGCTGAGCTCTTAATTGCGATACCTGAACAATTACCGATTGTTAGTCCTCTAATGACATTATCACTGTTGAGAATTAAACCGTCGGTGGTACTATTCAAAATTGGGTTAGCACCTTGAGAAGGAATATTTTTAGAGTAAGGAGGAGCTGACAATCCAAATTCGGCCAGATTTAACTCTACTCCCTGCCCTATTAGCTTTTGACTACTTTCTAATGTAAATGCACTTACAGAATAACTACCAGAATATAGATATATGATGTCATTACTACCATCTGGATCTGAGCCTCCATTTAGTGGATTCAAAGTCTTAAATGGGGCGTAAAAACTACCGTCACCATTAGTATCATCCCCATCTGTGGCGTTTACAAACCAAACACTCGGACTCCCGGCACCTCCTACTGCTATGGAAACCTTAGCCCTTACATTCGGTGTTAGCGAGTCTCCATCTGATATTTCATAAAAAAATGAGTCTGTACCGTTATAACCTGCTGGTGGATGATATTCAAAGGACCCGTTACTCTCAATTTTCGCTAAACCGGAGAATGCTGTCTGAAAAAAAGCAGAGGTATCTTTATCCACCGAAAATGAAGAGCCAACCTTTACAATTTTTATGGGCTTTGACTTAGCATCAATGTCTACATCATTGGCTAATAACCCGGAGGAGGCGATTATCTCAATTCCTATATTAGAAAGAGATTGATAATTATCAGATCTGGCTAGCGGCCCAATATGAACAGAGTTAGCATCTACTATGAGTTCAGAGTCTAAAGCCTCAATATCCAGTGAGGTATTATTAGCAGTACCATTAACTATTACTTTGACTTTATATCGGATACTATCTCCCGGATTTGCCTTAGCATCATTAAACTGGTCTTTGGTTAAACTATCCGTTTGCTGAATAATTACCTGACAGTAAACCTTTGACGACAAAGCTAGGGCAAAAAATGCCAGAAGTATAAGTGATTTTGTTTTCAAGTTTCACAAGGCTAGTTACCCGAAGGTAATTATTTTTTCCTTAGACCCTACAATTTTAAAGGCCCGTACGACCAATTCTTGCTTGTTCTTCAATAAAAAAAGGCACCCGTTTTGAGTACCTTTCATAAAACTTTAATTATGGTTTAATTCTACTCCCAAATCACCTCATACGGCAACTTGGCTTGTAGATGGTCAGATTTTATCAGGCGGTTAAACTCATCAAGGTATGGAGCCAGGGCCCCTAGTTTTTTACTTAAACTCACCTGACTTTGCTCCGAGATTTTTTCCATGACAATTTCCAATTCAGATTTAGCCTTAGGATAATACCTCACCTGATAATCATCTTCAATTCCCGTACGTTTGGCTGCCAGTTCAACAGCGTCTTCAAGACCTCCCAACACATCAACCAAACCATTTTCTTTGGCCTGTAGGCCTGTCCAAACCCGGCCACCAGCCAGTGACTTCAGATGCTCTACTTCCATGTTTCTACCTTCAGCAGCTTTTGAGGTAAACCTTTCATAGCCCTGATTAACCATTCGCTGAATCATGTTTTTCTCAGCCTGTGGCATATCACTCACCATGGATGGAAAATTAGAATGCTCGTGAGTTTCAACCCCGTCGAAGGTGATTCCAAGCTTGTTATTCATCAGTTCCTGAGCATTGAAGAGCATACCAAAAATACCGATCGACCCTGTTACAGTCGTTGGGTTAGCCACTATGGTATCACATGGCATCGCCATATAATATCCGCCGGAGGCCGCGTAATCGCCCATGCTGGCATAAACGGGTTTCTCTTTTTTGGCAAGTTCTATCTCACGCCACATCATATCAGAAGCCAGTGCGGAACCTCCACCAGAGTTTATTCTTAGTACAATAGCTTTTACTTTTCTATCTTTTGCCGCTTTGCGAAGCTCCTCAATCCAGGAATCGGACCCAATGGACTCACTATCTCCTTCACCACTGTATATAGTTCCCTGACCTATGATGACCGCGATCCTGTTATTTCGGTCTCCGCTTTCAACATACTTCTTTGCTTTACCATAACTTTTGATGCCGACCATACTGATTTTGTCGCCCACACCTAATCCCAGCTTTTCTCTCAAAGCGTCCTCGAACTGATCGTAGTAACCAATATCTGTAATCAGTTTCTTTTCAAGAGCTTCTTCTGCCGAGCCTACCGGATTATTGAGTGTTTCATTGATTTCATCAACGGTTAAACCTCTTGACTCAGCCACCTGAGCATAAATATGATTACCGATGCTATTGACATAAGAGCTGATCTGTTCTTTATTTTCAGGACTCATATTTGTTCTCACATAGGGTTCCACGGCACTTTTGTATTCTCCCACTCTGAATATTACCGGCTCTACACCAATCTTATCGAAAAGACCTTTCATAAAACTGATTTGAGCACTGAGGCCGTTAAACTCAATATCCCCTACCTCAGGCAGAAAAATACGATCGGCCACTGAATTCAGATAAACAGCCGGCTCTGACATCACCTCTCCATAGGTATAGATGAACTTACCCGACTCTTTGAAATCAATAAGTGCATTACGCAACTCCTCCAAGGTACTGATACCGGCAACAGGGTATTCGGCTTTGAGATAAATACCCTCAATATTGGGGTCTAGCTTAGCATTGGCAATCGCTTCTTTCAAGTCTATCAACCCAACTTTGAGATTAGAGCTTTGAAACAGACCTTCAAAAGGGTCTTCTGATGGTGCGTTTTCAACAATTTGTCGATTCAGCTCAAGCTTCAATACCGAATTCTCTTTCACCTCAGTGACATTACTACCACTGGAAAAAGCAGACCCGATAGCCCCTAAAAGCATAATGGATAGTATAAAAAAGGCGAACAGACCTACGATAGTCGCCAAAACATATTTAAAGAATTGAAGCATTTTCGTCAGTTAAATTTGTCAAAAATAGGAATGTAAAATTATTTAGAAATTTGCAGGGCAAATCTTCTTATTGATTAAAGGCTATCTGCCCGACTTAAAAGGCGAAAAAGGCTGATCAGACATGGATAAAAACATTTTACTCAAAGCCTGTAATTACTGTGCTTATCAGGAAAGAACACACGACGAAGTACGCCAGCGGCTCAAAGACTGGAATATCTACGGAGATGAGGCGGAGGAGATCATATCAGAACTTATCACTGAAAATTTTCTAAACGAAGAACGCTTCGCCAAAATATATGCAGGCAGCAAATTCAGAGTTAAAAAATGGGGCCGTAACAAGATTTTACAAGAACTCAAAAGGCGAAAACTCTCCGATTATTGTATCAAAAAAGGTTTAGAAGAGATAGATGAAGAAGAATACTTTTTGGTGCTTCAAGCCCTGCTTCATAAAAAGCTTCACAGTCTAAGAGCCGAACCGAATGAATTCATCAGAAACAAGAAAGCGGCCGATTACGCGATGAGAAAAGGTTTTGAAGGAGATTTGGTCTGGGAGATTTTGAAGGGGATTTAATTATTTAGACCTCGAAGGTTTCAAAAATCTTCGAGGTCTAGACAAAAGAAGCAATACCCTACAGAATTAGAATCCAGTAGTACTATTATTATTCGTTCGATTTCCACTTTTTCCAACTACCTACACATCTGAAACCAGTCCATGCGTTTGGTTCTTTAAACTCTTGCATTTTTACTCTTTCAAATTCTTCCGAATTGTCTTTCCAGCTACCTCCCATGGCTACCGGAGCGTCAGAAACCATCTCAGCCACTCCACCTTTCAAACCATAGATTTTCAGGAAGCGTTTGAATTTCCTCTCAGAATCTACAACCGCTGCCAAAGGCACTTCCTCAACGTAATATTCACTTTGCTTATCTATTTCTAAATCTTTGAAATTATACGGACTCCATTTTTCCGCAAGTCTCTTAAACCTCTTGTATCTAGATTTATTCTCTTTGAGATCATTTTCAATGGTTTCGAAGCAGATATTCCATTCCTGACTAGTTGGAATTCGATATTCGAAATATGGATACTTCTTTACAATTTCGGAAAACTCTTCCGCAAACTCTTCCAAGGTTCTGTTTTCATACTCATCAACAGTATTTTGGGAAATTAACCTCTGCTTATGATACCAACGAAGACAAACCGCCAATGTCCTCCAACGAGCGTATTCTTTAGCCTGCTCCAGACTTAATCCAACAACTGGATGCAACCTAGTCTTTGGATGTCCCATATATGTGGGTAAGGGCTCATCACCAACCCAAACCTTTAAATATTCACTATAATGCCCAACCTTTGCCGAATCCTTGTTCTTCAGCATACTATATTGATAAAACAGGTAGTCCATATTTGCAACTTCCGTGATATCACAACCTAAAGTGTCATTCACAAAATAAATATTTGGAGGTATGATTTTTTCCTCTTGTGCGAATACTGAAGAGCAAAAAGTTGAAACAAACAGAAAAATACAAAAAACGTTTTTCATCGGTGAATTTAATTAAACAGCCCTCGAATGTTAGATTAACCTTCGAGGGCTGGAATTTACACGGCATTGGAGTTTCCTACCAAAACAATGCATACAAAACTGCCGTCAACAACGTAACCACAAAAGCAGGAATGGTAAACGAAGCTTCGGTTTTGAAAAGTTTCTTAGACAGCTGAATGGCTTTGCTGTCTTCGCCTTCTTTATTCTGAATATAACTTAAAATGATAATTACCAACAATGATCCAAGGAAGGTCAATCCCATCTGATGCATAAACGGTATATCTACAAAAATACTGGCATCGCTCCAGCCATTTGGAGCTACTTTGAAATACATGGCGATTGGAATAGACAGCAACACTCCCCAGATTGCCGCATTATTGGTTGCCTTTTTGATAAACAATCCGCTAATGAACACTGCCAGAATTCCCGGGCTTACCACACCGGTATATTCCTGAATAAACTGGAATGCCTGATCAATTCCTCCTAATAGAGGAGCCATAATACAAGCAATAATCAATGCCGCAACCGCCGAAAGTCGTCCTACATTCACAAGCTGGCTTTCCGACGCAGTTTTGTTGATATACTCCTTATAAATATCCATCGTGAAAATGGTAGACGTAGAGTTTAACATGGAGGCCAAAGAAGATACAATGGCTGCCGCGAGAGCTGCAAAAGCCACCCCTTTAAAGCCTGCAGGCAATAGTTGCAATAACCAGGGATAAGCCTTATCGGCCTGTTCCAGGCTTGGTAAGTTCTGCTGTGCAGCAGCCCCTAACCTTTCCATAATGGCCAGGTCATTGGTCATTACATAAGCCGCAATACCCGGAATAACCACGATAAACGGAATAATCAATTTCAAAAAGGCTGCCAGAGCAATACCCTTTTGAGCTTCAGGCAATGACTTTGCAGCAAGCGTACGCTGAATAATGTATTGATTGAAACCCCAATAATAAAGGTTAGCTACCCAAAGACCACCAATCAAGACCCAGATACCAGGAAGGTTCTGATATTCAGGATTTGATTCATCTAAAATCATATGGAAACGATCAGGAACAGCCTCGAGCAATTGATTAAAACCAGCGACGATTCCGGTATCTCCAGAGAGCGTATTCAGAGCCAGATAGGTTGTAAACAAACCGCCCAAAACCAGAAAGACTACCTGAATTACGTCTGTCCACGCCACGGCAGATAGTCCGCCATATATCGAATACGCCACCGCAAAAAGAGCCAAACCTATCACACCCGTCATCAACGGAATCCCCATAATGGTTTGTAAGGCTAAAGCTCCCAAATAAAGTACCGATGAAAGGTTGACAAAAATGTAAAGGGCAATCCAGAACACCGCTAAAATGGTTTTCAGCTGAGTACTGTAGCGTTTCTCCACAAACTCGGGTATGGTGTAAATGCCTTTCTCAATAAAAATGGGGAGGAAATACTTACCGACCAGAAGAAGCGTAATCGCCGCCATCCACTCATAAGAGGCAATAGCTAAACCACCAGCGAAACCGGAGCCGGACATTCCGATAAACTGCTCGGCAGAAATATTAGCCGCAATAAGGGAAGCACCAATGGCCCACCAGGGCAGAGACTTGGAAGCCAGAAAATAATCCTCGGAAGTTTTTTCACCTTTTCGGGAAACCCAGAGGCCAATACCCAAAATCATAACGGCATAAGCCGCAAAAATGACGTAATCAATGGTTGCAAAATGCATTTATCAATAGGTTAGAGGTTTTAAGATCAACAAATATATCAATATCATCCTGTTTTGATTATTCACCGCAGGATTGACTTCTAAAAGAATGCCTGTAAGACTAAATAAAACACCGAAGGACACAGCAAACAACCCAGCCCTGTATAGAAGGTGGCCGTCAACGCCCCGTAAGGCACAAGCTTCGGATCAGTAGCTGCCAGTCCGGCTGTAACGCCACTTGATGTACCCAGAAGCCCACCGAAAACTAAAGCTGAATTGGCATTTTTCAGTCCGATTTTTTGAGCGATCAAAGGTGTGGCAATAGTGGTGACCACCGTTTTGACTAGACCTATGGCCACGCTGATAGCAATGATATCTGTGCTGGCACCTAAGGCTGTACCCGTCACCGGTCCTACAATGTAAGTGCAAGCTCCTGCACCGATAGTTGTTAGTTCCACAGCATCACGATAACCCAAAGCCCAGGCTACTAATACTCCAAGAAAAAAGGAAACAAATACTCCTGCTACCAAAGCGATGACTCCCGCCAGACCTGCACTTTTAATTTTTGAAAGATCGGCCCCCATAGCTGTGGCTACAACGGTAAAATCCCGAAGCATTGAGCCGCCTAAAAATGCCATTCCGGCGAATAAAGGAATATCCGAAATTCCCTTTTTCCCACCTAAGGTAGCTAGTGCAAGACCAATAAGGATGGCGACCGCGACCCCTGGAATTCGCCCAAAAAGTACTCTTTTTGAAACCTGAAAGGAAATAAACATGATTAGCCCTACAAGTAGAAAAGCAAAAACAAAACCGTTTTTATCAATAAGCTCTATCATGCTTTCTTATTTTTTAACCCGACTTTAGAAATCACCGGAACAAGAGCAAAAGAGCCAAAAGTAACCACAACTCCTATGACTACTGCTGCCCAGCCACCTGAAAGGGCTCCTTTGACATTTAAAACCGAAGCCATTGCCACCACAACGGGGATGTACATCGAGCTCCAGAAAAGTAGCCCTTTCTCAGTTTCTTCTTCCAGAAAACCTTTTTTCTTTAGCCAGGCATTGAGTAAAATAAGAGATAACATGGCAAAACCTACTCCACCGACATCGGCATTGATACCCAATAAAGAGCCAAGCAAGCCACCGAGATATTTACCCAGCAAATAACAAAAAGCAAGAAGTGCTACTCCATAAATTTTCATGAATCAAAAGAGTGTTTTGAGTTCCTTTTTAGTCACCTTACCCATAACATTGCGGGGCAAATCTTCTAGGAAAATGTACTTTCGGGGAATCTTATAATTAGGAAGTTGCTCCCGAAGCCATGCATTCATTTGATTCATATCTAATGATTTTTCATCGGCAATAAGTCCTGCACCGATGATTTCGCCCCACTCATCATCAGGTAAACCAACGACTCCGCAATCCTTTATTCCAGCATATTTTCTCAAAACCTCCTCAATCTCCAAGGCCGAAATTTTATAGCCACCAGATTTTATTATATCCACCGAGTTTCGGCCCAAAATACGATAGTAGCCGTCCTCAATTACTGCTGTATCACCAGTTTTAAACCAACCGTCTTCTGTAAACGATTCAACGGTGGCCTCTGGTTTTTCCCAATATTCCTGAAATACAGTAGACCCTTTGATTTGAATTTCACCGGCAACACCCTCCTCCACTACTTCACCACTTTCATCAAATAGTCGAACACCCACACCTGGCAGAGGCTTTCCTATATAACCCGGTCTACGCTCTCCATCGTAGGGATTACTGATGGCCATGCCGATTTCTGTCATACCATAACGCTCCAGCAAGGTTTGTCCGCTTATGCCTCTCCATTCTTCAAGAACCGATACCGGCAATGCTGCAGAACCGGAAACCATAAATCGGAATTGAGAAAGTTTATCCAAAACCTCTTGCTTTTGAACCTCTGAATATTCTTTCCAGACATTGACAAGCTTGAAATAAATGGTTGGCACCGCCATAAAAATGCTGACATCGCCCTCAAGAAAAGCTTTGAATACCGCCTCCGGGTCAAATCGGTCTAAAAACTCTACACAGGCACCAACAGATAACGGGCAACAGGTGGCATTCAGAATTCCATGAATATGGTGCAGCGGTAAAACATTCAGAATCTGATCTTCAGCAGTCCATTGCCAGGCTTCCACTAATGAATTTACCTGAGCAGCCAGATTATCATGGGTTGTTACTACACCTTTTGGTTTTCCGGTGGTCCCGCTCGTATACAAAATCATGGCTCGTTGAGTCGAAGGAACCTCCGGTAATTGGCCGATTTCTGAACCGATTGAATGGTATTCTTTCAAATTAAGATTTTTGAAAGATTCAAATGGAGCGATAAGCTCCTGATATTCTTCGGTGAAAATAAGTTGCTCGGCCGCGGTATCTTCAATCACATATTGTAAAGACACAAATGGGTGTTTTACACAAAGCGGAACAGCCACGCCACCTGCTCGCCAAATACCCCATTGTGTAGCCACATACTCAAAACCCGGGTTCATGATAAAAGCAATGCGGGCTTCGTTCAGGTGTTGTCTTCCATTCAAAAGGTCAGACGCTATTTGTGAAGAGCGATCGAGCAAATCCTGATAAGTGTATTTTCCTGAAGCCGTTTTTACGGCAACATTACCAGCATGAGTTCTGGCATTGGCGATAGAATGAATCATAGGTTAGGCAGACTTAGCGTCTGAAAAAATTTGCCAAAGATATAAACTATGTCACTTTTTCAAGTGTAATTATACTTATTCCATTCAAGTGAGATTTTCTTCAATTATTTCTATTCTCAAAATTGATTTTTCACAAAGAATTCGTACTTTTGCAATCCAATATCGCGGGATGGAGCAGTTGGCAGCTCGTTGGGCTCATAACCCAAAGGTCGCAGGTTCGAGTCCTGCTCCCGCTACGAACGGGAACCGCAAGGTTCCCTTTTTTTTCATCCCGTCGGCTAATCTGCCTTCCGGATTTTTGTACCCACGTACACTTTCCTCGTCTGATCAGTACCACTCTGCCCTCAGAATCTAACTGAAAAAGCCAGGTCAGCCAATTTGGGGATATTGAAATTTATTTTTCATTGGCATTCTCTACTTCGCAAAAGTTTCAGGAATTTCCATTGATCTCACTCTAAACAAACGAAAATGGCAAAATCACAAGAAACCTACAGCAAAAAAGAAAAGGAAAAAAAGAAGCTAAGAAAACGTCAGGATAAGGCGGCCAAGCGTGAAGAGCGGAAGGCAAACGCTACTAGCGGAAGCCTTGATGACATGATCGCCTATGTTGACGAATTTGGAAACATTGTCGATACTCCACCGGATCCTACAAAAAAGAAAAAAGTAAAAGCCGAAAACATTGAAATAGGTATCCCCAAAAAAGAAGAGGTAGATACTGATGAGCTGAAAGGTCGGGTAGACTATTTTAATTACGATCGTGGATATGGTTTTATCAAAGAACTAAACGGAAATAATAAATACTTCTTCCATATCAATAATACCCTGGAAGAAGTTGATGAGGGCCACCTTGTTAGTTTTGAATTAGAGAAAAGTGATCGTGGACTAAACGCTATAAACGTAAAAAAAGCGATCTAATATCGATCCTGCAAAATCTTTTCAATGCCGAAACTTCTTCCGATGTTTCGGCTTTTTTGGTTTTAACCACAGAAACAATCAAATAGATTAAACTTACCTTTGCCCCATGAATAATATGCACAAAGCAGGCTTTATCAGCATCATTGGAAAACCCAACGTGGGAAAGAGCACTTTGATGAATCAATTGGTGGGTGAAAGGCTCTCTATCATTACTTCAAAGGCTCAGACTACCCGTCACCGAATCATGGGTATTGTGAACGGAAAGCTCAATGATCAGGAATTTCAATTGGTTTACTCAGATACGCCCGGCATCATAAAACCCATGTATGAGTTACATGAGAGCATGATGGAATTTGTACATGGTTCGCTGGAAGATGCTGATGTGGTGCTTTTTGTGACCGATATTTTTGAAAAGTATGACGAAGAGGATGTTATCAAAAAATTAGGCAAAAGTGATGCTCCGCTACTGCTTATTATCAACAAAATTGACCTGGCTACCGAAGAGCAGATTGAGGAAAAAATCAGTCATTGGAAAACTGTACTGAATCCTCGTGAAATTCTTACAATCTCGGCTTTAAATGGGGATGGTATAGAAGGACTATTTGAGAAAATCATTTTCCTGTTGCCTCAGCACCCACCCTATTTCCCTAAAGATGCTTTGACAGATAAACCCGAACGTTTCTTTGCGGCTGAAATCATTCGAGAAAAAATTCTTCAGAATTATAAAAAGGAGATTCCATACAGCTGTGAAGTGGTGGTTACAGAGTTTAAAGAAGAGGAAGACATTATAAGAATGTATGCTGAAATCTATGTAGAACGCTCAAGTCAAAGAGCTATTCTTCTTGGCCACAAAGGTGAACGAATCAAAAAAGTAGGCACTGAGGCCAGACTGGAAATGGAAGAATTTTTTCAGAAGAAAGTTTTTCTGAAGCAGTACATCAAAGTAGAACCTGACTGGCGACTGAAAAAAGATAAATTGAAGAAGTTTGGTTATTAATTTCAATTATTGATTTTCGTTTCAAATTGATTCTCCTCTGAAATGATCTACCTGATTCTAAGCATTTTTCTTTCGGTACTTCTTCTGATCAATTTCAGAATTTTTCCTCGGTTCGAGATTAACACAGCTCAGGCCATCAGCCTCAACTATATCGTTTGTTTTGCTTTGGGCTTTTCACTTATTCCGGCAGATCAGCACTTTACTTTTAACCTCAAAGCAGACTGGGCCTGGTACTGCCTTGCACTTGGAGTTGGGTTTATCATCACTTTTATTTTATCAGGCCTCTCCACCCAAAAAGCAGGAATGACGGCCACTTCACTGGCCAATAATCTCTCACTGGTAATTCCAGTACTTGCCAGTTTGATATTGTATAACACACATGCCAAAGATTTTGAACTGCTCAATTATGTAGGATTGGCTCTTGCTTTTATTGCCGTAGGATTGGCCACTTTCAAAGGCAAAGGACAAGATTTAAAGAAAGGAAGTTTATGGCTCCCTTTCGCTGTTTTTGCCATGTATGGCATCACCAATTCTGCCATAAATTATATCAATCTTCGCTTTATCCCCGATCCCTCATTGGTTATCCCGGTAACTTTAGTCATGGTTTTAGGAGCAATGGTCAGCGGAGTTTTGTTAGTAATTTACCGCTATTTCAAACATCAGGAGAAATTTGAACTCAAAAACGGCATCGCTGCCATAAGCCTCGGCATCCCTAATTTTCTCTCTTTCTATTTTTTGATTCTGACACTGACCTATTACGGAAACAGCGGAGCCTTTGTATACCCCATTTATAATATGGGAGTTATTTTGGTTTCGGCACTTGTGGGCATTTTCTTCTTCAAAGAATCACTTAGCAAAGTCAATATTGCCGGCCTGCTGCTGGGGCTTGTAGCTATTTTACTGATCTCCTATCAGGAGCTTGGGTTAAGTATGTGAGCTACAAATACTTATTTCTGAGCTTACTATGCAAAACGGATATGCTTTTCGTATCTTTGCAGCCCTTTTCAGAAAAGGATTTAATTTAGCAGAAATCAGCAAAGAGAAATGGCCAATATCGTCGCAATAGTAGGAAGACCAAACGTAGGAAAATCAACCCTGTTTAACAGGCTCATTGAAGAACGTGTGGCCATTACGGATAACGTTTCAGGTGTAACCCGCGATCGTCATTATGGGCAGTCGGTATGGACAGAGAAGTATTTCACCGTGATTGATACCGGTGGTTATGTCGTAGGTTCTGAAGATACTTTTGAGGGTGCCATCCGTGATCAGGTGGCTCTGGCCCTTGACGAAGCTACCGTTATTCTTTTTGTAGTAGATACCATCACTGGCCTTACCGATTTGGATAAAGAATTTGCAAACATTCTTCGCCGAATTGACAAACCTGTCCTCATTGTGGCCAATAAAGCTGAAACGTTTGAGCGTCAATCGCTTGTGGCCCCAGAGTTTTATGCATTAGGTCTTGATGCGGACGTTTACCCGATTTCTTCAACGGATGGTTCAGGAACAGGTGAACTGCTGGATGAAGTGGTCAAACATTTTGAAGATGAAGGTGTGGAAGACCCGGATGCCTGTATTCCGAAAATTGCCATTTTGGGCAGACCAAATGCCGGAAAATCTTCATTTCTCAATGCCTTATTGGGAAAAGATAGAAGTATTGTCACAGATATTGCCGGCACGACCCGCGACTCTATTGATACGCACTATAAGTTGTTTGGCAAAGACTTCATTCTGACCGACACTGCCGGAATCCGTAAAAAAGCGAAAGTTCATGAAGATATTGAGTTTTACTCAACCATTCGTTCGTTAAAAGCTCTCGAAAACTCAGAGGTTTGTATCATCATTCTTGATGCAGAAAGAGGACTGGAAGCTCAGGATATCCATATCATTGCTCAGGCTCATAATGCCAAAAAGGGTATTGTTTTGATGATCAACAAGTGGGATTTGATTGAAAAAGACTCAAAAACCGCTGATAAAATGGGAAAAGAGATTCTGGAGCGACTCGCCCCAATGAATTATATGCCGGTGATTTTTGCCTCCGCACTAAACAAGCAACGTATTTTTCAAGTGATTGAAAAGGCGATGGAAGTCTACGAAATGCGTCAGGAGAAAATCTCTACTTCCAAGCTCAATGCCACTTTACTACCTCTTATTGAGCGTACTCCACCACCAGCCATAAAAGGTAAGTATATCAAAATCAAGTACATCACACAGCTACCGACTCCGTCGCCAACATTTGTATTTTTCTGTAACCTGCCACAATATATCAAAGAAGCCTATGAGCGTTTTCTGATCAATAAAATCAGGGAGCATTTTGGCTTTGGAGGCGTAGCTATTACGGTTTTCTTCAGGAAAAAGTAAGTCGTTCTATTTAGAAACCATTCTCACTTGCTCAATAATATAAGTCTGAATGTCATGTGTTTCCTTTTCGGTAAGTCTATCACCGAAATTAGGCATTCCGTTTTCCAGCAATGCTCCTTTTAAGACCACGTCATTAAAGGCCGCATTGCCCACCATTGGGCTGTAAGCAAAATCAGGTGCAACTCCTCCACCACCGCCATTTACGACGTGGCATGGACCGCAGTATTGCCAAAAAAGCGTTTCACCTCTTGTCAACTCTCCTTCTGAACTCTCCCACTCCGGATTAATGAGCTGTTTTTCAACGATTTCAGGAGCTTTTGGCAAAGCTTTTTCCCCTCCGATTTTAAAGGTGTACAAATGGCCCGGCAATATTTCAGGAGTGTGTTTGTTTTTCATTCCGTAACCTCCACCCCAGCCTACAGCAATACTCACATACTGTTCACCGTCGACTCTATAACTCACGGGTGAGCCAAGAATGCCCGATTGTAAATTGGCCTGCCATAGCACCTTGCCGTTCTCAGGATTGAGAGCTTTTAGAAAACCATCCGGGGTACCGATAAAAACCAAATCGCCTGCCGTGCTGAGCATTCCTCCACTCCATGGAGTTTCCTGTTCAATTTTCCATCTTGCTTCTTGTTTAATAGGATCCCAAGCGATTAAAACACCTTTGAGTTTATCGAATTTATCATCTTTAATTGTCGGTTTTGACGGATCTTCACCGGTTGAGAGATTCCAACCTATTCCGGTTCCGAAACCTCTTTCATTATAAATCCAGGACTTATCCTGACCGTATACCGAAGCAGTTTCCCGAGCTGGCAAAAACACAAGATTTCGTTTCTTGTCAAAGGTCATAGGTTGCCAGTTGTGCCCGCCGTCGTAATTCGGGGCGATCAAGGCATTTACGTCCTTGTACCTCGCCCATTCTTCTTCAATCGGTCTGCTAGTTTCCGGGTCAATACTCTTCGCCCAGTTGACGTACGTGAATTTCTCCGCCGAAATCAATTCACCATTGGTGCGATCGAGCACATAAAAAAATCCATTTTTAGGAGCCTGCATCAGCACTTTTCTCGGTTGACCCTCAATTTCAAGATCAGCCAAAATCATATGTTGTGTCGCAGTGAAATCCCACGAATCTCCTGGTGTAGTCTGGTAATACCATTGTAGCTCGCCGTTATCAGGATTTATAGCCAAAATAGACGACAAAAAGAGGTTATCTCCTCCTTCAGGGCTTCTCTGATTTCTGTCCCATGGCGAACCATTTCCCGTGCCAACGTAAAGTAAGTTGAGGTCAGGATCATAGGCCATATTATCCCATACGGTACCCCCGCCACCATATTTCCACCATTCTCCGGTCCAGGTTTTAGCGGCCATTTCCATGGTTTCATTTTCAAAACCGTCAGAGGGGTTCCCCGGAACAGTATAAAATCTCCAGGCCTGCTCCCCGGTTTTTGCATCATAGGCGGTAAAGTACCCTCGAACACCAAATTCTGCTCCACCATTACCAATAATAACTTTCCCTTTCACTACCCTGGGGGCTCCGGTAATAGTATAAGGCTTGTCCGTGTCCACCGTCATCACTTCCCAGTTTGGCTTACCGGTTTCAGCATTGAGAGAAATTAATCGACCATCAAAAGCTCCTACGAAAACTGCTCCCTCATAGAAAGCCACGCCTCTGTTCACCACGTCACAGCAGCCTCTTTCACCGTAACTACCGGAAACTTGCGGGTCATACTCCCAAATTAGACTTCCATCTTTGGCATTAACCGCAAAAACTTTACTCCATGGTCCGGTCAGATACATTACACCATTAACTACAAGCGGTGTGGTTTCAATACCTCTTTTTGTCCCAAGATCAAGATCCCAGGCCAGACCCAGTTCATTGATATTTTCAGCACTAATTTGAGATAAAGGGCTATAGCGGGTTTCGGCGTAATCAAGTCCATGTGTCAGCCAATTGCCGTCTGAACCGTTTGCTGCACGAAGTGCAGCATCATCCACCGATAAGTTTTGAGAAGTGTCACAGGAAAAAAGGCCTGCTCCGCAAAGGAAAGCAAAGGCCAATGCTTTAATGCCGAAATTCATTTTTTAGGGTTTTATCGGCTAAAAGTAAAGATAAATTTGAAGTGGATTGTCCTCTACCTCACCAGAATGCGTTTTGTCCAGGTTTGAGATTCAGTTTTCACCTGAAGAAGGTAAAGGCCACTGTTTATATTCTTTAAATCCAGAACGGAGTCCCGGTTTTGACTTATCAATATTTTACCCGTCGCATCAAAAAGACTCAAATTCAGCACCTCCTCAGGTGTTTCGACTATTAGAAATCGACTGGTGGGATTAGGATAAACCAAAACAGAAGAATCCTTTTCAAGGCTGAGCACAGCCTCCTCTTCCTCAGTAAAGTTGACAAAAATATCGGTACCACCTTCGGCCTTCCCCTCCCGGCTACCATCCGCATTTCTAAAGACCATTCCTATGCGATACCAGGTTGCATTGGCCGGTACCGAGTTGAAATAGTTTTTTGGCGTTAAAGTAATTTGCCATTTATTCTCCTCTCCAGCCACTTTGGCCATTTTACCGATGCCGTCATCCTGTCCCCAGTTGCCTACGACGTACTGCCAATCGGATCCAGTTTCTGAGCTGGTGATAATGCCGGCATGCATGTAAACCTTATCGGCACCTACCAGACCGGCAGTGCCTTCGGTGGCATCAAATATGATGGTTATTTCGGTGTCTGGCTGAAAATCCTCCGGTGAAACTGTTACTACCGGGCCTATCACAATCAAAGTATCTCTAGCTTCAAAGAAAGTGATGAGACTATCCTCGACTTCGACCTGTTTTTGAGAAGTAAAAACATGGAATTCACCTGGCGAAAGTTCAAAATTCACAGCACCGGTCACCTCAATTGAATCCTTCTGAAAATAATTATACCACCATCCGTTTTGAGGGAAAGTGAAGGACTTTGACGCATTTTGAAGATCAAAATTTCCAATGATGGCGACATCCAGATCTTCATGCTCAAAAGTCAACGATTTCACCGAGCCAGTCATACTTTTGGTTAATTGACCTTCTTTAAAAGCAGCCTTATTTCGGTTAACCAAATCAATAATAGCGGCATGGGTTTTATACAATTTTTGACGCTCGGTATCCGAATAATAATTCAAACTTCCTTCTCCCCAAACCAGAGGCTTATTTCCCACCCGACCATTGAAATTGATATCAATATCGTAGCCCAACTCCTGAAACTGCCACATTAACTTTGGGCCGGGCTGGGTATAAAAGAAGGCTGTCATCATCTTCAAACGATTCAGGGCAACTTCTTCCTTTCTCGGATCATAAGTAGATTTCAAGGCCACTGATGCGTTTTTAGCCCAGTATATCTGCCGCTGCTCATCATGGCTTTCCATATAACTCACCCTGTTATCGTCGTCCACCGAACCGAGGCCAATGGAAGTGTTGCCTTTCATCAGCTCCGCAAAATCATGATTATTATTTCCCCAGGTCATCATTCCGTCGGCCTTTAAGACATTCTCTTCTGAAGCATCGGCAAAATGTTCTAAAATGATATAGGCATCAGGATCAGTTTCTCTAAGTTTGGCTGCCATTCTTTTCAGCAGAGTAATTCTGGTATCATCCCGGGCCGACCAACGGCCAACATCCGTATTCCGTTTTTGTGTGAATCCTTTGGAGAGATCAAAACGGTATCCATCAAAATGGTATTCTTTCAACCAATAGGCATTTACCGAATCTACAAAAGCTTGAGTGTAAGTACTCCCGTGATTGAAATCATACCCAACATTGAAAGGATGGGTAGCTTCAGTATTGAACCAGGGACTGTTGGCTGCCGGCCGGTTATTGACCTCATCCCAGTACATTTTCACCATCGCATTTTGTCCGAAAGCATGATTGAGCACCATGTCCAAAATAACCACAAAGCCTTGCTGATGAGCCGTTTGAATGAAGTTTTTCAAATCATTTTTGCTGCCGTAATATTTATCGGGAGCAAAGAAATAGGAAGGATTATAACCCCAGCTTTCATTACCCTCAAACTCCATGATGGGCATTAACTCAATGGCATTTACGCCTAAACGTTTCAGATACGAAAGCGTATCTGCCAAATCTTTATAATCGTGTGAGCCGATGAAATCGCGAACCAATAATTCATAAATGACCAAGTCATTTTTATCAGGCCGCTGAAAAGTTTCTTCAGAAGCCGACCATTCAAAATCAGCCTGAGCAGTTTGAAGAACAGTGGCTATCCCAAAATCCTGACGAGTGTATTGTGGAAGATTCTGGTAAACCGATTGCGGAATGAAAGAATCATTCCAGGGATCAGCCACCTTATCGGCATAAGGATCACCCACTTTGATGGTACCATCGACCCAATATTGAAAGACATATTCTTTGCCGGCAGTGAGTTGATCAATTTCTAACCAGAAAAGCTCACCATCAGCTGTTTTATTCATCAAAAATTCATCTTTGATTTCCCAGTTGGTGAAGTCGCCCACCACATAAACAAAATCCTTTCCCGGAGCCTCCAGGGCTAAAGTTACTTTCGAAGGGTCATCGAAGTAATTGATCCCCTTTTGAACTCCGACCGGAAGTGGTTTTGAAGCTGTTTGTTTTAAAAGATTGAATTTCAATTCCTGCTCTACCCGCTGCGTATCCGAGCCAAAAATAGCTTCAGCTCTCACAAGAATTTTTTGAGAAGCATTTATTTCAAGTGTTCCTGAAAGCTCCTGCTGATTTTGAGCTGAGCTCAACATTTCAAAACCTTTTCCGGCATTCACTGAAAGACTGATTTGATCCGCAACACCGGAAGCCACGGCCCTTATTTCCTGCATAAAACCGGCCTCCACGAACAATTCAGAGGCCTGAGGTTCCACAATTTGAACATAGTTGGAGACCTCAAGGTCAACGTAGATATCACCATTGCCTGCTACATTACCTCCTGCGAAGTTTCCTGGTGTTCCTTTGCCTTCTTTACTGCCATCGGCGTTTCTGAATACCATCGAAAGCCTGAAAACAGGCGAACCTTCAGAAAGGCCATAATAAGTTCTGCCTGATGGGCTTAGTGTAATCTGCCAAAGATTGTTTTCCCCCTCTACTTTCGTCATTTTACCTACACCGTCATCCTGCCCCCAGTTGCCCTGCACATTTTGCCAGGCTGTCCCGGATGGACTATCAGTCACCACCCCAGAATGGATGTAAACAGAAGAAGCTCCGACCAAGCCAGCGGTACCTTTGGTAGCATCAAAAGTGATGGTAATCTCCTCATTAATGGAAGCATTGGAAGGAGTGATTTTCACAATCTGGCACCAGCTGCTTACCGAAAAAAGGAGGAAAAAGAGGGTTAAAAGAAGATTCTTCATGTAAAGGTCAAAGTTTGTTCAAAGCTACCTTTACTTTTCTAAATCTTCGTTCCGGTTTTGGATAGTGGGACTAGTATAGTTATAAAAAAAGAATCAGCGATCTGAGTAAGACCGCTGATTCCTATATTGTAGAATTTATTTAACCAGAACCACCCCCGGATCAAAGGCATAACGTCCGAAATCCTTTCCGTAAACGGCCAGGCCATTTTCAGAATTGGTTTCCAGTTTAACCTCCATTTTCCCGGTTTTTTGAAGGCTTCTGATTTGAGCCTTTGTCAATGGTATTTTAACCAGATAACCATAGGTACCGGCCTCCTGAAGCTTACGATTTTCTTCCTGATTAAACCAGCTTAAAACTCCACGGTGATCTGCAGGGTCATCCGACAAAGTCATTCTCTTTGCAAGTTGACCGTTGATCCGAATAACCACGTCAGAAGGGTTTAAATCGGTATCCGTCATTGGATAAGCATTCGAGTTTCTGGCCGGGTCTGCCACCGCACCGAGCATGTAATCCATATCTTTCAGATTTCCTGACTCCTGATCTCTCTGATACAATGGTCTCGATGAAAGTTCTAAAAGCAAATAGCCGGTTTTCGCTTTGATTTTTTCATCTGAGGTTTTGAGCTCATAGGTAAAAGAACCCTTACCCATGCCGTTAGCTTTTTTTCCATTCAGAATAGTTTCTTCCTTCTTTGACCAGCTTGCAGAAGTATAGGCTGAAGGAGAGGTTGTTACCAATTGAACATTTTCCATAGAACCGCCTTCTACTACGAAAGACATGAAGTTATGATGTAGCTCTTCTCCGTTTTGTTTTTTTACAGCAAGCTCCAGCTGATAAATACCATTTTTTGAAGGGACTTGAACAGCCAAAGGATCCAGACGTTTCTGCATCCATGGTTGGTAATCAACGGAAAGATTTTTGGATTCGGAACCGAAGGAATTACCAATTTCGTCCGCACCACTCCATTTGTATTCGATCACCAATTGACCTCCCGGCATAGCCTCTCCCGTTTGGCAAGAAAGGTACATCGGCACCTGATAGGTGCTTCCTGCTTTTACTTTTTGAGTGATATCCTGCCCTGTGGTCAGATAAACCATGGAATGAAAATCCTTATCCATCATACCATTGGCGAGCTCTTCAAGACCGGTATACTTTGGCGAGCGGTCAAAACGCCAGTAACCGTTCCACTCGTTTATTACATCATGATGCTCGGTATACAACCAACCAGCCATTTGCGGATGCTGTCTGAAAACATTCATCATGCGGTGGTAATCGTAGCTCCAGTCTACATCACCGGTGCTGCCATCATAACCCCAAACGTTTCCACATTCTGAGTTTATCATCGGCTGACGGCCTTGAGTAAACCCTTTCTCGAAATCATAAGTGCTACCGGCGTAAGTCGTTGTATCCAGATTACGCATAAAGGCTTCCCACTCATAGCCCGGCAAGTATTGATGCCAGGAGTAAATATCTGTTTCGGTATGACCTGCACCGCAGCAGATCGAGTTATCTTCTACCAAACGTGTTTGGTCAAGTGACTTCGCCAGATAATACATACTGGCCACCCAGTATTGTGTTTCCGGCAGATAACGATTTTCTGATTTACCCTGCTCGTTGGTTACTTTAGTCCGCAAACCCCATGTTTCATTAAAGGTAATCCATGAGAAAATAGACGGGTGATTAAAATCACGATCAATCATCTGACGTAGGGTGTATTCAGACTCTTTTTGAGCATTTTGATCCGGTTCTCCCCAGCTGTTTGGCAGGTCAGCCATCACAAACAACCCGAGTTTATCTGCCCAGTATAATTTACGCGGTATATCAACTTTTATATGTGTGCGAATACCATTAAGACCAATGTTTTTCGCCAGCAGAATTTCATTTTTCATGAATTCGTCTGTCGGGAAAGTATAGAAGCCATCCGGATGGTACGACTGGTCAAGGGCCAGTTGAAGATAAACCGGTTCGTTATTGAGTGCGATGTATGGAATGTCGGTGCCCGGCAAATTGGTCACACTAATTTTTCGCATTCCGAAATACGTTTTCAATTCATCATCAGCAAAATTCGCCTCCACTTCATAGAGAAAAGGATCCTCTAATGTCCATAGATGCTGATTTTTAATCTCAATAGTAAACTCAGCACTTTTTTGACCCGCTGAGAAAACTGCCGAAAAGCTTTGCGAAGCATTCGTAAAATCAAGTTTCAGACTTTCATTGGCCGAAGCAGCTTTATTCAGTATCAACTTGGCCGTAACCTGAGACTTATCAATATTCGGCTCAAAATGAAGGCTCTCAATGAAATTCTGACCTCTGGCTTCCAGATAAGGTGTTTGCCAGATTCCACGGGCATTGCCATATCCCTGCTTGCCGTACAAGGTAAACAGACGACGGGCATCATCTACTTTAATGACCAGATTTTGCGGCTGCCCATATGTAAGATATTCCGTCAGTTCAAAAGAAAAGGGGGTATATCCGCCCTGATGTTTGCCTAAAAAATGACCATCAAGCCATACAGAAGTTTCCCAATCAGAAGCCCCGATGGTGATAAAAGTTCGTTGGTCTTGCCAATCATTCGGCACGTTGATTTCCTTTTTGTACCAGGCAATGTCAGCAAGGTCTTCAACTCCAGAGAGTTTTGAGCCCCATGGAAAAGGAACGTTAATTTGATGCGAAAAATCAGTCACACCAGCCTGCCAATGGTTTTTTTCGCCGGCATTTAGGCTGTCAAACTCAAAGTCCCACAGTCCGTTCAGATTTTGCCAGTTACTGCGTTCAAAATCAGGTCTTGGGTGCTCAGGCAAAGGAATTTTCTGAGCAAAAGTGGAAATAGAAAGAAGGAAAAGAAAAAGTAGGGTTTTTGTATTTTTCATAGGTTATTGGTTGAATTGCCCGAAAGTCGGGAATTCAATTGAAAAACCGTCAATCACAGGAAAGGTTTTGCTCAAAAGTCAACAAGAACCCCTTTTGTATAGACCTACTAAGCAAAACTAGTCCCTTGTAAGCTTACTGCCCCACCAGTTATCATTCGGGCTAAAATTATCAGAAAGCATTTCTTTTCTTTGTTTCTCAAGCCTCGGCCAAAGTTCATCACGGTACTTTTCCAATACCTTTTGTTCGGCCGCTGCCGAATACTGAGGATCTTTTTGAGGTAATGCCGCTTTTGTATCGGTCAACCAAGCTTTCAAATCACGCTTCATTTGTTCTGCAATTTTTACTTCAGACTCAATCAGGTTCGATTGCTCTGACGGGTCGTTTTGAAGATGATAAAGTTCATTTCGGCCATCTTCCCAATAGTGAATGAATTTCCAGTTGCCATCCCGAATAATCGACGATGGCTCTCCGCCCTGATTACCGTAATGCGGATAATGCCAGTACATTTTTCTGGGCTGAAGTTCTTTCCCCTCAAATAGTGGCTTTAAACTCACTCCGTCTACATATTGATCTTTAAATGGTTTTATTCCGACCAAATCCAGAAGTGTAGGGTAGAAATCCATTCCGACTACCGGCGTTTCGTTTCTTAGGCCAGAATCCGTCAATCCCGGAACTGAAATCAAATAAGGTTCTTTTATGCCACCTTCCCATTGATATCCTTTACCTCCACGTAATGGAGCATTTGAAGTAGAAAAAGCATCCCCGGAAGCCACCCCGCCATTATCTGATGTAAAGACAATTATGGTGTTCTCAGCAAGCCCTTGATCTTGCAAAGTTTGCATTACATTCCCAATGGCCTCATCCATAGTTTCTACCAGACCCGCATAAACCGGATTATCCTGATATTTACGAATGGGTAAAACCCGCTCCATCTCAAAACCCTCTTTTTCAGAATGGCCTTCAGGTAGTTTTTGCTGATATTTTCTCCAACGCTCCTCCGTAGTTTGAATCGGCCCATGCACTGCATAAAAAGAAAGGAATGCAAAGAAGGGTTTGTCTTTATGAGCAGCAATGAATTGAGAAGTCTCACGTGCCAGTCTCAGTGAAAGATTTTGACCGTCTTCCTCATTTTCTAGGTTCGGATTGTCAAAAGGAGAAAAATATCCACCCATTGGACTTCCGGCATGAAAGCCTCCCTTATTGATCTCGAAACCATGGTCTTCGGGCCAGGAACCCTTACCACCAAGGTGCCATTTGCCAGCGAAAAATGTAGTGTACCCATCATTTTTAAAAGCTTCTGCCATGGTAATTTCTTCTTCGGGTAAGGCATGCAAATATTCTGCAGGCATGAGTTTATTGGCCCGACCGACAGACCGCCAATCTTCACCCGTTTTTGCTCCAATCCAATCGGTGATATGCACCCTGGCCGGCGATTTGCCCGTCATAATGGCAGCCCGGGATGGACTGCAAACCCGGCTGGCGGCATAGCCATTCACAAAATTCATGCTTTTGGCTGCTAATGCGTCAATGTTCGGAGTTTCGTAATAGGAACTTCCGGTGTACCCCAGATCATGATAGCCCAGGTCGTCAGCCAGAATGAAAACAATATTTGGTCGCTTTTGAGCAGAAGCCGAAAAACCAATCATGAGGAAAAGGAGGAGAGTCAATCGAAACATTTCAACAGGTTTTATTCCGTTAAATTACCAATTGCCAATCAAAGTATCATCTAATAATTAATTAACTTAAAGCATCTCAAACCTTATTCAATATGCCTTTCAGAATCATTGCTTCTCTCCTATTACTAAGCTTTATCGCATGCACAGCCCCCGAGCAAGAACATTCAAAACTCACTGTCATTTTTGATACAGATGCCAATAACGAACTGGATGATCAGCATGCATTGGCCTATTTGCTGAGCAATGGCGATGTTTTTGACCTCAAAGGAGTTACAGTCAATGCCACCAAAAGCGGTGGAAATATTGATGAGCAATATAAAGAAGCAGAACGCATTCTAACACTCTATAACCTGAGCGGAAAAGTACCTCTTCTGAAAGGAGCAAATGCCAGTTTACCAGAAATTGATTCACTACCTCAAGATGGCTATGAAGCCATTGATTTCATGATTGAAAAGGCCAATGAAGGTCCTTTGACCATTGTCGCTGTAGGGAAACTCACCACGGTGGCCCTCGCAGTGAAAAAGGATTCTTCCTTTGCAAAAAAAGTAAAACTGGTTTGGCTGGGCTCCAATTATCCCGAGCCGGGCGAGTACAATCAGGACAACGACACTACCGCTTTAAATTATCTCTTGAACAGCTCTATTCCTTTTGAAATGGTAACCGTACGCTACGGCAAACCCAGTGGTTCTGCTGCCGTGTTGGCCTACCAATCCGAGATTAATTCAAAAATGCAGGGTCTTGGGCCAAAGGCCGATCAATCTATCACTGGGCGACATGGAGGTACTTTTAATTCCTTTGGAGATTACTCGATTAATTTATTTGAGCATATCCATTACGATGGAACGCCGAAAGCCCGATCTCTTTTTGACATGGTGGCGGTAGCCGTTTTGAAAAACAATGCCTGGGGGGAGCAAAAGCAAATTCCTGCTCCGATTCTGATGGATAACCAATGGCAGGAAAGACCTGAGAATAACCGAAAAATCACCATTTGGGGAAACTTCAAAAGAGATGAAATCATGGCTGACTTCTTTGATTCTATGGAGAACTATGAGTTGGTAAGTACTCAAAAAATGGAACCAAATCATTGAGTAATTCCTTAATTAGCTCATGCCGCCACCCCCATTAAAATCACTGAAACCCGAGAAAATAAAGCTCAAAGAGAGTTTTGCTTCCCTAAAATACATCCCCCGATTCTTTCATAAAATCTGGGAAGTAAATCAATGGCTCTTTCTGGCCAATATTTTGGGGAGACTTTTAGCTGCTCTGCTACCCATTGCCATGTTATGGGTGGGGAAAATGATCATTGACGAAGCCATTCTTCAAATCAATGCTGAAACCAAAGATTTACAGCAGCTCTGGCTTTACGTGGGACTGGAGTTTGGTATGGCTATCCTCTCTGATCTTTTGACGCGATTGAGCAGCCTCACCGACGGCCTTCTGGGTGATCAGTACGCTAATGTTTCTTCCATCGAGCTTATTCAGAAGACTTCAGAGCTTAACCTGGCTCAGCTTGAAGATTCTGAATTTTACGATAAACTGGAAAGAGCCCGGCAGCAAACCACCCGTCGGGTGGGACTGATGTCAAACGTGCTAAATCAGGGGCAGGATGTCATCGTCATTATTTCCCTGATTAGCGGTTTGGCCTTTTTTGAGCCTTGGTTGCTTGTCCTGCTGGTCATTTCTATCCTGCCTACTTTTGTCAATGAACTCAAATTCAGTGGCACCAGCTATTCGCTCGCCAGAAGCTGGACACCGGAACGCCGCGAACTCGACTACCTTCGATATGCCGGAGCCAGCGATGTCACAGCTAAAGAAGTCAAACTTTTCGGCCTGGCAGGTTACATTTCTGACCGTTTTAAAGTACTCTCTGACCGCTATTATGAGGCCAACAAAAAGCTGAGTTTGCAGAGAGCGGCTTGGGGGTCGTTTTTCAATATTATTGGTACCTCAGCCTATTACGGTGCCTATATTTTGATTTTACTCAGAACAGTAGCCGGCATTCTTTCCATCGGTGATCTCACCTTCCTTTCGGGTTCATTTAAAGGTTTGAGAAACCGACTTCAGGGCTTTTTTGTGCGGTTTACCCAAATCACCGAAAGTGCACTTTACCTTCAAGACTATTTCGAGTTTTTGGATCTTGAAAATCAAGAAGAAGTACAATCTGGAAATGCTCAGTTACCGGAAAAACCTCAAATCGGTTTTGAGTTCAAAAACGTAGGTTTCAAATACCCCAACACAAATAAGTGGGTAGTAAGAAATATTCATTTTACGCTTAAAGCGGGAGAAAAACTGGCTTTTGTAGGTGAAAACGGGGCAGGCAAAACCACGTTAATTAAACTTTTGCTCCGCTTTTATGATCCTGATGAGGGTGAGATTCTGCTCGACGGCATCAACATCAAAAACTTCAATCGCTCAGCTTATCAACAATACTTTGGTGTCATTTTTCAGGACTTTGTGAAGTTTGAGCTGACGGTGAAGGAGAATATTGCCGTGGGCAAAATTGAGGATATTGAAAACAAAGAGCGATTAGCAGAAGCTGCTCAAAAGAGTTTAGCCGAGCAGGTAATTGCCGAGCTTCCGGCCGGACTAGAACATCAACTCGGTCGCCGTTTCAAAAAGGGAGTTGACCTCTCAGGTGGTCAATGGCAGAAAATAGCTTTAGCCCGAGCTTATATGAAAGACGCCGAAGTTCTTATTCTTGATGAACCCACTTCAGCCTTGGACGCCCGGGCTGAATATGAAGCCTTCCAACGATTCATTGGATTAACTCAGGGTAAAACAGCGGTAATCATTTCCCATCGTTTCAGCACCGTCCGCATGGCTGACCGTATCTTAGTCTTAAAAGATGGTAAAGTTGCTGAGATAGGAACACATGAAGAACTAATGGAAAACCCTCAGCTTTATGCCGAACTTTTTGAGCTGCAGGCGGCGGGGTATCAGTAAGAACTGATGCAACCGAAAACAGCTACGAAACATTTATGGGTCAAATAAATTAATGAAAAGAAATGTCAAAAATCCTATTCCTCTTTGGTCTTCTCTTCTTAACTCAAACCTGCGATAACGTGACTGCCAATAAATTAAATGATATTGAAGGCGAATGGGTACTTCAGAAGGTTTTTTTGAGTGATGCCTATGATTCACCCTGTGGCTGGGAGGCAGGTGATCATGAGTCCATAACACTAAACATTAGCTCGGAAGGTGGTAAATTCAGCTTCAACGGAAACTCAGCTGTGAATAGCTATTTCGGTAGTTTTGAGGTTTTGTCTTTTGACTCTGAAAGCAACAACGGCACCCTTAAGGTTGGTCCCATCGGTAGTACTAAAAAAGCAGGCTCGGAACCCTTAATGAACTGTGAAAGTCGTTACTTCAGCTATCTGGAAACCGCCGGAGACATTGGCCTTTTTGAAGAAAATGAATTGAGAATAGGCAACTTCAAAACACCAGATAGTCACCCAAGAGACGGAGGCACTTATTTGATTTTTGAGCGGAAATAGGCTGAAGGCCCCTTTTTTTGAGGAGCCTAATATTTTTTTGCTACAGCATGCAGCATTGATACCCTATGCTTTTGTCTATCTTTGAGAATCAATAAACCTTATTCAGACAAATGAAAAAATTACTTTTCGGATTAGCTCTTATTTTCAGCATTCAGGTGAGTGCACAAAACCTGAGAACTCCAGCTCCAAGTCCTTCTCAAACCATTAAGCAGGATTTTGCTCTTTCGAGCATTGAAGTCAACTACTCCCGTCCTTCTATGAAGGGTCGTAATATTTTTGGCAGCCTGGTGCCTTATGGTGAAAAATGGAGAACAGGAGCTAACGGACCTACTACTTTCACTTTCGGTCAGGATGTAAGCATCTCTGGCAAAGCTATCAAAGCCGGAACCTACTCTGTTATCACTATCCCAGGCAAAGACTCATGGGAAGTATTGCTTTGTGAAGAAGGTACCAGTGTTTTCAATTTCAAAGACGAAAATGTGATCACAACGGTAACTGCTGACGTAATCACAATGCCTATGGAAATGGAAACTTTCACCATTGTGATCGACAACATGAGTAATAACTCGGCTGATATTAGTTTCCTTTGGGATGAAACCATCGCCGTTTTAACCGTTACTGCTGATATTGACAGCCAGATCATGTCTCAGATTGACAACGTGATGAATAAGGACAATAAGCCTTATTTTGCGGCAGCCAGCTACTATTTCGAAAATGGAAAAGATACTGCTAAAGCTCTTGAATGGGCTAGAAAAGCGGCTGACGCTCAACCAGAAGCATACTGGGTACGTCACCTGCTAGCGAAAGTAGAAGCTAAAGCTGGTAATAAAGCTCAGGCCATAGCTGCTGCAAAAGCATCTCTTGATCTTGCTCAAAAAGGCGGTAATATGGATTATGTTCGTCTTAACGAAGCTTTGATCAAGTCTTTAAACTAATTCCATCAGGCATCTGATACGAAACACCCGGGTCAAATGGCCGGGTGTTTTTAATTTCGGGGATATGCATTCAGCCAACAAACATCGAGGGACTTATAATTTCAAGGAATTGAAGAAGGTTTCTCCATCACTAACGCCCTATGTTCGTCAAAAAACAGGTGGAGGATTGACTATTGATTTCGCTGACCCAAAGGCTGTGAAGGAGTTAAACAAATCTCTTCTCAAGAGCTATTATGGTCTAAGGTTTTGGGATATCCCTGAAAACTACCTTTGCCCACCCATCCCGGGCCGAGCCGAGTATATTCATATCATGGCCGATTTGCTGGAGGTAAAACAAGATCAGAAAATCCACTGTCTGGACATCGGAACCGGGGCTAACCTCATTTATCCTATCATCGGGGTAATGGAATATGACTGGCAATTCGTTGCTGCCGATATTGACCAAAAAGCCATTGAAAACACCCGGAAAATTGTGAAGGAAAATCCACAACTTCAAAACAAAATTGACCTCCGAAAACAGTCAAATCCTCGTGATATTTTCAGAGGAATCGTCAAAGAGGGTGAATATTTTGACCTAATGTTTTGTAATCCGCCCTTCTATGAATCTGCTAAAGAAGCTGAAGATGCTGCACAACAAAAATCCTCAAACCTAAAGACCAAAAATACCCGAAATTTCGGTGGACGAGGTCATGAACTCTGGTGCCCGGGAGGCGAGAAAAAATTCATCAACGATATAGCCTTTCAAAGTAAATTCTTCAAAGATCAGATCAAATGGTTCTCCTCTCTGGTTTCTAAAAAAGAAAACCTCAAAGACCTCTACAAAACACTCAAAAAGAACGGAGTCGCCGAAATCAAAACCCTCCCGTTGGATTTAGGCAATAAGAAAAGCAGGGTAGTGGTGTGGGGGTATTGAAACTCTGGCTTTTCAAATTTCAATCAGTACATAACCTATACCCTACACCTTTCAGTGTAATAATCTGAACTGAATCTGAAGACTTGAAGTACCCTCTAAGCCGGGTGATATAAACATCGAGATTTCGTGAATTAAAGAAATGATCATCTCCCCAGATGGTGTCTAAAATGTCTTTTCTTGAGACTATTTCTCCCTTTTTTGAAGCCAGCATGAGCAGAAGCTGTGTTTCTCTGAAAGACAGGCTTTGTACCTTTTCAGGGCCTTGAATTATCTGTTTCTTGGGGTCAAAGGTGAAATCCCCCAGTTTGATTTCGGGAGGCCTTTTAAATGCTTCCTCTTCTCTGGAATGAAGATGGTGCAGGTTTTCTATACGCACTATGAGTTCCTCAAGGCTAAATGGTTTTTTGAGATAATCGTTTCCGCCTGATTTAAAGCCTTTTAGTACGTCTTCCGTCAGACTTTTGGCGGTTAGAAAAAGAATTGGAGTCTCTACACCTGCCCCTCTGAACTGTACGCCGGTTTCAAAACCATCCTTTCCCGGTAACATGACATCGAAAACGCAAACGTCAGGGTGAAAAACCTGAACTGTTTCAAGAGCCCTTTCGCCCGTTTTGAGATGTAAAATTTCCATCCCTCTGCTCTGAAGCGTTTCGACCACTATTTTGGCCAGTGATGGTTCATCTTCCAGATACAATACTTTAAGCATAAGGCAGTGAGACGATAAAGTTGTTCGATGAATCAGTGACTTTTAGCCTGACTTTGCCACCGAGCTGTTTTGAGAGTTCTTTCACCAAATAAAGTCCAAGCCCATGTCCCTTGACCCTGTACGTTTCACCCGCTGAAGGAATGCGATAGAATTTTTGAAAAATCAATTCCCGCTGGTTTACCGGAATAGGACTACCATTATCTGAAACAGTGATTTCAACCTCTTTTGAGGACTTATCGAAATCAATTTTGACCTCAGGGTTTGCAGCATCACAGTATTTTAATGCATTGTCAATGAGGTTGACCAAAATACTTTTCAAAACCTCTGGCTGAGTTTTAATTTTAACCTCAGATTCTGCTTCCAGAAGAATTACTGAATTAGACTCTTTCGCCAATAACTTTATTGGGTTGAGAATTTCGGTCAACCAACTTTTGAGCTCAATTTGCTCCGTTTCTTCATTAATGTTTTGACCACTCATTTTTGATACCGAAAGGGCTTTATCTACCAGTCCTCCAAGTTTTTGAGCTTCCGTTCTGGCTATTTGAAGATATTCGCTTCGCTGCTCCTCTTTCTCTATCCCAAAGTTTTGCAGAGCCTCCAGAGCTACATTCATCGTGGCCATTGGTGTTTTAAGTTCATGGGTCATATTACTGATGAAGTCATTTTGAAATACCAGTAGCTCACGACTTTTACGGTATTGACGATTCATCAAAAAATAAGACAAACCAACAAAACAAAACAGGGCCAGAGTGGTCAAAATCTGTGGCAGAATGTTCTTGCAGATTTGCCAGAAATTCCCTGCCATTTCCAGCTCCATTCGTTCTCCTGAACCTATATCCCTATACGACGCAATGATATGATTTGAATTGGAGCTTAGGGAATCGGTTAATAATTGAAAGGTGAGTTTTAGACTATCTTTTGAAAGCTCTTCTTTCATTTTTGACACAATAAGAGGCCTGTATTTCTCCAGACTAAAGGTAGAATCTCCTGAATTTGTTATCCTACCCGAAGAATCAGATGACATTCCCTCCCACCAGGAGAGCATTCCTGTAATTTCTTTGGCAGACGTGGTAAAATTTATTTCCTCTACCTCGTCTCCCACCTTTTTCTTTACAAACAGCTGGTGCTCATCCTTCGAAATAGTATCACGTCGTATATCCACATATTTGAAATCGTTAACCTCCATTTCGATATGTCTGGGCAGACTGTCACCGATAATCTCTTCTCTTATTTTTACTCTACCAGGAGCTGAACCGACAGGTCCCCTTAGGTTGACTGTCTGAAGACTAGATTTGTCCTTCCCATCAGAAAGAAAAACCAAATGCTTAATTAAGCCATCTTCCACCTGCCTAACGGCGTCCGAAAATATGTAGCTCATTTCACGTTCCACACGCTTTTTCTCAGTCTGGAAGCTTGCATAGAGATAATAGCCCAAAAACGTGCCCAGTAAAAGCAGACTGAGAAGGGCGGGCCATTGCCCTAAAAACCAGGAAGTTGATTTATTCTTTTTCATGTTGACTTCAGGTCAAAAGTACACGTTCTCTCCGGCAAGATTGCAGGGCTTTAACCTTAATTAACCTTATATCAAGGTTCATTAACCTGATCTGTAATGTGTCAAAAATACTTTTGCATCGAGGGTTTTGACATACCTGAAACCAATTTAACAATTACAGACAATGAAAAAATTATTGATTTTGCTGCTCTGCAGCTCTGCTCTTTTTGCACAAAAAACCGGTGCGATCTATTATACCGAAACCATGAAATTACAGCTACCTGATGGACCTGATAATGAGGCATTCAGGCAGCTCATGCCAACTTCACGGGATATGTTCAAGGTACTCTACTATAACGAAAACGAAAGTCTTTTCAGGAATGAGCAAGGAAAAAATGAAGATTTAGAAATAAGGCATGAAGAAGACGGAAATGACTTTGAGATGATTTTTGGAGTGCCGGAAACCAATGTCTACACCAATTTGAAAAACAATCAACTGCTTCAATATCAGGAATTCATGGGCAAAGAATTTCTCATCGTTGACAAACTGAACACCCGAAAATGGAAATTGGATGCCAAACAAAAAAAGGTGCTAGGCTTTGATTGTCAGAAAGCAACCCTCATCGATACTACCCAGCAGGTAATCGCCTGGTTTACCCCTCAGATTCCAATTAGTGTAGGGCCAAATGGCTACTCCGGGCTACCGGGAATGGTACTGGCGATAGAAGTAGATAACGGACAGCGGATGCTTACTGCCACAAAGATGGAAGACTTGCCTGCTGGTTTCGCATTTGAAAAGCCATCTGAAGGTAAAAAGGTGAACCGAAACGAATTTGAGAAAATCAGGGACGAAAAAATGAAAGAGATGGGAGCCAAACGCGGGGCCGGCGGTAACGTGATGATGATTATTGAGGAACGCGATTAAGTCCAAAAACACAAATCGAAAACCATTGAAAAAGCTATTACTCTTTTTATTTATTTCCTTTTCGGGCTGGTCTCAGCAGATCACAGGAACTGTGAAAGATCAGTCCGAAAAGCCACTTCTTTCTGCATCTGTGGTACTTTTGACAGAGAGAGATTCCACCTTGACCTCCTTTGCCACAACGGATAGTGAAGGGCAGTTTATGCTAAATCCTCCCGGTAACGGAAGCTTTATTCTACAGGCTTCATTTCTGGGCTATGAAAACGAATATACCTTGGTTAAATACACCGGTCGAGGTATAGATTTAGGCACTATTATCCTAAAAGAGCGAAGCATCGCTTTGGAAGATCTTGTAGTTAAAGGCGAACTGAGCCCAATGATTGTTGACGGAGATACAGTAAACTACAATACCAAAGCTTTTAAAACAAAAGAAGGCGATGTGGTGGAAGACCTTCTCAAAAAGCTTCCAGGCCTCGAAGTTCAGCGAGACGGTTCGGTGAAAGCTTTTGGCGAAGACGTGGACAGGGTGCTGGTGGACGGCAAGGAGTTTTTTGGCACAGATACCCGTATTGCGACTAAAAATCTGGATGCAGATGCCGTGGACGAGGTACAGGTTTTTGACAAGAAGTCTGACATGGCTGAGTTTACCGGTATTGCAGATGGTCTGGATGAACGCACCATTAATCTAAAACTGAAAGAGGGCAAAAAAGCCGGGTATTTTGGTACGGCAGAGCTGGCCAGTGGCTCCGGTGAAAGGTTCAAAGGCAGAGCCAATATTAATCGTTTTTCACCGAATAATAGGCTATCATTCATTGGTTTAGCGAACAACATCAATGAGCAAGGATTCTCAATGGATGAGTATTTCCAGTTTATGGGTGGACTGGGAGCAGTCATGTCGGGTGGTTTGAATCTCAATCTTAACGATGGCAACCTACCTGTAGGAATGGATCAAAATCAAGGGATACAAAAGACTTGGGCAGGGGGAATGAACACTTCCAATTCCATAGGAAAAAAAACTACAATAGATGCCAGTGCCTTTTATAACTCTTTTGAAACTAACCTGATAAGTAATAGTTCCAGAGAGAATTTTCTGAAGAATGGAAGTTATCTAACCTCGTCAGAAGCAGAGCAGCTTTCAGGCACCGGGGGCGTCAATTTCAACGTCAGACTCAAAACTAAATTCAACCCATTCCACCAACTCATTTTCAGGTTAAACGGAGCTGTAGGTAACAACCGCCTGACCAATACATTCTCAAATAGCAGCCGATATTCAGAGGAACGACTGATCAATGAAAGTCGGGGAGAAAATGAAATCAAAGCCAGCCGATACAGCATTAATCCATATTTGACCTATATGCGAAAATTCTCAAAAAGTGGCCGATCCCTGGTTTTTGACAGCAATCTTAGACTGAACGATAATACTTCTGAAGCAGGCATTGATAGTAAAAACACACTTTTTGAAATGCCGCCGATTGTTCAGGTTTTACTTCAGAACCAACAAATGACAAATCGCGGAAATAGCTACTCCGTACGAACCGCCTTTGTGGAACCCATTGCCAGCAAAAAGTTTATAGAATTCTCGGCCGCAATAACAGATGAAAACAACGACAGCCAAAATGACTACTATGATATTATCAATAATCAACTGATCAGCAACTCTGACCTATCAAACTGGTTTAGAAGAGATTATATAAGCAAGACGGGTGGACTGAAGTACAGTCAAAATAATAAAAAGACCCGACTTACACTCGCCATGAACTATGAAAGTGCGTTGCAAAAAGGAAAGATAAATGCAGAAAATAGTGACTTCAGGAATACCTTTCAGGCCTTACTACCCAGCGGAGTTCTGGAACATAGGTCAGAGAATAATGGCAACCTCATTCTGCGTTATTTTACAGACATGCGGGAACCTTCTTTACTGCAGCTTCAGCCTGCTGTTAATAATGCAAATCCATTAAATATTTATGTGGGAAACCCGAATCTAAGGCCAGAATACGAGCATAGTTTCTATAGTTCTTTCATGCGGTATGATGCTTTTAATTTCAGGATGTTTTATATCAACCTGAGAGCCAGGCATACGTTTCAAAAAATCAATAATGCTATTAGTATCAATGACCAACTGGTACGAACCATGAGCCCGGTTAATACACCATCTGAAAGTAGCCTTAATGCCCGAACAGAATTTAGCAGCCCGCTTAAACCCCTGAAAATCAAATATAAAATAACGCTTAGAGGTAACTACTCGCAAGGGAAAAGCCCTGTCAACAATCTGGTAAACCAGACTAACGTATTCGGGAAAGGTCTCAATTTGAGCATTGAGAATCGTAAGAAAGAAATTGTGGACCTTCTGGCTGGTTTTCAGTTTTACAGAAGTGATAGCCGTTTCTCGGCGAATACCGAACTAAACCAATTCTATAAAGAGCAAACTATTTACGCAGAAGGTGGTCTCTCTCTGGGCGAACGATTCACTTTGAAAACCAATTTTGACTATCAATTTTTGAGTCAATCCTTTTCAGAAAGCACTTACAAAGTGCCCCTTTGGCAGGCATCAGCCTCCTTCTTTTTAGACAAAACCCGCAAATTCAGATTAACTGCCACGGCCTTTGACTTGCTGAACAAAAATCAGGACATTAACCGAACAAGTAGCCTGAATTTTAATGAAGTAAACCAAACCAACGTCCTCGGCAGATACTTCATGCTGGGCCTGAGCTACAGCATTAAAGGCTTTAAAGAGCAGCCTGTAAATGTGATCAGGATATAAAAAGGTGATCATTTCAAGATACTTTATGGGCTCTGAAGGTTTTTAAACCTCCTGCAATTCCACAAGCTTCCTGTAAACCCCTCTCTCATTCTCCAGAAGTGTGGAGTGCGTGCCTCTTTCAATGATTTGTCCGTTTTGGATAACCAGAATTTCATTGGCAGCCTGGATGGTGCTTAGGCGATGGGCGATGACAAGGGTAGTTCTATTTTCCATCAGCTGAGTTAGAGCATCTTGAACCAGTTTCTCAGATTCGGTATCGAGTGCTGAGGTAGCTTCGTCAAGGATTAAAATCGGTGGATTTTGAAGAATAGCCCGGGCAATGGAGATTCGCTGTCTTTGTCCGCCTGAGAGCTTTGTTCCACGGTCACCGATTATTGTTTCATAACCGTTCGGCTGTTCTTTTATGAACTCATGAGCATTCGCAATTCGGGCCGCATGTTCTATTTCTTCTTGTGTGGCTTCAATCCCAAAGGTGATATTATGAGCAATGGTATCATTGAAAAGAATTGCCTCCTGAGTCACAATCCCCATTAGTTTACGAAGCGATTCTTGAGAAACATTTTTAAGGTTATTCCCGTCGATTTCAATGATACCCGATGTAGGGTCAAAAAAGCGAGGCACTAAATCGGCTAAGGTTGATTTCCCACCACCGGATGGGCCTACCAAAGCTATGGTCTTGCCTTTTGAAAGTTGAAAATTGATATCTTTTAAAACAGGAGTTCCGGTTTCATACTCAAAATTGACATTTTTGAAGTTGATCTCTTTTGAGAAATCATTGAGGTCGATTGAGTCTTTATTTTCTGAAATAGCTGCCTTTTGACCGAGTAAACTCAAAATACGTTCGCCGGCGGCAATTCCACGTTGCGAAGTAGAAAAAGCCTGTGCGATTTCTTTGGCCGGCCTTACCACCTGAGAGAACAAAGCGATATAGGCGAGAAAAGTGGAGGCGTCCATACCGCCCTCTTCTCTTAAAACAAGGCTACCACCAAACAGAAGCAAGGAAGCCACCATAGTTACACCGATAACTTCCGAAACTGGATTTGCTAGCTCACGTCGAACGGCGTAGGAAAAGATTGATCTTTTATATCCTTGGTTTTCCGCTTTGAAGCGATCGCCTACAAACTTCTCAGCCACAAACGCCTTCACGACCCGCATTCCGCCATAGGCCTCATCCATCACCGAAATGAGGTTGGCCAGCCGATTTTGACCTTCTCCGGCATCTTGTCTGAGCCTTTTAACGATAAAACCCAGAAAACCACCGGTAATCGGAATCACGATAAGTGAAAAGAGTGTCAATTTGACTGATAGATAGAAGAGAGCGACCAAATAGCCAACCAGGAGAAGAAGTTCTTTGATACCTGCCGAAAAGGTATTTCCAATGCTATTTTCCACCTCCTGAACATCGGTGGTAATTCTGGAAATCAGGTTTCCTTTGCGTTCGTTATTGAAAAAACCAAGATGAAGACTGAGCGACTTATCAAAAATGGCCTGTCGCAAATTTGCCACCATATTGACCTTAAAACCTTCTAATAACCTGTTGCTCAGGTAACGAAACAAATTGGTCAGAAAAATACCGATTACCAAAAAGGCACAAACGAACTGCAAAGCAGCAAACTTGCCTCCTTCTACAAAGTAGGAAGCGAAATAGAAGTTAAACCAATCGATAGGGTTGATTCCGTCGGGACGAACAAGCATGGCTTGTAATGTTTCCTCAGCCACCTGCCCAAAGAGAATATCAAGCATAGGTTTAATCAAAACCAGATTCAGAACACCCGCCAAAGCCGAAATAGCCGAAGTGAACAGAAATGGAATGACAAAATTGCGTAACCGGCCGGCGTAGGAAAGAAGTTTGAAGTAAGTGTTCATGTAAACTGGAAGCCTGAAAACTTCAGGTCAAAGGGTTTCCCCGTCTTTTCAATTTGTAGTCTCGCAAATTTGAGAAAAAGCTTTTACTTTGAATCCATGATCTCCAGATTGTTCGCTTTTCTTTTACTGTTTTTCATTTTCTCCTGCGGGCAAAAAGATCAGGTCACAAAAAACGTCACCGGAGCCATATACCATTGGAAATCGATCTATAACCCGGAGGCAAAAGACCTCAAAAAACTGGATGACCTTCAAATTTGTAAACAGTACATTCGCTTCTTTGACATTGATCGTAAAGGTACTGAACCCGCCTCTCCCAAAAGTGTGATTAGGTTTCGGACCTTGCCTCTGGCTGAGGTTATACCCGTCGTTTATATTACTAATCGTACTTTTCAGGGTTTAAGCGAAACAGAAATAGACACTCTTGCAACTCGAACGCTCACAAAAATCCGGTCGATTGCCGATGAAAATGAAATCTCATTCAACAGTATTCAGCTCGATTGCGATTGGTCAAAAAGTACTCAAAAGGCCTATTTCAGGCTATTAAGGAAGATTGAAGAGCAATTGGACAATGCCACGGAGCTAACCTCCACATTACGATTACATCAGGTCAAATTCATGGAGCAAACGGGTATTCCCCCTGCAAGTAGAGTTTCTCTAATGCTTTATAATGTGGGCGACTGGACAAATCCTTTGACGCCAAACTCGCTTTTTGACCCTAAAATCATTGATCAATACATTTACAGAATTCCTGAATACCCTTTGCCAATTGATATCGCCTTGCCCATTTATCAACAAACGTTGGTTTACCGAAATAATAAGCTCTTCACTTTCATGAAGAGTCAAAGCTATGAAGACGTTTCAAAGGCCTTAAGACTGAAGAAAATAGAGACAAGTCGAAATTATGTTTGTCTGGAAAACGGGGAATTTCTCAACAAATCTTTCAGAAAAGGAGATATTTTTCGTTTTGAATCTGTGGACTATGAGCAGTTAAAACTAGTCAATAAGGCCGTAAAAAGTCGGATTCAAAACCAAAACACTGACCTCATTTTTTACCACCTTGACCAAAACGCCGTGAGTCAGTTCAGTAAAAAAGAATTTCGCCGTCTGCTTCAGTAAGAATGCCTAAATTTGATGAGTATCACAGTCATTTCATGAAACACCTTCGTCCAAAACGACTTCTCTCCTGGTTCATCCTTTTCTCTTTTGCCTGTGGCCCGGGTCCTCTGGATTTCGAAGAGTTTTTTACACTTTTTGATCCGGCCGTAGCTGAACGCCCAGCAGCAACTGACGAATACTTTTTCACTCATAATTACCTTAACTTCTATGGCGAGGGCCCAAATAGCCAGCAGCTGTCAGATAGCCTAAATCTGGAATCATGGTATCAGTATGCCGATCAAAAAATTAGCAAAGATGAATTCAGAAAAGGCCTTTATGACACTGGAAATGGTCTGAAACTGGCCAATAAGCTCCGGGCAATGGGTAAAACCGAGGCTGCCGATTATGTTTTGCTTGCACAGGAAATTGATAAGGAAACTCAAAAGTTTGGAAATTACTGGGAGCCTGCACCCTTGGTGAATGAACAATTACTTGCCGACCTCCGCGATTATGTCATGATGAACATTCTCGCTGCCAGAGAGGATTTTATAAAAGAGCGATATACCTTTCAGGCTATGAAAATCGATGCCAAACTAAATGACCATGTGGGGCTAATTGACGATTACAATACGCTGGATGGCGAATATAAAACTAAAACCTTCATCAGTGATTGGATTGAAAGTCGTGTGGCGGGAGCTCATTTAGGAATGGGTGACACTGCAAAAGCTGTTCTTGAATTTGCCAAGATCTTTGAGAAGTCACCAACCCGACGAAATCAGGCAGATTTGAGCGTTCGCAGGTTGGAGTTGAAAAATTTTGACGCCGCTCTTAATCTGGCCAAAAATGACCAAGAAAAAGCGGCCGTTTTAACGCTGCAAGCCATTCAACCTTTTCAGGATGGCCTTCCGCTAATGAAAGAAATAGCGAGTTTAGACCTTAATCATACGATGCTTCCCCTCATTATGAGTCGGGAAATCAACAAAAATGAAGTTGGGTTTTATGCCAAGCAAAATGCCGGAATGTATGCCTATCAACTTGATGTTTACGATGACAATTATAAGATTGACTCCGCAAAAGTCGCTCAAAGAAACAAGGAGGCAGAAAGCTATTTTGAAGAGCTTTTGAGTTTCAATCAAACGCTGTTGAAAAATGATAAACTGCAGCAAAGGTCTTTTTGGCTGGCTTCCGCCGCCTATTTAAACTTCATTGCCGGGCAATTTGACACCGCCGAAAAGCAAGTCAAAGAAGCTTTACAGCAAAACCCGACTATTGACTTACAAAGTCAACTCCTGTTCCTTGAAACTGTTATTTCTCTCAAAACAGATGGTCTTGAAAAAGAAGGTGAACTTCTTATCCAAATTGAGAAACTTCAAACGGTTGAGAATTTCAGAGATAATAACCGATTGGCTTTCGTAACAGAACAATTGGCCCAAAAATATCTGGAAGCTGAAGATCAGAAGAATGATTCCGGTGGCTTTTTAAGCTCTTGCAGTAAGAAAGAAGCCCCCTTTCCAAGGGCTAAAGTCAAGGCATTTTTAGCTAAAATTTCCGGCGGTTCTGACTACGAATATCAATACCAAACCGGATACCACAAAACTGGTCTACTGTACCAGCAAAACGCTGAAACCCTTTCTAATTTGCTAGAATTTATCACAGAGAAGGCAGAAACGTCTGAAGATCAAAAGCTCATAGAGTTGGCAAATCTGAAAATGGATGACTTACGTCTGGCTCTGGGAAGAAAACTGGTGCGTGAACAGAAATACCCTGAAGCTCTCGCTCAATTTCAAGCCTGTGACCCTTCAATATTTAATCAGGAGGCCTTCTCTCAATATTTTTCAGCATATCCGAGACAATATGTCGGAAGTCGCGATTTGGAAGAAGACCCGCTTCAGCCATTGGAATATTTTAAAAAAGTTGCCACTTATCAGCAAGAAACCACTGAAAACCCGGATGATGCCTGGGCCTGGTATAATCTGGGGCTTGCCGCTTATAATATGAGTTATTGGGGCGAGGGCTGGCTTTTTTCTGATCGGATGTGGGGTGCAATGGAAATAGAATACGGCGACCCAACTGATGAAGATTATTTTACAAACGACTATGCCAAGGCTTGTTTTGAAAAGGCACTAGCCGCAAATCCCGAGCCCGAGCTTGGAGCTCAAATTTGTTATATGGGTGCCCTTTGCGAACGCAATCAATACTACATAGCCTACACCAACGGCAGACCTGATACATATAAACAAGAAGAACTCGACTACTATCGTATTAAAATGGAAACGAGCGTAAAACCAACTTTTCAAAGCTTCTTCAAACGGCTGAAAAATCAATACGATGAAACCGAATTTGAGAGTCAGGTTATTAAGGAGTGTATAACTTACGTCAACTACAAGCTTCAGTAAAGGACTCACTATCAAATAATTGATTAACTTACTATAGAAGAAAGCCCAGTTCATTACGCTCATTAAGCGTAAATTAAAGTTTTATTAATGGGTGCGGAATACCTTTGACCTTCCTATAAAATAGACGAATAATGAATCTTAACCTCAAAAGCCTGTTGTTGGCTTTTTTGCCCGTGGCAACACTGGCACAAACTCAGATTTTAGCTGAGAACCTGAACCATTTTAAAAACCCCGCCGGGAATTGGAGTATCGTCGGAGAGGCTTCTGCCAATCCTTTCGTTGACAATGACCTTAAATCCACCCCGGGCACAGGTGTTTTGGTCAACATCCACGAGCATGGCACTTATGGCGGAGACTACGAACTGGTTTCTGATTTCACTCATGGTGATGCTGATATTGAATTTGATTTCATGATGGCCAAAGGCTCAAATAGCGGAGTTTATTTACAAGGCAATTATGAGATTCAATTGCTGGACAGCTGGGGTAAAAAAACAGCGAAATATGGAGACTGCGGTGGTATTTATGAAAGATGGGATGAATCACAGCCTGATGGCATGAAAGGTTATGAGGGCTCAGCACCCCGGGTAAACGCGTGTAAGGCTCCCGGTCTCTGGCAACATATGAAAATCTCTTTTCAAGCTCCGCGTTTTGATGAAAAGGGTCAAAAAACCGAAAATGCCAAAATTTTGTCGGTAACGCTTAATGGACAATTGCTTCACGAAAATGTTGAGCTTTCAGGAGTAACACGAGGAGCACTGACAGAAAAAGAGGTAGCTCAGGGACCCTTGCGTTTTCAGGGTGACCACGGATCATTGGCTTTCCGAAATATTGTTTTAACCTCTTTTGATCAGCCTGCGGCAGAATTACAAAACCTTTCATATGAGGTTAATTATGACCCCTATAATCCCGAAGCTAATCCTAAAGATTTGCCCGTTCAGGATAAAGGTGAACTCAATGAATTGACATGGGAATTTCTCAAGCAACCCAATGAATATGTATATACCATTTCAGGCGACTTTATTGCTCCAAACGATGGCAAATACACTTTTACCCAATACTCCTCCTCCAATAATTCATTGAAAATTGATGGTGAAATGGTTATTGAAAACCGATACACCGGTGCCAATGACGGACGATCAGCGAGTATTGAACTCAAGGCAGGAAAACATACTCTAGAGTTTTATAATGCCAAATACGACGGCTGGATGAGGCCTGCCCTGGGCCTCTTTGTCTCTGGACCGGGTTTTAGAGAGAAAGCTCTCAATTCTCCCTCATCGATGTTGGGTAATAAGCCGGCAGACCCTATCCTGATTCTCAAAGATGACTATGACAACCTCCGTAGTTTTATGGATTTTACAGAAGATGGAGAACGAAAAAGAGTCACTCATGCCATTTCTGTAAGCACACCTGCTGGTATTCATTTTACCTATGATTTGGACAAAGGTGCACTTCTACAGGCATGGAGAGGTCAGTTTCTCAATGCTACTCCCATGTGGGATAGCCGTGGAGATGGCAGCTCCAGACCGCTAGGTGCCATAACGCCTTTCAATGATGATTTGACAATCTCCGATAAGCTGCCTGCTATTTGGCCGTCAGACACTGCGGGCTCCGGATACCGCCCGCTAGGTTATAGTTTGGACGATGAAAATATTCCGACTTTCCGATACCAGATTTATGGTAACAAGGTGTCTGACCGCATAGAGGTAGCGGAAAAACAGAAATTAAAAAGATCAATCTCTGTCGATAGCAATGCACCTTTTGCTGCCCGTCTGGCTGAAGGATACAGCATAGAAAAAATTGAAGAAGGGCTTTATGCCATCAATGACAAATCATGGTTTGTGGAAATCCCAGATGCTGAAGGCATCACCCAGCGATCATCTGATGGTAAAAGTGAATTGATCGTAATCGCTAAAGGAAAACTTACGTATAACATCCTGTTTTAATTATGAAGAAGCTAATTAACTATATAATCTGTTTACTGATTTCAGCCAGCGTCTGGGCTCAGGAATCACCAAAGGAAGAAGACTTTTACCGCATTGTAACGCCTCCTGTACCTGAGGGAGTTTTACTGGAAGTTGGTGGTCTGTGTACTTTGCCTAATGGCTTATTAGGTATTTCAACCCGCCGAGGCGATGTGTATATTATGGAAAACCCAACCAGCCGTCAGCCTTATTTCAGAAAGTTTGCGTCTGGTCTTCATGAAGTTTTAGGCTTGGAGTACCGTGATGGCTCACTCTACTGTGCTCAGCGTGGGGAGTTAACCAAATTGACGGACACAAACGGCGACGGCAAAGCCGACCTTTACGAGACCGTTCATGCCTGGCCGGTCTCAGGTCATTATCATGAATACTCTTTCGGACCAAAATTCGCACCGGATGGCAGCTTCTTTGTGAGTGGCAATGTGGCTTTTGGTGATGAAGAGTGGTGGCGTGGAGAAGCCCGCGTGCCTACACGAGGTACCATTTTCAAAGTTTTCCCGGACGGTCACCGCGAAGACTGGGCTGCTGGGGTCCGTTCTCCGGCCGGGCTCGGTATGATTGACAATGAACTCTTTTATACCGATAACCAGGGCGACTGGGTGGGTTCAGGCGGCCTTTGGCATGTTAAAAAAGGGGCCTTTATGCATCACCCGGCAAGTTTAAAATGGGTAAATGAAAATTCTCCTGTTAAAATGACAGAAGAAAAGTTCTTTGCTGAACGTGATAATCGTAAAGTAAGGAATGAAGCCGGAGCTTATATCAAACCAGAGAATGTGATTGAGGAAACTCCTCAAATGGTATATGAACTCAAAGAAAAATACGCCTCGGTACAACCGCCAGCGGTTTGGCTTCCTCATGGTATTTTGGGAATCTCAAACTCGGAATTGATTAAAGATCAAACGCAGGGCTCTTTTGGACCATTTACAGGTCAGATCTTTATTGGTGATCAGGGTCAGTCAAAAATCATGAGAGTTTTTCTTGAAAAAATTAACGGCGAATATCAGGGAGCAGCCTGGGATTTCAGAAGTGGTTTTCAATCCGGTGTCATGAGGTTGGACTGGGCCAAAGACGGCTCATTGTTTGTTGGTGAAACTAACCGCGGCTGGGGCTCTGCCGGAGATGCCAATCAAGGTCTTCAAAGATTAGTTTGGAACGGCAAAATGCCTTTTGAGATGCTGACAGTCAAAGCCAAACCAGATGGTTTTGAAATTCAGTTTACGCAGCCCGTTGACAAAAAATCAGCAGAAGACTTAGCCTCTTATTCCGCCTCAAGCTTTATTTACAAGCATCATCCTGTGTATGGCTCTCCGCCGGTACTTAGAGAAGACTTGCCTGTAAAAGGCGTAAAAGTTTCTCCGGACGGCAAAACGGTTCGTATTGTTATTGACAACCTTAGAGAATACTTTATTCACGAATTAAACCTTGAGGGTATCAGAGCTGCCGGTACTTTTTATTCATTGGTTCATCCAACCGTTTATTATACACTGAATAATATTCCTGAGGGAGAAAAATTGAGTATTAGTGAACTCAAGACTTTTTCATCAGGCAAAGCAAAACCGGCTTCCGCCTCAGCAAAAACCAAGGAACTGGTGTCACCAGATGGAAAGGGCAAATCAGTCACGGCACAGGCCAATGCCGCCCCTGATTTTGATGAAATCAAACCCCTTCTTCAAAAATATACCTGTACGGCCTGCCATGCCGAAGGTAAAAAAGTGGTAGGCCCGGCCTTCAAAGACGTTGCCAAAAGAAAGTATAGTAATCAGAAGATTGTGGATCTTATTTACAATCCTCAGCCACAAAACTGGCCTGACTACGCTACTCCAATGGCACCAATGCCACATGTGCCTAAGGATGCTGCTTTAAAAATTGCATCGTATATTAACGGCCTGAAATAAGACAAACCCTTACGAAATGAAGAATACGTCAAGAAGAAATGCTCTGAAAGCCATTGGAACTGTGGCTGCTACAGGTACATTTTCGGCCAGTGCAATGGCAAAAGAGGCCATGAGCCCAAAAGCAAAATTGAAAAATAACATCAAACATTCAGCTTGTCGTTGGTGTTATGGATCTATTGATTTTGAAGAATTGGTAATCGCTGCCAAAGAAATCGGACTTCAGTCTATTGAGCTTACCGGCCCGAAAGAATGGCCTATTTTGAAGAAACATGGTATGACTTCAGCAATTGGCTGGGGAGATTGGCCTGAAGTAACTCTTCCGAACGGAAGCAAAAGAGGCTCTAACCTATCATGGTTTTTTGCTGATCCTGCCACTCATGACACGCTTGTAGCTTTCTACGAAGATCTGATCCCGCAAGCTGCCGAGGCCGGCATAACCCAATTGATCTGCTTCTCTGGAAACCGAAATGGAATGAACGACTACGTGGGTATGCAAAACTGTGCTCAGGTGATCAGAAGGTTGATTCCTACTTGCGAAAAACACAATGTTATTCTTTCCATGGAGCTGTTGAGTTCCAGAGATAGTCACCGCGACTACATGTGTGACCATATCGACTGGGGTGTTTCGCTTTGCGAGATGGTGAACTCTGATTACTTCAAGCTGCTTTATGATATTTTCCACATGCAGAGTATGCATGGTGATCATATCAGAAATATCAGAAGATACGGCAAATACATCAGTCACTACCATACAGGTGGTATGCCTGGCCGAAAAGAAATAGACGAAACTCAGGAGATTTATTACCCGGCTGTTATTCAGGCGTTAGTTGACTCCGGTTATAAAGGCTTTTTAGGTCAGGAGTTTATTCCTTCGGCGAGAGACAAAGAAGGAATGCTGGCTTCCCTTGAAAGATGCGTTCGAATTTGTGATGTTTAGAGCTCAGAGAAATATCTAGATAACGGGAGGCGATAGCTTCCCGTTTTTTATTTCTCAACACTTAAAACCTGTAGCTCTACACGACGGTTAAGCTCCTGATTGTCTTCAGAAATAGGTTTGTCAGGCCCATAACCAACCGTTCTGATTCGCCTTCTGTCAATTCCCTTGCTAACCAGATAATCTTTACAGGCCTCTGCTCTTTTTTCCGAAAGGTCAATATTCTGACGTCTTGAGCCCTCCTGAGATGTATGTCCACTCAGCTGAATCCGTGTTCCGGGATATTTGACCAATAAATCATAAACCTCATCAAGATCACCCATAGCCTCAAGGCTCAAGACCGCCTTTGATTGTTCAAATTGAATATGCTCAAGAACCAGATTTTCACCGATTGAAATATTTTGCTGACCTATCTCAAATTCTTCTGTTTCAAAAGGTGCAATGGTTCCTTTTTGTTGTTTTTTCGAGGGTCTATCTCTTTTCTTGAAATACAAGGGTTGACTAAGTGTCACAAAAACCGCATTAGTTCTATGATTAAGTTTGACGTTGCCAATACCAGAACCTCCATTGTAAAAATCAATATTCTCGGCGTATAGAATGGTTGGCGAGAGGTTTACCCCAACTTCCAGAAAAGCGGGACCATTCATAAAGTCTATTTCCTGACCAAGACCCAGATAAAAGCTCAGTCGCTGCTGTTGTTCTACTGAAGATGAAAACGTAAGCCCCGTACCTGAAGAATTGATATAATTCCCGGGATCAGTCACCCGTTCCTCACGGCTGGCTCTCCGATTTCTTGGCCCAAAAATATTGGGTTGAAAATTGACAGAACCCGTAAAAAATAAATTATAGGTACGAAACCTAAAACCTGACCCAAAACTGTAATAATTGAAATTATCAAAGAAGCCTCCTACTCTACTTCCCCGAAAATCATATGTCAAAGAAGATTGATAGGCTGTTATTAAGTTAATTCGTTCAGCCCTTCCGAAAATGTCGAGTTTATCAAACAAGCGATAATCCAGGTTGAGTCCTATTCTATTGGTGGAGTTCAGACTCACCTGCGATTCCCCGTTAGAGTTAAACGTATTTCCGAAATTATAGAACTTCCAGAGGTAAAGCATCTGTTCTGAGCCACTCAAAACCTGTTGCTTTCCCGGCAATTTCATTCCCAGCCCCAAATATGGACTCAAACTAAACCTGGAATATTCCGGCTGTGCCAAGCTTTGAAAAGCCGTAAAGAATAAAAACAGAAAAGAGATTTTCTTATGCAATTCGCCAATTTTGGAAAGACCAAAGTTAGTCAAAAAGCTTATTGCTGCCGTACACACGATATTTTCCAGGTCGGGAAACTAAAAGTCTCCGGCTTATTGACCCATTCCCCCAGCCATTCAAAACCATCATGACCTATATCTGAAAAAGTTATGCGATAGAAACCGGGGGTTCCATTGGGAGCGGCCTGATCACGATAAAGAATGATATCACCATTTTCGTTATCATTTCCATACCAGGACCCTAAGGTTTTTGGGAAAGCCGTATTTGAGTAGTAATGCACCCGCCATGTAAGGCTGTCAGTGTCATAAACTCTGATGCTACCAGAATGTGAACCATCCGGCTTCAGCGTTTCATCCTGCACACCCATGCCGTTCATAATGAACTTCCATCGCCAAATAATCTCCTCAGGTTCTTTCCATTCCTGTTGGGCATTTCTAGCTGTTGATTGACAAGAGTATTGACCTGCCAATTGGCCAAAATCTTTCAACTGCTCCGGTGCTTCCGGATTCTGAGCACCGAAAGGTAACTTTTCAGAAACTTCGTAGGGGTATTGCTGTGCCCAAATCTGAGCACTACTTAGCAAACAAACAATAAAAAATAAACGCATAGTTTTTTCTGACAATTCTACGAAATGCAGCATTGAAAAAACTCGCTATAATTGGGGGAAATTAGAGTATGTCGATTGTTCTTAAGCCGGTTCTAAAGCACGCTCTGCGGCCTTTGTCTCCTTCCAATCTCTCCATTTCGCACCGAGCATCTTAGTCATACCGCGATCTACCAACTGGTGTCTTACCAGGTTGTAACCTCCTTTCACAAAAGTGAAAATAGAATCATTTGCTCTAAGTGCAAGACTGTATCCACCATCTACATAACGGATATGATGCCACCATAATGAAGGTATAAAGACCGTTTCACCATGACCGATAACTCCCTCAACACCAACAAGGTCTTTGGCTGCAGGAAACTTATCATAATCCGGATTCTCAGGGTCAAAATGACTCATTACGGTATACGGATGATGGTATAGCTGACGACTTTGATCAGGGCCGAAAAGAATAACTTTTTTCCGTGTCTGAAACTGCGTCAAAAATACATTTGAGCAGTCCATGTCGTAGTGAAGGTTGGTAATGGAATCTTTGCCTCCAAAAAACATAAACTTGTAGCTTTTGATGAAGCCATCCATGATATCAGGATAAATGATATCATCGGCGAGCTCAGGCACTTTTTTAAAAATATCAAAAAGGAAGATTCTCAGGTCTATGGGTTCGTTTTTCTCAACCAAATCCAGATAGTCTCCAAATCGCATAGTTTTAGCAATTTTGAAGTATTTATCAGGGTCATGATAATGCTTATCAATAAGAGGAACCTCAATATCACCATGGGTATTTCTTAACCAGTCAAAAGTCCATTTATCACGGGCAGGCCAGTCTTTTACAAGATCTGTAAAAATGACAGGTTTTTTGGGCTTCAGATAGTTTTCAATAAACTCTTCCCTGCTTAAATTACTTCTGCGATCAATTGGTAATAATTCCATAGCTTCACAATCTGTTTCTGTTTTGTATAAAACATTCAATTGCTTATGTCCTTAAAACTGATATTTCCCGAAAAAGTTTAATTTCTTCTCTGTTTTATTTTCGGTTGTACTGCAATTGAAAGACAAAATAAGCGTATTTTATATTGACAAAGATTAGACAAACTGAAAATTTTTAAATGATCAAAATCATAAATCGCATTTTGCTGCTCATTGTTTCTACTTTGGCCGTATTTGCCTTCATATTTTACCTGAAAGGTGGCTTTAAGAACCTTTTCGGAGTAAAGACAATTGAAACAACGCATTCCCTCATGCTTGAAGAGACCAAGGCTCTTGGAAATCTTGAGCTCGCAAGCTTCACTTTCAAAGATATCGTGGACCAAAAAATCACCCGCGATTATCTGCCTGACCCGAGAGCATTATTAATTATTCATGGCGAAGCTACCGGATGCATCAATCTTTCTAAAATACAAGATCAGGATATCAGCGTTTCAGAAGATTCTGTCATTGTCAGATTGCCTCCGCCTATCCTTTGTCATCACAAAATTGACCACTCTAAATCAACGGTCTATGATACTCAATACGCCTTTATGAACGAAGGCCTATTATTTGAGGAAGCATTCAAATCGGCCGAGTTAAAACTAAAAGAGTCAGCGATAAAAGCTGGAATACTCAAAATGACAAAAGAGAATGCGGAAAACATGCTAGTACCTATTTTTGAAAACATAAGTGGCAAAAAAGTCAGGCTTCTCTTTGACGATTAAAGCCTGTTTCTCCGGCCAAAACAAAAAATTCTGGTGAAAACTAGCCATTTTGACCGCTTTTCAATTACAGCATTATTGTTGTAAGGTTACCAGTTGAAATAAGTAAATTTGCAGCCTTACATTAAGTACAGAATTAGGATCAAATAATATAATGTTAGATTTTATAACTAAAGGAATTTCTAAGGTTTTTGGCACAAAGTCAGACAGAGATGTCAAAGAACTGATGCCGTATGTTAAAACCACCAACGAAGAGTTTGAAAAACTTCAGTCCCTATCCAATGACGATTTCAGGGCAAAAACCATTGAGTTAAAAGACTACATCACTTCTTCGCTGAGCTCAATTACAACACAAATTGAAGAACTCAAAGAAAAAGCAGAAAGCGACGAAACTCTTTCTATAGATGATAAGGAAGCTATCTTCAAGCAAATTGATGATCTCACTGAGCAGGAAGATGAGGAGCTGGAAAATGTTTTGATGGAGATTTTGCCAAAGGCATTTGCCATTGTTAAAGAAACCGCCAGAAGATTTAAGGAAAATGATTCATTGACAGTAACCGCTACTCATCTTGACCGGGAGCTGGCCATGAAAAAAGGTCATATCACCATTGAAGGTGAAAAAGCAACCTGGAACAGCGAGTGGGAAGCGGCCGGAAACATGATCAAGTGGGACATGCTTCATTATGATGTTCAGATTATCGGTGGTGCTGCTCTACACAGTGGAAAAATTGCCGAAATGCAAACGGGTGAGGGTAAAACCTTGGTTGCAACACTCCCAGCATTCCTGAATGCATTGGCCGGCAAAGGTGTTCACTTGGTAACTGTAAACGACTACCTGGCTCGCCGTGACTCCGAGTGGATGGCTCCGATTTTTGAATTCCACGGTATCACTTGTGACTGTATTGATAAATACCCGGCAAACTCAGCCGCCAGAAGAGCCGCTTATAATGCCGATATCTGTTACGGTACCAATAACGAATACGGTTTTGATTATCTGAGAGATAATATGGTAACCAACCCGAAAGAGTTGGTACAGCGGAAGCATCACTTCGCAATGATTGATGAGGTAGACTCCGTTTTAATTGACGATGCCCGTACCCCATTGATTATCAGTGGCCCAATGGCCAAAAAGGGTGATGAAGCTCTTTTCAACTCTTTGAAGCCTAGGGTTGCTCAAATTGTTGAGGTTCAGAAAACCCTAACAAATAACTACCTGAACGAGGCGAAGAAACTGATCAATTCAGGTGACACCAAAGAGGGTGGTCTTGCCCTTTTCAGGGCCTACAGAGGTATGCCGAAAGCCAAACCTTTGATTAAATACCTTTCAGAAACTGGCATAAAAAAGACCTTACTTGATACAGAGGCTGTTTATATCGCTGAGAACAATAAACTGATGCCTCAGGCTGATGAACCCCTTTTTTATACAATTGATGAGAAAAACAACTCAATTGAGTTAACTGATAAAGGAATTGACTTCTTAACCGGTCAGGACGAAGATCCAAATTTCTTCATCATGCCTGACTTGTCAATTGACATTGATCAGATTGAGAAATCAACTGAGCTTTCAGAGCAGGATAAAATTCTTAAAAAAGATGAGCTTATCAGAGATTATGCTACTAAAGCTGAGCGTATTCATGCTGTAAACCAATTGCTCAAATCTTATTGCTTATTTGAGAAAGATGTTGACTACGTTTTGATGGACGGCAAGGTCAAAATCGTTGATGAGCAAACAGGCCGTGTAATGGATGGCCGCCGCTGGTCTGATGGACTTCACCAGGCCGTTGAAGCGAAGGAGAATGTGAAAATTGAGGACTCAACTCAAACCTACGCTACCATTACGCTTCAGAATTATTTCAGAATGTACCATAAACTGGCTGGTATGACCGGTACCGCTGAAACAGAAGCTGGTGAATTCTGGAAAATCTACAAGCTTGATGTGATGACCATACCGACGAACAAGCCGGTAATTCGTGATGACATGGAAGACATGGTTTATAAAACCGTGCGTGAAAAATACAATGCCGTAGCCGACGAGGTTAATAACCTGACATCGGCTGGCAGACCCGTACTAGTGGGTACTACTTCAGTAGAAAACTCTGAGATTATCAGTAAAATGCTGAGTATTCGTAAAGTTCCACATCAGGTACTTAACGCTAAGCAGCATGCCCGCGAGGCAGATATTGTTGCAGAGGCCGGCAAGCCTGGAGCCGTGACCATTGCCACGAACATGGCGGGTAGAGGTACTGACATTAAACTTTCTCCTGAAAGTAAAACCGCCGGAGGTTTGGCCATTATTGGTACCGAGCGTCATGAATCTCGCCGTGTAGACCGCCAGTTGCGTGGTCGTGCAGGTCGTCAGGGTGATCCTGGTTCTTCGCAGTTCTTTGTGAGTTTGGAGGATAGCCTGATGCGTCTTTTCTTCTCTGACCGTACGGCCAAAATCATGGATAAACTTGGCATGGAAGAAGGCGAAGTAATTCAGCACTCCATGATTACCAACTCTATTGAGCGTGCTCAGCGTAAAGTTGAAGAAAACAACTTCGGTATGCGTAAGCGTTTGATCGAGTATGATGATGTAATGAATGTTCAGCGTGATACCATTTATAAACGTCGTAAAAATGCTTTATATGGTGATCGACTTTCATTAGATATCGCAAATGTACTTTACGATACCTGTCACTCTATCCTGGCGAACGCTGGCAGCAATTACGACGAGTTTGAACTACGAGCTCTTCAAAATTTAGGTTTTAAACCAGAAATTACTGCCGAAGAGTTTGGCAAGGGTGGTGCTCATTTGGAGTCGAGATTCTATGATCTTGCTCAGGCTCATTATGAAGAGAAAAACAAAGCATTGGTCAGCAAGACTATTCCGGTTCTGAATAAGGTTCTGGCTGACCGAAATGCATTGAAAAATGAACCTTTCATGGCCATAGTGGGTGATGGCACTAAAAACATTGCTGTTTTCTGCGACATGCAAAAAACGGTTGACACTAACGGTCGCGAGCTGATTAAAGAAATGGAGAAATCAATCTCTCTGGGCGTAATTGACCAACAATGGAAAGAGCACCTGAGAGACATGGATGATCTGAAGCAGTCCGTTCAAAATGCTTCCTACGAGCAGAAAGATCCGCTTTTGATTTACAAGTTTGAAGCCGTAGAGCTTTTCCAAAACTTCCTGACTAAGGTAAACGCTGAGATGGTTTCGTTCCTGATGAAGGCAGGAATCGTTGAAATGCGTTTTCAACAGGTAGCTCCACCAAAGGAAGACAAACCTAAACTTTCAACCAATAGAAAAGACGGCGACTCTGAAGGTGGATCAGCTCCGGTAACGCCGGCAAAATCTCAGAAAGTTGCTAACCGTAATCAAAGGGTTAGTGTACAATACCGCGATGGTTCCGTAAAACGTGACGTGAAATACAAACATGTCGAGGAGGATGTAGCCAGCGGCAATGCTGTACTTGTAGATTAACATGGATTTAGAGAATAAAGTCATCTGGATTACCGGGGCTTCGTCGGGTATTGGCGAAGCCACCGTTTATCAATTTGCCAAACACCCGGTAAAACTAATACTCTCGGCAAGAAGAGAAGCAGAATTACAACGTGTGGCAACACAGTCCGGATTACCTTCTGAAAACATTCTCATACTACCAATGGATGTGGAACAGTATGAGCTTTTCCCTCAAATGGTTCAAAAAGCTATTAACCACTTCGGGCAAATCGACATCCTATATAATAATGCGGGAATTTCTCAACGTAGTTTTGTGGCCGAAACAGACCTCTCTGTGTACGAGAGAATTCTAAAAATTGACCTTCTAAGTGTTATTGCTCTTACAAAAGAGGTTCTACCGTATATGATCCAACGTAAAAGTGGTCAAATCGCTGTAACAAGTAGCGTGGCGGGTAAAGTGGCCACTCCGGGACGGTCAGGATACGCAGCGGCAAAATTCGGACTTCATGGCTTTTTTGATGCTTTGAGAGCGGAAGTATATCATGATAATATTGGAGTAACAGTTGTTTGCCCGGGCTATATAAACACTGACATTTCTAAGAATGCCCTCTCTTCTGATGGTACTCAATATGGCAAAATGGATGAGAACCAACTCAAAGGAATGAGTGCTGAAAAATGTTCTGAAAAAATTTTCAAAGCTATCACTGAAAATAAGGCCGAAGTCTACATTGGCGGCAAAGAAGTAATGGGCGTTTACCTCAAACGTTTTCTACCTCGGCTTCTTAACAAAATAATCCTTAAGCAGGCCCCAAAATAGCAGCTCAATATTCTGTAATTTCTGAGAAGAAGTATGCATGCATACTCTTTTGCTTTTTCAATAAAGCATTGCACTATTTTAAGTTAGATAGAACTTTTTTAAGATATCCCCACCTATCTTATTTAACATTTTTTAATTTGGTCGCTTCAAAACAATTAAAAACCTTAAAAGCAAACTGTATGAAGAAATTTTTATTTACCATGAGTTTGGTATGCTTAAGTGTGCTCACTTTTGCCCAATCCATGGAAATTTCGGGAAAGGTTACCTCAGCAGATGACGGCATTGGGCTTCCTGGTGTTTCTGTTTCTGTTCAGGGAACAACCAAAGGTACAACAACAGACGTCGACGGTAATTACACCATCGAAGCCACGAGAGGGGCTACTTTAGTTTACTCCTTTGTAGGTATGGTTTCTCAATCGATCACAGTTGGGAACCAAAGTGTAATCAACGTTTCTCTTCAGAGCGATGCAAATCAATTGAGTGAAATCGTTGTAACTTCAACAGGTCTTAACAGAAACGCCAAAAATGTGGTGTATGCTAACCAGACTGTAAAGTCTGAAGACCTTCTTTCTACTCCTGGTAAAAACGCTCTTGAATCATTGAGAGGTAAGGCTGCCGGTGTAAGAATTAACACAAGTTCAGGTTCGGTAGGTGCTTCTACACGTATCGTACTAAGAGGTGAAGGTTCATTGACTGGTGATAACAACGCTCTTATTGTTGTTGATGGTATTCCAATCGATAACACAGCCAACAGTGGTGGTGATGGTACTGCTAGTGCAGGTTACACCGATTACGGTAACCGCTTCAACGACCTTAACCCTGAGGATATCGAAAGTATCACTATCTTGAAAGGACCATCTGCAACCTCACTTTACGGTTCTCGTGGTGCTTCTGGTGTTCTTTTGGTAACTACCAAAAAAGGTAAAGATGGTACTGTGAAAGTTGGTGTTAACTCTTCTTACTCTACTGAAAGAGCTTATGTACTAACACAAAGACAAGATGGCTACGGACAGGGTTATGATAACTTACACTTCGATTCAGGTGAAAACTGGTCTTGGGGTCCGGCGTTTGATGGCGTAGTTAGACCTTGGACTTCTCCAATCGATTCAGATGGTGATGGTTCTTTAGAAGCATTGACTCGTCCATACGAAAATGTTCCTAACCAGCTTCAAAGCTTCTTTAACCTTGGTAACACGTTGAACAATAACTTCAATGTTTCTGCCGGTAAAGGTGGTTTTAACTATTACCTATCTTATGGTAATACTTTGCAAAACGGTATTTTGGACAACACTAAGTACAACAGACACTCAATCAACTTGAATGCTAGTGCTCAGTTGACTCCAAAATTAAAGTCTGATTTCAATGTATCTTATTCATTGACAAATCAAACAACAGCTACTGAAGGTGCAAGAGCATTCGAAGGTGGTAATGCATGGGCAATGGTTCTTCAATCTCCTGTTAACATTCCGTTCAATGAGATTAGAGATTACAACAGCCCTTTCCATGATCTTGAAGGATACTGGGGTTCTTACTCTTCTGTGAACCCGTACTATATTTTGAATGAGTACAACAGTCAGGCAAACATTGGTAACTTGTTCACCAAAGTTTCATTGACATACACACCAATCAAAAACCTTGATTTGATTGCAAGAGTAGGTAACAACTCCATCAATATGGGAGTAACAGAATCAGTACCGTCATACACTCGTGGTACTCAGCTAATCTGGGGTGATGATCTTGCTCTTGGAACAAGAAACGGAAGACACAATTCAGTAGGTAGCTACCTATACCAGGATCGTAACCGTTCAAACTGGGATGTAAGTACACTGGCGAACTACACTACAGATATTCCTGGTGTAGAAGGTCTTAAATTGAACGCTGTTGCTGGTTGGAACATGTTTGATAAGAGATATAAGAGAATCGGTGGTAACACTGTAGGTGGTCTTGTAGTACCTGGTTTCTACAATCTAAGTAACAGTGCTGAAAACCCAATTTCTTTCCAGAATACCACTGCTTATAGAATTATGGGTGCTTTGGGTAACGCAAGTTTGAGCTACAAGGACACTTATTTCCTTGAGTACTCTGCCAGAAATGACTGGTCTTCTACTCTTCCTTTGGCAAATAACTCGTTCTTCTACCAAGCCGTTGGTGGATCAATCATCGTATCTGATGCGTTGAATATCGACAGCAAATTCCTTGACTTTGCTAAGCTTAGAGGTAGCTATGGTACTACTGGTAAAGATGCCGGTCTATACCTTCTGAACTCTACTTTCGCAGGTAACCCTACAATTGCTTCTTTGGGTGACTACTCTCTGTTCTTCCCATTAGGTGGACAGCCGGCATTTACAACTGGTAATGCCATTGGTAACCCAGATCTTAAGCCTGAATTGACAACTACGTTTGAAATTGGTGCTGACATCTCTTTGTTAAACAACAGAGTAAACCTTGACTATACATACTATAGCTCAAACCACACCAATCAGATTGTAACGATTAACCTTCCGGCATCAACTGGTTTTACCAGCACTACTGCCAACATTGGTCAGATGACAAACAAAGGTCATGAGGTTTCATTGATCCTTAAGCCAATCAAAGGTTTGGTGAATGGTCTTAACTGGGACATCAATCTTCTTTACGCCAAGAACAAAAACAACGTAGTTAAGATTACTGATGACATTACTGAGCTTACTGTTGGTGGTTCTAACCGTGGTATCACTACTGTTGCAAAAGAAGGATATCCTTTCGGTACATTCAAAGGTCTTACAGAAGTTGTGAACAGTCAGGGTCAAACTGTTGTAGGAACTACTGGATTCCCTGTATTAACTGATCAGGAGCAATATCTTGGTTCTTATCAGCCAGATTACACTGCAAGTGTAGGAACAACAATCGGATATAAAGGACTTTCATTAAATGCTCTACTTGATATCAGACAAGGTGGAACTTTCTTCTCTTGGACGAAATTCTACACAGGATTTAACGGTACTGGTATGCATACGGTAGAATACGGTAGAGAGCCATTTGTATTCCCGAACAGTGTAACTGAAACAGGCGAGGCAAATACTACTGAGATTACTGCTCAGGATTTCTATACAAACTACGATCCGGCTCCGGCTCACTATCTAGTAGATGCAAGCTTTATCAAGCTTAGAGAAATTGGTTTGAATTATGCTATCCCTGCGAAAATTCTTAGCAAGGCAAAAATCAAAACTGCTACTTTAGGCGTATATGCTAACAACGTGAAGTTCTGGTTACCTGCTGACAACACTTACGCAGATCCTGAAGTAAACGGCCCAAGCCTTACAGGTAACGCGGTAGGTATTGAGACAACTCAGATTCCTCCTGCTCAAAGTTTAGGTTTTAAATTAGGTCTAACATTTTAATTGAATCAGAATAGATGAAAAGAATATATAGTTTATTAATTACCGGTTTGCTCCTTTTCTCTGCCACTTCATGTGATGAGAGACTTGCAAACCTGAACGTTGACCCAGACAACTCTCCTACGGCGTCTGATGCACAGGTATTGACCAGTGCTCTGGGTTATATGTCTTATGTTCAAGACGTGGAATTGAACATGAATTCCTTCCTTTGGGCTCAATACTACACTTGGGGTATTGGTGTTTCCATCGGAAATCAGGAAAGATTTGTTTCTGAACCAGATGATTTCAATAACTACTGGATCAGATCGTATGCTCAGGTTTTAACTGATGTTAAATTTCTGACGAAAAGTGATAGTAAGGCGTATAGTGGTATTGGTAAAGTCTTGATGGCTTACATGTATCAAGGACTTGTTGATCACTTCGGAAGTGTGCCTTTTTCGGAAGCTCTGAATGGTGAGATCGCTGATGGCTCTATTCTTACGCCATCATACGATAGCCCTGATGCAATCTATGCTTCCCTTGTAACTCTCCTTGATGAAGCCATCGCGGATCTTGATGTTGCTCCTGCTGATGCTGGTGCAGATGATCTAGTTTATGGAGGTGATCTTGAGAAGTGGACCAAGTTTGCAAACTCTTTGAAACTTAGAATTCTAATGAGAACATCTGAAACTGCTCCTAATGCTGCAGCTATTCAGGCTTTGATCTCTTCAGGTTCTTTCATTGAGAGCATGAGTGATATCGCTAAAGTTGACTTCTCTGGTGCTACAGGTAATCAGAATCCAATGTTCGCCAGAATGACTTGGGGTGTTGGCGATTTTTACTTTGCAAGTAATGCTACGGTTAATAAACTGAATGAGCTAGCAGATCCTCGTTTGACTGCCTTCTACACTCCTGCTTCTTCAGGAACTTTTAACGGCCAGATCAGAGGTATCGATCAAGGTAGTATCGACAATGAGCCATTTACTGCTCCTGCGACTGACTACAGTGGTTCTTCTCCTGTAGCTGTAGCAGATGATAACTCTGTTTTCTTCATGAGCCCATGGGAGGTTTGGTTCCTTAGAGCTGAAGCTGCTGCAAGATATGGAACTGCTGATGACGCCAGTGCTGCATTTGCAACTGCAATTTCTTCTAACTTCTCTTTCCTTGGAGTTGACGGTGCAAGTGATTACATCGCAAGCCTTGGTTTTGATGGTTTGACTTCACTGGATGATCAAATCGATGCTATCGCTGTTCAAAAGTGGATTTCTTTGAACGGAACTCAGGAAGATGAAGGATGGATTGAAACCAGAAGATTTGACAGACCCGCGAGCAGAGTCTTCACTGAAGGTATTTTCCAGACTCCAACACTTACTGTGTTACCACAAGGAGTTTTCCCTTCAACCTGGTTATACCCTGAAACGGAGAGAAGTTTGAACGCAAACGCTCCTGCTCAGAGAACAATTACTGACAAAATATTTTGGGACAATTAATAGTCGACTAATATGAAAAAAATATCATTATTATCAATATTTGGTTTATTCCTGTTTGCTTCTTGTGAGCAAGACTTCGGAATTACAGAATCAGAGATCACTTACCTTCCTCTGATTGAGCTAAAGGGCCCAGCGGTTGTTGAAATCAACTGTGGTGATTCTTACAGTGCCGATGCTTACAGTGCTACGGCTTTTGAAGGTGGTTCAGAAATTCAATTGAACGAAACCATTACCGGAGCGTACTTTGGAGCGTCTACAGTTTCAGGTCCTGACTACTATGAAATCGCTTACAGTGCGGTGAACAAAGATGGTATTCCTGGTTCTTCTTTCAGACAAATCTACTGGAAGCCTTGCCCTGGTGATCTATCTGCCGGTGACATCTCTGGTGCTTACACATCTACAGTTGTAAGAAACGGTTCTTCAAGCCCTCAGTACACTGATATGGGTCCTGTATATATCGTTAAAGACGGAGATTCTTATAAAATCTCTGACGCTATCGGTGGATACTACGATTTCGGTAGAGGTTACGGATGGCACTATGCCGGTACCGGTATGATGGTTACTGACAATGGTAACGGTACTTACAGCTCTGGTCAGACTATCGGAGTTGGTGATTTCGGTGGCGAGCTAGTTCTTGACAGTTTCTCTGTTGACCCAGCTACTGGTGTTATCAAGTTCTCGACAAGCTGGAGCTTTGGATACGTCTTTGACGTAACTTTAACTCCAAATAACTAAGAGAAGAGTTAATATTAAAAAAGGTGATCAGGTAACTGGTCACCTTTTTTTGTTAATAATCAATCCCGATGAACATTCTCAGTTCCTTTTCGGTTAAACTTAAATCACTTATTGATTTATGAGCAGAGGACTTTTTCTTGGTTTATTTATATTTCTTTTCTTCCTGGCAGACCTTTATATCTTCGGTGCTTTAAAGCAGCTCACAAAAAACTGGAATCTTGCTAATCAACGAATTCTAAGTTTTGTTTACTGGTCTATTCCGGTTATCTGTATCCTTATCTTTTTTGGTGCCTTCTTTTGGTTCAATGATCGCCTGTCATTCAAAGCGAGAAATTTTCTTGCTTCGTTTATTTTCATCATTTATATCTCAAAACTATTTTCAGGAGTAATTTTAATACTAGGCGACGTACTTAGAGTTGGTCAATGGAGCTTTCGTTCTATCTCAAATCTTTTTCAGGGAACTTCAGGGATTAGTGACTCAAATCTAGACCCTGATCTTCCAAAAATCACAAGGTCAGAATTTATAACCAAGACCGCCCTGGCTGTAGGTGCCACACATATTGGTGCAATGGGCTATGGAATAATTTCTGGTGCACATGACTATCGCATTCGCAGAATTCCACTAAAACTAGCAAATCTGCCGGGTCAATTTCACGGCTTAAAACTCGCACAAATTTCAGACATCCACAGTGGAAGTTTCTTTAACAAAACAGCTGTTAAAGGTGGTGTGGATATGCTCCTTGCCGAAAAGCCTGATATCGTCTTTTTCACTGGAGATCTGGTAAATAATGAAGCAAAAGAACTGACGGAGTACTTTGACATTTTTAAGCAAATACAAGCTCCTCTGGGCGTCTTTTCTACGCTAGGTAACCATGACTACGGTGATTATACCCAATGGAGCTCAGAGAAAGACAAACAAGCAAATCTCAAAACTCTAATGGAAGGCCACAAACTTATGGGGTGGCACCTTATGATGGACGAGCACAAACGTCTTAAAGTAGATGGGGAAGAAATAGGAATTGTAGGTATACAAAACTGGGGAAAAGGCTTTCATCAATATGGTGATCTAAAAAAAGCATTAGAAAACACATCAGACTTACCGGTAAAACTTCTTCTTTCTCACGACCCCAGCCACTGGAGAGAGCAAGTACTTAACAAATCAGAAGTGGACGTTTCTTTTGCCGGCCACACACACGGCATGCAATATGGCGTTGAAATTGCGGGCTTAAAGTGGAGTCCCGTACAGTGGCGATATAAAGAATGGGCCGGCCTGTATCAGGAAGGGAATCAACAATTGTATGTTAATCGTGGCTATGGTTACCTTGGTTACCCTGGTAGACTTGGCATTTTGCCTGAAATAAGCATTTTTGAGCTTCAAAAAGGTTAACGATGTCATCATCCTCCAAGATTGAGGCCTATATCAACGAATCTAAAAGTACAGTCCAATTAGCGGTTCCTATTGTTACTGCTCAATTGAGTGTTATACTCATGGGCGTTTCCGACAATATCATGATCGGTCGAATGGTCGGTAAAGAAGCCTTGGCCGCATCAGGTCTTGCACATTCTTTAAGCTTTCTAATCTCATCAATAGCTGTAGGAGGGCTTTCTGTTTTAAGTCCCATTATCGCAAAACATAAAGCTGCTAACCAGCCAAAAGAACTGGAAGAGAACTACAGAGCATCTATCAGGGTCTCAATATGGTTTTCTTTATTGATAACCATCGTAGCCCTTTTGGTCTATTTAGACTTTCATATTTTGGGTCAAAGTCTTAAGGTTTCTGACTTATCAAAGCCCTTCTTTCTGATAGTGACCATTGCCAAGATACCATTAATCTTCTTTGTAGCTCATAAACAGATTTTAGATGGTCTGAGTAAGCCAAAAATTGCAATGTACATAACATTTGTGGGCCTACTTGTGAACATCCTTCTTAACTATATACTTATTAAAATCATAGGTCTCAATGGTGCAGCTTACTCCACCCTCGGCGTTCGGCTCTCTATGCTGGCTCTAATCATTTGGTACTTTAAAAGAAAACCCTTTTGGGTAAAAACAACCATAAACTTTAAGAGCGTAAAAGCTGATGCTATTAAACTTTTTCGATTGAGTATTCCCGGAGGACTTCAACTTTTCTTTGAAATCGGTGCTTTTTCAGCAGCCTTAATCATGATGGGTTGGATAAGTGACACCGCTATGGCTGCCCATCAGATAGCTATTAATATCGCCGCCACAACGTATATGATGGCCACCGGAATTTCTTATGCAGGAAGCATCAGAGTCGGGGATGCACTTGGCCTTAGAAACCTACAACGTCTAAGGGAATCAGCCAACTCAGCTTATTTTCTTGTTACGCTATTCATGATTGTATGCATGGCCTTTATCCTCGTATTCAGAAATCAACTAATTAATTTGTATATCGATGATCAGGAAGTAAAAGCGGTAGCATCATCACTTTTAATCATCGCAGCGATATTCCAACTTTCAGATGGAATTCAGGTGGTAGCTCTTGGCAACTTACGAGGTATTTCTGATGTTAACATTCCAGCCTACATCACCTTTGCAGCCTATTGGCTCATCTCGCTACCAGCAGGCTATATTCTCGCTTTCAATTATGATTTACAATCAGAAGGTATTTGGTATGGACTTCTTGCCGGTCTTTCATCGGCCGCTATTTTATTGACCCTTCGGTTTTCCACGTTAATAAAAAAATCCGCCGGTTTAAATCATTACCCGGCGGATTCGAATCACTCTATTTAACCCTAACCATTTATTCTTTTTCTTTTGTCATCTGAATATTCAGCAGAAGTTTAACCTCGTCACTCACCACTACTCCCCCGGCTTCTGTAACTCCATTCCATGTCAACCCAAAGTCCTTACGATTGATCTTACCCTCCAGATCAAATCCAGCTTTTTCGTTTCCATAAAAGTCAGTCATCTTTCCACCAAATTCAGCCTTTAACTCTACAGGACGTGTGACATCTCTGATAGTTAAATTACCCTTCAAAACATAACTGTCAGCGGAACCATTTGACTGAAATTCAGTTGATTCAAATTTTAGTTCCGGATATTCCTCAGCATTAAAAAAGTCATTTGACTTTAAATGACCGTCTCTGTCAGTATTCCCTGTATCAATTGAACCTGTTTTGGCAGAAAAATTTACTTTGGCGTTTTTAAAATCACCGTCTGATTCAGATTCCAAAGTGGCATCAAAATCTTTGAAGCTTCCCGTTACGTTAGAAATCATAAGGTGCTTTACTTTGAACTGCACTTCAGAGTGCATCGGATCAATTTTCCAGATATTCATTATTGTTTTTACATTATATGTTATTACATAAATATAATTAAAAAAGAAGGCAGAAAGTTCACCTGCCTTAAATATTTTTAAAAACCCGCAGCGGAGGGGTTACCAGAGTATCTTACTATATGCTCTTTAATCTTTTGAACTCTATTGGCCGGACTCGGGTGAGAACTCATGAATTCATCACGATTCATATCACCCCCACTGGCTTCTGCCAGAATCTCCATAACCTCAATCATCGCCTCCGGTTGATAATTTGAATGTATCAGGTACCGTACACCGAATTCATCACTTTGTAACTCATCATCCCGACCAAATTTCATCATCTTGATTTGAGCAACGTAATTGGCAACCTGAGCCGTACCATAACTACCACTAGCTGCAGTTGCAGCTCCCGCTAGACCCTGAAAGAATTCACCCTTAGCCATTTGCTGTGCAGAGTGTCTATGTACCACATGGCCAATCTCATGACCCAAAACTCCGGCAAGCTGATCCTCAGATTGTAATCTGCTTAAAAGACCTGCAGTAATAAATATTTGACCACCGGGTAAAGCAAAAGCATTAACCGTTTTTGAATCTCTTAACACATGAAAATCGAACCTGTAGGGATTATCAACTCCTTTGTTTTCCATATCAGCGTTGAAGCTATTCACCAATTTTTTACCCACAGATTTAATCTGCTGCTGTATCTGATTATCAGGATAAAGCCCTCCATATTCCTGTGCCATTTGTGGAGCAGATTGTAAACCCATAGCCACCTCTTGCTCGGGGCTCATACCCACCTGCTGCTTTTCACCGGTTAGTGGATTGACCTGAGTTTTACCATAGTAACTAATTAACGCTATACCCGCCATAATCAGCCCGAGTATAAATCGCATTTTTAATCCTGAAGACCGTCTCATATATCGCCGTATATCTTAGTGAGTTCTCCTTATCGAACACGTACTTAACAAATCTATAAAAAAGGATCGATCATTTCCATTTTGACACCTCCGTTTAGACAAAACATTCTTCGGTCTGAAAAAAAATTCAAATTTCTTAAGACTCTGTTACTCTCTATTTATCAAATGATTATAAACCTCATTAACCCCTTTCATGACCTTCCTCATTTGTGCATGATTAGATAATCGTCTAACTTTGGTATACCCTTATCGCACAGCCATTTATAATTACTGAATAGAATCTGGAACCTTAAATTATTTCCCTCAAAATGACCGATAAAGAGTTACGAACCTCTGAACCTTTACTTATAGAAGATCCGAACAGATTTGTCATCTTTCCGATCAAACACCATGACATTTGGCAATTTTATAAAAATGCTGAAGCTTGCTTCTGGACCGCCGAAGAATTAGACCTTGCTCAAGACCTTACTGACTGGGAGAAATTAAATGATGGTGAGCGTCATTTCATCTCTCACGTTCTCGCCTTTTTTGCTGCTTCAGATGGTATCGTAAATGAAAATCTTGCCGTAGATTTTATCTCCGGAGTACAATATGCAGAAGCTAAATGTTTTTACGGCTTCCAAATTGCCATTGAAAATATACATGCTGAAGTTTACTCTCTGCTGATAGATACCTACATCAAAGACGCCCAGGAAAGAGACAAACTTTTGAATGCCGTGGAGCACATCCCTTGTGTTCAAAAGAAGGCTGACTGGGCTATGAGATGGATCGAGAATGGTAATTTCATAGAACGTCTTATCGCATTTGCCGCAGTAGAAGGTATCTTTTTCTCAGGATCATTCTGTTCTATATTCTGGTTAAAGAAAAGGGGCCTTATGCCGGGTTTATCCTTCTCAAATGAGCTTATTTCAAGAGATGAAGGTATGCACCGCGATTTCGCCTGTTTGCTCTACACAGATCACATTAAAAACAAGCTTCCGGAAGAAGATATCTACAAGATCATTAAAGATGCCGTGGAGATTGAAAAAGAGTTTGTCACAGATGCATTACCAGTTTCACTGATTGGTATGAACTCTGATTTAATGTGTCAGTATATTGAGTTTGTTGCTGATCACCTTTTAGAACAGCTCAATCTTAATAAGATATATAATTCAACAAATCCGTTTGACTTTATGGAGCTTATCTCGCTTCAGGGTAAAACGAATTTCTTTGAGAAACGTGTTGGAGACTACCAAAAAGCAGGAGTTACTTCTGACAAGGCTTCAAACACTTTCTCACTTGACGAAGATTTCTAATAACAGTTTATTTAAGGATCGACTAGCGAAAAAAGGGGTGGTTTTACCGCCTCTTTTTTTGTGCCCTTGCTAAACCAAAATAATCTTCAGGAAAACAGAAAAACCCCGGCTTTCGCCAGGGTTTTATTTTAATATCACACGTTAGTCGGAACCCGTTTTTAAGAGCCACACATCTCACATCCCTCTGGATCGTCTAAAGAACACTGCATGGCAGCATATGCTTTCTCCTCTTCAGATCTTTCATCCTTAAATGAGGCCGCCGCTTCTTTTGCCAATCTTTCGTTCTCTTCGGCAAAACCCTTGTAGTCAAGTGGCTTTTCTTCTACCTTATCTTCCTTATTGGTTTCCTGTACGGCTTGCTTACTTACAGTAAACTTAACGGCGTCAACAGCCGCTTTAGTACGTAAGTAATACATTCCTGTTTTCAGGCCGGCTTTCCATGCATAGAAATGCATGGAAGTCAATTTCCCAAAATTAGGGTTCTCCATAAATACATTCATTGACTGACTTTGGTCAATAAACGCTCCTCTGTCAGCAGCCATGTCAATGATTACTTTCTGCTTAATTTCCCATGAGGTCTTATAAAGGTCTTTCAGGTTTTGAGGTATCTCGTCAATATTTTGAACTGAACCGTTAGCAGCTATCAATTTATTCTTCATGGTATCATTCCAAAGATTGATCTTAACAAGATCTCTCAAAAGGTGTTTGTTTACAATAGCAAACTCACCTGACAATACTCTTCTTGAATAAATGTTAGAGGTATAAGGCTCAAAACACTCGTTATTTCCTAAGATTTGGCTCGTAGAAGCTGTCGGCATTGGTGCCAGCAATAGCGAGTTCCTTACACCATGCTTCATCACCTTCTCTCTCATTGCTTCCCAATCCCATCTGCCTGATTCCGGTGTTACACCCCACATATCAAATTGGAAAATACCTTCAGAGATTGGCGACCCTTTCCAGGTTTCATAAGGACCTTCCTCCTGAGCAAGCTCCATTGAAGTTTCAACGGCAGCGTAATAGATAGTTTCAAAAATATCTTTATTCAGCTGACGGGCCTCGTCTGAGTCAAATGGCATTCTTAACTGGATGAACGTATCTGCAAGGCCTTGCACACCAATACCAATTGGTCTGTGACGCTTATTACTGTTCTCTGCCTCTTTTACCGGATAGTAATTGACATCAATGATCTTATTAAGGTTTCTGGTTACTACCTTAACAGTCTCATACAATTTCTGATGATCATAACCTGTGTACTCTCCGTTATCATCCTGAATGACGAATTTCGGCAAGGCCATTGAAGCCAGATTACAAACCGCTACTTCGTCTTCAGAGGTATATTCCATAATCTCAGTACACAAGTTTGACGACTTGATGGTACCAAGGTTTTTCTGATTCGATTTCTTGTTCGCCGCATCCTTGTATAGAATGTACGGTGTTCCCGTTTCGATTTGAGACTCAAGAATCTTAAACCAAAGCTGTTGAGCTTTTACAGTCTTTCTGGCTCGTCCTTCTGACTCATACTTTTCATAAAGTTTCTCAAAATCGTCACCATAAGTATCAGCAAGACCCGGGCACTCATGGGGGCAGAATAATGACCACTCAGCATCAGCCTCTACACGTTTCATGAAAAGGTCTGAGATCCACATAGCGTAAAAGAGGTCACGAGCACGCATTTCCTCTTTACCGTGATTCTTTTTAAGATCAAGGAAATCATCTATGTCAGCATGCCATGGCTCCAGATAAATAGCAAAAGAGCCCTTTCTTTTTCCACCACCCTGATCTACATACCTCGCTGTATCGTTATAAACTCTCAGCATCGGGATGATACCGTTTGAGGTACCGTTGGTGCCTTTGATGTATGAACCTTTAGCTCTGATATTATGAATTGACAAACCAATACCACCAGCGGATTGAGAAATTTTAGCACACTGCTTTAATGTATCATAAATTCCATCAATGCTATCGTCTTTCATGGTTAATAAGAAGCATGAAGACAACTGAGGCTTTGGTGTACCTGCGTTAAACAAGGTTGGCGTGGCATGAGTAAACCATCTCTCAGAAAGAAGATTGTAAGTTTCAATAACCTTCTCGATGTTTTCACCGTGGATACCAACAGATACACGCATTAGCATATGCTGCGGACGCTCTACAATCTTACCATTTGCCTTCAGCAGATATGACCGCTCCAGTGTTTTGTACCCGAAATAATCGTATCCGTAATCTCTGTCATATATAATGGTTGAATCCAGAAGAGCCGCATTCTTCTGAATAACCTTCCATGTATCCTTCGCAATAAGCGAGGCGTTCTCGCCGGTTTTAGGGTCAATATACTGATACAAAAGTTTCATTGTACCAGAAAATGACTTCAATGTGTTCTTATGGAGATTACTGATGGCAATTCTCGCCGCTAACTGAGCATAATCCGGATGCTTGGTAGTCATCGAAGCCGCAGTTTCAGCTGCCAGACTATCAAGCTGGGTAGTAGATACGCCGTCATAGATTCCGGAAACCACTTTCATGGCCACCTCTATCGGCTGAACAAAATTGGGATCAAGACCGTAACAAAGTCTTTCAATTCTGGCTGTTATTTTGTCAAATTTTACGGATTCCCGGCGTCCGTCTCTTTTAATAACATACATACGGCAATTACAGATTTAAAGGGTTCAAACAAGTACAGATTCTATTGAGAACAACTCTTCGATATTGGGCAAATATTTAGAGCCGAGACATCAAAACTAACACGGATTTTTCCTTAAAAAAACCCGAAAAATATTTGGAATTCTCTTTATTCCAGAATTCTACAAAACCATTAAATATATACGATCTCAGGATCAACGATTTATGAATTTTCAACCATTAAAAAAGTGCAAAGCCAAAGTTTTCCACATTTTAAAACTGTCCACAGTCAGAGTTTTCCACAAATCGCTCAATAAACAGGCTAAGGGGCTAAGAAGCACGTTTTCTGCCGTTTAGACTCTAAATGTATAAATTAAATTTTTATATTTTCAATAAAAATTGAAATAATTAGACAGTTACCTAAATAAGAATGTGGATAAAGTTGTGATTAATCCTCACATTCCATTAGGAGAAGTTCACCATGACCAAATTGTACTTTTACAAGACCGTCTTCAGCCACCTCATTACTATTTCCAAGGCGATTTCCGATGGACAATACCTCATCCATAAGCGGATACCTGAGATTCGTCGTCCTAATCTCTTCACACGCCCCAAGAGGGAGGAGCGAAATGGTAGTGCCCGACCGATACCACTTTTCAAAGAAGGAGGGTAAAGGACTAAGTGGAAAAATTTTTGAAAAATCGTCAAGCATCACCAGCTTGATGTCATTTTTATATTTCACCAGATTAAAAACATTGGCAAGCGTATGATCCATTCTTTTGCCCGTGGCCCAAACAATATTCACCGCTGGAAAACCTTTCCCGATCAAAAACTCAATTCCCTTCTCAAGGTCTGTTTTTTCCTGATCAGGTGTATGCACGATCTCTATGGGAAACTGCTGTTTCTTGATTTCCTCGAGATCAAGCTCGTTTCGATCAAAATCACCAAGAAGCACGTCAACTTTGATTCCTCTCTGCAAAACCCTCGGCATGGCACCATCAAGGACTACCACGTAAGGCGACCACTCCAACAGGTTATCCAGAAGATCTGAGCTACAGGCTTCGCCATTCGCAATTAAAAGGGCCGGCTCCTGTTTTTCTTTGACAATATGATGTGAAGACATAAAAGAAGACTGTTTAAACAAAGATAGGCACAAAAAAACCTCCACCGAAGCAGAGGTTTCTTCTCAATATTTTTTGGCTGATTATCTCAAATCCACCACTTCAACCCCAGGATAAGAGGCGGTATTGAAATTGAAATAACTATCAGACAATGATGCGTTTGGTGTAAAGCTGCTGATATCAAACACTGTTTTTGAGCTGTTTCTGTCCCAGATTGACCAACGCTTGATTTCTTTGGTTGATTTATCAACTACAATCTCCAGTTTACTCATGTTTCCGCTGTTTTTTGGCACTAACTCCACCACGTCGTAGCTTTTACCTGAGATAGTAGTGCTTCCTTTGTAAGTGTATTTATATCCATTCTTGTAAATGGTATAAACGTTAGCAGGAGAGAATTGCGATTCTTCTGAGGAATCATATTCAGTGATATTCACCTCGTTGGTTTCTTTAACAAAAGAGTAGATATCAGAGCCGTTATTGTAAATCTCCTGCCCCACCATATTGAGCTTAAACTTCACCCCTTTCACAGCTATTTTCCCGGAACGCACTCTACCCAACTTTCCACTTGTACTAACCGGTGCATAAGTAAAATCGGCTTTAAAAGACTTCATGTTTTTATATTTGGCACTCATTGCATCCAGAATGGCTCCGGCTTTGGAATCCTGGCCAAAACCAGACACCGCCGAAAACATTACCAATACCGCTAAAACCGCTAATTTTCTCATTATTCTCTTTGAGTAATTTATGATTGTATATCAAAAAGGATACTCCCTTTTTAATAAATTGGACGCAAAAATAACGGAAATGTTTAATAAGGCTTTGTTAATAAGCCTTTAATGTCAATGCCCATTTTTGAGGTTCCTCAAAATCTCCTCAAGATGCTCCATGTCTTTTATCAGCACCTCACGGGCCTTAGAACCCTCAAAAGGCCCTACTATCCCTGCAGCTTCTAACTGATCAATAATACGCCCGGCCCTGTTATAGCCCAGTTTCATTTTCCGCTGTATTAAAGACGTACTGCCCTGCTGGAAAGTCACCAAAAGACGGGCTGCATCATCAAAAAGAGCATCCAGATCGCTCATATCTACCTCCAGGGGATCTGGTTCATCGTCGCCATAATATTCAGGCAGCGGATAGGCAGATTCATAGCCTCTCTGCTCACCGATGAAGTCGCAGACGCTATCTACTTCAGGTGTGTCAATAAACGGACACTGCAAACGAACCATATCTGAGCCCATGCTTAAAAGCATATCTCCATTTCCGACGAGTTGCTCGGCCCCGCCGGTATCCAAAATGGTTCTGGAATCTACTTTGGCCGTAACTTTAAATGACAGACGAGCCGGGAAGTTGGCTTTGATCAAACCAGTAATTACGTTTACCGACGGACGCTGGGTGGCGACAATCAAATGGATACCAATAGCTCGGGCCAGCTGAGCCAAACGGGCAATAGGCTGCTCTACTTCTTTACCAGCCGTCATCATCAAATCGGCAAGCTCATCAATCACCAGAACAATATAGGGTAGATAACGATGACCGTTTTCAGGATTCAGCTTACGCTTGGTAAACTTAGTATTGTATTCACGAATATTTCTGACGCCTGCATCTTTGAGCAGATCATACCGGTTATCCATCTCAATACACAGGGAATTGAGCGTGTAAATAACTTTTTTAGTATCAGTTATAATAGCATCTTCTGCATTCGGCAAGGTGGCCAAGAAGTGCCTTTCGATTTTATTAAAAAGTGATAGCTCCACTTTCTTAGGATCAACCAAAACGAATTTAACCTCAGCAGGGTGCTTTTTGAAAAGCAACGAAGCCAGCAACACGTTAATACCAACCGATTTACCCTGCCCCGTTGCACCGGCCATAAGCAAGTGAGGCATTTTGGCCAGATCAGAGACAAACATCTCATTGGCAATGGTTTTGCCCAGCACAATAGGCAACTCATATTTGGTATGCTGGAACTTACTGTTTGAGAAAACAGATTTCACCGAAACCAGCTCAGGGTGCTTATTGGGCACCTCAATACCGATGGTGCCTTTGCCCGGCATAGGGGCAATAATACGTATGCCCAGGGCTGCCAGATTAAGGGCAATATCGTCTTCAAGGTTTTTGATTTTTGAGATACGTACACCCGCTTCCGGCACGATCTCGTATAGTGTAACGGTAGGCCCGATAGTGGCTTTAATGCTGGAGATACCGATGGAGAAATTCCGCATGGTTTCCACGATATTTCGTTTGTTGGCTTCCAGTTCTTCATCTGAAACATCGGCGTTTCTGCCCTGATGATTCTGGAGAAGGTCTAATGGCGGGTATTGGTAGCTTCCTAAGTCCAGTTTTGGGTCATAAGGACCAAACTCCTCAAGGTCTTTATCGTTGTCTTCTTCTTCAAATAAAAAGCTCGTTGTCTCCTTGGCCACTTCAAGCTTTACATCATTCTCATCTTCTTTCTCAGGCTGTTTTCTTACTATCTCAATAGCTGGCTCTTCGGTTTCTTTCTTTTTGTCAACCATAAAAGAAATACCACCCTCAAAAGGTTTCTCGGCAATAAGCTCTGAGTCTTCTTCCTCTACAGGTTCCGGCTTTTTCTCCTGATAGATTTCGGGCTCTACCTCTTCGGTATCAGATTTTTTAGCCCAACGGTCAAGGAAATAATTATCAATACGGGTAAGCCCGTGGAAAAATACCAGCCACAGAAACAGAGTAAGAGCAATAAGCAGAATACTGCCCCAGCCCAGCACATGGTTCAGCATATCATTCAACTGATAACCGACACCGCCGCTGATGCGGCCATCACCCATATCAAAATGGTAAACGAAATAACCCAGAAAGAGCGAAATGAAAAAGACGTAAAAAATGGTTCCTTTAGCAAGGCGATTCAGGTTCAGTGAAAATAAATCCTGCTGAAAAATGAGTCGGAAAGCCGAAAGAAAAATCAATGGAATAAGCCCGAAAGCTGCCAGACCGAACCATTTGAAAATAAAATAATGGGATATAAAGGCCCCCACTACTCCTAAAGCGTTTTCTGCCTTTTTATGGTCGGGGTCGATGGCTGATTGGAAATTACGCTGTACCAAATCCTGATCTGCCTCACCAGTAAACAGGTAAGAAATAAAAGAAACCACCAGTACCAAAGACACCACCAAAAAGAACACCCCAATAATGAGCTGCCACTGTGCTGAACTTAATCCGTTGCTTTGGGAGGCCTTTTTTTGAGAACCGGTATTTCGGCGTTGATTACCCGCAGTTTTTTTCTTTCGAAAAGATTTCGCCATGATGTTTAATTAGAAAAGCAGAATTAGATACAAAGCTAAGCATTCTGGAGGAAAAACGCGATTGGCAAAAAACAGCCTTTCAAATTTTGACTTCATAATCGAGTCCTTTATACTAACTATTTGCCTTAGCCTTTTAAAAATCATACATTGGAAGAGACCTCAAAAATCAATAGAGGTTGAAATTATACAATTTTCTAAGCTCATTAGACGGTGTTTAAAAAATTGTAGGTTAGCCAATCCTTTTAGAAGCAAATCCTCCATACGAAAACATGAAAAAATCCCTGACTTTATTATTCATCTTATTCCTCCTTTTTTCTTGCGAAAAAGATACCGTCAATGGTACCAAAGTAAATCGCCAGGATATGAGATTACTAAAGGGTACTTGGGTTTCAACCTCCATTGAGCCAAATGGTACCCTGGCAAAAGAATCAGAGTTTCTGCCTGAGAGCCTTACAATTACATTTAAAGCCTGTGACACTAAAAGTAACAGCATATGCTCCGGCACTTTTACAGTTAATCAGGAGGAACCATTTGAGTATAATTTTACAATTGGTATTTATGGACAATCTCTTAGAACTGCCATAATCTTCAGGGACTCAGAGCAACAATCCAACATTTCACCTGAGACTAAAAGCTATCATTTCATTGACGATAATTCCCTCTTCCTACTTCAGCTAAGAAACAATAAACTGACTTTTGAATTTGGTGGCCCAACCTTTGGAAGTTACTTCATTGATATGACGAGAGAGTGACATTTGTTTCAAGAAACCCCTTTTGCTGCCTACTTGTATCCAACACCAAAAAATCTTAAACTCAGTACATCAAAAAAGCTTAGAAATAGGAGAATTTTTTAATTAATATTCTCTTCATGGAGCTTTTTTGACGAAGATTATGCTGACTAGGTCTTTACAAGAAAATTAAGACCTCATCCCATATTTGGGAATTATTTAAAATCCAATGCCAGAAACACCGAACTAAGATACCACCTCTCGTATCCTCACCAAATCCTCCAAAAGCTTCTCCAATTTATCAAGGTGTAGCATATTTGCTCCGTCTGATTTGGCGTTCGCAGGGTCTGGATGAGTTTCTATAAACAGTCCGTCAGCTCCCACTGCAATGGCGGCCTTGGCAATAGTACCAATCAATTCCGGGTTTCCTCCGGTCACGCCTGAGGTTTGATTGGGTCTTTGGAGAGAATGTGTGCAATCCATGACCACATCGGCATCAAAGACTTTCATATCAACGATATTCCTGTAATCCACTACCAAGTCAGAGTAGCCAAAAGAGTTGCCCCGCTCGGTGAGCATGACATTGGCTTCAGGGTTTTCCATTTTGACTTTCTCAACAGCAAAACCCATAGAAGCACCACTCATAAATTGACCTTTTTTGATATTAACAGCTTTGCCCGTTTGAGCTGCAGCTGCGAGTAGCTCGGTTTGCCGGCATAAAAAAGCTGGAATTTGAAGGACATCGACATACCGGGCTGCAAGAGCGGCTTCGTGTGTTTCGTGAATATCGGTCACGGTGGGAACGCCGAATTGCTCGCCCACTTCTTTGAGAATACTGAGGGCTAATTCATCACCGATCCCGGTAAAACTATCGGCCTTTGTTCGGTTAGCCTTTCGGTAACTTCCCTTGAAAACATAGGGTATACCGAGGCGATCAGTGATTCCCACAATTTTTTCGGCAATTTGCATCGCGAGGTCTCTGCTTTCTATAGCACAGGGACCGGCCAAAAGAAAAAAGTTATTCGAATTGTATTTTTTTTGGAAAAGGCTTTTCATTCGTGAATTATCGGTCGATTATTTTGTACGCAGCAAATATCTGGCTTGTTAACGATATCAAAAAACCAAAGGGTACTTTGTTGGTTTCAGTTAAAAGTTTTTTCTTTGCACTGTTTTAAACCAAATACATTTTTATAATGTCAGATATCGCATCGAAAGTAACGAAAATTATTGTAGAAAAGCTTGGCGTTGAAGAGTCAGAAGTGACTACCGAAGCTTCTTTTACTAACGATCTAGGAGCGGATTCATTGGATACTGTAGAGCTTATCATGGAATTCGAAAAAGAATTCAATGTATCTATTCCTGATGATCAGGCAGAAAATATCCAAACTGTAGGACAGGCAGTAGCGTACTTAGAAGAGAACTCTAAGTAATATACCTGACCCTTTTCAAAAGTTCAATATTCAGTTTTTTGTAAATTGGGTATTGAACTTTTTCCATTTAAAATCAAACCTACCATGGAGCTGAAACGCGTAGTAGTTACAGGAATGGGTGCCCTCACCCCTATTGGAAATACTGTTGAAGAATACTGGAACGGCCTCAAAAATGGTGTTAGCGGTGCAAACCCGATCACTCATTTTGATCCAACCGAATTTAAGACACAGTTTGCCTGCGAGCTTAAGGGCTTTGAGGTAACTGACTTTATACCTCGTCAGGATGCCCGTAAAATGGATTTGTTTTCTCAATACGGCGTGGTTATCGCTACAGAGGCCGTTGAAGACTCCGGTCTTGACCTTGAGAAAGTAAATAAAGATAAGATCGGTGTAATTTGGGGCTCAGGTATCGGAGGCTTGAAAACCTTTGAAGAAGAGGTTTTAAACCTTGCAGACAATAATCTGGTACCAAAGTTTAATCCTTTCTTTATTCCTAAAATGATTGCCGATTCGGCGTCTGGTCATATCTCAATGAAGTTTGGCTTCAGAGGGCCAAACTACGTAACTGTTTCAGCCTGTGCTTCAGCGAACAACGCAATTATTGACGCGTTCAATTATATCCGTTTGGGTCGGATGATTGCCTGTGTAACCGGAGGATCAGAAGCGGCTGTAACCCGTGCGGGTGTTGGTGGTTTCAATGCTCTCAGAGCACTTTCTACCAGAAACGACGATTATAAAACAGCCTCCAGACCATATGACAAAGACCGTGATGGTTTCGTCTTAGGAGAAGGCGGTGGCGGACTCATTCTTGAAGAATATGAGCACGCCAAAGCTCGTGGAGCCAAAATTTACTGCGAACTGGTAGGGGGAGGTATCTCTTCAGATGCTTACCACATTACGGCTCCGCATCCTGAAGGGGTAGGTGCATACCTTTCTATGGAAGATGCCCTTGATGATGCCAAAATGAAGCCTGAGGATATTGATTACATCAATACACATGGTACTTCAACTGGCCTTGGTGACCCTCAGGAAATCAAAGCCATTCAGAACCTTTTCAAGGAGCATACGTATAACATGAGCATTAGCTCAACCAAATCAATGACCGGTCACCTTCTGGGTGGTGCGGGTGCAGTGGAGTCTGTAGCGGCAGTTTTGGCCATTCAGCATCAAACTGTACCTCCAACGATTAATCTTTTCAATGTTGATGAGGAAATTGACCAAAAAATTGATTTGACCCCGAACAAAGCGAAAGAACGTAAGATCAATACCGTGCTTTCTAACTGTTTCGGTTTTGGTGGTCATAACGCCACCCTCATATTTAAGAAGATGGAAGAGTAAAATGGCCTTCATTTTGCTCTCTTAACAATATGGCAGTAACTGAAAGCATTCTGGGATATTTCAAAACCGATGACGAGACGAAGGAATTCAGAAAGTCAATCGAGAGAATCACTGGTGAAAAGCCCGGGAAAGATTCATTATACCAGCTTGCTTTCAGGCATACTTCTGCTTCAAAAAAGACGATTGTAGAGGGTTTTAAGGAATCCAATGAACGTCTTGAATATCTCGGAGATTCCGTTTTGGGAATGGTCATTGCCGAGTACCTTTTCAAAAAATATCCTTTCAAAGACGAAGGTTTTCTAACCGAAATCCGATCAAGGATTGTCAACAGAGAATCACTCAATCAGGTGGCTCGAAAAATCGGCTTAGATAACCTGATCACTTTTGATGGAAACCGGGTCACCCATGCCCGTACATCAATGTATGGGGACGCGATGGAGGCTCTGATTGGTGCCATTTATCTGGACAAAGGCTTCAAGTTTACTAAGAAGTTTATTGTCAAAAACCTGATCGCCAACTACTACGACCTCGACGAGGTGATCAAAAACAATGCGAACTACAAAAGCATTCTACTCACCTGGGCTCAAGGACTCTCAAAGAACGTAAGCTTTGACATTATCAAAGAAAACGGAAAACATCATAGTAAGGAGTTTGTAGCTCAAGTCAGCGTAGATGACGAAATCATCAGCGAAGGCCGTGGCTGGAACAAAAAGAAAGCCGAACAAGACGCCGCTCGTAAGGCCTGTGAGTCTTTGGAGATAGAAGGGTAGTTTTTTCTTAGTAGGCAGTCTCAGTTTTCAGTGGGCAGTTTTTTTTAACACTCCCTTAGTCCCAACTTCCCTCTCCCGTCAAAAAGTCTTGCATCTTTTGTCTTAAATCTTAGGTCTTTCTAATCAACGCCCTATCCAAATGAACATACCCTCCATCTACATGGATAATTTGGCCAGTGGTATGACTAGAGCGTTTTGAAAGGAGGAAAACAACAGTATTGGCCAGTTCTTCCACGGTGGTCATTCTGTTTCCTAAAGGGATTCGCCTATTGATTTCTTCCAGTTGCTTTTCGCCATCAGGTAACGATTGAATCCATCGCTCATACATCGGTGTATAACTCTCTGCCACTACGACCGCATTTACTCTGATTCCGTAAGGCAATAACTCAACGGCCCATTCGCGGGTTAGAGCATTTCGCCCACCGTTAGAGGCTGCATATGCTGAAGTGCCTCCCTGACCGGTTTCGGCCACTTTTGAAGTAATATTGATAATACTCCCCTTGCTTTCTTTTAAAGCAGGGAGAGCATGATGAGCCATCAGATAATAATGAATCAGGTTACTATGGAGAGATTGAACAAAGCCCTCGTATGAGCCATTCTCAAGGCTTACGCCGTCATTCAAGCCGGCGTTATTGACCAGTCCATGAATACGCCCAAAACGATCCATGACTTCTTTCACAGCCCGCTTGCATTCTTCAGGTTTGGATAACTCGGCTTTAACCGTCATCCCAAAACCACCAGCGGCCTGAACTTTCTCAAAAGCCCTCTGATTATCTTCCTCGTTTCTTCCGACGATTACCGGAAAAGCCCCTTCCAGAGCCAACTGAGAGACAATGCCTTCCCCAATACCTTTAGCCCCACCAGTAACGATGATGACTTTTTCAGTTAGATTTAAATTCATTTTTTACTGCTTCATTTCGCCATCTATCAAACGCCAGATGCCCAAAGGGTTATTGGTTTTAAGCTCGTCCGGCAATAATGAATCAGGTAAATTCTGATAACAAATTGGTCGGGTAAAACGAGTGATCGCTCCAGTACCAACCGAGGTACTACGGCTGTCCGTTGTAGCTGGAAAAGGCCCGCCGTGAACCATGGCATGGCAAACCTCCACGCCTGTCGGGAATCCATTAATAATAAGACGACCTACTTTTTGTTCCAAAATTTCGAGTAATTCAGCATACTCAATCAGTTCCTCTTCGGTGCCATGAACAGTGGCAGTTAGGTGGCCTGAAAGATTACGGGCGATCTCTAGATATTCTTCTTTAGAGTTACCTTCTACCACCAAGCTGGTAGGTCCGAAAACCTCCTCATCCAAGTGCGGATTGTCTTTGAAGGTTTGATAATCTGCATAAAGGATGGTCGGTTCTACACCTGTTAATCCCTCCGCTTTAGTACCCACAGCTATTACTTTCGTATACTTTTTGGCATTTTCTACTCCGCCAATATAAGCATCTCTAATGCCCGGCGTAAGCATATTCCCGCCAGCCGAGGCTTTCGCTTTCTTTTCTAGAATTTCCAGGAAGGTTTGGTTCTTCTGAATCAACATGATGCCCGGGTTAGTACAAAATTGCCCAACTCCCATATTGACCGAATTCACATAACTTTCCGCAAGGTTTTCAGCCTGTGCTTCAAGCGTTTTTGGTAAGATGAAAACAGGGTTTGTGCTACCCATTTCAGAGTAAACAGGAATCGGTTTAGGTCTTGCTGCAGCCTTGTCAAAAAGCAATTTTCCAACTTTGTATGAACCTGTAAAACCGACTGCAGTAATTTTAGGATCCATGACAAGAGCCTGACTAATGTCAGCATCTGCATGGATCATACTGAAAACACCATTGGGCATTCCGGTTTCCTTAGCAGCCTTTTGAATGGCTTTTCCGACCAATTCTGATGTACCCAAGTGAGCCGGATGAGCTTTAAAAACAACTGGGCAACCCGCCGCCAAAGCTGAAGCTGTGTCTCCACCAGCCACAGAAAAAGCCAAAGGGAAATTACTGGCTCCAAAAACCGCAACAGGCCCAAGAGGCCTTTCCATTGAGCGAATATCTACTCGTGGAAGTGGTTGTCTGTCCGGCATAGCAGGGTCAATTTTGGCATTTACCCACGAGCCTTCTTCTATTAAGCTAGCAAACAGACGTAACTGCCCGCAGGTACGTCCACGCTCTCCCTGAGCCCTACCAGCCGGCAAACCAGTCTCTGCTGAATACCTTTCTATTAACTGATCATCAAGTGCCTCAATTTCCTCAGCTATTTTCTTGAGAAAAGCAGCCTTCTCCTTCCCCGACTTTTTCCTGTAAATCAAAAAAGCTTCTTCAGCCAAATCGGTTGCAGATTCAAGTTCTTCTTTAGTTGCGTTATAAAACAAAGGTCCCAGCGTATCTCCGGTAACGGGGTTTACGGCTTGCAAAGCTACCGTGCCCTCTGAAGATGTTCCGAAACCTATAATGTTTACTCCTTGTAAATCCATGTTACTTTGTTTCTACTGTATTTGAAAGTTTTCCAATATTATCAATGGTAATCTCCACCTTATCTCCTACCTGCAAGCTAAAACTATCCTCCGGGATGATACCAGTACCCGTCATCAAAAATGAACCATTGACAAAAGTGCATTCGGCATAAAGATAAGAAACCAGTTCCTTCAGCGTACGTTTCATTTGATTAAGCTCAATAGATTGACTGAATACTGCATTTCCTCCTCTGAAAATCTCCAATGTGATTTTGCTTTGAGGATCAATCGGCTCATCGGACACAAAAATACAAGGACCAAGAGCCGCACTTTTGTCATATGATTTAGCCTGTGGCAAATACAAAGGGTTTTCACCTTCAATATCTCTTGAACTCACATCATTTCCGACTGTATATCCCGAAATCTGACCAGAAGAATTGATAAATAAGGTCAATTCAGGCTCAGGAACATTCCATTTGGAATCTTTTCTGATTCTAATGTTTTCGCCATTACCAACGACTCTTCCAACAGTGGCTTTAAAGAAAATCTCGGGCCTTGGGGCATCATAAACACGATCGTAGAAATCACCTCCCCCAGCATCTTTAGATTCTTCCATACGGGCATTTTTGCTACGCAAATAAGTAACACCTGAGGCCCATACTTCCTGCCCTGCGATGGGGGCCTGAAGATAGTCTTTGATGTAATTCAGGTAATCAAAATCAGGTTTGAGATTTTGAATTTCCCGCTTTACCTCGAAATAAAGATTTTCACGATTGATAAATTCGTCCCAGTTTGTGTGTTTTGACAAATAATACTGTCCTTCGTCTTCAACGACGAAACCTTTTGCGGTTTTGTAGAGTTTCATGTTCGTGTCCAGGGTTTAAATGAAATGGTGCCGAAATTTAACCAATTTACCATTAGCAGACTCAGGCAATTGGTGTAACTATAAAAACAATCTTTCTATTTGGAAAATCTGCCTACGAAAACCGACATTATCATTACTCTCGTTAACGAAAAAGATGAGATCATTGGGCACGATGAAAAAATCAAGGTACATCGGGAAGGCACATTACACCGGGCATTTTCAGTATTGATTTTCAATGAAGCCGGCAAAATGCTGATTCACCAAAGGGCACTACACAAATATCATTCACCCGGCCTTTGGACCAACGCCTGCTGCGGACACCCCAACAAGGATGAAAAAATTGAAGATGCGGCATTTAGAAGGTTAGGTGAAGAAATGGGTTTCAGATGTCCTTTAAGTTATCAATTCACCTTCCACTATAGAGCGGAGTTTGACAATGGTTTAACAGAAAACGAGATTGATCATGTTTTCTTTGGGGAGTACAATCAAACCTTTGAGGTCAACCCAAAAGAAGTTGCTGATTATCGCTGGGCGAGTGTCGAATCTATCAAAAAAGAAGTAGGGAAAAATCCAGACAACTTCACAGTTTGGTTCAAAGAGATTCTTGGGCGTATTTAATATTACCCAAATAATCTTCAGAGATTCGGCACCCAACGAATAACCTGCAAAATTTTGTACTGAATTTGCGGCTAACATCTTCACTTTTTAAAGTTTCAACGTAAAATTCTCTAACTTTTTTCTCTTTCTTCGCTTTAAGAACTCAAAATGAAATTTTGAATTTCATCTTTTTGGTGAGTTTCTCAGCTATCCCGAAAGTCATTTTGAAAAAATTATTAGTCCAAAATATTAATAAAAACCATATATTATTCTTTTTAATTATATTTTTTGAATAGTATATAAAATATAATTTTGTTTTTATCTTTGGTAAACGAACTAAAAAGAATAAGGCAATGATAAAATATGATAACATCGCTAACGGCGTAATGGTTAGCTACGACAAGGAAGGAATCTTTACATTTCTACGTAGAAAAGGAGAGAATATCGAACGCATCAGAGAAAAGAAGTTTCATGTAGAAACCTACTTCAACGAAGATGATTTGATGCTGGTTATTTATGATGAAAGAAATGGCGAAGATGAGGCCTCAATTATCTGTGTTCAGGATTTTTACATCAACACCGATTCGCTTGTGGAGATTCACGATGGTTTCAAAGCTCAGACTAAGGAAACTCCGAATGTAAATGCCTACAGAATGGCTGTTGAAAAGTTAGCCAGTATAATTACTATGATTCCGACTTTTCAGGAGTACTATTATAAATATAACCTTGCTTACCCGAGTAAAGCGATGGTACCGCCAAACCCTCTCGAAATTCAATTTGAGAAGGCAGCATAAGTTAAAATTGAGTACAACAAAAAGCCCCGAATCTTTTCAGATTCGGGGCTTTCATTTAAAAGACCATCTAACCTAGTGATCAGTAGTAACACTGGCACTAAGGTACTCTCTGTTCAATCTTGCAATGTTCTCAAGTGAAATTCCTTTCGGGCATTCCGCTTCGCAAGCACCTGTGTTGGTACAGTTGCCAAAACCTTCGGCATCCATTTGCTTCACCATATTAAGAGCTCTGTCCTTAGCTTCTACCTCACCCTGAGGCAACAAAGCAAACTGAGACACCTTAGCAGAAACAAAAAGCATGGCTGAAGCATTTTTACAAGCTGCCACACAAGCACCACAACCGATGCAAGTGGCTGCGTCAAAGGCCTTATCAGCATTAACCTTAGGTACCGGAATACTGTTAGCATCCTGCGTATTACCAGAAGTATTCACCGAAATATATCCACCAGCGTGCTGAATTCTGTCAAATGCAGAACGATCAACCACAAGATCTTTAATCACCGGGAATGCTTTAGCTCTGAAAGGCTCAATGAAGATAGTATCACCATCGTTGAATTTCCGCATGTGCAACTGGCAGGTAGTGGTACCGGCATCAGGGCCATGCGGCTCTCCATTGATGTGCATTGAACAGGCTCCGCAAATACCTTCGCGACAGTCATGATCAAAAGATACAGGCTCCTGCCCTTCTGAGATGAGTTGCTCATTCAGAATATCCATCATCTCAAGGAAAGACATGTGTCCTTCAATATCGTTCAATTGATATTCTACTAAACCACCTTTGTCTTCGGCGTTTTTTTGTCTCCAGACTTTAAGTTTTAAATCCATGGTTTAATCTTATTTGTATGAGCGTGTTTTAAGCTCAATGTCTTTAAATTCTAAATCTTCTTTGTGTAATACCGCCTCAGAAGGCTCGCCTTTGTACTCCCAGGCTGCTACATAAGCGTAGTTTTTGTCGTCTCTGAGTGCCTCTCCGTCTTCGGTCTGGTATTCTTCTCTAAAGTGACCTCCACACGACTCATTTCTTTCCAAAGCATCTTTGGCAAATAACTCTCCCAGCTCCAGGAAGTCAGCCACTCGGCTAGCTTTCTCCAGCTCAGGGTTCATTTCGTCCATGCCGCCCGGCACACTTACATTTTTCCAGAAATCTTCTCTGATGGCCTTGATCTCAGCCATCGCTTCTTTCAATCCTTCGGCGTTTCTTGACATACCTACTTTATCCCACATCACTTTACCCAACTTCTTGTGGTAATAATCTACTGAGTGTGATCCTTTGTTATTCACAAAGAACGAAAGTTGCTCTCTAACACTTTTCTCTGCTTCTTCAAATTCAGGAAGATCAGTAGAGATTTTTCCTGTCCGGATATCACTAGATAGGTAATCCCCTATGGTGTAAGGCAATACAAAATAACCATCAGCCAGACCTTGCATAAGAGCTGAAGCACCAAGTCGGTTAGCACCGTGATCTGAGAAGTTAGCTTCTCCGATAGCGTAACATCCAGGAATGGTTGTCATCAAATTATAATCAACCCAGATACCACCCATCGTATAGTGTGTGGCCGGATAAATCATCATTGGTGTTTTGTATGGGTTCTCGTCAACGATCTTCTCATACATCTGGAAAAGGTTTCCATATTTATTGGCTACCACTTCTTCGCCAAGCTCAAGAATTTTCTCCTGAGATGGATCCTGAATACCGTGGATTTTCGCCTGCTCTTTTCCGTAACGCTCAATGGCCGATTTGAAATCAAGATAAACTGCTTCACCTGTTTTGTTTACACCAAAACCAGCATCACATCTTTCTTTCGCTGCTCTGGAAGCCACGTCACGCGGCACAAGGTTACCAAAAGCAGGGTATCTTCTCTCCAAATAGTAATCTCTGTCTTCTTCAGAAAGTTGAGTCGGCTTTAATTTACCTTCTCTGATGGCCTGAGCATCTTCCAGTTTTTTAGGAACCCAGATACGACCGTCGTTTCTCAACGACTCCGACATCAAAGTCAATTTTGACTGATAATCACCTGATCTTGGAATACAAGTCGGGTGAATTTGCGTAAAGCAAGGGTTAGCAAAATAGGCTCCCTTTTTATGTATTTTCCAGGCCGCCGTTACGTTTGAACCCATAGCATTTGTGGAAAGGAAATACACGTTTCCGTAACCTCCACTTCCTATCACTACAGCGTGAGCTGAATGTCTTTCAATTTCTCCGGTCACCAGGTTACGGGCAATAATTCCACGAGCCTTACCGTCTACAATTACAATGTCAAGCATCTCGTGACGATTGTACATTTCAATCTTTCCTCTGGCAATCTGGCGGTTCATTGCAGAATATGCTCCCAATAGAAGCTGCTGACCTGTCTGGCCTTTGGCATAGAATGTTCTTGAAACCAATACACCACCAAAAGAACGGTTATCCAATAACCCGCCGTAATCCCGGGCAAAAGGTACACCCTGAGCCACACATTGGTCAATAATATTGGCTGAAACCTCCGCCAAACGGTAAACATTGGCCTCACGGCTACGGTAGTCACCGCCTTTTACTGTATCGTAAAATAAACGGTAAGTAGAATCACCATCACCCTGATAGTTCTTGGCAGCGTTAATACCACCCTGAGCAGCAATAGAGTGAGCTCTTCTTGGAGAGTCCTGATAACAAAATGCTTTAACGTTATAACCTAACTCAGCAAGAGTGGCCGCAGCCGACCCGCCAGCAAGACCTGTACCTACTACTATAACATCAATATTCCGTTTGTTGGCAGGGTTTACAAGATCAATGTGATCTTTATAGGAAGTCCACTTATTAGCTATTGGTCCTTCCGGAATTTTGGCATCTAACTTTACGCTTGATTTAGCCATGATATCTTAATTTTTGAGAATTATTTAATCAGAAAATAAACAGGAATAACCGCAAACGCGAAAGGAATCAGGATAGCGAAAACCCAAATGCCTACTTTCTTAATTAACGGATTGTATTTTGGATGGTTAAGCCCCAATGTTTGGAAACCACTTTGGAAACCATGTAAGAGATGAAAACCTAGTACCACCATTGAGATAACATAAAAAATAACCAACAAAGGTTTTGAGAAAGCCTCTTCAGCCTCTACATAAAGGTCTTTAACTGTAATGCTCTTGGTACCTTCAGCTTCATTAAACGTCTCCAGCATTTTTACCTCCTGTGTGTAGCTATCAGGCAAAGTCTCGATAGCCGTAACCTCACCGGTCGAAAGGCTCTCCGTGTATGTCACGTAAGGCAGATGACCAAATTTGTACTCATACCAGAAATCGCCAAGGTGAACAGCAATGTAAACAAAAATGATGGTACCAAGGATTGCCATGTTTCGGCTGGCAAGTGAACCCTGATTTTTTGACATCGCATAACCCTGTGGTCTTGCTTTTTTGTTTTGGTATTCAAGGTAGATACCCCAAACAGCATGAAACAAAATGGAGAAATACAGAACATAAGATACCGTTTTGATGAGCGGATTCGTCGTCATAAAAACGGTGTAGGTGTTGAAAGCATATCCTCCGTCATCTTTGAAGAGCTGAAGGTTACCCATCAGGTGAATGATCAAAAATGAACAAAGAAATAAGCCGGTGATGGCCATTAGTACTTTCTTGCCTATCGAGCTGCTTAACGTTTTAGTGAGCCAAGACATAAATTTAATTTTGATTAATCTTTGTGATTATTGACACGTACTTAGAATAGTACAAAAATCGCTGCCAAAAGTAAGTATCAAACTATTTAGAACCAATAAAAAATTCAATTAGTCAGACAGTTTATTCAAGTAAAAAACTAAACTACAAAATAATTAAATGTCGATACACATATTAAACTAAATTGAGCTGGAAATAGTTTAGAAACTAATCAAAACCACACTGAAAGAATATTGTATTCTTAAATTTCGTTATTTAGACGATCCTTAAGCCTCAGCTAAAGACCCATTCATGAAGAAGATTTCTGCTCTAATTTTTACACTCCTGAGTTTCATCATAGCTCAACGGGCTTTTGCCACGCACCTGAGAGCAGGTGAAATTACTGCTGAAAGAATATCAAACACCTCCCTGACCTATCGCGTAACTCTTACCACTTACACAGACGAAATCAATGGTAGAAGTGCCAATGAGGCTCAGGAAGACGTTGATTTCTTTCCGGGTTTTATCAATAATGGTGTGGTAAGCTACAAAGTAGCCCGTAGAGAAAAAGTTCTTATCAGCCCCTCTACTGTTAGAAATACCTACGTAACAGAAGTTACGTTTCCAGGGCCTGGCCTGTATCGTGTGAGCTGTGGTATCCCAAATAGAAATGAGGCAACCATTAACCTTCCACAGCCTTCTGACGCCATCACTTTCTTTGTACAGACCACTCTGGTAATCAATCCGGACTTCGGCTTAAACAGTACTCCGGTCTTGCTTAATATTCCTGTGGATTCAGCAGCAACGGGTGTACGATATATTCATAACCCGGGAGCCTTTGATATTGATGGCGACAGCCTTTCTTACCGTTTGACTATTCCGATGGAAGATAGAATGGAAGCAAACGGAATTGGTGCTCCTATTGATGGATACAGAGACCCAAGCACCGTAGGTAACTCCCCGATTAGGAATGAAGCTGGCACGGGACCAGCCACTTTTAGAATTGACCCGCGAACGGGGGACTTAATTTGGGATGCTCCTCAAAGGGAGGGACAGTATAACGTTGCATTCGTTGTGGAAGAGTGGCGAAAAGCCCCCGATGGCAATTTTCTACGAATAGGTGAAATTGTCAGGGACATGCAGATAATAGTTGTAGACACCGATAATAACAGGCCGGAGCTTGAGGTGCCCGGCGACCTGTGTATAGAGGCCGGAGAGCCTTTTGAGTTTGATGTCATTGGTACAGATGAAGATGTAGACCAAACGCTAACATTAAGTAGTTCGGGTGGGGTCTATAATATTGATCCGGCAGGAAACTTTCAACAATTTGTAGCTGACGAAGCTGCCACTTTTTCAGCTCAAAGTCCGAGACCTTCTCCGATAAGGGGGACCTTCAGTTGGTTGACGAACTGTGATCATGTACGCGAACAGGCCTATGATGTCTTATTTAAAGTGGAGGATGCTCCCGGAAGGTTTATTACACAACTGGTTGATATTCAAACCGTCAAAATAAATGTTAACCCTCCGAGACCCAGAGGCTTGCAGGGTGAAGAAAACGAAGAAGGAGTTCAACTGAGCTGGTTGCCTTACGCCGACTGCGTTAGGGGTGGAAAAATTTACATTTATCGAAAAGACGGATGTAGTGGTCTAAACCCCGGTGAATGCCAGCAGGGTATTCCTGAAGACTGGCGTTATGAGCTTATTGGTGAAGTGGGTCTAACAGATACTACTTTTCTGGATACTGATGCCGAACAAGGTCAGATCTACTCTTACCGTCTGGTTTCAGATATTGAGGTTTCAAATTTTAACACCATGCTGAGTGCTCCGTCTACTGAGTTTTGTATTGGCTCAGAGCTTCCGAAAAGAGTACCGGTTATCACCAAAGTGAGTGTTACCGAAACGGATGAAGCGACAGGTCAAATTCAGGTAGAATGGAGTACACCTATTGGATTAGACACAAGTGAGTTCGCGGGGCCTTATCAATATGTTATTTCCAGAACTACGGGACTGGGTGGTGATAACTTTGAGGAAGTGTACAGAACCACAACAACTTTTGACGGCTCAGCCGATACACTGTTCACAGACACCAATCTGAATACGTCTGGCCAAGTCTATAAGTACAAACTGGCTTTTTATTATGAAGGCGACCAGAAAATGGGAGAAGCCCCGGCAGCGTCTTCGGTGAGAACGACCGGAACACCAGACGATCAGGAAATCCACCTCTTTTGGGAGGCCAATACGCCGTGGTCAAATGAAAACCAAACCCATCTGATTTATCGTGAAGACAAAGACAACCCAGGTGTATTTAATGTCATTGCCGAAGTAGAGGTCACCGGCCCTAACACGTTTGATTTTATTGATGACGGCACTGACAATTATTTGGCCGATGGCGACCAAAGTATAACTCTAGAGAATAATGTTCAATACTGCTATAAAGTAGAAACCGTCGGAATTTACGCCAATGAAGCATCACAATTTGGGTTGCTTAATAATTTCTCTCAGGAATATTGCATAGCTCCGGCAGATAGAACACCTCCATGTGCCTTGGTCATGAATCTTGATAATATTGGTTGTGAAGCGGCGAATCAGGAAGATTTCTGCGGTGTTAATGCTTTCACAAACACATTGAGTTGGTCAAACTCAACGGCAAACTGCAGAACAGACATTATCAGGTATAATATTTATTTCTCCAGATATGAAGATGGCTCTTTTGAGCAAATAGGATTTGTGGCTGGTGATAAGACCTCTTATCAACACGTCAAAAACGCTACTGAAGGCTTCGCCGGCTGTTATTACGTGACAGCAGTGAGTATTCTGGAAGTGGAAAGTGAGCCAAGCAATATCATTTGTGCAGACAATTGTGATAAGATTTCATTCCCGAATGTCTTCTCGCCGAATAACGATGGGGTCAATGATACCTTTGAGCCTATGAATTGCCCGGCGTTTATTAAAAACATTGATTACGAAATCTATAACCGCCAGGGCATCAGAATAGCACAGGGCGGTGGCCAAAGCCTTAGCTGGGATGGTGTGGCCGATAACGGAAACGCCGTTTCACCGGGCACTTATTACTACAGCATCAATGTGGAATTCAATCGCCTGCAAGAAACTGGCGAAGTCAAAAATTATAAAGGTTACATTGAGTTAATTCGTTAAATAGATTTCAAAAAAAGAAAAGCTCACCTCTCGAGAGAAGGGTGAGCTTTTTTATTCAAAAGGACTATTTCTATTTCAACAGCTCGTAAATCCCGGCCACACCCTGGCCTCCACCTACACAAGCGGTGACCATGCCGTATTTTTGCTTGCGTCTTCTCATTTCATTGAAAAGCTGTACTGAGAGACGGGCACCGGTAGAACCCAAAGCATGACCAAGAGCAATAGCTCCGCCATTAGGATTCAAAATTTCGGGGTCAATCCCCAATTCTTTCACCACCGCCAATGATTGCGAAGCAAAGGCTTCATTGAGCTCAACTTGATCAATGTCTTTCAATTTTAAATTGGCCTGCTCCAAAGCTTTCGGCACGGCGTAAACAGGCCCGATACCCATGATGCGAGGATCGCAACCTGCCACGGCGTAAGAAAGCATTTGAGCCACCGGTTCCAAATTCAACTCTTTTACCATTTTTTCAGACATCACAATCACAAAGGCAGCTCCGTCAGAAGTTTGAGAGGAGTTACCGGCCGTTACCGAGCCACCTGCCGCGAAAACCGGTCGTAATTTCGCAAGAGCCTCAATAGATGTACCAGCTCGGGGACCTTCGTCCTTTTTCACTACAGTTTCTTTAGTTCTCTTTTTGCCTGAACCTTCATCAAAATACGTTTCTTTGACGGTGATTGGCACAATTTCCTCATCAAAAAGACCTTTCTCCTGAGCATTAAGTGCTTTCATATGTGATTTGTAGGAGAATTCGTCCTGATCTTCACGAGAGATCTTGAAATCCTGAGCGACCTGCTCGGCCGTCAGACCCATGCCTAAATAATAATCCGGGTTGTTTTGGGCAATATCATAATTGAGGGCTGTTTTATAACCCATAGTTGGCACCAACGACATAGACTCTGTTCCCCCAGCAATGATGCAATTCGCCATTCCTGCATTGATTTTAGCCGCCGCCATTGCTATGGTTTCAATGCCCGAACCACAGTAACGATTCACTGTGACACCTGGCACCACTTTACCCATAGAAAGCAAAGCGATATAACGAGCCATCTGCATGCCCTGCTCCGCTTCCGGAACAGCATTACCCACAATGAGGTCATCAACCCTAGATGGATCTAACTCAGGCACCTGAGAAAGTAAGTACTTAATATTTTCAGCCGCCAGATCATCAGGTCTCGTGAATCTGAATCCACCCCGACCAGCCTTACCGACTGCTGTTCTATATCCTTTGATTATGTATGCGTTCATTTTATTTGTAAGATTTAAGATGGAAGACTTAAGATTTAAAGCCAGAAGAATTACTTCCTGGTTTTGAACTTAATTTCTTGGTGGCTTACCACCCGTCAAAAGCCCTTGCATTCTTTCCAGTGTTTTACGCTCTCCACATAGGCTAACGAAAGCTTCTCTTTCAAGTTCTAAAAGATACTCTTCCGTGACATTTTGAGCGTAGCTCAGGTCACCTCCACTGATAACATAGGCCAGTTTTTCGGCTATGAGAGCATCATGATCAGAAATATAATTCCCGAGCCTCATGGCTTTTATACCTGCTTTGAAAAGAGCGATACCCGCCTTACCCTGGACTTTGATGTCTTTACGTTTGGTTGGCATGGTGTAACCGTTTTCAGCCAGTTCAACAGCTGCTTGTTTGGCCTCAGCCAAAAGACGCGAACGGTTTAGTACAATCTGATCTCTGCCTTGTTTCAGGTAATTCATTTCCATGGCTTCATGTGCTGAGCCTGAAACCTTAGCCTGTGCAATGTTCATGAAAGCATTTTGCAGGATATTCAGTTCAGAATCCCCAGGTTGATACATATCTGAGCAACGAAGAGCCATTTCTTTAGTTCCGCCACCGCCAGGGATCACACCAACACCTACTTCCACAAGACCCATGTAAGTTTCAGCGGCTGCTACGATCTTATCAGCATGTAGGTTAAGCTCACAACCTCCTCCAAGAGCTAGCGTATGAGGGGCCGTCACTACTGGAATAGATGAATAACGAGCCCGCATCATCGTCCGCTGGAACTGCTCAATGATCATGAAAATCTCATCCCACTCCTGCTCTATTGCATACATGAACAACATGGCCAGGTTTGCCCCGGCCGAGAAGGCCTGATTGGAGTCGTTACCGACAACCAAACCTCTAAAGTCCTTTTCAGCCAAATCGTAAGATTTATTAAGACCCTCGATTACTTCAGCTCCAAACGTATTCATTTTAGAATGGAATTCCAGCCCCAAAATACCATCTCCGAGGTCAAAAATGGATGAGCCTGCATTTTTCCAGACCACATTATTCTTGCGGATGTTGTCAAGAATGATAAATGATTCTGTACCCGGGATAGCCTTGTAAGACTTTGAGTCAATATCGTAGTACTGACGTTGGCCCCCTTCCACTTTGTAAAAGCTTTCGTGACCAGCCTTCAGCATTTCATATACCCAGTCTGCAGGTTTATTTCCCTCTGCTTCAGCTATAGCTATGAAATCTTTAACGCCTACAGCATCTGCGGTTTCAAAAAGTCCCATTTCCCAACCGAACCCAGCTTTGATAGCATCATCCACCCTGAAGAGTTCGTCTGCTATTTCCGGAATTCTATTCGTGGCATATTTGAAACCATCCGTGAATGTCTTTCTGTAAAATTCGCCGGCTTTGTCTTTCCCTTTAAGCAATATTGCAAAACGATCCGCCAAACGATCAATGCCTTTCGTGGTATTTAGGGTATCGAAACTAACTTTTTCAGAAGGCTTGTATTCCATGGACTCAAAATCAAGAGCCAGAATCACTGATTTGCCACCTTCTTTAACCTTCTTATAGAAACCCTGACCCGATTTTTCGCCCAGCCATTTGTTTTCCATCAGTTTGGCCATGATATCCGGAAGTTCAAAAGCCTCCACCGACTCGTCGTTTTTCAAGGTCGCTTTTAGGTTATTACACACATTGACGGTGGTATCTAAACCCACCACGTCAGAGAGTCTGAACGTTCCTGATTTTGGGCGACCCACTACCGGTCCGGTTAGTTTATCAACAGCCTCAACCGAAAGACCCATTTCCTGAGCTGTACGGATGGTTTGCACCATGGCGTAAATGCCCAGTCGGTTGGCGATAAAGGCTGGGGTATCTTTACAAAGGACCGTTTGCTTGCCCAGATACAAGTCGCCGTAATGCATTAAGAAATCAATGATCTCAGGATCTGTTTTCGGTCCCGGGATGATCTCCAGAAGTCGAAGGTAACGCGGAGGATTGAAGAAGTGCGTGCCGCAGAAGTGCTTTTGAAAATCTTCGCCCCGACCTTCAGACATTAAATGAATCGGGATACCCGAAGTGTTTGAAGTCACCAAAGTGCCTGGTTTGCGGTGAGCCTCTACTTTATCATAGATTAGTTTCTTGATCTCCAGTCGCTCTACCACCACTTCGATGACCCAGTCCACATCTTTGATTTTTGACATGTCATCATCAAAGTTGCCCAGCTCAATTCGCTGAGCCACGTCTTTGGTATACGTGGAGGCCGGTTTACCTCTCAGAGCAGCCGTAAAAAGATCATTAACAATACGGTTTCGCACTAGCGGCGAGCTGGTATCAAGACCTTTTGCCTTTTCTGCATCGTTTGGTTCACGCGGAACCATGTCCAGTAATAGTACTCTGCAGCCAATATTGGCAAAATGCATGGCAATACGGCTTCCCATAATCCCTGCACCCAAGACGGCTACTTTGTTAATTCTTCTCATGTATGTTGATTATTTATTTCAATGTTTGTTTACTCCGGTTAGGATTTTAAGTCCCCTCATCAACTCAATTTAAAGCCCTGCTCCGGTTTTTCATCAAGATGATGGCCAATGAGGAGTTGAATATTCTAATTGAATGAGAGAGAATCGAATGGTCTCATTAGGTAAACGAATGATTCTCAATACATTCAAAAATTAGTATGCAAGCATACCATTACAAAAATATCTTTAATCTCGATATTATGCAAGCATACGAAATAAAGAAAGTGGAAAGGTTTGTAGGCCTTTGTTGAATAAACGTGGGGGGAGGGGTTTTCGTTTTGTTTTGCTCCGCAGAGTCCCTTGGAGACTTTGCTGCGGGATCAGGGAAGTTTCAAGGACTCAATAAAGCACCAGTCGCATAGGTACATTAATTATGACTCGAAGCTTTTCACCATTGCGGGTGGCTGGCTCCCAATCAGGCATTTCTGCAATTAGTCTTTGAACCTCAAACCGAATATCCTCCTTCACATTGACCATTAGCTGCTTATCTTCATCCTTTGGGTCTCCCACAAATTTCATTTTTGAGAAATCCAGTTTTCTCAGAGTCCCGGAACCGTCTTTATTGATAAACAGTGTCAAACCTAAAATACCCTGATATTTGGTCTTTCGTGCACTTTCAGGATAATGAAATTCTGAAACTAAGTATTCTTTAAAGGCATCAAAACCTTCTGGATACGAAGGTAATGTCTCATTAACCTGTCCAATAACACTCGTTGAGCATAAAAATGCCATCAACATCACAAGTAGATACTTGAACAAATTCATCCGCCTTTCTTTCACTTCGGTTTCAAAGCCACAATCTACAAAAGTTCACAGCCACTGAGCGACCGAAAAATAATAAAGTATCAGAAAGAACTTACCCTTTTGCAATACTGTTGCATTTGTGTTACTTTTGCAACCCTGTTGCATTTAGCATTGAAGAGACTTAAAGAAAAATACTCGCATTTATTATATAAGCTCGGCCTTGGTATGTCGTTTTTATGTGCCATTCACTGCCTGAGCATGCCCTTTATTTTGGTGGCTTTGCCTACTCTTGGCGAGCACTTTCTTCCAGAATTTGTAGAAAACATTTTAGTCGTCTCCAGCATGTTGATTGCTATCTACTTGCTCAGCCGCGACTTCAGGCATCATCAAAACAGGCTTCCTTTCTTACTATTAGGAATCTCTGCCGGCTTGTACACTTTGGATTTCTTCGCTACGCATCACCTATTTTCTATCCTTGGGTCGGTAAGCATGGCCGCTGCCTATGTTCTAAACTGGCGACTTCACCGTAAATCTTGCCACGTGCCTCTTTAGTAGGGGAACCGGAGTGGGTCAGGGTATTTAAAATCGTAATTGAGCTGCTCTTTCACCTTTCCTGAATTGATGGTTTTGAAAGGAGGCATTTGATCTGCCTGCTTTTTAAAAGTCGGTATAACATATTCTGTTCGGGCACAGCAATTCTCAATCACCTCATAACGCAAAGGCTTTTGCGGTGCAACAGCATTATAAACTTCTCCCCATCTGTCTTTCTCAATAATTGCAGTGAGAATGCCAATCACATCGTCTCGAAAAATGTAATTAACCGGTGTATTATCAAGCTCCAGATTTTTCTTTCCAGAATAATACTTGCAGGGAATCCGTCCGTAACCCATTAAGCCTCCGCAGCGGACAATGGTAAATTCTATGTTCAATCGATCACAAGCATCGCTTATCTTTTCCTCAATCTGATACATCGGCGAAGAGCGATCTGCGTCTTCCTCATAAACTTCCATCGAATGATCAGCATAAATGGAAGTAGAGCTTACATAAATCATTTTGGAAGGCCTATTCTCCTGCATTTGATCAAAGAGACGCTGCAACTCTTCCAGGTGACTTTCGACTGGTCGTTTCCGAATTCCCGGAGGAATATTTAGAATCAGTATTTGCGAGGATAAAAATTCATTTTCAATTGGGCTGCCATTTGACAAGTCCACCACAAAAGGCTGAATACCTGCCTTTTCCAGCGTTGGAAACTTCTCTTTGGTTCGAGTACTTCCTTTGACTTTGTACTTTTTTGAGATTAAATATTCCGCGAGTGGTAAACCCAACCATCCGCAGCCAAGTATTGAGATATTTCTTTCTGATTGTTCAGTCACAGGGGTATTTTGCATTAGAGACTTCGACTATTCAACAAACAGTATACTCCATGAAAAAGTTACTTTTTCTTCTCCTTCTCTCCTTTTCGGGTTTTGCTCAGCTAAAATATGGTTTAGTCATTCATGGCGGTGCAGGTACGATCCTTCGTGAAAACATGTCGGCCGAGGCAGAAAAAGCCTATCGCCAAAAGCTTGATGAGTCTTTGGCCGCTGGTTATGCCATATTAGAGCAGGGTGGAGAAGCTACTGATGCCGTCATAGCAGCTATTCAGGTAATGGAGCAATCTGAACTTTTCAATGCTGCAAAAGGAGCCGTTTTCACCCATGAGGGACGGAACGAAATGGATGCTTCCATTATGCGTGGCGATGACCTCAATGCCGGTGCAGTAGCTGGTGTAAGACATATCAAAAGTCCGATTTCTGCCGCCAAAGCTGTGATGGAGCAGTCGCCTCACGTACTACTCTCGGGAGCTGGGGCTGAGGAGTTTGCTACTGAGCAAGGTCTGGAAATGGCAGATACCAGTTATTTTTTCACAGAGAGAAGGTGGAAATCTTTGCAAAGAGCGATTGAGCGGGAAAAACCGGAACTGGATCACGACGATCAGAAAAAGGCAGTAGAGAAGTCTCCAAAATCATCGCTGATTTACAGTGTGCCGGAGGACTATAAATTTGGAACCGTAGGCTGTGCTGCCCTCGATAAAAACGGCAATTTAGCGGCTGGTACCTCCACGGGTGGCATGACTAACAAACGCTGGAACCGAATTGGAGATTCTCCAATCATCGGAGCAGGCACCTATGCCAATAACGCTACTTGTGCTGTTTCTTCCACGGGGCACGGAGAATACTTTATCCGTTCTGTGGTGGCCTATGACATTTCCGCTTTAATGGAATATCAATCACTCAGCCTAAAAGAAGCCTCTGAAAAAGTTGTCATAAAAAAACTAGTAGAACGTGGCGGTAGTGGAGGTATCATTGCTATTGATAAAGACGGAAATGTTAGCATGCCTTTTAATACCAAGGGGATGTACAGGGGTTTCCGGTTATCCAACGGTGAAGCCAAAATTGCGATTTACGAGGAGGAGTAAGCCAATTGTATTAGTTTTGCTGAAATTTTGCAAATCAACAAACGATCATGCCCGAAACATCTTCGCATATCCACCATGCCAAGCCTTTTGTGATTGGAATAACCGGTGGCAGTGCTTCTGGTAAAACTTTGTTCTTAAAAAGTTTGCTAAGGCATTTTACCAAAGAGCAGGTTTGCCTGATTTCGCAGGATAATTACTACAAAAAGCTGGAAAATATTCCGCGGGATAATAATAACATCCCCAACTATGACCTTCCGGAATGCATCGATTTTGAGCTTTACGCTCAACATATTTCTGATCTGGTGGAAGGTAAAACGGTCAGGCATATGGAGTACACTTTCAACAACCCTAATGCCATTCCTAAAGAAATTGTTCATGAGCCAGCACCGGTGATCGTCGTCGAAGGTCTTTTTGTGTTTTACGAAGAGTCTATTGCTGAGCAACTGAATCTCAAAATCTTTGTGGATGCGAAAGAAAAGATTAAGATCAAAAGAAGGTTAAAACGCGATATCGCTGAACGTGGAATCTCTGTTGATGAAGTAATGTATCAATGGAAAAACCATGTGAAGCCCACTTACAAAAGTTTCATTAAGCCCACCAAGAAGTCTGCCGATATCGTGGTGAACAATAACGACCATTTTGAAAATGGGCTTTGGATGGTGACGACTTTTATTAAAACCTTAGTAAAGGGGTAAAAAAAGAGGATACTGCTTTCGCAACACCCTCTTCATAAAAGTATTCTTTAGATATGAGCTAGCTTAATCTACCACGCTCAATCTTACTGTATTGGTTCTGTTATCAGCCTGAAGCGGAACACTTAAGGTATTGATAAACTTATCTCCTTTTTCCAGTTTTCCTTCGGCAATAAGGAAGTCTCTTGCAGCATCTACTAAATTACCTTCATGGTTTTCAGGCATACGCTCAGATGAAATCACTTCAACACCTGAATAAAGGCTAAGCTGTGTCAATAACTTCGGATTTGAAGTAAAGATGTACACATTTGCCTTCGGTCTGTGATGAGAAAGTCTCACCGCTGTGTAACCTGAAGAGGTGTAACCAATAATGGCTTTAACGTCGAGATCACGAGCCAAACGACAGCCCATTACGATCACATTGTCATTGTCTTTGTCATCAGAAACATATCCTGGCTTTGTAACTTCTGTATGATATTTGAAATAGATTTCATCAGCTTTTTGCTCTACTTCTCTCACTGTTTTTGCCATAGTTTCAACAGCAAGAACAGGGTATTTTCCAGCAGCAGACTCACCGCTCAACATCACTGCATCGGCACCGTCAAAAACCGCATTGGCTACGTCACCGATCTCTGCTCTTGTGGCTCTTGGGTTATCCACCATGCTCTCCAGCATTTGGGTAGCTACGATAACCGGCTTAGCCGCCATGTTGCATTTTCTAACCAGCTCTTTCTGAATCAAAGGCACTTCTTCACCTGGCATCTCCACACCCAAATCACCACGAGCCACCATGATACCATCTACGGCTTCAATGATGCTGTCCATGTTCGTAATGGCCTCAGGCTTTTCTATTTTAGCAATCACCTTTGCAGATGAACCTTTGCTCTTGATATACTCTTTGATTTTGATAATCTCTTCAGCTGTACGCACAAATGAAAGAGCGATCCAATCCACATCATGCTCAAGACCAAACTCCAAATCTTTCCAGTCTTTGTCGGTAACTGAAGGTTGGGAGATATTGGTATTTGGCAGGTTTACACCTTTCTTTTGCTTCAGCAATCCACCGTAAACAACTTCGGTTATTACTTCCTGCTTCTCGGCATCTACGTCAACAACTTTTACTTCCAGTTTACCATCGTCCATCAGGATACGCTCTCCTACTTTTACATCCTGGTACATGCCTTTGTAAGGTGTACTTACACGTTCCGCATTACCCACGATATCTTCGTTTGAGAAAACAAACTTATTCCCAGGGATCAGCTCCACACCGGCGTTTCCACCTTCTACCTGACCCACACGAATTTTAGGTCCCTGTAAATCCTGAAGAATAGCACATTTGAGATTGTGCTCCTTATTGATCTTTCTGATTCTCTCTAATCGGGCCAGATGCTCGGCATGATCGCCATGAGAAAAATTCAATCTGAAAACATTCACACCTGCATTAGCAAGCTTAAGAAGCATTTCTTCACTCTCTGAAACCGGCCCTACAGTGGCTACTATCTTGGTTTTTTTATACATAAACTGTTATGTTATTGCTTTTGGCTGATTTATTCGGGCGTAAAAATAGAAATAATACAGTATATGCTAGAATAAAATTTCAGTATCTGGGTTTTGAATTGGCATATTATTCCTTTTTCTGCCCGTTCTAGTCTCCACATTTCCAGACTTCGTGGCATTCTGATACATTTGTTAAGTATTTATTATTTAAAAGTAGGAAAATGAGCAATCGTATTTATGTATTTGACACTACCCTGAGAGACGGAGAACAAGTACCCGGATGTCAGCTGAACATTGATGAAAAAGTAATGATTGCTCAAAAGCTCGATGAACTGGGAGTAGATGTCATTGAAGCTGGCTTTCCTGTTTCAAGCCCGGGTGATTTCAGAGCTGTAGAAGCTGTTAGTAGTGTGGTTAAGAATGCAACAGTTTGTGGTCTAACCCGTGCCGTTGAGAAAGATATTGAAATTGCCGCGGCCGCTTTGAAAGGTGCGGTGAAACCGAGAATCCATACCGGAATCGGGGCTTCAGATATTCATATCAAGTATAAATTTAACAGCAACCGTGACGAGATACTGGAGAGAGGTGTAAAGGCGGTGAAATATGCGAAGCGTTTTGTAGAAGACGTTGAGTTTTATGCTGAAGATGCCGGGCGTGCTGATATTGAGTTTTTGGCCAGATTGACGGAAGCAGTAATTGCCGCAGGTGCAACCGTGGTCAATTTACCAGACACCACTGGTTATTTGCTTCCTACCGTAATGCACGAAAGAGTAAGCTATTTGGTCAATAATGTTCCTAACGTTGACAAAGCTATTCTATCAATGCATAACCATAACGACTTGGGAATGGCGACCGCAAACACTATTGCTGGTGTGCAGGCCGGTGCCCGTCAGGTAGAAGTTACCATTAATGGAATTGGTGAAAGAGCAGGTAATACCTCTCTTGAAGAAGTAGCTATGACACTCAAAGTTCATAAAGAGCTTGACGCATACACTAATATTAAATCAGAGCTTCTTTACCCGCTTAGCCAACTAGTTTCTAAAACCATGCGTATGCCGGTTCAGCCAAACAAAGCTGTGGTTGGCAGAAACGCCTTTGCCCACTCTTCAGGCATTCATCAGGATGGTTTCCTGAAGCATGCTGAAAACTATGAGATTATGACCCCTCAGGAAGTGGGTGTGGACAAATCAGATATTGTACTTACAGCCAGAAGTGGTCGACATGCATTAAAGCACAGATTAAGTCTGCTTGGTTATACTCTCAATAAAGAGGAAGTTGATTTGACCTATATCAGATTCCTTGATCTTGCAGATAAGATTAAAGAAGTGAACGACGGACACCTGGTTACCTTAATGCAGGAAATGGACGTTACTGCCGAATAAAATTACATTTTACCCTAACCATAGGAATCAGGCAGAGCAATTTGCCTGATTTTTTTATGCCCATTATGTACTCTACAGAGACCATAAACAGACCTGCGGTTTACAACCGCCTATTGCAAAAAGCTGAGGAAATCAATTTCAGTATGCCCTCTGATCTCCATATAGGAAGTCTTTTGAAAACCTTAATTGCTTCTAAGCCCGGAGGAAGATTTCTTGAATTAGGAACAGGGATCGGATTATCACTGAGCTGGATGATTGAAGGAATGGACGAGACTTCTGAACTAATTACCCTGGACAATGACCCGAAATTAACAGCAATTGCTGAAGAGTTTTTCGGAAAAGATGAAAGGGTAGAAATTGTCTGTACTAATGGATCCGGATGGATATTGGATTATAATGGCAAAACCTTTGACCTTATTTTTGCGGATGCCTGGCCGGGCAAATACAGCGAGTTTGAAGAAATCCTAAAACACCTCAAAAAAGGAGGATTCTATGTTATTGATGATATGACCAAACAGCTCAACTGGCCTGAAGGCCATGAGCAGAAGGCTGCGGCCCTGGAGCAGTTTATTGAGAATCACCCGAAGCTTGTGGTTACCAAATTAGACTGGTCTACCGGTGTGATGATCTGCGTGAAAAGATAAAGCCACTTTGCCCGAGGCAAAATGGCTTCTCTAAAAGCAATATCTTATTTCCGATTAATATTCGTCTTCGTTGAAGAAGAAATCCTCTTTGGTAGGATAATCAGGCCAAATTTCCTCAATATTCTCATAAGGCTGACCATCATCTTCTAACTCAGAAAGGTTTTCCATCACCTCATTAGGTGCTCCCGAACGGATTGAGAAGTCAATCAATTCATCTTTTGAGGCTGGCCACGGGGCATCCTCTAAATAAGAAACTAATTCTAAAGTCCAGTACATAACTTCACTCGTTTAATATGTAAATCCTGAATTTGGCTGCAAAAGTATCAAAAACTTTAAATGAACAACGTTTTTTTAAATAAAAAGTGTCTGCCCTTTAAAAAAAATCATCAACTAACTGTCAATCAAGCCTATACAGGTCAAATAATAACCACTCTTCGATGTTTTAGATACCTTACGGGTAAATCTCAAAACACGAAAGTGCCTCTATATAACCAAATACATCAAATAAAAAAATGATTCCCCGGCCTATTCAAAAAAGAGATAGAAAGTAACCGTGTGGGTGTTCAGGCGGCCAAGCACTGAAAGTGGTGTTGGATCCGTACTTGCGATATCTGCCCGGTCAATCATATTTCTGAGACCGTGAGAAAAGTGTACTTCAGGAGCAAGTTTAAAAAATTGCCTGAAAAGCTCCATGCCGGCTCCATACTCAACACTAAAATCACCTCTTCTCAGACCTTCTACCCTATTTATTCTCCCCCTGCGAGCAAGGTTAATGGCATTGGTTTCAAAACCCTGACGAAGACCCACAAACATGTTCATCCGAGTATTCCCTCTTCTAAGCGACTTGTATTTAAGAAATACAGGTATCTCAAACCAGGCTTGCTCTCTTGATGGAATAATATCAGGGTTCTCATTGACCGTCAGTTTTCGGGAATAAATAGCCACCGTAGGCACAAACTTGACATCAAAGCGATCATTGACATAGAAATTCATCAAGCCGCCCATTTTTAAACCATAATCGATTGGCGAAGTGATGGATTTGATAGTATCATTTGCTACTGAGTTGAAAGACTCATTATGCCTTATACGGTAATTGCTCATCGCAACTCCCATGAAGTAGCCAAAGTGCACCTGTTTGGCATCATACTCAGCCTGATGAATGATATTATTGCGAGACTGAGCATTTGCCTGAAAAAGCCCGGAAACCAGAAGAGCAATGGCGAAAGCTCCTCTTGTTATACTAATTTTTACTTTTTCCCGACATATACCGAGCATATACCAAAGGTTAGTGTTTTGCAGTAGGTGTTTTTAAAACCTGCTGACTCAAAAATAGAAAGAAAATCATCACCATCAGGAAAAGCCTTCACCGACTCCGGCAGATACGTGTAGGCTGAGCTGTCTCTTGACACAAGTTTACCTATTAATGGAAGCACTTTGGTTGAGTAGAAACCATAAAGTTGCTTCATTGGGAAGCTTCTTGGTTTTGAAAACTCAACCACCACGCAGGTTCCACCCGGTTTGGTGACACGGCACATATCCGTTAACCCTTTCTTCAGATTTTCGAAATTCCTGACGCCAAAAGAAACGATGACCGCGTCAAAGGTATTGTCATCAAACAGGAGTTTCTCTGAATCTCCCATTCTCATTTCTATTTTATCCTGAAGGCCCAGCTTTTTCATTTTCTCACGACCATGAAAGAGCATTCCTTCAGAGATATCGACACCAATGATTTTCTCTGGATTCAGCTGTTTGTTGGCTTCAATGGCAAGGTCACCAGTACCTGTAGCAATGTCAAGGATTAGCTTCGGCTGCTCTTTTTTAAGCAAGGAAATGGCCTTTTTTCTCCAGTAAAGATCAACACCTCCACTAAGAACTCTGTTTAATAGATCGTACTTGGCTGAGATATTATCAAACATCTCAGAAACCTGCTCTTTCTTACCTGATTCTTTGTCTTTATAAGGTACTACTGCCATACTAAGCTCTTTTTGAAAGTCCTTTACAGATATTTTTTACGATTGCCGGGCCTTCATAAATAAAACCACTGTACACCTGAACCAATGAGGCTCCGGCTTCCAGCTTTTCCCGGGCATCATCCGCAGTGTAAATTCCACCAACACCAATTATCGGGAAGGCTCCGCCGGATTTGCTGTGTAGATAACGGATAACTTCAGTAGAACGTTTCGTCAGAGGTTTACCACTTAGGCCTCCAGCTCCTATCGTTTCAATTTCCTCTAGTGAAGAACTCAATGGTGAACGCTCAATAGTGGTATTGGTGGCAATCAGTCCGTCAATTTTTGTTTCGTTGACAATCTCAATGATATCATCCAACTGACTGTCTGTCAAATCAGGAGCTATCTTCAGAAGAATTGGTTTCTCGGCAGATTTGCCGGCATTGAGTTTTTTCAATGCATTCAAAATTCGGCTCAACGGTTCTTTGTCCTGCAATTCTCTCAAGCCCGGGGTGTTAGGCGAACTTACATTCACAACGAAATAATCGACATACGGATATAGATCATTAAAGGCCAGTTGATAGTCATCCAGAGCGTTTTCATTTGGAGTAACTTTATTTTTGCCAATGTTTCCACCCAAAATCACTTTTGACTTTCGAAGCTTTAAAAGTTCAGCGGCTTTCACCGATCCTTCATTATTAAAGCCCATTCTATTTATAATGGCTTCATCTTTAATCAATCTGAAAAGTCGCGGTTTGTCATTACCCGGCTGAGCCTTTGGAGTCACCGTACCGATCTCAATAAAACCAAAACCAAGATTGGCCAGCTCATCTACCCACAAAGCATTTTTATCAAAGCCTGCAGCCAGACCTACGGGATTCTTAAATTTCAACCCGAAAACTTCCCGTTCCAATGAAGCATCTTCAAAAGTGTAAATACTTCTAACGATTGAAGGCACAAAAGGGATTTTGTGGGCAAACTTTAGAAGGTCCGTCACCAAATAGTGCACCTTCTCAGGATCAACCTTCTTTAACAAAGGGAATACCAGACTTTTATAGAGACTCATATGAGGTAGGCAAATTGCTGTGCAAAGCTAGAACATGCCACCTCATTATCAAACCATTCACACCGTGAAAAGAGTACTCTCCACTTAAGGAAAAAATACAAATATATGTAAAGTACAATTTTATATGTCGTGATTTACATTTTGACTACAATACAACCCATCCAATAAAATTAATAGTGAAATAGTTTAAGTATTCAATTTCAGCAAATTACAAACCATCAAAAAATAAAAGGACATTCCCACTCATCAACCCATAAAACCACTTACCCCGTATTGTTCTAAAAATAATACCAGAAACTTTGAACCTTTTAAAAGTTTCCTGAGTTTTGCAGCCGTGGAAGTGAAAGAAAGAATACTCGAAAAAGCTCAGGAGCTGTACCTAAAGTTAGGGTTCAGACGAGTGACAATGGATGACATTGCCACTGAGCTGGGTATGTCAAAAAAAACCATCTACCAGCACTTTGCCGACAAAAATGCTCTGGTGGAAGAGTGCTCGAGCTATTTTCTGAATAAAGAGAAGTGCCGGGAGCAGGAAGTTGCCGAACAAGCCAATGACCCCATCGAGGAAATCATTATGTCAACCAAAATGATGAGAGAGATGCTGGGGACTATTAACCCGGTGGCATTCCATGATCTTCAAAAGTATTATCCGAAAGCCTGGGCTCAATACCTTCAGCACAAAAGTCATTTTCTGGAAGTAGTAAAAAACAACCTTTTGAAGGGAATTGAAAAGGGACTTTACCGGGCAGATCTGGACATTGAAATCTTAAGCAGACTTAGAATTGAATCAGTAGACATGGCTTTTAATCCTGATATTTTCCCAGAGAAAAAGTACCGCTTACTGGATATCCAACTCGCTTTTATAGACCATTTTATTAGAGGAATAGTAACAGAAAAAGGGCTTAAAGCCTACGAAGCAATCAAATAACACATGAAACCGACATGATAAAAATAATATCTAGCCACTATCCGCAAATATTATTTTAATCATCAAAGGTCACATGTGACCGCTGAAAACAAATAGAAAACAAACACATGAAAAAACTATTATCAGGATCACTCCTGTTGCTGGTATCTTTTGCGGCGGTGTCGCAGCAGGCTTTCTCTTTAGAGGAAGCCGTAGCCTACGGCCTGAAACACCATGCCGACGTCAGAAACGCCATCGTGAGGAAGCAGGATACCGAACTGCAAATCAAAGAAATCAAAGTAGCGGGTATGCCGCAGATCAACGGGCAGTTCCAGTATACCTACAATGCCATTGTACCTACACAGCTGATTGATGCCCAAAACTTTGATCCTACCGCACCTGAGGGATCGGTAACCAAATTTAAGTTTGGCGTACCATGGGCTGGTCAGGCCGGGATCGCGGTTAACCAATTGATTTTTGATGCTACCTGGCTGGTAGGTTTAAGAGCTCAGGATACCTACAGGAAACTGGCAGATCAGGAGTTGGTGCAGTCTAAAACGACCGTGGCTGAAAATATCACCAAGGCATACTACTCCGTTTTGGTGGCCGCTGAGCGGGCTAAGATTATTGATCTTAACATCGCCCGCCTTGATACTATGGAGTATAACACTACTCAAATGTTCAATCAAGGCTTTGTAGAGAAAATCGACCTTGATCGTATTGCCGTTCAAAAAAACAATCTGAAAACAGAACTGACGAAAGTTAATAACCTGATTGACCTTTCAAAACAGCTTTTGAAGTTCCAGATGGGCTATAATGTCTCTTCTGAAATTGTTTTGACTGATAACCTAAAAGATCAGGAAGAAAAGGCTTTGGCCACTATCGCAAAGCAGGAAGTTGACCCGGAAAACAGAATTGAGTATCAGGTTTTGAAAACCAACCGTCAGCTTCTTGAACTGAATGAAGAACGCTACCTGAAAGGGGCTATCCCAAATGTATTCTTCAGCGGATCTCTTGGTGCGGGGCACAGCAATACCCGTTTTAATCCTTTTGAAAGATGGTTTGGGTCTTCAGCTTTATCACTGGGCGTTAACATTCCGATTTTTGATAGCGGGCTAAGAAAGGTTCAGGCCGAGCGTCAGCGATTGAACATTATTCAAATGGATAATACGGCTGAGATGCTTCGAAACTCTTTCAATCTTCAGAATGACCAGGCTACGATTAATATGACCAATGGTCTGGAGACACTGGACGTTCAAAAAAGAAACCTTGAGCTGGCGGAAGAAGTGGTTCGCGTTTCTAAAATTAAATACCAACAGGGCGTTGGCTCTAATCTGGAGGTCGTAAATGCCGAAAACGATTTAAGACAAGCTCAAACAAACTATTTCGCAGCCCTTTATGACGTTCTGGTCGCCAAAGTTGACCTTGACAAAGCACAGGGAAAATTAATTACTGAATAATCTCTTTTACCGAAAATCATACATGAAAAAGTACGCATTTTTACTCATCGCACTTGTTACAGTAGCTACTTCATGCGGCGAAAAACAAGATAATAGCCTGGAAGGCAAAAAGGCAGAGCTAGCCAAACTTAAAGGTGAAGTTACTGACCTTGAATCTAAAATAGATGAACTGGAAGCTTTCATTGAAGAAGCAGAACCAGATACCTCCGCCAAAATCACTTATGTAAAAGCAATGCAAATAGTTGCCACTGATCTTTCACATTATGTAGAAGCCAATGGTAGACTGGAAGCTGTGAATAATGTTTTCGTGAGCCCTCAAATGGGAGGTGCACTCACCAAAGTTTATGTTACTGAAGGAGACTACGTAAAAAAGGGACAGACCATCGCCACAATTGATAATAGCATTCTGAGGAACAGCATGAATGAAATCAAAATTCAGATGGAGACGGCTAAAACACTTTTCGAGCGTCAAAAAGCACTTTGGGATCAGAAAATTGGAACTGAGGTACAGTACATTCAAGCTAAAGCTCAAGTAGAGTCATTGGAGAAAAGACTCGCAACTCTTGAAGCTCAGGATGCTCAGAATATCGTAAAATCACCAATTGACGGCTATGTGGATGAGGTAAGAATGAAAGCAGGTGAGATGGCCTCTCCGGGACTTGGTATTGTTCGCGTTGTCAATTTGAGTAACCTCAAAGTGGTAGCCAGAATCCCTGATACCTACGCCGGCACCATTCAGAAAGGAGATATGATCGAGGTAACTTTCCCTGATCTTCAAAAAACCATTACCGCCCGTCTCTCTTTCGTAAGCCAGACCGTTGACCCCGTGACCAGAACTTTTGTTGCTGAAGCAAAAGTACCGTTTGACCGTCAACTTAAGCCAAACCTGAACGCAAGCGTAAAAATTAAAGATCAGAACCGTGCTGATATTATCGCCATTCCTAGAAACCTGATTCAAAGAACGGAGAAAGGAGACATTGTTTATGTAGCCGAAAACAGAAATGGTGAACAGGTGGCCGGCAGCCGTGTGGTAACTACCGGACTGACCTCAGGTGAGGATATTGAGATTTTAACCGGACTTCAAACCAGCGATATCCTGATTACTGAGGGTTATCAGGACTTGGTTGACGGAGAATTGATCAGCTACTAAAAGCACTTTTTGAAAAAGAAATGATATGACAGATTCAAACAAAAATTTCGAATCAGAAGGGCAACCTAAGGGTAAAGGACCGGTATATAATCTGATTGGTTTTCTTGGCAGCAATAAAACAACAGTTTACCTCGTAACTTTCCTTCTGACTATAGCAGGATACTCCATCTTTAATAACCTTCCTAAGGAGCAGTTTCCTGATATTGTAATTCCTCAGATTTACGTCAATACCGTTTATGCGGGTACAGCCCCGGCCGATATTGAAAACCTGATCAATAAGCCGCTGGAAAAGCAGATCAAATCAGAGCAAGGAGTAAAAACGATTACCTCAAATGCTCTTCAGGATGTATCTGTGATTTTGGTGGAGTTTAATACCAATGTCGATGTTCAGGTCGCTAAAGACCGTGTTAAAAACGCCATCGACAAAGCCAGAAGAGACCTGCCCAATGATCTAACACAGGATCCTACGGCTATGGAGGTGAACTTCTCGGAGTTCCCGATCATGAACATCAACCTTTCCGGTGATTTTCCATTGGATAAAATCAAATCATACGGTGAAGACATTCAGGACAGAATAGAAGAGCTTCCTGAAATTACCCGTGTGGATATTGTAGGTGCCCTGGAAAGAGAAATCCAGATCAACCTGGACTTACAGAAAATGCAATCTTACGGCCTGACTTTCTATGATATTCAATCGGCGGTTCAGAATGAGAATATCAATATTTCTGCTGGTGAGCTGAATGTGGACAATGTTAGAAGAACACTTCGCATCAAAGGTGAATTTCAGACCATTGAGCAGCTAAGAAATGTAATTGTGACTTCAGGAACGGGGGCTTCTGCTCATTTGTACGAAATCGCTGAGGTAGTTGACTCCAATGCTGAAAGGCAGGATTTTGCCCGTCTTGACAATGAGCCTGTAATTACTCTAAACGTGATCAAAAGAAGTGGTGAAAACCTGATAGCCGCCTCTGAGCAGATTGAAGTCATTCTTGATGAATTCAAAGAAAAAGCTCCGTCAGGGCTTAACGTTACAATTACTGCCGACCAAAGTGACCGTACCAAGGCTGATATTAACGACCTGATTAACACGGTGGTTATGGGCTTTATTTTCGTGGTGTTGGTTTTGATGTTCTTCATGGGTGTGCGTGACGCCATCTTTGTGGGTCTCTCCGTACCACTTTCAGCTCTACTTGCCTTCTACCCTTTGATGGCTATGGGCTTTACCCTCAACACCATCGTATTATTTGCCTTTCTTCTTGGTTTGGGAATTGTGGTGGATGACGCCATTGTGGTTATTGAGAACTCTCACCGTATCTTTAATAAACATAAGAACCTAAGCATTACGGAGGCCGTAAAACTGGCAGCCTCTGAGGTATTTATTCCGGTATTAGCCGGTACTTTGACCACCATTGCTCCTTTCTTCCCGCTACTATTCTGGCCGGGTATGGTGGGTGAATTCATGAAATACCTGCCTTTCACGCTCATTTTCACGCTTTTTGCCTCTTTGGTGGTTTCATACATCATGAACCCGGTTTTTGCCATGACCTTCATGAAAAGAGAGGACGAAGACAAAGAAAAGGATTCGGGTTTTGCTTCTATTAAGAGAACTTTGATCATTCTTGGAGTTATAGCTGTAGTATTTTACCTTTTGTACGCCATAACTGGCATAGGAACTGTCTTCGGCGTAGCCAACGTAATGGTACTACTTGCCATTTTGGTTATTTTCAATCACTTCATCCTTACCCCGAAGTTGATTATTCCTTTCCAGGAGAACCTATTGCCGAAATTAAAAGACAGCTATAGCAAAACCATTCGTTGGATTTTGGAAGGTTACAGACCCGTTTGGGCTGTTCTCGCTTCTTTTGTTCTGCTTATTCTCACTTTTGTTTTCATGGGGATAAAGAAACCCAACGTGGTTTTCTTCCCATCTGCAGAACCTGACTATATCTACGTTTATAACGTCATGCCAATAGGTACTGACGCCCGTAAAACCGATGATGTAACGAAAGAAATAGAACGTCGCGTTTTCAAAGTGTTGGAAGACAATAATGCCATGCCGGCTGTTAACTCGGTGATTTCAAACGTAGGTAGAAATGCCGGCGACCCGATGAACCCAGACCGTTCTGACACACCACACAAGTCGAAAGTGACAGTGGCTTTTGTCGGAAAAGAATCTCGCGGCGGGGTTTCTTCGCTGAAACTTCTCAATGAAGTTAGAGAGTCGTTAATTGATATTCCGGGCACGTCAATCTCCGTAGAAAGAGAGAGTAATGGCCCGCCAACAGGAAAACCGATTACGATTGAAATTACAGGAGAGGACTTTGAAATTCTTCGTGATATCGAGTCAAAAGTTTTCGCCAAAATTGAAGCCAGTAACATTCCGGGAATTGACGAGCTGAAGTCTGACCTGGTAACCAATAAACCGGAGATTGTGGTCAATGTGGATCGTGAGAAAGCCTCACGAGAGGGTATCAGCACCACTACCATTGCCATGGCTTTGCGTACTGCCTTGTTTGGCTCTGAAATTTCAAAATTCCGTGATCTGGATGATGAATACCCGATCCAATTGCGACTGGAGCAATCAGACCGAAGCGATATCGAGAAACTATTGAGCATGAATATCACCTACCGTGATATGAATATGGGTGGGGTCTTGAGATCTGTTCCTTTGTCAACAGTAGCAGATATTTCGTACTCAACCACTTTCAGTCAAATCAACAGGACTGACGCGAAACGCACCATTACGCTTAGTTCTGATGTTACTCCGGAATATGCCGAGCAGGCAACAAAGATCAATGAAATGATTTTTGCCGAGCTTTCAGATTTGGATTTACCTGCGGGCTACACCATTGACCGGGCCGGAGAGCAAAAAGAGCAGGAAGAAGCCATGGCCTTCCTGAGTATGGCATTCCTGATTGCTATCGCCATTATTTATCTGATTCTGGCTGCTCAGTTCAACAGTATCATTAAACCATTCATTATCTTCTTTACCATTGTATTGAGTTTGATAGGTGTGCTGCTGGGCTTCCTTATTTTCAATAAGACTTTCTCTGTCATCATGTCCGGGGTAGGTATTATTGCTCTGGCAGGTATTGTGGTGAAAAACGGTATCTTACTCATCGAATTTATTGATGAGATGCGTAAACGCGGCTATTCCGTTAAAGAAGCTATCATTGAAGGTGGAAGCACACGTTTGACGCCGGTTCTATTGACCGCCTTCTCTACCATTTTGGGTATGATTCCGTTGGCGATCGGTCTTGCCTTTGACTTCGGAGCCTTATTTGTAGATCTTGACTGGGTAGTGCATATTGGTGGCGACTCAGCCGTTTTCTGGAACATTCTTGCCTGGACCATCATCTTTGGTCTGGCTTTCTCCACGGTTTTGACCTTGATTATTGTTCCTTGTCTCTATTATATTTCTGACCGTATCCAGAAAAAATTGAGAGGTGAAGAAGCGATTGAAAGAGAATATTTGAGAGGTGTACAGGCGTAAGCTGAAACCAAAAAATACAAAAGCCCCGGTGAGAAATCATCGGGGCTTTTCTTTACCAAAAAACGAAAAGGTACAAAAGCTCAATCTCTGCTTTATTCCATTTTCAATAGCTCAAAATCCTCTGCAATTTCGGAATTGACTAAAAACTTCCTTGAGCCCTGTGAAAGAAATCCACTGCCAAAATGAAACTCAATTCTATATGAGGTCCCGTCTTTCAGTTTAACAATTCCTGCAATATCTGATGGCGAAGGTGTAAACACTTTTAAGTTTTGGCCTTTTACATTTTGGACAATCTGCAGATAGTCTGCATTATTTGAGACTATATAGGCCTGACGGCCACTAAGAGAAATAGTTACCAAAGCCTTCGCATCTTTATCAGCATTTAATCCATTCTGATTGCCACGAACTACCTTGAAACTTCCTTTGCCATCTCCTAGAAGTAAAGCCCCTGTAGATGCATCGCACCTTCCAACCTGAACGTGGGGAGCATAAGAATTTCCAACAGCAAGTACATCAGGATTTCCATCACTATTGAAATCATCAACCACCATTCCGTATATCGGAGCCATTTGTACTACAATGGGCAAATCATGTATTTTGAACTTTCCGCCGCCCAGATTTTCAATATAACTACTTTTCAAGGTATTGGCTTTTAGCAATTGAGCATCCTGAAGTATATCCTTATCAAAAACCGATTCCAATGGGCGTTTGCCATAATCATCGTAGGTGTTTATGATCTGCTTGAGAATAGGAATTTGCTCGGTAATGGCATCTCGAAGCGGCAGAGGATAATTTCTTCCATCTGGGTAATACTGACTCATGATAGGGTCTAGAACACCATTTTTATCGAAATCTTTAGCATATAAACGAAGCGGCTTTACCTCTGAGGCCTCATAATTGGTATTCAGCCCAAGGTTTCCAACGATATAATCCATGTCTCCATCCTTATCAAAATCTCCGGAGACGATACTATTCCACCATCCATACACTTTTTCTAATCCTGATCCCGGAGTTCTATTAACCAGCCGCCCCTTTTGATTTTCAAATAATGTTATTTGCATCCATTCTCCGACGAGAATTAAATCAACCCAAGTATCATTATTATAGTCTGTCCAGATAGCTGAGGAGACCATTCCTATATTGGCCAGCCCATCTACTGAAGAGCTTACATTGGTAAATTTACCACCCTTATTATTTAATAGATAGCTTTCCGGCATTGTAGGATAAAGCCCCGGAACAAACCTACCTCCTACGAATAAGTCAAGATCTCCATCCTTATCATAATCTGCCCCCACCACGCATGAGCCACTAGAGTTAATTTCAGGCAAATGATTAACTGCCCGGGTAAAGTTACCTTTCCCATCATTCAGATAAAGACGATCCTGATAGGATAGTTGTTCACCTCTTTCAGATCGGTTACCACCGCTCACCACATATAAATCATTATCTCCATCCTGGTCAAAATCATGCAGTAATGCACCCGTATCCTCGTCATTTTTATCATGAGGGAAAGTGCTTTGCCTAAAAGTTCCGTTAGCTTCGGCAATGAAAAAGTGGGCATTTCTTCCATTTGCACTTCCAACAAAAAAGTCTTCAAGGCTATCGCCATTGATATCCCCCACAGCAAGAGAGGGTCCCATTTTACTATGCATATGGGGCAGAAGCGGCTGCATACTAAAGTCAATGAAGTAATCCTCTTCGTGCCTATAGTCAATCTTTAGGTCCTTGGCTATATGTGAAAACATGGGAAACTCTTCTGAGCCCGTATCTTCTCTTTGGAGCGTATTATTGGAGTATTTTAAAACCAAAAGGGTATCAATTACCGGGTTACTTATTGAAGTTATATTTCCGTCTGGCCAGATAATTTCCAACTTGTCAATTTTATCAACTGCTCCAAGTCCAAAGTGAAGTTTACTGTCCACACTTGATTGGTAACCTCGGTAGGGATTTACCTCCTGATATTGAATTTGATCGTCATAGGTTAGAGTAACTTTTGAGCCATAGGCACCTTCATTATCGTCATCGCCAATAAGTTTAATACTGAGGTAGTGGTTTCCAGATAGTTTATTTGATTGGTTTTCGTAAATAAAAGCCGCCGAGTTTGTGTTATTGACTACCAAATCTATGTCGCCATCGTTGTCCAGATCCGCCGTAGCGGCTCCATTGGAGAATGACTTGGTATCCAACCCCCATTCTTCCATTACCTTTGAGAAGGTCAGATCGCCGTTATTTTTGAAAATGTAATTATTTAAAGGAACGCCGGGCTGGTCAAGAATTGCTTTATAATGATCTGCCGGATCGGCATCAGGATCAGCAAAAGGTGAGAGCTTCTTAAATTTCATGAAATCCAGATTGCCAACATCACGTGTGAAGCCATTCGCCACAAAGAGGTCTTTGAAACCATTATTATCAAAATCTGCGAATAAGGTACTCCAGCTCCAATCTGTCTTATCTATTCCGGCCAATTGTCCGATTTCGCTAAAAGTACCGTTCCCGTTATTAACCTGCAGCACGTTTCTTCCGTACTGAGGCTCATAACCCTGATTAATCATATTTTGAAAGGTATTGTAAGACATACCCGGGATGAGGGTTTTCTCTCTGTAATTATCTTCAGGATACATGTCTACCACCACTAAATCCTGTAAACCGTCATTATTAATATCGCCGGCATCATTCCCCATACTGGCAAAACTGGTGTGCTTAAAAAACGATTTTGCCTGATTTGTAAAAGTGCCGTCACCGTTATTGATGTACAGAAGGTCGTTGGTAGAAAAATCATTGGAAACAAATACATCTACCCAGCCATCATGGTTAAAATCGGATGTATTCACCCCAAGACTATAACCTTCAATCAGAATACCCGCTTCTCGGGACACATCGGAAAATGTCCCATCGCCGTTATTTCGAAAAAGCTTGTCAGTACTGGAAGCCTCACCATTGATTTTCTTGGGCGTTACCCTACCCATAAAGTTAAGGGGATAATCAGTTGGGTTTATGATGGAGAAAAGGTCGAGGTCCCCGTCTTTATCAAAGTCAAAAAAGCTTCCGTGTGTGGTTTGAGAGGAGTCGTTAAGGTTGTATTCAGCTCCTTGTTCGGTAAAAGTGAGGTCGCCATTATTGATAAACAGCATGTTCTCATTATTCTGAAAATCTCGTTTTGGTCCTGAAACACTCAGGTAGATATCTAAGTTACCATCCTGATTGATATCCACCATGGAGACTCCGGTAATCCAGCGATCCGTTTCCACACCTGCGGAATTGGTAATGTCCTCAAATTTCAAATCGCCTTTGTTGAGGTACAACCGACCCGATTCCATGTTCGAGCCAAAGAAAATATCCTGCAGACCATCATTATTGATGTCGCCAACACCTACCCCGGCACCCGTGTAGAAGTTTGTAAAGGTTAGCATGTTCATGGAATCATTTTCAATCACCCGATTATTGAAATCAATTCCGGTTCGCTCAGGAGAAAGAAGTTTAAAGAGTTTTTTCGGCCTTTTCTCACATGAAAATGTCAAAAAGACGATAAACAAAAGGCCATAAAAATGTAAAAGTGAACGACGCACGGTAATTAATAAAAGGGGTTATTGCCGCTATTTAAACATTTTTTCTTCTTTTTGCCATACTTGTTAAGAATAAATAAATTAGACAATATTCGTCCTTTCATAGACAGACTTATTCCTTTTGAATCCCAAAAAGCCCTAATCATTGATGTCGTAGACCCTGTTTCCGTCCATTAAAAGGAAACCGCTCACCATAATAGTAAAAGAGCTTAGTTTTAGTTTTTTGATTTTCGGCGAAAAGGTTTTTCAATTAACTTGAATCCCCAATCCAAAATTGAAATAACCTATGAACTACGTCGCTGCCATAGATCAGGGCACTACCAGTACTCGCTGTATAATATTTAATAAGAAAGGTGAAATTGTTTCTGTTGGTCAGAAAGAACATGAGCAAATCTTCCCGAAAGCCGGCTGGGTAGAGCATAACCCTGAAGAAATCAGACAAAACACCCTTGAAGTGGTCGCTAATGCCCGAATAAAGGCCAATTTATCTACACAGGATATTGCAGCTTGCGGTATCACCAATCAACGAGAAACCACCATGGTATGGAACCGAAAAACGGGCAAACCGTACTATAATGCTATAGTTTGGCAGGATACTCGCGTCGGTAAAAAAGTGGATGAGCTGGAAAAGTCGATCGGCTCCGATTGGTTCAAAGAAAGAACAGGCCTTCCCTTAGCCACTTATTTCAGTGGACTCAAAATTCAATGGATTTTGGATAACGTAAAAGGAGTACGTGAAGACGCTGAAAAAGGAGAGGCCATTTTTGGAAACATGGATACCTACACCGTTTGGCACCTCACCGGTGGTGTGGATGGTGGACTTCACCTGACTGACGTGACCAATGCTTCCCGAACTCAATTAATGGATATCAAAACCATCTCATGGGATGAGGAAATTCTCGAAAAACTCAATATCCCTTTAGCCATGCTCCCTGAAATAATGCCAAGCAGCAAGGTCTACGGAAAAATCAAATCTGAAGCCATGCGGGGCGTGCCGCTTGCTGGCATCCTAGGTGATCAGCAGGCAGCCTTGGTAGGACAAACTTGTTACAAACCGGGTGAAGCGAAGAATACCTATGGAACAGGCTGTTTTATGCTCATGAATACAGGAACAGAAGCGGTCGCCTCAAAATATGGCTTACTAACAACGGTGGCTTATCAGTTTGAAGGCCAGCCTGTTCATTATGCCCTTGAAGGGTCTATTGCCATTGCCGGAGCACTGGTTCAATGGCTACGTGACAATCTTGGAATCATTAAAAACAGTGCAGACGTTCAAAAACTGGCAGAAGGCGTCAATGACAATGGAGGAGCCTATTTCGTACCAGCGTTTTCGGGTTTATATGCTCCGTACTGGAATAATAATGCACGTGGCCTTATTGCTGGTTTGACTCGTTTTGTAAACAAAGGTCATATCGCCAGAGCTGTCTTGGAGGCTACCGCTTACCAAACCCGAGATGTGCTGGAAGCCATGCAAAAAGACAGTGATATTGAAATAAAATCTTTACGTGTAGATGGCGGAATGACCGTCAATGAACTGCTCATGCAGTTTCAGTCAGACATCATGGATGTAGAAGTAATCAGGCCAAAAATGATTGAAACTACGGCACTGGGAGCCGCCTATGCTGCGGGAATGGCGGTGGGTTACTGGAAAAACTTTGATGATCTGACAGCCAATTGGGGTATTGATAAAACCTGGAAATCAGAAATGTCTGAAGAACTTAGAGCCAAAAATTTCAATGGCTGGAAAAAGGCCATTGAACGTAGTTTGGACTGGGAAGATTAACTCACGGTAATCCAACCTTTCATACGATTCCGGCATTCATGAGGTGATGAAAAAGTTATATCTGTTTTGCCTTCTGATGCCGGTGCTTTTGTCTTGCTCAAAAGCTGAAATCAGAAATGGTCTGATCGGCGATTGGGATTATGGCTATGAAATTAGGGAAAGAAAGGCAGACGGCAGCTGGGACGAGTGGCATACCATTCAAACCTATGTTTTAGTGCCCGGCGTCTCTTTTACTACCGATGGCAGATTGCTCTACGGTGGGGAAACATCTACAGCCTGCTGTACTTTCAAAAAATATAGTTTAAAGGACGATGTCATTAAACTGCAAGATTTGGTATCGTGCCCTTATGTTGACTGTGCCTATTGCGACGAATGGAAAGTGATTTCTCTGGAAGACAATGTTTTAATTCTGGAGAAATGCGATATCATTCAGGAAAAATATACCCGGGCCCAATAGCCAACTTTTAAATACGCTTGAGAATTAATCGTGTTACTACGGTTGATCCGCCAGAGGTTTCCGTAAAATGCATTTCGAATTGTCGGTTCTCAATAGAAATCTCTGACAACACCCATTTTTCTTTGAGAAGTAAATCCTGAACCCCTCTGGCAGGAAAAATTTTCATTTCTGTTACATCTGAATTTACCTCGTACTGCATGGAAAGAGTGGTATCAGCATCATCAAATCTCATTTCTACCGAGTTGTCTTTTTTAAATTCAATCCACGAAATCTTATTACTAACCTCAAAATCAACCAACGAATTGAGTGAAGACCCGGCCTCAATCACCTGATAGTCGTTTATAAAACCCTGATCAATTTGCCATCGACCGGAAAGCAGCAAATCTTTGAAATATTCTTCATTTATTGCCCTTCTGGAATTTGCAGGATCAACTCCTGAGTCACATTTAACAAGGGCAAAAATCAGCACAGCTATGAAAAGTCGCATATCAAAACGTAATTTGAAGAAAAAACAAGATGAGAATAATTGCCCGGAACTTCCCCATTCTGCTCCTTGAATTCTCTATGAAAGAAATTCAAGAGTTGAATGTCAACGGTTTTCTGACTTCCATCATCAAAGACCCCAAAAGCCCCTATTTCAATATCCTGAACAAAGACAACTTTGATAAAGTCTACGTTGAATACGATTAACTTATCTGGCCGGAAGTGTTGAATTCAATGGTTTGTTCGGGTGAGGTTCAGAGGCATGATGCTGTTTTTAGCAAGAGCGAGATCATAGGTTATCTTCAACTGCATTGAATTCGATTAAAAAGCCCACAAGCGTTACATTTTTGCCAGCCCTTTGGAATTCACTCTTAACACTATAAGCAGATTCAATTTTTAAAGATTTTCACACCTTCTTCCTGTTTTTAAACATAGGAATCTACTTTAAATACCACGTTTGGCAAGAATTTTCTTCCAAAACTTGGTCCGACAAAACTTCTAGGCCAGTTATTGTGAAAACTAGACCATCTGTAAATAACCCAGAGTTTTTATTTGCCTCAAAGTATCCGAAAACTGCTTAATGCTATTCAGGTCATGAAAAGGCAGAATGTTTGCCGAATAGGGAGTTCTCAATCATTACAAGCCGAAGTCATTTATATATTTTACAGACTTTAAGAATCTGTGATGTTTTACGTCGGGATATTCTGATTTCCTGATTGTTTTTTAGTCTTACAAAATGCTTTCCTCCACGATCTAACACTTTATCTATAAAGGACTTATTAATCAAATATGATCTATTGACCCTTAAAAAGTCATCGTTCAATACATTTTCAAAAAAGCCAAGTGAGTAGCCGGAAATCCTTCTTTTTCCGTTGCTAAAGCTGAGGAAGGTATAATTTGAAGAGGCGGTCAGAAAATAAACGTTTTCATTACTGTCTTTTCCGAGAATTTTGGGTGTAGGGGTATTTGTCATAGTAGTTGGGCTAATTATTTCAAATTTCCTCAATCCATCTCCACCTGTCAATCACCCTATAGGGTGATTTTTTGTAGACAGAGTAACCCTTAAATGCGTTTTCTATTATCTTTAGACAATTGCACAAGAATGATAGTCCATGTATACCTCCGTTATTATTATTGACGATGACGCCATTGTGAGAGAGAGCGTCCGTATGTTTCTTGAGGCTCAGAGTGATATTGAAGTCATTCAATGTTTTGGCAGGGCAGAAGACTATTTGGCAGAGCTGGCAAAAAATCAATTTCAACCAAATCATATTTTACTGCTTGACATCGGATTGCCTGGTTTGGGAGGCCTGGAGGCCATTCCAGAGATAAAACAAATTGCTGATCCTGATATCATTATGCTCTCCACTTATGAAGAGGAAGACAAAATCCTGAAGGCACTAAGCCTGGGTGCCACTTCTTATATTTCAAAAAGAGCCGGGCTAAAAGCCATTTTGGAAGGGATTCAGATTGTTCAAAAAGGTGGAGCTTATCTTTCACCTGCAGTAGCCCGGGAGGTTGTTGGTTTTTTTGCCCAGAGCAAAAGAAAAAAAGAGGAGTTTGAGCTACCTGCCCGTCAATACGAAGTTTTATCAGCACTTTCTGAGGGTCGCACCTATCAGGAAATAGCGAACGAAATGAGTATTTCGGTAGAAACGGTACGCTCGCATATCAAAAAAATGTATCGTAACATGCAGGTCAAAAACAAAGTGGAAGCTATTAACCTGTATATGAATGGGTCTGTTAAATAAACCAGGGCAACATATCATAGGTCTCTTGTGTTTTCTTTCACTGACTTTATTTTCATGCTCAGAAAAATCAACTAGTGATCAGCCCGTAAATAAAGGTCAAAAGGCTCGGGTAGGCTTACCTATAGATAGCCTTCTTTACTTTAAGAATTTTGATACTAAAGACGGACTTATCTCCTCCGATTTAGATAATACCTATGCAGATAGTCATGGTTATATCTGGATATCCTCTGCCAAAGGTATAATGCGATTTGACGGTCAAAACTTCAAACCCTTTTTTGATAATCTTGAAACTGGGGTTCGTCTTGAAGGGCCAAACTACTTTTTTGAGGATCATAATGGCACTTTTTGGATTTTTTCGGGCAGTGGATATCTTAACAAATATAATCCTCAAAAAGATATCATGGAGGCGGTTTCTACTCAGCTCGAGAATGGCTGGGCAAATGAAAGGCCAATGAATGTAGCCCTTTCTGAAAACGGAACACTCTGGCTTGGAGGCTATGGAGGTATCCAAAACCTGGACACACAAACAGGGGAAATCCAGCTTTTTCCCATCCAGAAAATACGAACAAAAGACTGGCCTCACAAAGAAAAGGTGAGAATGGAGATTATCCGAAAAGATAAAAAAGGACAGATCTGGCTAGGTTCTCGTAAATTCGGCCTAATCCGTTTTGACCCTTCAAAGGGCTCCTTTGATTTTTTAAGAGACAGGCCTGAGTTTCTCAACTATCTGCTGGATGACTGGATAACAGATATTGAGGTAGATGACGATAAAACCTTCTGGATCTCGGATTTCGAACGGGGCCTGGTTCACTTCGATCCTGAAAATGAGCAAATTATTGACTTCTTTGAAATTGAGAAACTTATAAATTCTACTTACAAAGTAGCTATTAGGGACTTGTTTCGAGAGGGCGATTTTCTTTGGATGGCCACTAACTACCATGGTCTTCTTCTGTTTGACCTTCGAAAAAAGAAAATCATCAAACAGTTTACCCGTGAAAACTCCTCCATTGGGATGAACAAGATCACATCTGTTCATCGCGATCGTCAGGGAAATTATTGGCTTACTGGGAATCAACTTGTGGCCGCCTCTTCCACCTTTTATGAATTTAAGAATTTTGCCTTTGGCGAAAATCTTGCAGTTTATGACCTGGCTGAAGGCCCGGAAGGTGTTCTGGCAACTACTCAAAAAGGTATTTTTCAATATAGTCCTCAGGGCAAGATCAAAGAAGTTTCTCCTGATCAGGGAGCCTATTATGCTATTAAAAAAACAAAAAATAAGCACATCTGGGCGGGCGGCTCTTCAAGAAGTATTGAGCTTACACCAGACCTCTCTAAAATAGTAAAGGAGTACAGTTATGGAATTCCGGTCGATTCAGTCGGTAATTCCTTAAGACGATCTTTAAGCCTGATGGAAGACTCTCAGGGCACCATATGGCAGATCGATAACTGGAGGAGGTTGCATTTCATTAAACCTGAAACTGGTGAGACTGGTAATATTTTCAGTCTCGCTCAAGACCCCATCTCCAAAAAATTCATACAGGTTATGTGTTTGCTTGATGACCCCGGGCAGAAGCGTATTCTTGTAGGTACTGATCTCGGGTTGGCTACAGTGAGTTATAAAAATTATGAGCTCAAATGGATCGCCGACTCTAAACAACAGCAAGAGAAGGTAAGCTATCTCTACCGTGGCAAAAACGGTAATCTTTGGGGGATTTTCTCGAACAAAATATTCAGGATGGATAAAGGTAACTTAAGCCTTAGTCCCCTGACTTTTGAAGACAGAAACAGTGATGAAAACTTCAATTGGATTGTAGAAGAACCTGCCAATACGTTTTGGATACAGAGCTCAAACGGCATTTTGAGGTATAAAGACAACAAGACTACCCTGTATGCTAATCATAATTTCAGCGAGGGTAGCTTTGCAAAACCAGCTCCTGTTTTGTCCTCCTACGGCAAAGTATTTTTTGGAGGTGAAAGTGGTCTTAGTGTCATTGACCCGAAGCTTTACAAGAATAATGAGATATCCCCTCAGGCCCAGCTTCAGTATGTCAATTTCCCGGCAAAAAGAGTTGAAAATCAAACCTTTGATTCTACCCTTTATACTACACAGTTAAACTCTCTTGAACTTAAGCATGACCAAAACCGACTCAAACTAAAGTTTGACGCCTTGCACTATAAAGAACCAGCCTTAAACAAGTTTAAATACAAGCTGGAGGGTTATGACGATGACTTTTTAAATTCCGGCAGTTCGGGTGAGGTCTTTTATACCAATCTTAGTCCTGGAAATTATACACTTCTATATGCTGCTGCCAATGGTGACGGGGTGTGGTCTGACCTTAAAGAATTCAATATTATGATAAGCCCACCCTGGTACCAAACCTGGTGGGCCTGGCTACTTTATTTGGGTCTTTTCTTCCTTGCCATCTATGGCTGGATCCGCTATCGGGTTTTTATGAAACTTGAAAGATACAGAGCCACGGAAGAAATGCGGACCAATATTTCTGCTGACCTGCATGATGATGTAGGCTCTTTACTTGCAGGTCTCTCCATGAAATCTGAGCTAATGTCGCTAGGTGTAAAACCAGTAGATGTGGAAAGCCTGAACAAAATCAGTGAGATGGCCAGAGATGCCATGGAGCGGATGCGTGACACCGTATGGGCCATTGACTCCAGAAAAGACAAGGTAGAAAACCTTCTGGACCGAATGCGGGCCTTTGCCGAACAGAACCTTCCTGAAAAAGGCTTCAGGTATGAATTTATCACCGAGGGAATTGATAAGGCATCATTCATCAATCCCATCCTGCGGCAAAACCTATATCTTATTCTTAAAGAAGCTGTTACGAATATTCTCAAGCATTCTGATGGAAATACTGTCAAAATAAAACTAAAGAAAAGTGACTCAAATGTTCAGCTTGTAATAAAAGATAACGGTCAACAAAAGTACACCACCCCATCAGATGGCCTTGGTATGAGCAATATGAAAAACAGAGCGGCCAAAATTAACGGTTCAGTCAGAAGTTTTTATGAAAACGGCTTCACGTTGAAAGTGGTAGCGGCTCTTGAACGAAAGGACTGATAAGGAATCCTCTTTTTCCGGACATTCGTTCTCAGATTCCCTGATTTCGAAGAAAAGCCAATGATCTGTGAAATAGGGAACGGCTTAATTTCCTCTAAAAAACTTATATTGCTTATCAAAGCCCTATTGAACCTAACCTCTATGGAAAAAGCCGTATCTGTCAGCTCGCTGAGTAAGAGAGACACCACCATTTCGATTTTTATCATTGGCCTGATGTTCTTCATTTTTGGATTTGTCTCCTGGGCCAATTCCATCCTTATCCCCTATTTCAAAATCGCCTGCGAACTCACCAATTTTCAGGCATATCTCGTGGCTTTTGCCTTCTATATTTCTTATTTCCTGATCTCTGTACCAGCTTCCTATTTGTTGAAAAAAGTAGGTTTTAAAAAAGGGATGATGGTTGGTTTCTGGCTTATGGCTGCAGGAGCCTTTATTTTCATCCCGGCGGCATACGGCCGAACCTATCTCATTTTCCTCATTGGACTGTTTACCCTTGGGGCAGGATTGGCCATTTTACAGACAGCGGCCAATCCCTACATTACTATTCTCGGAGATAAAGAACGGGCCGCACAGCGAATCAGTATTATGGGAATCTGCAATAAAGCGGCAGGCATATTGGCTCCGCTAGTCTTTGCGGCAGTTATTTTACGGGCCACCGACAGTGAACTCTTTCAAAGTCTGGATTCCATGAGCGGTCCTGAAAGAAATGCGGCCCTCGACGAACTTATTCAGCGGGTGATTACGCCCTATCTTGTGGTTGGAATAGTCTTGTTTTTATTAGGACTAGGCATACGCTATTCTCCGTTACCCGAGATCGATACCGATTCTGAAGATGAATCTGTTGCAGGTGGCACCTCAGGTAAAACAAGCATTCTTCAATTTCCTCATCTCATTTTGGGAGCGGTTGCCATTTTTCTTCATGTGGGTACTCAGGTGATCGCCATTGACACCATCATTGGCTATGCCGGCAGCATGAATATTCAACTGATGGAGGCTAAAGTTTTTCCATCTTTTACGCTGGCAGCCACCATTTGCGGATACATTCTGGGTATTATTTGCATCCCGAAATACATTTCACAGGTTACCGCCCTCAGAATCTGTACGTCGCTGGGTCTAATCCTTACGATACTGATTGTTTTCACCTCCGGACCAGTAAATTTCATGGGTCACACCGCTGATATTTCGATCTGGTTTGTGGTTTTGCTGGGACTGGCCAATTCCCTGATCTGGGCGGGTATCTGGCCGCTGGCTCTTGATGGGCTTGGAAAGTTCACCAAGCTGGGGGCTTCGGTTTTGATTATGGGGCTTTGTGGCAATGCCATTCTACCTCTTTTTTACGGCTATTTTGCGGATATCTTCGATCTCAAAACCGCCTACTGGGTACTATTCCCCTGTTACGTTTATCTGGTTTTCTATGCCCTCAAAGGGCATCAGATCAGAAAATGGTCAATCATTTAATTCCATTATGAAAAAGAAACTTACACGCCGTGATTTCATAGTCCCCTTGGCCACCGCCACACTTGGGTTTACATCACTAAAAAGCTTTGCCGGTAGAAGGAATAATACGGTTGTCGTAGGCAAAAGAATCGGCATCATCGGTTTGGACACATCGCATTCAGTCGCCTTTACAAAATCCCTGAATAAGGAGGACGCCGACGCAGTATTTAAAAACTACAAAGTGGTTGCTGCTTACCCGCAAGGCAGTCTGGACATTCTCTCCAGCACCGAGCGGATTCCAGGCTATATTGAAGATGTTAAAAAGTACGGTGTGGAAATAGTTAATTCCATAGCCGAGCTGCTGACTAAAGTAGATGTAGTCATGTTGGAAACAAACGATGGTCGCCGACATTTGGAGCAGGCCCTGGAGGTTTTCAAAAGTGGTAAAACTACATTTATTGACAAGCCTATTGCTGCTTCTTTGAAAGACGCCAAAGCCATTTTTGCGGCTGCGGAAAAATACAAAGTACCCGTATTTTCATCTTCCTCTTTGCGATATGCCTCGAATGTTCAAGAGGTCAAAAACGGCAAACTTGGTAGAGTCAACGGAGCCGACACCTATAGTCCCATGAAATTTGAAAAAACTCACCCCGATCTGTTCTGGTACGGCATTCACGGTGTAGAAATGCTTTTTACTGTCATGGGTACAGGCTGTAAAAGTGTCCGGAGAACCATCGGCGAAGATCAGGAAGTATTCGCCGCCACCTGGAACGACGGACGGATAGGCACTTTTCGTGGCATCAAAAACGGCAAACAGGATTACGGAGGCATGGCTTTCGGTGAAAACGGCATCGAACATCTGGGTCCCTACAATGGTTATGATCCACTCCTGGTGGAAGTGATCAATTTCTTCGAAACCGGCATAACCCCCGTAGACAAAAACGAAACTCTGGAAATCTGTGCCTTCATGGAAGCCGCCGACGAAAGCAAAAGAAAAGGCGGAGCAGAAATTATGCTCTAGTACGCAAAAGGCTGAGCCAAATGGCTCATTTTAAATGTACGTGAGAACACGAATAATAGTAATGAACATCCGTTGAGCCAAAGTACTGTTTGAAGTACTGGCAAGTGTTCATAAGGCAAAAGCTGTCCCGAAAATATAAGTCAACTGAACACTTGACTGTACAAGTTTATTTTGGCAATGTTTTTTGAATACTTTTTTTTCGAAAAAAAGTATTGCCCGTCCGGCCAGGACAGCCGAGAAGAAGTGGAAAAAGTGATCACTTTCTTTCATTTGACCGAATCAGAAGAATTTTCATTTTCCCTGAAATACAATTCTCCCACCCACCATCGTAAGCTTTACATCAATCCCCTCATCAAAAACCACCAAATCAGCATCCCTGCCAACAGCAATAGACCCCTTCCGATCATCCATTTTCATGATCCGTGCCGGAGTAAGGCTGGCCATTTGAATGGCTTCCTGAAGCGAAACTTTTCCCATGGTGAGCATGGTGCGAATGAGCCGGTCAAAAGTGGCTACGCTGCCGGCAAATGCCGTTCTTTCGGGCATTTTGGCCACACCATCTTCCACGATCACACGAGTGCCATTTTTATAAGATCCCAGCACAGATTCGCCTTCAGGCATCGCGGCGGCACGCATGGCATCGGTGATGAGAACGGTTTTGGCGGGGCCTTTTATTTTATGGATGAGCTGCAGCAGCGGTGACGGTAAATGCACGCCGTCGGCGATGATTTCTACGTCCATGTCGTCAATGAGGTAGGCAGCTTCCACCACCCCGGCGTAGCGGTAGGCATTCCGGCGACTTACGCCTGACATGGCCGAGTAAAAATGCGTAGCCAGCGAGTAGCCGTTTTCCCAGGCTTCCAGAGCTTCTTCATAGATGGCATCGGTGTGTGCTATGGCTGCCAGAATGCCATTTTTCACCAGCGTTTTCCCGAATTCAATGGCACCGGGCAGCTCGGGGGCAGCACTCCATCGCTTGATAAAAGGGTAATTGGCAATGATCTCGTTATATTCCTTGGGATCAGGATTTTTGATGAATTTGGGGTCTTGTGCTCCCCGCTGACTCATAGCAAAATATGGTCCTTCCAGGTGCATCCCGATAAACTGAGCACCTTTATTGTTAATTTTATCAGCGGCTTGATAGGCTTCGAGAGTCTGGATCAAATCCTCCTTTTCGCAGGTGAGCGTAGTGGGCAACATGGCCGTGGTGCCGTAGCGTGCGTGTGTTTCTGCAATCCCCAGAAATGCCTCCACGGTGCCATCCATAAAGTCAAAACCTCCACCACCATGCAAATGAATGTCGATAAAACCTGGAGAAATGTACTGTCCTTTGACATCAATAATTTCAACATCCGAAATCTCCGGATTTCCTGCCACCACCGCCGTAATTTTTCCATTCTCCACCAAAATAAACCCATGCTCCAGAATCTGATTTGGAGTGATGATTTTGCCGTTTTTTAGGAGGGTTTTGGGGTGCATAAAAACTTAGATACTCTTTTTAAAAAGGAAATAAATGATAGCTCAAGCCATTCAGGCTAAGCATTTATTGTTTTTTCAATTTCGTTAAGTTCATTTGTCAACATCCGTTTTGACTCGTTGATGCAGTCCTTCTTTAATGGCACTCCTAAAATTAATATTGTGTTTGTCGCTTCGTTTATTCTGTTTTTGTATTGAATTCTTTTTAATTCAATTTGGTCTGAAGGGTAACACAGAAAACCAAATTTAGAATCTGTCTTACTGAATGAAGAGTAGGCCATTATTTGATGTAAGTCATGTCTATGGTCTTCTTTAAGGACTTCACTTTGGTCAAACTTGTTATATAAATTCGATTTGTATTTGGCGTCAATAAAGACCAGAAAATTTTCTTTTTGAAAGATAGCGTCTGGCTCGATGTGTTTGAGTTCCCAGGAGTAATGCTTCGATGTCCTAGAATGAAACTTAAAGTTTGAATAAAGCCGTCCTCCGGTCTCTTTTGCAGCTTCTTTGAAAATACGTTGAATGAATTTCTCGAATACATCTGAAAAGTCTACCCGCCAAGCGGTACTGTCTACAAGGTTAAAGTTTAAAATCTTATTGGCTTGTTCCTTGCAAGCTTTAACGGTCGGACTATCGGAAAATCGGATTGTGATTTTATTGGTTGCTTTTGGTTTATGATGATATAAACGTTCTTCAAGGAAACTCAATTTTGTTCGCAGAGTGTTCTTAATTCTCTGTGGTGTGTTGGCTGAAAGTAGTTCATTTCTACATAAGTCAAAGACATATCTAATTTCCGAATACTCGGAATGAAATTCACTCAACACATTTGTTCTTGCTGGAAATTTCAATCTATTTTCTACTTTGAATTCGTTGTTTAAATATTTCGTCCAATTTATTTGACCAGTAGGCTGGCTTGAGACTTTTTCAATATTGTCAAACTTTCTCCACGGTCTCATTGTCAATTTTTCAAGAGCTGCAATAAATTTTACAGCCTCTAAATACAGAGGAGGTCTGAAATTCTTACCTGATGCTAATGGTAAACTGTCAATTACCTCTGGACTAATTTCGGTTCCAAGTAGGTTTAAAATTTCAATATAGTCCTCGAATCTATCTCGTCCGGTGAACCGAGGCACAACTACAAAATCACCAATTTGTTTTCCAGTGTCCGAAGCTCTCAAAGGAATAGAGCCAATAAAACCAGAAGAACGGAATGCTAGTGCTGTGCTTTGGTCTGAACCAATTATATATGGTTGAACACCTAGAAATTTAAATTGCTCAGAGTTGTAATCAATAAATTTTTGGAGGTATTGACCAATAATTCTTTTGTCTGCTGACTTGAACCACTTTTTTTGCAATGCAACTCCACCTAACTGTTTTGATTGTTCAGTTAAGCACGGAATTTCGCAAAAAATATCTATTGGTTTTGTCATTCGAAAAGAGATAGATTAATTCTTGTTGAGAAATAGTTATTAAACTCTTCTTTAGCATTTCGCAAAAGACCTTCTTGTAAATACTCTTTAATCAAAGGGAATATTTCATAACGAATACGATTTCTCATTTCTTCTTCGGTGTCTGCAATAAAATAGCCTTGTCCCGGCTGCAAGTTTAGTTCGGTACTTGATGCATACCAGTCAAATATTTCCTGAATTCTGCTGAAGTCCTCCTTAAAGAACTGTTTCGACTTTATAACTTTTGGTTTAAGTGTATACCAGGCAAAACGTCTTCTTAGTGCAAAGTCAACAACAGCCAAGCTCCTGTCAGCAGTGTTCATAGTAGCAATCACAGTAAAGTTTTCGGGCAGTTTCGTTATTTTAAAATTTGGGGCAATTTCAATTTCAACATTCGAAACATCCATTTTATGTTCAAATAGATAAAAAATAGGACCCAATACATTGGAGAGATTGGCTCTGTTTATTTCGTCAATTATTAAGGTGACTTTTTCAGTGGTATGGTCAACGGAATATTTCAAAGCCTCTGAGAAGCTGCCTAAAGTTTCTTTATATCTCAGTTCTTCGTTTTCTGTATCAGGTCTGATTCCGTAAATAAAATCGGAGTAGCTTGTCTCTGCGTGAAATTGAGTGAAGAAGGTTTTCGCTCCTATTTTGGCTGCAACACTTTTTGCGGTTCTTGTTTTACCAGTACCAGGAGGTCCCTGAAGAACTATGTACCTTCTTTCGATTAAGAGATTTTGTACTTCGTCTGTATTATCAATTGTTTCTGTCTTTAAAAAGGGCTCTAAAGCTTCTGAGACTGCTTTTCTGTGGTCTTTATTAGTCGGCCAATCTCTAAGTTTAGCATAACCAGCTACAAAGGCTGCAATAATTTGTTTTCCTTCTTCGCTTTCTGGGTCTTTGACGATTTGGCATGCAGGAAGAACTTCTTTATATTTTACTATTGATTTTTTTAGATAATCGCTTTCAATCAAATCAATAAACTTTTTTGGTAGACTACTTTCAATATCAGAAAAATCCGTTTTGCAATACCCTACTTCATTTGTTAGTTTTTTAAAAAGCCGTCTTAAGCCTGGATAAGTAGCTAAATTATAGTCGTTTTTAAAGCCTTGCGAACCAATTCCTAATGTTACAATTAAACTGTTGACTTCTGTGTCTGAAGGAAAAATAACAAAAGAAAAGTCGTGGTATACACCTGAGTTACCCTCTTCAAATTCAACAAGCCCTAAATATGCTCCAGGAGTATTGGTTGTAAAGCTAATTTCAGTGTTGTCTCGGAAAACAAATGATTCATGTTTCGCACCGAATTGCTCTGCTTTCTCTTTGATGAACTGTCTAATACGTTCGATACTCATTTTTTAGGAATTAGATTTGAAAAAGTTCTAAATTCATGCTTTACCATATCTTGTTAGGAATGTTTCACAAGATGGGATATTTTAACCAAATAGCTAATACTTGTCGCAATCATAACTTCCCCGCCGCCCCCTCATCCAAAAACAACTCACAATCGGGATGCTGCTGTAAAATGCTGGCCGGGTATTCAGGTGAAACGACTTCATTGAGACTATTTCGTACGGCTTCCGCTTTGCGTTCATCGGGTACTGAGCAGATGATTTTTGCCGATTTCATGATCTGGCGAATAGACATGCTGATGGCCTGACGGGGCACGGCTTCCATACTTTCAAACCAGCCCTCAGAGAATTGCTGCTTGCGGCAGGCTTCATCCAGGTTGACAACAATATAGGGTTCCTCTGTCTCAAAATCAGCCGGAGGATCATTGAAAGCCAAATGTCCGTTCTCGCCAATGCCTACCAACGCAACGTCAATAGGATGAGTCTGAATCAGGGCACCCAGTCGGGCACATTCTGTGGTGGCGTCGGCTTCTCCATCGATAAGATGAGCCTGTTTGAGCGAAGGACTGACCTGATTGACAAACCGTTCCAGCAGATATTTCCGAAAACTAGCTCCATGCGTAATAGGCAGTCCCAGATATTCATCCAGATGGAAGAGGGTGACCTTGCTCCAGTCGATGCCCGGCTCATCGACAAGTCGGTTTAAGGTCTCAAACTGACTGGTACCAGTAGCCAAAATAATATTGGCAAACCCTTTTTCTGAAAGGCTGGCCTTGATGACTTTGGCCGCAACCTCACCGGCTGCCTGACCCATGACTTTGGGATCTTTTAATATTTCTATTTTCATATTAAACGCGTAGGAAAATTCGTTTGTCGTAAAGGAATTTCAGGAATAGCCATTTGATCACCAACAAACAAATAGCAGAAGTCAGAATAGCATAAGTTTCGCCAGAAAGCTGCATCAGCCATTGAAAAAGAGCTTCGGTGGTGTAACGCCAGTTGATGAATTTGCCCGAGATATAAATCAGAATAGAGTTCATGCCGATCACCTGCAAAAAGAAAGACCATTTCTGATAACCCAGCACGTCAATGATATAGTAAAACAGAGCAAACAGCAGGAGGCTAAGGCCCACTGTCTGCATCACAAAAGAACTGGACCAAAGGTTCTTATTGATCGGAAAATCCAGATTCCAAACCTGAGCAATGACGATGGAGGCGACGCCAAAGACGGCCATAGTTACGGCCTTTCGGGTCGGAGTTACGGTTTTATTTTTGATATAAAGGCCCGTGATAATACCCGCCAGAGCATTGCATATGGCCGGGATATTATTGAACAAACCCACCGTATCATGAATTTCACGACTCAGTTTCCCAGGCAAAACGGTGCGATCTACATACGAAGCAAAATTGCCTTCCATGGTGAGATCACCCATAGGGAAACCGGGTGCCGATGTGAATTTGAGAATGAGCCAGTAGCCAATCAGCAGACCGCCAAACCAATAGATGAGCCACTTTTCTTTGACATACAGATAGAGAACATTGGCCAGAGCATAAGCAATACCGATACGCCCTAGCACGCTCATAAACCGGATGTCTGACAGCGGTCTCAGCTCCAAACCATTATTATAAATTACCCCCAGAATGAGCAGAATCAATCCCCGCCTCAGCACACGCTGTAGCACTTTGCTTTTTGGTTGACCAGATTGCAGAGCCTTACCCACAGAGAATGGCGTAGAAACCCCTGCCAGAAAAATAAAGAGAGGGAAAATGAGATCGTAGCCCGTGAAACCATCCCAATAGGGATGTTCCAGCTGCTCTGAAAAGGAGAGCCAAAAAGGGGCTCCGGTGATTTTTGCCATGGCATGCACCAACCCTTCTCCCCCAATGATCCAAAACATATCAAAACCCCGCAGAGCATCCAGTGAATGCAGGCGTTGACTAATGAAGGTGTTTTCAGGTTTCATAGGTTAGATATTAAAATGGGACAGATTAAAAAAGCTGACTGCTGCAAGCCTTAAACTTTAGGTTCCCACCCAGGCTCATACTCCCTTGACCACAGCTTCATCGCCTCCGGGTCGTTCAGAATACGTCCGTTTTTGGGGTTTATGTTTAGAGTATGGCCGGTACGTTGGGCAATGTTCCCCAGTTGTACCAGCAAGGTGCTTTTGTGACCGCCGTCAATGTCTGAAATGACAGGCGTGCCTTGTCTGATACCGTCAAAAAAGTTACGAATATGCAAGGCATCCAGCTGTTGCGAGGGGTTTTGCAGGTTTCTGGGGTCAATCACAAAATCGTTTTTGACTTCTTTGACAAGGTTATTTTTGAGGTCAAAAACCTTGTAATCGTTTCCACTTTGAATTTGCATGGAGCCATTTTCACCGTAGAAAATCACACCTACACTTTCCCCTTCGTCGTATTTGCCATTGCAGCTACGGCCTTCCCAGGTGATCATCGATTGATTGTCAAATTCAAGATTAATCACCTGTGTATCGGGCGTCTCCCAGTCGTCTTGGTAACGATATCGACCACCGGCAGAATTGACTTTTATTGGGAAATCAACTCCAAGTCCCCAGCGGGCCAGGTCCACCATGTGGGTGCCGTTATTGAGGGCTTCGCCGGTGCCCCAGTGCCAAAACCAATGCCAGTTGTAATGAATGAGATTGTCTTTGAAAGGCTTTCGGGGAGCCGGGCCTTGCCATAGATCATAATTGAGCCATTCAGGCACAGGGATTTCTTTACCAATTCCGATGGACGCCCGGTTATTCGTATACCAGGTCTTGGCAAAATACGGTCGGCCAATGACCCCTTCGTGGAGCTCTTTGATGCCGGCGGCCACATTGGGCCAGCTTCTGCGTTGATTGCCCATTTGCAGTACCCGTTTGTACCTGGCCGCTGCTTCCACTAACATTTCTCCCTCATGAGGATTGTGACTGCAGGGCTTTTCCAGATAGACATGTTTACCTGCAGAGCAGGCCAGCAAGGCAGCAGGAGCATGCCAGTGATCCGGAGCCGTTACAATGAGCACATCCACATCTTTGTCTTCCAGAGCCTTTCTAAAATCAGGAGTATTTTTGGGGCTTTTTGACTGGATGTTGGTGACGGCTTCTATGCAGACTTGGGCCGCACGGCTATCCACGTCACATATGTGCAATACTTCACAGTCTTTTTGCGATGCAAAATTCTGGGCCACCGCAAGCCCCCGACTATTGACACCCATGCTGGCCACAACGATTTTTTCATTGGAACCCAAAATACGACCGTAGCTTTTAGGTGAAAATCCTGACAACACCCCACCGAAGGACAAGGCTGCGGCTCCGGTTGCGGTTTTTTTGATGAAATTTCTGCGAGACTGTTCCATAGCTGAACTGATTACTTTTCGTAAGTGATTTTAAAAAGTGTGCCACCAAGGTCGTCACACACATAAAGAGCTCCGTCAGGCCCTTGGGCTAGGCCGCAGGGGCGATGTTGAATCGGGCCCGTTGGTACGGCAAGGTCAACCCCCGCGAAATTGTCGGCGAAGATTTCCCACTTTCCATTGGGCTTTCCTTTTTTAAAAGGCACAAAAGCTACCAGATAACCTTTTTTGAGCTCAGGCGATTGACCATGAAAAGCAACGAAGGCTCCGTTCCTGTATTTCTTCGGGAACATTTTCCCTGTATAAAAAAGGAGATCGTTCGGCCCTAAATGAGCCGGAAAGGCCACGAGCGGGTCTAGAGCGTTTTCCCCTCCTGTTTTTTTACCATCCCCTCCATACTCCGGAGCCTGAATTTTTTTCTTTTGAAACTGATCATAATAGATATATGGCCAACCGGCATCATCTCCATACTGAAGTTCATAAAGGGTTTCTGCCGGCAACTCGGCACTTTGCTGAGCCGTGTAATACTGAGGGTACTTATCGTGAAACTGACCTCGGCCATGAACAGCCGTAAAAAGAGATTGAGTCTGATGATTCCAGGTGAGTGCCACTGCGTTTTTCACACCGGTGGCATAACGTTTCCCGTCTTCAAAATGCTGGTTTGTCCGATCCGTAGAGAATTGCCAGACGCCTCCGGCCGAATCCAGAATTGTGCAGGGCATAATCCCTTTTCCTGTTTCATCGCGGCAGGGGTCGTTCCAGCTTCCTATAGTGACATAAAGATTCCCTTTCCCATCAAAAGTAAAAGGTTTGGCATTATCGCGTCCATGATCAGCTAAGCCTGAAACGATCAGCTCCGGATGCTCGGTGTCGGCAACTTCGCCATCGCTGTTCAGAGGGTAGCGATAAATTGCTGAATTGGAAGAAGCGTAGAGGTAACCGTTATGGAGTTCAACGCCGGTGCCGGGTAGAGAGCCAAAAGATTTGGTCTTTCCTTCTTTGATCATCAACAGGCTGGAACCATCTTCTGCCAGTTTACTCCGGTTAAGATAAATCACCCCTTGATCCGTAACGGTCAAATGCCGGGTTTTACCGAGATCTTTTCCTAAAACTTCAGATTGAAAACCCTCCGGCAATATTAGTTGAACGCTCTCCTGAGCATGGGAGCTCAGACTGATTAACAAAAGACAAAAAAATAATTTTAAAGAATGGTTTAATTTCATAGAGGGTTGAGTTCAGTTAGGTGGATCAATTTAGAAATTTATTTTTCAAACACTGCTTTCCATTTTTTGAAAATCAGGTCAAAAAGGAGATGTATTTTCGACGATATCACTCTGAATACAAAACAGAGCCTAAATAAGTCTAATGAATTCAGAACCTTTCTTACACTTTTTTTGGACAGCTAAAGTGTATCAGAATTACTTTAAAGCATGCCTTGTGGTCTTAAGCATGTCCGTTTCTATTTAGAAGGAGTCAAAAAAAAATAAAAAAATCTGTAACCTTCTGCCTTTGACTAAGTTTACCCTATCAAAGCTCAAAACTTATACCCTTTGGAAGTTCTTTCAGATAACAACATCATGCTAAGCGTAAAAGCCGGCGACCTTGACAAAATGGGTTTGCTATTCGAACGGCATCATAATGCTCTTTTCGGGTTTGTTTTCAGAATGACCGGACAAAGAGCTTTTAGCGAAGATTTGGTGCAGACCGTTTTTTACCGAATGTTAAAATACCGCCATACCTATAAAGGCAATGGCGAATTTAAAACCTGGATGTATCATCTCACACGCAACCTGATAAAAGATACTTTCCGGAAAAACAACAAAGTAGACTATCATGAAAACATTGGCGAGATAGCTAAAAATATAGCTGAGCGGGCCGCTGATGAGATATTGGAACAAAAGCATGAGTCCGAGAAACTAAACCGAATGCTGAACAGACTAAAACCCGAAAACAAAGAAATCTTAGTACTGAGCAAATATCAGGAGCTCAATTATAAAGAAATAAGCGAAGTGCTCAACACCACCGAAACCAACGTAAAAGTAAAGGTGCACAGGGCGATGAAAGAATTAAAAAAAATGTATTTACAAAAATCAATATGAACGCATATCAGTCATCAGAATCAGAAGCCCGTTTCATTGATTTTTTAGAGAACAGGCTGAACCCGGAGGAAGCAAAACGTTTTCAGGAGGATCTGCAAAACTCAGCAGAAATGCAGGCCGACTTTGAGGCCACCAGAGCCATTTGGCTTGGCATGAATCAAATTCCTGTTCCCGAGGTCAGCCCTGAAATGAAAGAAGGTTTTAATGAAATGCTGCGAACTTTCAAAAAACGAGAAAATGAAAAAGTGACGATAACCTCGTTTTTGGACAGGATTAAAAGTCTCTTTGACTCCAAAGCAAGTTTTAGCTGGTCATATGCCTTAATCGTTTTTGCGGTAGCCTCTGCTATTGGCTTTTATGCCGGACGAAAAAACTCCGATGATCTGGCTACAAACGATAAAGTTCAGCAACTGGGCCATGAAGTAGAAGAAATGAAGCAGCTCATGATGATTTCAATGCTTGAAAACCCCATGGCTTCAGAACGTATGAAAGCAGTCTCCTACACTAGAGAAATTACCGACGTGGATGAAAAAGTGATAGATGCCCTGCTCACCACGCTTAATCAGGATGAGAATGTTAATGTTCGCCTGGCAACACTGGAAGCCCTGGTAGAATTTGCCGAACATCCAAAAGTGAGAGAAGGCCTGGTGCAGTCCATCATCACACAGGAGTCGCCTCTGGTGCAGGTAGCTCTGGCCGATGTGATGACCCAACTGCAGGAGAAGCGTTCTATCGAATACATTAAGCAATTACTTAAACAAAACGGTTTGAACGAAACCGTAAAAGAAAAGCTCGAAGAAACCATAACCGGCCTCGAAGTTTAAGGTCTGGTTTGAAGAATTTACTTATAACTATTACTCAAAACACAAATTATGAAAAAGCTAAAATTAATGATTATCGTAGGGTTGCTGGCGACATGCCAGCAATCTCCGGCCCAGGAAAGGGTCTTTGAAGAGCACATCAGCAGGCAGTTTGATGTCGTCGACGGAAGTACCCTGGCCATCTATAATGTCTTTGGAAGCATTGATGTCGAAGGCTATGATGGCAACAGAATCCTTCTGGAGATTGATAAAAAACTGATAGCCGAAAACGCCAATGAACTGGCAAAAGCTAAGGAAGAATTTAAACTAAACTTTGATCAAAAAACTGATAGTCTGATTGTATTTATCAAAGAGCCTCGTGATTCACGACCAGATAGAAATTATCGCAATTGGGAACACAAAGAGATTAAATACACCTATCATTTGGAGTTCAAAGTAAAAGTGCCGAGGTCGCTGAATTTGGTTGCCGTTACGGTGAATGACGGAGAAGTATTAGTCAGGAATGTTGACGGAAAATTGAAAATTCATAATGTAAACGGCGGCATTTCTTTGACAAACGTTAGCGGCATCACCTATGCCCATACCGTAAATGGCGATGTAGACATTACTTACGCGAGCCAGCCAAAGGGCGAATCAAGTTATTATACTTTGAATGGCGATCTTACTGTTTTCTATCCCCAAAACCTCTCTGCCGACTGCGACTACAAAAGCTTTAACGGTGAGCTTTTCACTGATTTCCCCGAGGTAACAATGTTACCAACTACCGTGAGTAAAAACATAAAAGAAAATGACAATACCATTCGGTATAAACTGGAGTCAAACACCCGATTCAGAATAGGTAATGGGGGCTCACAGTTGCATTTTGAAACCTTTAACGGAAACGTTTATATCAAACAAAAGTCTTAAAAAATACAAATTATGAAAAAGCTAAAATTCTTAACTATTACACTCTGTAGCATTATCACTTTTCAAAGTTTCTCTCAGGACGAAAAACTGACCATTCCGCTTTCAAAACCTGGTACTGTGGGAATGCTGAATGTTAATCTGGTCAATGGATCTATTCACGTAAAAGGGGCAGATGTCAACGAGGTAACAGTTGTAACCAAAGTTAAAGCGGATAACTACACAAAAGAACACGTACGTGAAGATGGTATGCGACGAATAAGTACTAACAAAGGCTTTGAGGTGACAGCCGAAGAGCAAGACAATTCCGTTAGTGTACGCTCCCATAACCCGAATCAAAAACTGGTTCTCGAAGTAACCGTGCCGAAAAACTTCAACCTGAAAGTTCGGACCGTTAACTCAGGAGATGTTTCTGCCACAAATGTGAATGGCAATCTGGAGCTTGGCAATGTTAATGGAAGCATCTCAATGAAAGATGTAAGTGGTTCGGCGATTACCTCTACCGTAAACGGCAATATCACAGGTAATTTCAGGAGCACGGATATCAGCTCGCCTATGGCTTTTACCACGCTTAATGGCAATGTGGACATTACTTTCCCGGCGTCTCTGAAAGCCAATGTGAAAGTACAGAGCGAACGCGGTGAAATGTACAGTGATTTTGAAATTAATCTTGACAAAACTGTACCTCCAATGCAAAAAAGTACTGAAAACGGACTGCACAAAATCAAAAAAAGTGGCTGGACTATGGGAAAAATAGGTTCTGGTGGTGCTGAAATCACCATGAAAACTATGAACGGCGATATTCTTATCCGTAAAGCGAAATAATGCTAATTGAGCCTTTCTTTTGATCAGAAAGGCTCAATTTTTCACACATTCTCATCACCCATTTCGAGCCATTTAAGGCTTTTTATAATTCTTTAAGAAATGGGCATCATAAGAAAAACGTACTTGCAGCGTTCTTGAAAAACTCAAGACTATTCAACCAAAAGCTATTACACTTTATGAGAATTTTAACCCTAGGCTTACTGGCCTTGCTATATTCATTCCTGTCATTTTCACAAGAAAACACCTCGATTGAAGACATCAAAAAGAAAAAATATTATACCCAAAAACTCTCATCAGGTAGCATCAAACTGGATGGTGTCCCGACCGAACCTGAATGGGAAGCAGTAGAATGGGGCGGTGGTGATTTTATCGGTTATCGCCCCTTTGAAGGTAAAGAACCCACCTACCAAACGAAGTTCAAAATCATCTATGATGATAAATACCTGTATGTCGCTTACCGTGCCTATGATGCGGAGCCAGACAGCATAGTGCAGCGAATGAGCCGCCGGGATGAGTTTCCAGGAGATTGGGTTGAAATCAATATTGACAGCTATCATGACCTTCGGTCGGCTTTCTCTTTCACCATTTCAGCCTCAGGTGTAAGGGGCGAAGAGTTTATTTCTAATAATGGAAACAACTGGGACTCCAGCTGGAACCCTATCTGGCAAGCCAAAACCAATATTGACGAAGAAGGCTGGACCGCCGAGGTGAAAATCCCGCTTAGTCAGTTGCGTTTCGGGAAAAACCCGGATAAAGTCTGGGGCTTTCAGATTCAACGAATATTGTTCAGAAATCAGGAGCGTTCCATCTTTCAACCCATTCCCCAGAGCAGCGGTGTCTGGGTCAGTGGTTTTGCAGAGCTGCATGGTCTTGAGGACGTGAAACCGCAAAAACAAATTGAGATTGCTCCGTATACAGTAGCTAAATTGGAAAGAGGACCTGCCCAGGCCGGAAACCCTTTTCAGACTGGTAAAAGCAGTAACATCACCGCTGGTGTAGATGGCAAAGTGGCCGTTACCAGCGACATGATTCTGGATTTTACAATCAACCCTGATTTCGGGCAGGTGGAAGCAGATCCTTCTCAAGTACGAATCGATGGTTTTCAGAATTTCTTTCAGGAGCGTCGTCCGTTCTTCATTGAAAGCCGAAACATTTTTGAATACGAACTCACCGGTTCTCAGGCCGGAGGTGACTATGACTCTGACCTTCTATTTTACTCAAGAAGAATCGGCAGCTCACCTCACTCCTACCCAGACTTGACGGATAGCGAATACGCCGATGTACCACAAAACACCTCCATTCTGGGAGCGGCAAAATTTAGCGGCAAAAGCAAAAATGGCTGGAGTATAGGAATTCTGGAAAGTGTGACGCAGGAAGAAATAGCGACCATTAAAGGCGAAAACTCAGAACGAACGGAGATCGTAGAACCACAGACCAATTACTTCGTAAGCCGGATTCAGAAAGATATCAAAGGAGGTGAAACGGTAATTGGTGGCATTTTGACATCGGTCAATAGAAAAGGTAACTTAAATGATTTGCTACATAATGACGCTTTTACCGGAGGTTTTGATCTTCTTCACTATTGGAAAAACAGAACGTACTACATCAAAGGATCAGCCATTTTTAGTCATGTTACCGGCACTGCCGAAAAAATTTACAACACCCAAACCTCCTTCGAGCATTTGTTTCAACGACCTGACTCAGACCGGCCCTCAGTAGACCCCACAAGAACATCTCTTACCGGTTCAGGAGGAACCATCAGAATCGGCAAAAGTGGAGGAACAGGCAAGGGAGAAAAAGGCCGGGTTTTTAATTTTGACAGCGGAGTGACTTACCGCTCTCCTGAACTGGAATTAAATGATATAGGCTTTATGCAAACAGCCAACGAAATCAATCATTTTACCTGGGCGGGCTTCAGATATCCCAAATCCTTCGGGAAATTCCGAAATGCCCGAATAAACTATAATCATTTTTTCAAATGGGATTTTGACGGAAAATTGATGTTCCAACTTTTCAATGTCAATGCTCACGCCACTTTTCAAAACAACTGGAGCATGGGTAGTGGGCTAAACTGGAACACTTTTGATGTTTCAAATAATGCTTTACGTGGTGGGTCTGCGATAAGAAGACCTCCGGGTTTTGGTCAATGGGGCTATATCAATTCAGATCAGCGAAAGAAAATTCAGGCTTTCGCCCAAGGAAGCTACTTCGTTGGAAAAGATGCCGTTATGAATTTTACGAATGTCAACTTTACGCTGTCTGCTCAGCCAATAGATGCCATGAGCGTGAGTCTCTCTACCGGTTATAATCACTCCTACCGTAAACAGGATCAATACGTCAGTCAGGTTTCTTACGGAGATGTAACACGCACCATTGTAAGCTCAGTAAATCAAAATACATGGCGTTATACGCTGCGACTGAATTATAATATTACTCCTGATTTGACGCTCCAATATTACGGCCAACCATTCATCACACGACCGGAATACGAAGGCTATGGGTATGTAAAAGACCCGCTTAATAAAAGTTATGAAGATCGTTTTCACCGGTTTACCAGCAGCCAGATAACCGAACAAGATGGGAGTTTTATGATTGATGAAAACGGTGATGGAGAAACTGATTACAGCTTTGGGGACCCCAATTTTAATTTCATGCAGTTCAGGTCAAACCTGGTAGCCCGCTGGGAATATAAAGCCGGCTCAGAACTTTATCTTGTATGGAGCCAGGGCAATACCCCAGATACAGGAGACTACTGGGAGCAGACTTTGAATCAAAACCTGTTTTCAAACCTCTTTGGCCAGCAGGCCAATAATATCTTTTTGGTAAAGTTGACTTATCGGTTTTTGAAATAAACCGATGTCAGGCAAACAACGTTTATTATATAAAGAAGACTTATGACCCGAAGTGGCCACAAGCCTGTATGTAACACTTAAAATAATACAGTCATGAGTATCATATCAGACAACGTTATCCCTGGCAATCACGGTAAAACCTTCGAAACCAATGCCAAAACCGAAGAGGAGTTAGACATCCTTAAAAATGCAATTCTTGAAATTGAAGGAATTAAAGATGTCATGGTTTCAGGGAATGATTTTCCAACTGAAATCACGGTTCATACTTCTGAAATGGTGAGTATCGAAGATATTCAGCATAAAGCGGCAAAAACCACTTTTCATGTGATTCCTAAGACACTTTTCTCCCTGTAGATGAGCAGCAAGATCGGGCTGAAAGATGCCGTCTCTATCGGTATCGGAGGCATGGTAGGCGGTGGTATATTTGCGGTTTTAGGTCTGGCAGTTACATTAGCTAAAGGAGCCACCCCTCTCGCTTTTTTGCTGGCCGGTTTACTGGCCTTGATCACCGCATATAGCTATGCCAAACTATCAATCGCTTACCCGGACTCAGGTGGCACAGTGCGTTTTGTCAATGAGGGTTTCGGGAAAAGCATTTTTGCCGGAGGCATCAATAACCTTCTGTGGGTTAGCTATATCATTATGTTGGGGCTTTACGCCTCAGCGTTTGGTTCCTATGCCCCAAACCTGCTAACCATGATTTCAGAAGAGGTAGATTTTCACATTTTCGCCAGTGCCGTGGTGATCCTGGCGACAGTGATTAACTATTACAGTGTTGAGGTGGTGGGTAAAATTGAATCGGTGGCAGTTTTCGTAAAACTGATCATCCTGATAGCGTTTATTGGAGTCAGCATTTATGGCTTAACACAGCAAAACCACCTGGCTCAATTAAATCCCGGGAGTTGGGAAGCTCCTCTCACCATTATCTCCGGGGGCATGGTCATTTTCGTAGCTTATGAGGGTTTTGAACTCATTGCCAACTCCGTCCCCGATATTGAAAATCCGAAAATCAACGTGCCCAGGGCTTATTACATTTCAGTAGGTTTTGTGGTGGTACTCTATGTCATTATCGCATTTGCAACCGTTGGTTCGTTAACTTTTGAGAAAATTCAGGAAGCCGAAGAATATGTTTTAGCCTCTGCGGCCAGGCCGGTTCTTGGCCAGGTTGGCTTTACAATTATGACTATTGCCGCTTTGATTTCTACCTTTTCGGCTATCAATGCTTCATTGTACGGTGGCAGTCGGGTAAGTTATGAAATAGCGGAGGATGACGAATTGCCACATCAACTGACCTACAAACTCTGGAATCAGCCAGTGGGTCTGATCATCACCACAATAGCTACTCTGGTGCTGGTCAACACCCTTGAGCTGGAGAGTATTTCTACGGCCGGGAGTATTGGTTTTTTGATCGTGTTCGCTGTTGTCAATTACAGCGGCTACAAGCTTTCAAGAGAAATCAAAGCCTCCCGATGGCTGCCCATGACAGGTTTTATTTTATGCCTGACTGCTCTGGCCGCCCTTATTCAGCAGGAATTCTCTGATAATAAAACCGGTGTGCTGGTAGCGGCGGGGATTATTGCAATTTGCTTTCTGATGGAATGGGTTTATAAGAAAGTAGCAAAGAAATAGTATAACACATTAAGGAAGAATTAATTTGGGGGAATATCCAAATAACCCCACATGTCAATAAAAAAGAGAGCGACTATCGCCAGAAATGTTTGCTATTGTTTAACCTTACTTTTAATTCTTTACAGTTGTTTGGGATTTTACCGTTCTAACTTCAAGATATCAGATTTAGATAAAATTGAGGGCATACTTACTTCGGTAAGGGTAAACTATTTTTCAGATCCCGATCCAAGATACCTTGGTTCACGTTCCGGATCAACTTATTATCTTGATTTCAAGCTTCAAGGAAGAAACGAAACTTTTGCCATTCCTTCTCAATTCAAGCATTTCTCAATGAGAGATCAGTTTTTAGTAGGCGATACTATTTCAATTTTCATGGATCCAACAGCCTTTCCCAGAATAGATAACAGGACATGTGGGGTTTTATTAATCGAAAAAAACAAAAAAATAATCTTTTCAGAGTCTCGATCAATGTTCACACAAACAGCCATAACCTGCTTAGTATTTGCAGCAATTTTCTTTATCGCTGGTTCAGTAGCCTACTACGCAAATAGGGCATATTTTTAAGCAGACTACCTCACAAAAACCCACTCCTTCTCATCTGAAAGTTTGTTATCAAACTCGTAGCCTTCATAGTTAAACGTTTTAAGGTCTTCAGGAGCATTGATGTTTTTAACGATGGCAAAACGGGTCATCAGACCACGGGCTTTTTTGGCGAAGAAACTGATGATCTTAAGATCACCGTTTTTATAATCTTTGAAAACAGGGGTGATTAATGGACCTTTCAATAACTCCGGTTTTACAGCCCCAAAATACTCTTGTGAGGCCAGATTGATCAGAGGTTCGCCATCTTTCATTTCTTCATTCAGAGCTTCAGTGATTTTCTTATCCCAAAACTTATACAGATTGGGTTTGCGTCCCACCTTTAGTGAAGTACCCATCTCCAAACGATAAGGTTGAATTAAATCCAAAGGCTTCAGCAAACCATACAAACCCGATAAGATCCGAAGCTTATCATTCATTTGATGAATTTGATTTTCATTTAAACTGTAGGCATCCAGTCCTAGATAAACGTCTCCTTTGAAAGCAAAAACGGCCTGACGAGAGTTTTCCGGAGTATATTCATTAGTTCTGGTCAGATTTCTTTCCCTGTTCAGCTCAGCCAACGCTTTTGAAATGCTCATAAGATCAGAAAGCTTCTTCGGAGACTTCTTTTTCAAAACCTCGTTTAAGGTTTCTATTTCTTCAGTGAATCGAGGTAAACTGTATTCCTGAGTAGGTAGTGGAGTCTCAAAATCAAGCGTTTTGGCAGGAGAAACAACAATCTTCATTCTTTCGGTTTTGTCTGTTTTTTAGTCGGAATGTTAACACAAAGATATCCCTCGAAGTTCGGTATTTTTCGGTCAGAGGTCCATATCCCATAAAAATTGGTAGGGGTCAGCATCTGTTGTACTGTCTCATAACTAAAGCCAATTTTATGAAAATTAGATCTGTCACACTTGTACTACTTCTATTCATTAACTCCTGTACCCGGATATTACCCAAACCCGGAGATGAAGCCCTGAATAGTTATATCCAAAACAAGGTGGATAAAGCAGAGGTAGTGGGTATGCAAGCGGCATATCACAAAAATGGTAAACTCTCTTGGCATAAAAGCTATGGTGTAAAAAATGTAGAAACTAACGAGCCAGTTGATGACGAAACCCTTTTCATGATTGCTTCCAGCTCAAAACCAGTGACAGCCACTGCCATAATGCATATGGCTGATCAGGGGAAACTGGATATAGACGCCGATATTAACCTTTACTTACCTTTTGAGATCAGAAACCCCAATTTCCCCGAGGAGGTAATCACATCAAGAATGTTGCTATCTCATACTTCTTCTTTAAAAGATGATTGGGACACCCTGGATCCACTTTACACTATCGAAGAGGGCGGAGATTCTCCAATTCCTTTGGCAGAATTTGTGCCCGGCTACTTTCTGAAAGGTGGCCAGTACTATAATGAGAACACAAACTTCCACACCAAAAAGCCCGGCAATCATTGGGACTACTGCAATATGGGATACGTTATTTTAGGCTATATTATTCAGGAGCTGAGTGGTAAACCTTTTGAACAATACATGTATGAAGACTTTTTTGAGCCCCTGGGCATGACCAATTCTTACTGGTTTTTGCGGGATATTCCACATGAAAACATCGCCCGCCCGCACGAACCTGTAAAAAAAGGTACACCGGAAGTTTTGCTACACTACGGATATCCTGATTTTCCCGATGGTCAATTAAGAACTACGGTTTCTGACTACGCCCGTTTCCTGGAAATTTTTCTCAATGATGGTCTATCCAATGGCATACAGTTTCTCAAACCGGAAACCGTGAAAGAGTTTTTGAAAATACAATACCCGTCTGTTCAGAAGCATCAGGCTATTGCATGGAATTATAACGAAATGGAAAATTTCCTTTACTACCGATTTATTCCTCATTTTCCATCACATACGGGAGGAGATCCGGGCGTAGCCACAGTTGTAAGCTTTGACCCAAAAACAAGAACAGCGGCCATTGTCTTTATGAACTCCCGACCCGATAATTTTCTGCAGGTCAAAAACACCTACCTTGACATTGTCAAAAGGTTAATGCGGGCAGCCCTTTAGGCATATAATTGTGTAATGTATCATAGAGAAGAACAGTTTTATGAACAGCTTGTTTGAGCTTTGCCATAAATATCGAATAAGCCTTAGCTTTGAGATATTCTATGATATTTATAAAGGCCTGAATGCCGAATACATAAATTAAAAGATGGAAGAAAAGTACAACTCCGAATATCCTGACATTCCCTTTCTGAGAGAAAAAGCTAAAAAACGTATCCCAAGGTTTGCGTTCGAATACCTTGATGGCGGCTGTAATGCTGAAATAAATCTAAGACGAAATACCAAGGAGATCAGAGATGTACAATTGAGACCATACTACCTTCGGGACTATCAGGGCATATCGCTTGACACAGAATTGTTTGGGAAAACCTATTCTGCACCTTTTGGTATTTCACCTATTGGTTTGCAAGGACTAATTTGGCCGAAGGCATCTGAAATTCTCGCCAAAGCGGCTTTCGACTATAACATTCCCTATACTCTAAGTACCGTTGGGACCGCCAGTATTGAAAAAATTGCAGACATCACAGAGGGCAATGCCTGGTTTCAGCTTTACCACCCTAAAGAAGCTGAATTACGTGATAAACTCATCAAAAGGGCTGCCGACGCCCATTACCCGGTTCTTATCATTTTGGCAGATACGCCTACCTTTGGTTACCGCTCAAAAGAAATCATAAATGGACTTTCTATTCCGCCAAAAATGTCGGCGAGAAACATTGCTCAAATCATGGGTAAGCCACGCTGGGCGATAGAAACATTACTAGCCGGCCAGCCGGAGTTCAAAACGCTTAAGCCCTACATTCCTAACGGTCTGAGCCTGAAACATCTCGGGATGTTCATGAATCAAACCTTCAATGGTCGTTTGAATGCTGAACGCATCAAACCCATTCGAGATCAATGGAAAGGGAAATTGGTACTCAAAGGCGTAGCCACAGAGGAAGACACCGAAAAAGCCATTGAGCTGGGATTAGACGGAATCATAGTTTCGAATCACGGTGGCCGGCAGCTGGATCATGGTGAGTCTACGATAAAACCGTTGACAAGAATTGCCGCCAAATACAAAGACCAGATCAAAGTCATGATGGACAGCGGTATCCGCACCGGGCCAGATATTGCTTCTTCTCTGGCCTCCGGGGCTGATTTCACCTTTTTGGGTCGCTCCTTTATGTACGGTGTGGGGGCTCTTGGTAATGAAGGTGGAAACCACACCATCTCCATTCTAAAAAGACAGCTACGTCAGGTGATGGAGCAGCTTTGTTGTGAAAATATCCATGATTTACCGAAGCATCGGATTCGTGAATAAGATTTCCTGAGCAGGGAATAGTTTTGAGGGTGCTGTTAAAAGTATTTTTATTCTGATACTTTTGATAGTGAGATTCAACCCTATCAAACCTTGAAAGTTAGTCTATTTATTCCCTGTTACATTGATCAGTTTTACCCTCAGGTGGGTATAGCCAGCCTTGAATTACTGGAAAAACTGGGCTGTGAAGTCAATTACCCAAAAAATCAAACTTGTTGCGGCCAGCCAATGGCCAACTCTGGTTTTCAGCATTTGACCGGTGATATTGACAAACATAATCAACAGCTTTTTGCCGATGCAGACTACGTCGTTTGCCCTTCAGGGAGCTGCACACTTCACTTGAAAGATCACGTTTTTCATCAGCAGCCCAAAGTGATGGAACTTTGCGAGTTTATGACTGACATTTTAAAAGTCAAAGAACTCGATGCCTCTTTCCCTTTCAAAGTGGGTTTACACCAAAGTTGCCACGGTTTAAGAGGTTTGCAACTGGCCAAAAGCTCAGAACTGGTAGAAGAGCCTTACTCAAAAATGGAACCCTTACTGGCCATGGTCAAAAAACTGGACCTTCGTATACCCGAAAAGGCCGACGAATGTTGCGGTTTCGGAGGTACTTTCGCTGTGAGTGAAGAGGCCGTTTCTGCCAAAATGGGACAAGATCGCTGCAACGATTTTGAAGATATCGAAGTGGATTATATCACCAGTCCGGATATGTCTTGCCTGATGCACCTGGAAGGTACCCTTAAGAGAAAAGGAAGTAAAACCCGCGTGATTCATGTGGCCGAAATCTTAAACAGCAACATCCAATGAGTAGCTCCAAACATGCCCAATTAGCAGAAAAGCTGGTAAAAGACTCCAGCCGAAATGACTGGCACAATAACTCCATTTGGTGGGTACGGAAAAATCGGGATAAAGCGGTCTTCGGTATTCCGGACTGGGAAAAATTACGCGACACTGCCTCTGAAATAAAGAATCATGTCTTGGCCAATTTACATGATCTGCTCATTGAGTTTGAGAAAAATGCCTTAGTCAATGGTATTCAGGTGCACTGGGCATCTGATGCCAAGGAACATAACCAAATCGTTCATGGCATATTGGCCCGCCATTCGGTCAAAAAAATGGTCAAGAGCAAATCCATGCTCACTGAAGAGTGCGGCATGAATCATTACCTGGAAGACCGTGGTATAGAAGTAATTGACACGGATTTGGGAGAACGTATCATTCAACTGCGTCATGAGCCACCCAGCCATATTGTAGCACCAGCCATTCACCTCAAAAGACAAGACATCAGCGAGACTTTTCATAAAAAACTGGGTACCGAGAAAGGAAATATAGACCCGCAATATTTAACCGAAGCCGCCAGACAAAGCCTCAGAAAAGATTTTTTAACTGCGGATGCTGCCCTTACTGGTGTCAATTTCGCAATTGCCGAAACCGGGGAGTTTGTGGTTTGTACCAATGAAGGTAATGCTGACATGGGAGCCCATCTGGCCCCGGTGCATATTGCCAGCATGGGGCTTGAGAAGATTATCCCGAAAAGAGAACATCTCGGCGTATTCCTTCGAGTTTTGGCACGCAGCAGTACTGGGCAAGCCATAACTTCCTTCAGCAGTCATTTCAGAAAACCCCGCAAAGGTCAGGAAATGCATATTATTCTGGTGGATAACGGCCGAAGCCGTCATATCGGTCTTGATGATTTTAAAAGTGGCTTAAAATGTATTCGCTGCGGAGCTTGCATGAATACCTGCCCGGTGTATCGCCGAAGCGGAGGACATTCATACCATACCACCGTTCCGGGACCTATCGGATCGATTCTGGCACCAAATAAAGACCTTGAGGAATACTCCGATCTGCCCTTTGCAAGTACGCTATGCGGAGCCTGCAGTAATGTTTGCCCGGTTAAAATCAATATTCATGATCAGCTTTACGCCTGGCGACAGATCATCGGCAAGGCTGGCCATGTTGAGAGTGGAAAAAAAATGGGAATGAAAGCCATGAACTTTGTCTTATCCAAACCCGGGGTATTCAATGTGGGTGGTAAAATTGGCCGTTCTGTCATGAGGACACTGCCATTTGTGGTCAACAACAACTTAAATCCCTGGTTTAAATCAAGAGAAATGCCAGCTCCACCGAAAGAAAGTTTTTCAGAATGGTACAGCAAAAACAGAAAGAAATGAGTAGTAGAGAGGAGATTTTAGGGCGATTGGAGGATGTTAGAGGTCGGATGTCAGATGCCGGAGGTATTGGGACCGATGACCGAAGACCGATGACGGGAGATGGAACATGGAACACGGAGAATGGAACATCCGACATCGGACACCCAACATCCGACATCCAACTTCCACCTTTCAACACCGCCTACCTCGGCGACCCGCTCGCGAAATTCAAAGAACTCATTGATATTCTTCATGGGGAAGCTATTGAAGTTTCTGAAGGTAAAGAAATCGAAGATTACGTCTCAAAGCACTATTCAGGAAAAAGGATTTTATTTTCGACCAGCCTACCTGAATTAAACAACTCAGAAGAATGGAAAACCGCAGACCCACATAGTTTGGAAGATGTAGAATTTGCTCTGGTGGAAGGCACCTTGGGGGTAGCCGAAAACGGAGCCATCTGGCTGACTGAAGAGCAACTTTCTCAACGCGTGGCTCCCTTTATTAACCAACAGCTCGGCATCGTCATCAAAAAAGATTCGATTGTCCCGACCATGGCTCAGGCCTATGAAAAACTGGGTGAACCGAACAACGGTTACGGTGTATTCATTGCTGGTCCTTCCAAAACCGCCGATATCGAACAGTCGCTGGTGACTGGTGCTCATGGGGCACGGGGGCTGGTGGTGTTTTTGGCGTAAAAACCAAGAGTATTAAATAAAAATGAAGGCTTCCAAAAGGGAAACTTCAGCTGATTCAGGTCGACTTATTTCCTCCGAAAGGTGAACTAATCACCATAAAATCAATATAAAACGGTAATTTTAAGCCTGAACCCTTTTTGCAAATCCTCTGAATTAATGGAAGTTAGTGAATCAGTGAATCTCGAGAAAACAACTTACAATGGCGAAGCCAAGCTTTTTGTAGCCATCGACTGTATCATTTTTGGATTTGATGGTGAAAATTTGAAGTTACTTCTCATTAAAAGGAACTTTGAACCCGAGAAGGGAAAATGGTCGCTCATGGGTGGTTTTGTTAGAGAACATGAAAATCTTGAAGATGGCTCTCACCGCATTCTGAATGAGCTTACCGGCCTTGAAAATGTGTACATGGAGCAGATGCAAACCTATGGAGGAGTGGAGCGTGACCCACTGGCTCGTACCCTTTCCATTTCTTATTTTGCCCTGATCAATATCCATGATCACGATAAGGAGCTTGCTCTCTCTAAAAATGGTTTTTGGTTTAACCTCGATAACGTACCGGACCTAATTTTTGACCATAGCGAAATGGTTGATAAAGCATTGGCACATTTACGATATAAAGCGGCTCTGCACCCTTTGGGTTTTGAGTTATTGCCTGATAAATTCACTATTCCCCAACTACAAAAACTCTATGAAGCCATTTACGACAAACAGCTGGACCGCCGGAATTTTAGCCGCAAAATTCTTTCTACTCAATTATTAATTGACACAGGCGAGAAAAACGAAGGTGGTAGTACAAAAAAAGCAATTCTCTATAAACTGGATAAAGAGAAATACAATAATCAGTTTAACGACTTCCATTACTTTACGCCAAAAGGATTTGTGTAAGCCTGGTAAAATACACAGCCATTTGGCCAGAGCCGTAATCGCCTGACCATTGATCCGGTCACTCCTACTCTCGGTTTGCCACTTTAAACTGATGATATCCCTACAAAAAACAATGATATGTTGATTATTACTATTTGATCGACAGAAATAACCTGTAGAGATTTTTTTTACCATTTTAATTTGTGTCTTTTTGACACATTTAAATTTTTTATGGATATTAGCTAAGGATAAAACCCATTCTTGAGGTTTCATCCAAAATGAACAAGTTGATTTCGGCAGGCCCGAAACAAGCTAACCTATTGAAAATGAAAAAAATACTGCTCTCACTCTTCCTTTTAGGGGTAGGGTTTATTTGCTATTCTCAGGAAAATCTCAAACTCTGGTATGATGAACCTGCCGGTGATGTGTGGGAGAGTGCTTTACCGATAGCAAATGGCAGGCAAGGAGCTATGGTTTTCGGGAATGTTGAGAAAGAAACGTTTCAACTTAATGAGCACACGGTATGGAGTGGCAGCCCGAATAGAAACGATAACCCCGATGCTCTTGAGGCTTTGCCTGAAATTAGAAAATTGATTTTTGAGGGTCAATTTAAAGCGGCTGAGCAATTGGCCAATGAAAAACTGATTACGAAAAAATCTCATGGACAAATGTTTCAGCCGGTTGGGAACCTAGTCTTAGATTTTCCAGGACATGAATCGTATACTGATTATTACCGCGAACTGGATATTGACAATGCCGTGGCTAGAACCACTTACACTGTCAATGGAGTCAAATTCACCCGCGAGGCCTTCACTTCTTTCCCTGATCGGGTTTTGGTTATTCGACTGACCGCCGACCGACCGGGTCAAATTTCCTTTACCAGTTCTCTCAATTCTCCTCATAAAAAGCAGAAAATAAGCACCAACGCTTCGGGAGAACTTTCGCTTTGGGGAGTGACCAGTGACCATGAAGGTGTAGAGGGAAAGGTGGAGTTTGAGACTTTGACCCGTGTTAAAAATGAAGGTGGTAGGCTCAGTATTTCAGATAGCACTTTAACCGTTTCTAATGCCAATTCCGCTATCATTTATGTTTCTATAGCCACTAACTTCAACAACTATCAAGATCTGGCTGGCGATGAATCTCAAAGAGCCAGATACTTTATGGATTTGGCCTTTGCCAAAGGATATTCCCAGCTATTAAATCCACACATAACAGCATACAGGAAGTTCTTTGATCGTGTCAAATTAGATTTGGGAGATACAGGGGCGTCAACAAAACCAACAGATGAACGTTTACAGAATTTCAGGAATATGTCTGACCCTTCCTTTGTGACACTTTACTATCAGTATGGGAGATACCTGCTCATTTCTTCCTCACAGCCGGGTGGTCAGCCGGCCAATCTTCAGGGTATCTGGAATAATAAAATGATGCCACCCTGGGATAGTAAATATACTATTAATATCAACGCCGAAATGAATTACTGGCCGGCGGAGCGAACAAACCTATCTGAACTGCATGAGCCGTTCTTGAAAATGGTGACAGAACTGGCCGAAACTGGTCAAGAGACCGCCAAAGTGATGTATGGTGCTACAGGCTGGGTTGCCCATCACAATACCGACATCTGGCGGGTGACCGGGGCTATAGATGCCGCCTTCTGGGGCATGTGGAACAGCGGTGGCGGCTGGCTGATTCAGCATTTGTGGGAGCATTATTTGTACACGGGGGATAAAGAATTTCTGGAAAAAGTGTACCCAGCCATGCGTGGAGCCGCTCTTTTTTATACGGACTTTTTGATAGAACATCCAGAATACAAATGGCTTGTCGTTGCTCCGGGTAGCTCGCCTGAAAATGCTCCTGAGGCACATCAGGGCTCGTCAATCACTGCGGGTTCTACCATGGATAACCAGATTGTTTTTGATGTTTTTAGTTCAGTGATTCAGGCAGCTGAGGTTTTGGATAAAGATGAAGACTTAGCGGAAAAACTAAAATCGCTTCGCAACAAACTGCCACCCATGCATGTAGGAAAATACAATCAGCTGCAGGAGTGGCTTGATGATGTGGATAGTCCCGAAGATCATCACAGACATATCTCGCATTTATATGGTCTCTTTCCGTCAAATCAGATTTCAGCCTATCGCACGCCTGAATTATTTGCGGCGGCAAAAAACACCTTGCTTCATCGTGGCGATGTTTCCACTGGCTGGAGTATGGGGTGGAAAGTCAACTGGTGGGCCAGAATGCAGGATGGCGATCACGCTTATGAACTGATCAAAAATCAACTTTCGCCAGTAAGTGGAAAAAGAGAAGGTGGCGGCTCATACAAAAACCTTTTTGACGCTCACCCACCATTTCAGATTGATGGCAATTTTGGCTGTACCTCGGGCATTACCGAAATGCTGATGCAAAGTGCGGATGGAGCCATTCATATTTTACCGGCCTTACCTCAAGCACTTTCTGCTGAGGGAAAAGTATCTGGACTGAAAGCCCGGGGAGATTTTGAGATTGTCAATCTGGAATGGGAAGACGGGAAAGTTACTGCTTTGAGTATCAAGTCAAACCTTGGAGGAAATCTGCGTTTGAGAACACCAGAACACGTCAGTTTAGTGAGTGAAGGCCGTTTGGTTTTAGCCGAAGGAGTCAACCCTAATCCGTTTTATCAGATTGAAGAAACCGCAGAACCTGTAATTTCAGAAGCAGCTTCAATTACACCTTTGAATTTAAAAACCACCTATTTATACGACTTGTCGACCGAGGCAGGTAAGACTTACACTTTCACAAAAGAATAAATCTTCAAACCGTTATATGAAATTGAAATCAGCATTTTTGGTTTTCTTTTGCTCATTGACACTTCTGGTCAATGCACAATCGATCACACTTGTAAACCCCATCATGAAGGGTTTTTATCCTGATCCCAGCATCGTTCAGGTAGGGCCTGATTATTATCTGGTCAATTCCACTTTTTCTTATTTCCCCGGCTTGCCCATTCTTCACAGTCGTGATTTAAAAAACTGGGAGCAGATCGGAAGTGTGATTGACCGTCCATCTCAAATGGATTTTATGGGTGAACGTCTGACCAGAGGTCTTTTCGCACCTGGTATCAGTTACTACAAAGGTGTATTTTATGTGACTTGTACCGATATTGACAATGACGGAAATTTTGTTTCTACTGCCACAAATCCGGCTGGGCCCTGGAGTAATCCGGTGAAAATTCCACAGGTGCGTGGCATTGACCCGTCTATTTATTTTGATGAAGAAACAGACAAGGCTTACATCATCTACAACAGTGATGCCCCTGATAATAAACCGCTTTATTCTGGTCACCGTACCATCCGGATGTACGAGTTTGATTACAAAAATCTCAAAGTAACTGGAGAAGAAAGGCAACTGGTAAACGGCGGTGTGGATTTGAGTAAAAAGCCGGTTTGGATAGAAGGCCCGCACATCATGAAACGTAATGGATGGTATTTTCTTTATGCTGCTGAGGGTGGAACGTCAGTCAATCACTCCGAAGTTATTCTGAGAAGTAAGAACGTTTGGGGGCCGTATGTTCCATATGAAGGAAACCCAATTTTAACCCAGAGAGAACTGCCTGCTGATCGTAAAAACCCAATTACATCTGCCGGGCATGCACAATTTCTTGTTGGACCCGATGGTAAAGATTATATGATTTACCTGGCGGTAAGACCTTATGAGGGCGACTATTATAATACCGGCAGAGAAACGTTTATTGCCCCGGTTACATGGACAGAAGATGGCTGGCCAATGGCCGAGCATGGTGAGAACGAACTGAAATACTTCTATGAAGCTGATTATAAGGAAGTCAAGCTAAAGAATGCTCTTCCGCAGAATGGCAATTTTGAGTACACCCTAAAACTCAAAAAAGGTCTTTCTCCAGAATTGCTATTCATGAGAACGATTGACAAGAGCTCATACACCATCTCCGGCAAAGGATTGACCATCAATCTCAAACCAGAAACGGTTATGGACTTAGGGAATCCCTCTTTTGTGGGGAAGCGTCAGCAGCACCTGTATAGCATGGCCGAAACAGAGATTGATTTCACCCCGGATGCTGAACATGAAAAGGCCGGGCTAACCATTTTACAAAACGAAGATCATTTCTATTTCCTGAGCAAATCAGTAAAAGTCGGTCAGCCGGTAATTGAACTTTACCAAAGCGTGCCTGGTAAAAAAGAGATGGAGCTGCTTACCTCTGCCCCCTTATTGAAGTCGGGCAAGTTGAAACTTAGAATTGAATCATTTGGTGACTACTACAATTTCTCCTTTGCTGAAAAGGGAAGTGATTTCAAATTGCTCAAAGATCACTTGGATGCCCGTTTTCTTTCGACCAAAACTGCTGGTGGCTTCATTGGCTGCTTGTATGGTTTATACGGCACATCATCAGGTGAAAGCAGTGCAAACAAAGCCACCTTTAAGTACCTGAAATACAAAGGGGATGACCCGGTTTACAGATAAATCAGAAAGGTCTTTGATGAAAAGAATTTCAAAAATAGTATTTCTAATTCTGCTGGGCTCAGGCGTTTTTGCCCAGCAAAAAGCCCATAATCCGCTCATTTATGCAGATGTTCCTGATATGTCTATGATACGTGTTGGAGACACGTATTATATGAGCAGCACCACCATGCACATGAGTCCGGGTGTGCCGGTCATGAGTTCTAAAGATTTAACCAACTGGAAGCTGGAAAGTTATTGTTACGATACCCTGGTGGATAATGATGCCATGAATTTGGAAAACGGCCAAAGCACGTATGGCCGCGGCTCCTGGGCCAGCTGTATCAGATACCATAAGGGTGAGTTTATGGTGAGCACTTTTGCGGCGACTTCTGGCATGACACATATTTTCACGGCAAAAGACATCAAGGGACCCTGGGAAGAAAAGACATTTATGCCAGCCTATCACGATCACAGCATTTTCTTTGATGATGACGGCAAAGTGTACATGATTTACGGTGCCGGTCAATTAAAGATTCTAGAACTCAAACCCGATCTAAGTGGACCAATGCCCGGGGTGGAAGAAAAGGTTTTGGTTGAAAATGCAAGTGCACCGGCTGGTGATAATATTATGCTGGGAGCTGAAGGTTCTCAATTGTTCAAGGTCAAAGGTAAATACTACCTTTTCAATATCACCTGGCCACGAGATGGCATGCGAACCGTTCTCATACACCGGGCTGATAAGATTACTGGTCCATGGGAGGGCCGGGTAGCTTTACAAGACCGCGGCATTGCCCAGGGTGGATTAATTGACACCCCGGATGGTCGCTGGTTTGCCTATTTATTCAGAGATAATGGTGGAGTAGGCCGCATTCCTTACCTCACTCCGGTTATTTGGGAAGACGGCTGGCCAGTATTAGGCATTGATGGAAAAGTGCCAGATGAACTGGATTTGACAGTCAACGGAAGTCTGATTCCAGAATTGGTCAATTCAGATGAATTCAAACGAAAAAAAGGGGATCGTGACCTGCCCCTCGTCTGGCAGTGGAATCATAATCCTGACAACTCATTATGGTCTGTTCGTGACAGAAAAGGCTTTCTGAGATTGACCACCGGTAGAGTGGACACCAGTTTTGTGATGGCCAAAAATACCTTGACACAACGTACCATAGGGCCGGAATCTACCGGAAGCACCAAACTGGAGGTGAGTGGAATGAAAGAGGGTGATTTTGCAGGGCTTTGCCTGTTGCAAAAAAACTATGGGTTGGTTGGTGTAAAAATCGATAATGGTCAAAAATATATTGTGATGGAAAGTGCGGCTGCCGGTAGAGAAGAAGCCCGTATTCCATTGACCAAAAAGAAGTTTTATCTCAAAGCCGCCTGTGATTTCAAAGACCGAAAAGACGAGGCTCAGTTCTATTTCAGTCTCGATGGCAAAGAGTGGACAGCCATAGGTGCTCCAATGAAAATGCCTTATACCTTACCACATTTTATGGGCTATCGATTCGGGCTTTTCAATTATGCTACTGAGCAAACAGGGGGCTATGCAGACTTTGATTGGTTTAGAATCACAAATTTTTTAAAGAAATAGATCAACTCTAAATATTGAAAACAATGAAAAAAATAACGCTTCTAATTCTTTTGAGCTTTTTGACAATAGGCTTCTCATTACAGGCTCAAATCAAAGATGATTTTAAACCTTCCACTAAAAACCAGCCGGGTCAAGAGTACCCGCAGGTAAATTCGCAGGGATATGCCCGTTTTAAGATTTTTGCTCCGGCAGCAGATAGTGTTAGAGTAAGCCTGGGTCTGGGCGGCCGAGGCGGCACAAAACTAGAGAAAACCGAAGACGGTTACTGGATGGGCACCACTGAAGGACCCATGGATGAGGGCTTTCATTACTATAATGTGAACATTGACGGTGGCAAATTCAACGATCCGGGGGCTAAAAATTATTACGGGTCAATTCGCTGGGAAAGTGGTATTGAAATTCCTGCCCATGATGCTGATTTCTATGCCTTGAAAAACGTACCTCACGGTTTTGTTCAACAGATTTTGTTCCCTTCACCTAGTACTAATACCTCACGCAGAGCATTTGTTTATACCCCACCAGGATATGAAAAAGGCGATAAACAATATCCTGTTTTATATCTACAGCATGGCTGGGGAGAAGATGAAACGGCCTGGAGCAATCAGGGTCACGCAAATTTGATCATGGATAATCTCATTGCTGAAGGAAAAATTGACCCATTTATTATTGTAATGACTTATGGTATGACCAATGAGCTCAAATGGGGTCATTTGCACGAGTTCAAAATAGAGCCATTTCAGACCGTACTTATTGATGAACTAATCCCTTACGTAGATTCTCATTTCAGAACCAAAGCGAACAGTGCAAACAGAGCCATGGCCGGCCTTTCAATGGGTGGTTTTGAAACCCGAATGGTTACCATGAACCGCCCGGATGTCTTTGATTATTGGGGTCTGTTGAGTGGCGGAGTTTATAAACCAGAGGACATTAAGACTAAATCTGATGTAAAGTCAATCTTTATTTCCACCGGTAGTAAAGAGCGGCCAGTAGAAGTAAAAGCCGCGGTAGATGCCTTGAATGAAGCAGGAATTAAAGCTATAGCCTATGTATCTCCTGATACAGCCCATGAGTTTTTGACCTGGAGGAGATCATTGTATCAAATGGCTCCTTTGCTGTTTAAGTAATCCCATGAACTCTATTGAATGTTTAATCTAAAAATTTCATCCGTATGAAAGCCTTTAGTTATCAGTTTTTTGAAGAAAGTGAGGAGACTTTACCCAAGGAAATTGCCTTGTTTAAACGGGTTGAAGTAGGGCCTTCAGAAAGTTCTTTCCTGAGTTCCAAACTAGTCTTGCAGAATTACTGCCTGATGAGTATTGAGTCTGGACAGTTTGATTGGAATTTTAATGATAAAACATACCGCATCACACCTGAAGATCTCATTCTCGCCTGCCCGGGTGTGGTAATGGAAAAGAACTTCAAGCCTGTGGAGAAAGGAGGGTTTTACAAAATAGCTTTAAACCCTGACTATTATTTTGTCAACCCATCAGAGGAAAAGTTTGAAGAGTCAGAATTTACAGAACGAAAGGAAATCTCTTACATACTTTCAAAATTTAGAGCTTCAGGACTTTTTATACTTCAAAATAGTGAAGAAGTTAAACTCAATTTCAAGAAACTAGAGGAGGAGTTTAAAAGCCGAGAACTGGGTTACCGGGTCAGAATAAGGGCATTGATAAATGAGTTGATCGTCAGCACGTACAGGAGGTACTGCATGATTGATAAAAAGACTGTTTCGGGGCTCAAAGACCCGGGGCTTGACAAGCTAACTGAAGAGTTGAAGGCAAGTCTTTCGCATCATTGGAGTGTAAAAGAAATGGCAAGTTTTACCAACATGGGAGTAACACAATTGTCTCAACGCATGAAATCTCAACTCGGTTACTCCCCTTTCGATTATCTCATTTATTTACGCATAAACCGTGCTGTTCAATTGCTGAAAGAGACCGACGAGCCCATCACCGGTATAGCACTGGATACCGGCTTTTACTCCTCTCAGCATTTTTCAAATACGTTCAAAAAAGTGATGGGGGAATGCCCAAGTAACTTCAGAAAAACACCGAGGGAGCCGGCCACAGCCAGCACGTAAAACTTTAGAGAATCGCATTATTTAAAAAAAACACTTTCCTCTTCAGAGGTTTAATCACTCGGGCCTTATAGCCTGAAGTATTCCATTAAAAACATGAATAAAATACTAAAGGTACTTTTTGTACTCTTCACTTCCATTGGCTTCTCTAAGGCTCAGGAGAATATCATAAAACAAGCTCCTGAGGGCTTTGATGAACTTCAAAGTGGCATTATCACGGGTACTATTGACACGTTAATGTATCCATCAAAAACGGTAGGCAATAAACGGAAAACCCTCGTTTACCTGCCGCCGGGTTACTCAAAGAAGCAAAAATATCCGGTCCTTTATCTCCTGCATGGCATTGGTGGAGATGAGAAAGAATGGTTTAAAAACGGAGCACCGAATGTTATTTTAGATAATCTCTATGCTCAGGGTAAACTTGAACCTATGATTGTCGTACTGCCAAACGGCAGAGCAATGGCCGATGACCGGGCCACGGGAAATATCTTTGCCCGGGACAAGGTAGAAGCTTTTGCAACTTTTGAGAAAGACCTGTTAAATGATCTTATCCCGTTCATTGAGAAAAAATTTAATGTCTACACAGATAGAGAGCATCGGGCACTAGCCGGCCTTTCCATGGGTGGCGGACAGTCATTGAATTTCGGGCTGGGTAATCTTAATACCTTTGCCTGGGTTGGTGGTTTTTCATCTGCTCCTAACACTAAAGCACCAGAGGAGCTATTCCCGAATCCGGAAAAAGCGGCTGAGATGCTCAAATTACTCTGGATCTCGTGTGGCGATAAAGACGGACTGATGGGATTCAGCAGCCGTACGCATGAGTATGCCCGTGATCATGATGTACCCCACATCTTCTATGTTGAGCCCGGTGGACATGATTTTGAAGTTTGGAAAAATGACCTTTTCATGTTTTCGCAATTACTTTTCAAACCTGTTGACCAATCAAAATTTGACCAATACAGTGTTTTGGGGCTGCCTGCTTCTACCAACGTACGCAGGGCTCAGTATCCTCAGATTTTGCCCGATAACCGTGTCATTTTTAAGATAAAAGCTCCTGAAGTACATAAAATGCAGGTAGATCTTGGCAAAAAGTACGATATGGTGAAAGATGATGAGGGTTTCTGGTCAGTTACTACGGAGCCGATTGGCTCTGGGTTTCACTACTATTCTTTAGTTATTGATGGTCTTTCGGTGGCTGACCCTTCTTCAGAGACGTTCTTCGGCATGGGCAGAATGGCCAGTGGAATTGACATTCCTTTTAAAGGCGATGATTTCTATGCCTTAAAGGCTGTTCTGCATGGCGATATTCGATTGAAAAGATACTTCTCAAAGGCGAATCAGGGCTGGAGAAACATGTACGTTTATACCCCCCCAGGATATGATCAAAATGCCGATGATACTTATCCCGTCCTTTATATCCTTCATGGAGGTGGAGAAGATGAAAGAGGCTGGGCTACTCAGGGTAAAACTGATTTAATTCTGGATAACCTGATAGCAGAAGGTGCTGCCGAGCCCATGCTGGTGGTAATGATGGATGGCAATATGTATGGCGGCAGAAACGGCATTAGCGGCTTTAATACCAATGCTTTGAACTTGTTTGAAAACGAGCTTAAGGAAAACGTAATTCCTTTTGTAGAAGACAATTTCAGGGTCAAAGAAGAAGCCTCAGCCAGAGCACTGGCAGGCCTTTCAATGGGTGGTTTGCAGACGCTTCATGCAGGACCCAGAAATACCGATTTATTTCAATATCTCGGTGTTTTCAGCTCAGGCTGGTGGGCCAATAATTCGGAGTTGTCTGACCCCGAATATGCTTTTCTAGTAGAGAATAAAGATAAAATCAATAAAGATCTCAAGCAGTTCTGGATAGCTATGGGCGGCAAAGAAGATATTGCTCATGATAATTGCCAGGTTATGTTGAAGAAATTTGATGAGATCGGTATAAACTACTCTTATTACAGCAGCCCGGGCGGTCATACATGGCCGGTTTGGAGAGAAGATTTGTATAAATTTGCTCCGCTACTTTTTAAGTAAGGGGAGTCAGATACTACTTTAGCCAAAGGCAGGGCTTCAGAATAAAAGCTCTGCCTTTCTTTTTGAATTGTGATTTTATTTTGAGACCCTTATTTACCCTTAATTTTTCCCGATAACGTGGAATAGTAAACCCAGGCAATAAACAAAAGCTGTAATGGAACCCTAAACCACAGGTAGGCCATTCCGGGCCCATCATCTGACCCGTTTTGATAATCAATATGGTGAACTGCGGCAAAAGTATTCGCTGGTAGTATCAGAATAAAAAATACGACTAATGCTCTTCCGACAAGTTCTTTGAAACGTGGAACAAGAAGCCCCGCTCCACCGAGTATTTCAAGAAAACCAGTCAGGTAAACCAAACCTTTCTTAAAGGGCAAGAAGTGGGGTATCATCATGGCCATGCCATCAGTAAAAATAAAATGGGCAATCGCCGTAAAAAATAGCATAAAAGCCATCGCTATTCTGGCCGATTTGGCATATTCGTATTCCTTTCTGGTAAGCCTGAAAAAAGCCACTAAAAGAATAAATGACGATAATAAAACTATCAGAGGTTTCATTCGAATAAATATTTAAAGTCCGTTTTTCATAATTCTATCAGCAAGCTTCGGTGCCAGCCTGCCTATTGCTTTCAAAAGCTTTGTTTTACCTATATAGCTCTCCGGCTTATCTCTTTGGAAGTCCTTCATAAATTCATCAACCAGCTGCTCTGGTGAAATTTTTGACTTTCCTCTGCCCTCGGTCATTGGTGTTTCTACCAACGCAGGAATTATTTCAAAAACCTTTATTGAGGACCTCTCCAGCTGATACCGAAGTGTTTTCGTATGGCTATGAATAGCCGATTTCGTAGCACAATACACTGATGCCGACATTTTGGGGGCGATAAAAAGACCACTGCTCACATTGACAATAGCAGAGCTCTCATTTTTCAAAAGCGTGGGCAACAGCAACGCTGTGAGTCGTATAGGCCCTATCAGGTTTGTGGCAATTTCATAGTCAATTTTGTAGGTTAAATCCTGCTCTTCTAAAAAACTGTAATTGTACTGAACCGCCGCATTATTGATCAGAACATTGGTTTCAGGATATTTTTGCTCAATTTCCAGAACCAACTCGTCCATTGCATTCTTATTGGCCAAGTCCGCTTGAAGACAAATGAATTCAGGAAAGTCTTTCTGAATAGCGTCCAGTTTTGACTTGTTTCGACCGGTAATAATGACCTTGTTTTGCAAAGCAGCAAACTTCTTCGCCATGGCAAGGCCAATACCTGAGGAGCCGCCGGTGATCATAATGGTGTTTCCACTTAAAATCATGGCTTTAATTTCTCGTTGAAATCTTCAAATAGATTTTCTTTCCCAACAATGATGTCCTTAATTTCAAAATAGGGAACGCCATACACCGGCGTATCTCTCAACATCTCAATCAGGAGTTTGTAATCATCCAGCACGGCGGTTTCAATAATCATAAAATCAGATACCGCAGCATGAAAATATTCTGAATCATAAAAATTCACCTGAACGGTCTTGCTCACTCTTGTGAGAATGGGAGTCAATTCTTTCTCTACGAACGTACTACGTTCTTCTCTACTCAGTGTTAGCCACTGAGGAGCAGCATTCATTAATACTAAAATGGTATAAGGTTTCTGATCCATATGTTTCTGTTTTTTTTGAGCATTAACCGTAAAAGACAATGCGGTAAACAGGATTAAAATAAGATTCTTCATTTTATGTTCTATGATGTTGCAAAATTGATAAGTGAGAAACGCTTGTGCATTTACATAGGTTAAGAAGTACCGATCCCGGTATTCAGATTACCTCTCAAAAAATAATTACTCTCTGGCCGGAATCATGTTTTCAGGGTCTATCGGGAAGCTGTCATACTTGTTGTAGAGCTTCAGGTATTTTTCAGGGTTGATAGGTGTTTCGCTAAGCGTTTCGTGCAAACCTTTAAAAAAACCTTCTCTCTTTGATGAAGGGTTGAAAATCAGCAGGAGCCTGACTTCTTCAAGGGTGTCGTTTCTAAAGCCATGTGGTGAAAACCTTGGTGCAAAGGCGATAGAACCGGCTTCTATCTGACAAGAATTGTCTAAAGTCTCAAACGTAAGTACGCCATTAATTACGACGAATGTTTCGTCCATATACCTGTGATAATGCAATTTGGCCCCTATAGACATTGGTGCCAAAACTATTTCATAAATGCCTAGCTGATCATTAGATAGTTCACTGGTTATTTTAAATGTAAAGGAGTTGTCCCCTAATTGGAAACGTTGGCCCTGATTTGGGGCAATAAGAATTGTCTTACTCTCCAGCTGATCGTTAAAGTAATCTGCTTTCATGCTGCTCAGATGTTTTGAATTTGTTTAATTGAAAACAAAGGTTCTATCTATCAGGCAGCTATGCATTTACATAGGTAAAGAAATCAAAGACCAGCCATTTTTCTTCTGATGCGGCTTAACTGAGTAGGTGTGATTCCCAAATAAGAGGCGATGTGATATTGCGGAATTTCCTGTTCCAGTTGGGGGAAATCTCTTCTGAAAATCTCGTAACGCTTTTCAGCGTCAAGTAAAACCAGCTCTATTTCGCGTTGTTCTTTCTGCACAAAAAACCGCTCTGAAAGCACACGGGCGGCTCTTTCAATATCAGGACAGGTCTGATAAAGGCCTGTAATCTCATTATAGCTGGCCACCAAGAGGTTACAATCACTTAAGGCCTCCTGATTAATTTCATTGACTTTCTGGGTAACCAGCGAAGCATATCCGCCCACAAAGCATGGATTGATAAAAAAGTGTTTGTTATACTCAACTCCCTCGTTATTTCGATAGAAAGCTCTGATGATTCCACTTTCCAGAAACCCGATTTCTTTAGCTTGCTCACCGGCTTTGATAAAGTACTCGTTTTTACTGAGTCTCCTAGGTTTGAAAAGGCTGATTAACTTCTCCCAGCTGTCGTCGCTTACCGGGTTCAGACCATTGAAAAAAGATTTGAAATCAGTCATGTTGTATTGCCGAAAATGAAAGAGCTATAACCTCAAAAGTGAAGCTATAGCTCTTTGCTTAATTTTAGACGAAATGCGAATTAAAAATCTACTTTGCTTTTAAAAAGTTGTTGACATCGAGCCAGTGTGTGAAGGCATCAAACCAGCGGTTACTGGTACGGCCCGGGTTTCCAAGTCCAAAACCATGTCCACCGTTTTGATACAAATGAAACTCTACAGGAATACCAGCCTTATACCAAGAGTCAATCACACCAAACTGGCCCCTGAAAAGAAAATCATCTGAAGCAATAACATTAAACATTGGCGGTGCATACTTTGGTACCTCCACAGGGCCCATTCCACCATAGATTGGTCCAATAAAAGCTAGTTTCATCTTTTTAGAATGTAACGTCGAATGCATGGTCAGGCCTGCTCCGGCAGAAAAACCGATCATGCCAATTCTATCCGTATCAACTCCCCATTCCTCAGCTCTGTCAATAATCATCGCATATGCGGCCTCGGCATCTTCAAGTTGATTTGATAAATCTAACTGCATGGCAGGTCTTACTGGAGCTTCTTCCTTTTTCTCATCAGTGGCAGGAGCCGGAGGAGCCGTTCTCGGTCGATTCATCCATGCAGTAAAGTCATTCAGAGATTCAGGAGTGGGGTGAAGGCGATATTTTAAAACAAACGCAGCAATTCCCTGCTTAGCTAGAGCTTCAGCGACTTCCCAGCCTTCGTTACCTAGAGACAGCCATCTGTATCCTCCACCCGGTGCTACGATAACAGCTGCTCCGTTTGCCTTGCCTGCCTCAGGTAAAAAGGGAGTCAATGTAGCCGTAGTGATATTTCTGGCCATAGGGTCACCCCACTGGCGAAACCAGGATTCAGAAGCGGGCTGATCTTCTACACCACCTGTTCCCAGAAGTATGGCATCGGGTTCATCAGGTGCCTCTAGTGGATAAATGGTGCCATCCTGAGCCAAAAGAAAATGACTGTTGAGCATCAAAAGGCCAGACAGGATAATCAAACTAATTTTGTTAAGTTTCATAGTTAAAAAATGGTTGTTGTAATCTATTATCTAAAATAGTGTATTTTTGACACAATTAAAGCAAAGTCAAATAAAATCCTTTAAAAATTGCCAAATGGCAATGTTTAATTGAGATTAAGAACACTCCTGTTTTATTTTGCAAACCCTACTCAATTAACATTTGGTCAATGAAAATTGCATTCAACGTTGGATATATTCTGATTTCTCTGATCTCTACTTTACCTTCAGCAGCCCAGCTCCTACCTTTCAGGTTAGGCCAGGTTGAAATTCTCGAAGGTCCTTTCAAAAATGCAGAACAGCGAAACAAGGAATATCTCCTGAAACTAGATGCTGATCGTCTTTTAGCTCCATTCTACAAAAACGCTGGCCTAACACCCAAAGCGGAGAATTACGGTAACTGGGAAAATACCGGTTTGGATGGTCATGTGGGTGGCCATTACGTTTCAGCCCTGGCCATGATGAAAGCTGCAACGGGCGACAAAGAGATTTCAAAGCGATTTGACTACGTTTTAAAAGAACTTAAAAAATGCCAGGAAGCCGCCGGGAACGGAATGCTTACCGGAGTGGTGAACGGCAAAAAGGTCTTTGGGGAAGTCAGCAATGGAGATATTCGGGCCACCAGTTTCGGACTGAATGATGGTTGGGTACCACTCTATAATCAACATAAAATCTTTGCCGGGCTTAAAGATGCCTACGAAATCGGAGAATCAGAATTGGGAAAAACGATGTTTATCGACCTTTGCAACTGGTTTTTTGAGATCACAAAAAATCTAACTGACGAGCAAATTCAAAACATGCTTCGCTCAGAACACGGTGGTTTGAATGAAGTCTTTTTGGACGCCTATTCTTTGACCGGTGAGCAAAAATTCCTGGAGCTGGCCTATCGTTTTTCACATCAAACCCTGCTAAAACCATTGGCTAAGGGAGAGGATCCTTTAACCGGGATGCATGCCAATACTCAGATTCCTAAAGTGGTGGGCTTCGCCAAAATTGGAGATACCGATAAAAACGCTGATTACCTCACAGCCGCTCAGAATTTCTGGAATAAGGTGGTCAATGAGCGATCAGTGGCTATTGGTGGCAATAGCGTTCGTGAGCATTTTCATCCAAAAGATGACTTCAGCACCATGATCAGCTCTGAACAAGGGCCTGAAAACTGCAACACCTATAATATGCTCCGTCTTAGTAAAGCCTTGTATTTCAATGAGCCTCAGGCTAAATATATCGACTATTACGAACGGGCTTTGTACAATAACATCCTCTCCTCCATCCATCCTGAAAAGGGAGGTTTTGTGTATTTTAACCCCATGCGGCCCAATCATTACCGGGTGTATTCCAGCGTTCAGGAAGATTTCTGGTGCTGCGTAGGCTCGGGCATTGAAAATCATGGGAAATATGGTGAAATGGTTTACGCCCACAATGGCGATAACCTCTACGTTCACCTCTTTATTGCTTCGAAACTTGATACTGAAAATGGGTTAGTTTTGACCCAAAAAACCTGTTTCCCGTATGAACAGCAAACGCAGTTTGAATTGACCCTTGACAGTCCAAAAGCCTTCTCTTTGTTTCTAAGAAAACCGGAGTGGTTAGAGGCAACCGAGATCTTTGTCAATGAGGAAAAAATCAATCCTGAATTGACCGTGGGTCAATACTTCAAAATCAACAGAACCTGGAAAAACGGGGATGTCATACGATATGCTTTGCCTTTGAATATCAGCCTCGAAAAACTTCCTGATGACTCAAACTGGGGAGCCTTTAAAGCCGGGCCTATTGTTCTTGCCGCAGAGTATGAGGCTCAGGAAGGCGATAACTTTTTCGGAGACGGCAGCCGCATGGGCCATGTGGCCAAAGGCAAATTGATTCCGGTGTATGAAGCTCCGGCGGTTTTGGATGCCACGGGCGACTATACTTCTCATTTAAAACCTCAAAATCAGTCAAAACTGACTTATGAACTGACAGGTCTCAGTACAGGAAAGCCCTTGACTTTGAAACCCTACCTGGCCATTCATGAGAAAAGATACCAGGTCTATTTTCAATTGAGTAACCCTGATGATTTTGAAAAGCAACAGGCTGAACAAAAAGCCGTAGAAGAGAAACAACTTGCTCTTGAAAAAATTACCGTCGACCGCATTACTCTGGGTGAACAACAGCCTGAGTCTGATCACTTTTTCAAAGACGGAGGCAGCTACCGCGGCTTGGGTGCAGACAGCTATTACCGTAGCACCTGGGGCAGTATAAGCTATCAATTGAAAGCCGGGCAGAAAGTAAAAAGACTCTTGCTGGTCATGAACGATCTCATTGCCAACAGAGCCATGGAGGTTTGGTTGAATGGTAACCTACTTGATCAAATCGCCTTTGACCAAAACGAACCTGAAAACCGTCATGAAGTGAGTATTCTCTTGCCCAAAAACCTTCGGAAACTGAATCAATATATTCTAGAAATCAAGGCCGTCGATGGCAAACACAGCCCGGCCATAACCGATATCAGATTACTTAAAAAGTGAATTTATATTTGTATTCTTAACCTTTAACTATGATTAAAAAAACAATAACCTACCCGTTGATGTGCCTATTGAGCATTTGCATACTGGCATGTTCAAATGACGATTCCTCTTCTTCAGAAACAGAAGCGGCTGATCTGGTCATTGACATCAATAACCCTATTCATGAGATTCAACCTACCATGTACGGGATCTTCTTTGAGGATATCAATTTTGCAGCCGATGGCGGTTTGTATGCTGAGTTGGTCAAAAACCGCTCTTTTGAATTTGACGCCCCATGGATGGGCTGGAAACATCTGCCAGAAACAGAAACCCGCTTTAATACGGTCAATGAACTGACCATAGTAAGAGATGCCAATAACCCTCAAAACCCCCGTTTTGTACGAGTTGATAAAGGTGACGAAACTCCGGAATTCGGTCTGGAAAATGAAGGCTTTGATGGTATGGGTATTAAAAATGGAGAGAAGTACGATTTCTCTTTTGTTGCCCGTCAAAACAAAGAAAACATTACCGTAAAGGCCACGCTGATTGATACCACAGGAAACATCATTGGCTCTGCCAGTACCGCCGTAAACGGAAACGACTGGAAAGCTTACGAAGTAGTGATTACACCGACCGCTACTTTTGGAGCAGCTAAACTCCAGGTTACTTTTGAAGGTGTAGGTCAAATAGATATTGATCAAATCTCGCTTTTCCCGCAAGACACCTGGAAAGGCAGAAAGAAGGGTCTGAGAAAAGATATGGTTCAGCTTTTAGCAGATCTTAATCCTGGCTTTATCCGTTTCCCAGGAGGCTGTATAGTAGAAGGGCGTACCCTTGACCAGCGTTATCAGTGGAAAAAGACAGTAGGGCCCGTAGACCAAAGAGAGACGCTTATCAACAGATGGAATACCGAGTTTGCTCACAGACCCGCCCCAGATTATTTTCAGTCGTTTGGCCTAGGCTTTTTTGAGTATTTCCAGCTGTCTGAAGACCTTGGAGCAGAGCCCCTGCCTATTTTATCTTGCGGGCTTGCCTGCCAGTTTAACACCTCAGAAACGGTGCCTATGGATCAGCTTGATCCCTATATAGATGACGCCCTCGACCTGATTGAATTTGCCAATGGATCTGTAAATACCAAATGGGGAAAAATAAGAGCCTCCATGGGGCACCCAGAGCCATTTAACCTGAAATATATAGGAGTAGGTAATGAGCAATGGGGTCAGGAGTATTTTGAACGCTACGAGGCTTTTGCCAAGGCCATTTACACCAAATACCCGGATATGAACATCGTAAGTGGTACGGGACCTTTCTCTGACGGAGAAATGTTTGAAAAGGCCATCAAAGAACTGGAACGCATAAAACCTGAACTTGTGGATGAACATTATTACAGAACCCCGGATTGGTTCAAAGAAAACGCCACGCGTTACGATAATTACGACCGCGAACGTTTCAAGATTTTCGCCGGAGAATACGCTGCCCAAAGTGTTCAAACCGCCAGCCCAGAGAATAGAAACACACTGGAGTGTGCCATCTCAGAAGCCGCCTTTATGACCGGCCTGGAAAGAAACGCAGATGTAGTATATATGACCTCCTACGCTCCGCTTTTTGCTCATGTTAACCGTTGGCAGTGGACGCCTGATTTAATCTGGTTTGACAATCTCACCGCATATGGCACGGCAAATTATTATGTACAAAAAATGTATGGTACTAACCCGGGCACGCATACGCTCTCAATCAAAAGAGAAGGTGAAAACGTAACCGGAAAGGATGGCCTTTATGCTACGGCGGCTATTGACAAAAACAGTAATGAGCTAATCATAAAAGTAGTGAATACTTTAGGCTCAAAAAGAGAGGTTAGCCTTTCATTAAATGGTCTTTCAAAGGCAGTCGAAGGAACCATGACCAGCCTACATGGAGATGATGCCGGCGTTTTCAATACCATTGAAGAGCCCTCCAAAATAACACCATCTGAGAGCAATGTAATCGCTGAAAATGGAAAGCTAAATCTTCAAATGCCATCAAATAGTTTTCAAGTGGTTCGTTTGAAACTGTAAAGACTTTGTAATATTGTGTCAAAGGAACACATACCCTAAAATTCTATTGAAATGAGTTCTAAATATGTCATCGGTATTGATTTTGGATCAGACTCTGTGAGGTCCGTAGTGGTAGATGCAGCCGATGGAAAAATACAAGGTACAGCGGTAGCCTACTACCCCAGATGGAAAGAAGGACTTTATTGCCTTCCGGGTGAGTCGCAGTTCAGACAGCACCCAAAAGACTATCTTGAGACGCTGGAGAAAACGGTAAAAGAGGCTCTCAAAGAAGCTGGCAGCGGCGTGGCAGAAAAAGTGGTAGGCATATCTGTAGATACTACAGGCTCCACACCCGTGGCGGTTGACAAAAGTGGTACTCCGCTAGCTCTCACGCAGGGTTTTGAGGAGAACCCAAATGCCATGTTTATTCTCTGGAAAGACCATACCGGTAATGCTGAAGCAGAAGAAATTAACACATTGGCCAGAAAATGGGAGACCGATTTCACGAAATATGAAGGAGGAATTTACTCGTCTGAGTGGTTTTGGGCTAAAATATTAAGAACACTGCGTGTTGACGAAAAGGTGCGTAAAGCCGCTTTTTCATGGGTTGAGCATTGTGATTGGATTTCAGCAGAATTAACCGGCGAAACAGACCCATTAAAAATGAAACGCAGCCGTTGTGCGGCAGGACATAAAGCCATGTGGCATGAGGATTTTGACGGCCTACCTTCTGAGAACTTTCTCACCGAATTAGACCCCGTGCTCTCCGGTTTAAGAGATCGTTTGTTCACCGAAACCTGTACTTCAGATGAGGCTATAGGTACCCTCTCAAAAGAGTGGGCTCAAAAATTGGGTCTCAATGAAAACGTGGTCATCGGCGTTGGTGCTTTTGACGCCCATATGGGCGGTATCGGTGCAGAAATAGAACCTTATTCTTTTGTGCGTGTGATGGGGACCTCCACTTGTGACATGCTGGTATCACCTAATAACGAAATGGAGGGCAAACTGATTCCGGGCATTTGCGGGCAGGTAGATGGCTCTATTTTGCCCGGCATGCTCGGTATGGAAGCGGGGCAATCCGCATATGGAGATGTTTATGCCTGGTTTGCCAGACTAATTACCGGACCAGTAGCGGAAATACTCGGACCTGAACAAGCCGATAAATTGCAGGATGCTCTTATCCCCTACTTGGCGGATGAGGCGGCCAAGTTGCCTTTAACCGAAAACGACCCGATAGCAATTGACTGGTTTAACGGTCGACGCACGCCTGATGCTAATCATACCTTAAAAGGAGCTATCGCCGGAATGAATCTGGGAACTGATGCCCCGATGATTTTCAAAGCTTTAGTAGAGGCCACGGCCTTTGGTTCAAAGGCCATCGTTGATCGTTTTCTGGAGCAGCAGGTGCCGATCAAACAGGTAATTGCCATTGGCGGTGTAGCTCAGAAATCATCTTTTGTGATGCAAACACTCGCCGACGTTCTGAACATGCCGATTAAAGTAGCGGCATCTGACCAAACCTGTGCACTTGGAGCCGCTATGTGTGCTGCCACTGCCTCGGGTGTATTTGAGAAAATGGAAGATGCTCAAAAAGCCATGGGAGCCGGTTTTAACAAAGAATACCAGCCAAACGCTGAAAAACATAAAGTTTACCTTAAACTTTACGACAAGTATCAGAAATTTGGTGGCTTTATTGAAAATGAATACAAATAATTAACCCTCCGAAAATCTTTGCATTACCTCAGCGGTTGTTGTTTTTTAAAACACAGAGACCACAAAGAGGGCACAGAGATCACAGAGATTTTAGAATAAAAATGATTGACCTAAAACAATTTGAAGTCTGGTTTTTGACAGGAAGCCAGCATTTATATGGCGAAGAAACCCTACGCCAGGTGGCTATGCACTCTGAAGAGATTGCAAAATCACTAAACGCCACCGCTCCGGTGAAAATCGTTTTTAAACCGACGGTAAAGACACCGGACGAAATCACGGCTGTTTGTCGTGAGGCCTCTGCCAGTACGGCCTGTATCGGAGTGATTACCTGGATGCATACCTTTTCACCGTCCAAAATGTGGATCAGCGGGTTAAGTATTTTGACCAAACCTTTACTTCACCTACATACGCAGTATAATCGGGATATACCGTATGCTGACATTGACATGGATTTCATGAACCTGAACCAGTCTGCTCATGGCGACCGGGAGTTCGGGCATATCATGACCAAAATGCGTAAGAAACGCAAAGTAGTGGTAGGCCACTGGCAAAACCCGGGGGTGATCAAACAGATCAATGACTGGTGCCGTGTAGCCGTGGGTAAAAACGAAATGCAGCATCTCAAAGTGGCCCGTTTCGGTGATAATATGCGTCAGGTTGCCGTAACCGATGGTGACAAAGTAGGTGCAGAAATGACATTCGGAATGTCGGTCAACACCTTTGCTGTTGGTGATCTGGTGGCTGTAATCAATCAGGTAACCGATGCAGAAATTGAAAACCTGATCAAGGAATACGAAGAGGTCTATGAAATGATGCCATCGCTTACAAAAGAGGGTGCAATGCGTTCTTCCCTAATTGAAGCGGCCCGTATTGAGCTGGGAATGAAACACTTCCTGACCGATGGAGGCTTTGGAGCATACACGAACACATTTGAAGATCTTCACGGTATGCGTCAGTTACCTGGAATTGGTTCACAAAGAATGATGGCATCAGGGCTTGGCTACGGTGGCGAAGGCGACTGGAAAACCTCAGCCATGACCCGTGTTATGAAAGTGATGGCCAGCGGTCTGGAAGGCGGAAACTCTTTCATGGAAGATTATACCTACCATTTTGACCCTTCAAACCCGATGGTCCTGGGTTCGCATATGTTGGAAATCTGTCCGACAATTAGCAGTGGCAAGGTCAAATGCGAAGTACACCCACTTGGAATTGGTGGCAAAGAAGATCCGGTTCGTTTGGTATTCAATGCCGATAAAGGTGATGCCCTCAATGTTTCTCTTGTGGATATGGGCGGCCGTTTCCGTTTGATTGTCAATGAAGTTACCGGCCATGAAGTCGACAAAGAATTCCCGAAATTGCCAACAGCAAGAGCACTTTGGACACCAAAACCGAGCATGGAAGTTGGCTGTCAGGCCTGGATTCTAGCCGGTGGAGCTCACCATACCGTTTACAGCCAAAACCTGTCAACGGAGCAGATTGAAGATTTCGCGGATATGTTTGATGTGGAGGTAGTAGTAGTTGATGCCGATACCAAAATCAGAAGCTTTAAGAAGGAGCTGGCGATGGGGGATGTGATTTATTAGGAGCTGGCGGCTTTCGGCCTTCAGCAGTCGGCGACATTTATCCTAAATGCTCTTAAACTCTTAATGTTAAATCTCAGAGATTCTTTAAAACATTAAGGCATTAAGAGAGTTAAGTGTGTTCCGTGAAAATCTGTGTAATCCGTGTTCCTATTTAATTTTTTGCTATGTATAATACACTAAAACAAGAATGCTACGAAGCCAATATACAGTTACCAGACCTCAATCTGGTGATATTCACCTTTGGTAACGTCAGTGCCGTGGATCGTGAAAAAGGAGTTTTTGCCATTAAGCCCAGTGGCGTTCCTTATTCAGAATTAAAGTGGGAAGACATCGTCATCATGGATTACGATGCCAAAGTGATTGAAGGTAAAATGAGGCCATCTTCTGACACAAAAACGCATGCTTTATTATACAAAACCTGGGATGACATCGGTGGAATTACACATACCCACAGCACCTATGCCGTAGCCTGGGCTCAGGCGGGGATGGACATCCCGATTTTCGGTACTACGCATGCCGATCACACTCATCAGGATATCCCCTGTGCACCAGCCCTTTCTGATGAGATGATCAAAGGCGATTATGAGTATGAAACCGGCAACCAGATTTTCCAGGTTTTTGAAGAAAAAGGCCTTTCTCACAAAGAAGTGGAGATGGTATTACTTCAAAATCACGGACCGTTTACCTGGGGGAAAAATGCGGCCAAATCCGTGTATAATGCCGCTGTTTTAGAAGAAATCGCCCGAATGGCTCAGTTGACATTATCAATTAATCCAGACACACTAAGACTCAAAGAAACTCTTCGAATGAAGCATTTTGAGCGTAAGCATGGGAAGAATGCTTATTATGGGCAAGGTTGTTAGAAGAAATCATTACACTCGTGGCAAGACTCCAATTCGTCTAGGTTAGTCGTGCCACGAGTACTTTAGCTACCTTTGACTTATGAAACCGCTGAATCAAGACTTTTCTTCAGAATGGGAATTCAGCAGCTCCAGAAGTGGAGGTGCAGGTGGGCAGCACGTTAATAAGGTGGAAACCAAAGTATAGTTGCGGTTCCACATCGGAAACTCAGCACTTTTAAATGATTCACAAAAAGCAAAGCTTCGCGAGAAATGCCCAAATCAGATCAACCAAAACGATGAATGGGTGATTACTGCTCAGGAAACCCGGTCGCAGGTCAAGAATAAGGAACTGGTTATAAAGAAGTTTAAACAATTACTCCGAGAAGCTTTTCAGGTACCCAAAGCCCGGAAATCCACTAAACCCACCATAAGCTCCATTGAAAAGCGACTGAAAATGAAGAAGATTAAATCACAGACTAAATCTTTGAGAGGGAAGGTTGATTATTGACTTATTCACAATTGGCTCTGTTTCCGGGTTCTTAGGATTACTCGTGGCACGACTCTCTTTCTACGCTGTTAGTCTTGCCACGAAATTTTTAAAGCGTTTTCGTCCAGTACTCCATTAGTTTGGGAGATTCCTCCGGCTCATCAATGTCTTTCCAGCTGAACAATGATTGTAATGTTTCTGACTTTGAGTAGCCTCTCTTTTTCCAAAAAGGTTTTAAATCTTGATAATCGGCTGGTCGAAGTGGGTGAGTTTCCGGTCGTTTGATAGCACAAAAGACAGAGAACTGAGCTCCTAAGTTTCTCGCATGAGCCTCCCTTTCTTCAAAAAAACGATTTCCCAAGCCTTGTCCACGGTATTCTTTGAGCAAAATGCTTTCGCCGAAATAGCAAATAGTATTAAGATCTGTACTGGCTTTTAAAAAGGGCTCCCGGACTTCAGCTGTTTCATCTTTGAGAGGAATGCATGTTGTAGCCCCTACCATTTGATCAGTATTAAAAACCGCAAATAAAAAGGATTGAGGAGCATTTGTATAAGTTTTAAGATATTCCCGCTCGTAGTCAATTGACCCATCATAGAGATAAGGGTAATCACGAAAAACCTGAATTCTCAATTCGGCCAGAGGTTCAAGAACCTCTTTGATTTCCTCCCCTATGAACGACTTAAAACTTAATATCATTAAGCTCCTACTTGCTTCAGCCAATCTTCAAGATTATAATAGGTGGTTACCCGGGTAATTTTACCTCCCTTTTGTTCCAGAAAAGCACCAGCAGGCAAAACGTAGGTTTGACCATTGGCGGCAGGCAAGTCGCCATCTGTATTTTTATATGTGCCATGTACGGTAAACTCGGCTGCCAGTCGTGAACCATCCTCGCTAGCCAAATAAGTCAAATCCCTCAGCTCTTCATCGTAGCATTCGTCCATGTGTTTGAGAAAAGAACGGAAATGATCAAGGCCGTAATTTGAGTTTCCCTGATTAGAATCGTGTCGTACATTTTCATCCAGCAGGCCAAGCATCACTTCCCAGTTTTTGGCATTGAAAGCCTCGTAGTATTTTTTTATTATGGCGATTGAACTCATAGAATCAGTTTTTTGCTGCAAACGTAGTGAATTGAAACCTAAAACGGTTTCAAAAAAAGTCCAATATCTACTCTACACTTTGAATTTTACGAGCTACAAAAACACTGATGAAAAGCATGGCAATAGCATAATAGCCTACCCAATTAAATGGTCCAGATAACCGTTTTCCCTTTGAATCAGAATGGCCCCGCCTATGCTGGAGGCAGCCGACTGAGCCAATAATTGCACAGAAGAATTAATGGCCATAAAGCCACCTCTTTGTTTAGGTGTAACTACGGATGAAACCATGGCCTGTGTAGGAATTATCCGACCATTGGTAAAAATGAAAAAGATTCCGGAAACCATTAAAACAACGTACAAAGGAACCGGAATAAGATTAGTAATCAGGAAAATAGGGATCATAGACAAAAAAGCGAACGTCACAAAAACCGGATACTTGCCCTTGCGGTCCGCAATCCTCCCTACAATGGGAGCGGAAAAGATCGTTAACATGCCCCCGACCAAATAAATCAGGTAAATATCGGCTTCGCTATAACCAATATTAGAAACGAGGGTAGGTGCGATATACGGAATGATACTGAAATGCCCGAGCATGATAATGGTTGAGAGTGCTAAAGCCCAAAGCTGATTCGGGGTCTTGATGATGCTTAAAATAACTTCTCTTCTTTTCTGCTTTTTCGAATCATCAAATAAATGAGCATCGACATTGGGTACAAAGAAGATAACCAGAACAGTAATAATGAGCCCTAAACCAGCCACAAAAAAGAAGGGAGCATGCCAGCCTGCCTTGCTGGCCAGATAAAGGCCACCCGGCACACCTGCCACTGAAGCAAATGAAAAAGCCATCATAATATAACTCATCGCTACGGCTCGTCTTTCATAATTAAACGAGTCTGCCACAATGGAAAGCACCTGAGAGCCGATCATGCCACCAAATAAACCCGTTACAATTCTGCTCGTCATCAGCACGGCAAAATTTGGCGAAATAGCACAGGCAAAGGTACCCGCCACAAAACCGATATAAGCAAATAACAACACTTTCTTCCGGTCAAACCGGTCCGCAAAAAAGGCCAGACTAAAGCCAGAAATACCTGCTGCAAGTCCATAAGAGGCCACCAGGTTCCCAAACTGCTGGGCATTAATTTGGAAGATCTTCATCAATTGCGGCCCCAGGGGCATCAGAATGATGAAGTCCATGATGTGAGTGAAATTAACCAAGGTCAGAATAACTAGCAGCAGCTTTTCTTTGGAGGAAATTTTTTGCAAGAATAAACTAAGAGAACGCTAACTGCCTGTTTAAGTTCAATTCACCACATTTATCGGATCACCTTTTTGCCAGGCTTTGATATTATCAGTGACAATTTTAAATAATCTTCTTCTGGCCTCGAGCGTTGCCCAGGCTATATGCGGGCTAACAAGCAAATTCTTAGCTCCGAAAAGCGGATTCCCTTTTTTAGGTGGTTCTACCGAAACAACATCCACGGCTGCTCCCGCAATAACCTCTTTTTCAAGTGCTTCTCTCAGATCAATATCATTGATCAGCGGCCCTCGTCCGGTATTGATTAAAATTGCGGAAGGTTTCATTTTCGCAAAAACACTTGCATTCATAAAACCCTCGTTTTCATCAGTTAAGGGACAATGCAAACTGACAAAGTCAGACTTTTCTAAAAGCTCATCCAAGTCGACAGTTTGAAATACTGGATGAGGTAATGATGATTTTCGATTAACAAGCACATTCATTTCAAAGCCCTGAGCTACCTGTGCTACTTTTTCACCAATATCACCTATGCCTACCAAACCAATGGTTTTTCCGGCGAGCTCTGTCAAAGTGTAATCATAAAAACAGAAATCAGGTGAATTCACCCATTTTTCGGGTTGATTGTGCTCAGCAATACTATTGGTAAACCTGAGAATCATAGCAAATACATGCTGAGCTACCGACATCGAACTGTAGTTTTTCGCATTCGTTACTACAATGCCATGCTTTTTCGCCGCATCAAGATCTACGACATTATAACCTGTGGCTGTAACTCCTATGTATTTTAAATTAGGTAATTGACTAATTATCTTTTCGTCTAAGATTGCCTTGTTTGTAAGAATCACTTCTGCATCTTTAGCCCTCTCTACCGTTTGATCGTATGGAGTACGGTCATAGCTTGTAAAGCAACCCAAAGTCTTAAGCTCGCTCAGGTCTAGTTGTTCGGGTTTACTTGTGAAGGCATCGAGAAAAACAATATTCATGGGATATGATAAGGGTTTCGGTAAATTGCACCGAAATTTATTCTGTGCATGCCAAAGATACTCAAAAATGCCTCATTAAAGCCCTATAATACCTTTGGGCTTGAAGCCGCAGCAGCTTTTCTCACAACTATTTCATCTGTTGAAGATCTCAGTGAGTTGGTCAATTTGCCTGACTTTGAAGAAAAGCAAAGCCTTGTTCTTGGAGGTGGAAGCAATTTGCTCTTGACACAAGATTTTGATGGTATGGTCATCAAAAATGAGATCAAAGGCATTCATTCTATCAATGAAACAGATGAACATATCTGGCTAAAAGTAGGTGGAGGTGAAGTTTGGCACGACTTCGTAATGTATTGTGTGAATCAGGGTTACGGAGGCGTTGAAAACCTCTCGCTGATCCCGGGAACCGTTGGGGCGGCTCCTATGCAGAATATAGGTGCATACGGAATTGAAATTAAAGATGTTTTCGATTCGCTGGAGGCCTTTAACTGGCAAACAGGAGCAATTGAAACATTTGATAATCCAACCTGTGGCTTTGGCTATCGTGAAAGCATATTCAAACATAGTCATAAAGGGAAATACTTTATTGTCAACGTTACTTTCAAGCTGAAAAAGAGACCTGAACTAAATATTGAATACGGAGCTATTCAAACCACATTGGCTGATATGGGCATTACAAACCCTACCATTAAAGATGTTAGTAGGGCCGTTATTACTATCCGGCAATCAAAATTGCCGGACCCCAAAGAGATTGGAAATTCAGGGAGTTTTTTCAAAAACCCGGTTATTAGTAAAGCACTTTTCATAAAAATTCAGGAGAAATATGATAATGTGCCATCCTATCCCATAGACGACGAAAATGTGAAAATACCTGCCGGATGGATGATTGAAAAAGCTGGATGGAAGGGCTATAGAAGAGGTGATATCGGTGTTCATAAAAATCAGGCACTGGTGCTGGTTAATTATGGTAACGGCTCCGGTTTAGAAATCAAAAAGTTATCCGAGGAGATCATTGCCTCGGTCTTTGAAAATTTTGGTGTAAACCTTCAGCCCGAGGTAAATATTATCTAAATTCGGTTTCCTAACCCTGAATAATCAGATCCGAATGGAGACTTCTCACGTTATTTCTGACCTTATTTTAGGCCTCACCGGCCTTTTTGTTTTCTTCCGCTATCTACTGAAACTTCCACTCATGGAAACAGTGCTTTGGGAAGCTTTTGTGCTTTCTGTAGCTGTCGCTGCTTTTGCCGGTGCTGCTCGTTTTGCCGGTATTGATAATGCGGGCCTGGTTTCAAACTTTTTTCAGAATATGGCAGCTACAGTGGGAGCCTTAGGGCTGGCGGTGGTTTCCTGGTTCAAAGTTTGGGAAAACGACACTTTGGATTCCACTATTGGTTGGTCTGTTCTTGGAGTTGGTTTTATAATTTTCGCTCTTCTTCAGGTTGGCATCATGCCAGACCTTATTTCTCATATTCCGGTGGTTTCAATGATTTTAGTTGCCATTGCTGCCATTTATGGTATCACCAAAGGCCAAACCAAACTCGGCATCTGGTTACTGGCTGCTGTACTTTTTGCCGCACTGGCCACCTTCAGAAATGAGTTTGTGACAGATCTTGACAACTCCATAGATGCCTATCATTATCTGCTGGCCATTAGCCTGATATGTTTCGGAATGGCGGCGGCGAGGCCTTCGGTTTAAAATTCTGAATAGGCTATTTCGTAAACAGACCAAACATCACCGGCCTTCCTTCCATACGGGACGACGTATCCGGGCCTCTCAGTAAGAATAGTCTTTACATTCATAATATTCCCTGACTGAGGCTCAAATTCATACTGATTTTGAAGTGCCACAGGAACTATATTAGGTCCAAAGCCGAAATAATCTTTCAATAAATTCTCAGAGCCCAATTCAAGAAATGACAGAAAATCAATTGGTTTTCTGCCTGTATAGATGTTCCAATATTTTCTCAACTTTTTGGGTAAAAAACTCTCTTCCTTTATATAAGTGTAGTCAAAATCAGAAGTAGAACAATCAAAACAAATACTGTTCTTAACGTTACCACCTTCATACCTGAACCAGGTATGTCCCCATTCTGCCCCGGGTTTATGAATTCTTAAGAGACCTTCCTCTGTAAGAGAAATGTCACTGGTATCGGCATTGATCATCTGGTTATTCCGGTAAAAAGAAAAGATATAGCGAATCAGATCTCCTGCTTCATTGTATAAAAACGTCCTGCTGCTGAATTCGTCGGGGTAACCTACTGCAAAAGTGGTCGAAGAATCTACCTGTCCCTCATCATTATAAAAGAAGTCAATCTTATCTGTGTATGTTGAGTAAGAATAGGTGGCTTCATGCATTTTTAGATCTGCATCATAGAAAAAATTCCACTCTCCTCTCGCTGAGGTGATTTTGGAAACCAAACTAGTCTCAGGAGAAAGGTCTTGCTTTTTGTCCTTACAGGCTACTATTACAACCAGCACGGCCATTAGTGGAATCAACTTCTTCATGGTGTAAATTTTGAGATAAAATTAAACCGAAGAATAGCTATTCTAAAACCTTAAAATAAGTTTCAATCAGCCAGTAACTGTAAAGCTTTCAGTGCCTTACCGCTCTCCAGCGATTCCTTTGCTTGTGCAAAAGCCTTTTTTATAGGGATGTTACGAGCAACGCCCAAAGCCATGGCTGCATTGGCAAGTACCACGTTCGTTTGTGCCATAGTTCCTTTGTTCGCCAATATATTTTTCATGATTTGAGCTGACTCCTCAAGTGAGCCTCCACCGTAAATTTCTTCAGGTTTAATGGCTTCCAGGCCAAAAGCAGATGGCGAAAACAACTCACCCTCATCAGCCGAAGGAAAATGCGAAGAAAACATGAAGTCGCCGGTCAATGAGATTTCATCATAAACTGCCAGGTCAAAGACGACCCCAAAGCGACCACCCAATTTTCGAAAGACCTGCTCATATAACTCAAAAACACACAAATCATAAACTCCTGAAATCTGCTTTTTGACTTCAGCAGGATTCAGAAGTGGCCCCAGCATGTTAAAGAAGGTTTTCATGCCCAATTCTTTTCTTACTGGTCCAACATGCCGCATCGCCGGGTGAAAAAGTGGGGCATGCAAATAGCAGATTCCAGCCGTTTCCAGCTTCTTTTTCAGGTAATCTGTATCATTGGTAAACTTTATTCCCAAATGTTCCAGCACTGTACTGCTGCCCACTGAGCTGCTCACACCATGATTACCATGTTTAGCTACCTTTTGACCCGCTCCGGCTACAATGAAGGCCGAAGTAGTAGAGATGTTGAAAGTATCTTTGCCATCACCACCGGTACCACAAACATCCATAGCATCAAACTCAGAAAGATCAATTTTCACTGCGACTTCCAACATTGCTTCACGAAAACCCTCCAGCTCAATGGCCGTAATACCCTTTTGTTGAATACCCATCAGAAAGGCCGCGATTTGAGAAGTATTGACTTCTCCGGCTGCTATTTTTGATAACGCCGTGAAAGCTTCTTCTTTGGTTAAAGATTGGTTTTGAATGAGTTGGTCAAGGTAGGTTTTCATAGTCGGTTTTTGTCTGGGGTTTTGCTGAGTGTAAATTTAAAAATGCTTAACTCCTCATCCAATTCTCCACCATCTTCACCCCATGCTCCGTCAAATAGGCCTCGGGGTGAAACTGAACGCCTCTGACATCATATTTCTGATGGGCCTCAGCCAGTACAAAGTCGTTTTCATCTTTAGCCGTCACTTTTAAGTCAGAAGGCATGGTTTCCGGCAGAACTGTCCAGCTGTGATAACGACATACCTCAAAACGTTTTGGGAGGCCTTTAAAGAGGACTTCATTTTCATCAAGCACTTCACAAGGGGTGGTTACTCCATGCAATACCTCGCCCATATTATCTAATTTACTGCCAAAAGCCTCTCCTATCGCCTGGTGGCCCAGACACACTCCAAAAATAGACTTTGAGGTTTTGTATTCGGCTAGCAAATCCATCATGATACCGGCCTCTTCAGGAATTCCCGGACCCGGTGAAAGAAGAATTTTGTCATACTTTTTGACATCTTCCACAGCTATCTTATCATTTCTGAAAACATCCACGTTTCCGCCCAAATCTTTGAGGATGTAAACCAGGTTGTAAACAAAGGAGTCGTAATTATCTAAGACGAGTATTTTCATTTCAATCTATTTTAAGCCCACAGGCTTCTATTTCTTTTTCAATCTTTCTTTTCCTTCTTTTGAAAGGACCATTCCCTCATTTCTGGTCATGGTTTTAATGTTTTTGACTTTCCTGAACCGTAGAGCTGACCAATCTTCATCCACCGCTACCATTCTCACCGGCTCATAACCCATTTTACCTAAAGCAGCCCAGCCATTATCCCGGTTAAACTCACACTTATATTTTTTCGAGCTTCCTTTTGGGTATGCAAACCAAAAAAGTCCGTCCTCTACCAATTGTTTTTCAATGGCAGGAGCAAACTTTTCAATCTCCTCCAGTTTTGTACAAAATGCAAGAACAAATTCAATTGGCTCAGTCCCCATCTCAAACTTCTCCTCGATAAAAGCCTTAAAGTCAGCCATTGTTTCCGGATATTCTTCCGGAGCATTAAGGATCAAAATCGACTTCTGGTTTTTAAAATTGAGCTTTTTGAGTAAGGGTGTCATAATGAGTTTCTTTTTAGGGTATAAATCTAAACTTTTTATAACTCCTCCGCCCGTTTCATGGCGTCTCTTAAAGCTCCCAGCTTATTACCTACTTCAGCCATCTCGCTTTCAGTATTTGACTTGTCAACCACACCCATCCCGGCCTGATAAAACAGCGTATTATTTTTGCTCAAAAACGTTCGAATGGCAATCGCATGGTTAAAGTTTCCCTTGAAATCCATAAACCCGATGGCACCTCCATAAATGCTTCTGTTGGTCGGTTCTAACCTGTTAATAATGCTCATGGCCATATGTTTTGGAGCACCCGAGAGCGTACCGGCCGGGAAAGTATCAGCTACCAGCTGCAGAGGGTTTGTACCCGGAGTCATTCTTCCGGTTACTTTAGAAACTAAGTGTATCACATGACTATAAAACTGGACTTCCTTAAAAACCTCCACTTTTACTTTGTCAGAACTTCTGCTCAGGTCATTTCGGGCCAGATCTACCAGCATCACATGCTCGGCAGATTCTTTCGGGTCAGCATCCAATTGTTTGGCCAGTTCGGCATCTCGTTCGTCATCTCCACTTCTTCTGAAGGTACCTGCGATTGGATGAATCTCCGCCATATCATCCTGAATATGAATCTGTTTCTCTGGTGAAGAACCGAAAATGTGGTAGTCACCACCATCAAAATAAAACAGATATGGAGAAGGATTGATACTTCGCAAAGCACGGTAAACATTGAAGTCATCTCCCTCAAAAGTCTTTGAGAATCTTCTTGAAGGCACAATTTGAAAAACGTCTCCTCGATGACAGTGCTTTTTGCAGGTTTCTATAATCTCCCGCATTTCTTCATCATTCAGGTTGCTCTGCTCTTCACTAGTCGCCTTAAACTGCCGGTGACTTAGTTTTGGTGTGTTCACAAAGAGCTCGATAGTCTCTAATCCATTCTCCACAGGTTTTACCTCCTGACCTTTTTTGAAATAAGAATGCTCCAGTATATGCAGTTCATCTTTGAAATGATTGACGGCCACCACATAACGGTAAACCCGGTAGATCAAGGATGGAATAGCCGTTTCCTCTGATTTCTCCTGAATTTCAATATCTTCAAAATACTCAACAGAATCATAGGTCATATGCCCGAAAAGTCCGTTGGTAATAAAACCATGCTCAGTGGCCTCCGGCTCAAATTTCGCTGCAAAATCACGTAAGGTTTTTACAGCGTCTTTACGATTCTCCAGCCTGAATTCTTCTGATGTACCGTCGGGGTATTCTGTTTTTACCTCGCCGTTATCAATCACAATACTGGCTATGGGGTCGCAGGCGATATAGCTGAAGCTGTTTTGCATCGCATGGTAATCAGCACTTTCCAGAATCACCGAGTATTTGTATTGATCCCTCAGTCGGAGGAAAATACTCACCGGAGTCAGCGTATCAGCCAGCAGGCGTTTTGATCTTGTCTTAATCTTGTACATTTCTTATCTTTTGTTTTTGTCTCTCCGATGTCATTCAGGCAGGTCGTACGGAGAGGGTCAAAAAAAAACGGCCTGCTGTGTTGAACAGCAAGCCGCAATATTGTTAAAGCAAAGCATGGTCTGTTCAACTCCCCTGAGAAGAACTCCACCACCAATTGTTTGCTCTGCTTGTTAAAATCATGGCGTAAAAGTAGAAAGGAAATTTTAAAATGCAACGAAGGGCACAAAAAAACCCGGTCTCTCAACCGGGCCTTTCAAATATAATCATCATCGAAAATTATCCTTTTGCAGCAGCGTAACGCTCTTCTACGGCGTTCCAGTTTACAACGCTCCAGAAAGCATCGATATAATCAGGACGCTTGTTTTGGTATTTCAGGTAGTATGCATGCTCCCATACGTCCAATCCTAAAATCGGGGTACATGGGCACTCAGCTACATCCATAAGTGGATTATCCTGGTTTGGAGAAGAGCACACACAAAGTGAGCCGTCAGCTTTAACACCTAACCATGCCCAGCCTGATCCGAAACGCGTGGCAGCAGCTTTCTTGAATTCTGCTTTGAACTCGTCTACAGAACCAAAAGTAGAAATGATTGCTTCTTTTAACGGCCCTGAAAGATTTCCGCCGACACCTTGCGGAGCCAGAATCGACCAGAAGAGAGAGTGGTTATAATGACCACCTCCGTTATTTCTTACAGCAGCTCCGCTTTTACCAGCTACCTTCATGATTTCCTCAATTGATTTGCCCTCCAGATCAGTACCTGCAATCGCGTTGTTCAGGTTTGTAACATAACCATTATGGTGACGATCATGGTGAATTTCCATGGTCATTGCATCAAAATGAGGTTCTAGTGCGTCATTGGCAAAGGGTAGTGCCGGTAATTCAAAAGCCATATTTAAAAGAGTTTAAGTGTTCAAAAATCTGTTGTGCCTAATAAACAGGCTCTTTCGCATTTATGTTCGCAATTTCCCGAAAAATTCTTTGAGCAAGACCTCGCTTTCCGAAGCCAGCACACCTGAAATCACCTCTTTTTGATGATGAATGATCTGATCAGAAAACCTCTGATACCCGCGTTTCTGATCAGCCGCACCAAAGATGATCTGATCTACCTGACTCCAGGCGATAGCCCCTGCACACATCACACAAGGCTCGAGTGTAATGTAAAGCCTGCAATCTCTTAAATATTTCGCATCCAGGTGATTCGCCGCGGCCGTTATCGCCAGCATTTCTGCATGAGCAGTTACATCATTGAGTCGCTCAGTCTGGTTATACCCTTTACCTATGATCTGATTATTATCGGTAACAACGATGGCTCCCACAGGCACTTCCCCCTCTTCCATGGCCTGTTGTGCCAGGTCCAGAGCTTTGGCCATAAAATATTCATGCGAGTAAAGCGGATAACTATTCTTCATAAAACAAAACTATCGAATAGCCCTTTAAAATGATTGCCATGCAAAGGTTTTTTAGCCTATTTGCAATGCAATTCATAAACCCACAAAAATGGAAATCAAAGAAGCAGATGTTAGAGCATTTATTCAGGCCGCACTGAAAGAAGATGTAGGCGATGGTGATCATACTTCGCTTTCCACTATCCCTGCAGAAGCTAAAGGTAAAGCCCGTTTAATTGTTAAAGATGATGGAGTTTTAGCCGGTGTCGAGTTGGCAAAAGCCATTTTCCGGGAAGTTGATCCAACGCTGGAAATGGAAGTGCTTATGAATGATGGTGACGATATAAAATATGGTGATATCGCCTTCTATGTCAGCGGGAAAGATCAGTCGATTTTAACAGCAGAGCGATTGGTCTTGAATTGCATGCAACGTATGAGTGGAATTGCCACCACCACCCGCGAAATTGTCAATAAATTGGAAGGAACCAAATGCAAGGTGCTGGACACCCGAAAAACAACCCCAAACTTTCGATTACCAGAAAAATGGGCTGTAAAAATCGGAGGCGGGGTTAATCACCGCACAGGTTTATATGACATGATTCTGATCAAAGACAACCATGTCGACTATGCCGGTGGCATCAAAAATGCTCTCAATGCTGCTCAAAAATATCTCATTGAAACCGGGCGGGAATTACCTATAGAAATTGAAGTCAGAAACCTTGACGAGCTCAATCAGGTCTTAGAAGTCGGAGGAGTAGTTAGAATTATGCTTGACAATTTTGATTATGATCTTACTCGTGAAGCTCTTCAAATTATTGATGGTCGTTTCCCAGTGGAGTCTTCCGGCGGCATTACTCCCGAGACAGTTCGTTCATATGCTGATTGTGGAGTTGATTACGTCTCTATGGGCTACCTCACTCACTCGGTAAAAAGCCTTGATTTAAGTCTTAAAGCCGTAAAATAAAACCTTTTGCATATTTTGGCTTTCGGAAATGATGCCTTTTAAATTTGATTTATAATCATATCTGTGTAAATCAAATGAAACTAAAATTACTCCTTTCCGTAGCCGCTATTGTTCTTGTTTTTGCCTCATGTAGAAAAAAAGCCGGCCCGTTAAACTGTGCTGCTGCCTCTGTTAGATATTCAGAGAGCTTTAGTGACTTTTTTAATAATGAAACAAGAGGCAATTGTGAAGCTGTCAAAAAATCAATTCAGGATCTCTATCAAAGCTGTACTACACTGGCTACCGCTGACAGAGAGTCATATGAAGAATTTGAAAATAGTTTTGATTGCAGCGATTACTAAATCTGATCTCGCTCAAGCCATTTGAAAGCAGGCTGAGGTACGTATTCGTCCATTAGCTGAAATAAATGATCAATCGAACCGGAGACTTGAAGGATGTCACGGTTCGGTTGTTTCAAAAAGCCTTCCGTCACCATGTGATCAAGCTGTTTGATCATAAGGTCATAAAAGCCTTTAACATTTAGAAGGCCTACTGGTTTTTTGTGCAAACCTAATTGCGACCAGCTCAGAATTTCAAAAAGCTCGTCCATACTTCCAAAACCACCAGGCATTGTGACTATTCCATCACACATTTTTTCCATCAGAGCCTTTCGTTCATGCATGGTTTCTACCACATGAATTTCAGTCAGGTTTGGATGACCAACTTCCATTTTGTCGAGAAAGGAGGGAATAATGCCTACTACCTCTCCCCCATTTTTTAATACCGTATCGGCTATCGTACCCATTAGACCCAGGCTGCCACCACCATAAATCAGACGCATGCCACGTTTTACCATTTCCTCTCCTAGTTTAACGGCCGTTTCATTATACAGTGGATCGTGGCCGGGATTAGCTCCGCAATAAACTAAAAGTGATTTCATATAAAATTCGAGATTTGGTCTATTAAAAGAATGATGGTCAAAAATAGGAGAATAATTTCACTAATTTGGGTCAACGTTCAACCTTAATACAAGCTTAACCTGCAATGAAAAGCTCAGAAAACAGAAGAGAATTTATCAAAAAAATGGGCCTTGGCAGTCTTGCTCTCCCCGTTTTTTCCTCTATCCCTTTTTCAGAAAAGCCACCGAAATATGAAGGCAAAAAAATCGGAATAGCCCTTGTTGGGCTCGGCTATTATGCCACAAAACAAATCCTGCCCGCCATTGACGCTTCTCCTTACTGGCAGCTAACCGGAATTGTAACCGGTACGCCCTCTAAAATCCCGGAGTTCAAAGAAAAGTACAATCTGAAGGATGAAAACATTCTCAATTATGAGAATTACGACAAGCTCAAAAACTGCTCTGATATAGACGTGGTTTATGTCTGTTTGCCCAATGGCATGCACGCCGAATACGCCATCAAAGCAGCCAAAGCCGGCAAGCATGTGATCACCGAAAAGCCTATGGCTAACTCGGTGGCAGAATGTGAAGCCATGATCAAAGCCTGTAAAGACAGTAATGTCAAACTAGCAGTGGGCTATCGCTGTCATTTTGAGCCTTTCAATAAAGAGGCCATGCGTTTTGGCAGGGAAAAAACCTTTGGTGAAATCAACTATATCAACAGCATGTTTGGCTGGCGTGCCGGTAATCCAAACATGTGGCGTCTTGATGGAAAATTGGCTGGTGGAGGACCGCTGATGGACGTTGGCATTTATAGCATTAATGCTGCCCGGTATGTAAAAGCGATGGAACCAACCTCAGTCATTGCTCATTTTGGTCCGATTACCCGGCCTGATTATTTTGACGAGGTTGAAGAGTCTGTCAGCTGGCATATGGAGTTCCCGGATGGCACCGTTTTCACAGGCTTTACCAGCTACAATACCAATGTAGAGAAGTTGGAATGCTACGGAGACCAAGGTTGGTTTGAGATGGGCCCGGCCTTTAGTTATGGTCCCTTAAAAGGCAAAACCTCAAAAGGCCCGATGGATTTACCCGTTGTACACCATCAAACCTACCAAATGAATGGAATGGGTCCGATGTTTTTGAGTAAAGACCCTTTACCAGATCATATTTCAGGTTTGGAAGGATTAAAAGATATAAAAATCATGATGGCGATTTATGAGTCAGCCAAGGCTGGTGGGAAGAAAATGATGCTGTAAAATTTACATCAAATTGATCAAAATCCCTTTTTGTGAATGCATTGAGGGGTTTTGGTTTTTGAAAACATCATCCCCTAAAAGTTTTTAAACTCTCTTTCGCCCCTGAAATAATTGCCTTGGCATCGTTATAGACCGTCACCAGCCTGAAACCCATTTCAGAGAACATTTTAGCGTCTTCAGCACTGCCGCAATGGACTCCGGCTTTCAGGCTATTCTTTGCACAGGTATTGAGAATGGTGTCAAAAACATTCTTCATTTCGTTGCTTTCGAAATCAGCCACTTTGGGGTGACCCATTGAAATGCTCAAATCCCATGGGCCGAGAAAAAGGCCGTCAAGTGTAGGCGTTTGGGCTATATCCTCAATGTTTTTAAATGCATCCGGTGTTTCTATCATTGCCATGGTCACGATTTGCTCGTTGGCCTGCTCAAAATAACCTTCATGAATAGCTCGGGCTCTCAGCGGTCCATAACTCCGGTAACCTTCTTGCGGATATCGGCAGGCACCTACAAACTTTTCAGTATCCGCACGGTCATTGATCATCGGGCAAATGATGCCCATTGCTCCCGCATCCAGCATGCTCATGATATAAGCTGGATCATTCCAAGGCACTCGCACAAATGGCATCGTTTCAGTGGCTGACATAGCCTGAAAAATACGAAGAACGGTTTCAAAATCTTTGGCATGACCGTGCTGAGCGTCAATAGTCATGGCATCAAAACCCTGATGGGCTATCAGCTCGGCCGTCCAGCTATCTGAATTTGAAATCCAGGCATTGCCGGCGGTTAAATCTTCTTTCCAGAGCTTTTTAATCAGGTTTGGCTTCATGCTTTCGTTTAAAATTTGCCTGAAATTAGGAAAAGAAAACCGGACATACCTGCAATTCTACATCCACTTATTTGATCTACCTATCTGGTAAATTGGGCTATAATCTCTCTTGCCACTATTTTTCGACTCATTTCTTTCTAAATTTACCACCCACTTCATTAAACCTATTGAAAAATGAATAGAAGAAGTTTGTTAAAAAATCTTGGTCTTGGTGCCGCAGCAACTGTTGCTTTGCCTGCTTGGGCCGTTAGCTGGACCGAAAAATCATTGCCTGCATCTCCCGCTTTGAAAAAAGCTGATGAAGCGATGTTGAGGCAAATTATTGACATACTCATTCCTAAAACAGATACTCCAGGTGCCCTTGAATTGGGTATTGAGAATTTCGTAAAGGCAATGATCAATACCATGCATACCGAAGAAGAACAGAAATTCTTCTATAATCAACTTGCTGGTTTTGACACCTATGTTGAAAAAAAGTATCAATACAATTTTGATGAACTTTCTCCAAAAGGACGAGCAGAATGCTTGAAGGAACTAGAGGATACTGAAGTTCAAAAGTTCTTCAACATCATAAAAAGATACACTGTACAGGGTTATACCGGATCTGAATGGTATATGATAGAAAAAGCCGGTTATCAGTACGCTCCTGGCTACGGGCACGGCTGCATAGATGCTTAACCTAAAACCTTATTGAACCAATGACCAATAAAGATAAATCAACAAAAAAAAGGAAGTTTGACGCCATTGTTATCGGATCGGGCATCAGTGGTGGTTGGGCGGCCAAAGAGCTTTCTGAAAAAGGCTTAAAAACACTGATACTTGAGCGAGGACCAGATGTCAAACACAATATTGATTACCCCACTACGGCGATGATGCCCTGGGAGTTTGAACACGGACTTCGACTACCGCTCAAAGAAAGGGAAGAAAATCCGATAGCCTCGAAATGCTATATTTTTAATGAAGATGCCAAGCATTTTGTAGTTAAGGACAAAGAGCACCCTTACGTTCAGGATAAGCCTTTCGACTGGATCAGAGGCTATCAGGTTGGTGGAAAGTCATTACTATGGGCTCGTGAAACCCAACGCTGGAGTCAGCTTGATTTTGATGGACCAGCACGTGATGGTTTTGCGGTGGAATGGCCGGTAACCTATGACGAGATTGCTCCATGGTATAGCTATGTTGAGAAGTTTGCGGGTATTACCGGAAACCGCGATGGTTTGCCCCAGCTTCCTGATGGTGAATTCTTGCCTCCTTTTGAGCAGAGTTGCGTTGAAGAATATTTTGATGGTTTCCTTCAGAAAAACTATCAAAACCGCAGGGCGATCATTGCCCGCAAGGCTCATATAACCGAACCACAGGACATTCACCTTCAACAAGGTCGTGGAAAATGCATGCACCGAAACCTTTGTCAAAGGGGCTGCCCTTTTGGCGGGTATTTTAGCAGTAACTCATCTACAATTCCGTGGGCGTTAAATACCGGAAACTGTATACTTAGACCTGATTCTGTAGTTCATTCTATCATTTACGATGAGAAAAAAGGGAAGGCTACGGGCGTAAAAGTAATTGACAGAATCAGCAAGGAGGAAATTGACTTCTTCGCCGATATCATCTTTGTGAATGCTGCAGCCATGAACACCACGGCCTTGCTTTTAAATAGTAAATCGAGCCGCTTCCCCAACGGAATTGGAAACGATAATGAACTGATGGGCAAATACATTGCTTTCCATAACTACCGTGCCCGTGTGAGCGGGCGTTATGAAGGCTTTTTGGATAAAACTACCGATGGTCGCCGAGTTGGAGGCAGTTATATGCCGAGATGGCGTAACCTTTATGAGCAAGAGACCGATTTTATACGTGGATATGCAGCGGGTTTCTCAACAGGTCGTGGAGAAAGTTTTAGTACCGATGGAGTGGGTGAGGAATTGAAAAATAACCTTTTCAATCGAGAATTAGGCTCGTGGTATGTGGGCTCACATATGATGGGAGAAACCATACCAAAAGAGAAAAGTCAACTGACCCTTGACTCCTCAAAAACTGACGAATGGGGCATTCCACTGATTCATTTCAATTTGGATTACGATGATAACGATGAAAAAATGGTCAAAGACTATATCGATAACACCGTTGAAATGTTCGAAAAAGCAGGCTTTACAGATGTAAGAGCCTCTGACTCAAAACAAGCTCCGGGACTTGACATTCACGAAATGGGCGGTGTAAGAATGGGGAAAGACCCCAAAACGTCTTTATTGAACAAATACAATCAGCTGCATGAGTGCAAAAACGTTTTTGTGACTGACGGAGCCATGATGACTTCCACTTCTACGCAAAACCCTTCGCTTACCTATATGGCGTTTACAGCGAGGGCTGTAGATTATGCCATAAGTGAGAGAAATAAAGGAAATTTGTAACTAAAAGGCAGGTGAGGTTTCTCCTCACCTGCCTTTTTAATAATTACTCTGCTCTTTTTACGGTTAATCTTAAAGTATCGGCATTTACACCAGTAAAAATTCCCAATCCATTGGAGATTGTGCTAATTGGAGTAGAAATGTTTTGTGTACTGGTATTATTATTCTCATAAAGAGCGGCATAATCTGGGTTAAGACGGTAGAGAATGATATTGTAGTTCCCAAAATACTCAAAAGACTGTGGCTGCAGATTTGTTGCATTCGTTAACACAGGTTGATTATTAAATCTACGAGCTGGTCTTGTAAAACCATTTTCATCCTCCGGGAATTGAGTTACTGGATCAAGGCTCTCTTCTGCGTACATGGCCGCTACAAAATGGTAAACTTCATCCGGGTTATTCCAGGTGACTTCAATAGGAGTTCGGTCTTCTTGCTGAAAACCTCCGCCTGGTCCTCCAAAGCCACCTTGGCCAGGCACAAACCCACCCGAAAAATCTCTTTCAATTCGCTCTATTTCTGATAAGCTCAGTTGAAAACCTTGAGGTTTTACAGGGAGAATGGTGCTTGCTGAAACTGTTCTTCCATTATATTGAAAACTCATGTTGTAGGTAGTTCCTTCAATTCCCAGAACCTCGCTTGATTCATAATGGCCTGAAGCAATCTCATTAAGTGTTAAATTCTTGCCATCATCACCGGTAATAATAATTTCTAATCCGGATATGCTTGTTGATACATTTTCTTCTTCATTGAAAGAATACGGAATCTCTGTAAAAACAGTCATGGATACTTTTTGACCCGGAGCCAAAAAGGCCTCTATCACCGGCTTGTCTCCTGGTAAAATCACATCATTGATTTCTGTACAAGAGAAAACTATCAATAATAAAATGAGTAAAGAAAAAGCTATATTTTTCATTTCTATTTTAGTCTAAAGCTTAAACTTAAATTAGGTGTAATACCCAGATAAGTAACATCTGTGGTTTGAAGAACAGATACATCTGATTCTTCTATAATTTCAAAACGTTTATACCAGACATTGGTACGGTTGTACAAATTGAATACAGACAACCCTATACTTCCATGTTTAAAATTATATGTAGCTGATACATCCATTCTATGGTAATCGTCAAACCGGTTCGCGTTTTTGTCGGAAGGGTTTGTGAATGTTTTGGAGGTTCCATCCAAAAGTGTCAGGTCATAAGCTCCAATTATAGAAGTATAAGGCCTACCAGTGGAGTAAATAAATGTGGCGGCCAAATCCCATTTTTTAACAGAATAAGAGCCCACTGCTTTAAACTGATGTCTTACATCCTGATCAGAGTAATAAGGTCTATCAGAAAATGCATCAATTTCTCTCACAGCTTCTGAAAGCGTATAACCAAGCCAGCCGGTATATTTGCCAAACTTTTTTTGAAGCAATAAATCCATTCCTTTAATGGTTTCATTTCCGTTAAAAAAGGTTTCCTCCACTGATAAACCTCCGCCTCTGGGACCATCTGGGCCAGGAGGGCCTCCAGCATTCACATCGGGCACGAAACGAAGAGAATATTCGGTAATCCCTGTATTTTTCTTTTGATAAAACTCTACATCAACCAAATAGTCTTTAAGCTCATAAGCCGCTCCAATGATCAGGTGTTTTGACTGTGTCACAGGAAGGCTTTCTCCGTTTGCAAGGATCCAAAAATTTCGGTTACCCTGAGAAATGTCCTCACGGTTAATTTGTTTAATAAATTGATTATAAACGCCGCCACCACCTTTTAACTTAAGTTTATCGTTTAGCATATAATTGAAGGTCAAACGGGGCTCCAGGTAGACTTTACTAGTTACATCAAAATGATTTAAACGTATGCCCGGGATAAGCTCAAGTTTTCCGTTAATTACTTTGAGCCTGTCCTGCAGATAAAAAGAAGAAAGTATTCCCTGGTCATCTCTATCAAGAATGGTAACAGTGTCGTTTTGAGTGTAATTAAATTGAATGGCATTTTGAGTAATCATCGTTCCAAACTCAAACTGATTATTTGCACCTACTTTCCATTCCCAATCCGATTTAAATGAGATATCAGACAAACCGTTGGTTTCGAACCGGCCAAGCTTATTGTTTATCGTAGAGTCTCCCCTTACAATACTTATGTTTCTTGAGTTATCCCGATGACTAAAAAAATCTGAAAAACTAACTAAGGTATTAGAGTACAACTTATTACTCCATTGCCTTGACCACTTTAAGCTAGCTCCTGTGTTGCCCCAGTTTGACAAATCATTGGTAGAAGAGCCAAGATCAAGCCCGGCATTCTGAAATGGACCAAAGCCGGAAAAGCTTGTTTGGGTAGAGTTATCCATGTTATCTGTGCCATTAAAAAAGCTCAGGGAGAACACGTCCTTGCGGGTAGGCCTGAAGGTTAGCTTGGCATTCAAGTCATAAAAATACGTGGAAGCTTTCTCTGAGGTCTGAAGGTTGTTACCGCCGAAACGTCCACCTCCGAAACCTCCGGCCGGTCCTCCACCAAAACCGCCTGTTTGGGTCTCTTCTTCTTCAGCTGTAAATTTGTCAAAGATTTTAGTGTAAAGAGCCCCCCTGTAAGATCTTCTGGCCGCGGCCAGGAATGTCACTTTATCTCCAATTGGCGTTTCGACAAACCCGCTTGCACTTAGAAGGCTTAAATCTGCACCTGCGTTAAACTCCTTGCTATTTCCATCTTTTCCGGTAATCTCGGCTACCGCTGAGATTCTTCCGCCAAAACGTGCATCAAAACCTCCCTTGTAAAGTTGTATATCCTTGATTGCATTATAGTTGAAAGCTGAAAAGAACCCGAATAGGTGGTCGACATTATAAACCGTAAAGCCATCATATAAGACCAATGTCTGATCTGGAGTACCTCCACGAACATACAAGCCCGAAGAAGATTCGTTAGAGGCACTTACTCCCGGCATCAATTGAAAAGCCCTGAAAGGATCCTTCTCACCCACGTTTGGTAATTTGGCAATATTCCTTGGTGTCATTTTAATCATACCCACCACCTGATTTGCCTGTACCATTTCGGTTTTATTCGCCGTGACAGTAATCTCCTCAAGATCATGCGAGTCTTCTTTTAGCTCAATTAGGAAATCCTCGATATTACTTTGTGGAGTTAGACGAATTACCTTTTTCAAATAACCCACATAACTCACCTGTAGCAAAACAGTATCTGAAGGCACATTCAAGATAGTGAAGTAGCCATCAACATTAGTTTGGCTTCCTATGCCTGACTTATTATAAACGGATATCGTTGCGAAAGGGAGGGTCTCGCCTGATAATTCATCCTTTATTACACCGGACAGACTGAAGTTATATCTGGTAGGATCATGCAAGGAAGTATTATTTTCTTCTTTACGATTTATATAATCTGCTTTCGAAATAAGCTTTGCAACGTTTGGATTTACAAACTCAGCAATTACATCTAAATCATTTTTTTCAATTATTAAATCAAGAATTCCTTTCAAGTCAAGATTATCAATCCATACGGTAGTTTTTTTGTCTGGAATTAATTCAGGGTCATACTCAACTTTAACACCATATTTCCACTGGATTTCTTCCAGGATTTTTTTGATACTGGTATCAGAAAAGTGTTCTGACTTTATTTTTATGGAGCGGCTTTGAGCCATCACTTTACTTTGCCCTAAAAGCCCTAACAAGACGAAGAATAAAATTTTTTTCATAGTATTATTCAAAAAAATGGGGTCAATAAAAATTAACCCCATTCGCATTTCTCAACTCTAAACTATCTAGTTTCTTCCCCCTTTATTTGGGCCACCTTTTCCGTGCTTTTTGCCGCCTTTATCTTTCATGTTGAACTCACTCACAAAATTGCCATCCGCATCAAAACCTACGCCCAGATAAGTGTCGTCAGATTGAAGAATAAGCACACCATAACTTCCGTCATCATGTAGTCTGGCTTTCTCGATGGTAGCATCAGCATAGTTTGCTGAGATATAGTCGGTTATTGCCGTTGGCAAATCCGCGACATCTACCGCCGTTCCTTTGCCTTTATGAGTTTTTTCTTCAAGAAAATTACCATCAGCATCAAAAATCAATCCGGCATGTGTGCCGTCAGCCAGCGTAATTTTAACCATAGTGTACCCAGTCTCATCATTTGTGCCGGCTCTGTCAATGGTAGCATCAGCGTAATTCGCCGAAATGTAATCCGTAATGGTAGCAGATAGATCCTCTACGGCTACTTCCGTAATATTACAATGCCCACGATGACCTCTGACGACACCGGTAGAGTCATCAGTAGTAGCAAAAAATAGCATGTCTAACATAGCCGAATCTCCGGCAGCCGCATCTGGGCCAAGATTAAGGCTTTCACAACTTGTAAAAGCAAGGGGGGCGGCCAGTAAAAAGGCCCAAACAAATTTTAAATGTCTCATTTTTAAAGATTTAAGATTTTGAAAATAAACGTAAGGTTAGCTTACAGGTAAAGTTTAAATCATATCCAATCCTTTGTTTCGTGTTTCTTGCCTTTCAATACGCAGCTCTCCAGAGGCGGCGTTGCCCCGAGAGAAAAAAATTTTTAAGGCAACGAAAAGAAACCCACCTTGCGTATTAATAATCAGGTAAAGTAAGTTTTGATCTAAAACCCTTCTTTTTTGTCACTGTTTCGAGCAAAAAAACGGCCTTTTGATCTTGAAGAAGTCCTGAGTGGCTGCCTGAAAAACAGGCAGTCTGCTCAGAAGACGCTCTATGAGAAATACTATGGTTTTGCTAAAAATATCAGCCTAAGATACGCCTCAGGTCATGATGAGGCTGTAGAAATGGTTAATGACGGCTTCATGAAGATTTTTACCAAAATCTCAATGTATGACCCGAATCAGTCCTTTGATGCCTGGTTTAAAACCGTAATGGTGAGAAGCTGCATTGATTACTACCGCAAAAACCATAAAAAAGTGGCTTTTGTGGATGTTGACGAGCTGCACTACCTGGCATATGACGACCAATTGCTGGAGCGAATCAGTGCTGAAGAAATCATTGAACTTATTCAAAACCTTCCGCCTGCCTACCGAACTGTTTTTTCACTTTATGTAGTGGAAGGCTACAGTCATGCTGAGATAGGCAAAATGCTGGGTATTAACGAGGGGACATCTCGCTCTAATTTGGCCAAGGCCCGAATGAAAATGCAGGAGATGGTAAAAATTTATGTTTCAGACCAAAACGACTATAGAAATGTCTGAGGAAAATTTTGATAAGAAAATTCGGGAAAAGCTGTCAAAGCATTCTCCGAAATATGAGACAGGAGCATGGGACTCCTTCAAAAAAATGCTACCCGCTCCATGGTATATCAGGGCATTCCGTGATTACGGAGCCTGGCTTTTCGGAGGCATGGCAACTACGGCCCTGGTGCTTACTACTATTTATCAATCGCAAAAAACAAACAGACTGAATGAAGAGATTTTTACACTAACAGAAAAATTAAATCAAAGCTCAGAAGTAGATACCGTCTTTGTTAATACCCACTCTGTAGACACTGTTCTGGTCAAAGAAACAGTCACCCAATATGTGCCTGTAGATCGAATAGTTTATGTAGATAAAAGTGCGGAGGCAAAAGCTATAGAAAATTCCACAAGATTGGAATTGGAGGAGAATAGCCCTATCACCACGGAAAACACCGATAAGGTTGTTGCTTCACCTCAAAATCAGGGTAATACAACAAGTGAAAAAGTACCTTCAAAAAAATCGCCGAATCTGGTCACGAAAAACTCACAAGAACCAGGAATGGCCAAGAGTCAAAGAGTTGATGATATCCGGCAAAATGAAGAATCGTCGATAAAAGAAGAACGCACTGTTTACGACGGTAAAATTCCTCAAAGTGATGTTAGTGATCAAACTGAGGTTAAAAACAAGTCTTTTAATGAGCCGGAAGATGTTACGGTTTTTGAGGAAAAGATGAATGACGCCGGCGAAGTAACGGAACTCGCAAAACCTTCTGTCCAACTTGAAGAGCTGGCCGAAGAGGAAGACACTGAGCCAAAACGAACAGACCCAAAAGAAAAAGCGAAAAAGCCTGTCAACTGGCCAAAAATGAGAGCTGGAATTTCTTCTGATTATATTGGCTTTAATTCTCTGCTTACAGGACCTACCGTTGAGGTATTTTTGATGGACAAACTGAGTCTGAATACAGGTGTTTTGTTCTCTCGTCAAATAGAAACTAAACATCCCCTTGAGATGGATTTCAATCGCAAAACAGGAAAGCGTTTTGAAGAAGAGTACGGTCGGTATATCCCAAAAGAAAATCCTCAGATTAAGGATATCAGCATCAAAACTTCCTTAATTAAGATGCCTGTAAATTTCAATTATTATATCAATACATGGAGCAGGTTCAATTTTATGGTTTCTGCTGGTACCAAACTTGACCTTTCTGTTTATCAGGATGTTAATTTCTCAAGCGGCGTTCTTGGTAGTCAGATTAGCAGGCGTTTTGAGGCCCGGCCTAAACCTAAAGTGTTTAATAACCTTTTCTATGGAATGGGTGTGCAGTACCAGTACCGGGGGGTTGTAGCCCAGCTGGCTCCGTATTTTGAGTTTGCCTTCCGTAACCCAGATTACTTTACACCTCCTCGAAATGTGGGTATAAATGGTTCATTAAAGTTTCAATTCGGGAAGTAGAAAACGATTTTAAAGAAATTTAACCGAGACAATTTCATTGAATTTTTGTCCTGAGAGACCCTTTCTGTATTTTTGCCCCTCAAAATAAAAAACGGGCCGGGATTTCGTTATCAGGTCAAAAACAAAATGAAGAATAAATTCATCCTTGGTTTTCTGTTGATCAGCTCTGTGGGCTTCGCTCAAATGAAGCAAAGCACCTTTGTTTTTGGACCAAAAATAGGCCTTCAAGCTAACCACATAGCGATTGTTGACAATCCCGGAGAAACCTCCTCTAAGCTCAGCATGCAGTATCAGGCAGGTGTTTTTACACGTCTGAATCTGGGAAAACTAAGCCTGCAACCAGAAGCCGTTTTTCAGGTTAAAGGTGGTAACCTTGTTGACCCCAACCAAAAACTCACTTTCCGTTATCTTAGCACGCCTATTCTTTTGGGTATTTCTCCTTTCGAAGGATTTCACCTTGAAGCCGGGCCTGAGTTTAACTGGTCGCTGAATCAGGGCTGGAAAAAAGAAGGAGTAGAACAATACGGACCTGACCTAAAGAAAGATAATGCTTTTATCGTTGGAGCCCGAATTGATATGCTGGACATGTTCTCCATGTTCAGTTTAAACCTGCGATATGCTCATGGCCTTAATAGCTTCAACACCCGCATTCAAAACGATGGCACTCCGCTAGATTTGAGAAACAGGACTTTCCAACTTGGCATAACCTACAACTTCTCTGAATATTACAAGTGGTGGAAGAAGTACGGCATCAAAAAATCAAAGAAATAAATCACTAAAATATTCGCCCAAAGCTCATTGCTATGGGCCCATAGCTATATACAATGAACTTCATAGAAGAACTGGAATGGAGAGGCATGCTGCATCAGATGATGCCCGGCACTGCAGAGCAACTGGAAAAAGAAATGACTTCAGCTTATATCGGATTTGATCCTACGGCCAAGTCTCTTCATATTGGAAACCTTGCAACAATCATGTTGCTGGTACACTTTCAGCGGGCCGGCCACAAGCCTTATGCACTTGTAGGAGGAGCCACTGGTATGGTGGGCGACCCTTCCGGCAAATCAGCCGAACGCCAGTTTTTAGATGAAAACGTATTGAGAGAAAACCAGGAAGGTATCAAGGCCCAGCTGGCCCGATTCCTTGATTTTGAAAGCGGGAACAATGCCGCTGAAATAGTCAATAATTACGACTGGTTCAAAGAGATGGGCTTTTTGCAATTTCTGAGAGAAGTGGGTAAGTATTTGACCATCAACTATATGAGCTCAAAGGATTCTGTAAAAAACAGAATTACCACAGGTATTTCTTATACCGAGTTTACCTATCAACTGCTTCAGGGTTACGATTTCTATCATTTGTATAAAAATCACGGAGTTCGCCTGCAAATGGGTGGCTCTGACCAGTGGGGTAACATCACCACAGGTACCGAGCTTATCCGTAGAAAAGAAGCCAACGATGGCTCCGATGCCGACGGCGAAGTAGAATACTCTGCTTATGCCTTAACGACTCCATTGGTAACTAAACCAGATGGCACCAAATTCGGAAAGTCAGAAAGCGGTAATGTTTGGCTTGATCCAGAGATGACCAGTCCATATCAGTTTTACCAGTTTTGGATTAACCAATCTGACGAAGTTTGTGAGCGACTAATTCGTGTATTCACCCTGCTGAGCAAAGAGGAAATCGAAAAACTGGAAACTGAGCATAAAGAGGCTCCACACCTAAGAATTGTACAACAAGCTATCGCCAAAGATGTGACCATTCGGGTTCATGGTGAAGAGCAGTACAATTTGGCCGTAAAAGCCTCAGAAGTTTTGTTTGGAAAAGCTACGCTTGAAACCCTACAAAGTCTGGATGAAAAGACGTTCAACTCTGTTTTTGATGGCGTACCAACGACTGAAATTTCAAAGGCGGACTATGGTGCCTGCGAGAGTCTTTTAGATTTAGTTTCGGTAACCACGAACGGCGAGATCTACGCCTCAAAGGGAGAAGCCAGAAGAGCCTTCAAAGGAAACGCTGTAAGTGTCAACAAAACCAAAATTCAGGACGAGAGAACTCCTGTTTCAGACCTGACTTTGTTGAATGACAAGTATCTGTTGATCGGGAAAGGGAAGAAGAATCATATTGTGAAAGTTTCTTAAAACTTTCGGCATTCTACTTTCTGTATTTTTTTCTGCATGTGTTTGACTTTGATGCGAAAAAAAGTGGTCTCTGACCTCTGAGAAACTCCTATTTATCATATAAAAGGTGAAACAAAGATTTAAGAACCTTGAAATATATTTAACGTTTTATTTTAAATATTTAAAACATAATTTACATTTGAGTTCTAAATCTTAAGATATGAACTCAAAATCAGACACTCTTTTCCGGCTACTTGTTGGCCTAATTATTATCTCCGCAATTCTCCACGTGATGAGCTCCCGATTGGGCTACTATTACGAATTCCCGTTTGTGCCGTTTAGTCTATTTGCTTTGAACGCTATCGTTTTAACCGTTTATGGAATCATTGCTTTTCAGCTGGGAAAAGTGAGAAAATCGTATCATCGGCAGTCATATTTCAGTCCTGTTGAAATAAGGCGTTTTAAGCAGATTGGTGTGCTTTTGTTATTTCTCATTCCCATCAATGGACTTATTGAGGTATTGAGAGACTTCTACACTGGCAACCCTTCTCCAGGCAAGGTTTTCCTAAACTTTTTAAGTTACTCGTTCTTTAAGTCCCCATCGTTTTTATTTGCTGCCCTTATCATTTTTATACTGATAGAATACCTACCAGTGGCCGAAAAAAACCGAGCTGATCTCGGAGAAATCATATGAATATCATTGTCAATCTGGACATAGAAATGGCCAAAAAGCGTATGTCGCTCAATGAGCTCTCTGAAAAAGTTGGGGTCACAACGGTCAACCTCTCGATTCTGAAGAATCAAAAAGCCAAAGGCGTGCGTTTTGAAACCCTTGCTAAAATCTGTAGAGCTTTAGATTGTACTCCAGGCGATTTGCTGGAAGTGAGCTTTGAGGAAGAAGAAATCAACGACTGAGGTTCTCTTCAAAATCTTTGCCGACAGTTAAGGTTGAAATAGTTTACAAATCCTGTTAACTTCAATTTCCTGATTCAACCTAACCTTTGATGCGATTCAAATTTTCTCTGTTTCTAAGCCTTCTTTTTGGCTTCAGCCTTCTGCAATCCTGCACTTCAGGAGATGAAGTTGACTTCAGTAGACAAATAAAACCTATTCTCAATAAGCGTTGCATCGCCTGCCATGGTGGTGTTAAAAAACAAGGCGGGGTTTCATTCCTTTTTGAGGAAGAAGCAAAATCAAAAGGTAAATCTGGCAAAATGATTATCGTAGAAGGTGATGCCCATGCCTCAGAAATGATTCGCAGGCTAACACTTAGTGATCCTGACGAACGAATGCCCTTTGAGGCCGACCCTCTTCCTGAGGAAGAAATTGAACTGCTCACTCGATGGATAGAACAGGGAGCAAAATGGGGTGAACATTGGGCTTACCAAAAAGTTGAAAAACCCGAAGTTCCTGATAAAGACCAGGATTGGGCCAAAAATGAAATCGATCATTTTATCGCTGTGAAAGCGGAGGAAAAAGGGCTTGAAGTATCAAAAGAAGCAGAACCTGAAGTACTCGCCCGCAGGGTTGCACTTGATCTGATTGGTTTCCCAGCACCAGATTCTCTCAAAGCGGCTTATCTCGCAAACCCAACAGATGAGAACTATGAAGCATACGTTGACCAGCTGCTGGCCTCTCCGCATTACGGAGAAAAATGGACCTCCATGTGGCTTGATCTCGCCCGCTATGCAGATACCAAAGGCTATGAAAGGGATGATGAAAGAAATATCTGGCGTTATCGCGACTGGCTTATCCGATCCTTTAATACGGATATGCCCTATGACCAGTTCATTACCGAGCAATTAGCCGGCGACTTACTCGAAAACCCCACTGATGACCAACTCATAGCCACCGCCTTCCACCGTAACACCATGACCAATGACGAAGGCGGTACGGATAATGAGGAATTCAGGGTTGCGGCGGTGATTGATCGGGTAAACACCACCTGGGAAACCCTGATGAGCACCACTTTTGCCTGTGTGCAGTGCCACAGCCACCCCTATGACCCCTTCCGACATGAAGATTATTACCGGTTCATGGCCTTTTTCAATAATACCCGGGATAACGATGCCTATGCCGAGTACCCGGTTTTGAGGCATTTTGATCTGGAACAAAAGGAACAGCTTGGTCAATTGACAAGTTGGGCGACAGATCATTTGAACGAAGATCAGGCCAGCGAAATCAAACACTTTATCAAAACTTTTCAACCTGCCATCAATTCTCTGGAAACCGACGAGTTTGTAAATAGCGAGCTCAGCGATACCAAATGGCTGGCCATGCGTAATAATTCCTCCGCCCGTTTATCTAATGTTGACTTGACAAATGACAAAAAACTCATCTTTCGTTATGCTTCCGGTCTGCGTTCAGGTAGTCTTTTTCTCCATACTGGAAGCCCAAAAGGGCCCGTGATAGGACAGTTTCGCCTCAAACCAAATAAAGGTGGCTGGCAAATTGCTGAGATTCCACTGCAATCCGTTGGTGACAAACACGATATCTTTTTCACATTCAGCAGCTCCCAATTAAAAGATCCTCTACAAACGGGTATTCGATTCGACTGGTTTCATTTCACGGATGCACCCTACGAAAACCTGCCGAAGCCTCAGCAAAACACCTTTTGGAGTCTGGTTAAAACCAACACTGAAGAAACCCCCATCATGCTTGACAATGTGGAAGAATGGAGTCGCGAAACGCATGTTTTTGAGCGGGGAAGCTGGCTTTCAAAAGGTGAAAAAGTGGTGGCTGGTGTTCCGGTTTCACTCAATGAATTCCCGGAAGAATACCCTCAAAACCGCCTTGGTCTGGCTCAATGGATGACGGATAAAAAACATCCGCTTACCTCAAGAACTATGGTTAACAGGGTCTGGGAGCAGTTTTTTGGTCGTGGATTGGTAGAAACGCTTGAGGATTTGGGCACTCAAGGAGCAGAACCCACTCATCAGCAATTGTTGGATTATCTGAGTTATCAATTCATGTATGAAGACGAATGGCACTTGAAAAGGCTCATGAAGAAAATTGTGATGAGTGCCACTTACCGTCAGGATTCCCGAATCAGTAAAAAACAACTGGAGAAGGACCAGTTCAATATGTACCTTGCCCGTGGACCAAGAGTCCGGTTATCGGCCGAACAAATCAGGGATCAGGCTCTGGCTATTTCGGGCAAATTGAACCCCGAAATGTACGGAAAACCGGTGATGCCTTATCAGCCTGATGGCGTTTGGTTATCACCTTATAACGGCAAAAAATGGAAAGAAAGCGACGGTGGTCAGCAATACCGAAGAGCCCTTTATACCTTCTGGAAACGTACCAGCCCTTACCCATCTATGATTAATTTTGACGGGGTTGGGCGTGAGGTTTGCTCGGCCCGCCGAATCAATACCAATACACCATTACAGGCTTTGACCACACTAAATGATTCTGTTTATGTGGATCTGGCCATTCATTTTGCTCAGCAAATTGAGCTGAGAGATATTGATCAAAGCATAGTTAAGGCATATCATCAGGCCACTGGCAAAGCCATTGATCCTAAACGGAAGGAAGCATTGAAAAATCTTTACGATGAGGCATTGAAAAGCTATCAAAAAGAGGAAGAAGCCGAAACATTGGCCTTTGCCATGGTCACCAATGCTTTATTTAATATTGATGAAGTGATCATGAAAAATTAAACTGCCGGGCCTTCGACTCACCGAGTCCTGCGGACAGGCCCAAACACTGGAAAAATGAGTAAACGAAAAAACATATTCACCGAAGCTCTGGAAGCCAAATTTCAGGAGCAAACTCGCAGGAACTTTCTCAAAGAGAGTTTTATGGGGCTTGGAGGACTGGCTCTTGGTGGTCTTCTTGGTTCTTGTGAAACGGGTTCTAAAGGCAGCTCATCACTCTTTGACACTGGCAATCCTTTGATGGTCAAGGCTCCGCATTTTGCTCCTAAAGCCCGCTCAGTCATCTACATTCATATGGCTGGAGCCCCATCTCAACTGGAGCTTTTTGACTATAAACCCGAACTTCAGAAACTCAATGGGCTTGACTGCCCCCAATCTTTGCTTGAAGGGAAAAAGTTTGCCTTTATCAGAGGCGTTCCAAAAATGCTGGGCCCACAGGCCAAGTTCAGTCAGCATGGTGAAAGCCGAGCCTGGATCAGTAATTATTTGCCACATTTGCAGTCGGTGGCTGATGAAATCACCTTCCTGAAATCGGTAACCACTGATCAGTTTAACCATGCTCCGGCACAGCTGCTGATGCAAACAGGCTCTGCAAGGCTTGGTCGGCCAAGTATGGGTTCCTGGGTCACCTATGGACTTGGCACCGAAAATGCCGATTTACCCGGTTTTGTGGTTTTGACGAGTGGTGGGGCCAATCCAGACGCAGGAAAGAGTGTTTGGGGGAGTGGATTTTTGCCTTCGGTGTATCAGGGGGTGCAGTGCCGCTCAGCGGGTGATCCTATTTTGTTTCTCAATGACCCGGAAGGTGTCAATCGAGACCTACGACGTGCCTCCATTGATGCCATTAATAAGGTCAATCAGCAGCAATTTGAAGAGTATGGAGACCCGGAAACACTAAGCCGTATTTCTCAATACGAGATGGCGTACCGAATGCAAATTTCGGTGCCTGAAGTCATGAATATCAATGATGAGCCCGAGTACATTCATGAGATGTACGGCACTCAGCCAGGTAAAGCGGCCTTTGCGAATAATGCCCTTCTCGCCCGGAAATTGGTAGAAAAAGGGGTGCGTTTTGTACAGCTTTTCGACTGGGGCTGGGATACCCACGGTACCAGTCTGGATGGCTCCATTGACGTGGGTCTCATCAATAAATGCCGCCAAAGCGATAAGGCTGTTACCGCTCTTTTACTCGATCTCAAACAAAGAGGATTACTAGATGAAACCCTGGTCGTTTGGGGTGGAGAATTTGGCCGTACACCAATGGCTGAGAACCGCGAAGGTAAGCCAAATGCCTTCAAAGGCCGTGATCACCACGCCGAAGCCTTTACCATGTGGATGGCCGGCGGAGGCATCAAAAAAGGTTATACCTATGGAGAAACAGATGAAATTGGCTACTCGGCTATTAGCGGTAAAATAACCCCACATGATATTCAGGCCACTATCCTGAACCAATTGGGTTTTGACCACGAAAAACTAACTTATGAATTCCAGGGTCGCCCTTTTAGATTGACAGACGTGGAGGGGAATGTGATTAAGGAGATTTTGGGGTGAGTGGTTCTTTTGAATTAGATTTATGACATTAACGAATAAAGAAAAAGTTGGACTTTCTTCCCTAGTCTTGATTGTCTTATTTGCCATTTGGCAAAGTTTATCAAAAGAAAGATTCAAATCTAAATTTGAAAGCTGTAGAAAGCAGTTTACACCTTGTTATATTACAAAAGCTAATTATCACAAATTAAAAACATCTGGTCTTAACCTAGGTTACTCCTATTCGGTGGATGGTGATGATTACGATGGTTATTACAATTTTGGATTGTCCTTTACTGATGAATTTGAAATAGTTATTTTAGGCGAAACTGTACCTTGTGCATTTTGCGAAACTGATCCTGAAATTAGTATCCCTTTGTTAATAGAGGATCAATTCAAGGAGCTAGAACTAAATTATCCAGATTCTTTGGCTTGGTCACGAAAATATGAGATCAAGAATCTACCCTGATAGAATAGATATAGGCAAACTGAATTCACTAAATCTTAGGTTTTGACAGAATTGCCTCAATTAATACGTTTGATATACGTATATTTAACGTAAATTAAACGGATATGCTTAAGACAAAAAACAGAAAAGAGATTACACTGGATGATCAAACGGTTTCGCTTTTGCAAATGAAAGCTGATATAGAAGGTCGAAAGCTTAAGAACTATATGGAACGGGTTTTGACTGAAACTGCCAATGATTTTGCTTTGTCTGATGAGTACAAAACCATGATGGATGGACTACTTGATAAGCATCAGTCTGGAGAATTAAATTTTCTGAGTGAGGAAGAATTCAAAGCTCAAACTGCTCGAAAATGAGTTTTCAAATCAGGTTTGAACAAGGCTCTTTATTAGATTTCCAGGAAGGAATGAAGTATTATGACTCGATTTCCAATGAACTTGCTGAACGGTTTCATGCAGATTTCTGGGACACTATTGATAAAATAAAAAGCAATCCGCTCCATTACCAAAAGCGATACAGAAATATACGAATCGTTTTTACAGAGAATTTCCCCTTTGGTGTTCACTATTTTATTGAAAATGAAATGATTTATGTTTTAAGGGTTTTACACACCAAAAGATTCTTCAAAACCTAGGAAAATCTCTTGAATAAGCCAGTTAGATTGTTAATGCTATGAACCGCAGGAATTTTATCAAAAGCAGCGTTTCATGCTCAGCAATTTTCACTACCTAGGGCTCTGTCTTTGTTGAGGTGAAATGCGGCCTCTATCCGCTATTTGCAAAAAATACAACACTATTCCTGATCTTTAAATCTGATGTATATAAGATTGGCAATAGTATCTTACTAAAACCAGAATTTTGATATCACCACAACTAACTTTCAGCTAAGGAGTGCCGGCTTATTAAGAGTTTGACTATTGGAATTAGCTCGACTAAAAGGTTCTTTTCGAGGCAATTACCATAAAATAAAAGTTTTTGTGGTCGGGAGTTATTTTCATTTGTTTTGAAGCAAAAGAAACTCCTTACAAGCTTATGAAAAGAATAATACTACTATGCTTAACCTGTTTAAGTATTCAAGTCTGGGCAAATAATTTGGTCGTTAGTAATGTCGCACTTGTAGAATACAATGATGTTTCTAACTATGTAAAAGTTCAGTTTGACCTAAGTTGGGAAAACTCCTGGAGGTTGAGCTCCGGGCCTGCTAATTATGATGCTACCTGGGTATTTATTAAATATCGGGTCAATGGTGGTGCATGGACTCATGGTATCGTTAGTCAAGCTAACTCTTCGGCTCCGGCTGGGGCAACCATAGACGTCATGTCTGATGGTATGGGGGCATTCATTTACAGAGATGCTGATGGTAACGGAAATGTAGATTTCGATGGGATAAAATTAAGGTGGAATTTTGGGTCAACCTCTATTAATGATCAAATCGATGTTCAGGTACAAGCGATAGAAATGGTTTATGTACCACAAGGTAGCTTCTATCTTGGTGGAACCACTGGAGATGAGTCTAATAAGTTTTACGCAGGAGGTTTTAGTACATCTTCCTCCTTTTACGTGACTTCAGAAAATGCAATAACCATTGCAAACACAAGTGGTAATCTTTATTATACGGGAGATAACGCTTCAGGAGGCGATCAAACAGGCACTCTGGGTGCTAGTTTCCCAAAAGGGTATAATGCATTCTATTGTATGAAGTATGAAGTAACCGAAGGCCAATGGTTGGCTTTCTTTAACTCTTTAACCGAAACACAAAAGACCAATAGAGATTTAACCGATGCGACTCGCAAAAACAGTGATGGTGTTGTAAGTAGAAATACAATAGCCTGGACCGGAGGAAGTGCTGAAGCAACAAGTAGTGCACCCGACAGAGCTCTAAGTTATGCTAGCCCTGGAGATATAAATGCTTACATGGATTGGTCTGGGTTGAGACCACTTACAGAGCTTGAATATGAAAAGGCTTGCAGAGGCCCTGTGCTTCCAAAACCAGGAGAGTTCGCCTGGGGTAGTGCTAATATTGCCAATAGTGCATATACACTTGTTAGTTCAGGTTTGTCAACTGAACGAATAAGTAACCCTGCCACATCGACAGGGAACGCAATTTATTCTGATACTAATGGGACTATTAGTGGACCTTTACGTGCGGGTATTTTTGCCAGATCTGCCGTGACCAAAAATCGAGAAGAAACTGGTGGTTCTTTCTATGGAATCATGGAAATGAGTGGTAACCTATATGAAAGAGTAGTTACGGTAGGCACGGCTCAAGGGAGAAGCTTTTCAGGAATCCACGGTAATGGTATAATTTCTTCTACCGGAAACGGCACTGCTGTTAATTGGCCTAATAACTCAACTGGAGATGGATATAGCTATCGTGGTGGGTCCTGGCTCAATGGCTCTGATTTTATAAGAGTTTCAGATCGTTTTGATGGAGCTTCAATTATTGGAACAGGAAATAATCGTCTCGGTTTTCGCTGTGCCAGAACTGCACCTTAAGTCATAGAAATGAAAGTAAATTTTAGGCTTTTATTCTTATTTGCGTGGCTCATAAGTCTCAATTCCAAAGCCCAGTTTAATGGTTCAAATGGTGATGGCTTCGACAAGACCACTTTTTCAGGCTACCTGGATGGTGTTGAGCCTTTATTATTTGGCGGTGGAAATGGGGATGGTTTTGATCTAAAGCTTTTCAATGGTTATTTAGACGGTACTGAACCAGTATTGTTTGGAGGTGGTAATGGAGATGGGTTTGATCGGCTCCAATTTATGGGTTTCCTGGATGGTTATGAACTAGCTTTGTATACTGGTGGAAATGGAGATGGTTTTGATCAATCATTGTTTTCGGGTTACTTAAACGGAACTGAACCCGTTCTATTTGGGGGTGGAAATGGAGATGGGTTTGATCTGATATTATTCACCGGATACTTAGATGGCCTTGAACCAGTGTTGTTTGGTGGTGGAAATGGAGATGGTTTTGATCAATCAAATTTCCTGGGTTATTTGGATGGAGTAGAACCAAATTTATTCAGCGGGGGCAATGGAGATGGTTTTGATTTTGGAGCTAGAAGTGCATATTTATCGCCGAATGGACCTTGTGTTCAAGGAACCTTACTTACTATTAATGACAATCCAATTAACTCAGGTATTTATGAAAATCAAGGCACTATATCATCAGAGGGCAAAATAAATTCAGGGAGCAATGTGGAGTTTACATCTAACCGAGAGATTATCCTTCAGCCAGGATTCAGTTCCGAAAACAATACTGTTTTTCATGCTTTCATTGGTCCTTGTAATACTGTGCCCGTGAATTTATAGTTAGTTCTGCCTATTTAACATTTCAATGCTTGGTGATGCTTCTCCCTTCGTTTTAGTAAATGTAGTGTCAGGTCGATATTTGAAGAAAACCGTCATTCCAAACTTTAGAATAAACCCGTAGCAATTGTGACCTGAGTCTATCCGAAAGGATATCCGGCTTCTTATATTTCAATACTCAACTGAACTTCAATTTTCTAATATAATTTAGATTTCATACGAAATTTAACCTAAAAGTTGTCAAGTAAAAAGAATGGCCTGATGCCGTTAAACATATGCTTTAAAGGAGAAAATTTATATATACTCAAACACACCTGTTTAGAGAGCGATACTTAATAAGTTTTACCCATTGCTCCGTGTTTGGTGGCTTACATTTAATCATTAATTTCACCCATCTTCTTAATTCATTAAATTTTAAGGTTTGGGCCTGCCAGGAATAAAAGAGTTGGTCGATATAAGAAAATCCAGACTATGTCTGGACAATTACTAAACCCTATGAACCGCAGAAATTTTATCAAAAACAGCATGGCCACTTCGGCTCTATTGAACATAAACATGGAAACTAAACCTAATCTTAAAATTAAACCAATCATCATGGCCACGGATTGGGGCTATTCAGGTGGCATTTCTGAATTTTGTAAGCTGGCAAAAAAAGAGGGTTATGACGGCATAGAAGTCTGGTGGTCTTCACATGAAAAAAGACCTTTGGAGTTATTTAATGCTTTAAAGGAGAACGAACTAAAAGTCGGCTTTTTGGTTGGTGATGGCAGTCCTGATTTTGAAACACATTTTAATCGTTTTAAAGCAAATCTTAATGGGGCTTTAGAACAGGGCTATCAGAAGCCGTTATATATCAATTGCCATTCTGGTAAAGACTATTTCCCTGCTGAGCAAAATCAACGCCTTATCGAATATACCATTGAAACCGCGGCTAAATCCGGGATTGAGGTAACCCATGAAACGCATCGGGGAAGAATGTGTTATTCGGCACCTATTACACGCGAGTTTTTGTTGAAGTATCCTCAGATGACACTTACGCTGGACATTTCACACTGGTGTAACGTACACGAATCACTGCTGGATGACCAACCGGAAACTGTTAAACTGGCTCTGGAAAGGGCCCGTCATATTCATTTAAGAGTCGGGCACCCGGAAGGACCGCAAGTCAATGATCCCCGTGCTCCGGAATGGGCAGATGCTCTGAAACATCATTTGACATGGTGGGATGAGGTAGTAGCAAACAGACTACAAAGTGGAGCAACTTTTATGACATTTTTGACCGAGTTTGGCCCGCCTCATTATCTTCCGACATTGCCTTACACACAGCAACCTGTTGCAGATCAATGGGAGATTAATGTGCATATGATGAAACTGATCAGAGAACGCTACGCATGAAAGAATTCATAGCCCAGTTTCACCCTTTGTTAGTTCATTTGCCTATCGGTTTTTTGCTGATCGGGCTTGTCTTTTTTTTGTTACACAAAAAAGGCGTAGAAGGTATCTCAGATAAAACGATTCGGTGGATTTTGCTTTTCTCGTTTTTGGCCTCCCTATTCTCTTCAATATCTGGCTATCTGCTGGCCGATGGCGGAGGATATGATAGCGAGCTAGTTAATAAACATCGCAATGGCGGAATTTCCTTAATTCTCCTTACTGGTCTTCTTTATATTCTTAACCTCAAAGAGCAAAAAGGACTGATCATCAACATTCTATGGGCAGTTAGCAGCATCTCTCTATTCTTGACTGGTCACTGGGGTGGAAGCCTGACCCATGGCGAAGACTTTCTCAGTTTTGGGTCCACGGAATATACAAAACCTGAAATCACAGACCCTCAACAGGCCTTGGTTTATCAGGAAATCATTGAACCCATTTTTGCGGAAAAGTGCTGGAGCTGTCATTCCTCAAAAAAGCAAAAAGGAGACCTACGACTCGACTCCCCGGAAGCCATACTTCAAGGTGGTGAAAATGGCGAAATTTTGACTGCTCATCAGCCTAAACAATCAGAATTGTACAAGCGATTATTATTAGAAAAAGAAGACGATGACCGCATGCCTCCTGATGGTAAACCTCAGCTGACGAAAGATGAAATTCAGTTAATCGAATGGTGGATTGCAACAGGGCTTTCATTTGATCAAAAGGCGGGAGATTTGGAGCAGTCCCCGGCAGTACAATTGGCTTTGAAAAGTCTTGTCAAAGCCGAAGCGACGCCGGCTCCGATACCTCCTGTTGAACAAAAACCAGTTGAGGAATCGTTAATACAGAGCCTAAATGTAAATGGTGTTTCTCTTCAAAAAGTAGCCGATGAGTCCCCGTTTCTCAGTTTGTCAATTATCTCAGGCCAGCCTGATCAATCGGTTTGGAAAAGCTTTGAGCCACTTTCTAAAAACATCATATGGTTGAGAATTAACAATCAGGAATTGACGGCCGAGAAACTCAAAGCGATCTCTGGGTTTGAATATCTGACGACTCTGGATTTGAGTCAAAATACATTTGAAAACTCTTCCCGACCTGATTTTTCTCAATTCACTTACCTTCAAAAGCTCAACCTCGCTAATAGCAATATTTCCTTTGAAGCTTTACAAACATTAGCAGAATTGGAGAATCTCGACAAACTTTTTCTTTTTGGAACGTCATTGTCAAAAGAACAAAAAGAAAAGTTCAAAACCATGCTGCCAAAAACTACCATAGAATTCGGCAACTATGAAGTACCAACACTAGAGGGAGATACTACTGAATTTACAATGGAGATGCTTACTTCAGCGAAAGAACTTTGATCTGTTTTTCAGTTGATTCGTCATGCTTAATCGGGTTGATCAAAGCCTTACCCATCTGAGGCCAGTCGATGACCATTGAATCATCCTGCTCAAGTTTTATTCCGGCTCCATAACTAAAGGCACCTGTGCCAAAAAAATGAATATGAACCTGACCAGGTACACGATGATTGTCGTATTTGAAATGGTGATATTCCAGATTTTCAAGACTGTGGGCCATGTTTGCTTCGCCAGTTTTGACTTCTTTTTCCCAGAGCACCTTGCCGCCCTTTTTGACAGTCACCATTCCTCTCAAGTTATTGAAAATATTTTCATCAATCACCAGCTCAGGCCCAATGCTACAAGTTCTTATTTTTGAAGGAGCCAAATACAAATAATTAATTTTTTCCATAACGTGATCTGAGTATTCATTGCCCGTGGCAAAACCTATTCTTACCGGTTCCCCATTTTTGTTGATCACGTAGATACCAGCGATTTCAGGCTCCTCTCCCCCATCCAAGGCATAATTTGGGATGTCAAGCGGCTCAAGGTGCCCTTTGAGAACCGTTCCGTTTCCTTTGTAAAACCACTCGGGTTGCGTTCCAACTTTGCCCGCTCCGGGTTTCCCACCTTCCTCTCCCATGAAATACATTTTCATAGAGTCAGTTTGGGTGCCTGCATCGGCGGCGGCATTCATTTTATCCCGATTCTCGGCACTGGCTTTATGGGTTAAACCTGTGCCGGCCACCATACATTTATTGACATCCGTCGGGTGGTCAAAACAAGGAAGCCATTGCCAATCAGTTTTGCCTGCCCATACCTCCTCATAATTCAGTTTTTGACCAGAAAGACTGAGCTCCACGAGCTCTTTCATGGATTTCTTAGTATCCATCGCCTGATTTACCAGATCGTAAACAGAGGTGAAAATATTGAGCAAATGCAGCTTTTCTCCTGAAACCAGAGCTACTTTCCGCTCTTTAGACGGACTGAGCAATTGAACTAAACGCATATTTTAGGAAGAGTTTGAGCTGACGAATTTAAGGCAGATCATTGGGCTTTGCACGGATAAAATAGAACTATTTGCAGCCCTTAAAAGTTGAACAAATTCACTCTTTTCATATTGCATTGCAAAAAACGTATCTTTGCACCCATTTTTAGAGGCAGATTAAACATTCATTATGCTAACAGTCAATAATATATCTCAGGTTTTTGGTAAAAGAACCCTTTTCGAAGAAGTAAACCTGAAATTTGCTCCAGGTAACGTGTATGGTCTGATCGGGGCCAACGGTGCCGGAAAATCCACTTTTGTGAAGATATTGTCAGGCGAGCTGGAGCCTACTACGGGAAAAGTTAGCCTTGACCCGGGCGAAAGAATGTCGGTGCTGAACCAGAATCAAAATGCCTTTGATGATTTCTCTGTATTGGAGACGGTGATGCGAGGCAATGAGCGTTTGGTAGAAATTATGCAAGAGAAAGACGCCATCTACATGAAGGAAGATTTCACGGAAGAAGATGGTAACCGTGCCGCTGAGCTGGAAGCTGAATTTGCTGAAATGAATGGCTGGGAGGCTGAGTCTGATGCTGCTGCATTACTTTCAGGCCTTGGGGTAAAGGAGGAATATCACCATACCCTGATGTCAGAGATGAACCCGGCTGAGAAAGTGAAGGTTTTGCTGGCCCAGGCCCTTTTCGGTGAGCCTGATGTACTTCTTCTGGATGAGCCTACCAACAACCTGGACATTGAATCAATCATCTGGTTAGAGAACTTCCTTTTGAATTTCAAAAATACGGTGATCGTTGTTTCTCACGATAGACACTTCCTGGATAACGTTTGTACATATATCGCCGACCTTGACTTCAAGAAAATCACCCTTTACGGTGGTAACTATAGCTTCTGGTATGAATCTAGCCAGTTAGCCGCCCGTCAGAAGGCTGATCAGAATAAGAAAGCCGAGGAGAAAAAGAAAGAACTGGAGGAGTTTATCCGCAGATTCTCTGCCAACGTGGCGAAATCAAAGCAGGCTACAGCACGACAGAAAATGCTCGACAAACTTGATGTTTCGGCTATTCAGCCTTCATCTCGTCGTTACCCATACATTGGTTTTAAACCTGAGCGTGAAGTAGGTGACCAGATTTTGAATGTTGAGAATCTCAGCTACAAAAACGAGGAAGGAAAATACCTTTTTAAAAACCTGACTTTCAGAGTGGCCAAAGATGAAAAAATCGCGTTCCTGAGCCAGGATGGACTTGCTGTAACCGCATTCTTTGACATCATCATGGGTAAGAAAAAAGCAGAGTCAGGTACTTTTCAATGGGGTGTTACCATCACTAAAGATTATATGCCAAACGACAGCAGTGAGTACTTTAATGACAGCTCGCTGAATTTGGTCGATTGGCTTCGTCAATACTCTGAGGATAAGGATGAAACTTTCGTTCGCAGCTTCCTGGGTCGTATGCTCTTCTCTGGTGAAGAGGCGTTGAAAAAATGTACAGTCCTTTCGGGAGGTGAAAAACAGCGTTGTATGTTCTCAAAAATGATGCTCTCTAACGCAAACGCTCTTGTTTTTGACGAACCAACAAACCACCTTGACCTGGAATCTATTCAGGCCTTGAACAAAGGGATGGAAGAATACGATAGCGTGATTTTGTTCACTTGTCATGACCAGCAATTGACCAATACGGTAGCCAATAGAATCATTGAGTTGACACCGAACGGCACTTTGGATAAGCTGATGACTTTTGATGATTACGTAAGAGATGAAACGGTGAAATCTCAGCGTAAGGAATTGAGAGGTGAGTAATTGAAATTATTTTCAAAGCATAAAAAATCCCCCGGTCCAGACAGATCGGGGGATTTTATTTACGTGCTAGTTTAAATTAAATGCCTGTCAGTTTTCGGGGCTGTTCACCCGCCGCAAAGAGCGGATACTGATCAAATATCGTTCGGACGACGTTTCGGTAATAATTAATAGGTTTCTTCACCTTCTTATTGAAAACTCCGCTGGCGTAACCTCTCCAAATAAGCTGACTGCTCTCAGCATCAAGTAAAGACACCAGAATCATACCGCCACCAAAGTTGAAATTTTGGGTTTTATAGGTATCGTCAAATTCGTATTTATTCACCCAGCGATCAAGCGATGGCTGAAAGTAACCTTTGTATTCTACACGATCGCGAATGATACTATAGCTTACCAAAAGACCCGGTGCGTCATCTGTCAATTTATAACCACGAGCTCTCATTTGTCTTCTGATAGCATCCTGAATTTCTGTACATATAAATGAAGTATCTACTTCACACGCCAGAAAATTATAATTCTTGTAAGTTGTAAAATCGGTAGCGTAACTGTAATCATTGTCTACCATAAGTTTGAGGGAGTTGCAGGAGGCTAATCCCAAAACTAAAAGGGCCAAAAGAGGAAGAAGTCTTTTCATAAATATCAGTGTTTTCAGGTTCTTAGATATGAAGTATACGATTCAGGGCTCCAAAAAGTTGCACCCGAATTCTAAAAATAACTTCGAAAACCATTAAAAACAAAGGACTTAACCCAAAATTACTCGCCGATGTATTGACGCAGGGCTTTTTCCATTTCCTCTTTATTGCAGATAACATCAAAGCCACAAGAACCTTTCCCATCAAGAAGTGAGAATCTCACCTGACCTCCCTTGTTCTTCTTATCCTGTAAAGTATGTTGCAGAATAGCCTCCAGGTCACCTTCTAAAATTTCCACCTTTCCATAAATTGAGAATAGAAATTCCTCAATTTCAAGAAATAGAGATTCGTCGATTAGCCCTCGCTCAAGGGAGATAGAAGCCTCGCAAATCATGCCCGCAGCAATAGCCTCACCATGCAATAATCTTTCTTTTTCCGGGCTCTCCAGAAAATAGGTCTCAATAGCATGACCTAGCGTATGTCCAAAATTCAAAATTTTACGACGACCTTTTTCAGTAGGATCACTGGCGACAACCTCTTTTTTGATTTCTACTGAGTGGGCAATCAGGTCTGCAAAATCTTGATCATCAAAATCAATTCTTCTGATTTCATCCCATTTTGCTCCATCAGCAATCAGGCAATGCTTTGCAACCTCAGCAAAACCGGATCTCAATTCCGCCCATGGCAACGACTTCAGAAAATCGGCATCAATCAACACCGTTTTCGGCAATTGAAAAACCCCGATATGATTTTTGTAGCCATTGAAATCAATACCCAATTTACCACCAACACTGGCGTCAACCTGAGCAAGAAGTGTCGTCGGAATCTGAATAAAATCAATGCCTCTTTTATAGGTAGCCGCACAGAAACCGCCCATATCTCCGATAACTCCACCACCTAAATCAATCATTAGCGAATGACGGTCAAGCTCGTTATCCGTCATCACCTGCCAGATGTGCTGACAAGTGCCCAGATTTTTCTGTTCTTCGCCACTTTTGATCTCAATTAAAATATGCTCCGGCAAAAGCTCTTTGATGAGTGGATAGCAATGCTGACCGGTATTTTCATCAACCAAAACCGTGATTTTTGAGTAATCACCAGCCTTAAGAAACTCAGGTAACAGCGTAGTGATAGAGCCAATTTTTACAGACATATTTTTAAAGGTTTTGCGTCAATGAATTACAGAAATTGAGAAATAAAAATACCCAGAAGTAGCCAGTAAGTCCCGGCGGTAACATAATAAATGCCATACCAAACCGAGTCAAAAAAGATGGTACGGCCGAACTTCCTTTTGGTAAACCAATGAATGAAAAGAAAAAGTGGTAAATGAATGAGCCAGCCTAGATAGTGCACCAGATTCCTCAAAAAACCAACCGGCTTGAAATTATGATCTATCATCGCCTCCATCTCTTCAGTAAGTTTTGCGGTGAAGACTTTTGCAAATTCAGCCGGGTCCTGAGTGAGATCAAAGTCCTCTTTTCTCAAAGGCTTGGCGACTCTCAGATTAATCCTTTTCCCGAAGTTTTTGAAGCTATCGTAGGTACTAACCACCGGTACCACCTCTGCATCTATTCCATCTTTCCAGGCTCTTAAAGCCATGGCAGAGGTACCCATCCTTTTCAATGGCAGAAGAGTAGTTTGATTTTTACATCTGCCCTCAGGGTAAATTAAGACCTGTTTATTATTTCTAAGGAGCTCATGGCACCTATCAAAAGTCTGATTATTCTTCGCCATGTTCTGCTTTCCCTCGGTAATTCTCCAAATGGGTAAAATATGAACCAGATCAAGAATAAAGGCTACAGCTTTATTATTAAAAGCATCGCCACGGGCTAAGGCATGAACATACCTTTTGGTCTCTATATGCAATAAGATAGCGTCGTAAAATGAGTTAGCATGGGTAGCGGCAAAAATGATAGGCTTGGTATCAGAAATGTTCTCCATGCCCTCGGCATCCAGCCGTTTTACAAAGAAAAAATTGACTATTCTTGCATAAAGCCGCATAAACCAGAATACGATCGGCTTTACCTTTGGGTGCATTTGGGGGTAACTGTAACTGCTCATAAAATTCCGACAAAAATAAGCATTGCGATGCAAGAAACCGCAGAAAGATTAAGACAGCTGATTAACAGCCAAATAGGGACATTAAAGCTGGTTTCCGAGGCCGAAGCTTCGGTCAAACCAAGTCCTCAGAAATGGAGTAAAAAGGAAATATTAGGTCATCTGATAGACTCCGCTACCAATAACCAAACCAAGTTTGTTAAAACCATGGAAACTGGCGGACAGGATTTACCTGGATATCATCAGGACGAGTGGGTGGAGCTCCAAGCCTACCAAAAAGCAAACTGGTTACAATTAATTGACCTCTGGCGGGCCATCAATCTACACCTTGCTCATCTCATAGAAAATACTCCCGAGAGCACTTTACAGAACACTTTGACCATTGAAAATGCCGGACCTTTTACACTGGAGTTTATCATGAAGGACTATATTGAACATACGAAACACCACCTTCTGCAAATATTGCCCGATGCTGGCCTGACCTCTACTTTTAAAATGGTTTACTAGGTGGAACGCCTCCGTAAAATCATACATATCGACATGGACGCCTTCTTTGCTTCAGTAGAGCAAAGGGATAACCCGGAACTGCGTGGTAAACCAGTGGCCGTGGGCGGCAGTGCACAGCGAGGCGTGGTGGCGGCAGCAAGTTATGAAGCCCGCAAATTCGGGGTAAAATCAGCCCTTCCATCTGTTACAGCGAAGCGACATTGCCCTAACCTTATTTTTGTTAAGCCTCGTTTTGATCAGTATAAGAGGGTTTCCAACCAAATCAGGGAGATTTTTGCGGAATACACTCCGCTCATTGAACCGCTTTCGCTCGACGAAGCCTATCTGGATGTTACAGAGAATCTGAAAGGCATTGAAACAGCTACAGAAATCGCCCGTCAAATTCGTCAGAAGGTTAAAGAACAAACTCAACTTACAGCCTCTGCTGGAGTTTCTTTCAATAAATTTCTGGCTAAAACGGCTTCTGATGTCAATAAGCCAGATGGAATGTTTGTGATCAAACCGCATCAGGCTCAGGCTTTTGTAGAGAAACTGGAGGTTCGACGCTTTTTTGGGATCGGGAAAGTGACGGCTGAGAAAATGGTAAAACTGGGCATTTTTACCGGCAAAGAGTTACGAGAGAAGAGCTTGGAGTATTTGGTCAACCATTTCGGAAAGGCCGGACAATATTATTATGAAATATGCCGGGGAGAAGATCACCGTCAGGTCAACCCCGAGCGAATCCGAAAATCAGTAGGCGTGGAGAATACCTTCAAAACAGATTACAACGAGCCTGACGACCTCTACCGTGAATTGGACATTATCTTGGAAGAGCTTCAAAAACGGCTTCAGCGAAGCAAAGCCTATGGCAAAACGGTGACCTTGAAAATCAAATACCAGGACTTTGAGCAAATCACCCGAAGCCGAACTTCACAACTGCTAATCATGGATCAAAACACAATTGGCCATATGGCCTACGAGCTACTCAATGCTCTTTTACCTCTGAACAAAGGCGTTCGTCTCATGGGAGTCACACTCTCCAATCTTGAATTTGCGGATGAGATAGAGGGACGGCAGCTGACGTTGGATTTTTGAATTTCGAATAAAAATGAACCCTCTTATTTTTCGCCACTAAGTCACCAAGACTCAAAGTAGCACAAAGATTATTCTTAGTGATACATGAAGTCTTGGTGGCTATTCGGAGATGACGTCTATTTTAACCTGAAAACCATACCCTGATAAGGTTTCAGGCTCACAGTACCATTTGCTAGATCAACATTCTCATAATTATTGACCAAAACCTCTTCGAGGGCAAGGTTCTCATCAAGTTTCAGTGAAGTTACTTGTTTCGAAAAATTGAGGAGTATCAACATTTTTTCTTGTCCCAGTGTACGGGTGTAGGCATAAATCTGTGGATGCTCCTTAGCGAACAATTCGTAAGTACCATGAATCAAAACCAGGTTTTCTTTTCTCAATTTCACCATCTTTTTGAAGTGATTCAGAATGGAATTTGGGTCATTCTGCGAAGCCTCCACATTGATGGTTTTATAATTTTCATTCACAGGCAACCATGGTTTTCCAGTGCTGAAACCTGCATTTTGAAAAGTGTTCCATTGCATAGGCGTACGGCCATTATCGCGGGACGAGAAATTGAGCTTTCTCATGAAAAGCTCCATGTACTCACCCTCCATCATCGCTTTTTGATAGCTGTTTTTGGCGGCGATATCCTGGTATTGATCTATGGTCTGGAAATCAATATTGGTCATACCTATTTCGTCTCCATAATAACAATACGGCGTACCCCGCATACTTAAAATAAAGGTATTCAGCATTTTTGTGGACGGTGCTCTAAACTCCGGAGAATCATCACCCCAGCGACTTACCATCCGGGCCTGATCGTGGTTAGAAAGGAAAACGGAAAGCCAGCCCTGATCAGCAAAGGCACTATCCCATTTAGAGAACACTTGCTTCATTTTGCTCAATTCATAGCCACCGTATTGAGCAACATCCACGCCATCAAAAGCATATGCCATATTGAGCTCGTTTCGGCTGGCATCCACCAAATCATGGGCATCCTGAAAATTACGACCGGCTCCTTCGGCAACGCTCATCACAGGGTATTTGCTGAATACCTGCTCGTTCATTTCTTTGAGGTAATCATGCAGACCATCCTGCACCGCATAGTACTCAAAGAAATTCTTCTCATACCCATCGGGTAATTTCGGGAAAGTGGTGTCTTTGGCGGCAAACTGGAAGGCATCCAAGCGAAAACCATCCACGCCTTTCTCTGCCCAGAATTTCATGATGTCATACACTTCCTGACGCACTTTTGGGTTCTCCCAATTCAAGTCCGGCTGCTGTTCCGAAAAATAATGGAGGTAATAAGCGTTTGTGGTGGAGTCATATTTCCAGGCATCACCCTTCGGGTCAAACAGACTATAGCGGTAATTCGGCTTTCCTTTTTCGGCCGGCCACCAGTGATAATAATCGCGGTAAGGGTTATCCCTTGAGCTACGCGATTGTTTAAACCATTCGTGCTCATTGCTGCTGTGGTTCACTACCACGTCCATCACCAGTTTAATCCCCCTGTCATGCATGCCTTTGAGCAGTTTATCAAAGTCTTCCATAGTCCCGAACTCCGGCTGAATATTGCGGTAATCGCTAACATCGTAGCCATTATCGGCATTAGGTGAACTGTTAAACGGGCACATCCAGATGGCATCGATGCCGAGGTCTTTCAAATAATCCAGCTTTTCGTAGATCCCGTTCAGGTCACCGATTCCATCGCCGTTGGTATCATTAAAGCTTCGCGGGTAAATCTGATAGATGACCAGCTCTTTCCACCAGTCTAGCTTTTCGGTGGTTGATTCGTTTTCTGCCTTCGGTTGGCATGAAAATGCAAGGAAGCCTGTAAGAAGGCTAAGAAGGTATTTGTTCATGTTAAAGTATTTTCAATGCCGAAAGTACAAACTTTCTCCAAACAAAAAACCCGCCTCTGCTGAGACGGGTCTTTGCTATTAACCTAAACTTATTCATCAATATTTAAACGGAACGCCTCCCGCTAAAACTTCCTGATTAACTTGGTCAAACGTTACCCGCTGACCAGTTCGGTAAGCAGCGTTTGACATGATTGTGGCTATAGAGTGCTGATATCCAGCCTCAATTGGTGCATTGTTCTTTTTACGCGAACGCACACATTCCATCCAGTTTCTAACATGATTCAGGGTGAGTGAGTCGCCCCCAGTATTGGCACCAGTTTCTACTTTCTCTCCTTCTAATGTCATTGGTGTCAAACGGTTTTCTTTCATGCCCATTTGAGAAGCCATCCTCTGTGTAAGGCCACCATTGTCAGAAATCTCGTTGGTATCCAGATTGATCATTCCACCGTTGGAATAATACAGCTCTTTTGTCCCTCCCGCTGAGTTTGAGAATCTACTTGTAAACTGCACCTGGAAGCCTTTTGATAGGTCATCTAAAGGACCGTAATCAAACACCACCGTTAAGGTATCCGCATTGCTACGACCATCTTTCCATTGGTAAATTCCACCATTGGCCACCACACTTCTTGGGTGAGGCAAACCGCTAAACCAGTGTACGGTATCAATCTGGTGACTCATCCACTGACCCGGTATTCCTGATGAATACGGCCAGAAAAGACGATACTCCAGATATTTTCTTGGGTCAAAATCTTCGTATGGACGGTTCATCAGATATCGCTTCCAGTCCACGTCGCTTTCTTTGAGATTCGCAACCAATTCTGGTCTTCTCCAGCGGCCGGGCTGGTTGACATTCCACATCAACTCCACCATCACGATATCACCAAATTTACCCGACTGGATGTAATTTGCCGCCGCATGATAGTTCGCACCGCTTCGTCTTTGAGAACCTATTTGCACGATCTTACCGCTGTCTTTGACTGCTTTTAACACCGCACGGTTGTCTTCCATGGTTTCAGCCAGAGGCTTTTCTGCGTATACGTCACAGCCGGCCTGCACCGCCTCAATAGTATGTAAGGCATGCTGAAAGTCAGCCGTACTAATCATTACGGCATCCACAGAATTGGAAGCATACAGCTCCTCGTTATTCATGAATTTGGTCACCTTGCTGCCTAGCTCTTTCTGAAGATAAGCCTGACCTTCATCACGGCGTTTGTTCCAGATATCTGAAACAGCCACCATCTCGAAATTCATTTCTTTTTGAAGGGCTTTGAAGCTGGATACATGAGACGAGCGGTGACGGTCTGAAAAACCAACACAACCCACTCTTACCCTATCATTTGACCCGATAATCCGGGCATAACTTGACGCCGAAATTCCGGTGGCGACACCGGCCATCAGCGACTTTTTAATAAATTCTCTTCTTGTATTATCCATTATTTCAATAGGTATTAATTCTTAAAGTTTTCTCACTTTCAGGCTACGAAAATGTACCTCATCGCCGTGATCCTGAAGAAGAATTGGGCCCTGATCTGCCGCACCGAAACCTTCGAACTTCTGGTATTTGCTACGAGCTACCAAAGCATCATAAATGTTACTTTTACGCACGTACTCCACTACTTTAAAGCCATTTAGCCAGTGCTGTACGGTATTATCAGGCATCACCACCAAACGGCCCTGATTCCACTCGCCGATTTTCTTTTTGAAACGCGGATTCTGATCACCTGACGGAATCAAATCATACAAAGAAGCCAGCGTACGGTTTCCAACAGCCCCCATCTTTGCATCCGGGTGCTTTTCATCGTCGAGAACCTGATACTCTAGTCCAATGCCACTCTTTCCACCGCTATCAAAATCTTCATTCACAAAGTATTTTATACCTGAATTTGCTCCTTCAGAAAGCATAAATTCAAACTTCAGTTCAAAAGCACTGAACTGCTCTTTGGTCACGATGTCATTTCCGGTTTCAGAGCCATCAGATTTGTGTATCACAATGTCGCCATCTTCCACACTCCATCTTTTTCCACTCATTTCCTGACTGTTCACGGCTCTCCAACCCGTAAAATCTTTACCATTAAAAAGCATCTCAAAACCCTGAGCTTTCTCCTGAGCAGATAGGTCGTTTTTCAACATATTAACTACAGGAACATTATCGTAAGGAGCAGGCCTCAGATTCTCAGTTTTAATTTTGATGTTTCTCCATCGGATCTGCATACCCTCGTGCATATCGCCATAGATTCCATGAACCTGAAGAGCTATAAGGCCCTCCGGAGTCATATCGTCCACAAGGTGTGAGATTGGAACACCATTCACCCAGGTTCTGATGGTATTGCCGATGGCTTCAATTCTGTACAAGTTCCAGTCATTGTGTTTGAAAGCATTCTTAGCTTCAGGTCGTCCTTCCGGCATACATAACCAACCGCGGCGGGCCTCATCATAAATTCCACCCGACCAGGCCCTGTCAGAAGGGTCAATTTCCATCTGATACCCATGAACCCGACCATTATTAAATTCAGGAGTTGACAAGCTTCTGAACTGTATACCGGAGTTCATTCCTTCATCCACTTTGAGCTCTAGCTCAAGGATGAAATCACCATAAGTTTCGTTGGTACACATGAAAGAGTTAGGAGTGTTGGCCACAGTGGTGCCGATCACCATTCCATCTTTCACTTCGTATTTAGCTTCTCCATTTTTCTGATTCCAGCCGATCAGGTTCTTTCCGTTGAAGAGCATTTTCCAGCCATCGGCCTTCTCTTGAGCTGTTAATTGAGCTTTTGAGGGCATTGCAATGCAAAAAAGTAAGCCCAAAAGGGGTAGATAATTTAGTTTTTTCATCAATAGGTTTGGTTCTTTTTTGACAAATCTACGAAAGCAAAGGTTAAAAAAATAGAAATTTTCGAGATCGATCTAATACTATTTTAGCAACAGTTTTATACTTTTGGTCAAAAAAAACTCAGATCGTGAAACCTCAGTTATTAAAAATATCCAATCCTTTAGACTATTCGTTCAATCTCTTTGAGCAGGAGTGCCCCTATTTTGGTACGCCTTGGCACTACCATCCGGAGGTTGAAATTGTATTAGTTCAGGAAAGCGAAGGAGAAAAATATATCGGGAGCAGTATCACGGAATTTTCACCGGGCGACCTCACAATGATCGGTTCATATGTGCCACACTACTATAAAAATTACGGTGACTATTATGAAGGTAATCCTAAGAAAATGGCCCGATCAACAGTGTTACACTTTAACGAAGATTTTTTGGGTGACAATTTTCTTGATGCACCGGAAAACAAGAAAATTCAGGATCTGATTATTAATGCTAAACGCGGAATACTCTTTCACGAAAATGTAGCCCAGAGCCTCAAAAAGGATTTTGCAAAACTCTCAAAAACGGAAGGCCTCGACCGTTTGTTATTATTCCTTTCAATTTTAAATGAGCTCAGCAAAGCCGAGGACATGACTTTTCTGACTACCGACCCGATGCAGCTCACTAATCATCAGGATTCAAACCGCATAAAAAAGGTTTTTGAGCACGTTATGCAGAATTTCAACGAAGATATCAAATTAAGTGACGTGGCCTCGCTGGCCAATATGAGTGAATCGGCCTTCAGCCGTTATTTTAAAAAGAGAACACGTAAGACCTTTAGCACTTTTTTGACCGAGATCAGAATAGAACACGCCTGTAAACTATTACAAAAAGATCATCATAGCGTTTCGGAGGTCTCTTATGAAAGTGGATTTAACAATCTATCCAACTTCAACCGTCAGTTTAAGAGTTTGAAAAATACAACGCCCCTGAATTACAGGGCTCGGTTTTTGGGTTAAACCTCTTCAGCGATAAGCTTCTCCATAAATCGATCAAAATCCTCGGTGAACTTCTCATAATATTCACCAGTACCCGGCCCGGAAAAACCAGTGTGTATTTTCCGTACCTTCCCTTGCTTGTCAACATAAATAGTGGTCGGGAAACTCATGACATGATTTAACATCGGCAAAGCTTTGGCCGCTTCTTTCCCTGAATTGAGGCCAGCTAGCAACACCTCGTAATCCATTCCGAAACGTTCTTTCATTTTCTGAATTTTCGGAAAAGCAAATTCAGGATCGGTCTTTTTCTCAAAAGCCAAACCAACTATCTCCACCGGAGCATCGGGGTGCTCATTGAGCCATTTGACATAGAATTTACTTTCATCCATGCAGTTTGGGCACCAACTTCCTAAAATTTGCACCAGCACCACTTTACCCTGATATTTTTCATCCTTTAATGAAACCATTTCACCCTTCTCATTCGGAAATGCAAACTCAATGGAATCATACCCGTCCTTCAGATAAGTCAAGGTCTCAGCATCGGGAAGTTCAGCGTTTTCGTCTTTCGCCGCCAGCCAGGTTTCTTGATAAAGCAAACTGCTGGAGAAACGACCGCCTTTAAGACTATCACCCTCTATTTTGGCTTTGAACAGGAAAATGTGAGTGCCGTCAAAGCAACTCATTTTGAGACTATCGCCAATTACATTCCCGGCCAAAAAACGATAATCACCAGTGGTGGTTAAAAATGTTCCATTGACCTCAGCTCCATTTTGCTCAAACAAACCTATTGCCGCATAGGAGTCTCCTTCTTCTTCATAAAAGGTGGTCGCCCATTTTCCAGAGACATTTGCGGTACCAGGTTCGCCATCAAAACGCTGTTCTATTCCTTTTTTGGCATAAAAAGCCCCTGATCTGGTATCAAGATTCCCGAGTTTTTTGCTGTAGATGCCTTTGAGTTCATCCCCATCTTGCTTTGCAATAATTTCAGCATCAAAAACCTCCATTGAAATTACCAGCGAGTCATTCCGGTAAGATAGCTCATCCAGTTCCAGAACCTCTTTTCCGTTGACAGCATAAACATGAATTCCATCCCCCGCCTTTTCAAATTTCAGATGAAAAGGTACTTCCCCAATAACCGTTGGCACACTGGCACGCCATAACCCATCAAGATCGATGGTTGGTTCAGAACAGGAGAACAATAAACCCAGGAACGGGAAAAGGAGAATCAATTTTTTCATGTGTTCATTACTATTAATTTCTTTGGTCACATGCGACCTTTGATGATTGAAATAATCATTTCATTATTTTTAATGCCTATTTCAATCATGTCGGTTTCATGTGAGATGGTCTAAAGGCATTTTGACTACTTTTGCAAACATAATGAACGAGAGAGAAAGTTCTACAAACCCGATGGAGAATACGGAATACCATGTACCCGTAATGCTGCAGGAATGTCTTGACGGCCTCCAGATTAAACCTGATGGCCTATACGTAGACGTTACTTTTGGCGGTGGCGGACACTCAAAAGCCATTCTGGAAAAACTAACCACGGGTAAGCTCTATGCCTTTGATCAGGATGATGATGCCAAGGCAAATGCCGATAAAATTGAGGATAAAAATCTGGTTTTTGTAAAGGCGAATTTCAGGCATATCAAAAAGTTTCTTCGCGTTTACGGGGTCAAAAAAGTAGATGGCATATTGGCCGATCTCGGCATTTCATCTCACCAAATTGATGAACCTACACGAGGTTTCTCTACTCGTTTTGATGGCGAGCTGGATATGCGGATGAATAACAAAGAAGGGCTATCAGCGAAAGAGGTGGTCAATGAATATTCTGCAGAGCAATTGCATAAAATCTTGGGCATGTATGGCGAAATCAAAAATGCCCGCACGGCGGCTCAGGCTATAGAAATGGGGAGGGCGAGCCACCCGATTGAAACCATTGCCCAATTGAAAAACATCTTGGAATCTGTAGCTCCAAAACATCGGGAATTCAAATATTTCGCACAGGTTTTTCAGGCCCTTCGTATTGAGGTCAATGAAGAAATGAAAGTATTAGAAGAATTTCTTCAACAAACACCCGAGCTTCTCAACCCCGGAGGTCGACTGGTGATTATGTCTTACCATTCGCTGGAAGACCGCATGGTTAAAAACTTTATCCGCGGTGGGCATATTGACGGCAAAATTGAGAAAGATTTTTATGGCAATATCATGAAGCCGCTAGAAGCAGTTACCCGAAAACCGAAGACAGCCAGTGATGAAGAATTGCAACGCAATCCACGATCACGTAGTGCCAAATTACGCATAGCAGAAAAGCCAGAATAACCGGAACCTTTTCACCTACTTTCCTAGACCGTCAAAAATCTGTTGTTGAGGATACTCTCAGGTAGCTTGGGTTTTTCTACTGGGTTTGATTACATTTGATTATTGCTTAATCGTTTTTAATTAAACGTTCCTAATAATCATGGCTGTAAATACTCCCCGGGGTCAACGGAAAGAATCGCCGTTTACCCATCTTACAAATCGTCTCAATTTTTTTGAATGGCTGGCTGAAAAGCTGGAAATGACAGAGGATTTTCCTACGGAAATGCTCAAAAAGGCTCTTTTTGCCTTCCTTTTAGTCTTTATTTATATCTTTTTTCAACATAATATTGAAACCCTTTTCAGGGATTTGACTAAAGCCGAGACGCAGATTAAGGAAAAACGAGCGTCTTATATTTCACACAAATCTGCTGTGATGGTAAAAAGTAAGCACTCTCAGGTTTCTGAATCTTTAGAGGGCCGTGGACTGCATCGCAATGTGGAACCACCTGTAAAAATCATCGCTAAAAACTAGGGTCATGAGCAGTATCAAGAGTCAAATTCAAAGCCACTCCCTTCGGGTATTTATAGGTATTAGCCTCTTCGGTGTTATTATCGTTTGGGGTATTTGGAGAATTCAAAGCAATGAGGAGCTGGTCAATAAATCTGTAGAACGTAGCCTGATTTTTGAGGAGGAAATCCCTGCCATGCGTGGCAACATTTATGGTTCCGATGGCAAAAGCTTGCTGGCCACCTCAGTTCCCCATTATTATATGGGCCTTGACACCGATCAGGCCAGTGATGAGCTTTTTGACAATAGTATTGACTCACTGAGTATGATGCTGTCCCGTTTTTTCAAAGACAAAAGCAGGCAGGAATATAAGTCGCTGATCAGCCAACGTAGAAAAGACCCCAAAAGAAGATACCTGCGTGTGGTAAACCGCCGGATCTCTCACCAGGAAAAAGAAGAATTACAAAAACTGCCGCTTTTTAGGGAGGGTAAGTTTAAGGGTGGTGGAATTTTTGAACCCGTTCCTACCCGCTCATTGCCTTTTAACAGCATGGCCATGCGAACCATCGGCAGCCTGGATCGCGAGACGAAAACTAAGGGGCTTTTCGGAATAGAATACTCTTATAATGCCTATTTGGCAGGTAAAAACGGGAAAGCTTTGGTGAAGCGACTGGCCGGTGGCGTAAAGCTTCCTCTTGAATCAAACAGTAATTCCGAAGCCAAACCTGGCATGGATGTGGTGACTACAATTGATGTCAATTTTCAGGATATTGTGGAGAGTGCACTTCGCAAGAAAGTAGAAAGCACTAATGCCAAATATGGCTCGGCAATTTTGATGGAAATTGAAACCGGAGAAATAAAAGCCATCACCAACCTAAGTCGTCGGGAACGCAACGGGGAGGTTCATTTTCTTGAGGATATGAATCATGCCGTTCTGAGCTCCACCGATCCGGGTTCAACATTCAAACTGGCTTCCATGATGGCAGTAATTGAGGAGGGAAACCTTTCGCTGGATGATTACGCCGCCAACTGTAACGGGAAAATTATGCATCACGGCCTGCCATTCACCTGCGATCATGTTCACGGTGATATTACGGTTGGACAAGTTTTTGAGAAATCATGCAATATTGGCGTATATAAGCTCATTGAGAAGGTTTTCGGGATGAAAGGCATTGATAATTATGTCAATTATATCAGCCAATACAACCTTGACAAACCCGTTGGCTTTCAGCTCAAAGGCGAGAAAAAACCGTACTTCAAAAACTCGCAGGACAAATCCTACAGCCGATCTACGCTACCTTGGATGAGCATTGGCTACGAGTCTTCAATCGCTCCGCTTCAAATGATGGCCTTCTATAATGCCGTGGCCAATGATGGCTACTGGGTAGAGCCATATCTGGTCAAAGAAATCAGAGAAGGGAATCAGATCATAGAGCGATATGAGCCTCGAAAAAGCAGCAGTAGAATTGCCTCAAAAGATGCCATTGAAGCTGCCAAGGCCATGATGAAAGGTGTGGTGGAAAACGGCACCGGATCAGGCATTAAAAATGGTTTCTGCAAAGTGGCCGGTAAAACCGGAACCGCTCAAAAGCTCAGCAGCGAAGGCTACAGCAAGCAAGGTCGTTATTACACTTCATTCATGGGCTTTTTCCCAGCCGACAATCCGAAATACACCTGCGTGGTGGTGATAGATGCTCCTCAAGGTTTTGGGATGTACGCTTCCAAAGTATGTGCTCCGGTTTTCCGGGAAATCGCCGATAAGGTCTTTGCCTATGATGTGAAAATTCACCCGGCTCAACAAAAACAGCAGGAAAGAAGGTTGTTAGCTCTGCAGCAAAAAGCCGGAATCTCAACCGATTTGCAGGAAATCGCTGAAGAACTCAATCTGCCAGTAGAGCCAGAAGCAGACGGACTACTCAAAGCCGCTATAGTAAAAAATGACAGTCTGGTTTGGCAAAAACTGGATGAAGATAATGGCCTGCCGAATGTCACTGGAATGACCCTGCGAGATGCCCTGCCAGTTCTGGAGAATAAAGGCTATACGGTCAAACACCGTGGCCTTGGGAAGGTGAAAGAATATGCCCTTTCAGGAAGCACAGTGAGTTTGGTTTTGAATTAAGAGTCGTAGAAATCAGCCTTTTCTCCAAACCTTAATTATTTCTTCCCTAAATACTCATCCGTAAAATGTCCGCGTTTCTTTTCTGTAGCAAACTTTTCGGCATTATAGGCTTTTGAGTCGCCTCTTGGGATCGATAGACTTTGCCATTGATCACCTCTGATCATGCGACCGATATAAACGATTTGACCAACATGATAAGAGTAATGAGCCAGTTGTCGATTTATAGCTTCCGTAATGGTATGGCCTTGATTTCGGATATAAACGAGTTGATTGAAATTCTCCGTATTTACAGAATCCAACGCCTCAAACAAGCAGGCCCAGCCTTCTTCCCATTTTTTGAGTAATTCGTCTTTTGATTTGATTTCATCCTCAAATTCAGCATCTCGGTTTCGCCAATCCTTTTCTCCATCTGATGTCAGAAAGTCTGTCCAGCGGGAGAGCATATTGCCCCACAGATGATTTACAGTTATGCCGATAGAATTACTGGCCTCATTAAATTGCCAGAAAAGCTCTTCTTCAGTTAGTTGATCAAAAGTTCGCTCACCCAATTGTTTGTAATACTCAAACTGTTTGCGGATACTTTCCAGATAATTCTCAATCATGATGATAAATTTGAAAGGTGTGCCGGAGATTCTGCCAAAAGCCAAAAATCATCCTTTAATTTGAAGAATAAATATAAGAACAGAACGTGAGCCCTGCGGAAATCCTGAATATTTACGAAGAAGTCAAAGAGCCCTTTTTTACGCACCGCCGGTTTAAACACCGCGATCTTTTGCCATTGATCGAGGCCTCTTCTCTGAAAAAGGAAGTGATCGGTCAGTCCTTTGAAGATCAGGACATCTATAAGTTCCGTTGGGGAAATGGACCTGTCAAGATTTTGCTGTGGTCACAAATGCACGGCAATGAGGCCACGGCCACGATGGCCTTGTTTGATCTGTTTCATTTTTTCGCAAAAATCAAAAACGAGTTTACAGAACTTCTTCTCAATTCGCTGGAACTGCATTTTATCCCGATGCTCAACCCCGACGGGGCCGAGCGGTTTATACGGCGAACCGCTCAGCAGATTGACATGAACCGCGATGCTCTTGCTTTGGCCTGCCCTGAAAGTCGCCTTCTCAAAAAAATGCAGGATGAACTAAAACCTGCCTTTTCTTTCAATCTCCATGATCAGGACGTCCGTTGGGCAGCCGGCCAAACTGAAAACCAGGCTTCCATCGCATTTTTGGCCACTGCCTATAACACCACCTGTGAGTGGAACCCAAACCGTACACGGGCCATGCAGGTAATTTGTGAAATGAATGATGTTCTTCAATCATTGATTCCAGGAAAAGTGGGTCGCTTTTCTGATGAATTTGAACCCAGAGCCTTCGGTGATAATATACAAAAATGGGGTAGCAGCCTGATTTTGATCGAAAGTGGTGGAAACGGCCAAAACAGGGAGAAAATGGAGTTGAGAAAACTCAATTTTCTGGTGATCCTAATAGCATTGGAAGCCATTGCAAAACAGAATTATACAGATAGAAAGCTGGAAGAATACGAAGCGATTCCGCTCAACACCAAATGTCTTTTTGACCTGCTGATAAAAAATGTTGAATACCAAGGGCAAGCCATCGATATTGGTATTTACCTCAATGAAAAAAATAACGAAGATGCCAGTTCATATACTCTTGAAAGCTCGGTGGAAGACCTTGGCGACCTGAGCACTTTTTTCGGAATCGAAACTTTTGACGGAACCGGCCTCACGGTTCAGCCCCTCTCCGACTTTTCAGAAATATTAACAAAGTATCAAGAACAAGTAGGCGATACAGATCGTTTAGCCTTTGAAAAAAAGGCTAACTTCGCATTGACCGAAAACGGTAACCTCCGCTATTTCGTCATCAATGGAATCATTCATACCTCATAAATCACTTGTCTAAGAGAAATGTACTTCTGATTACACTTTTACTGCTCTGCAATTGGGCTGTGGCCCAAAAGCAATGGTCGGTTTTTGGTAAAGTAGTTAATCAAGAGAACGGCAAACCCATCTCTTCATTAACCGTGACAAATCAACGAACAAGCCATGTGGTGGTCACGAATGCAGAAGGCGATTTTTACATAAGAGCCGCTGAGGGCGATTCATTAATAATTACCGGAATTGGATATGGTAGGCAGGCCGTCTACTGGGACAAATCCATTGAGGACTTGGTTGTGGGAATTGAGCAAACCGCCATTGGGCTGGCTGAGGTGGTTGTCAAAGACAAAAGAACGGAGACTATTGAGCGTGAAATCAAAGAGTTTCTGGAAAACCCACATAATTCCGCCACTATGAAACGTGATATCATGGGAAACTTGGTTCAGCTCAGTGGCAGCGGAGGATTAGGTGGAGGAGCCGGAATTTCCATTGATGCTTTGTATGATCTCTGGAGCAAAGAAGGCAAAAACCGCCGTAAAGCCGCCGAGCTTGAATACCAGGATCTGAAGCGTTTTTACATAACCCTTCGCTATAACAAAGGGAAGGTGGCCACCATTACAAAACTGACCGAACCCGACTTAACAGAGTTTATGAACTACTGTAAACTCGACGATGGATTTATTCTGGAGGCTTCTGATTATGATCTCACCTACCAGATTTTGATGTGCCTCCGTGAGTATAATAATACGGCTAGTTTTCCAGGAGTGAGGAGAAACTAAAATCTTGATTTTACCTCAATCAGGAAATCCGCTGTTTCAGAACGGGTTTTGCTCACGGACTGAGTGAAATTATTATTCATTACCCCAAAAAGCAACAGCCTGCCTTTGTCGGTTTTCATAAACCCGGCCAAATTATAAACTCCACTCATAGAACCCGACTTAGCATAAATAAACGGGGCTTCTTCTTCGGCAAATGTCTTCATGGTTCCATTTAAGCCGTTGGTCGGTAAAAAAGTTTTCAGACGTTCAAAACCCAACTCATTTTCTATTAGGCTGACAATTGTTGTGAGGTCTTTTGGAGTAAACAAATTATACCTTGAAAGTCCCGAACCATCAACCCAACGTGGTTTTTGAGGAAGATGCATTAATTCGTTCTGAAGAAGTCGCTCAATAATTTTTCCGGTATTGATGGAATCCGAAAACATTTTCAGACCCGATTGAAGAAGTAATTGTTCCGCAAAGAAGTTATCACTTCGGTGCATCATATAGATCAACGCCGAATCGAGAGATACAGAATATTGATTTTTATAAGAGTCTACGTTCAGTGCTTCGCCTATTGAAACATTTGTTCCCAAGTCTTTACTAAGAATACCTGAAAGCAATTGATCATTCATGATCATTGGAAAGGAAACCTTTTCGCCAATGGCCAAAGTCTCAATTTCAAAACCTTTGCCTAATGGAATAATTTTTTCAAGATCTTGGTCGGTTTTCTCAAAAAAATCTGGTTCAAAATGTAGCCCTTCCTCAGATTTTTCGGCTTTCAGCAACTGCCCATAAACAGGAAAAGCCGAAAGAGCTACCTGGTAATTATCTGCTGCATCGTCCCACATCCAGCCCTGCCCGTATGCCGGTCCGATGTAAAGGCTGTTATCAAGAACAATGGGCTTGTTTCCTGTTAAAACCGGGTATTCTCTTTTAAAATCAGGATGTTGATAAGAAGGGTCAAAAGCTCCTCTTACATAAAGAGTATCCGGTGTTTCAAGATATTGAAAAGCCAAAAGGCTATCCAGAAGAAAATGGGTGGCTGAATAAAGCGTAAAAAGCTTTGTGGTACTAGCTGGCACAAAATACTTATCTGCATTTTTTTGAAAGAGCGTATCTCCCGTCTCAAAATCAATGAAAATGAAACCTTGGTGAAAACCCTGATTCTGTGGTAAAATCTTTGAGAAACGCTTTTGAACTGAACAGCTATTCAGCAAAATTAGAATCGCAAAACCCGCAAATAGCTTTTTCAAACTTTATACAATTAATGAATCCGAATTTAGCAATTCGGATCATCAATTGAGCAGGCATCAGCCTCTTCTTCTTTGATTTTATTTGAGACCTCGGCCAAAGCCTCTACAAAAACCTCAGACGGTTGAGCTCCGCTCAGCCCATACTTTTGATTAATAATAAAAAATGGAACACCGCTTATACCCAGATTCTGATAGTGCCTGATTTCCTGCTTAACCCAATAACTGGCTTCCTGATTTTCTAAGGTTTCAAGGGTTCGTAATGAGCTCCAGCCAAATTCTTCCATGAGCTCTACAATCACATCAACCGAGCTCAAGTCTTTTCCTTTCTCAAAATATGAAGAGAGCAGAAAACCTTTAAGCTCAGTAGCTCTTCCTTCCTTTTGGGCTTCGTGTAGCAAATTGTGAAGCTTCAATGTGTTTGGAACACGTTCAATTTGGTCAAAATCAAATGCAATTCCGGCATTTTCACCAGCCTGTAAAACCCGCTGCGAAAGCATCTCAAAGCGATCCATGCTTCCGAATTTATTGGTATAATGTTCTACCTTATTGACCCCTTCTTCGGGCACTGTGGGATCAAGTTGAAATGGATGCCAATTGACCTCAACCTCCAGTTCCGGTAATTCCTCCAGGGCTTTTTCCAAATGTCTTTTACCAATATAGCACCAAGGGCAAACGACATCAGAAACGACGTCAACTGTGATTTTCTTCTTCATACCCTGAGAACATTTTCGGGCTATGAAAGTTCCTTTATTTTTGGGAGATGAATAATAGTTTTGATATCATAATTACTGGTAGTGGACATAATGCTTTGGTAGCGGCTTGCTATTTGGCTAAAGCAGGAAAAACTGTTCTCGTTTTGGAGAAAAACGATTATCTGGGCGGTGCCACTACGTCTCAAAAAACTTTCCCCGAATTTGAAGCTTACCTTTCTCGATACAGCTATTTGATTAGTCTTTTACCCCAGCAAATAATCGAAGACCTTCAGCTGGACCTACCTTTACTTCAAAGAAAAACAGCTAGTTATACTCCATATGAAAATGAAGGTAAAATTGAGGGCTTATTGCTGAGCAATATCAATTCTAAACTGTCAAAAGCCTCAGTTCTGAGCCTTAGACTTGGTGAAAAAGAATGGGAGGGCTATCAAAAGTTTCAGGAACGATGTCAAACGTTTGCTTCGCTCATTTGGGATTCTATTCTTCAGCCATTGGCTTCTAAAAGTTACTGGAAACAAAAATTTGAAAATGCAGGCGAGTCCGAACTTTGGGAAGATATTGTAGAAAAACCAATAGGAATGTTTATTGAGAAATATGTCCAGTCTGACATTTTGAGAGGGGTTTTGCTCACGGATGCCCGAATAGGCGTACTTTCTCATGCCTATGACCCCTCTCTTCTTCAAAATCGCACATTTATTTATCACATTATCGGAAACAAAACGGGCGAATGGCGGGTACCCAAAGGAGGGATGGGCAATCTGGTGAAGCAACTTATTCAAAAAGCTACTGAATTGGGCGTAGATTTCAAAACCTCCACAGAGGTCAAAAAGCTCCAAGAAATAACTGAGGGTATGGAAGTTAGAACCGAAAAAGAGGTTTTCAGAGCATCTAAAGTTTTATGGAACGCAGCACCAGCTATCCTTGAAAAAACCTTGGCAAACTATCATTCAATTCATACTCAAAAAGATGAAGGAACAGCCTTCAAAATCAATATTTTGCTGGAGAAGCTTCCACAATTGAAAGATAAAAATGTAAAGCCTGAAGAAGCTTTTTCGGGTACATTTCATATTAATCAGTCATTTAGGCAACAACAGAAAGCTTTTGAAGAGATAATGAATGGCTATTTACCGAAATACTTTCCATGTGAAATGTATTGTCATACATTGACCGACAATTCGATTCTTTCTGATGAATTGAATGAAAAAGGTTTTCACACAATAACCGTTTTTGGATTGGATATGCCATACCGCCGTTTCACAGAGAATAATGAAGCCCAGAAAGAAAAAATACTATACTCCTTTTATGATGGCATTAACCAGTTTCTGGAAGAACCTATACAAAATTGTATTGCCAGAAACAGTGATGGAAGCCTTTGTATCGAATGCAAAAGTGCTTTAGATCTGGAGAAAGACCTTGGCCTGCCTATGGGCAACATTTTTCATAATGACCTCAGTTGGTTCTTTGCGGAATCCGAAGAAGAGGCTGATCAGTTCGGCGTAGAAACGGATTTGGAAAATCTGATACTCTGCGGCTCCGGAGCCAAAAGAGGCGGAGCAGTTAGTGGAATACCAGGGTATCTGGCGGCAAGGATGGTTCTTGAAAAAGAAAAGCCCGATTGACAAGATCAACCGGGCTTTAAAATCTATTATTGATAGAAATTACTTCAAATTAGCACTAGCCTTTCTGATTCTTTCAATCGCTTCTTCAAGAGACTCGTCAGAGGCTGCAGTAGAAATACGAATACAGTCCGGAGCTCCGAAACTTTCGCCTGCTACAGTGGCTACGTGAGCTTTTTCCAGTAGATAAAGACTGAAGTCGTCGCTGTTCTTGATCGTAATCTCACCATCAGACTTACCGAAGAAATCACTAATATCAGGGAAGGCATAGAAAGCACCATCCGGTACATTAACCTTAAAGCCAGGAATTGATCTAAGACCGTCAACTACAAGTGCTCTCCTAACAAGGTAGGCTCTCTTCATAGTTTCGGCGGCAGTCATATCGTCCCAAGCCACTACGGAGGCTCTCTGAGCAATATGATTAGTTCCTGAGGTCACCTGACCCTGCAGTTTTGTAATTCCTTTGACGATCCACTCAGCGGCACCGATATAACCAATCCTCCAGCCAGTCATAGCAAATCCTTTTGCCATTCCGTTTACTGTAATAACACGGTCTTTAATGGAAGAGATTGAGCCAATTGAGAAATGACCTTCTTCCATAAAGTTGATGTATTCATAAATTTCATCAGCCAATACATATATATTCTCGTGTTTTTCAATCACTTTCGCTATAGCCGTCAATTCATCTTTGCTGAAAACAGCACCCGTTGGGTTTGACGGTGAAGAGAACATGATCACCTTCGTTTTATCAGTAATAGCTGCTTCTAGCTGCTCAGGTGTTACCTTAAAACCATTTTCAAAAGAACCGTTAAGAATAACCGACTTTCCTTCTGCCAGTTTAACCATTTCAGAGTAGCTCACCCAGTATGGAGCAAAAATGATCACCTCGTCACCTGGGTTTACCATCACAGCCAGAGCATTTGCCAATGAATGTTTAGCACCTGTTGAAACCACGATATTCTCAGGTTTCCAGTCGATATTATTGTCGCGTTTAAACTTGTCTGCAATAGCTTTTCGCAACTCAGGAATACCAGGGACCGGAGTATATGAGTGAAAACCGGCATCAATTGCCTTTTTGGCTTCCTCACAAATGTGCTCAGGAGTTTTGAAATCGGGCTCACCGATTGATAGGTTGATAACATCAATCCCTTGCTCACGTAACTCACGTGATTTTTGGGACATCGCAAGTGTAGCTGAAGCCTCAAGGTTCAGGATACGGTCGGCTACTTGATGTACTGCAGACATGATAAAAAAATTGGTTTTGTTAATAATTAGAAATCCTATTTAAAAGCCTGAAAATCAATTGATTTCAACAGGCCTTAAAAAATCGGTGGCAAAATTACGCCCTTCTCTCACTTAATGAAAAGAATTGTAGATTTTATTGAAGCGGGCAAGAAGAATTTTTAACTATTTACTTCGTCTTTTGAAAAGTTGAAGCCCTATAAAGTACAAAACTCTACGAAATCGCTTTCGTAGAGTAGAGACTTAAAAGTTATAGATGTGTATTTAGCAGGTTGTGAATCTTTTCAATAGTTCCCAAAAGAAACATTCCCAGCTTCTTGGGACAAATATATTACACGAATTCGTGTATTGTCTATATCAGTTTTCTATGCCGATATAGAATAATAGGGCTTTAAAGATATCGCCACACCAAGTAGCTGATTCCTTCCCTTTAATTTCAGCTTGTTCATAATATTAGCCCTGTGATTGTTTACTGTTGCTTTACTGATTGTAAATCTCTGAGCAATCTCAGGGGTGGTGCATGACTCTGACAAAGCCTTCATTATCTCCAGTTCTCTTGGAGTAAGAAGACCTAAAAGTGAGTCATCTACCATTGAACTAATTTTCATGGAACCAGAATCCATCAGCAACTTCTCCACATTAGGTGAAACATACGCTCTGCCTGCAGTAATTTCATGAAGAGCAAAGAAGAATTGACTCATACTGTCGGTTGACATAACATGACCTTCAACAGAAAGACTGTTAACAACTTCTTTTGCTTCCATAGAATCCTGAGACATGAACAATATCTTGCTCGCACTTCCAGATTCCTTTATTTTTTTTACCAATTCAATGCCATTCATTCCCGGTAAGGGAAAAGCTATAATGGCAATGTCTGGCTTCGATGTTTCTATCTGCTTTCTTGCCGACTCTCCTGAAGTAGCATATGAATCAACTTCATAATTTCTACTTTGTAAAGACTCTCTGAGAAGCTGACAGAAAAAAGTGCTCTTATGAGCTATTGTGATTTTCATACTTTTAAAGGTTTAATTGTTCGCTTTGGATATTAAACCTTCAAAAACGTGCCAAAAACCGAAATGTTTTTGACTAAAAATTCATAAAAAAATATTAATACGGTATTGTATGACAATAAGGTATTGTATGACAACCTGATGCCGCAGTCTTGTTTGAATTAAACATTTTAACTACTGTTGTCTTGCGAATTGAAAGGTTTTGCTTTTGCATAGCTATTATTAATTATTTTTTGTAGTAAACTTTAACTATGCCAAAGGTCACATACGCGATTCGAATAGAATAATTTTTTACACCAATTAACTGATTGGCCATCCATAAAGGCTTATTCGGTATGCAAGCTACTTTTTCAAGGATTCGCAGCTTCATTGCCACCTATAAAATAGAAATCAAGAAACATTTCTTAGGATGGTGTGTTTTTTATCTCATTGATTTTGGCTTTGTTCTTGGATTCGAAGACCGGACAGGATTTGAATTTTATGCAATTTACTTCAGCTCAGCTTTTCTATATATCCTAACTTTTTATTCGGTTGTTTCTATATACGTCAAGTTTCTCCCCCAAAAACCAATAATTGGCTTGCCTCTTGCGGTGTTTATTATCATGACTTCTGCTTTGGCGAATTGTTTATGGCAGATTTACATTATTGAGTATGAAAGAGCTGTAGATTCATTAAATAATTCATTAGAGAACACATTCGTTCGATTTTTCATCTTCGAGGTTTGGCGGTTCTCAACCTCCGGACTGTACGCCTTTGCTTATTGGATCTATTTACAAAGGACCCAGGAGCAGAACCTTAGAATTGTAACAGAAAAACAACTATTCAAAACGGAGTTAAACTTTTTAAAAGCCCAGATTAATCCTCACTTTCTTTTCAATACATTGAACTTCGTATATGGTGATGTAGCACCTAAAAGTGAACGTGCAGGAAAAGCAATTCTAAAGCTCACCAATCTCATGAGATACTCTGTAGAGAGTACCAAAAATGAGAAATCAAATCTCAAAAAAGAGGTGGATGCGATAGACGAATACATAGAGCTTCAGAAAATCCGGTTTCAGGACAGAGTTTGTGTCCAATTTGTTAAAGAGGGCCTTTTCCCTTTCTTTGCTTTGCCACCATTGGTGTTAATGTCAATCGTGGAGAATGCTTTTAAATATGGAGTTATTGATGATCCGGCAAACCCAATAGACATCTCCTTAAAGGTAACTCAAGAAGATATGCTTTTCAAATGTAGGAATCTGAAAAGAAAAGATTTTGCCGACCGCGAAACAACAGCAGTTGGTGTTGCCAACATAAAAAGAAGACTTTCTATGCTCTATGAGAAAAGCTTTGATTTAGCTGTGAATGACACGGAAGATATTTATGAGGTAAATCTCTCCGTAGTATGGCAGAAATAAAAAATATGTATACCTTTAATTGTATTTCGTACATCAAAACTCCCCAACATGAATTGCATTGTTGTCGATGATGAAAAAATTGCCATTGAAATCATCGAAGGTTATATTGAGAAACTTCCATCGCTTCACCTTATTGAGTCTTTCTCTGACTCGGTAAAAGCATTGGATTTTGCACAGAATAATGATGTTGATCTCATTTTCCTTGATATCAATATGCCGACCATTACAGGTTTAACTTTTATGGAATTATTAAAAGGGAAATCTATGGTGGTATTAACCACTGCCTATTCTGAGTATGCCCTTGAAGGTTTCAAACATGATGTTGTGGATTACCTGACCAAACCGATATCATTTGAACGCTTTTACGAAGCAACTCAAAAAACCAGTCGTAGAAAGGCGAATAAAACGGCAAGTAATACCATTGATGACTACATCATGGTTAAAACAGACAGAAAGGGTAAGTATGTGAGAATTAAGTTTGAAAATATTCTTTACATAGAATCTTTAAAAAATTACGTCGCTATATACACCTTGCAGGGCGAAAGGATAGTTACTTTGCTCACGATGAAAGAGCTGGAAGAACGTTTACCAGAAGATCATTTTTTCAGAGCTCACAAATCATTCATTGTTTCTCTTGACCAGATCAACCATTTAGATGGGGGTGAAATTATGCTTACGGATTCTGATGCTCGTATACCACTTGGAGTCACCTATCGTGATCGTTTCTTTAAAGTTCTGGAAAGTAAGATTATGCAGTAATTACTTTCACTTCATTTTGGCTATGGCCGATCGATAAAAACGTGAGATCATGTCATAAATGATCATTTCATGCCTACGAGGCTCGGTTAATATAAATCGGTTGATACTCATATGAATAAACGTTGAAACGAGGTTATCTTTTATTAAATCGGTTGCTTCTTCCAAGCCTTCTAACAAAGATCCTAATCGTCTGGAGAAATCATCGTAAATTTCATTTTCCCCTGATGTCAGTATATCTTCTATCAACTGTCTTTTTAACCTAAATTTCTGATCTAGTTGCCTCTTTTCTGATTTAGACACCCTGAACTCATTCAACAAGGCTCTACGATTTCTTTCTGCAAGTTCATACTTCTGCTGCTGAGATGTGTAATTGAAAGCCGATAGATATAGGTCCACCATTTTTATAGCAGCTTTCCATCTGAATTCTTCTCGCTCATCGCCTTCAAACTGACTCAAAAGGTAAGATATAAAACCTGAATCTAGGTCATGAATTGCTTCGGCAATCTCTATATTCTTTGCACCATACCTTTCCAATTCCCTGTGATAAGATTCTAGCTGAACTTTTTGAATGAATCTGTCATTCAAAAAGCCCTTCAGACTTTCTTGCACCACTCCCATAACAGCAGAGAAGTCCTCCCTGCTTTTGATAAGAAACCGAATACGTAAATGAGAATCAGGATCATTAAACCTTACAAAATGCCAGATATTAACCAGCTCTTTGGACTTTAAGTCCCGAACAAGAGGGTAGATTGTATTTATAAGAATCTTATCAGCAGTTTTTTCGGAACAGTAGAGTTTAAAATAAAGCCATTCCGAACCTGGATCCCAAATACGCTTAACAGTTTCACCAGAGGGCTTCTCAGGCACCTTCGATTCATTGATCTGCCCCCCTGAATTCACCCACCCAACCATTTGGTTCGCAAAGATTTTTTTTGAATCAAAGTCAGTTATGTGACCCGAATGACCGAGATATTCCAAAAGCTTAACTTTCTTTTTGTTTTTAATTTCATTTCGGAATAAATCCAGCACAAAATCAGAATGAAAGAATATCACCAACTCATTGTCTCCTTCCACGATAATTACCTTATCTGGAATATTCCTTTTTAACCTCCAGGCTTCAAACTTTTCAATTGAGGTTATTTTTTGAATGCCCAAAATATCGTCTTCATTTAGATTCCATTCCGCTCTTTTGACGATAACATTTTTGTGTGAAACCCGTGGTAGAAAGGGAAATTCCTCTGCCCAAGATGGCCAACCAAATTGTAGGCCGTTCTGAAATCCCTGAGTTTGGAGCTCTCCCAGAAACTGGTACAAAGGAAGACTCTGAAAAGCAAAATTATGAGCATTTGAAAGCCTTGGAACTACCGACCTGCCACTAACTTTGTCACGCAGGATAATATTGTCTCCTTTCACTGAGACCATTAAATCCCGGGCTGCAATTTGACTACCTTTGGTCGCATCAGAATGTGCTAAAAATGGAATTTCATATTTCCGGAAGGCAGGGCGATAAATAATATTTCCTACTTCTTCCTGAGGGAAATGAACAATTTCGGCTAAAACTGATTCTGAACTTTCCTGCTCATCCTCAGCGATTTTGATTAGCTTCTGTCTTAGCTCTTCGTTAGCCTCAGCAAATCTGGCAGAAAGATTCAAAGCACTACTTCCTCCAGCCATTTCAAAAAGCAACTTGTTTTTCTCAATCAACCTGAAGATTAAAGAGTAAGTTGGTGCCAAACTAACCTCATTTTCTACACAATCAATAAATTCAATCAATGGAATCTCATACTCCTCGTTTCGTAAGAGATTTTGAAACATTTTGTATTCAGAAGCAACAATTTTGAGATCAGGTTTGAACGAGCCTTTATCAGAAATGACGCCCTCCAATAAGGGAGCCACAAAGTCAGAATTATTGCCAAATCCGATCCCGATTTCGTCATCTAAAACCTCCAAAAGAGGTATTTCCTGCTCCTCATATCTGCGATAAAATTCCTCTGCAAACTTGCCCAGTGAGTTTGAAGTCTTTAGGAATGAACATCTCCCTAAAAGGTCAACAACTTCTAATAACTCATCTTCATAACTCTTGTTGACCGTCCCTCTTATATCTTGAAACGAAGTTACCTGAAAGAGAGCTTTGTGTGAATACGGAAAACCCAGATCTTCAATCTGATCGTAAATTTCTTTGAAATTCTGCTCTGCATTGACCTTTCTTTGATCCAGCTGACTAAGAAGTTCTTGTAACTTTTGAAGCGGATCGAAATAGGAGGTGCCTGAAGCTGATTCAAGTAATTTTTCAAAATACCCATTCCCCGTAGCAGAAGGCTCCAATTCGCTGACCAGGATTTGATTTCCAATCAATACTTCTATAAACTCCTCTGACTCGTCTTTTTCAAAACCACAATTCCTAATGACCAAAACGGCCTGATCAAATGTAAGGCCTTCGCCAATCTTCCTAAAGACCTCGTCAATTAGCTCATTCTCTTCAATAGCTGAAACTTGGTAACTCCTTTTACCTGAACTTTGTGAGTACTCCACATACCTCAACTGCCCCCCTAACCTGTAAATACTGCTATTCGGAAAGTACTTCAGGTTTTTTTTTACCGAAATATCCTCCTCCAGTCTTTTCTGAACCGAACAAAGAAAGCTCATATCGAACCTAGTTGCCCTACTGGTTTTGGGCTTAACTTTTAGATTGGTTGTTTCTCCCCAATCGCAAAGCCCAACTCCAGAAAATAATCCGAAAGGAGTGCAACGTCCGCTTGCCCGCAAAATATATTTAGCTGCCGAAAATAAAGTATTTCGGTAATCTTTTCCAGAAAGAGCATCGAGATTGGTTATTGAGTAATAGAGGTTAGGGGAAGCAATATATACTGCCTCCAAAAATTCGGGTTCTTTCAGCTTTTCAAGGACATCCTTTTCTTCTAATCTCTGGATTTCGGGCAAAGTCGGTGTCCTCAGAATAAGTGAGGGATAAAAACGGGTCAGATTCATTAGGGTTGGGGTACCTAACAAAAATGCAAATTCTCGCTGGTTAATACCAATAAATCTTCATCAAAAACCTTGAAGAAAAACCTTTTCTCTTGCGATTCATTTTTTACAAAAGAATTAATTTTGAACCCAAATCTTAAAAAATACTATGGGAAGAGCATTTGAATTCCGAAAAGCACGAAAAATGAAACGGTGGAGCACCATGGCTAAAACCTTTACCAGAATCGGCAAAGATATCGTCATGGCCGTTAAGGAAGGTGGGCCTGACCCTGCTGCGAACTCCAAATTACGTGCGGTAATTCAAAACGCAAAGGCTGCAAATATGCCTAAGGCAAATGTGGAAAGTGCTATCAAAAGAGCATCTTCTAAAGACCAGGAGGATTATAAAGAGATTGTACTCGAAGGTTACGGCCTTCATGGTGTAGCTGTTTTAGTTGAATGTACAACTGATAATAATAACCGAACGGTAGCCAATGTACGAAGCTATTTTTCTAAAACCGGCGGAAGTTTAGGAACGAATGGAATGCTGGATTTTATTTTTGAGAGAAAGTGCGTCTTTAAGGTACAAAACAAAGAAGGGCTGGATCTTGAAGATCTGGAGTTGGAGTTAATTGACTTCGGGGTTGATGATATATTCGTAGATGATGAAACTGACCTCATCAATATCTACGGTGAATTCAAGAGTTTTGGTGATATTCAAAAATACCTGGAAGAAAATGGTTTTGAGATTGACAGCTCAGGTTTTGAGCGAATTCCATTGGACACAAAAACGCTCTCAGAAGAAGAATCGGCTGATGTTGATAAATTGATCGAAAAGCTCGAAGAAGACGACGATGTGCAGAATGTTTATCACAACATGGTACTTGCAGATTAATACCGTTCGATAAAATTCTTAAGCCGGAGACAGTAAACCTGCTCCGGCTTTTTTTATGCCTTCTTTGAAAAGTATTATCGATAAAATGCCTCTAAAGCCTGTAAGTCACTCAAAACAAACGTTTGCAGAAGAACTTTAAACACATCGAAAATTGCTCGCTATTAAAAATATGCAATTCATTCTGCTGCAATTTTCTTAGATTTGCACCTAAATTCCACTATACCCCTAACAAACTAACTTGAATAAACTATTTGTATTAACCTTTCTGTGCCTTGGAGCTAAGGCACAGCAAATACGCCATAATCCCTCAGATTACTTTCTGAAAGCATACAAGGCGGAAGAAGAAATGACTCTCGACGCAGAGGATACCGAAGCGGTTTGGCAAAGAGCCACGGCCATAGGCGACTTTTGGCAAAAATTCCCAACTTCGGACAAAAAGACTGCAACAAAAACAACTGTTAAAGCGGCTTATGACGATAAATTCCTCTACTTTTTCATAGAGGCTTTTGACAGCACAAACAATTATATAGCTCCTTCATTAAAACGAGACCAAAGTCTTACTGAGCAGGACGGGGTAGCCGTAGTCCTAGATCCCGTAAACAAAAAAACAAATGGTTTTGGCTTTGCCTGCACACCGAACAATGTGCAATCTGAATACCAATATGCTAATACCGACTCCGAACTGTCTTTCGCTTGGGATAATAAATGGTTCTCAGAGACAAAAAGGTACGGCGATCGATATATTATTGAAATGGCTATTCCATTCAAAACCCTAAGATTTAATGCCGGCAACACGACTTGGGGAATAAACTTTATCAGAAGTGACCGAAAGAAAAACGAATTTTCTACCTGGACAAACGTACCCGTTCAGTTTCAAGGGATTGATTTAGGCTACTTTGGAACTTTACAGTTTGAGGGTGAACTTACCCAACAAAAGGGAAATATTTCGCTTATCCCCTACGTAACCACTCGTACAAGTGCTAATCCCGAAGAAGGAGCACCAAACAGTTTTAAAGCTAATGCTGGCTTGGATGCAAAAATCGCGGTCAGCCCCTCACTAAATCTTGACCTTACTGTTAATCCTGATTTTTCGCAGGTAGAAGTAGACCAGCAAGTGACCAACCTTACACGGTTCTCCATTTTTTTCCCTGAAAGGCGAACCTTCTTTCTGGAGAACAGCGATATTTTTTCGGAGTTTGGAGCCCCTCCTTTCAGGCCTTTCTTTTCTCGCAGAATAGGATTGGATAAAAATGCTCAACCTATCCCTATCATTTTTGGAGCACGCCTAAGCGGAAACCTTACTGATAAAACCCGGATCGGTGTAATGAATATGCAAACCGGTGCAAAAGATGATTTTGCTGCACAGAACTACACCGCAGCCTCAGTGCATCAGCGTTTTGGTAGTCGTTCGGTTCTAAAGGGTTATTTTCTGAACAGAGATGCTACAGGAACACAACCAGAAGGAGGAATGGAAGATCCGCTGGAGAAATATGGGCGGAACCTGGGCGGAGAGCTCAACCTGATTGACAAAAGTGGATCCAATCAGTTTTGGATGGGATATCATCATTCGTTCAAAGAAAACCTGAACTCAAAAAATGCATTTTACCAAGTTGGTTACGGGCATTTTGGAGAGTTCTACTCCGGGTTTATCGACTATGATTATTTCGGGCAAAATTACCATGCTGATATGGGCTTTATTAACAGGCTCGAAACCTTCTCCATCACCGGAGATACCTACGATTACCCGGACACAACGATTAGGGCCGGGTTTCAACAGGCTTATAATGAGAATAATTTTACTTTCAGACCACAAGATAAAAGTCTCGTACAATTAACACTTGGTCAAAGTAGCTACCTGGTTTGGTTTGCAGACGGCTCTTTAAGTGACAGAGCTCACGCCTATTTGGCTGATCTTAAATTCCGTAATACCGTCGGACTGAATGTTGAATTTAGAAATAGCGTTGAGAATTTACGCTACTATTTCCCGCTGCCTGACAAAAAGCCACTGGCTCCCGGAAAATATAAATACAATAACGTAACTTTTTTATTTACAGGAGATACCCGAAAAAATGTCATTCTTAATGGTAGCCTTGTACTTGGTCAATATTATAACGCTCAAATAAAGCAGTATAACCTCAGCGTACTATTGAGAAAGCAGCCTTTTATTAATGCTACGCTAAGTGCACAATTTAATGACCTCAAATTCCCTGAAGAATACGGTCGGACAAAACTTTGGCTCATTGGCCCCAAAATAGAGGCCACTTTCTCAAATAAGCTTTTCTGGACTTCCTTTTTACAATTTAACACCCAGCAGAACAACTTCAACATTAACAGCCGTATCCAGTACCGCTACAGCCCGATGTCTGATTTCTTTCTGGTATATTCTGATAATTATTTTACCGATACTCTTACGAATAAGAACAGAGCAATCATTTTTAAGTGGAACTACTGGTTGACGCTTTGATTTTTGGAGAAAGGAGAACGGAACAAGGAGAAAGGGAATGGTACAAAAAGCGGGTTTTCTTTCCCCTAGTGTGATTACCTCTTATCTTTGCGGCTTAATTATTCATAATTAGGAATCTAAACAGAAAATGAGAACAAAATACGCTGCAGGTAACTGGAAAATGAATATGACTTTTGAAGAAGGTCAGATCCTTTTTTCTGAGGTTACAAACATGGTGAAAGATGAGGTGGTAAACCCGAATGTCAAGGTAGTAATGGGTGTTCCAGCTCCATACCTTAGCTCTTTCAGCAAGCTGATCAATACCGACAAAGTGAGCATTGCCGCTCAAAACTGCTACCCAAAAGCATCTGGTGCTTATACCGGTGAGGTTTCTGTACCAATGTTAAAGTCGGCGGGTGTTGAATATGTAATCATCGGTCACTCTGAGCGTAGAGAATATTTCAATGAAACCGATCAGTTCATCGCTGAAAAAGTAGACGCTATTCTTGCGGAAGGATTAACTCCAATTTTCTGCTGCGGCGAAACTTTAGGACAACGTGAGGAAGGTATTCATTTTGATTTTGTTAAAGGTCAACTGACCAACAGCCTTTTCCACTTAGATGCTGATGCTGTACAAAAAGTGGTGATTGCTTATGAGCCAATCTGGGCTATTGGTACAGGTGTAACGGCTTCATCTGAGCAGGCTCAGGAAATGCATAAAGTGTTAAGAGATCACCTTGCATCGAAATACGGTCAGGAAGTCGCTGATAATATCTCAATCCTTTATGGAGGAAGTGTAAAAGCAGGCAATGCCCCGGAGCTTTTCTCTCAACCAGATATCGACGGCGGGCTTGTAGGAGGTGCATCTCTTGACTCAAGAGGCTTTACAGATATTGCGAAGTCTTTTTAAAAGAAAGACTTAAGATAGAAGATTTAAGGCGTAAGACTCATAGGTCTATTCTGTATATAAAAGACCTTTCAAACTTGGTTTGGGAGGTCTTTTTAATTATCGCAACAAAAAGTCTTTTGTCTTGTGACTTAAATCTTAAAAACTCACGAATACCGATCATTCCTCCACGGATAAGCAGTGTCTGAATAGCCGCGTTCTTCCCAGAAGCCACGCTTGTTGGCATTCATGAACTCGATGCGTTTTATCCATTTGGAGCCTTTCCAGGCGTAAAGTTGTGGCGTGATCATACGACAAGGCCCGCCGTGTTCTTTTTCAAGTGGCTCGCCAAAAACTGTATGAGCCAGCAAGACATCGGGTTTCAAAGCTTCCTCAATGGCGACATTTGTGGTATATGTATCATATCCGTAACACATGATATGCGTAGCCGTTTCTTTGGGCATCACCAAAGCGGCCAAATCAGCCAACCGAACGCCCTTCCAAGGCATGTCCATCTTACTCCAGGTGGTCACGCAGTGAAAGTCTGAGGTATCTTCAGTTTGGGGTAAAGCCATGAAATCTTCCCACTTTAACACTACCGGATTCTCCACTTCGCCATTAATGGTAAGCCTCCAGTTTTCAAGACTTATTTCCGGGTGGTAACCTAAATCAAGCACCGGCCATTTCTGAGTTTCCGTTTGTCCTTTAGGCAGTTTTGGCATGCCATGGCGATTAACAGGGCCGGTTCCCATAGGGCGGTTATCCGCTATTGAAGGAGTTTCGCTCATTTTTTTCTCAAAACGAGTTTTGAGTTTCATCCGGGCTTCTATGATCCGGTCTAGTTTGTCTTGCATAAAATTGAAGAAGTTGACACTTGTTTAAACGAAAATGGGCAGATAATGGTTTGAAAACACCCGACCGAAGCGAAATACTCCGGAGAGCCAATTTGTCAATACCTCAATGTACCCCCTTATACTCTCCTAAATAGTTTTTCTCCCCTGCCCTGATGGTCACTTTCAAATGATTTTCAATTGGCGGAATAGGGCAGCTGTACCCAGCTGAGAATGCACAATAAGGATTGTAAGCCTTATTGAAATCGAGCCAGATTTCGTCTCCTTCTAATTCTTTCATTCTGAGATCAATATATCTACCACCCCCATAAGTTTCTGAGCCGTTTGTCAGGTCTTTGAAAGGAATAAACAGATAGTCTTTATAAAGCGGATTCTGCATCAGAGCCAGACTTCTATACACATTCAACTTTTGCTTTTTGCCATTGATCTTGAAAATGAATTGACCAAAAACCACATATGTTTTTGTGTCGCCTGAACTCGTTAGGATTTCAAAAGGTTCTCCTTTTCCTTTGAGTTTAAATTTGCATTTAACTTTATACTTTTCATCAGGCTCGAAAAAGTCGAGAAACTTTAGATCTTCCACTTTCAATGGTGCGTTCGGGTTATCCAAAAACTCCTGTTTGTAGGTCTTTCTAAAATCAGTAACATCCTTTTCAAAGCCTTGGGCAAAAGTCGGGTGCGTAAGAAAGAAAAGACCAATCAAAGAAATAATTGGGTGAGCTAAGTGGCATTTCGTAATTTTCGGTCGGTTCATAAAAACAAATTTAAACCATATTTCATGTCTGTAACTATTCTTCTTGTGATCGCCACAGTCATTGCCAGTGTTTATGCCTGGCGAGATACCTCGCTCCGCAATAAATGGATTCACAACCCATACTTGGCGAACCGAAACAAGGAGTATCATCGCCTGCTTACCTCGGGCTTTATTCATGCTGATTACCTGCACCTGTTTTTCAATATGTATGCCTTCTACCTTTTTGGTGGTGTGGTCGAGCAATATTTTTCCGTATTCTTCGGAGCCAAGGCCATTCTGGCTTTTTTGGGTTTGTATATTTTAGGAATCATAGTGGCTAACCTTCCTGATTTTGTGAAGTATAAAGATCATGCAGGCTTTAATTCACTTGGAGCCTCCGGTGGTGTATCGGCAGTGGTTTTTTGTTCGGTAATTCTCAATCCGATGATGGAGCTGATGATTTTCCCGATACCAGTCGCTATGCCGGGGTATATATTTGCGGTAATCTATGTTGCCTACTCCATTTTTATGGAGAAACGTCAGATGAATAATGTCAACCACATGGCTCACCTTTGGGGAGGGCTTTGGGGAGTTGTCTTTATTTTAACTACTGAACCCTCCACTTTGAGACGTTTTATTGAACAAATTGAACTGCCTTTTTGAGATTTAAAAAACTCATACAGCAACCTTACCCCTTTGAAGATGGGGAACGCTCGGCCGTCGAGCTGATTTTCCGGTCTTTTCTGGTTGGGGTTTTTATCACCGCCTTTCTGTTGATATTTCAACCTTTTGGTTCTTCCAACTGGAAAAACGAAACAGAAAACTGGTATTGGTATGTGATGGGGTTTGGCCTGATCACTTTTGCATGTTTACTTTTTATGCGATTTGTTGTCATTCGTCTTTTCCCCGGGTATTTCAATGAAAAAGACTGGACAGTAGGCCGGGAGATTTTGTTAAACATCTGTTTTTTGATCTTTATTGCCTTCAGCAATTTCGTATATGAAGCCAGCTTGTTTGTCAGTAGCTGGAGCCCCATTCATTTCCTTTGGAGTTTGATGACGGTAGTTGCCATTGGTATCTTCCCCATCATCTTTGATGTACTGGCTAAATACCACAGGGCACTAAAGAAGTTTATGCCTGAAAAACAGATTGTAATCAGTCCGGAAGTAAAAAGTGATAAAATAGAACTTACCGCAGAAAACGGTATTGACAAAATTGAGTTTGAGTCCAATGAACTCCTTTTTATCGAGTCGGCCGATAACTACTCAAAAGTGGTTCTGAAAACTTCAGAGCCTGAATTATTACGAAGCAGCCTCTCCCGACTTGAGAGTCAAATCCTCAGTAAAAATATCAAACGTTGCCATCGCTCGTTCATCGTCAATCTCGACAAAGTGGAGCGGGTTACCGGCAATGCCCAAGGCTATAAACTGCATCTGGAAGGATCAGAAACGCTCGTGCCCGTGGCCAGAAAATACAGCGAGCTAGTGCATGAGTTACGTGAGGTCAGCCAATAAGCGTCAACAAAGCAATTGCTCCGAGAATAAGCCATTTGAGTTTGTCCCAAATACCACCTCTTTTCTTAAAAATGACGAGGAGTAACTCAACGATCAACAAGCCGAAAAGAGCGTAAAAAGTGGCCAAAGCTAAGCCCGTATTAAAGGCGTCAAAACGATTGCCGAAGTAGATCAACAGAAGACAAGCAATTGGAAAAAGGAGCTTACTGAAGGTTCTGATATCGAAGGTGTTATTTGCCATGATTTTGTTTTTCTACAGAGACAATTTCCGTCTTTTTTTTGTTATATCCTCATGACACCGCATACAGAAAAGCATGATCGAACTCATGTTTGAGCCTTGGCGGATTAATTAAATTCGTACACAAACCACAACAGAAAAAAGACCATGAATTATATTGATTATTATGAAAAACTGGGGGTGAGTAAAACGGCCACCTCTGATGAAATTAAAAAGGCCTACAAGAAAATGGCTCGTAAGTTTCATCCTGATCTCAACCCGAATAATGCTGAGGCGAAAAAGAAATTTCAGGAAATAAACGAAGCCAATGAAGTGCTTTCAGATCCTGAGAAGCGAGCCAAATACGATAAATACGGCAAAGACTGGAAGCATGCCGAGGAGTTTGAGAAAGCCCGTAAAGCCCAGGGCAGCCGAAGCTACGCAAATACCGGTAGCGGCAGTTATTCGTACAGTGGGAACGCTTCTGATTTCTCAGATTTCTTTGAGTCCATGTTCGGTGGCGGTGGAGCCACATCTTCAGGTTTTGGGGGGCAGCGTTCGGTCAAATTCCGTGGAGAAGACTTCTATGCCGAACTTCATCTGTATCTCACCGATATTCTGGAAGATAAAAAACAAGTGCTGACGGTCAATGGGAAGAATATCCGGATCACCATTCCGGCTGGCGTGGAGAATGGTCAAACCATCAAAATAGCAGGTTACGGCGGGTCAGGTGTCAATGGCGGGCCAGCAGGCGACCTGTACATCACCTTCTCTGTGGCTAATAATACATCTTTCAAAAGAGAGGCCAGCGACCTGCATCTGAATCAGAAGATCGACTTGTACACAGCGATGCTCGGTGGTAAAATCGAGCTGAACACCCTTAGTGGGAAAGTGAAAGTGAGTATACCGGCTGAGCTCAAAAACGGGTCTACCGTTCGGCTGGCAGGAAAAGGGCTGCCGGTGTACAAACAGAAAGGGAAAACGGGCGACCTATACGTTCACTATGAAGTGGAGCTACCGACAAACCTATCTGCGAAAGAAAAAGAACTATTTCAGCAACTCAATAAACTAAGAAACCATGAGCACTAAGAATTATATATTTCTCGATGATTTTTGTGAATATCACTCGATTAAACTTTCGTTTATCAACGAGCTGGGTGAGCACGAACTGTTGAAAATTACACGGCAAAGCAGTCGCCCCTGTATACCGGAGGAGCAGGTGCCTCTACTGGAACAGATGGTACGGCTTCACCGCGACCTGGACATCAATATCCCAGGCATTGAAGTGGCTCTGAACCTGATCAACGAACTGGAAAATCATAAGCGACGAATTTTGGAGCTAGAGAACAGGTTAAAGCGGTTTGAGTAAGTCCCACTACCATTTTTTAAAAATAAAAAACACGGCTAAAACAAGGAGAACAAAGCCTACAATGTGATTCCATTTAAAGCTTTCATGCTTAAAAAACACAACCGTAAAGCTCATAAAAACAATGAGGGTAATGACCTCTTGCAAAACCTTAAGCTGAATCAATGAAAAAGGTCCACCATTCTCCTTTATGCCTATCCTGTTTGCAGGTACTTGAAAACAGTATTCAAAAAAGGCTATCCCCCAACTGATGAGAATAATACTGAAAAGGCCCGCCTTCTCAAACCATTTCCATTCAGAAAACTTTAAATGACCATACCAGGCCATTGTCATAAATGAATTTGATAATATCAATAACAGAATCGTTGAAAGTGCTTTCATTTTCTATTTGTTAAAAAATTATCAAAAGTAATTTGAGTAGTAATAATCTCTATTGAATCCTGAAATTTCTTTTTGGGGGTTTGTCAAACATCCCTAAACGATGACAAACGACCCTTTGTTTTGTCAAACGCCACTTTTCTTTGATGCTAATCCCTTTGATTTTTGAGTCAAAAACGCTGACTATAGTTTTGAGTCATCAATCAAAAAAAGCATTAAAGATATGAAAACGCTGATTTACGATTATTCCATCATTCTACACGTAGCAGCAGGTATTTTGTCGCTCATTTTCGGACTCATCGCCATGACCACCCGTAAGAAAGGAGGAAAATTGCACAACCGCTCAGGCCTTATTTTTTACTGGAGTATGGCCCTCATTTTTGTAACAACCGTGCTCTTTGTGATCCTCTACCCTACAGAGATGAAATATCACTTCTTCCTGACCATCGGTATTGTGAGTTTCTATCCCACATTCACCGGTAAACGCCTGTTGAAAATGAAAAAGAAAATGGAGCCCAAATGGTTTGACCTCATAGCAACCTACACCATGCTAATTTCAGGTATTGTGATGATCGCCTACGGCATTTACCTTCAAATGAATCAGCCGGAGGCCATGGCTATTTTATTTCTGGTTTTCGGGCCATTTAGTGCGATTCAGGCCTGGGGCGATTTAAGAATTTATTTGGGCAAAAAAGAAATTGAGAAAATGCACTGGTTTCTGGGTCACGCTGGGAAAATGATCGGTGCGTACTCTGCTGCTGTCACTGCCTTTTGTGTCAATATTGTTCCACGCTATATGCCGGAAGGTTCTCCAATGCTTGCATACATTATAGTTTGGGTTTTACCGGGAGTTCTGTTTGGAATTGTTTCCACCTATACCATCAAAAAGTATCGCCGGAAATTCAATGGACAAAAGCCTTCCTTAAAATCAAAAGTGGCTTTGGCGTAGACCAATCGGTTCGGAAATGCGTCAATTATCCGCTATTTTTGCATCATTCAGTGCTCATCAATGCGAATCATGCAAAAAAGCCCGGGAGGCAAAATACTACTTCTGCTCACAGGAATCTTTCTCGTTAGTTTTATCGGCTCCAGATTTCAAAAGGCCAGCTCCACTCCTAGTGTAGTAAAGTATGATGGTTACCTGCCGGTGATCATGCGAAAACCAGAAATGCCGGGTATTTTCAAACCGAATGTGGCCGAAATCAAAGCTTTCAAAGAAAAACAGTGGATATGGGCCGATAGTGTGCTGGCTACGCTCTCCTTGAAAGAGAAAATCGGGCAACTGTTCATGATTTCCACTTACTCAAACCGGAACGAATCTCACTATTCTGAAACCCAAAGGCTAATTGAAGAATATTATGTAGGAGGGCTAATTTTCTTCCAAGGTGACCCTGTTACTCAAGCAAAACTGACAAACCGCTATCAGGCAGCCAGCAAAGTACCGCTTATGATTGGTATGGATGCGGAATGGGGTTTGGGTATGCGACTTGACAATACGATGTCTTTCCCGAAACAAATCACTCTGGGAGCTATTAAGGACAACAACCTAATAGAAAAAATGGGCTTCGAAATCGGTAGACAGTGCAGAAGGCTTGGAGTACATATCAATTTTGCTCCTGTGGCTGATGTTAATACCAACCCTGACAATCCTGTAATCAACTACCGGTCGTTCGGTGAATCTCAAAACAGAGTGGCAGACAAGTCTAGAGCTTACGCCAGAGGTCTTAAAAGAGCAGGAGTTATTGCTGTAGCAAAGCACTTCCCTGGTCATGGCGATACTGATGTGGACTCGCATGTGTCATTGCCGGTTATATCTCATTCGAAAAGTCGTCTGAGTTCTACTGAGTTGGTACCTTTTAAAGCTTTGATTGCTGATGAAATCGGGGGCGTAATGACCGGCCATCTTTTTGTGCCTTCATTAGAAAGTGCCTCCAATACCGCTGCTACAGTTTCTAAAAATATTGTGACTGATCTCCTCAAAAAAGAGTTAGGCTTTCAAGGTTTGGCCTTTACCGACGCCATGAATATGCGGGGAATAACCCGTGGTTTTGATGCCGGTGGTGCCGAGCTGGCAGCCTACAAAGCTGGTAATGATGTGTTGCTTCAAACGGCCAACCTCTCTGCTGCCTTTGAAAAGCTCTACGATGCATTTGCAAGCGGTGAACTCGATGAAGAGGAACTTAACAGCCGTGTTCATAAAATTTTGAGAGCTAAATACCGCGTAGGCCTTCATCAAAAAACACATGTGGATCTGACCAATTTAGTGCAAGATCTGAATGACGATCAAAGCCAGATGGTTAAAGATCAGCTCTTCAAGAAAGCCGTGACTGTAGTCAGAATTCAGCCTTCTACAATTCCATTTATTCAACTGGATACGCTGGCCATCGGCTCGGTAGAAGTGAGCGGAAACCAAAGTACTTTTCAGGAAGAGCTAAGCAATTTCGGCAAAGTGGTGCCTTACAAAATGAGAGTAAAGCCAAGCTCCTCAAAAGATTGGCAATACATTGTGGATCAGGCCGACGTGCTGGACTATATGATCGTCAGCGTTCATGATATGAACAGCCGGAAATCAAGAAATTTTGGGGTATCACCCTCTACCATACAGATGATCAGGGAGCTCTCGAAAAAAACACGGGTGATTATTACCACATTCGGGAACCCTTATGGTCTTCAACTTTTTGATGAATTCCCTAACCTGATTTGTGGCTATGAAGAAGAAACAGGTGCTTATCGGGCGGTAGCTGAAGTGCTTTTTGGAGCTCTTTCAGCCAATGGCACCTTACCCGTAACGGCCTCTTCAAGTTCAAAATCTAACTATGGAAACAACTCCGCCAACCTGGGTCGCCTTACTGAAGATTTCCCTGAAAATCTCGGCATGAGTGGGAAAAAGCTGAATGAAATCGACGGTATCATCGAAGATGCCATTGACCAAAAGGCCTTCCCTGGCTGTCAGGTTTTGGTAGCCCGGAGAGGTAAAGTGGTTTATCACAAGGCTTTCGGAACCTACCGATATCAGCGTGACGAACCGGTTACCAAAGAGACCATTTATGATTTGGCATCTCTTACCAAAGTCAGTGCTACACTACAGGCCGCCATGATGCTCAATGAACGCGGTTTATTAGATTTAAACCTCAAAGCATCAGATTACCTCCCTGAGCTCGCAGGCACCAATAAGGAGAACATGATCGTTGGTGATATACTCTTTCATCAGGCTGGTCTGAAATCTTTTCAGGCTTTCTGGACACACACTAAGACGAATGGCAAGAATTTTAAAAATGACTTTTACGAGTTCAAAAGAAGTGACGAGAACCTGCAGGTGGCTGAAGGACTTTATATAAAACCGTCTATCCGCGATTCAGTTTGGCAATGGTTGTTAGACTCTGACCTTACTACCCGTAGAAACCGGGATGGCTCTTTCAGATACCTTTACAGCGATCTGGGTTTGATCATGATGCAACGTGTCATCGAGAAAATATCCGGTCAACCGCTTGATGAGTTTCTTGAGCAAAACCTCTATGAACCATTGGGCATGACTCATACCCTCTTTAATCCACTAAACCGTTTCCCGAAAGAGCAAATAGCCCCAACAGAGAACGATCAGATTTTCAGAGAAAGACAAATTTGGGGTACGGTACATGACCCCAACGCCGCCTTACTGGGAGGAGTCGCAGGCCATGCCGGCCTTTTCAGCAATGCCTGGGATCTGGCCAAACTCTATCAAATGAACCTCCAAAAAGGCGTTTATGGTGGTAGAAGATACCTTTACCCCGAAACCGTCAAGCACTTCTCTACAAACTATACAGCCAAAAGCCACCGTGGTATTGGATGGAACAAACCGCACCCTGATGCCGACCTTTCCAGTGTAGCTTCAGATGCTTCTCCAAATACTTACGGTCATACCGGTTTTACCGGAACTGTGGTGTGGGTTGACCCAGATCGTCAGTTGATTTTTATTATGCTGGCCAATCGCGTTTACCCCCGTGATAATAACCGCAAACTCATGCAGCTTGAAATCCGCAGAAGAGTCCACGAAGTGATTAATGCGGCGGTAGAGGGGGTTTGAGAATTCTAGAAAGGCTCCGATTTATAGAGTTTTTGTATTAAAACGATCTGAAGTCAGATCAAATTTTATAAAAAAAGGTCCGGGAGCAGATCAAAAAATCGGAAATTTAGTTATTGAACATTTCAGGTTTAAGCTAGTGAAGAGTTTTGATTTAGCTGAATTGCGGGTGAAATGAGTGACCATCAGAGTACCTTGAGGAGACTCTGAGAAGGGGAATAGCATTTACATCAAAGCACATTAGAGAATCCCACGGAAATTATCATTATAGAAAGCAAACAGTTCAAATATTCAAAAACTGGGGCAGGAGAGCTGGATGAGTTTACGGGCGTGAAGCTGAATAACCCAAATCCACCAACTGGATTGCCTGCTCAGATGAGTGATGGGTGGATTGATTATGTGGCCGGACGATTGAATGACGAGGGTAAAACAAGCGTTAGCAATATGATTATATTGAATAAGAACAAATTAACAAAGTATGTTTCAGCAATTGACAGAACCAAAGGGGAGTTGAATATTTTAAAACTGGGGAATTATGATTTATAAAGTCAAACAAAATTTGGATAAAATAATTGATAATAATCTCTATTTAGAGGCTCAATTACTTAAAAAAATATCCTTAGGTGAATATGAACCAAAACAAGCTGTAAATACTTTATGGAAGGCTAATCACGATTATGCCATAAATGCGTTTGTAGAAAATGGAAGTAACAAAAAAAGTAAACATCACTTTAGTATTTGCGGATTATTGGATGAATTTCAAATAAGTACATACAATTCCCGCATCCCGGACTATGGCCTTCGCCATATTTGTATGCCCATTTTATCGGACAATGAAGACCTGATAAAACGCTATGCTGCCCTGCGATATGTAAAACACCCGGTTTATGCACCTAAAAGCATGGATGAAATGGTGGAACTAGGTGATACGGCCATTACATTTAACACCATTCAGCATTTTATGGCTGAAAATCTGGAGGGTGTCAGGCATAACCTGGCTATCTATGAAAAATACAAAAAGAAAGTGCTAAGAAGTGGAAAAACGCTTGAAATAGATTATCGTTTTTTTTATGCTCTTTTAGCCAGAGACAGGAGTAAGATAGAAGAATCAATAAGGGATTTATTAGCCCCTAAAGCCCATAAACGAAGAAACGATTCCCCCGTATTGGGTGAAATCGTATCTCTTCCTGCATTGGGCTATGCCAAATTGGCCTGGAGGTATGGCATTGAGGTTGATATTGATAGCCATCTTATTCCGAAAGAATTATTGCCTATCCAGTCTTTGGAGCAGTATGAAATCCCATATGATTTTCTGAATTTGTAATCTAAATTCTCCAAAGTAGAGTCTCAATGAAAACTCTGCGAAATCACCATACCGCTTAAAAACGAATATCACCCCCAATCGTAGTCATACTTTCACTCACTTCGGCAGAGCGGACTAACGAAGAGTTTTGAGATATCTGCATTGCGAGTGAAATGAGTGACTTTCAGAGTTACTTCAGTAGACTCTGGGAAAAGTGGAAAGTCAGTTTACATTTCAATAAATGTTTCTCTCTCCCGTGATCTGAGTCTCTTTAAAGTACTCTGCTGCTCTTCCCATGGCCAGACCCTTATTAGGTTTAAGCGATGTTACAAAATCCAAATCTCACCCCCCAATCGTATTCATACTCTCACTCACTTCAGCAGAGCGAACGGCTTCGGCTTCGAAACCGTCTTTCGGGCGGTTGGAGAAAGTAATCAGGAGTTTTTCTTTTCCCCTGAGCAGAGTCTCCGATAGGGACTCTGCGACTTTTAACAATGCCAGAGCCACCTTAAGGTTTCAGCGAATTCATGCCAAACTACAAAACACAACTATCACCCCCCAATCGTAGTCATACTCTCACTCACTTCAGCAGAACGAAGGGCTTCGGCTTCAAAACCGTCTTTTGGGCGGCTGGAGAAGGCTGCCAGTAGCTTTTCTTTGATGATTTTGTTATCTGGTTCTGTTCTTAAAAGGTCTCGGATATTCATCACGCCATCATCATAAAGACAGGTTTTTAGGGTGCCGGTCGGGGTGACTCTAATGCGGTTGCAGCTTCCGCAAAAGGTGCGACTGAATGCTGCTATAACTCCCACATTTCCCTGATGACCGTCAATACTGTAATTGCTTGAGGTGGAATGAGCCTCGTCTTTGAGTTTTTTTAAAGAAGGGCAGGCTTCCCGAATTTTTTCAATGATGCGGGTATGGCTCATAAAGGCCTCTTTATTGATGCCGCTGCCGTTGAAAGGCATTTCTTCAATGAATCGCACCGAAACCGGAAGCTCTTTCGACAAATTTACCAGCGGCAGAATGTCCTGATCATTTTTACCAGCCATCACCACGGCATTGATCTTGGTCTTGATACCGTTTTCCAACAGAGCATCCAAGGTTTTGAGCACATTGGGCAGCTCATCTCGGCGGGTCATTTCTTTGAAGCGTTCCCTATCCAGCGTATCCAAGCTTAAATTCACCGAGCTGATACCCAACTCTTTTAATTCAGGAACAAGCGGAGCCGTTAAAACCCCGTTGGTGGTGATATTGACCTGTTCTATACCCGTGATATTTTTGAGACTTCGCAGAAAAGCCATCATGTCTTTTCGTACAAAGGGCTCTCCACCGGTGATACGTACTTTAGTGATGCCCATTTCGGCCATGAGCGTGACCATTCGCACCATTTCCTCAAAGGTGAGCAGATGCGGTTTTGGCAGGAAATTGATACCTTCCTCTGGCATACAGTAGAAACAACGCAGATTACAGCGATCTGTCACTGCCAGTCTCAGGTAATTGATAGGTCTGCCGTGGTTGTCTCTGATCATATCAAAGGTTTTGATTTACAGTTTCTATAACGTGCTTTACCGCCTTTTCAATCTCCATTTCTGTTGTAAATCTACCTAAACTAAAGCGAACGGAAGCAAAAGCATCAGCTTCTGATTTACCCATGGCTCTCAAAACATACGAGGGCTCGGTGCTGGCCGAATTACAAGCTGATCCGTTGGAGACCGCAATTTTCGTCATTCGCATCAGCAGGTCTTCGCCATCAAGGCCTTTGAAACAGATACTGCTGATTCCCGGTACACGGGAGGCTCCGGCGGCATTGACCTCCGCATTTTCTATGGCGGTCAACAGGGCATTTTCGAGTCTTGAGCTCAACTCCTTCAATCTGGTAAACTCCGCTTCTCTTTTCGATTCGGCGAGTTGCAGGGCTTTTGAAACACCGACAATGCCCGATACGTTCAGTGTTCCGCTTCTTCGGTTTCGTTGGTGGCGGCCGCCATGTATTTGAGGGCTGAGTTCCACTTCCTTTTTGCACAGCAATACGCCGACACCTTTGGGGCCATAAATCTTGTGAGCCGAAAAACTGGTCATATCTGCGGAAGAAAGAAATGGAAGTTTACCCACCGCCTGAGTGGCGTCCACGTGCACTTTTGCTCCTTTTTGATGAGCTAACTCAATGATTTCCTTAACAGGTAATATCACACCCGTTTCATTATTAACCTGCATCACAGAAAGCAGACAATCTTTGCCTTCTAAAAAAGGATCAAGCTGTTCAAGATCAATTTCACCATTGGTATTAACCGGAAGGTGATGAACTTTCACCCCTTTACTTTGAAGGTATTCTGCCGTGTCAAGGGTGGCCTTATGCTCGGTGAGAGGAGTAATAAGTGAACCTTCAAAGCCTTTTGCTTCAAAAAAACCTTTCAAAGCAAGATTGATGGCCTCTGTAGCACCTGAAGTAAAAATGATTTCTTTGGTGCTATAACCCGTTATTTTTGAAATACTTTTTCTGGCCTCATCAACGGCCTCCTCTGCCAGCCATCCATAGGCATGAAAGCGACTGGCGGCATTACCATATTGACTAGTAAACCAGGGTAGCATTTTCTCCATCACCAGCGGATCCACCGGGGTGGTAGCGGCGTAGTCCAGATAGATGGGCATTAATTCCTGCATGCTTCAAAGGTATTGAAAAGCCCCGAACAAAAAGAAGTCCCTAGAAAGGAACAATCAGCATCCTCACCTTATAATCTAGCATTTTCACCTGATCAGAAGTTTCCTTTTGGTAGGTGGTATGAGGACTAACATCAAGAAGTTTAATTGAATAATTTTTGAAAGTTACTTCAGTTGGATCAATGGAAAAATGAAGAACACTGTCCATTGTAGAAACTCCATCTGTGATCTTGAAGAAGACATCCACATCTCCCTGCCAGATACAATTTATATTGGGGTCTAAAGGACACCTGTAATCACTCAGGCTATCAATTGTAATTCTTAATTTTTCTCCCAAGACATATTCCTTTTTTAGGAACATGCCGTCATCTGCTTCAATTTTAACTTTTTTACAACCAATTAAAGAAAGGACGAGTAGTGAAAAGACTACGTAATATCTCATATCTTCTTTTTAGAGTAAAGAATGAAGGATGATTCCAATAGGTTGCAAATGGACTCAAAACCCTTCATTGGTCGCCATTCTCACTAGTTCGGCGGTATTGTTCAAGCCTGTTTTCTTGAGCATATTGGCCCTATGATTACTCACGGTTCTAATGCTTAGTGTCAGCCTCAGGGCGATATCTTTGCTGCTCATACCCTGAGCTATAAACTTCAGGATTTCCTTTTCTTTTTTTGAAAGTTTATCGAGTACACTGGCACTTCTTTTAGACTTCACCTTTGGCATTCCTCCACCCTGAAGGGCCGAAACAAGCAGAGCAGAAACGTTAGGTGGAAAATATTTTTCTCCACGGTGAACCGTTTTCATGGCCTTCAGAATTTCCTCTTTTTCCGCATCTTTCAGAATATATCCGTCGACTCCATTGGTTACACTATTGACGATATAATCCGGGTCATTATGCATTGAGAAAATTAAAACCCTGACAGCCGGATAATTCGCTGATATTTTCTTTGCTGCCTCAATACCATTCATCCCGGGCATGTTTACATCAAGAAGTACAAGATTCGGCTTCAATTCTTCGATTCTTTGCAAAGCCTCCTCTCCATCAGAAGCCTCACCTATAATCTCCAGATTTTCCTCATCCTCAAGTAGAAACTTCATTCCTTTTCTGACCACTTCGTGATCGTCGACCAACAAAAGTTTTATCACATCCGACATTATTTATCCGCAGGTTTGATCGGCAATTTAATGAAAATGTCGGTTCCCCCTCCCGGAATAGTGGTGAGTTTAAATGCCCCGTTAAGCAACTCAGCTCTGGTCTTCATATTTTCCACTCCGTTATGAATCAAAGAAGCTCTGCTTTGTTTCAGTTTGCCAGGGTCAAAACCTACTCCGTTATCCGTGATGCTAAGCTCCAAAACATCGTTGTTTTCATTCAAACTTACTTTGGCTTTGCTGGCATTTGCATGTTTGATGATGTTGTTGAGGGCCTCCTGGACGATTCTGTAAATCGCAATTTCGAGTTTCTGATCATAGCGTTTATCAGGCTCATCAATGTCAAGATCTATTTCCGTTTCACCGCTAAGACTTTGACTGGCAATCAAGATTTTCAGTGCCGATGATATGCCATAATCATTTAACGCTGTCGGCATGAGATTAAACGAAACAGCCCGGGTAGTTTCTATCGTTTCCGTCAGCAGATCTTTAGTATGTTCATAAGCTTTTTGATATTTCTCCGAGAGGTCAGATGACTTTAACCGGCTCAAACCTAGCTTTACCCCGGTCAACATCTGACCAAGACCATCATGAATTTCTCGTGAAATACGTTTTCTCTCCTCTTCCTGTCCTTCAAGCAAAGAAGCAGACCTGATTTGGTCCTCCTTTCGTTTGAGCTCATAACGCTCCTTCATGGCTTTGTCTAAGTCTTCCTGAATATTCCGGAGCATTCGGTTTGAAACAGATAGCTGGCTATGCGTATCGTCGAGTTTTTGCTTCGAAGTAATGAGTTCGGTAATTACCCGCTTGACATAATTTGAAAGAGGTTGAAAAATCAAGACAAACTCGAAAAACAAGGTGAGAAGCGTAAGAAACAAGATGACGAATTCTATTCGCTTAATATTTCCTATAGTTTTTGCAGCCTGCAGGTCATATTCAAAAACGATACGATCCATCGTTTTAAGAAATGCCGATTCATGGTTGAGAAGTACGCCAATGTCTTCGCTCATCTTTTCATTTTTCTGAGCCTCAAAGAATGCATTCATTCCATCATAAGATGGTGTTATGGCCTTAAAAAGGCTATCAATGACCTTTGTATTCTTTACTTCATAGCGTTTATCATCTACCAGAAGATTGTCTCTCAAACCCATGTGGACTGATTTCCATTCCGAAAGGCTCTCAGAAAATGTATTTTCTAAACTTTGATCCCAATTTCCCGGACTTGTTTGTCGAAGAACCGACAGTTTGGTTAACTGCTGAGAAAGCATTCTTTGTCTACCGGCAAGGTTTATGACCCTGCTACTATCGGTGGTATTGGTTAGAATAAGTTGAATTAACGTATGACCGAGAATAGTCAAAACAGCAACCAAAGACAAGGCTATAACATATTGAATAGTAAGTCTTTTTGCTACCGTTTTGTCAATAGAATTCATGCTGATGCCATCAATGGTTTCGTGGGGCTGCATCAGTCGATTCCTATATATACCAATCCGTTTTCTATCTTGACCGGGTAGGTTTTGATCTCATAGTCATCGCCACTAAGGCAGTTACCAGAGACCAAAGAAAATGTTTTTTTATGAAACGGGCATGCCACTTTCGGTACGTCCCCATCAGAACCGATCATTCCCCGTGAAAGAGCCATTTGTTTTTTATGAGGACATAGGTTTTGAGTAGCAAACCATTCGCCCCTTCTGGCAAAATTATAGATCGCAATTTGCTCACCCTCAATTAGTGCACAGGAGCCTCCATTGTCTGGCACATCCTCAACTTTACAGGCCAGAATCCATTTTATTTTTTCAGATACTTGAGTCGTCATGATTATAATTTCCTGTTTTTTTATTTCCAATTATGCGTTCCAGTCTGCAGCTTTCACCTGTTCTCTCATGGGCACCAATTCCACATTAGGATCTTTAACTTCGGGTGCATTCACAAAATGAGTGAAACGTTTTCGAAGCTCTGGTGTTTCCACTACTTCCTTCCATTCGCATTTGTATTTACCAACCAGCGAGGCCATTTCTGCTTCCAGTTCAGCATTTATTCCCAACACATCATCAATAATTACAGACTTCAGATACTTAATTCCTCCTTCCATTTTGTCAAGCCAGGCGGCAGTACGCTGAAGCGGCTCCGCGGTACGGATATAAAACATCAGGAAACGGTCAATGTATTTGATACAATCTTCTGAGCTCAGATCGGTAGCCAACAAATCGGCATGTCTTGGTCTTGTGCCTCCGTTTCCGCAGACGTATAAATTCCATCCGTTTTCAGTAGCAATGATTCCGAAGTCTTTGCTTTGAGCCTCGGCACATTCTCGGATGCAGCCGGAAACCGCTGATTTTAATTTATGAGGAGAACGAAGTCCTTTGTAGCGATTCTCCACCTCGATAGCAAAAGAAACGGCATCCTGAACTCCAAAACGGCACCAGGTAGTTCCTACGCAACTTTTGACTGTCCTCAGAGCCTTACCGTAAGCATGACCACTTTCAAAGCCGGCGTTAACTAATTCTTCCCATATCTTGGGTAAATCACCCACATGAGCTCCAAAAAGATCAATCCGCTGGCCACCTGTAATCTTGGTATAGAGGCCGTATTTTTTAGCAACTTCTCCAATCACTATCAACTTATCAGGTGTAATCTCGCCACCTGGAATCCTCGGAACTACGGAATATGTTCCGCCCCTCTGAATATTTGCAAGAAAACGGTCATTCGAATCCTGAGAAACAGCCCTACCTTTTTCCAGAACGTTTTCATTCCATAGACTGGCCAAAATTGAAGAAACCACAGGCTGGCAAGTTTCGCAACCATCACCATGGCCCAGCTCATGAAGTACTTCATCAAAAGTTTGGAGATTTCTCAGTTTTGTAAGACTTAATAATTCCTGACGAGTGTGGTCAAAATGTTGGCAAATGGTTTTTCTTTCTATAATTCCCTGCTCCTTAAGAACCCCGCTAACAAGGTCCTTCACCAAAGGAACACAACCCGCACAACCGGTACAGGCCTTGGTTGATTTTTTGATTTCATCAAGGGTTTTACAATCATTCTGGGTCATTTGATGAATGATATCTCCTTTAGAAACGGCCTCACAAGAGCAAATTAAGGCGGAATCAGGCAAGCCCATCACTCCGGACTCGCCATCATCACCACCTCGTGCACCTAAGATCATATCTTCCGGATCAGCCGGAATCGGCAGCCCGTTACTGCAGATTTGCTGAAGCATATTGTATTGTTCAGCATCTCCGATAAGAATTCCTCCTAAAAGCTTTTTGTTGAAAGTATCAATATTGACACGCTTGTAAACTCCTTTTGCTTTGTTTTCATAAACTATGGTCTGGCATTCGGGCTCTTCAATAAAGGGGTTTCCAAAACTGGCCACATCTACGCCGATCAGTTTAAGTTTAGTGCTCATATCAAAGCCCGTAAACTCCTGCTTTTTACTTACCGCCCCCAGATTCAGCCTGGTGGCAATGGCGTTTAAAGCAACTTCTGCCATTTCATAACCCGGAGCCACCAGCCCATAAATCATGTTATCGTAGAGGGCACACTCCCCGATGGCGAAAATATTTTCATTAGAGGTTTCCATTTGCTCATTGACAAGGATACCACCTCTGGGCCCCAAGGTCAAATTTGCTTTACCAGCAACTTCATCTCTCGGTCTGATCCCCGCTGAAATCACAACCATTTCGGCATCCAGAAACTGGCCGTCATGAAACTCAAGACCTGTCACAGTGCCTTCGCCGGAGAAGCGTGCTGTATTTTTATCACAATGGACTGTAATACCCAGTTCGTTAAGTTTGCCTTCAAGAATTTTTGAACCCTTATCATCAATTTGCCTTGGCATCAGACGTGGAGCAAATTCTACCACGTGAGCATCCTTAATTCCCAAATCCAGCAAAGCTTTTGCGGCTTCAAGCCCGAGAAGACCCCCTCCTATGACCACTCCCCGTTTTGCTTTTTTGGCAAAGCTCTTCATCATGTCCAGATCTTCTATAGTGCGGTAAACAAAAATACCATCCATATCAACCCCTGGAATATTCGGCACAAATGCCCCTGAGCCGGTTGCCAGAACTAAAAAGTCGTAGTCTTCTTTTACACCCCGGTGTGACTTTAGTTGTTTACTTTTTGCATCTATTTCAGTAATTGGATCTCCCAGATGAAGCTTTATCCCATTTTCCTGGTACCAGCTTACCGGTGCCATAGTCAACTCCGAAAGAGTCTTTTCACCAAAATAAGAACTAAGGTGAACACGGTCATAGGCCGGGCGTGGCTCTTCACCAAATACGACCAGCTCAATATGATCAGCCAAAGCTGACTTTACAGCCTTCTCACAAAACTTATACCCCACCATTCCGTTCCCGACGACAACAATCTTGGACTTTCCCATGAGCGAATTGAATTAATTATGCAATAATCACTAATTATTATACTCACTATAGAATAAATTATAACTGAGTATAACATTTAAAATCAAATGTATGTTATATGAGTATTATTGCCAAATAAATGTTTAAATAATTGAACATATATAATTATTTTGGAGCTCATTTTGGTTTATTCCAATTATTTATCACATTTGTAAGCAATACATTAAATAAGTATTTTTACTCATTATGAAATTATCTTTAATTGGAGCAGGACCAGGGGATGAAGAACTGATTACACTGAAAGCTGTCAGGCGACTTAATGAAGCAGATATTATACTTTATGATGCTTTGGCAAACCAGGCTTTGCTGGCTCATGCCGAATCCAAGGCTGAGATCATTTATGTGGGTAAGCGAAAAGGACAGCATTCCGTCACACAGGAAGAAATCAACAGAATTATCGTAGCGAATGTATTACTGGGTAAACATGTGGTACGCCTGAAAGGGGGTGATCCGGTAATTTTTGGAAGAGGTTTTGAAGAAATGGATATGGTAAAAAAACTGGGAATTGAGGTAGAACTAATCCCCGGTATATCAAGCTCTGTTGGCGTACCTACATTAGCTGGAGTGCCCGTAACCAAACGGGGAATTAGTGAAAGTTTTTGGGTATTAACCGGTCATACGAAAAGTGGAGAACTCCCAAAAGATATGGCCTTAGCAGCTCAGTCAAATGCGACAGTTATCGTATTAATGGGTATGAGCAAGCTTTCTGAAATCTGCAATATTTTCTCAGAAGCAGGAAAAAGCAACCTACCGGTGGCAATCATTCAGGACGGCACTACAGAGAAGCAGAAAATTGCAGTGGCCCAGGTAAGCTCTATTTGCGACGAAGTAGCCTCCAAAGGACTAACAAATCCGGCTGTTATTGTTTTTGGAGAAACCGTAAAATGCTCTCCGGATTACGTCATGAAGTACCTTCAAAAAGAAGTTTTGACCTATGCATAATTCTGGAATCATAAACAACGAAACCTTCAGGTCTACCTGTAGTTACTGTGGAGTGGGGTGTGGTATTACCATTACTTTACAACCCGAAGGCAAAATTACCGTGGAAGGCGATAAAGACCATCCGGTAAACCATGGTATGCTTTGCTCAAAAGGAATGAACCTCCACTACACCGTAAATGATACTTCCGATCGCCTTCTGTATCCAACAATGCGATACAGCAAAAACCTCCCAAAGAAAAGAGTCAGCTGGGATCAGGCTCTTGACCGAACCGCCGCTGTATTTCAATCAATCATTGAAAAATTCGGACCAGAATCAGTAGCCTTCTATGTTTCCGGGCAATGCCTCACGGAAGAGTATTACCTCTGGAATAAACTCATGAAAGGCTTTATTAAAGGTAATAATATTGATACCAACTCCAGGCTTTGCATGAGTTCAGCCGTTGTTGGCTATAAAAAAACACTTGGTGAAGATAGTGTGCCTGTTTGCTATGATGACATTGAATTGAGCGATTGCCTGCTCATTGAAGGCGGAAACCCAGCCTGGTGCCATCCCATTATATGGAGACGTGTTGAAGCTCATAAAGAAGCCAATCCGGATGTGAAAATTATTTGTCTTGACCCCCGGAAAACTCAGACGGCCGCTTCCTCAGATTTACATATTGCTCTTTTACCCGGAACAGATGTCTATTTCAATAACGCCCTGGGCAGAGAACTTATCGCAAACGGCTTTACCGATCAGGAGTTCATTGATAAAAACACAGACGGCTATAAAGAATATGAGACTGAAGTTTTCTCAAAAACAACTGAAGAGTACGCTGAGCTTTGTGGAGTAAACCCCGAAGATATCCGTCAGACAGCTCAATGGATTGGACGGTCTAAGGGCTTCCTGAGCATGTGGACGATGGGATTGAACCAGTCTGCCATCGGTGTGCAAAAGAACCTTTCATTGATAAGCCTCTCTCTGATCACCGGAAAAATAGGGAAACCCGGCAATGGACCTTTCTCTTTAACAGGCCAGCCCAATGCCATGGGCGGTCGGGAGGTAGGAGGACTTTCCAATATGCTTGCCTCTCACAGAGAGCTGTCAAATCCACAACATATTGCAGAAATGGAAAGTTTCTGGGGTGTATCAGGGATCTCAAACAAGCCAGGCCTTTCGGCTACGGAAATGATCGATGCCCTAGAAAATGGAAAGTTAAAAGCCATCTGGATAGTTTGCACCAACCCTTTGGTAAGCTTACCTAATCTAAACAAGGTCGAAAAGGCCCTCAAAAAAGCAGCTTTCGTTGTCGTACAAGACATTTCCTCCAATTCTGACACTTTGGCCTTCGCCGATGTGGTATTGCCCGCAGCCGCCTGGGCAGAAAAAGAAGGAACCATGACCAATGCCGAGAGAAGAGTTTCACTCCTTCAAAAAGCGATTGAGGCTCCGGGAGAAGCATTGCCTGATTCTGAAATCATTTGCCGCTTTGCTGAAAAAATGGGCTGGGGAAATTCATTTCGATACAGTAGTCCTGCTGAAATTTATGACGAGTATGCTCAAAGTACAGTCGGCACAAACATTGACTGCTCCGGCATAAACTATTCTCTTTTAAAAAAGGGACCTGTTCAATGGCCTTACCCAAAAGGAAGTAATAGCACCTCCCGACTATTTGAAAACAACGCTTTCTATACGCCAAATAAGAAAGCTCAGCTCATTCCGGTTTCCGGAGTAAACACCTCAGAAGGTACTACCAAAGAATTCCCTTTAGTTCTTCTTACCGGCAGAATCAGAGATCAGTGGCACACCCAGACCAAAACCGCTAAAGTAAATCGCCTGAATCAGCATAAGAAATCACCATTCCTTCAGCTAAATCCGAAAGATGCCGCGGAGCGGAAAATCAAAAACGGCCAGCTCGTTTCTGTAAAAGGAAAACGAGGGGAGGTAAGAGTAAAAGTTGAAATTACAGAAGAGGTTAGAAGCGGCACTTGTTTTATGCCAATGCACTGGGGCAAAATCCTTCAAAGTGACCTTGCCCGTGCCAATAACCTGACCAGCGACCTGGTGGACCCTATCTCAAAAGAACCCGACTTTAAATTCTCCGCAGTACAGGTTTCGTTATATAAGAAGCCGGTTGAAAAAATCATTGTCATCGGAGCCGGATCTGCCGGCCTGGGCTTTATCAACGCTTATCGTCAACTGAATTTTACTGACGAAATAAAGGTTTTCTCCAAGGAAATTTACCCCTTCTATAACAGAGTTATGCTACCCGATTACATTAGTGGGACTCAAAACTGGGATCAGTTGGTCAAACTAAGAGAAGACCAGTTTAAGGACAATGGAATTCAGGTTTTTAAAGGGGTAAGCATTGAGCATATTGACAGAAAAAACAAGGTTGTCATTGACTCAAACGGAGAAGAGCATCCCTACGATAAACTATTCCTTGGCATGGGAAGCCGGGCCTTCATGCCAGGCAATTTCCCGAAAATGGGAGGTATTTTCAATATGCGAAGCCGTATGGATGCCGATGCTTTAGAACCCTATATTGCCAGGAAAGGAAGGGCCGTCATTGTGGGCGGCGGCCTTCTGGGCCTTGAAATGGCAGCTTCACTACGTGAACTGGGCATGCCAGTAACGGTGGTTCAGCGGATAGGCCGTTTCATGGATCGCCAACTGGATATGCAGGGCAGTGCTATTTTGCACGAAGAGATTACCCTGAGAGGAATTGACACTTTCTTTAATGATGAAGTCGAACAGTTTTTCGGAGATGATAAAATCGAAGCCATTCGATTGAAATCCAGACATAAAATAAGCTGCTCTCTGGTTATTGTGGCCGCAGGCACCATCCCATCTATTCAAATAGCCCAGCAGGCAGGGCTTTCCTGTAAACGAGGCATTGAGGTTAATGACTACCTCCAGACTTCAGACCCGGATATATTTGCCTGTGGCGAAATTGCTCAATGGAAAGGAGAAATGCGGGGCATTACAGCTGCTGCAGAACAGCAAGCTGAAGTCGTAGCCAATTTCCTTTCCGGAGATATCTCAACGCCTTATAAAGGCAGCCTTTCCATGAATATTTTGAAAGTAGAAGGACTGGAGCTTTGCTCTCTTGGCTTGATAGAAATTCCTCAAAACCAGAAAGGTTATGAAGAAGTAATTTTTATTGACCGGGCTAAACGCTACTATAAAAAATGTATAATCAAAGATGACCGGCTTGTAGGGGCTATTCTCATTGGTGACAAATCTGAATTTATAGAGTTCAAAGATCTTATTGCCAACGGAATAGAGCTGTCTGAGAAAAGAATTCAATTGCTGCGTAGCGGAAAAAAAGCCGAGCCCGTATTGGGCAAACTAGTTTGTTCTTGTAACAGTGTTGGGGAAGGGAACCTACGAGCCAAAATAGATTCTGGTATTTGTGACTTTCAAAAGCTATGCGAAAGCACCGGAGCAGGTGCGGGATGCGGCTCGTGCAGACCTGAAGTGCGTTCTATTCTGGAAAAATCACAACGTGAAAATGAGATTCTTAACCTGAGCAGTAAAACGGTAAACGTATGAGAGATTATCATGTAGTCCGGGTGAATTATCTGGGTGGAATTGCCTCACCGGGCGAACTTAGAAACCTGCTTGAAATTTTGAAATCCTGTGAAGTGGCTGACCTCCGTTTCGGGCTTCGCCAGCAGGCTGTTTTCAAAGTTTCTTTTCTTCATGAAAAAACATTTTTTCAACGAATGGAAGCAGCAGAAATCGACTATTATATTCATGCTAATCCGCACCCAAATGTGGTCAGTTCGTACGTGGCCGAAGAGGTTTTTCAGCGAGGAAACTGGCTCAGTGAGGGAATTTATAAAGATATTTTTGACGGTTTTGATTTCAACCCAAAACTGAAAGTCAATATCTCCGATAACGCCCAAAGCTTTACCCCTTTCTTCTCAGGTCATATCAATTTCATTTCTTCAGAGAAACCAAACTTTTGGTATCTCTATTTCAGACAGCCAAAATCCAATGAACTGATAGCTTATGACAATCTTTTATTCAGCACAGAACTGGCCGAAATTTCAAAAAAGATAGAAGCCAACGTCCTTGAAAATAAAGACCCGTTTTATGCACTTCCTGAATTGATCTCGTCTCCGGTAAAACAGGAACTAAAACTTCCAAAATTCACCCTTCCTTATTATGAAGGCTTTAACCGATACGGCAAAAAGTCGTGGCTGGGAATATACCGCAGAAACGAAACATTCAGGGTTTCATTCCTTCTGGACCTTTGCAATCTGTGTATCAGCACCAAAATTGGAGAAATCTGCATTACTCCATGGAAATCAATCATTATCAAAAATATTGACACCAAAGACCGAAAAAATTGGAGCAGTTTGCTCGCCAAACACGACATTAATGTTAGACATGCGGCGAACGAACTCAACTGGCAAATTGAAGATGATTCACCTTTAGCTCTGAAACTGAAAAGCAGGCTGGTTAAATATTTCAATAAAATGGACCTCCGCACCTTCGGGATATGTCTGGGCATAAAGACCGTTCCACGTACCGAGGTCTTTGCCAGTATCATGGTTAACCGAAGGAAGCTACTCAATCTGATTCCTGTTTACGACATCACGTATACGCTTGATTATGACCCCAATGGCCGAAAAGTCGCTTACTTTGCAAAAGGTATTCCCGGCTTTCAACTTTCTGAAAGATTGAGAAAGTCTGTTCTGGCTTTCAATGAAAACATCTCTAACAAAACAATATTTGAAATTCCTGAGAGCAAAGAACAGGCAACATCCGAACTGGAAACAACTTCGATTCACGAATGCGGGAACTGCCAAACCATCTATCAGAAAGAATATGGTGACGTATTTAACCAAATAGAACCCGGCACAGACTTCGATGATCTGCCTGATCATTATGTATGCCCGGTTTGTTTTTCGGAAAAGGAGCAGTTTGTTATCAAAGAAAAATTGCTTTCTTGGCTCGAGGAACACGCATAAAGCCTTTATCTGGACTAAAATCAACCAACTAATAAGCTCGATAAGCTATCGTTTTGGAAGGTTTCCACAATTAGTAATGCTCAGCTAGTTCCAGGCTCAAATCTTCCACCAAACTTTCCAGAAAACCCACAGAAACGTGCTCCATCACTATGATTTTATACCAGGATGGTTTGCTGTGGCTATCAGGCACCAGATAATACTTCTTTTCTATTTTTGGGTTAACATGTTTGGCCGGAATGGTCACAATATTTGATTTCTTTTCTCTGAAGAAATTGATCTTACTTTCTTTTAATTTTTGGCATAGCCAGTCGGTTCGTTTTTTGAGAATGTATACTTTTTCGCTCCAACCGTGAGGCCCGTGTGCCGTCAAAATCATCCAGACAGCCACGGAATTCGCTCCTGAGCGGCTTCCTACCAAAGTATAATCTTCTCCTTTGACATACGAGGCATCCTGATTCAGGGTGTATTTCATAAATCCTTTTCTGATCAGGAAAATGCCCGTACCATAGGGAGCCTGTACCATTTTGTGGGCATCTACGGTAATGCTGTTAATCAGCGGATTGGAGAAATCCAGTTTAGTGTCCACATTAATAAACGGATAGTAAAAACCGCCATAGGCACTATCCACATGGATTTTGAAGTCTAAACCTGAGCTTTGCAAAGCCGTAGCAATGACATCAATATCATCTACACTACCGAACATCGTGGTCATCATATTGGCCACGAAAACCACACCTTTCATTCCTTTATCTTTGAAACTTTTGATCTTGGCTGAAATATCCTCTAAAGCCATTTTTCGAGTCTCGGGATCCACCTTAACCTTATATTGGTTAAGGCAAAGCAGATTACAACCTTTTGAAATACTGTAGTGTGTGTCTTCTGAGCAGACCACCGCTATTTCATCGTTGCTCAAACCCTGAGCCTTAAAATATTCCCGGTAAATCCATAGAGCCTGAATATTTGATTCTGTACCCCCGGTAGCCACGTAACCATCATAATTTCCGTGTTCAGCTTTGAAAATGTCACAGGCAATGATATCAAGCAGTTCACGCTCCAGCTGCTGTGTACCTTCAAATGTTGCTTCTGATGTTGCGACAGTATGACAACCGATATGATTTGGGTTATTAACGAGTGTTTGTAAAAAGGGTGCGTTGGCCAGAATTGGGCTGTTTCCCGGGAATATCTTGCTGTCAAGATATGAGCATGGCATACCCAAAATAGGCTCTTTATAAAAACTTCGGTTTTGATCAAGGGCAGATTTAACCCGATCCAGGATTTCCTGATGTGATTTTTTCTTCCACAGCTTCATGTTTGTTGTACTTGTTGATGATCAGCAATTTAATCAAATTTAGTTGTCACAACAACTATCTTACGAAAGAAAACAATGCAGCACAACTAATTATTAAGTTTTATAACTATTATTTTAGTTTTAAGAAATTTATTTCTACATTCATCTTCATAAAAGAAAAACACGATGGCTGAAATACAAACTCCTCAAAATGGCAAAAAGAAGGCAGCAAAGCCCGACATGACGCCTTTGGTTGATCTTGGGTTTTTACTGATCACCTTCTTCATTTACACCACAACATTTAACCAACCGAGCGTGCTGGATTTCGCGACCCCAAAGAGTAGCGAAGGAACGGCGGCAGTCAATAATCAAAATACATTGACCTTAATTTTAGGCGGAGATAATAAGGTTTATTGGTACCAAAAGGCACTCAAAGAAGTTACGTCGGAAGATTTAGTAGAAACCGATTATTCAAGTGCTGGCATCAGGCAGGTAATTTTAGAAAAGAAGAAATTGGCTAAAAATCCAGACAACCGGACGATTATTATAAAACCTACCGAAGACGCCACCTGGGAAAACGCCGTTGACGTATTGGATGAAACCATCATTACCGGTTCAAAACGTAAGGCCATTACTGAGCTTACACCGAGGGAGCTTGAGGCTTACCAGGGAAAGATGATCTACTAGGTTTCTTCTTTTTCTTTCGCATCGGCAGGGGTTTCTCTACTAAATCCACACTTTTATTAAGCAGCCTTCTGATAACCACACTAGCCGAGACACCGCCAAAAGCAGCTGGCATATAAGAAATAGTACCATAGGCCGACTTCTTATAATTAGATCCATCAGTCATCAAGAGCGATTCTTTATCCATCTCCTCGGTTGAAAACACGGCAAGTATTTTTCCCGGTTTAACACCTAACCTCTGAATTCTTTTCCTTACATAACGTGCCAGTTTACAAACATGCGTCTGATAGATTTCAGCAACTTTGATTTGAGTAGGGTCCATTTTACCACCCGCCCCCATTGAGCTCACCACATTTACGTCCATTTCAAAAGCCGTGGTGAGTAAAAGTAATTTTGGCGATAGACTGTCGATACAATCCATCACATAATCAAAAGGCTGTTTTAAAATCTCCCGGCAGCGGTCAGGCGTCAGGAACTCCTGAACGGTATGCAGTTTTAAATCAGGATTAATATCCTTTAACCGCTCTGCCATAATTTCTACTTTAGCTTTACCGACGGTAGATTGTAAGGCCGGTAATTGACGATTTATATTTGTTGGGTCCACCTCATCACCGTCGACAATCGTCATTTCCCCAACTCCAGCTCTGCAAATAAACTCAGCAGCAAAAGAGCCGACTCCGCCAAGCCCAACCACCAAAACGTGAGCGTTTTTCAGCCGATCAATGCCTTGCTGGTCAATTAATAACTCTGTTCTTGAAAGCCAGTTCATTTGAGGTTGTCAAAGTTTAATTTGAGTTGAGATACCAACTCTTCAATCGGCATCTCTTTCCATTTGGATGCACTTTTATAAACCTCCACAATAGAGCTTTCGCTGGTATCAGTTTCCAAAAAAAGCCGATCGAGCGGACAAGCCAAAAAAGCTTCTTTCAATTTTTTATTTGGGTTAATCAAGTTAGTACCAAAAGACAAATAAAACCTGGCTTCAGTAAGCTGCAATACTTGCTGAGCATTCCCAGAAAAGCCGTGAATAATAAGTTTCAAATCAGAAGAAAACTTCTTACGAATTTGAAGAATATCAGAGTAACTTTTAACCAAATGCAGAATAACTGCTAGCTTGTGTTTTTGAGCAAGTTCCATTTGAGCCAACAGCACCTCTTTTTGAAAATCAAAAGCCGGTCCATTTACCCGATCAAGCCCGCATTCGCCCAAGGCAAAATATTGCCTATTGGAAACCTCCTTTTTTAGGAAGTCAAATTGCTTCTCAAAAGAAGCTTCATTCATATACCATGGGTGAATACCAATACTTCTGAAAGCCGCTTCCTCCATTGGCGGAACAACTCTCAGATCAGTATCCACATACTGGTTTAACACCGGGAAAGGCACTCCTGCCTCAACCGAATGGCAATGAATATTTACAAAGTCTGAAATCATGACGGGCCTAAAATTATTCGATAGGATTTACATTCCCATTTTTTACTTAGCTTAGAATCCCGAATTCAACCCTAACATCTGAAATGTTAAAGAAAACTCCGATACTTCCGTTTATTCTCACCACCAGTCTTTTTGCCCTTTGGGGATTTGCCAATGACATCACCAATCCGCTGGTGAAGGCCTTCGGTACCATTTTCAATCAAAGCCAGACCGTCAGCACTTTTGTGCAGGTCGCTTTTTATGGAGGATACTGCTTAATGGCCATTCCTGCGGCGATATTCATCAAAAAATATACTTACAAAAAGGGCCTTTTGATCGGCCTTGCTCTCTACGGTTTAGGCTGCCTGGCTTTTATCCCTGCGGCTCAGTTTGGGCTTTTTCAGTCTTTTCTCATCGCCTATTTCATTATGACCTGCGGTTTGAGCTTTTTGGAAACGAGTGCAAACCCATACATTCTGGCCATGGGAGAAGAAGAATCGAGCACTCAAAGACTCAATTTAGCTCAATCTTTTAATCCAATTGGATCTATTACAGGAGCCTACATTGCAACTAATTTCATTTTAGCGAAAATGAACAAACTGGGCACAGCAGAAAGAGCGGCTTTACCAAAGGCTGAATTTGAATCCATCAAAATGGCGGATCTTGAAGTGGTAAAGGGGCCTTATGTAATTATTGGCTTTGTCTTGGTAGTCATGTTTATCCTTTTTCTTATTTATAAGATGCCCGAGTTCAAAGAAAAAGACACCAGTAAGGGCCTGGATCTGAAGGGTACTTTTAAGCGTCTATTTGCCAATGCCCGTTACAGAGAAGGAGTAATAGCTCAAACCTTTTACGTAGGAGCTCAAATCACCATGTGGACCTTCATTGTGCAATACGGCACCGGGGTCTTTATGGAGCAGGGCATCAGTGAAGTAGATGCCGCCGAGAAATCAAGTGGCTTACAGATTTTTGCTCTGATGCTTTTTGCCGGGAGCCGATTTGTCTTTACCTATTTGATGAAGTTTTTCAAACCCGGGCTCTTACTCATGATATTGTCTATTTTGGCAGTCATTCTCTTAATTCCAGTTCTTTCCTCGACCTCTCAAATGGGACTTTACTGTATCATAGGTGTTTCGGGCTGTATGTCTTTGATGTTCCCTACCATTTACGGTATCGCTTTGAAGGGCGTAGGAGATGATGCCAAACTAGGTGCTGCCGGTTTAGTTGCTGCGATAGGCGGTGGAGCTTTGATTCCTCTGATACAAGCGAATATTATTGATAATGCAGCGGTTTCTATTTCGTTTGTTGTACCGCTGATCTGCTTTATAGTGATTGCCATTTATGGTAGAAGAGCCTATAAAACCTTTGCTGTCTAAACCAATAAGAGGAAGTCGCTGTTCGTTACTTACAAAATTCAAAACATGCGAAAATCACTATTAACAATACTTTTTAGTCTTACCCTTCTTGGTGCTTTTGCCCAGCAAACTCCTCAACCGCCTGAAGAAGAAGAAGTTTTTTTTGAACAACCACAGTCAGATTTCAAACAAAGGCTTCATTACGGCGGAAACCTCTGGTTAGGCTTTTTTGGAGCATTTTATCTGGACGCTTCGCCAATGGTAGGCTACGAAATCACTGATATAGGGACCACCGCAGGTCTAGGAGCTTCATTTATTTATCAGGGAGGTTTTAATACTGGTGGCTCATTCATGGCAGGGCCTCGTATTTTTATTCGTCAACCAATTTGGCGTAGCATCTTTGCTCATGCCGAATTTGAACTCATGAATGCTCCTGAAAATCAGTTTTACTCTTATAATCAGGACCGTCAGGGAATAGATATTGGTAGAAAATGGGAAGGATCACCACTTATCGGAGCCGGATTTTACCAAGGCAGAACCCGACAGCAGGGCGGCAGTTTTATATCCGTCATGTATAATATTGGCTACGCCTACAATCGAGGCTTCATCTCGCCCCAGGGGCTCGGTGGAAACAGCTCACCTTTTATCTTAAGGTTTGGTTTCTTTTTCTAAAGAATAATAGTCCGATTACCGTAAATAAAGACTCTGTCGTTAAAGACAAGTTTCAGAGCTTTTGTCAAAACTGTTTTTTCAACATCCTTGCCTTCGCGAGACATGTCCTTTGCTGTAAAACGGTGACTAACTCTTTTCACGTCCTGAGCAATGATTGGTCCATCGTCCAGGTCATTATTGACGAAATGAGCCGTAGCTCCAATAATCTTTACGCCTCGGTCATATGCCTGCCGGTAAGGGTTAGCCCCAATAAATGCAGGTAAAAAGCTGTGATGAATATTGACAATCTTGTTCGGATATTTCTCGACAAAATTTGGAGTCAGAATTCGCATATATTTGGCTAAGACCAAATACTCTGGCTGATAAGGCTCTATGGCCTTAAAAACGGCCTCCTCATGCTCCTCTCTGGTCAAACCCTCATGACTTACCGTATGAAATGGAATCCCGAATTTTGAAACAAATGGCTCCAAAACGTCGTAATTACTCACCACCGCCAAAATATTGGCATCGAGTTCATTGAAATGAAATCGGGTCAGGAGATCAGAAATACAATGATGCTCTTTGGTACACAAAATCACCACATCCTTTTTCTTCTTAGCATTGGTTCTGAACCGGATTCGCTCATCTGGCACTCTGGTTCTTAAGTCCTGAAGAACCTTTTCAGGGTTCAGCTCGTCCGCACTCTCAAACTCCGTACGCATGAAAAACTGTCCGCTGGGGCTCACATATTCATCCTGCCTGATAACATTACATTCATTCTTGTAAAGCACCTTAGTGACATGATAAATAAGCCCTTTGGCATCAGGCCCTTCCATTAAAAGGATATGTTTGGTCATAAACGTGAGACTTTGAACATGCGAATCAAATAGATATGTCTTAGCCAATGCAAATCTAAGACCGATTATTTCCAAAAATGGTCTGAAACAGTAGCACTAACTGTGGATAAAATACGTTAAAGCCACATTGAATTGTCGATATTATTTATCTACTTTTATCAAACCAAGAAAAGGAAGCGGCTTTCTCAAGGCCACTTACCTTGAGATGAATCTAAATGAGCAAAGACTACAACGAAGACTTTGATGACTTCAACGGCACAGCCCTAAATGAGTCTGCCAAGAAGTTTGAAAGCATGATTCAGAATAACGAGTCTCACTACCTTGATGAGATCACCTATGAATCGCTGTCTAATTTTTACATTGATAATAATCGTTGGGATTTGGCTGAAAAAGCTTGCGATTTAGGCTTACAACAATACCCATATTCTCTTGAGTTGCTGCTCAATCAATCTCAACTCTTCGTTAATACACTAGCTTATGACCAGGCTTTGGAAATGCTGGAGAGAGCAGAAACGTTTTACCCGGCAGATCAGGAAGTGAACTACATGAAAGGTGTTGTTTTAAATCTCATCGGCAATTTTGACGATGCCATTGAGGTATTAAACAGAGCACTTTCATTATCTGACGAAAAAGAAGAAGTCTATTTTCAGCTGGCTCAGACCTATCAAAATAAAAACGAATTCAGAAAAGCTGTTGAATACTATAAAGAAGCCATCGCAGCCGGTTATGGCAGTGAGCTTATTTATTATGAATTAGTTTTTTGTTACGATTTTCAGGATAAACTCGAAGAGAGTCTCCCCTACCTCAGAAGCCTGACAGATAAAGATCCTTATTCGCATTTGGCATGGTTTGGTTTAGGAATCGCCTGTAGCAGGCTCAAAAAATATGAAGAGGCTATCAAGGCCTTTGACTTTTCAGTAGTTATTGAGGATGATTTCGCCAGTGGTTGGTTTAACCTTGGTCACTCAAAAATGAACTCTGATGACCATGCAGGAGCAAAAGAAGCTTACCTGAGAACTTTAGAGCTGGAAAATAGTTCGTCAGAAGTTCTGACTTATCTGGCAGCATCCTGCGAGAAATTAGGCGAGCACTCCAATGCTTTAAAGTATTACAAAGAAGCCACCGAGCTGGAACCCACTTGGGAAGAAGCCTGGTACGGCATGGCATCCGTGCTTTTTGAGCAGCAGAAGTATATTGAAGCTACGCACTTTATCAAAAAAGCAACAAGTCTGAACTCCGTTAACAGTGATTACTGGTTATTGCAGGCTGATGTTGAATCAAGATTGGGCAACATGCTGGCGGCTATTGAGGCCTATAATGAAGCCGCTAATCTTGATCCTGAGAATATTGATATCTGGCTCAACTGGTCATTACTTTACTTTGAACATGAGGATTATAACAAAGCCTTCGAGATTATTTATGACGCCATAGAGCAAGTGCCTGACGAGGCCGATCTTCACTACCGGGCTACGGTTTACCTTATTTTTGACGGAAGTTATACGGAAGCCTACAAGTATTTGCAAAACGGCCTTGAGTTAGATTTTGAAGCTCATGAGCAGATCTACGGTTTCTTCCCAAGCCTGAAAACCCAGAAGGCTTTAAACCGAATTATTGAGCAATACCGATAGATTTTCTCAATAGGCTACCCCATTTCTGGTCAGTAGGTCAATGGCCTCTGCCTTTCCCTTTCTAGCCGCTTTCTGATACCACGGAACTGCTTTATCTACCATATTGCGATTGGCGTAGTTAATACCAATGTTATATTCATAATCTCCACTGGCATCAAGTTCCGCTGCTTTTTCCCAGTAAAGAACTGTTTCATCATGACGACCCAGCTCCGACAAACTCACGCCAATATTTTTGTAGGCCGGCATATAGTCGGGATGGTCATTAATCAATGCTTTCAGCAACTCTACCTCTTTATTCAGATCACCATCAGCCCGGAAAGAGTAGGCGTAATTCAGTCGGAAATCCGGGCTTTCTTCATCGTTTTCATTCAATTGAGCATAGAGCTGACGAGCCTCCTCTCCATGACCAGTATTAGCCAAAATTGAAGCATAAGTAGCTTGGAAATCCTGATTTTCAGGCTCGCCGTTTACTGCTTTCTGGGCATAGGGCAAGGCTTCGTCATTTCGGTTTTGTTTACTCAAAGCCAACGCCATCAACCAATCGGTCCGGCTCTTCACGGGCAGGTATTGATAGGCTCGGTTGATATACGGGATCGCCATATCATACTGCCCTTCATCAATATACATTGAGGCAATGGTACGGCATACATCAGCGTTTTTGAAGCCATTATTATCCGCGTGAGTCAGGTATTCTTTTGCAGTCGTAAAATCTTTCTCACCCAAATAATACCAGCCCAGGTTACTCAAAACCATAGCATCTTCAGGGTAAAACTTCTCTGCCGGTTTGAAAAGCGTATAACCGTTTTTCCAATGCGAAACCTGATTAAAAGTGAGAGCAGCACAAATACCCAAAAGACCAAAGCTCACATATTTCAAAGCCACGCCCTTTTCAATTCCTTTTCCCAGATAATTACTCATGAGAAACAAAGGACCAATAGAAGATAGATAATAGTAGCGATCGGCTACAATAGCACTACCAACTGGCAGAATCTGCAAAACCGTAGAAATGGCGATCACGAAAAAGGATACTGCCCACCAAATTTTCTTATTCTTTCTTCCCAGAAAAAAAGTCAACCCAAGGAAAACCAAAAGGCCTATAAGAGCAAGATTATAAATACCCGGAATGTTTCCTCCTACCCTTGGTGGATACGGATAGAAAGGAAGTAAATCAATGGGAACGAGCGTCTTGAACCAATAAAAAAGAAAGGAATAAGCCACAATTCTGACACGCTCGAAACCGGTATACGCTGCCCCGATAACCGCTGAAGCATCTGCTCCGGCATCCTTCTGAGCCGTAGTAGCGATGTAGGCAAAGAAAAGTGTGATGGCGAAAAAAGGAATTTTTTCTTTCCAGATTTTCACTGAAAAAGGCTTCTCCTCTTTTGACAAAAACCACCAGTCTGTAATCACCAAAAGGGCTGGTAAAACTACGGCCATCCCTTTTGAAAGACAGGAAAGAATAAAGAGTATCAGAGCCCATACATAATGCTTGGTCTCTCCCCGTTCTTTGAAATTGACATACATCAAAAGAGAAAGAAGAAGAAATAGAGTGTATAGCACATCTTTTCGTTCTGCCGCCCATGCTACAGACTCTACATGAAGAGGGTGCAACGCAAAAAAGCCTGCTGTGAGCAAAGCAACCCATGAGGATTGATTGAGTCTTTTGATCAAAACAAATACCAGAGTACTGTTTAGGGCATGAAGCCAAAGATTATTGAAATGATATAAATGAGGGCTTTCTCCTGCAAAAAGATACTCAACAGCCAAAGTCAACATGGTGAGCGGATGATAATTACCGACATGGAAATCAGTAAGAAGGGCTTTTAAATCAAACTCCTTCACCGCATCATTGAGCAAAATATAAGGGTCATCATCCCAAACAAGACCATTTTGCCAGATCAAGCCATAAGCTGCAAAAACAGCAATTAAAAGACCTAAACCAACCTGTAATGGTTTTGGGTTGAAAGTGTCCGAAATGGCTACGGGTTTTTCTACAGGATTCTGAGATTTATTTGAGGGTTTGCTGGCCTTCTTTTTTGACATAAATCAGTTTTACAGATGATATTCCAAAATAAAGTAATTTCATGCGAAAAAATGTTGTTTTGGCGAATTGTAACAAATTCGGGACATTTGCATACTGATTTGGCAGAACTATTGTTATATACTAACAGAGAACGTTAAATCACTATAAACTAAATGCTTAAATGCTTAAAAAGCTGCTTTTCTTTTTGCTTGCCTGCTTCTCAATAGCATACGCACAAGAACCTCTTTCTGAGACAGATAAAAGACTTGCCGGAGAAGGCGTTTTCTTGCTGGGGATGAAAGAATTTATGGCAGAAAACTACGATAAAGCAGCCACCCAGTTTAAAAAAGTAATTGACGAGTTCAAGCCAACTGCCGGAGTCTATCATATGCTGGCCAAGGCTTATCTTGAACAAAATGATTTGCCCGCCGCAGCTACTGCCGCTGCTAAATCTCTGGAACTGGAGAAAAACAATGTTTACTATCAAGAGTTTCAAGCCAGTCTTTTTACCGCCTTACAGGATTATGAGGAGTCGATTGAGCTTTACAAAAAGCTTATCAAAAACGACCCTTTGAAAGTAGACAATTATCTGCATCTGGCTGAGATTTATGTTTCTTTGGGTGAATACAAACAGGCTATCCGGCTTTATGATGAGGTTGAGAAAAATCTGGGGACGGATGAGGAAATCTCAAGACGAAAGCAATTGCTTTACCTCAGACAAGATAAGGTGGAAGAGGCTATTCAAGAGGGAGACAAACTCATAGAAACCCAGCCGCTTGAACCTGAGTATGTCCTGAAACAAGCTCAGATTATGATGAGCAATCAGAAATATAATGAGGCGGAAAGCTTGCTCAAAAGTCATCTTGAAAAAGATGGGGATCTGGGAGAAGCTCATGTCATGCTTGCTGAAATTTACCGCTCTAAAGGTGATTTAAAAGCAGCCACTGACGAGCTCATGCTGGCCATAGAAAATCCCCTGCTTGAAGCCGATGTTAAGCTGCAAGTGCTGGGTTCATATATTGAGCTAGTTGAAGAAAATCCAGTAACTGCTCAGCTTGACAAAGCCGTTAACCTTACCGAAGAGATGATTGCCAATGAGCCTGAAGCCTCAGTGGCTTACGTTTATCTGGCCAATCTTCTGGTAAAAAAAGGGGAGCTGGAAAAGGCTCAGGAGAACTACCTGAAATCTACTCAGTTTGATAAATCAATGTACGGCGTCTGGATGGCCCTGATAGAGATTGACACTAAGCTGGGAGACGCCGAGGCCATGGCAAAACATGCTCAGGAAGCCGCCGACTATTTCCCAAACCAGGCCTTTTTCTGGTATCATTTAGGTTATGGAAATGTCCTCCTGGAGAATTACGAGGAAGCCATTTATGCTCTGGAAGAGGCCCAGTTTCTCTCTTTTGACAACAAAGAGCTACTAAAGCACATTTATACACTCTTAGGAGATTCTTACAATCAGACAAAACAGTATACAGAAGCCGAAAAAGCTTATGACGATGCTCTCAAAATAGACCCTGATTACCTGCCTGTTCTCAATAATGCCAGCTACTATCTCGCTCTGAGGGGGAGAAACCTTGACAAGGCTTTGAGCATGTCAAAACACCTTATTGAACTGGAGCCTGATAACCTTGAATATTCAGACACTCATGCCTGGGTATTGTTTCAAAAAGAAGAGTATCAGCAGGCTTACGATGTCTTAAGTGCAGCCCTAGATAAAAGTGATGAACCAAATGGAACAGCTCTTGAGCATTTCGGAGATATCCTATCAAAAATGGGTGATTCAGAAAAGGCCCTAGAGTACTGGTACAAAGCAAAACTCACCGGTGAGCACAGTCCACTTTTAGATAAGAAAGTTGCCGAAAAACAATATTTGGTAGAATAACTCTCGAATGTATCTCAAAAACCTAACCTACGTTCTACTCTGCAGCCTGATGTTTTTTCAGGTTGGATGTAAAAGAAACAAACTTCAGAAATCAATAGCCGAAATCCCGAAATCGGAGATAGACACTGTTGATTCTCTTCAGATCGAAGAAGTTCTCAATTTTGAAATCATCGAATCTGATTTTGACTATCTGAAATTGAAAAGTAAGATCGACCTGCAGTCTGAGGCCATTTCTCAATCATTTCCCGCAAATGTTCATATCCAGAAAGACAGTGTCATCTGGATTTCGGTTTCAGTGGGTATTGAGGCCGCCCGATGTCTCATTACTCAGGACAGCATTCTCTGTTTAGATCGAATAAATCGAACTTATTACAGCTTGAGTATTGAAGATTTGAGCACGCAATTCAATTTTGACTTTGATTTTAAACTGCTTCAGGCTCTTTTGGTAGGTAACTTGCCTTTAGATCGAAAACCAGGTGACAGAATTGAACCCAATTCACTTTACACCAGTCTTTTTCAAAACGCCAATAACATCAGCATTGAAAACCAGATAGACAATGTGACTCATAAGCTAAATACAATTCTCGCTGAAGATGTTCAGGGGAAAAGCAAACTTGGAATTTCTTATGCAGACTTTATTCCTTTGCTTACCGGTCAGCTGGTTCCACATTCAATTTTTACCAAAATTGATGTTCTGAAAGGAGACGAAATTAAGACCACAACCCTTGAATTTAAGCACACCAAATTTGAGTTTACCGATCAGAAGTTACGATTTCCTTATTCTGTACCCAAGAGTTACACCAAAGGCGAGATAGTCTTTTAAATTTGCTATATGAAGAGCAGTCTGCGGCTTTTACTTCTTTTTTGCCTGGTAATGGGTCATTTCATGGCAAATGGCCAAAAAAGCCGTGAGCAATTGGAAGAGGAGAAAAAAGCGAACCAAGCCAGAATAGAACGAGCTCAACGGGTATTGAACCAAACCAGTCGTCAAAAAACAGCTTCTCTCGGAAAGCTAAAGGCCATAAATTCTCAAATCAACAGTCAAGTCAGGCAAATTGATCTTATCTCTCAGGATATTACCCTAATTGAGCAGGAAATAGGTAAACTGGAAGAGGACAAAAAAGCTTTGCAAAGTCAGCTGGACCTCCTCAAGCGGGAATATGCGGAAATGCTTTATATCGCCTCAAAATCAAGCGGTAAAATCAATAAACTTAGCTTTCTGTTTTCGGCAAGGTCATTCAATGATCTCATTATGCGGTATAAATACCTTGAGCAGTATACCGATAACCGCAAAAAACAAGTCGCCAAAATCAATTCAGTTTCTGAATCTCTGGCTGCTCGCCAAAAGGAATTGAATGCCAAAATTGGTTCTCAGCAAAAAGTAATGGCTGAGAAGCAGTCTGAAACCAAAAAACTAAGTAGCCTGAAACAGCAGCAGGCCAAAACCATTTCAGTTCTGGCATCTGAAGAGAAGAAGCTGCGAACCGAGATTGCTAATTCAAAAAGAGCTATCAAGCGACTCGATAACTTAATCAGCTCACTCGTTAGTAAGTCGGTGGCAAAGACCAGCTCGGCGAGTGTTAATGAAGCTGTGGTGAACACAAAACTCTCGGCTTCCTTTCAAAACAACAAAAGGAAGCTCCCGTGGCCAGTGCAAAACGGTTTTATCTCTGACAGGTTTGGAGTAAAGAATCATCCCGTTTTGAAAAACGTAAAAATTGACAATAACGGTGTAGATATTCAAACTTCACCCAATGCCCGAGTCAGTTCAGTTTTTGACGGCATTGTGCTTGATATCTCACAGATTCCCGGCTTAAACAATGTTATTGCAGTGCAACACGGCGAATATTTTACGGTTTATGCAAACCTGAAAAGTGTTAACGTCAAAATCAATCAGGAGGTAATTGCCGGGCAATTAATAGGAATAGCTGCCGAAAAAGATGGCGAATACGAGATCAATTTTCAGGTTTGGCATCAGTTCAGTAAAGAAAACCCGGAAAACTGGCTTGCCAGAAAGTAATTAATTAACCGGGATCAAAAGAATTTCAGGGAAAGATATATTTGTAAAAAACTCAAAGATCATGTCTGTACACAATGAGGTAAAAAGAGTGACCACCAATGTTTTAAGGTCAATGAAAAGTAAGGGCGAGAAAATCGCCTGCCTTACGGCCTACGATTACTCTATGGCCAAGCTGGTGGATGCTGCCGGCATTGAGCTCATTCTGGTAGGAGATTCGGCCTCAAATGTTATGGCCGGGCATGAAACCACGTTGCCAATCACGCTTGATCAGATGATCTACCATGCTCAGTCTGTGATCAGAGGAGTTAATCGCTCACTGGTGGTAGTTGACCTCCCTTTTGGTAGCTATCAGGGCAATTCTACCCAAGCCCTTAAGTCGGCCATTAGAATCATGAAAGAATCCGGGGCTCACGCCGTTAAGATGGAAGGTGGAAAAGAAATTGAAGAGTCTATTATTCGTGTTTTAAGTGCAGGTATTCCGGTGATGGGCCATTTAGGTCTTACGCCGCAATCCATCTATAAGTTTGGTACATACACTGTTCGAGCTAAAGAAGACGAAGAGGCTGATCTGCTTCGTTCAAATGCAAAATTATTGGAAGAGTTAGGCTGCTTTGGGATAGTACTAGAGAAAATCCCGAGTAAACTGGCAGCTGAGGTAACAGCAAGCCTGGAAATTCCAACTATAGGAATAGGAGCCGGTAATGGCTGCGATGGGCAAATTCTGGTCGTACATGACATGCTAGGCATCAATAAAGACTTTAGCCCTCGTTTTTTAAGGCGATACGCCGATTTATATACCGAAATGACGAACGCTTTCACAGGTTACATCAACGATGTTAAATCCGGCGATTTCCCGAATGAGAAAGAAAGTTATTAAGGAACATACTTGACTGGCAATCTGGGTTTTGACTACATTTAGCAAACACAATTGCTAATCCCATGTCTTTAAAAGCCTATCCCACACTCAGGCCTTTGATATTTCTGATTCTCGGTATCATTGCCGCAGAATATTTCCAAATTTCATCTTTTGTTCTGATTTTTCTGGCCATTGGCGTAGTTGCCGGACTTTTCACAGGTTTCTATTTTAAACATGCCACGGTCCTTAGTATAGCCCTTTTTACAGGCTTGGCAGCTCTCGGATTTCTTTTGTCCAGGAAGCAGAAGATGGAAGTTGACTTCCCTCTTGAGCAAATTGACGCTTATGTGGCCAGAGTCTCCTCATCTGGAGAAACAAAGCCTAAATCCTATAAATCAGAAGCAGAAATTATTCAGATAAAGCATCAGGGCCAATGGCGTGATGTAGACCTGAAAATGCTTTTGTATATCAACAGTACAGACTCTTTGGTCCCTCGGTACGGTGATATTTTTCTTATTAATGAGGCTCCTCGTCTGATAGAGGGTGTGAAAAACCCTTTTGAGTTTAATTATCAAAAGTTTCAATTCAATAGAGGAATTCCGGCCCACCATTTTCTAAGAAAAGGGGATTATGTCCTTTTGGGAAGTCAACCAAAATCCCAAATTAAGAACTGGGCCTACACTTTAAACTCAAAGGCAAGAGACATTCTGAAAAACGCTTTGGAAGACCCAAAAGACCTGGCTGTTGCAGAAGCCATGTTAGTCGGAGCCAAAGATGATCTTGACAATGAAACCCGTGATGCATATGCTACAGCAGGTGCTGTTCACATTCTGGCAGTTTCAGGCCTTCATGTAGGCATTTTGATGTTACTCATCAATTACCTGCTGGGGTTTCTGAAGAAATTCAAAAACGGTCATGTTATTCTGGGTCTTACTACGGTCATTCTTCTATGGCTTTATGCCCTATTTACAGGCCTTTCGCCAAGTGTTACCCGGGCCACTTTGATGTTCTCCCTTTTTCAACTTGGTACTATTATCCGGAGAGATAAAAATAGTATTAATGTCTTGGCCGGCTCTGCATTGACACTTTTGGTTTTCAGACCAAACTGGCTCTTTGAAGTAGGTTTTCAGCTCTCCTATTTGGCCATGTTCGGGATTATCTTCCTGTATCCATATCTCAATAGGCTCATTGAACCAAAGAATAAACTGTTAAGTCACTTGTGGCAAATATCAGTTGTCAGTGTATCTGCACAGCTATTCACTCTGCCTCTGAGCTTATATTATTTTCATCAGTTTCCTTCCTATTTTTTATTGACGAATCCTTTGGTTACGGTGGCAAGTATGGGTGTACTTTTTACGGGTCTACCCTACCTGATTCTTTCTGGTGTTCCATTAATATCCGATTTTCTTCAAGCTGCACTTTCTTTTGTACTAAAGTTGCTTAACTTTTCTGTGGTTAGCATCTCCCATTTACCAAATGCTAAGCTCTCGGGTTTTCATCTTGATGTTGTTGAAGCCACTACTTTATATCTCCTTCTTTTTCTTCTCATCTTCTTCTTTATTAGGAGGCAGCCTACCCTACTCAAAACCGGGGTTTTAGTTGCGTTTGGCCTGACAGCCTTCAATGTAAAAACTGACCTGACACAAATGAATCAACAAGAGTTAACTCTCCATTTTATCCCGAGAGGAAGTGGCATTAGTATTATAGATTCCAAAACGGCTATTTTCATCTGTGATTCATTAACCGAAGCCAATCCCAGAGCCTACGACTTTCATTTGAAAAACTATTATGATGCTAGAGGAATTCGGAATTACACCATATCCCGTGAACCAGATGTGGATGATATGTTGGCATTTGAATTCAAAAACAAGAAAAATTTATGGATAAGGAAGTATTTCAGACAACCCATTGATGAGCTCTTTGATAAAATAATGGTTTCTCAAAATGCAGTTTATGATATCAATAAACAGTTTTCCGTCTTCCCCAAGACGCTGATTTTAGATGATACCAACAGTCGGTATCGTATTGAAAAACTCAAAGCTCAGGCAGATACTTTAGGCGTTCATTTGATCTCGCTTTATGATACGGGAGGCCTGACTTTCAGGGAGTAAATTTTTGATTTTTCGAGGATAGTTCTTTCGATTCCTCCTTGAAAATTAGACTTCCTAATATTTAACTACCCCACTTTACCTCCTCCACTCCAAGCTCTTTCGCCACCTGACGACCTAATACAAAGAAATAATCTGAAAGGCGATTGAGGTATTTGATGATCAAAAAATTAAGACCTTCCTCATCATGAAGTCGAATAGCACAACGTTCGGCACGGCGGCAAACTGTTCTAGCCAGATGTGTATAGGAAACCAATACATGACCTCCTGGCAAAATAAAATGACGCAGGTCTTTCAGGTGAAGATTCATTTCGTCAATCTTATTTTCAACGACATCAACGTCCTCTTCAGTCAAATTAAGAATCGGCTCATCAGCGAGCTTTGTTTCATTGGCCATTTCGGCTCCGATGGTAAAAAGTTTATCCTGAACATCTTTCAGAAAAACCTTTCTTTCTTCCTGTTCTGTAGTATCTCTCAGCAAACCTATCCAGGCATTCAGTTCGTCAACCGTGCCATAAGCCTCAATCCTCATCTCTCCCTTACTCACTCGCTTACCCCCGATTAGACCCGTCTTCCCTTTATCGCCTGTTTTAGTGTAAATTTTAGCCATTTTACTTATCGTTTTATTGTCTCTTCAATTTTGCTAGGATTCCCCCTTCTACACCACTAAATTTGCGGCCAATTCATCAAAGGCACAAGCAATTGTGTTTATTCTTCAAGAATGACAGACGTAATCACTAAGATTCTCAAATTCGTTTCTTTTATTCTGGTTATCATCATGCTCCTGTTGTGCTATGTGCAATTGCCAGACTCTATAGCTGTTACACATAATGAAATAGGTCGTCCTACAGGTTTTATGGACAAACAAACATTTTTCTATGTGGGGGTGGCCGTCATTGTTGGTCTTTATGTTCTTTTCGGACTTTTAAAATCAACTTTGGTGAAAACCAATTTCAGCAATTTGAACCCTAAAAGTCTTTGGGCTCAAAAGCCGGAGCAATTGAGAAACCTTTTGGGAGGTTGGTCTGATGTATTTTTGACGGTAATTAACATATACCTCCTTTTCACTCTGCTTGCGATCAAAGAAACAAATGGCGAGGCCAGCAGAAACCTATTCAGAAACTATGATTGGTTTCTGATAGTGGGAGCAATAGCATTGATTATCCTGATCTTCTTTGTGCCTTTAAGACTTCTGTTTACCGACCCAAAAGAGTAGATGCTTTCGCCTATTCACATTGAGGACTATAACTATGAACTTCCCGACGAAAAAATCGCGAAGTATCCGGTAGAGCCTCGGGATTCTTCAAAACTTTTGCTGCTTAAAAACGGAGAAATCAGCTCAGAGAGCTTCTCAAACCTTGTCAATGAGCTACCCCCTAAGGCCCATTTAGTCTTCAATAATACCAAAGTCATTCCGGCCCGATTGTACTTCAGAAAAGAGACCGGAGCTTTAATTGAAATCTTTCTGCTGAATCCCGTTTCTTTTGGAGGAGAAATCAGCCAAAATATGGAGACTTTCGGGCCTGTGGTTTGGCAATGCATGATCGGAAATAAGAAAAAATGGAAGACCGGAGCTCTCCGTCGTGAATTTGAGATTGAAGGCCAGTCCTTAGAAGTCTCCGCTGAAATTACCGATACTGAGAAAAACCTTATTCGCTTTAAATGGAGTGGAAACGAAATCACTTTTGCTTCATTGGTTAAGGCTTTCGGAGAGATTCCTTTACCGCCCTATCTTAACCGAAATACAGAGGAGAAAGATTTAGAGACGTATCAGACCGTTTACTCTGAAAAAGAAGGTGCCGTAGCCGCTCCGACAGCTGGCTTGCATTTTACCAAAAATACGTTTGCGGAGCTTTCAAAGGCCAAAATTCCAACTTCCTACATTACACTACACGTGGGAGCGGGCACTTTTCAGCCGGTGAAAGCCGGAAACGCTCTGGAGCATGATATGCATTCAGAGCAAATGGTATTCAACAAAGAGTTCATTAAAAAACTGATTGAAAATCATGAAACGGTCATCCCGGTGGGTACAACATCAATGCGTTCTTTAGAAAGCCTGTATTGGTTTGGGGTAAAATTGATAAAGGAACAAGAAAATTCCGTTTTTCAGATTCCAAAATTGTATCCATATCAATGGGGCAACCAAACTTTGCCGGAACCAAAAGAAGCATTGCAGGCCATCGATAAATTCCTGGAAGAAAAGCAAGTCAAGCAACTAACAGGCTCTACTGAGATTTTCATTTTTCCCGGATACCAGTTCAGGATTTGCAAAGGAATCATCACTAATTTTCATCAACCAAAATCGACCTTACTACTTTTAATTTCTGCACTTATAGGTGAAAAGTGGAAAGAAGTGTATGATTTTGCTTTGCAAAATAAGTTTCGGTTTTTGAGCTACGGAGACTCCAGTTTACTTCTGCCCTGACCGGTCAGAGGAACCCCTTACAATAAGCTTGTGCGATAAAATAAGTGTATCCTGCATATTCATGTCCACCTCTCCTTTGATATGATCAATCAAGGTCTTGGCCGTCAGCTCACCCATCTCATAAGCAGGATAATGCACAGTCGTTAGCTTTGGTTCAATGATTCTGCTGATGGGGTCATTATTAAAACCAACGATAGCAATATCCTCCGGAATTCTCAACCCTGAGTATTTCAAAGCAATTAACAAACTCCCTGCATAAAGGTCGTTGCTCACAAAAATACCATCTGGTTTCTGTTTACTTTTTTTGATTACCTCAACAATCTCATCCACATCATCCGGGATAAGTTTGCTCTCAAAAAGCGAGCTTTCATCCAAGGGTAAACCAGCCTTTTTCAAGGCATCGCGATAACCCTTATATCGGTCTGAATACACATTTCTCCGCAAATCACCAGTAATATGCCAAATTCGTTTACAACCCTGCTCAATGAGATGTTCCGTAGCTTGTCTACCGGCTTTTCTATTGTCAATAACAATCTTGACCATTTTAGAATCTTCCAGAACACGGTCAAAAAACAAGACCGGCACCCCCTTGTTGACGAACTGGTCAAAATGCTCCAATGTTTCAGTCTCAGCCGAAGCCGAGACCATAAGACCATCCACTCTTGAGCTAAACATGGTTTTAGCATTGGCGATTTCTTTTTCCTGCGATTCCTGAGATTGAGTAATCAAAAGGTTATATCCGGACTGGTTCGCTACCTTTTCCATACCAGCCAAAACAGAAGCCATAAAAGTTGAATCCAGCTTTGGAGTTATTACCCCTAAAGTATCGGTTGATTTCTTCCTCAGGTTCTTCGCAAAAGTATTGAGCTGATATCCGAACTTCTCCGCAGCTTTATTGACCCGCTCTTTGGTTTTTTGATTAATGGCCGGGTGATCATTCAAGGCCCTGCTTACTGTAGAGGGCGAGAGGCTAAGATGCTCGGCCAGATCATAAATAGTGGTTTCTTTTTTCATTGAAAATTTCGGAGGCTGGTATTTGCGTCGACAAAATAGGCAATTTTTATTCCTTTAAACTAAAATGCAATCGGTTGAAATTGTCAAAAAGCACTACCTTTGTATCAGAGTCTTCGAAATTCATAGGTTAGTGAAGAATTGAATGATTGGCGGTTTTTTCCGCCGATCATTTTTATTTCTTCTCCATTCAAATTCAACCCCTTCATGAAAAAGATAAAACTCCTTTGTCTCTTTTTAATGGCTCTTCCAAGCCACAACATTTTCGCCATTGATGACATAAAATATGTTACTGAGACTAAAGGTAAAGGTGATTTTACCATAATAGAGAATAACATTCCAGCTGCAATTTTCCTGAGTCAGAGTGATTTCGGTGGTGTTCTCAAGGCAGCTGAAAACCTCAAAAAAGACCTATCCGCCATTAGCGGCAACTCCCCTACGTTAACCTCCACCAATACAAACGGTCGAATTCCGAATATTCAGAGAGCTATTATCATCGGAACTTTAGGCCACAGTGATCTGATCAAAGAGCTTGTCAACAAAGGCAAAATTAAGGCCTCCGATCTAGAAGGCAAATGGGAGACCTTCAAAATAATAACTGTTAAGAACCCATTCCGAGGTATTAAAGAAGGACTGGTGATCGTGGGCTCTGATAAACGCGGGACCATATTCGGCATTTATGATTTATCGCGTCAAATGGGCATTTCTCCCTGGTATTGGTGGGCAGATGTACCGATTGCACAGAAAACCAACTTATTTGTCAAAGCCGGAACACACACGCAAGGCACTCCAAAAGTAAAATACCGCGGCATTTTTATAAACGATGAAGCACCTGCTCTTAGCGGTTGGGTTCAGGAAAACTATGGAGGCGTTTTTAATCATGAATTTTATGAAAAAGTATTTGAGTTAATCCTTCGCCAAAAGGCGAACTACCTATGGCCGGCCATGTGGGGTAGAGCCTTCTTTGATGACGATCCTCTTAATGCCCCATTGGCAGATGAGATGGGCGTGGTCATCGGCACTACCCACCATGAGCCACTTCATCGGGCCCATGTGGAGTGGGATCGCTATGGAAAAGGAGAATGGAACTACGAACACAATCCCGAAGTACTTCGAGATTTTTGGCGAAAAAGTATGAAGGAAAGGCACAAATATGAATCCATTGTTTCCATTGGTATGCGTGGCGATGGTGATGAACCCATGAGCAGGGAAACAGCCACCGCTTTGCTTGAACAAATAGTAGAAGATCAACGGAAAATCATAGAGGAAACCACCGGCAAGCCAGCCAATAAAACGGCTCAATTATGGGCTCTGTATAAAGAGGTTCAGGATTATTATGACAAAGGAATGAGAGTGCCGGAAGACGTAACTCTACTTCTTTGTGATGATAATTGGGGGAACATCCGTAAACTTCCCAATTTGGGAGAAAAGCCTCGTAAAGGTGGTTACGGCATCTACTATCATTTTGATTATGTCGGTGGACCAAGAAATTATAAATGGATCAATACTAACCCGCTTCCCAGAATCTGGGAGCAAATGCATTTGGCACATGAATATGGTGCAAACGAAATCTGGATTGTCAATGTGGGAGACATCAAACCGATGGAAATTCCAACCAGCTTTTTCCTCGATTATGCCTGGGATCCAGATCGGTGGAATCAAGATCAACTCGACGAATATCTGGTTTCACTTTCCTCAGAAATGTTTGGCGAGCAACATTCCGCTGAAATAGCAGATATACTGGCTAAATATGCAAAGTATAATGCCCGAAGAAAGCCTGAATTGCTGGAGCCCGGTACATTTAGCTTAACTCAATACCGCGAAGCCGACAGAGTTCAAAATGAATGGAAAGATCTTTTGAACCGTGCAGATGATTTGAAATCAAAAATTGACCCGATGTATGCTGATGCGTTTTACCAATTGGTCTACCATCCTGTTGAAGCTTCACAAAACCTCAACGCCTTGTACCACGCCGCTGCTAAGAATGAAGCTTATTATCAGCAAGAGCGGTCGGCTACTAATGATATGGCTTTTAAGGTTCAGCGACTTTTTGATAAAGATCAGCAAATCTCTGATTATTATAACCACACACTGGCCAAAGGAAAATGGAATCACTTTATGGACCAAACTCATATTGGATACACCTATTGGCAGCAGCCCAGAATTAATAATATCCCGGCGGTAAGGCTAAGAACAAACCCAAAAGAAAGTCTACCTAAAGTATCCATTGAGGGCAACTTCAGAACTTACACCGCGGGTACAGCTGATACCCTGAGAATTGAGCTTGGAGAAGACGCCTTCTTTGAGGTTTATAATCAGGGTGACGTGGCATTTTCTCTCAATGTTGAGGAAAATAGCCAGATGGGGGTTCAACGCTTTTCGGGTCAGATTAAGAGAGAAGAAAAATTTTGGGTAAAACCTTCAGAGGCCGGAATTGGAACAGTCAAATTAAAAATTGACAATAATCAGTTGCTAATCCCAGTAAAAGTAATCGAACCTTCTGTTCCCGAAAATTTCGAAGGATTTGTGGAGTCAAAAGGAGTGGTTTCCATGTTCGCCGAAAACTACTCAAAAGCCGTTTCAAACGACAACGTGCACTGGCAATTTCTGCCAGATATCGGTAGAGAGAGAGGTGGCATTACCAGTTTCCCTGTGACTGAGCCACCCAATGTTATTGAAGAGAATAGCCCGAGGCTTGAATATGCGTTTTGGATTACAAATCCCGGTGAAAAAGAAATTCATGTCCAGATGGCACCTACTGTTGCTTTTAATGCTTCTGTTGGACTTAGCATTGCAGTTTCCGTAGATGGTGAAAAACCGGAGATCATCAATATCAACGGAGGAGAAAACAACAGGGCATGGGAACAAACTGTAGCCGATAACCTTCGTGAGGTCGTTGTAAAAAGAGATTTGTCTGAAGGTGCTCACACCCTGAAGATATGGCGAGCAGACCCGGGTGTGGTTTTTAGAAAACTCGTAATTCAAAGACCTGCCAACCGTTTTTTTAGATTTTCCCAGAGTTATTTAGGGCCTCCTGAAAGCCCAAGAGTAGGAAAAAATAGCAACGGAGCTAAATAAGTATCTTTTTTAGGCAAGGGTAGGAAAAACGAAGACAGCAGAAAAATGTAATATTGTGTTTCAATCAACTCTTAAGAAATAAAGATGAAACATACCATGCGTTGGTACGGCCCTAAAGACGGGGTGTCATTAATGGATATCAGACAGGCCGGCTGCTCCGGAGTAGTTACAGCACTACATCAGATTCCTGTCGGGGAAGTTTGGTCGGTAGAAGACATCAAAGAACGTATTGCCATTGTTGAGAAAGACAATGATAAATTCAGCAAACTAACCTGGGATGTTGTTGAGAGTCTTCCGGTGCATGAAGACATCAAAAAGGGTATTCCAAGTCGTGAAGGATACATTGAAAACTATAAACAATCGCTAAGAAACCTGGCAGCCTGTGGTGTAACTACCGTTTGCTATAACTTCATGCCCGTACTTGACTGGAGCCGTACTCAGTTGGCACATCAAATGCCGGATGGCTCTTATGCCCTGCGTTTTGTTTATGTTGATTTCATTGCTTTTGATCTGTTCATTCTCAAAAGACCGGGAGCTGAAAAGGATTACGATGAAGACTTAATTACCAAGGCCAAAGCCCATTTTGAGCAAATGACTGAGGAAGACAAAGTCAAACTCAAAGGAGCTATGCTTCAGGGGCTTCCCGGATCAGATGATGCTTTTGAGCTTTCTGCCTTCCAGAAATTACTTGATTCTTATAACCATATCGGCGATAAGGAACTTAGAGAAAACCTGTATTATTTCATTCAGCAGGTAGGGCCGGTGGCCAAAGAAGTAGGTGTCAATATGTGCATTCACCCTGATGATCCACCAAGGCCGCTCATCGGGCTACCACGTGTTTTCTCAACAGAAAGCGATGTTGAGCAGCTGATGGCGGCTTATGATGACCCGGCTAATGGTGTGACTTTCTGTACAGGTTCTTTTGGTGTAAGAGCAGATAATGATCTGGTGAGCATCATTACAAAATTTGGTCATAGAATCCACTTCATTCACCTGAGAACTACGCTTAGAGAAAGCGAACCTTGGGTATTTCACGAGGCTCCTCATATGGCTGGTGATGTGGATTTCTATGATGTGATTGAGGCTCTGTTGAAAGAAGAGCAGAATAGAGAAAAAACAGGCAATAAGGTGAAAAGTATCCCGATGAGGCCTGATCATGGACATCATTTATGGTGCGATATGCAAAATAAATACTACCCAGGTTACAGTTTTGTTGGTCGTTTGAAAGGACTTGCAGAGCTGCGTGGAATGGAGATTGCGATAAAGCGTCAAATGAATAAATAAATAACAGAACCTGACTTTTAATGAAACTCCTCAGTGCTTTAGTCTTAAGCTTAATTTCTTTTGTCTCATTAGCCGATGACGGCTCTCGCCTGTGGTTGAAATATGATTTGATTCAAGACGAGGCTTACAGGAAATCTGTTCAAAAGGCGTTCAGGCAGATCATTGTCTTAGATCAAACTGAAACGACTCAAGTAGCTGCAGATGAACTGCAAAAAGCCCTGTCGGGATTTACAGGTAAGACCATTTCAATTAATAACTCGCCAGCTAATAAATCGATTGTTCTAAAGTTAGGTTCTGACCCTCGTATCCAAAAGAATGAGGGGTTTACAATTTCAAGTACATCAAAAGGTGCTGAAATCATTTCTCCCTCAGACGAAGGTTTGCTGTACGGAGCTTTTGCTTTAATCAGACGCATTCAAACCGGCCAGAGTCTTGATTTTGAATTGGCTGAAAGCCCAAAAGTTCAGGTCAGAATGCTCAATCATTGGGACAATGCCAACGGGACGGTAGAGCGAGGATATGCCGGATCTTCCATCTGGAAATGGTTTGAGCTCCCCTACCGCATTGATCCCAGATATATTGAATACGCCCGTGCAAATGCCTCAATCGGCATCAATGCCGCCAGCATCAATAACGTGAACGCCAGCTCAAGATTTCTGACGGCCGAGTACCTGGAAAAGATCAAAGCTGTAGCAGATGTTCTACGTCCCTATGGAATCAAAGTATTCATTTCGGTCAATTTCAGATCGCCCAGAACCCTTGGCGGCTTGGAAACTTCAGACCCTCTAGATCCCGGTGTACGTCAATGGTGGAAGTATAAAACGGAAGAAATTCATCGCTATATCCCAGATTTCGGAGGCTATTTGGTTAAAGCAAATTCCGAAGGTGAGCCCGGTCCTCAGGACTACGGCCGTACGCATGCAGATGGTGCAAATATGCTGGCGGATGCAATGAAAGGACATGAAGGAGTAGTTATCTGGCGGGCTTTTGTTTATGAAGCAGATCCAAATGGAGATAGATTTAAAGAAGCCTTTAACCAGTTCAAACCACTTGATGGTACCTTCCATCCTAAAGTGATAGTGCAGGTAAAGAACGGACCAATTGATTTTATGCCTCGCGAGCCGTTCCATCCCATGTTCGGAGTTTTTCCTAAAACTCCACTGGCTATGGAATTTCAGATTACTCAGGAGTATCTCGGTCATTCCACTCACCTCACCTATCTGGCTCCAATGTTTGAAGAGGTATTGGATAGCGATACCTATGCCAAAGGCGAAGGAAGTACAGTAGGTAAGGTCATTGATGGTTCATTAAACAATTATCAAGTCACAGTGATGGCCGGAGTAGCGAATACGGGCTCTGACGCTAACTGGACAGGCCATCCCTTTGGTCAGTCAAACTGGTACGCCTTTGGTCGGTTAGCCTGGGATCATACCTTGAGTTCAGAACAAATTGCCGAAGAATGGACCAAAATGACTTTGACGAAGAAGCCCAAAGCCGTCAAAGAGGTGGTTGATCTCATGATGAAGTCACACCCCACTTACGTGAAATACACTTATCCTCTCGGTTTGGCTCACATGATGGGCGAAGGCCACCATTACGGTCCGCAACCGTGGCTTGAAAAAAGTGGAAGGCCCGACTGGACTTCTGTCTATTATCACCGGACGGCTAAAGACGGTATCGGTTTTGACCGTACCGGCGGAATGAGTGATGCTTTAAGTCTCTATTCACCAGACGTACAAAAAGCATGGGGTGATCCGCAAACGATGGATTTGAATTACCTTCTTTGGTTCCATCATTTGGATTGGGATTATGAATTACCCACGGGTAAAACGGTTTGGAACGAACTCATGACGCGTTATTACCAAGGCGTTGATGAGGTAGAAGAGCTACAAAAGCAATGGAATTCACTAAAGCCCTATATTGATCAGGAAATCTTTGAAAATGTAAAAGGCAGATTGGCAATACAGCATAAGGAGGCTCTCTGGTGGAGGGATTCCTGTTACTTGTATTTTAAACAATTCTCAGAAAAACCCTTACCAGTTGGTTTGGAAGAACCTAAAAGAACACTCGAAGACGTTAAAGAACTGGAACATATATATCACTTACGATAACCTTAACCTATCCGCAGAAATCAGTAAAATCTGCGTACCCTAAAATGATGAACAAATTCTCCCTCGAAGGCAAGATTGCCTTAGTCACAGGTGGTGGAGCAGGCATTGGCCTGGCCATTACTGAGTGTTTTATTGAAGCCGGAGCCGAAGTAGTGATCACTGGTCGCCGTGAAGAAGTTCTAAAAGAAACGGCTGAAAAGCTTGGTCCCAAAGTTCATGTTAGAGTCAATGACATCACTGACTTGAAAAGCCTTCCCAGCCTTGTTAAAGACATTGAAGAAAGCATTGGTGCCATTGATATTTTGGTCAATAACGCTGGTGTGAATCAAAAGAAACCTGCTCTGGAAACTACCAATGAAGAATTTGACCGCATCATTCAAACCAACCTTTACGGTGTCTTTGCTTTGACCCGTGAAGTTGGAAAATACATGACAGAGCGTAAAAAGGGCTCTATCATCATGATCTCCAGCATGGCGGCCTATTATGGGATCGATCGCGTGGTTTCTTACACCGCGGCTAAAAATGGCGTTGAAGGTTTGGTGATGGCGTTCTCTTCGGAGTTTGGAGCCTTTGGTGTTCGTGTGAATGCTATTGCACCAGGTTTTATAGAAACTAATATGATGCTCACCGCAATGAACTCAGACCCATCAAGAAAAATGAAGGCTTTTGATAAAATTCATCTTCAACGCTGGGGGCAAATCAAAGATGTAGGCTATGCCGCAGTATTTCTGGCCTCTGATGCTTCGGAGTATATTACTTCTGTTTCTCTGCCGGTGGATGGAGGGAATAGTAAAGGATTTTAAGTTGTCTTAATCTCTTTAAAACCTTAATTTCTTAATGTTAAATTAGTCCGCTTGAGTTTAACATTAAGGAGTTAAGACTAGTAAGGTTTGAACACTTAGCTTATTACACCAGTACTTCTATCTTCTCAACGGTATTATCATCAAACTCAACCCCAAAACCCGCCTTAGTAGGTAATGGTAAAAAGCCATTCTGCGTAACAAATTTTTCTTTCTGGAAGTGCATTTTGTAGGGTACGTGATTAATGAGATATTCCACCAACGGACACACTTCTGGCGATTGACTTAAAACCACATGCAATGCAGCATGAATGCTATGCCCATGCGGAATCACCTTGGCTCCATAGGCCGTGGCCAACGTACAGATTTTCGTCAGCTCACTTACACCTCCACACCATTCAGGATCAGCCTGAATGATTTTTATGGCATCTGCCTTTAGAAAGTTCTGAACTTCCCAGCGGCTGTAGAAATGCTCACCTGTCGCAATTGGCACCGTCGTTTTCTCACTTAGTAATCTGAAACTTTCCAAATGCTCGGGCGGGAAAGCCTCCTCCAGCCAGTACGGATGATATTTCTCAACGGCATTGCACCAGCGAATGGCATAAGTTACATCCCAGGCCATGTAGGCGTCAAACATGATTCTGGCGTCTTCTCCTAAAGTGGTTCTCAGCTCTTCTACCAGCTCAATATTCCGTTTCATACCATGAGTTCCATCCGCCGGGCCGTAAGCGGTGAACCACTTCTGATGGGTGAAACCCTGGTCAAGGAGTTCTTTGGCTCTGGGCCCCACTTTGCCTTTCTCTATAGTATAACCTAAGCAGCTGCCGTAAACCTGAGCTTTTGAGCGTGTCGGCCCGCCCAATAATTCATAAACAGGTGCTTTGAAGTATTTGCCACGAATATCCCAAAGGCAATTGTCAACAGCTGAAATCGCCATCATATAATGCCCCGCCCGGGCATGTCGGTTGCCGCGATACATTTGATCCCAAAGTTTTTCACCAGCCAGAGCATCCTTGCCAATTAGAAAAGGCTTCAATTGCTTCAGTATTGGCTCAACCAAAGAATGCTCAATTTCACCATAAAGCCCTTCTATGCCTCCCCGGGTGATAATTTTGAGGTAAATATGATTCAACGTATAAGTTCCAGTCGGGCTGTTCGAGCGATCTACATAGACGTCAGGGCGAAGCTCTTCATAAATATCATTGGCATGACTTTGATGTTGGCGATTATACCCTGAATGCTCACGGGTAAATGGCCCGCTGACCTTGAGGATTTGTACATCCTCAATGATAGTGTTACTGGAGAAAAGTTGATCTCCAAACCGAGCATAAAAAGGTAAAAAGACGGAGGTTTTGACCACATCGGTCAAAAATTTTCTTCTTGAATTCATCAGGTCTCAATAAGGTTTATTGAAGCTAATTATTTGATTCTGAATTCATAAAGCGGGATCGACCAAAAACAATAATTTGATGCCCATTTTACAAACCGAAATGGAAGAATTAAAAACGAATTGACTTTTGAAGAAAGGCACTTTATTTGCATCGCAAACCAAAAACAACTTAAGACTACCAATGAAGCATATTTACACAATCACCCTCTTTTTCTTTTCAATTATTGCTCTGGCAAACAACCCCTTTGAGCTAAAAAATGAAGAAATTGATTTTAGCCATCTTGAAAAGATTGAACAAGTAGTCAATCAAAATCCAGACATAAGCCTATCAACTCTTGAAAAAGAATCTCCGGAACTAATCGAAAACCTGACCTTTGATTCTGATTTAACCGGTACAGCCTTTTTGACAGATAATGACACTTTAATACCTCCATTTTGGTGGGGATTTTGTCTTGGCATCTGGGGAGTGATCATCGTACTGATCATGACCGATAAAGACAAAGACGCCGTAAACACAGCGTTTAAAGGTTGTATTGCGATGGGATTAACCGTGCTAGCCGTTTATGGCATTATTGTTTTAATCAGTCTGACGGCAGCCGCTACTATTTAATCCGATTTAGGCGGTCTGTTTTCTGATTTAGAAGAGCCTTTAGGGCCAGCACCTTTCCTTTTACCTCTAAAAGGCCGTTTACCTTTAAAATTACGATTTGACTTTCCTTTGAAGTTCTTTTTGCTGTCACCTTTTAATCCACCACCTTTCTTTTGAGGTGTGTATTCAGGACCCTTTCCAAATTCTTCAGGAATATCTTTCTTAGGGATATCTTCACCAATCAAGCTTTCTATTCTATAGAATTTGCGTTGATCTTTCTGATTGATCAAAGTTATTGCCGTGCCGGCAGATCCCGCTCTTGCTGTACGACCGATTCTGTGTATATAGTCCTCAGGATCAGGCGGACAATCAAAATTAACGACTAGGTCAATTCCAGTAACATCAATTCCTCTTGAAATTACGTCGGTGCCTACCAGAACACGCACCTTTCCGGCTTTAAACTGATTCATCAAGGCCTCACGGGCCGACTGGTCAAGGTCTGAACTGAAGCCCTTGGCTCCGCATTTGTGATTATTGAGTTCACGTTCAATGTTTTTCACATTGTCTTTGGAAGAAGAGAATACGATAATGCTTTTGAAATTCTCGTCTTTGACAATTGAAACTAACAGGGGCAATTTTTGAGTATCATAAACCACGTAAGCCTGCTGGTCAATCCCTTTGGCCGGCTTGGAAATCGCAATATTAATTTGCTCCGGTTCCTTCAAAATTTTGGCTGCCAGTTTCCTGATTTCAGGAGCCATTGTCGCCGAGAAAAGCAGAGTTTGTCTGTTTTCAGGCAAATTGGAGATGATTCGCATGATATCTCCCAAAAATCCCATGTCCAGCATTCGGTCGGCCTCATCCAGAATAAGGTGTTGAAGTTTGCCAAAATCAACAGTTTTTGAGTTCATCAAGGCAATCAGCCTTCCTGGTGTTGCGATTACAATATCCGCTCCGGCTTCCAGAGCTCTTTTCTGAGTTATGAACGCCTCGCCATCACCTCCGCCATACACCGGAATAGAACTCACACCCGTGAAATAAGAAAGGCCCTCCACCTGCTGGTCAATCTGTATAGCCAGTTCACGGGTAGGAGCAATGATCAATGTGTTCAAATGCCTGTCTTTTTCAGGCATATTCACAATTTTATGCAAAACAGGTAAAAGAAAGGCCGCGGTCTTTCCTGTACCCGTTTGAGCACAGGCGATCAAATCTTTGTTTTGCAGAATTTTTGGAACAGCAAGCTCCTGAACGGGAGTTGCATTCTCAAAACCTATAGCGTCAAGGCCTTCCAGTAATTTTTCGTCGAGCTGTAATTCTTTGAATGTCAAATCAGTGGTTGTTTAAGCACGTTTGTTCACAAATATAACAATTAATGTGCCCACAAGTTTATCCATCAGGATTTCACCAGATAATCGCTTTCATAAACCTTGGTTTCACCACCCTGATTAATAGCGTAATTGAAACCCTTCAGAATGGCGAATGCTCCATGGTGCCCTTCCTTGTTTATAGCCAGAAAGCCAACCTGAGATTCCTCAAAGTTTTTGACTTTAGCTGCAATTCGTTTAACCCCTTCCTCACAAGCTTCCTGAGGAGATTTTCCCTGTCTCATCAATTCTACGATCAAAAATGAACCACAGGTTTTCAAAACCAACTCCCCTACACCGGTGGCTACGGCTCCGCCAACTTCATCATCCACATACATTCCTGCACCGATCACCGGTGAATCGCCCACACGGCCATGCATTTTAAAAGCCATGCCGCTTGTAGTACAAGCTCCGGCAATTTTAGAGTTATTGTCAATGGCCATAATACCGATAGTATCATGACGCTCAATATTGGCCTGAGGCTTGTATTCAGCTGTCTTCAACCATTCTTCATAGGCCTTTTCTGCCTCCTCAGTCAGAATGTTTTCAACTTCAAAACCTTCTTCTACAGCAAATTTTTGAGCACCCTCACCAGCTAACATTACATGGGGAGTTTTTTCCATTACTTTCCGAGCTACAGAAATAGGATGTTTGATGCCCTGAACAAACGACACCGATCCGGCATTCATTTCCCAGTCCATGATACAGGCATCCAGCGTTACTTTACCGTCTCTGTCTGGCCTTCCGCCGTAACCTACACTCATGTCTTTGGGGTCGCCTTCTGGCACTTTCGCTCCGGCCTCTACAGCATCTAAGGACGTTTTGCCCGATTCTATTTCAGCCATTGCTGCGTTAACGGCGGCCTCGTTAGGTCCCCAAGTAGCGATACTGATGGGTAATTGTGGCTTTGAGTTCGTATTTTGAACATGCTTTTCCTGCTCTTCGCAAGAAATTAAACTAAGGGCAGCCAGTGCTGAACCAGCTTTAATAAATTCTCTTCTGTTTGTCATCCTTTATTCGGTTTTACATCGGTTAAATGAAAGTGTAATCTTTTGGTCAATACTTTGATGAAGGTATATTTTCTTTTGAAGGTTATTTTTTAGAATAAGATCAATAATATCCGATTTATCCAAAGTCTCAATCTTCTTAAACATCTGGTCAAGAACGACATATTCCTCCCTTGAAAACTGATTTTGCTCTTCATTAAGACACTCGCTTCCTTCGAGTTTGAATGATTCTCCTGTAGTGCTTACACAGGACTCTTTCCTACAAAAAACAAATATTTGAGTCTGTTGCAGATAAATAAGATCAACAGAAGTATTTACGGTTTCAAATCCTTCCGAATCACGCCAAAAGACCTGGCCCGCGTCACATTGAGCTTCAAGACTGATGACTTCACCTTCTACGTAGTCAGTCGGTTCTGATATTTTGATTGGCGTTCCAATAAGCTTAGGCACCTCATAAAACAAAGTATCCTGAAGTCTGTTAAACTCTTCATTCCCATTATTACCGAAAACAAGACCAACAATTCCCTCAAGACCTGAAAGGCGAATGGAATCTCCGACTATTTCGGCCGGACTATCCTTGGTCAATGAAAACGAAACCGGCAGGTCAATTTCTGAAGCTTTTGGTAAAGCCGTCCAATTGCAATTCAAAGGCAAATTCCAATCTTTAAAAACAACTTTCTGATCTCTTTTGTGATTCTCAATCTCCTGACTTTTGAAGAATTTCCCCGTATACGGTACCGATTGAGTAAAGTAGTCATCCGAAAGGGCTCTGTTCCACAATACTCCAGCCAAAACAAATCCTTCCTGTGTAAAATGGGTTCCGTCTGATCTCAATGTTGAGTTTGCCAATCCTTCCAGAATATCTGTATCTGGTCCTAAAAATATATCTGGATCAGACTCCACCAAAAGCATTTGACCATCACGGGTTGGCTTTCTCAATTCCCATGGATTTGGATCAATCCCCGCTTCGGGGTCCGCTCCAGCCTTGTTCCAGGATGTCAAAGATATCACCCAACTTAATTGTTGAAAATCAAGGGTATCTCTCATCTTTTGAACCATGTAAAAAACTTCGTCCCGGTAAATTTCTGAAGTGGCATTGTAGCCGGGATTTACTGAATTTGATTCCCCCTGCATCCATAAAACACCTCTAAGACCAAGATCAAAAGTGAATTTATGTAACATATAGTCTACATAAAAGTAAGGAGGCTCATTATAGACGGCCGAAGTCCACCAATCACCTGTGGATGTTCCGCCTGCCGCGGCGTTAAAGAAAAGAACCGGCACTTTCAATCGACTGACAAGTGAATCTCCCAAAGAACCCAGAAAAGAAGTGCCCGGAGGGCTCGGCCATACCCATCTTTTGTACTCTGTGGTATTCAGAGAAATGAAGTTTGGTCTGCCTTCACGACCACCGTCAAATAATGCCGCTACCACCCGATCATCAACAGGGGCCGGCCCTTCCATTTGAGCATTTGACTGACCGGCTATCAGAAAAACCTCACCAACACCAACATGATCAATTTTTTCTGAAGCCTTTACCTCAATTTCATCAAGAAATTCAAAGTCAAACGAATACCAACCCCCTTGAAGTTGGATAGTTGTATCCAATTTACTTTTACCAGCCTTTAGATCAATGAAAGTTTCCAGAGACCATTGGCTTTCCAAGTCATTGACTTTGAGCCTAATCGATTTAAACTGATTCAAATTTTGCAGACTAACTCTTACGGCTCCGACATTCTTAATATTTCGCTGATAAACTGATTTTTCCATTGGCAAAACCACATACTTTCCAAACCCGAACAAGGGAGAAAAGCAGAAAATCAATAGAATTAATGGTAAGATCAGCTTGTGAAACATTCTGATAAATTTGGTAAAAGATACACAGTACCGGTCACAATCTTTTAAACTCTCAGCGAAATTAAGCTCGACGATCAAAAAGCCTTATTTTTGCACTCTTAATTATCAAAAGAATCTAATAACTACGATGGCAAAGAAAATTCAGTCGGCACTGATCTCAGTATTTTACAAAGATGGTTTAGATAAAATCGCTAAACTACTTCATGAAAACGATGTTCAGGTTTACTCTACCGGCGGAACTCAGAAATTCATTGAAGACCTTGGTATCCCGGTAACGGCCGTTGAAGACCTTACTTCTTACCCTTCAATTTTTGGTGGAAGAGTAAAAACACTCCACCCGAAAGTATTCGGAGGCATTCTGCACAGAAGAGAAAACGAAGACGATGTAAAAACGGCTGCTGAATTTGAGATTCCTGCCATCGATCTTGTTATTGTTGACCTGTATCCTTTTGAAGAAACCGTAGCTTCAGGTGCTTCTGAGGATGATATCATTGAAAAAATTGACATCGGGGGTATTGCCCTGATCAGAGGAGCGGCCAAAAATTATCAGGATGTACTTATCGTGTCAAACAGAGATCAGTACGATGATGTCTATGACATTTTGAAAGAAAAAGGCTGTGGTACCGATCTTGAAGATAGAAAGCACTATGCCATGAAGGCTTTTGGGGTTAGTTCTCATTATGACTCCGCCATTCATGGTTATTTCTCTGGAGCAGAGGGAGCCGGAAATTTCAGAGCTGGTGCGTCAAAAACATTGCGATACGGAGAAAATCCGCATCAGGCGGCCACATTCTATGGCGACCTCGATGCTATGTTTGATCAGATTCACGGAAAAGAGTTGTCGTACAACAATCTGATGGATACGGATGCTGCCGTTAGGCTTATTGATGAGTTTGATGATCTCACCTTTGTGATCATGAAGCATAATAACGCCTGTGGGGTGGCTTCAGCGGCCACTACGCATGAAGCGTACAAAAATGCATTGGCCTGCGACCCGGTTTCTGCTTTTGGTGGTGTTTTGATCACCAATTCTACCATTGACAAAGCGACTGCCGAAGAAATGCATTCGCTGTTCTTTGAGATTCTGGTAGCTCCGGCTTTTGATCAGGAAGCCTTGGACATTTTGACGAAGAAGAAAGATCGCAGATTGCTGATCAGAAAGGATGTTACCCTTGGCAAAAAACAATACAGAACCCTTCTCAATGGCGTTTTAGAGCAGGATAAAGACATGAGCATGGAAGGTGGTGACCAGTTCAACGCCGCAACAGAGAAAAAACCAACCGATTCAGAAGTAAAAGCTCTGGAATTCGCCTTGAAGATCTGCAAGCACCTAAAATCAAACAATGTGGTTTTGGCGAAAGAAGGTCAACTACTGGCTTGCGGGGTAGGTCAAACCTCAAGAGTGGATGCTCTCAAACAGGCTATTGACAAGGCTAAAGAATTTGGTTTTGATCTAAATGGTGCGGTGATGGCTTCAGAAGCCTTCTTCCCGTTCCCGGATTGCGTAGAGATCGGTCATAACGCTGGAATTACAGCCGTAGTACAGCCGGGTGGCTCTATCCGCGACCAACTCAGCATAGATTATTGCAATGAAAATGGCGTAGCAATGGTGATGACGGGTGTAAGACACTTTTTACATTAATCAAGAAGTTGGAAGTTTGAAGTCGGAAGTAATCGACTTCAAACTTCTGACCTCTGACCTCAAACCTATTTGAAATGAAAGTACAATTTTACGGAGCTGCACGTCGGGTAACCGGTAGCAAGCACCTTCTCACTACCAATAAAGGCACCAAGATTCTTTTGGATTGCGGTCTTTTTCAAGGTATTGGTACTACAGAGCTTAATCTCTCCTTTGGGTTTAACCCGGCAGATGTTGATTACGTGATTCTATCGCATGCTCATATTGACCATACGGGATTGCTTCCAAGACTGGTCAAAGAAGGATTTAACGGAACCGTTTATTGTACACCCGCCACTAAAAGCCTTTGCCAGATCATGCTGCTGGACTCCGCAAAAATTCAGCAGAGTGATGTAAAACGCATTAATAAAAGGCGACAAAAGCAGGGTCGTGAACTGCTGGAAGCTTTATATGAAGAAGAAGATGCAGAAAAGGCAATTGAGCTGATGAAAACCGTGGGTTACCACCAGAAATTTGAGATTGAGCCCGGGGTTACCTTCAGCTTTTACGAAACAGGTCATATTCTTGGCAGTGCAGGCATCTTTATCGAATACGAAGAAGATCAGCACAAAAAGTCGATATTCTTTACCGGTGATATTGGAAGACCAAATGATAAGATTTTAAGAAGTCCGGAGGCTTTTCCACAATCAGATTATATCATTTGTGAATCTACTTACGGCGACCGCCTGCATGCTCCTTCAGAGGATATGAGGGCTCGCCTTTTAGAAGTTGTAAAAGAAACCTGCGTAGAAAAAGGTGGAAAGCTGATCATTCCTGCATTCTCTGTAGACCGGACACAGGAGCTAATTTATGCTTTGGACATTCTGGAGAGTGAAGGAAAATTGCCGAAAATACCGGTTTATATTGATAGCCCGCTTTCGGTAAAAGCCACGCTGGTCATGCGGAAACATGAGGAAGAGTTTAACCCTGAAATCCTGGATTATATCAAAAGAGACGGCGATGCATTCGGTTTTGAAACGCTGCATTACATTACAAAAGTAGACGATTCTAAGGCCCTTAACTTTTATGATCAGCCTTGCATCATTATTTCGGCTTCCGGAATGGCCGAGGCAGGCAGAATCAAGCACCATATCAAAAATAACTGCGAAGACCCGAAGAACACCATCATGATTGTGGGTTACTGCTCGCCAAGTTCATTGGGTTATCAAATCAAGATCAAAGCACCAAAAATCAGAATCTTTGGTGATGAGCTGGAACTCAATGCCAACGTAGAAATCATGGATTCTTTCTCAGCACATGGCGATTACGAAGAAATGATGGATTACCTGAGCTGCCAGGATGCTTCAAAAGTTAAAAAGGTTTTTCTGGTTCACGGAGAAATTGACACTCAACGAGCCTTTGCAGAAAAACTCCATGGAATGGGTTTCAAAACCATTGAAATTCCGCAGCATCAAGAGGGTTTTGTGATTTAATGTTAAGCGAGGTCGGAGGCTTCGTTGGGGTGAATAGTGGTCTCTGACCAGTTGCTTTTTTGAAATTGTGAAGATTCGAAGTTACAGGTCATAAATTATCTAAATCTGACTCCTCGATTACGTAAAAATATTGGCTAAATACTTTCCTCCCAGCAATAAAATCCTTCTCTCCTAGAATCCTGCTTTCTGGTTCGAAAAGAAAATCAAATTTCTGGTATAAAGAATCTGTTTCAATACAATAAGGAAATGGAAGTTCTGAATTATTCAGACTATCACAGGTGATAACAAAACTTACGGTATCACTTAAAAGAACGTGTAAGTTCTTTATTTCAAAATTACTCCAAAAGGAAGATGGACTTCCATCCCCATGAAGGCTGGCATAAACTCTCTCGGTTTTTCCATTTGGTGGTATTTCAATATTGACCAAATCCATTTCTATGTCAATGAGTTCTCCATTTTTTCCAAACTCAAAAGGTCTTATTTGAATATTATACTTCGTATTGTTTACAAATGTGTAACCAATGTCATTTGAAAAACATGAAGACATCGAAAACAGAGTTAAAATCAACAACTTTTTCATATATGAAGATGTGTTTTTATTAAAACTCCTGCTTGTGACCAATACAACACAAGTAACCATTCCCTCAAAACAGAGTTTTGAAAACACCCCATCGAAGTCGGAGATTTCGGAGAGCTTTTAGTGCCCATCCCTCAACTGACGCAAAGCATGATTTGAAAACACAAACTCATCCAGTTCTTTGATGTGGGTTTTCATGATGGATTGGCTATCTCCTTCCCAGATTTTTTTGCCTTGATAAAGGAACATGATGTATTCGCCGATACTCAGAACCGAGTTCATGTCGTGAGTAATCACCACTGTAGTGATCTGGTATTCGTCAGTGATTTCTTTGATGAGTTCATCAATTTTGATGGCCGTAAGTGGATCCAGACCGGAGTTTGGCTCATCGCAGAAAAGGTATTTTGGGTTCATTACAATTGCCCTGGCAATACCTACTCTTTTTTTCATACCACCGGAAATCTCAGAAGGCATTCGTTTGCCGGTGCCATCGAGGCCTACCCGGTGAAGACAAAACTCCACGCGATCTCTCTTTTCGTTTTCCGGCATATCCGTCAACATATCCAGCGGAAAACGAACATTCTCCTCCACCGTTTTGCTATCGAAAAGAGCTCCACCCTGAAAGAGGACTCCCATTTCGCGGCGGATATCTTTTTTGTCTTTTTCTTCCTGAAGCAGGAAACGACGACCGTCATAAAGCACCTGCCCTTCTTCAGGCTTTATCAGGTCAAGCATGCATTTCAGCAACACACTTTTCCCAGTTCCGCTGGCACCAATCACCAAGCTGGTTTTGCCTTTCTCAAAAGTCCCGCTGATATCGTGGAGTACCTGACGGCCGTTGAAAGACTTGGAAATATTCTTAATTTCTATCAATGGAAAATCAGGTTAAAAGTTCTGCTAATAAGTAATCGGCAATTAAAATCGCTATACAACTATTGGTAACAGCCGCGGTGCTTGACATCCCCACTTCCAGAGCACCTCCGCGGGTATAAAAGCCTTTATAAGAGGAAATGGTGGCAATGAGAAAACCAAATACGAAAGCCTTCACAATGGCGATAATGATATTATAAGGCACAAAAGAAAAGCGGATACCATAAATATATTCTTCCGGCGTCAGAATGCCCGTTAAAGTACCGGCTAAGTAACCACCTCCGATGCCCAGAAAATCTGAAAGTATAGCCAAAAGAGGAAAAGTAACTACAGCCGCCAGCAGCTTTGGAAGAACCAGATAAGAGGCCGAGTTGATACCCATCACCTCAAGAGCGTCGATCTGCTCGGTGATTCGCATGGTGCCCAATTCACCAGCAATATTCGACCCCACTTTACCGGCCAAAACCACACACATAAATGTGGAAGAAAGCTCTAAAAGAACCATATCCCTAACTACATTACTTACGATATAATTCGGTATAAACGGACTAACAAGGTTCGCATATATCTGCACACAGGTTACCGCCCCAATAAATACGGCGACAATGGCAACAATGAAGACAGAGTTGGTTCCTATTTTGATGCATTCGTCAATGAACCTGTCCCAATAGACTTTAAAGGTTTCACGACGAACAAAAAGACTCCCCAGAAAAAGGAAAAATTTTCCTGCTATTGACAGCATAAAGCTAGATTTTACGGCTTTTACAAAGGTAATAAATAGATCGGCTCTGCATAACACAATAGTCCGATCCATTGAAATCATGTAGTTTTGTACAAAAATCAATCCATGAGTAAGTCAGCAGTAATAACGGGAGCTACCAAAGGTATAGGAAGAGCCATCGCCATTCGTTTCGCACAGGAGGGTTTTGATCTGGCCCTGACCTCCAGAACAGAAGCTGATCTTTCGGCTTTAAAAAAAGAGCTTGAAGCTCAATTCGGTATAAAATGTGTTGTCTTTGCTGCCGATTTGAGTAACAAAGCTGAAACCGAAGCCTTTGTAGCCGAGGTCAAAAACACCTTTGACAATGTCAATGTTTTGGTCAATAATACCGGAATCTTTGTGCAAGGAGGTTTGATGACCGAGCCTGATGGTGCTTTGGAAAAGCAAATTGATACTAACCTCTACTCTGCATATTATGCAACACGAGGCCTTATTGAAACGATCAGAAAAGCGAAAGGAGCTCATATTTTTAATATTTGCTCCATTGCAAGCCTCCAGGCTTATCCGGGTTCAGGATCTTATTCTATCTCAAAATTTGCTCTTCTGGGCTTCAGTAAGTCTTTACGTGAGGAGCTAAAACCTGAGGGTATCAAAGTGACTTCCATCATGCCTGGAGCCACTTTTACCAGTAGCTGGGAGGGTATTGACCTGCCTGAGTCGAGATTTATTAGTGCCAAAGACGTGGCGGATACCGTTTGGGCTTCCTATAATCTTTCTCCTTCAGCTTTGATTGAGGAAATCGTGATGCGACCGCTGGAAGGTGACATTTGATCGGAGCTTTTGACATGGAAATAAAACAATTCCCTAATTTTGCCGCCTGAAAACGAAAACAGAAAAATGGAAGCATTACAAGAAGTAGCTCACATTGCCGGAAGACCCGGTCTTTTTAGAATTATCAAACCTGGTAGAGCCGGTGTCATTGTAGAATCAATGGATGGCAAGGGCAAAAGAGAAATGGTAAGTGTGAATGCCAAAGTTTCTGTTTTGAAAGATATTTCTATCTATAGCGAGGAATTTAACAAGTCAACCCCACTTTCTGAGATTTTCACAACAATGCGTGAAAAACACGGAGAGAAGGTAGACTTTGACACAAAAAATGCTTCTCAGGATGAGTTCTTCACCTTCTTTGGCGAAATAATGCCAGATTTTGATCAGGAAAGAGTTTATTCTTCTGACATCAAAAAAATTATTCAGTGGTATAACCTTCTTTCGACGTCAATGCCTGAGCTTTTTGAAGAAAGCAAAGAAGAAGAGCCGGAAGTAAAAGAAGAAGCTCCAAAAGCAAAGAAGAAGGCGAAATCAAAGGAATAAAAACCTACTCCGTTTCCTCTGAAAGCAGTTTGAGTAAAATTCCGTTGGTCCAGCCGAAACCATCCTGCACAGGGTATTCGCCACCACCGGCCAGCAGGCTAAGGTCTTCCACATTATACTTTTCAACCATTTTCCCCGTGTTTTGATAAACACGGAGGCAGTTATTGACCCAGTTGGCTTTAATTTGATTGGCCAGCTGGTAATAGCCATACTTTCGTAAACCTTCAATAGCCAGCCACTGTAACGGAGCCCATCCATTGGGAGCATCCCACTGCTGACCTGTTTCTGATAACGTGGATGTTAAGCCGCCCGGCTTCAAAAAAACGTGACGAATTAAGTGAGCTACCGACTCCGCCTGCTCCTCCGAAGCCATTTCAAAAACAAGAGGAAAGACAGCCGCGAGAGAAAGATGTGGTGTTTTTTGGCCTTCCACGAAATCATAATCCACGAAGAAACCTGATTCTTTATCCCAGAAATAGTCATTGAAAATAGCCAGACGTTTTTCTTTCAAAGCCTTATAACTATCAGCATATTGGTCTTTTCCGGCAATTCGATTGGCCTTTTCCAGAACATCTTCCAAATGATAAAGCAAAGCATTAAGATCTACTGGAAGAATGTCAGTGGTATGAATCGTCTCCATATGCTCACCATCTTTTAGCCAGCGACTGGTGTAATCCCAGCCGGACTCAGCCCCGGAGCGTAAATCGCGATAAACTTTTTCTTTATTTCGACCACTTAACTCAGCCGTATGAATGTCCTCTTTATAAGCTTCAGGTCTAGGAGTGGCACTTTCATCGTAGTAGCGATTGAGGATATTTTCATCATCCACAAAAACTACTTTGTGAAATGCCTTTTCATCTTTTGAGCGAGCAGCCGATTGTTCATCAGCCTGTTCTTTAGTGGCAGAAGACATCCAGTATTGATATTCTTTCTGAAGTTGTGGTAGAAACTCCACCAAAATCTGCTCATCCTTTTTGACATCAGCCAGCAGCTCCACCATCATGGAGAAGAATGGTGGCTGTGAGCGAGTCAGGTAATAACTTCGATTTCCGTTAGGAATATGTCCGAAATCCTGAATCAATTGAGCAAAATTAACCACCATGTTCTCAATCAGCGTGTCTTTACCTGCCACCTGAAGGCCCAGCATGGTAAAATAGCTATCCCAATAATAGACTTCACCAAAACGCCCGCCCGGCACGATATAAGGTTTTCTTAGCGGAATAAGCGTACCACCATCATCCTCAGGTTGGCGGGTTAGCACCGGCCAAAGTTTATTGATATGCTCATCAGCTCTGAGAGACAGATCAGACTTATAACCAGATTCATTGATAGACGGAATCTCAAAATTGTCTTCCACAAACTTTCTGAGAACAAAAAGAGAATCTCCTTTCAACTCTTCATACCTCAGCAGAATCTCTTCAGGGGAATACTTAGGCACACAGTCCACAAAAGTTTTGGAATCAGAGAAAACACCTCCAAGCTGAATATCTTCAAAAAGTACAGGGTACATTTCTTCTGGTGATTTATATTCTTTCTTCTTTACCGGACTGCCGCAAGAAAAAGTAATTGTTGCAAAAAGGGCAATTTTTCCAAGATTATTGGACCATGTCATGTTAAACTGAAACGGTAAATAAGTTCTATACAATTATGAAACGCCCAATTTATGAAGAGAAATCAAAACTTCGTAATTTGACGCACTTTATACCAAGTCCAAATATGAAATTTAGCTTTCTGCTTTTTACAAGCCTCCTGGCTACCGCCTCAATGGGCTTTGCTCAGTCAGATTGCCTCTTACAAAAACACACTTCTGAGGTTAACGGAAGGCTGGAACTGGAGCAAACCAACTCGTACAATTCAGAAGGTAAACTCATTGAGGAATCCAAAATTCATATGACCCATTACGGGGAAGCTTACACGAGTAAAAGACTCTTTGAATACAATCGCAAAGGCTTCATTCTTTCTGAGACCGACTACCATAACGGAACTTTCAGAAAGAGGAAAAGTTACCAATATGACGATCGCGGTCAATTGATTTCAACCACCGAAACCCTGGATTCTCTTGCCAATGCTCCGGCCTTTAACCGCCTGAATGTTACCGCTCAAAGTCAAAGTGAGAAATTATTCTTTGAACCAGATGGCAGCGTAAGTGGTAAGGAAATATCAAAAGAAACCGCTGACGGGAAACCTCTTCTTTTTCAGATCGTCAATGCGGAAGGCAAAATCAATCATTCGTCCGAGTATAGTTACGCTGATAACGGTCTTCTGGTTTATCAAAAACGTGATGACAGAGCTGGAAACATGATGGAAGAAACGTATTTTGAGTACAATCAGGACCAGGTTCTTCAAAAAGACAGTACTTTTCTGAACGATAAACTCATTGCTCAAACGCTTTACGAGTATACTGGTAATTTGCTTAGCAAAAAGACACGTCTTGGCCGAAATGTCAGAGTAGAGTACATCATCAATTACTCGTATGATGCCTCCGGCAATAATACCGGAGAAGTTTTCATTTATAATGGCGAACCGCTTAGTAGCATCAAAAGGGAGTTTGACCAAAATGGCAATAAAGTACAGGAATCACATTTTAATAAAGACAATAACGTAGTTAGGAACCTGACCTGGGAGTATAACTGCCCCAATTAATTGAAGAACAAATGGAAGTAGAAGCACTTGAAAAAATAGATTACGTAGCAGAAATCAATCGCCTGAAGAAAGAGAAAAACGCTGTTATTCTGGCCCATTATTACCAGACGGCTGACATTCAGGACGTAGCTGATTACATCGGTGATAGCCTCGGGCTTTCTCAACAAGCGGCCAAGACCAAGGCTGATATGATTGTTTTTGCCGGGGTACGTTTTATGGCTGAAACAGCAAAAATTCTTTCGCCGGATAAAAAGGTAGTCTTGCCGGATATTAACGCCGGCTGCTCCCTTGAGGAATCGGCCCCGGCTGATGTTTTCTCGGCTTTTAAAGCAAAACACCCCGATGCTGTCGTTATTTCTTATGTCAATTGCTCAGCAGAGCTTAAGACGTTGACAGATATTGTATGTACCAGTACCAATGCCGTTAAGATTGTTGAGAGTGTTCCTAAAGACAAGCAAATCATTTTTGCTCCGGATAAAAATCTTGGTGATTACCTTAACAGGAAGACCGGCCGTGACATGATTTTGTGGGACGGAGCCTGCATGGTACACGAGGCTTTCTCCGCTGATATGATCACCGAGTTAAAAGCAAAGCACCCGGATGCCGAAATCATTGCTCACCCTGAGAGTGAAAAACCAGTTTTGGATGTTGCCAGCTATATTGGTTCTACCACCGGCTTGCTGAAATATACCATGAGCAGCCCGTCAAAAGAGTTTATCGTGGCTACGGAGTCCGGCATTCTTCACCAAATGAAGAAGGCTTCGCCGGATAAGAAATTTCATGTGGCACCAACTGTTAAAAATGGCTACGCCTGTCAGGCTTGTCAGGACTGCCCGCACATGAAGCTAAACACCATGGAAAAGCTTTATTACTGCTTGAAAAATGAAAAGCCTGAAATCACTTTGCCTGAAGATGTAATTCGTGATGCAAAAGCACCGATTGACCGCATGCTGGAGATTTCAGCGAAGTTTGGTTTATAAAAAATGAATAAGGAGAAATCATACACACTGCTCGGATTCTTCCTGCTTCTCTGGGCAGTGGTGTATTTTTTCATGTATTACAACGCCATGCCTGAGCGTGTGGCCATGCATTTTGATGGCGAGGGTCAACCGAATGGTTTAGGTAGCCGACTGGAAGCTTCAGCAGTTTTTATCATCATGGCCGTGGTGATGCTCATCATGCATTTTGTCAAAAAAATGGACCCTGAAATGATGAACATGCCGGTCAAAAAGACCAAAGAAAACCTACCGGTTCTGTACCAAATCTCCAAAGAGCTACTTTCCTTCATCATTTTTTGGTGCGGAGCTTTTTCCTTGTTCATATCTTATCAAATGGTCCAAATAGCTCTCGCTAATAACTCTGAATTAAGTGATTGGCTCTTTTGGTTTTTACTTATCGGACTTTTTATCATGATTGGGTATTATATTCTCAAAATGCGGAAGCACTAGTAGCTTAAGCCTGGTTCTGGCCTCCTGCGTATATCTGGTATCGGAATCATTTGATTTCAAGAATAATTCATTATCAGAAAATCGAAATCTTTTAAAATAATGCATCTTGCAAACAGTTTGGCCGACTCTTTTGTTAGCTAGGAAATAAACAGACAAACCGCCTTGGAGAAGAAGAAAATCAATAACAGCAAATTTGCCATCAGGCTTCCCATTATTATCGCCATTACTTTGGCCGCAGGAATTCAGATAGGGGCAAAGTTTTTTGGAAATAAGAGCGTGATCGGTGATGTGGTGAAGTCCTCGAGTAAGTTTAAAGAGATTTTGACTTACATAGACCGTAGTTATGTAGATGAGGTAGATACAGACTCTTTGGCAGATTACGGCATCATGAAGATGCTCGAAAAGCTGGATCCTCATACGGCTTATTTACCAGCGGAAGAAGCAGAACTGGCAATGTCTGAGCTTCAAAATGGTTTTGACGGTATCGGGGTCGAGTTCAATATTTATAATGACACGGTTTATGTGGTAACACCTTTATCAGGCGGGCCTTCAGAAGAAGTGGGGATTCAAAGCGGTGATGCCATTATTGAAGCCAACGGCACTGAACTTACAGGTGAGAAGGTAAACACCCGACTCATTTTCAACACTCTTCGTGGTCAACGTGGAACAAGTGTTGACATGAAAATCAAAAGAAAAGGATATAATGACCTTCTGGACTTCACCGTTGTTCGAGATAAAATACCAACCTACTCGGTGGACGCGGCTTACCTGATGGAAGATAAACAAACCGGATTTATCAAAATCACCCGTTTCTCAGAGACGACCTACAGCGAATTTATGGAAGGCCTTGAAGAGCTTAAAACTCAGGGAATGAAACGCCTGATTTTGGATTTAAGAGGAAACCCGGGCGGGTATCTTGAGAGAGCCGTAAACATCGCTGACGAATTCATTGAAGGATCTGGAGTGCTTGTTTACACCGATGGCAAAGATGACCGCAATGATCGCAAGATCTTTGCCCGTCACGAAGGTGATTTTGAAAAAGGAGCCCTGATTGTTTTAATTGATGAAGGTTCAGCTTCGGCCTCAGAAATTGTTTCCGGTGCCCTTCAGGACTACGACCGGGCTCTGATTGTTGGTCGTCGTTCTTTTGGAAAGGGACTGGTACAGGCCCCAATTTCACTATCTGATGGCTCAGAGCTACGTTTAACGATTTCTAGGTATTATATCCCAAGCGGCAGAAGCATTCAGAAGCCTTATGAAAGCGGTAATCTTGAAGATTATTACGGCGAGCTGGGTCACAGAGCTGAGCATGGCGAATTTTTCAATGCCGATAGCGTTCAGAATGAAAATGGAAAGGCTTATGAAACCGTCCATGGCCGTAAAGTTTATGGTGGTGGAGGTATTACTCCGGATATTTTTGTGCCCCGAGACACCTCTCATATCAGCCGCTATTTGATGGAACTATATAGCAATAATGTGATAAGGGAGTTTGCAACCAGTTACGCCAATGATCATAAGGCTCAGCTAGAGAAAATGTCCATTGACGCCTATGTCAAAAACTTTACTGTAGACAGTAAAATGCTTTCTCAAATCAGAAGTAACGGTGAGAAGCTGTCCATTGAGTATAATGCCGAAGAATTCAGAAAGTCTAAAGAATTTATTCAGCAGCAGGTAAAAGCTTTGATTGCCAGAGCCATATGGAAAGACCGGGCAGGTCTTAGTAATTCATTCTACAAGGTGGTGAATAAAGACGATGAGTTCATCAAAGCAGCCTTAAGCCATTTTGATGAAGCCGGGAAACTGGGAAGCTAAACTTTATTTTCTGGAGAAATTATAAGCCAGACCAAGTCTTGATCTGAAAAGACCTGATTCAAAATCACTGGCAACAAAAGGCGAAAGCTCAAAAGCGATCTGTACCTGAGGATACTTTTCAAAAGGTGCGGATCGCATTCCTAAATTGATAAAGTACCCTTCCATAAAGTTATTTCCGGCAGATGCCGCTAATGCATTTGCCCTGATGCCTCCCCCAAAATAAAACCGCCCTTTGGTATTCTTATTGAGATTGATAGCCGGGGCTATTTCCGTGGCCAGTGATGAGAAAAAAGAATTCATCTGAAATCGGCCATCCAGCCAAAAGCCTTTGTCAGGATTGGTAGAAACTGAAAGAATAGAACTGAAAGGATAATATGCAACACTTTGAGCCTTGCTTTCACTTAGCAGGAAACTTAATGCAGCTACAAAAAACAAAAGCCTTATTTTCATGGAAGCAAGATAGAAAAACTTAGTGAACGGTTTCCATCTTTTTGAGGTCTTCAAGGCCTGCTCGGGTATCTTCGGTGCGATCGTCTACCACCTCTTTAATTTTATCAATCACCTCCAGAAAAACGTCCAATTTCTCTTGAGGAATAACCTTTCTTATTGTGTGATTGAATGCTCTCACGCCATCTCTCGCAAAGTTTCTTTTTTCCTTCCCCTCTTCAGTTAAGAAAACATTCACGAAACGTTTGTCGTTTTCGTCCACTTGTCGATAAATCCAGCCCTTTTCCTCCAGCGACTTCAGCATTCTGGTAAGGCTGCGGGGCTCCATACCTATTGAGGGTCCGATTTTAGTAGCAGGTGTGCCGTTGTCCAGGTCAATATTGAGCAAAACATAACCAATGGACATGGTCATATCATTTTGACCGGCATAAATATTATACATCCTAGAGATGGCGTGCCAGGTCCATTTTATATGAAAATCAATGGTATCTTCCTTACGCATTATAGGATTTGGGCTAGTTTTGAGTTAACACAAATTTAAAATTGATTTATTGGTATGCAAGCATACTATTAAAAGAAAATATTGTACTTATAGAGGATTAGCCTTCAATTTGTCCTTTTTATTGAAAAGAAGTGTTTGCCTGTTTTCGCCGTCAATGAAATTGACAACATTCGTTTGATCATCAAAAACCTCAAGGAAAATGGTATTCAGGAGGTTAAAACCTTTCAATTTTTTCGCTTCTGAAACCTCGATATATATCCAGGTTATATCTGTTTCAATTTCTTTACCCAAGTATTCACCAAAAACAACGTCCTTGTCTTTGACAAAGGCCAGATGCTTCCTGAAATAATTTCTGATGACAGCGTTACTTTCAGCATCCGTAATTTTCAGGTCTTCCTTGTCAGAGAATTTTTGCAACGCAAGCTCAAAGTCATCCGAAAAAACCCGGACAGTCATCTCAATAGAGCCCGACTTCTCATTCAGCCTGGCCTCTGTCAGCGAAGTATGAAAATCATGCCTGCCTTTAAAGCAAAACAGGACTAAGCATAGTCCTGTCAGCATTAAATATGTTTTCAGGCGGCCCATTAGAACATCGCCTGTATAACGTCATTGAACATGATATACGCCAGCAAACTGAGCAGGATAATCATACCAACCTGCTGGGTACGCTCCATGAATTTCTCAGACGGTTGACGACCAGTAATCATCTCATAAAGAAGGATCAGGGCATGACCACCATCGAGAGCCGGTATAGGTAATAAGTTCATAAAGGCCAAGGCCATAGAAAGCATACCCGTGATAAGCATGAAACGGCCCCAGTCCCAAACACCACCATAAAAACGTCTGGCAATACCCACCGGACCAGCAATAGCCTTACCGGCTGAAACCTGACCGGTGAAGATTTTTTTGAAACCTTTAATATTGTCTGTAATTACAGAAAACGCACGGCCTGACCCTACCACAAAAGCCTCTCCAAGAGAAAGGTCAATATGCTCGTAATTAAGATCAGGGTTGGCAATAAAGCCAAGTTTACCATCTTCTGATAATGTAGGACTCACATTCAGAGTGTCAGATCCCCTCAAAACGCCAAGAGTTACTTCTTTACCGGCATTTTTATGAGCCATATCCACGAACTCATGATAGTAAGTGATCGGCGTATCGTTCATGCTGATGATACGGTCATCAGCCTCCAGACCCACACTTTCAGCCGGAGTATCAGGACTTACCTCTCCTATGGCAAATGGATGAAGGGCATCAATGAAGCCTTGGCTGTCTTCATCAGAAAGTTTTTCGTAAATATCGTTCGGAATAGGAATTTCGATGGTTTGTCCGTCTCTTTCAACAGTGAAGTAAACATTCTCACCCAAAATCACATCAGAACCCATCACATCAGAGAATTCTTTGATGCTTTTACCTGAAACATTGATGATTTTATCACCGGTTTTTAGGCCTACTTCCTCAGCTACAGGGTAGGCTACAATGCCGCGTTTATTGACCTCCTCCATTGAAAGGAAGTTATCGCCACTTTTATAGGTGATTCCCCAGAAAATGAGAACACCTAAAATAATATTGACAATAATACCACCAAGCATCACTAACAGTCGCTGCCAGGCCGGCTTAGCTCTGAACTCATACGGCTGTGGCTCAGAGGCCAGTTTTGAGGCATCTTTGGTTTCATCGATCATCCCCTCGATATCCACGTAACCACCCATTGGGAACCAACCCAATCCGTATTCGGTATCGCCTTTCTTCTTTTTCCAAAGTGCAAAGTTCAGCACGTTTGGCATTGGGAAAAGGAAATCGAAAAAGATGTAAAATTTATTGACTCTGATTCCAAAAATACGGGCGGCGATAAAATGCCCCCATTCGTGTAGTCCTACAAGTATTGTCAGCCCCAGAAGCAGCTGACCCGCCATGATTAATCCTTCCATACCGTATATCCTGCTCCCCTACAGGCTATTTGTGTTTGTTGTTTTGGGGATCATTGCCTTTAAGGCATTTAACTTTTGAACGAAAAGCTTTCAAGCCAGTTTCGATCAAACTTTTATAAGGCAGCAAAAATCGGTGATCTTTAAGAGAAATCAATGCTTTTTCCTGATAATCAGCCAATGTTTATGCACCAGATAGAACAACGAACACTTTGACGGTCTTGTTCATGGACTTCCAATTTTTTAATCCGGAAACATTTCCTCAAATCCGATTGAATAAAGCTTTAGCTTTAGCACAGGTTTAAATTGCTATTGAGGCTCATAAGCTCTTAATTTGTGAATATGAAGCACTATGATATCATCATCATTGGAGGCGGGCCTATTGGCCTGGCCTGCGGTATTGAAGCTAAAAAAGCCAGCCTTTCTTACCTCATTTTAGAAAAAGGAGCCTTGGTCAACTCCCTGTATAATTACCCTTTGAATATGACTTTTTTCAGTACTTCTGAGCGACTGGAAATTGGGAATGTGCCTTTTATGTCTATCAATTCAAAACCGACCAGAATAGAGGCTTTGGAATATTACAGAAGAGTGACAAAGCAATGGGAATTGAACATTCACCTTTTTGAGGAGGTCAAAGGTTTTGAGAAAACCGGAGTTAACTATGAAATCAAAAGCTCAAAAACGGAATATACTGCGGAGAACGTCATCATTGCCACCGGCTTTTACGATATCCCAAACCTGATGAATGTCTCGGGTGAGGATTTGCCAAAAGTGACGCATTATTATAAAGATCCTAACTTCTATGCCTTTCAAAAAGTGTTGGTTGTTGGGGCTAATAATTCAGCTGTGGATGCCGCCATGGAAACGTGGAGAAAAGGAGCCAAAGTGACCATGGTGATAAGGGAAGAAGGCATTGGTGAGCGGGTAAAATACTGGGTAAAACCAGATATTGAGAACCGAATCAAAGAAGGCTCAATAACGGCTCATTTTAGTTCTCAAATCAAAGAAATACGAGAGAAAGAAGTGGTAATTTCGACACCTGAGGGTGAAAAGGTGATAGAAAACGACTGGGTGATTGCCATGACGGGGTACCAGCCTAATTTACCTTTTCTGCAAAGTTTGGGCATCAATCTCTCAAAAGATGAGATCATGAAACCACAATACAGCGATGAAAGCATGGAGACCAACCTACCGAATGTTTACCTGGCTGGGGTGGTGTGTGGTGGTATGAATACACATAGCCTGTTCATTGAAAATTCAAGGGTGCATGCCGAACAGATAGTAAAGGCGATTTTAGAGAAGAGGTCTTAGAATCGAAATATTTTTTCTGTAGCTTGTGTTTAAAATCGACTTAAGATGGACCCACAACTCTTCAATATTCTTTTCCTAGACATTGAGACTGCAGCTCAGTTTAGAACCTATGAAGAAATGCCCGAGCGGATGAAGCCGCTTTGGGACCGAAAATCAAATTACCTGAAAAACGAAAAGGAACTCAGCCCCGCAGAATTTTACCCTGAGCGGGCCGCCATCTATGCCGAGTTTGGTCAGGTGATTTGTATAGGTTTAGGCGGGTTTTATCTGGACGCCGATAAGAAACTTGCTCTTAAAACAACAACCCTCTCAGCTCCTACCGAGAAGGAGCTTTTGGAGAAGTTCTCAGAAGTTTTAAATGCTCACAAAGCCAAAGACTCTTTAAAACTCTGTGCCCATAACGGCAAGGAATTCGATTTTCCGTACCTCTCCCGTAGAATGCTGATTCATGGTTTGCCTTTGCCCTATGCACTGGATTTGTCTGGCAAGAAGCCCTGGGAGGTCAATCATATAGACACCATGGAGTTGTGGAAATTCGGGGATTATAAAAATTATACCTCCCTTGACCTGTTGGCAGCTGTTTTTGATATCCCGACAAGTAAGTCAGATATCAGTGGAGCCGATGTTAATCGCGTTTTTTACGAAGAAAACGATCTGCAACGCATCATGGATTATTGTGAAAGAGACGTGAAGGTGCTTGCTGAGTTATATTTGAAGTTGAAGGGGGTTAATGAGTCTATATGAAAGGCCTAATCATATTATTGGTATTTCTATTAAGTTTCTCAGGGCTCTTTGCTCAGGAAACAGAACTAGCTCTGGATATCAAAGAAATTGAGATTTACCACATTATGAAAAATCTCACCAAAGGGCACTTTGTAAGAACGAATGGAGAATTTGAACTCACATTTGAAATTGACGAAAAGGGCATACCTCATAACTTAAAGGTAAATCCTGCCCCTGAAGATTCTATTCTCCAAATCAACCGCTTTGAATTAGAGCAGTTAAGATTCAAGACTGAGGGAAAACCTCAACAAGTACTCTTCAAAATATTCTCTCATTACACAACACCGTCTTCAAAAGGTGAAGATAGGGTTTGGGATAAATATGACATTGAAAATCTGAGATTCCACTCTAATGACGGCGAATTACTTGGCTTTTTAGAGCATGATGATTTAATTGAATTAAGACCTTTCCTTTATATGGGAATATCTTGCGGAACCGGGAATTGGACTCCTCAGGAAATACCTCAGGTTAATCCTCTACTGAAACCAAAACTGACGGAAAAGCTAATACTACCTAATTTCTAGTATTTCAAGAAGACTGTTTTCGACTCTGCTCAAACTGACAGTTGGGTTATCAAATCAAAAACTCAAACAACTCGGGTTTGTCGTTGATATAGGTAAACTCAATGCCAGCGGCTTTCATTCGGGTGATCAGGCTTTGAAAATCTTCTTTTGCTTTAATCTCGATCCCAACTAAGGCAGGGCCACGTTCACGGGCTGTTTTCTTTGAGTATTCAAAAAACACGATATCGTCTGTAGGCCCAAGGGCATCATTCACAAAACTTTGCAAAGCTCCGGCACGTTGAGCAAAACGAATGATGAAATAGTGTTTCAATCCTTCGTACAACAATGACCGCTCACGAATTTCCTCCATCCTAAGGATATCATTATTGCCGCCACCCAGAATACAAACTACATTTTTGCCTTTGATTTCTTCGGCGATATCGTCCAGAGCAGCGATGCTTAAAGCTCCGGCCGGTTCGGCGACAATGGCGTCTCCGCTGTACAAATCAAGAATTGTTGAACAAACTTTGCCTTCCGGCACAGTTAGCACCTTATTGAGGTTTTCTTTACAAACAGCGAAACTCATTTCACCCACCCGCTTCACAGCAGCACCATCCACAAACTTGTCGATTTCTTCCAACGACACGACTTCACCTTTCGCCAAAGAGGCCTTCATGGAGGCCGCTCCTTCGGGTTCTACACCGATTAGTTTGGTTTGAGGACTACGAGCTTTAAAAACCGTTGAGACTCCAGCTCCAAGTCCACCACCACCGATGGCAAACAAGACGTAATCAATCTCAAAATCAGCATCTTTAACAATCTCGAGACCAACCGTCCCCTGCCCTTCCATCACAGAAATATCATCAAAAGGGTGAATGAAAGTCCCTCCGGTTTCGTTTTCAAAAACGCGTGCAGCATTGGAGGCATCGTCGTAGGTATCCCCTGTTAAACGGATATCAATCCATTCCTTCCCGAAAAGTCTTACCTGCCTGATTTTCTGTGCCGGGGTGGTACTGGGCATAAAGATGGTGCCCTTCACCTGAAGGTATTGACAAGCCCAGGCCACTCCCTGAGCATGATTACCTGCTGAAGCACAAATGACTCCTTTGGTCAGTTCCGAAGGCGTTAGCGTACTCATTTTATTATATGCTCCCCTCAGTTTGTAAGAACGTACCACCTGCAAATCTTCCCGCTTCAGATAGACATTGGCCTCAAACTTCTCAGATAACGAGGCATTGAATTGCAAAAGCGTGTGGGTTACCACAGGGGCTAGTCGTTCAGCCGCCTGAAGAATTTTATCAAATTGAGGCTTTTCCATGATGAGGTGTCTGTTTGAACGAAGTCGAAAACAGTGTTTTGACAAAAATAAAAAAGCCGGAAAGAAATGACTCTTTCCGGCTCCTTGAATATTTCGGATAACTATATCTTAGTTATTCTCCGGTCTCAAACTTCTAACTGTTCTACCAGCCTGCCACATTTCAGACTCGCGAAGCTCAGCTAGTTCAGCTTCAAGCTTCTCACGGTAATCTGGCTGTGAGTTACGAGTAATTGAGATTTCAGCTTCGTTCTGTGTTTTCACAGAGTTATAAAGCTTCTCAAATACCGGCTTGGTAGCATCACGGAAAGGCTTCCACCAGTCCAAAGCACCACGCTGAGCGGTAGTTGAACAGTTAGCATACATCCAGTCCATACCGTTTTCAGCTACCAATGGCATCAATGATTGCGTAAGCTCTTCAACAGTCTCGTTGAAAGCTTCTGATGGAGAGTGACCGTTCTCTCTCAATACTTCGTACTGAGCAGCGAAGATACCCTGAATACAACCCATCAAAGTACCTCTTTCACCTGTAAGGTCAGAAGTTACTTCGTTATAGAAATCAGTTTCAAAAAGGTAACCAGAACCTACACCGATACCCATAGCGATACACTTCTCACGAGCCTTACCAGAAGCATCCTGATAAACAGCGAAAGAAGAGTTCAAACCTTTACCTTCTACGAATAAACGACGAAGCGAAGTACCAGAACCTTTAGGAGCTGTCAGGAACACATCCACATCAGTAGGAGGAACGATACCGGTTTTCTCTTTGTAAGTGATACCAAAACCGTGAGAGAAATAAAGCGACTTACCAGCAGTAAGGTGCTTTTTCACAGTAGGCCAAAGTTCAATCTGAGCAGCGTCAGAAAGCAGGTAACAAATGATCGTACCTTTCTCAAGAGCTTCTTCGATTTCGAAAAGTGTTTCGCCCGGAACCCAGCCATCAGCAACGGCTTTGTCGTAAGTTTTACCTTTACGCTGTCCTACGATTACGTTCAAACCGTTATCTCTCATGTTCATTGCCTGACCAGGACCTTGTACACCGTATCCGATCACAGCAATGGTTTCGTCTTTCAAGACTTCTCTGGCTTTTTCCAGAGGAAATTCTTCTCTTGTTACTACTTCCTCTTCTACACCACCAAAATTTAGTTTTGCCATTTTTTGATTATGATTGTTATTATACTTTCTATTTAGATTTCCTTTTTACCGACTCTGGCAATTCGGGCTGCAAAGCTAAGTGCTTTGTTTTAAATTTCCCATAGTCAGCTATTTCTTTGATTATGAATTAACTGTATTATAAATAATACTCCCATTCCACTTCGTCAGGCAGGTATTCTACCAGACCTTTTGGGGTGCGGGCCACGGCCACTCTTCCTGATCTTACAAACTCCAGAATTCCGTAAGGTTTGATGTATTTGAAGAAATCAAAAATCTCTTCTTCCGTACCCGTTTTTTGAAGTACTACGTAGTCAAGTCCCCAGTAAACGATATACGCTTTGTGCTCACGGTTAATGGTTTCCATATCCAGCGGCTTTGAGTCAAGCGGCGTCGGGATTTTGAAAAGGGCGATATCGTTATATACAATATCCTCATTGAGGTAACCGAAAACGGATAAAACCTCAACTACTTTTCTGATCTGACGAACCAACTTCTCAACGGCTTCACGCTGTTCGTGCTTAATCACGATAGTGAATCGGGAAACACCTTTCCGCTCGGTTTCAGAAACCGTTAAACTTTCAATATTGAGTCTTCTGCGTGTGAAAATGATCGTGATTTTATTCAAAAGCCCGATACTGTTTTCAGTAAATACGCAAATGGTATAGGTCTTTAATTGCTCCATTTTATTTCAATCTGATTTCTGAAACGCTGGTACCGGCAGGCACCATCGGGAATACATTTTCTTCTTTTTCTACGATCACCTCCAATAGGTAAGAACCCTCAGAGCTCAATAATTGGTCAATAGACTCACTCAGATTTTCACGAGCCTCGCAAGTATGACCCGGTATACCAAAGCCTTTGGCGATGGTGATGAAATCAGGGTTTTGAAGGTCTACAAAAGAGTATCTTCTGTCAAAAAACAACTGTTGCCACTGACGCACCATACCCAGAAAACTGTTATTGAGAATGATCATTTTAACGGCTTTCCCACTTTGAGCAATAGTACCTAGCTCCTGGATGGTCATCTGGAAACAACCGTCACCAATGAAAGCAATCACGTCACGATCTGGTGCTCCCATTTTCGCTCCAAATGCCGCTGGAATGGCAAACCCCATAGTTCCCAATCCGCCAGATGCAATGTAAGAATGTGGCTTTTTGAAATCGTAATATCTTGCTGTAACCATCTGGTGCTGCCCTACGTCAACAACCACACAGGCTTCTCCGTTGGTTTTATCAGACACCATTTTCACCACCTCAGCCATCTTTATTTTGCCTTCACCCGCCAAATCCCGATTATTAACGGCTTCTTTTTCTGCCGGTTCAAGATCCCTGAATTGTTGTTTCCAATCTGTGAAATCTCTTTTTTCAATTAGCGGAAGTAACATTTGAAGAGCTTCTTTGGCATCGCCAATTACAGGAGCTTCCGCCTTTTTAATTTTGTCAATTTCAGCCGGATCTACCTCAATGTGAACAATTCTAGCCTGCTTTGCAAAACGATTTGCATCGCCTGTCACGCGGTCATCAAAACGCATTCCGATAGCAATAAGCACATCGCATTCATCCGTCATCACGTTAGGAGCATACATCCCGTGCATACCCAGCCAACCCATATAATTCGGGTGCTCAATGGATAGGGCAGAAAGGCCTAGTAGCGTACTAGCGACAGGAATATCAGCTTTTTCAACCAGGGCTTTGAATTCCTCCATCGCCTCAGAGATCAATACCCCATGACCTACCAAAATGTAAGGTTTTTTGGCAGAGTTGATCAGCTCAGCTGCTTTCTCCACCTGCTCCATTTTGGGCTTAATTCGCGGGTGATAGCCTGGAAGCCAATCCACCTTTTTATATTCAAACTTTTTGGTCATGAACGCCACCTGAGCATCCTTGGTGATATCCACCAATACAGGACCAGGTTTACCGGCTCTGGCAATGTAAAAAGCCTTTGCCATGATTTCAGGAATCTCATCAGCACTGGTGATCTGGTAGTTCCATTTACAAACCGGGGCTGTAATACCAATCACATCTGTTTCCTGAAATGCGTCTGTTCCTAAAAGTGCCGAGGCTACCTGACCGGTAATTGCTACCATTGGCGTACAGTCTATAATCGCATCAGCAATTCCGGTAATTAGGTTAGTGGCTCCAGGGCCAGAAGTTGCCATACAAACACCTACTCTTCCGCTGCTTCGGGCATAGCCTTCAGCGGCATGAGATGCTCCTTGTTCATGCCTTACAAGAATATGCTCGATACGGTCCATGTAATCATACAAGGCATCATAGACAGGCATGATGGCACCACCCGGATAACCAAAAATGGTATCCACTCCTTCGGCAATCAGACACTCCATAAGTGCCTGCCCACCTGAGTAAACCTTTCCGTTTGAGGAGTTTGACACTTCTTTTCCTATGCTTTTTGTTGCTGTAGCCATAGTCAAAATTATTTATCAGTCACACAGCCTTCATGAGCCGGCGACACCGTTTTAAAGTATTTTCTAAGTACGCCGTGCTCTACGAAAGGCGGAGTCAGCGGCTTCCAGTTTTTCTTTCTTTCTGCCAAAATTTCGTCGGAAACGTGAACTTTCAATTCCCTCGTTTCAGCGTCAATCGTGATTTTATCCCCGTCTTCTACCAAAGCAATTGTACCACCCTCATAAGCTTCAGGAGAAATATGCCCCACCACAAAGCCATGAGTACCTCCACTGAAACGACCGTCTGTAATCAGGGCCACTTTATCTCCCAGACCAGCACCCATTACAGCTGAAGTCGGCTTAAGCATTTCAGGCATTCCCGGACCTCCACGTGGGCCTTCATAACGAATTACAATAACCTGACCCGCTTTGATTTCTCCTTTAGCAAAAGCTTCCAGCATGTCTTCCTCTTTATTGCAAACCTTTGCTACACCTTCGAATTTGGTTCCTTCTTTTCCGGTGATTTTAGCTACACCTCCGTTTTCAGCGAGGTTCCCAAACATCATTTGCAGGTGACCGGTAGATTTAATTGGCTTTTCAATAGGACGAATGATATCCTGAGCGTCAAAATCAAGATCAGGGGCGGCTTCAAGATTTTCAGCAACTGTTTTTCCTGTCACTGTTAAGCAATCACCATGAATCAAACCTTTTTTATGAAGGTATTTCATGATCGCAGGTACACCACCAAGATCCATGATGTCTTCCATAAAATATTTACCTGAAGGTTTCAGGTCAGCAATAAAAGGAGTGCGATCAGAAATTCTCTGAATATCATCATATGTTAACTCGATTCCGGCAGAATAAGCAATTGCCAGATAATGCAAAACTGCATTGGTAGAGCCACCAAGAGCCATCACAATGGTCAGAGCGTTTTCCAGTGATTTCTTTGAAATAATATCTTTTGGTAAGATTTGCTTCGCCAATAAGTTTTTCATGGCTGCTCCAAGATCAATACACTCCTGTACTTTGCCCTCGTGAGTTGCAGGGTAAGTTGCGTTATACGGCATTGCAAGACCCATTGCCTCAATAGAAGAAGCCATCGTGTTAGCCGTGTACATTCCTCCACAAGCACCCTGACCCGGAATGGAATTCTGGATGATTCCTTTATAGTCTTCTTCAGCGATAGTTCCTGCTACTTTCTGACCATAAGCCTCAAATGCCGAAACAATGTCGAGTTTTTTACCTTTCCAGTTTCCAGAACGAACAGTACCGCCATAGGTCATGATGGCAGGACGATTCAGGCGTGCCATGGCCATTACTGCACCCGGCATATTTTTGTCACAACCCACAACTGCAATAAGCCCATCATACCATTGTGCTGAAACAACATTCTCAATAGAGTCAGCAATAATATCACGGCTTGGCAAAGAGAAACTCATACCATCATTGCCGTTGGTCATTCCGTCAGAAACACCAATGGTATTGAAAACAAGTCCAACCATATCATTGGCCTGAACACCCTTTTTCACATGTGCTGAAAGTCCGTTGAGATGAATATTACAAGGGTTTCCTTCATAACCGGTACTGGCGATACCGATCTGAGGTTTCTTCATATCGTCTTCTTTGAGACCGATGGCGTATAACATGGCCTGAGCGGCAGGATTACTAACTTCCTGAGTAAGTGTGCTGCTAAACTTGTTGAGCTTTTCTGACATAAATGATTTTACGCTTTCTGCGAATATTCGCTAATTAATACAATTTCGTTGCAAAGAATGTTCCAATCCAAGAAATATCCAAAGGTTTTGAATAAAAATTGACAGACATATTGAACAATAGCATTTTTCTAAGGGAATGATCTCCTAAGGTATTTAAGATCAATTGGCATTAATGGTACACAAAAAAGATAGCTGCCGCTTAATTCTGCTATGTTCGACATAAAAAAGGGCGACTCTGAAAAACAGAGTCGCCCTTTGAATATAATCTGTGAGAGAACCTATTTGCCCATCATTTCAATGATTTCTTCTGAAATACCTGTGCTCGAATAACCTCCGTCATGATAAAGGTTTTGCATCGTAACCATTTTCGTAAAATCAGAGAAAAGAGAAATGATATAATTGGCACAATCTTCACCAGTGGCATTGCCTAGCGGAGACATTTTTTCAGCGAAATCAAAGAAAGAGTCAAAACCTCCAATACCAGAACCTGCTGTAGTAGGTGTAGGCGATTGAGAAATTGTGTTTACTCTTACATTCTTCGCTTTACCTAAGCGGTAGCCAAAACCTCTGGCAATCGACTCTAAGACAGCCTTAGCATCTGCCATGTCTGTATAAAATGGATACGTACGCTGGGCAGCTATATATGACAGACCAACAATAGAGGCCCACTCATTTAATGAATCGAGCTTCTCGGCCACCTGCATAAATTTATGAAAAGAAAGAGCCGAGATATCCAGGCTCTTCATATACCAGTCGTAATTCAGATCACCATACTCTTTACCCTTTCTAATATTAGGCGACATTCCGATAGAGTGTAGAACAAAGTCTAACTGACCACCCAAAACTTCGGTTGATTTTGAAAATAAACTCTCAAGGTCTTCAACAGATGTTGCATCTGCAGGAATAATCTCAGCATTCACCTTTTCAGCCAGCTCATTGATTTTACCCATACGCATAGCTATAGGGGCGTTTGTTAGAACGATAGACGCTCCTTCTTCATGAGCTTTTAGAGCAGTTTTCCAGGCGATTGAGTTTTCATCCAAAGCACCGGAAATGATTCCTTTTTTACCTTTAAGTAAACCGTAAGACATAGAATATGATTTAATGTTACGCTGCAAAAGTAGGCATTTCTTAAAACAAGACAGCGATTCCTAAAAGTGAAAAAGCTATATCCGATATAATGCTTTACAATGCATGGCAAGATGATGGGTTTCGAAAAGGAATATTGTATCACTACACCCCATGATTAACAGTCTTGATCAAAAAATAAACGAAGGTCTGAAAATAAAAAAGCCCGACTCTTTCGAATCAGGCTACTTGGAGGGAGGAAGATGGGGTTCGAACCCACGACCCCCTGAACCACAATCAGGTGCTCTAACCAGCTGAGCTACAACCTCCATTTTTAAACGGAGTGCAAAGGTAAATGCATTCCTGAAAATCTGCAAAAGTTAATCATTAAAATTTATTCTGTCCTGATTCTTATTTCTACACCCTCTGATTTGACCAAAATCGAAGTAACTTGCGAAAACATTAAACCCTAATATCAATCGATGTTCAGACTCGATAAAAAAGTGGCCATAATCACAGGAGGAGCCAGTGGTATTGGCCTTGAAATTTCAAGAAGCTTTGCCAAACAAGGAGCCATCGTTCACATTTTTGAGCTCAATATGAGCCAGGCTGAGCGAGAGGCAGACCTCATCATCGCCGCAGGTGGTCAGGCTTACATTCATAAAGTAGATGTTGCCGTTCAGGCTCAGGTAAAGAAAGTAATGGACAAGATCAATGCTGTACAGCCCATTGATATTTTAGTCAATAATGCGGGTATTGCCCATATCGGCACCGCAGAAACAACCACCGAGCAAGACATGGACAAAATTTACAATATCAATGTAAAAGGTGTCTACAATTGTATCCACTGCGTTATCCCCCACTTTAAGAAAAACGGAGGAGGTAATATTATCAATATGGCTTCGGTGGCTGCCACGGTAGCCGTTCCCGAGCGTTTTGCCTATTCAATGGCCAAGGGGGCAGTTCTGACCATGACCATTCAGGTAGCCAAAGACTTCCTAAAGGACAATATTCGATGCAACAGCATTTCGCCGGCCCGTATTCATACCCCTTTCGTAGATGGATATATCGAATCAAAATACCCCGGAAGAGAGAAGGAGATTTTCAAAAAACTTTCCGAATCACAGCCGATTGGTCGCATGGGTAAACCCTCAGAAGTAGCCGCTATGGCGGTTTACCTGGCGTCTAACGAAGCTGCATTTCTTACAGGGGCCGACTACCTTATCGACGGGGGATTCGTCAAATTAAATACACCATAATTCAACCTATATAAAAATGAAGTTAATACGATTTGGAGAGCCAGGAAAAGAAAAGCCGGGGATCATGGATGCCACCGGAAATTATTGGGATGTCTCAGATTTTGGAGAAGACTATAACGAAGCATTTTTTGAAACCGACGGTTTAAGCCGCTTGTCAGACTGGATCAAAAAAAATCAGGGAACGTGCCCGAAAGTCAATGATGATGTCAGATTAGGCCCATGCATAGCCAGACCTTCTAAAATCATTTGTATTGGACTCAATTATGCCAAACATGCAGAGGAGTCCGGTATGGCTAAGCCCTCAGAACCTGTTATATTTTTTAAGTCAACATCTGCTATCTGTGGTCCGAATGACAATGTGATTATTCCTAAAAACTCAAAAAAAACCGACTGGGAGGTGGAGCTTGCCGTGGTGATCGGCAAAAAAGCTTCATACGTTTCAAAAGAAGAGGCCATGGAATATGTGGCCGGCTATTGTCTCCATAACGATTATAGCGAACGCGAATTCCAGTTAGAAAGGGGTGGCCAGTGGGTCAAGGGAAAATCCAATGACACCTTTGCTCCTCTTGGGCCCTTCATGGCATCAAAGGATGAAATTGGCAATCCTCACAAATTACGTCTTTGGCTCAGCCGAAACGGAGAGGTCATTCAGGACTCAAATACCGATGACATGATATTCTATATCGATGAAGCCATCAGCTATTTGAGCAACTTTATGACCCTTCTTCCTGGTGACGTCATTTCCACCGGAACACCGGCAGGCGTAGGTCTGGGCTTTAAGCCCCCGCAATATTTGCAGCCCGGCGATGTGATCGAACTCGGTATTGACGGATTAGGAGTTCAAAAGCAGACGGCTGAGGACTGGAAATGATTATATAAACTCCCAAATGGTTCAATTGTTTGGGAGTTTTACAATAACTAATAACCACATACCCTATGAAATATTTTCAACTTTTGCTCCTGGTTTCTTTCTCTGCAATCGGTCAGAAACAAATTGACTCGCAAGTCACTAAAATTAACATTTACCCTTCCGGTGCACAGGTTTTCAGAAGTCTTAAAACCGATCTTACCATTGGCACAAACCAACTCGTAATTCGAGGAATTTCGAATGAAATCAGCTCGGAAAGTATCCAAGTCAACCTTTCTGATCATTCCTTAAGTGTTTCCGATCTGATTTATCAAAGTTCATTCCTTTCCGCCCCCGAAACGCAGAAAAGAAATACTGAAATCAAGAAAGAAGTCAGACAAATTATAGAGCAGAAAAGTCAACTCAATATTGACCTCACAGTCCTAAGTCGTGAAGAGCAACTTCTGCTTTCTAACCAAAAAGTAGGTGGTACTTACTCTGGTATGAAACCCGAGGATTTAAAAAATACAGTAGACTTCTTCAAAACAAGAATGCAGGAAATCCTAAATAAGAAGGCATCTATTTCAAAAAGTCTTGAAGTTTTTGACAATCAAATCAGAAATCTTAATAAAGAGCTAAACGAGCTAATGAACGAAGAGAAAAATCAGCTCTCTGAGATTTTGTTTACAGTAAAGTCCTCTAACGCTCTCAAAAATAAAGAAATTGAAATTTCCTACTTTACACCAAATGCCGGCTGGGCTCCCACTTATGATATCAAAGCAAACAGCTTTGACCTGCCGCTGCAGATCCTCTATAAAGCCGATGTTTACCAGTACACCGGCGAAAATTGGAAAGACGTAAGCCTGACCTTTAATAATCTTATGCCAAATGCGAAGGCCAATGTTCCTGAAATAAGGCCCTGGGTCTGGGGATTTCCAAATAGCTATGAACTGGGCGAAGAGTTAGCATACAATAAATCGGATTGGCAAATTACCGGTTTTGTAGTTGATGAAAGAACCAATGAACCCCTGCCTGGCGTATCTATTCAACTCAGGGAAACTACTTTGGGCACCTCCACAGATGTAAATGGTTTTTACTCGTTGACCATTCCACCAGATCGTAGAAAAAAAGACAATTTCCTTTCTTACAGCTTTATAGGCTTTAATTCACTTACTCTAAATTCGAAAGAAGTACCTTCAACGGTGAAACTCAACGAGGATACCCAGGCTCTTGAAGAGGTTGTAGTCACCGGATACTCCGTTCAACGCAAAAAAACAACTTCATTCTCGGAAGTGTTAAGTGGAAAGGCAAAAGGAGTAACAATAAATACACGACAAGAACTCAAAAAGCTGGTTGCAGAAGAAGAAGGGCCAACGTCTCTACAGTTTACCCTTACAGAGAAGACCTCACTTGAGTCGAGCGGTAAAGCCCGATCCATCGAATTAAAGGAATTACAAATACCGGCAACTTTTGAACATATTTCTGTTCCTAAAATTGATCAATCCGTTTATGTCAATGCAAGCATAACAGACTGGGGGGCACTGAATTTGCTTCCGGGGAAAGCCAGCATTTATGCAGAGGGCACTTTTTTAGGCACTATAGATCTCGAGCTACCATCTTCAGACACCCTAAATATTTCGCTGGGCAAAGACCCCGGTGTATTTATTACACGAAAGCTCCTGAAAAGTTTCGCTCGGAATAAAATCCTCGGAAGTAGCGTCGAGGAATCCTTTAACTTTGAAATTCTGATTAGAAACACCAAAGACTCCGAAATAAACTTCAAATTAATTGATCAGTTTCCATTGAGTGGAAACAAGGAAGTAGAAATTACTGAGATGGAGGCCAAAGGTGCCAATATTGACGAAACATCAGGAAGAGTTATCTGGAATGAAAAGGTCTCCCCTAACTTAAATAAGACATTCAAAATAGGCTATAAAGTGAAATACCCGAAATCAGGATATATCTCTGAATAATATGCAAAACAAAACTACCTGCCCAAACTGCGGACACTCTTTTGATGTCGGCGAAGCCCTGCAAAAACACATGCAGATAGAGCTCCAAAAGCGTATTGAGCAACAGGAAAAAGAGAATGCGACTAAAATAGAACAGTTCAAAAAGCAGCTGCAGGAAGAGAAAGCGAAGTTTGAACAGGAAGAAAAAAAGAAAATGTGGGCCATCGCTCAGTCTGAAGCCCAAAAACGAGCCGATGAAAAAAATGCGGCTATGCTCAAAGCCCTTCAGGAAGACAACCAGCATAAACAAAGGCTGATTCTGGATGCCCAGAAAAAAGAGCTTGAGCTACTAAAAAAGGAAAATGAGCTCAAAATGAGTCAGGAGCAGATGCGGATCAAACTGGAAAAAGAGTTGCTTGAGAAAGCCAAATCCATTGAAGAGTCTGCTGCCAAACGAAAAGACCAGGAGTTTGAACTTGTCAAAAAAGAATACGAGAAAAAGCTGGAGACCCAGATGAACCTCGTCAAAGAAATGCAAAGAAAAGCCGAACAAGGCTCCATGCAGTTACAAGGTGAAATTCAGGAATTAGAGATTGAATCCATTCTGGAAAGGACTTTCCCTTACGATGAAATTGAGGAGGTCAAAAAGGGAATTCGCGGGGCTGACGCTATTCAAAAGGTAAAAAACGAATTCGGGCAGATCTGTGGGAAAATCATTTTTGAAAGTAAAAGAACTCAAAACTGGGGCGGTGACTGGATTGAGAAACTCAAAACTGATCAACGTGAAACCGGAGCTGAAATCGCTGTTTTGGTAACTCAGACCATGCCCAAAGACATGGATCGTTTTGGAGAAAAAGAAGGAGTATGGGTCTGTGGTTTTCACGAAGTAAAAAGTCTGGTTTATGTTCTCCGTGAAATTCTGATCAAGGCTCATCAAGCGGGTTCTGTTAATGAGAACAAGGCGGACAAAATGAGTTTACTCTATTCTTTTTTAACCAGCAGTCAGTTTAAACAGCAGATGGAAGCCATTGTCGAGGGCTTCTCCAATCTGAAAAGTGAGTTAGACCGTGAAAAGCGGGCCATGCAACGTATATGGAAAGAACGTGAGACGCAAATAGATAAGGTTATTGGCAACACCATTGACATGTATGGAAGTATAAAAGGCATCGCAGGGAACGCCATTTCGCCTATTCAATACCTTGAACTCCCTGAAGGAGACGAATAATTTTTAAGGGGATCCATTTTTTGGCACAGTATTAGAGAATGATTTCGCAGAGATCATTAAAACGTGTCCTAAAATGAAAAAAATCACTTTCCTGATAGGTACTGTCCTATTAAGCCTGAATACTTCAATTGCTCAGAAAGAGCAGCCAGCAGAAAAACTAAAAAGCAAATGCACGCTGGTTTTTGAAGATGCCTACGAAAAAGTTGAAAAAAATTATGCCGGCTGGCATGAGAAAACCGGATCGAACAAAGACAAAAAGAAGTTCGATAAGCTTACGAAAGAAACACGTGAGCGGGTTAGAAACGTTAACGAGCCTGCCGAATGCTATTTTATGATGAATGACTGGCTTTCATTCTTTGAAGACGGCCACCTGTTTATCAATATTCCGGAACCTTACACAAAACCTGAACCAGAAGAAGAAAGAGCCAAAAGAGCGGCCCGTACAGCTTCAGTTTCTTACAGAAGTGAGGAGCAATTCAGAAAGTTTTTAGACAGTAAACCAAATCAACATGAGCTGGTGGGTATTTGGGAAACTGAGGATAAAAACTACCGTCTCGGCATGATTGAAGAGGGTAAAGGTGAGTTTACCGCCTTCCTGATGGAGGCTAAAGATGAGCTTTGGACAGCAGGTAAATCAAAATTCACGCTGTCAGAAAAGTACAAAGACCATTACGAGGCCGAGTATAGATATTTCGACTTCACGGCTGAGACCAAGTTTGCGAGACACATCAAAGATTACTTGGTTATTGAGGGAATCTATAAAATGAAAAAGGTTTACCCTAAGCCACAGACCATTGTTAGTAATGTGGATATTCTGACTAAACTGCCTGATTACCGTGTTGAGCAAATTGACGACAAGACAGTCTTGATTACGTTGCCACCTTTCACAATGTATGATTCTGATGATGTAATCATGGCGATGGTCACTAAGTACAGTCCGTTAATCAGCTCCACTGAAAATCTTATTGTTGACCTGAGAAACAATCCTGGTGGAAATGAAAATGCTTTTGCTGCCCTTTATCCATACATAGCTGATAAGCCGATTGTAAGAAAGGGAGGAATGTTCAGATCATCTGAAGACAATATTGTACTTCTCTCACATGAGCTGGAGTCAATCCAGACGGATCCTAAGTTTAAGAGAATTCTTGCTCCAAAACTAAACAAAGTGATCTCGCTGATGAAGAATAACCCGAACGGCTATGTTCAGGGGCCAGACAAAGTTTTCCAATATGTAAAACCCTCTGTTTACCCTAAAAAAGTAGCAATTCTGGTCAATGAAAATACGGCAAGTACCGCAGAAAGTGTTACTTTAGAAGCTAAGCAAAGCGATAAAACAATCGTTATAGGTACACGTACCAAAGGGCTGGCTGATTATATCGAAGTTAGAGACTGGGGCTTACCTGCATTTGGCTGGAGACTGGCCATTGGCATGGCAAAAAGTATGAGAGACCAGGACATCGATAATAAGGGCATTAAGCCTGACGTTAAAGTACCAAGTAACGAAGTTGACTGGGTTGGCTTTGCTACAGAGTACTTGAGTAAACGTTAAATGAAGAAATTCCTAAAAACCACATCAATTGTTCTCCTGACATTAAGCGGTCTCCAAAGCTTTGCTCAGCAAGCTTTAAAAGAAGCCCTTCAGGGAGAATGGGTAAAAGATGAAGTAACATTAAAGGACGGGAGTCCGCTATATGATCTTTCAGTGACGGGATCCAGCTTTGTGCTGGATTTTCGTCGTGATAGCCTTATCGTTTCACTGAATGGCGTCAATTCTGTTCAGCGATACCGGATCTCTGACAGTGTATTCTCTTACCGTAACGACCACTACAAGATAACTCGCCTTGAGAAGCCTATTCTGGAGTTACAGCAGGTTAATCAGCCTTCTGATGTAGAACCGCTGCGGATAAAAATGATCTATAAACCCATTTACGATCTAAGCACCACTCCTGAAGCCTACCTGGCAAAAAACGGGGATCTTGTTTATGTATATCAGCCAGATGTGGTAGAGCCGAAATTCATTCATCCTACCATGAGTGCAATGTCCAAGATCTTTTCTGATTTTAAATTCCCCGAATACAAGAAAGGAGGTTTTGTCGTACGTTTTGTGATTACAACAGAAGGTAAAATGGAAGGCCTGAGAATGGTAGCCAGCTCAGACCCTAAATACGATAATCGATTGATCGATGCCGTTGAGAAAACCAAGGGACATTGGCTACCTGCCACCTATCAGGGTGAAATTGTCAACTGTGAAGTAGAATTCAATTTTGACCTTGGTTTTACCAAAACCTCCAGTGAACAGGTAGAAGCTATGAATGAAGCTCAAATGGCAGAGGATTACCTAGCCTATGGTCAATATTACTTTGGCGAGAAAAACTACAAAACCTCAGTTTACTACATCGATAAAGCCATTGAAAAAAATCCATATTTTGTAGAAGCCTATTACCTCAGAGCCGCAGCCCATGTTTTCAGAAAAGATATAAACTCTGCCTGCAAAGACTATCTCCAGCTCAAAGTGCTGGAGCAGCAAAAAGCCGCTGATTTATATGACAAATACTGTGAAAACTACAAACCTGAAACTATAGAGTAACAATTGTCGTAAATTGCAGAGGACTTTTTTCTAACCTTTGCAAAAACTGAAAACTCTTGGTTCCTGAAGGAGTATTTGTAATTATACCAGCCTTTAACGAGGCCCTTTCTATTGACAAAGTTATTGCCGAAATTCCGAAAGGTGTTCAGGAAATAATTGTGATTAATAACAATTCAAGAGACGAAACCTCCGCTGTGGCGAAAAAGGCTGGTGCCACTGTGCTTGATGAACCCCGTCAGGGCTACGGCTATGCCTGCCTGAAGGGCATGGAGTATGCCGCCACAAAATCTCCGCAGACTATAGTTTTTCTAGACGCGGATTATTCCGATTACCCGGCAGAACTTTCACAGGTGATTGCCCCCATTTATGAGCAAAACAAGGATATGGTAATCGGAAGCCGTGTTTTGGGCCAAAAAGAAAGCGGATCTATGACTCCACAGCAGGTATTTGGTAATTGGCTGGCTACACGACTAATCAAACTTTTTTTTGGTGTTCATTATACCGACCTCGGTCCATTCAGGGCAATCCGCTGGGATGCTCTCCAAAAGCTCAAAATGGAGGATAAAACCTATGGCTGGACCGTAGAAATGCAGCTTAAAGCCGCAAGGCACAAATTAAAAATCACAGAAGTCCCTGTGAATTACAAAAAGCGAATTGGTCAATCAAAGGTGTCAGGAACAGTAAAAGGAACAGTGCTCGCCGGTTACAAAATTTTGCTTTGGATCTTTAAATACGCACTTTCATCAAAATGAGTGAGCCTTTACTTCTCATAGCGTATCTGATTCCTTTAAGTATAATTTTTGGCTATTGCCTCATGCAGGCCAGCCTCATCATCACCCATTTTAAATATAAGGCACCAACTCCATCTGAAAATCAGGAAGATTGGCCATTGGTCACTATTCAGCTACCTCTTTATAATGAGCAATATGTTGCTGAAAGGTTAGTCGATTCAATTCTCAGCATTGAATACCCGAAAGGCAAACTACAGATTCAACTATTAGATGACTCTACCGATAAAACCACAGAAATACTTCAAAAAAAGGCTCGGGAGTACGCTGACTTAGGTTTTGATATAGAATTAGTCAGAAGACCAGAGCGAACAGGCTTCAAAGCCGGAGCATTGAAATACGGCCTTCCGATGGCTAAAGGTGAATTTATAGCCATTTTTGATGCTGATTTCATTCCTCAAAAAGATTTCCTTTTTAAAAGTATACCACTTTTTCAGGATTCGCGAACCGGAGTGGTACAAACAAGATGGGAGCATATCAATGAGGACTATTCATTACTCACAAAGCTTCAGGCCTTTGGCCTTGACGCTCATTTTTTCATAGAACAACCGGGGCGGGCTGCCGGACAGCATTTTATCAACTTCAACGGTACCGCCGGTGTATGGCGAAAGGAAACCATAGAAGATGCCGGAGGCTGGTCGCCTGATACGTTAACAGAAGATCTTGACCTTAGCTACCGGGCCCAATTAAAAGGCTGGAAATTTCAATATTTAAGAGAGCTTCCTTCCCCTGCCGAGCTACCCGTAAGTTTACCGGCCATTAAATCGCAGCAATACCGCTGGATGAAAGGTGGTGCAGAGTGTTTTGTTAAAAATGCAAGAAAAGTCTTTAAGGCTAACCATTTGAGCCTCTCAACCAAACTGCATGGTTTTTATCACTTGCTAAACAGCTCCATTTTTTTGAGTGTGGTGGCTTTAGCTTTCGCCAGCATCCCATTGGTGTTAAACACCGATATCTTTTCGAAATATCATCGAATTGTAAACCTGACTACCCTTTTTCAGGTCAACTGGCTCATTCTGGGTTCATTTTATTGGTTGGCCTTTAGGAGGAAGAATCCTAACTTTTGGCTGTTCGCCAAGCGTTTCTTTATGTTTTTGGTATTTATGATGGGGCTATCGCTACATAATACCATCGCCGTAATTGAAGGTTATCTGGGACGAAAAACACCCTTCGTACGTACTCCTAAGTTTAATGTGGTCAACAAAAACGACTCTTGGCGTGGTAATGTCTATTCCATCAAAAAAATCGGGCTACTCACCTGGATTGAGGCTTTGATCAGCCTATTGTTCGCTGCAATGCTACTGATAGATTTTCAGAAAAACCTTTTCGGCATGATGCCTTTTCATTTTATGGTCTTTCTGGGCTACGGGCTTGTGGTATTCTACACCGTCAGGCACGCCTTACAGAGCTAAGGCATCCCTTGCTGAAAAGTAACTTCTTTTGCCAGGCTGGTGGCATTGAAATATACAGCCATTGAAATAGCTGAAGACTCGTTTTGAATAGCTTCACAATGTGGCCCCTCCTCAAGGTAATAGACAAATACCTTCTGGTTTTTACGGTCAAGTATTTGAAAATCGTAGCGGCCTAATGTTGCGAGGACCTCATTCTCCGAATGAGTCAGAATATTATCCGACACAGCTTTTAGTGCTTCAATTTGACCAGACCTCAGATTTTCACATCCTCCTCTATCTTTCTTAAATGACTCAAGGTCTACTCCATCACCAAGCTCAAAAGGTTCAGATACGCAGGCCGAAAAAAACAAGAGAAACAAAAGAGGAGTTAAAAACTTCATTCCTGAAATGAACCTACCAGACTGTTGACAATTGATAAAATAAAACTGAAAATTAATGGCTGTAGAAAACCATCAACTTTGAAACCTCCCACCAAAGCATCACAGATATAAACGATAGCCACGGTCACCACAAAATAAAATAACCCGAGGGTTAGAATTGTAATCGGTAAAGAAAGGATAGTAAGGATCGGCTTCACAAAGGTGTTAAGGAGACTCATCACAAAAGCCACAATTATGGCTGAGGTAAGACTACTCACTTGAATTTGAGAGAGCACATCAGGGATCATGTAAACGACCAGCCCAACAAGAGCTAGTCTGACAATGTAGTTTAACATTTACTTATGTCTTTTGATTAATGTATCAATAACTTCATCAAGAGCGATATCTTTTGCTTCAAGTAAGGTTAAGTAATGATACATCAAATCTGCAGCCTCACCAAGAAACAAGTCTTTATTATCGTCTTTTGCTTCAATTACGAGCTCCACCGCTTCTTCGCCTACTTTTTGGGCAACTTTATTGATACCCTTTTGAAAAAGACTGGCGGTGTACGATTTTTCAGAAGGATTTTCTTTACGCTCTTTTATGGTTTTTCTCAAATGCTCCAGAAAACCTACCTTCCCTTCATTGGTTTCTTGCCAGCAGGTATCATCTCCTGTATGACATGTAGGACCTACCGGGTCAGCTTGTATTAGGATAGTATCTTCATCACAATCGATAGCTGATGAGACATAGTTAAGAAAATTACCTGATTCCTCTCCTTTGGTCCATAGCCGGTTTTTACTTCTGCTAAAAAAAGTAACTTTTTTTTCAGCCAGTGTTTTTTGATAGGCCTCCTCGTTCATGTAGCCCAGCATCAAGACTTTTAACGTCCAATGATCCTGAATTACAGCAGGTAACAATCCGTCGGCGTTTTTAGAGAAGTTTGGTTTTCTATCCATAGCAGTTTTTTCTGGTTGACAAAAGTACGTCTACCCGAAAGAAAAGACGAAAAATTCTTACAAAATCTATTGACAAATAAAACCCTTGGATTATCTTTGCACCCACATTTACAGGCAGAAGTAGCTCAGTTGGTAGAGCGTAACCTTGCCAAGGTTAAGGTCGCGGGTTCGAGACCCGTCTTCTGCTCGAAATAAAAGCTCCCATCTTGTGGGGCTTTTTTTTTCACAAGGGTAACCAAAACCCGCCGGGGTGGTGGAATTGGTAGACACGCAGGACTTAAAATCCTGTGGGCCGAAACGCCCGTACGGGTTCGACCCCCGTCCCCGGTACCATAAAAGGAAGCTGTTTCAGCTTCCTTTTTTTATTTGTATCCTTTCATAGATGCAGCCTTTTTACAAAAGCTCTATGTCTATTACGGGATAGTATAGACTATCAAGAAGTTAAATAAGAAAAGACCGTTGATAGTAACATCTCCTATTTAATATAAAGCAATGTCATAAAAAAAAAAGAGCTGCTCAGAAATTTGATTCTGAACAGCCCGCTTTGAAATATCTCTTCCTTCAATGAAAGTTAAATCAGATACTTTTTAAGAGCACTTATAAAAGCATCTATTTCTTCTTTACAAACCCCAAGGCTAGGAAGCAATCGAATCGTATGAGCACCGGCTACACCGGTAAAAATCTTATCATCAAATAAGATTTTCTCTCTGATTTCCTTAACGGGTTGATCGAGCTCAATGCCGATCATCAAACCTCTACCTCTAAGTTCTTTTATACCGGATATTTTCTTCAATTGATCAAAAGCATACTCACCTACAACTCTGGCATTATCAAGCAAGCCCTCCTCTTCAATTACCTGCAGAACTGAAAGTGCAGCGGCACAGGCCAAATGATTACCACCGAAAGTAGTACCAAGCAAACCGTATTTAGCTTCAAATTTTGGAGAAATAAGTATACCACCAACCGGAAAACCATTTCCCATGCCTTTCGCCATTGAAATAATATCGGGCTTTACGCCTGAAAACTCCCAGGTGAAAAATTTACCTGAACGCCCATAACCACATTGAACGCTGTCGTGAATAAAAACAGCTCCATGTTGATCACAGGATTCGCGGATAGCCTTCATGAATTCGTCAGACCCCACGTGTATTCCACCTACTCCCTGAATTCCTTCAACTATTACAGCACAGGTTTCATCATCTACTGCCTCTCGTACCGCTTCTGCATCATTATAATCCAGAAAAATAACATGAGAGTCATCGTTGATCGCCGCTTTAATATTCGGGTTATCTGTAACAGCAACGGCGGCAGAAGAACGTCCATGGAATCCCTTTTTGAAAGCAATAATTTTCTTACGCCCGTTGTGAAAAGAAGCCAGCTTTAAAGCGTTTTCATTGGCCTCCGCACCAGAATTAGCCAGGAATAATTGATAGTCAGGTAAACCTGACAATTCGCCTAGTTTTTCTGCCAATTGTTGTTGCAAAGGGATGCGTACAGAATTTGAGTAAAAACCAAGATTGGCTACTTGATCAGAGATAGCCTTAACATACTCAGGATGTGAATGACCGATAGAAATAACGGCATGACCACCGTATAGATCAGTATACTTCGTTCCGTTTTCATCCCAAAGTGTAGAATTCAGAGCTTTAACTGGGTTAATGTCATATATAGGATATACATTGAAAGTATTCATTTCTTTTCGTTTTAAATTACTATTCTTAAAAACCGACAGACTTTAAACCAAGTCCTGTTTTTTCATCAATCCCAAAAATCAAATTCATGTTTTGAACTGCCTGTCCGGAGGCTCCTTTCGTGAGATTATCGATGATACTTGTAATCAGAAGTTGATCGCACTCCTTTTGCAATTGAAGAATGCATTTGTTGGTATTCACCACCATTTTGAGGTCAATAGTAGAATCACTAACATGCGTGTAAGGTTGGTCAGCGTAAAACGATTTGAAAAGAGTTTTGGCCTCATCCAAACTCCCTTCAAAAGATGTATAAACATTCGCCATAATTCCACGAGTAAAGTCACCGCGATAAGGAATAAAGTGAATGTTTTTATCAAAGCCATCTTGAAGAAAACGCATACTCTGACCAATCTCTTTTAAGTGTTGGTGTGTGAAGGCCTTGTAAACAGAAATATTATTATTTCTCCAGCTAAAATGCCCGGTCGGACTCAGAGATTGTCCGGCACCGGTAGAACCCGTTACTGCACTTACATGAACATCTTCTTTCAGCAAGCCTGCTTTAGCCAGCGGCAACAAAGCAAGTTGAATACTCGTAGCAAAGCATCCTGGATTGGCAATCTTGTCAGATGTTTTTATAGCCTCTCTCTTCAGCTCCGGCAATCCATAAGTAAAACCGTTTGACTCATCTCTGAAATCAGTACTGAGGTCAACAATCTTAACCTTGGCTGGCACCTGATTTTCCTCGAGAAACTTAACTGATTGACCATGACCCGAACATAGGAAAATAACATCTACTTTGTCAAAGGGGAGATCAGTTGTGAAATGTAAATCTGTGTCCCCAAAAAGGTCTTTGTGGGTCTCCCAAACGGCTTTCCCTGCCTGACTTTGAGAATTAACAAAAACGATTTCCGTCTGTGGATGGTGAATAAGAATACGCAATAGCTCCCCACCGGTGTAACCAGCACCACCTATAATACCTGCTTTAATGATTTGCATTGATTAAATTTTAATAGTCAAAAATAGATCTGAAGATAGAAATGGCCGTATCTAACGCATTAGACACGGAAAATTCGTCGCTCGATGGCGATGAAAAACGATAAAGTATGTAATTGACTAGTGCTCATAATGCGGGGCAAAAATCCGCAAAGGCAGTAAGAAACGCAAGGTTTTTAATTCGTTTTCTAAAGAAAGGCCTAATTTTACCAGACTATAACTCAAATCACTGAATGATCTTAACTGAAATAATCTGGGACGTAGATTCCATTATCACCGAAATATTTGGCTTTCAATTACGCTGGTATGGCCTGTGTTTCGCCGGAGGTTTTCTTCTAGGCTATATGGTTTTTACCCGAATTTTCAGAACAGAGGGTAAACCCGAAAAAGACCTTGACCCTTTGCTTCTGACCATGATTATTTCGACAGTTCTAGGTGCCAGAATTGGTCATTATGTATTCTATGAAGGGTCTCATTTTCTGGAAGATCCGGTGCATTTTATCACGGAAATGCTTATTCCACCTTATGCTGGACTTGCGAGTCACGGTGGTGGTTTCGGGATTGTTTTCGCTCTTTGGCTATATTCCAGAAAACGCCCCGATCAACCTTTTTTCTGGGTATTGGATAGAATGTCTGTAGCCGTTGCTCTCACCGGAGCTTTCATTCGTTTCGGCAATTTAATGAATTCAGAGATTGTTGGGAAAGCCTCGGATGTACCTTGGGCTTTTGTGTTCAAGCAAAACTTTGAATACTCCCAGGTACCTCGTCACCCTGCTCAGCTGTACGAGTCACTTAGCTGTCTATTACTTTTCATAATCATGTATTTCATCTGGAATAAATACAAACAAAGGCTACCGGATGGTTTACTTTCGGGGCTTTTCTTTACATGGATTTTCACCCTTCGATTCTTCTATGAGTTCCTTAAAGAGAATCAGGTAGAATTTGAAGACGGTATGGCTCTAAACATGGGCCAATGGCTGAGTATTCCGATGGTTCTATTCGGATTATTCCTTTTATCAAGAGCTTATAAAAGAGGGCTTAAACCTGCCTGATTAAGAAACTTTTTCAAAGGGATTATTCCCAAAACCAATCTTACCTGAAAGACTGGCTCCGTAAGGAACATGGCCTGTTTTAACACCCATTAAGCCGCAAGCCTCCGCTGCTACTCTGATAGAGTTGTTGGTGCTTCTCTCATCGGGGTAAATGTGAGCCATATTGGCTACAAAAAGATTCTTAAGTTCCGTTTTACTTTGAGGAACCTTCTCAGAGAAATATAAATCACAAACGGTAGCCGCGGTATTGGTTTTAAAAACATGAACATCTTTAATCCAATCCTCTGAAAACTCAGGATTGATTCTTTTCAAAGGCGGAATCATTCGTTCTTTGATTTGCTGAGCATCCATTCCGGCAAGATCTTCAGACATGGCAAAATAACGGGAGAGGTAAAGGATGTGAGAGCCGTTATATTCCTCCTTCGGAATCATATTGGTATGCTCAATAATTCCACCAAAAGGATAACCCTCATCTGCAACGTTCATCCAGTAAATATCGCTGAATTTCTTCTTTAACTCCAGAATAGTGCATACTGCACCAAAGTACTGAACTCCATTTCCGCCGAAAGATTGAGGGAGATTTTTGACCTTATCAAAGTAGACTGAAGGGATGGTTATGAGATACTTTCCTCCCGAATATTTATTTTTTGAAGTCTTAATTCCTTTGAGTTCATTGTCTTGAATAATCAATTCTTCTACTGGCTCATTTACCTTGATCTTGACTCCCATAGCTGTGAGTTCCTCAACCATTTTGTCAAGAAGAACTTTCCAACTTCCCTTAATATAGGCAAGTCGTTCATCTCCTCCAGATCTCGAATTCAGTCGTTGTGCAAGACGACCAATCATCCAGGATAATGGAACCTTATCAGCATATGGACCAAATTTGATATCAAGCATGGGTTTCCATAAAGCGTCCGTCATGCCTTTGCCGGAATACTTATAAAACCAGTCGAGAGTGGCAATGTGCTCTTTATCCTCCCACTTCACCATTTTGCCTAAATAGAGCGTGCTGAGGCCCCACAAAAACTTATCCCAAAGGTTAGCCGGCCTGAATTTCAGAAGATCAACGATACCATTGAAATTATAGATTTTTCCATTTCTGAAAACGCCCATAGTCGTCTTATGGTAAACCACTTTATCCATCAAATTCAGTTCTTTCAGCAGCCAATGAAACTCAGCATCCTGGGTAAAGAAATGATGATAATAATGCTCCAGCTGATTCCCTCCAATCTCAAAGGTGTTAAGTAACCCCCCAACTTTTGAAGACCCTTCCAACAAAGTCACTTCAAAACCGTCTTTCGCAGCAAGATACGCTGCCGAAAGCCCTGTCATTCCTCCACCAATAATGGTGATTTTTTCTTTGGTCATTTAACCTATATTAAGACGTTTTTTTCGCGTTCTATAAATTTCATGTAGGTATTTTGAAAGTCCCAAATACGAACTTCAGAAGAATTTAAAACACCTTTTAAGGCATTAGACTGCTCAATACCTTTTTGTACATTTTCACAAATTTCCCGGTCTTCCTCAAGGGTGGTTCGGGTAAATTCAATAGACGAGTACCTTAGGACTTCCGAAATATTTTCATCAATCAAACGCCCTTCGCCGAAATTAGTTTCATACAAATCATAGCTAAAAACCGATTCATTTTCAGATACAGGCTCTATGGATCCAATGTAGGCCGTAACACCAAAAAGAGAACCTATTGAAAGGTTAGGAAAAACAAGAAGATGATAAAAGCCATCAGGCTGAAAAGGGCGGTCTTTTAATAACTTATGAAAACGCTCCCTCTTCTTATCCTTTTCAGCATTTTCAGAGAGATGAAGTGTCATATCGGTATGATCACCATGGTTCCCAAAATCAACGGTTGATTTAAGGTTAAAACCCTGCTTATAAAACGTACTCGGATGAACTGAAGAGATATGATAGCCTTCTAAGGTGTTTTCAATTACGATTTTCCAATTAGCCTTATTTTGTATCTCATAATGTTCGGCTTTTCGACCTAGCATCGAACTAATTTCAAGAAGCTTTTCTGCACTGCTGCCGAGAAATTCAGTCAAAAGAGGGGCATCGTTTGAAACATTTACAAAAACAAACTTCCCACAGGTGTCCAACTTAAATTGGGTAAGTCTAAGTTCGTTGAGTGATTCCTTATCCAGTCCCTGAAACTCTTTTTTTAAAGGTATTCCGAAAGGAATGCCATCTTTATTGTAATTCCAATTATGATATGGACAGGCCAAAGGGCCGTTACCGCATTTTTTTGAATGTATTTTATTGAACCGATGGGTGCATACATTATGAAACGCCTTCAGCTCACCTTTGAAGTTCTGAATCACTACAGATTTTCCTCCTATTTCTCGGGTCAGAAAATCGTTATGCTCTTGTAGGTCAAGAGTAAGACCAACATAATACCATGAAGCCTGAAACACTCTTTCCTGCTCCATTTCAAAAGTTTCCTTACTATAGTAGGCCGAATTCGGAACAATCGCCTTTAGAAACTGCGAATTCTCAATCATAGTGGTAAATTATTCAGCAAGATACAAAATCAATCAATCTTCTTTCCAAAGCCCCAGTGCCTTCTTAAAACCGGCATAAAGCCGAATTAAGAATGGAGGGAGAAGGTGATCTCTGATTAGCTCTTTTTTATGCGGAATCTGGGGAAAAGTTAACTGCAAATACTTTAGTGCAGGCCCGAGTTTCTTAAAATAATGGTTTTCGTATTGAGAGGCACCAAGCAACATAAAGTAGTACCGTGCTATATTTCGTTCAAAAGATTTCTTAAAACTGAACCCGGTAGCCTTATTGAGCTCCTTATACATAAATATCCGGTTCCTCAGAAACTTCTCGTCTTTCTTATTATCTGTCAAACTAGCTCCGCCGGCATGTTTGCGATATACGGCCATAACCTCTGGCAAATATCCAATTTTGCCATTCTTTGCTGACAAAATCAGGATTGGAATATCACCACTCTTTGACTTCTCAAGCCAATCAGGAAATGGGAAAAAAGCAGAGCTCCTGATCATCAGACTGGCCGTAGCCATAAACCAGATCTCATCTTCGCCGATCAGATCTTCAACACCAAAAGTTTTTTGTTCTTTCCATGGGTTGAGAAGGTCATCATCCTGAAGCTCAGAACGAAGGAAATCGGAGTCTTTACTCCCAAAATCATCAAAATACTCTATTCTGGCATTATGAAAACAAATGCTGTAGTCAGGATGAGCATCCAGAAATTTCACCTGTTTTTGAAGCTTCGAAGGGTCGCTCCAATAGTCATCAGATTCGCAGGTGGCAAAATACTCTCCCCGCACCATTTCCAGTGCTTTCCGGGAGTTTGGCATTACGCCCAAATTCGTTGAATTTCGGTAATAACGGAGTCTTTGTGCCTGAGGATGGTTTTGCTTGATTTTCTCTACAATAGCATCAGTGTTATCCGGCGAATTATCATTAGCTAAAATCAGCTCAAAGTCAAAATCTGTTTGCTGATTAAGAACAGCCTCCACTGACTGTTGCAAAAACTTTTCATGCCGGTAGGTCAGCATGACCACACTCACTTTTATCATTGGTTAAAGAGTCATCGGTAAGGCCGGACTGCCGAAAACAGATTGACCCGGTTTAACATTTCTGATTACCAGAGATCCAGCTCCCACAAAACCACCTTTACCCACGGTTTTCTTCGGCACTACCTTAGCTCCTGTTTGAAGCATCACTTCATCCTCCAAAACCGTATAGCCTGTAATCGTAGAATAAGAACTCATATGAGACCATTTCCCCACACGGGCATCATGACCTAAACAAGAAAAGTGCTGTAATGAAACAAAATCAGAAAGGGTAACATCAACAGAAACAAACACGAAAGAGAAAATCAAAACACCTTTCAGGTGACTGATATTGGAACGAACGTTTGCTTTTAAATCTACGAGATTGATAAATTCTCCGCCCTTGGCCAGAATCATTTCAGCATATTCCTTTTTAGGCTGCACAGTACCTAAGGCACAAACGAAAACGTCGTTTTCCTCGGGCGTATAATGCTCCACGCTGTCAATGATTTCCGGATATCCTTTGTAGCCCTCTAATGCGTCTATTTTATCATCCAGAAACCCTTTGATTTGATACTCTCCATCGATGAAAGCCTGTGTGTTGGTCGCAAGATCAAAAACCTCACGGCCAAAGCCCCGGGCACCAATAATGACTAAATTTTTCATACCGTTTTATTGCCTCCAAAGGCCCATAAAGGTGGCCCTGGAATATTTTTTCTCTAACAGAAGGTAAGAACATTTCCTCCCCATGAATAACCAACACCAAAACCTGCAAGAAGAGCCTTTTGACCCGTTTTAAACTTCTCGTGATGTTCTTTCAGGACTATTGGAAGAGTCGATGAAACCGTGTTTCCACAATCCTGCATGTGCATCAGGAAGTTCTCCTGCTCTATCCCAATTTTCTTTCTTAGGTGATTGAGCATGAAAGAATTAGCCTGATGAAAAACAAACCAATCAACTGATTCCACACCTTCCAACTGATTTTTGCTTAAGGTATTTTCAACCAGCGATGGAACGGCAGCCAAAGTGAAATTAAAGACTCCTGCACCATTCATAAACAGGAAATCATCCATCTCAATATTGGTGTCAGTTGACTTTGTACCTGACTTCATGGCACCATTCTTAACAATCAAATCATCAAAACCACTACCATCAGTCCCTAATTCAAACTCCCCAATTGCAGCAAATCCGTCTGTACTGATCAAACTCGCAGAAGCTGCATCACCAAAGATGGTTCGGTTTCCTTTGTCTGATTGATGGATATGCTTTGAATAAACCTCAGAAGTAATCAATAAAACATTCTTAGCAATTCCTCCGGCAATTAAACCCTTTGCCAAGGCCAGACCATAAACGTAGCCCGAACACCCCTGATTATAGTCCAATGCCCCCGCTGAGGTGGGAATCCCAAGTCTATCCTGGACTATACAGGCCGTGGTTGGCAAAAAGTAGTCCGGGCTTTGCGTACAGAGCAAAATAAAGTCTATATCAGCCTTATCGATAGAATGCTCCTCAAAAAGTTTTTGAGAAGCCTTTATGGCCATATCAGACGTAAATTCATCCTGAGCTGAAATGTGTCTCTGATTAATACCTACCTTTTTCGCCACTTTCTCCACCGTCCATTCCGGAAATTCCTTAACCAAAGCTTCATTGGTCAAGATATGCTCAGGCAGATAGTACGAAATAGCTTTAATATAGGCTTGAGACATCATTTGATTATTTTAGTATTCCGATTTCAGAAATGGTCAGGTTTTCAGTTTCAAAATAAACTGAACCCCAGGATAAGCCGACACCAAAACCACAGCCAACGTTCTTTTGAGAACCTTTCTCTAATGCCTCTTTGCGTTCACTTATTAAGGTCAATGGAATGGTCGCACAACTCGTGTTCCCATATTTTGGCAAAGAATAAGGCACTTTCTCCGGGTCAATTTTGAGCTTTTTTCTAATCTTCTCATTCATGAAAAGATTGGCCTGATGAAAAGCGAAGTTATCAACCGTTTCCTGATCAATCTCAAAATGCTCTAGCAAAGCCTTTACACTTTGGGGAGCCTTACTAATTCCAAAAGAAAAGACGTCCATCCCTTCAAGCACCAATTGTGCTTTTGATCGCGAAATACCTTCGTCTATATCTTCTTCTCTCGCAGAATCCTCAGAAAACGGATTCCTTGATCCTCCATCAGGAATGATGATTGCATCTTTCCCCGAGCCATCTGTTCCGAAGTGAAACTTCATGGTTGGAGCCCCTTCTTTGTATTCCAGAGCAGTGGCTGTACCTGCGTCTCCAAAAAGTGGATACGTGCTTTTGTCATTGACTGAACAAGTTCTTGAAATGGTATCCCCTACAAGAAGAAGCCCTTTTTTGAAATGGCCCGATTGCATAAGTGCAGCAATATTACTCAGACCGAAAACATATCCACTACAGCCCATGGCGACATCAAGGGCATAGGCATTTTGTGAAAGGCCAAGTTTATCCTGCAAGATCGTTGCAGAGGCCGGTAAAATATAATCCGGCGTTTGTCTGACAAAGATGAGGCAGTCTACCTCTTCAGCATTCCATTTGAGATCAGAAAGGAGTCTTTTTGCCGCATCTTCACATAAGTCAGAAGCAGTCATACCTTCGTCAGCCAGATGACGATATTGGATACCCGTATTTTTGAGAATTTTCTCCGCATCATTCACTAAAGGATCAGTCAGGTTATCCTTTCTATTGGCTGGCATAGTAGCAGCCATTCCTTTGATGCTCACATTGGGTATTTCCAGAAAAGCCATGTATTATTTTTTTGATTCTACCACCGCCATAAGGTCAGCAATAGTTGTAGAGTTGCGAATGTCATCTCCGCTAACTTTGACATTATATTCCTCGTCTATCATGGCAATTACCATGAGAGCCACCATTGAATCCCATTCTTCCAATTGCCTGAACTCTGTCTCCGCCTTGAATTCTTCCGGCTCGGTCTCGTCAAATTGCTCGGCAAAAAACTGGATAAATTCTTCCTTATTCATTTCGTAGTCTAATTATCAATTTCGGAACACAAAACTACGTAAAAACGGTCGAAGATGTATGACGACTGTCAGCCTCTAAAGCTTTCTGAGAAAATATTTACTTTCCGGTACAGGTGTATCATTTGTTTGGTCACCTTTTCCCAACTGAATATCACCGTCTTTGAAAGGTATAACTCCTTCAGAATAGAATAAATACTGGGCCTCAGGTGGTATGGGTTTCACCGGAGATCTGAAAGGGTGAATTGGAATCAGTGTACGTTCAAAATCTTTACCCCAAAGTGGATAAACATAGTCTTCATGCTCCTGTTGGGTACCCAAAGCCACAATAGCATCTTCAGGCACTAACTCCTCAAACTTATAGTAGGCATCGCTAAACTCGGGCCTGCTTAATGTGAGCTGAGCTGTTCTGTCTATTTCAAAAATATTATTCTCACCTACCAGCGGATAGAGCCTGCGATGACTCAATGTCAAAACTGCTGTAATTCCGATGATAACACTACAAACCAGTAAATACGGTTTCCATTTGGTTTTCTTCTCAAACAGAAAAGCCAACAAAGGCAAGCACCAAACAGCCATATTCATGAAATAGCGGCCTTTGATGGGGTCATAAGGAGCCGTGAAACTTAAGGTAAAGAAATGAATAGCTGCCGCCGAGACGAATAAAACCGGCAATAAATCAACCTTTTTTCTAAAATAAGCAATGAGAATCAATACAAAAACCGGAAGAACTAAGGCAAAACTGATGATTCCCCAAAAAGGCCGTTCTTTATAAAACTGCATTTGCGGGTTACCCATCATCTCAAAAGGATATACCACCCAAAACTCTCCTCTCTCCAGTCCGAATTTGTTAAAAACCTTATTCGGAACAGCCCGAAAGCTATTGTTCAACTTTTCTCCCCATTCCGTGTTCCTGAGTCCATCCAAATGCAGGAAGTCAGACGAGTACCTTAAAACATTAAACTCAAAGTTTCGGAGTTTGTCGCGATTAGAATAGCCTTCAATACCGTGGTATTTCATCATAATCGGTGGAGCAGAAAGTGCTCCCAGACTCGGCTTCTCAGCCACTTTGAGGTTGCCGATATAGCCATTTGGGGCCACATAAACCGCCATGCTTAAGACCAAAAGGCCAAAAGCAAGAGGTAGCTTTTTGGTCAATCCCTTTGCTGAGAACAAGACATAAAGAGCGATCACAAAAACCGCAGGCCCTATCAACATAAACGTCACCTTGTGCGAAATCCAGACGCCCAGGATCAGAGCCAGAATAAGAATATTTTTAAAGTTGACCTGTTCTTTTAACTCCAGCAAAAAATAAACTACCATGCCGAGATAAGCCGACTGAACAATATCGGTCTCTGTTGTCACGGCCTGTATCAAGGCCGAGGGAAGTAGGGCCGCCATGAAAGCTGCAAATATGGCCCCTTTTGTGTTTTGGAAAAGCTTTCTGGCAATCCCATGAGTGGAAATCACAAAGACCCAGTATGACAGAAAATGAATCAACTTAAAGCCTTTCTCTCCCAAAAGATGATATCCGAAAATCTGAAGTGTTGGTAATGAATTCGGGTAGTAGTCAATTGACCAGGTGGTTCCGTTCACTCTGCCCATATGACCATTTTGAAGGTAATAAGCACATTTGACCAGGTGACCAGTCATACTATCCCATTCATTGGGATATGTCATTACCAAAACCAAGATGTTGATTATGGTAACGATGAGCATAAAAAGACTCAGAACCACGAAAATGCCTTTCTCCCATCTACCACAAGAACTCCAAAAAGAGCTCAGGCCAGTTCTAATTTCAGAAAAGACATCTTTTATTGAACGGTAGCCATCTTCGCTTTTTAATTTGATTGCAAAGTTTTGGAGTAAGACGAAAAGAAGCAAAACCAAACCCCAAACCACCGGCCTGTTGATGAGGTTAAAAGCACTAAGGAGATACCCTGTGGGGATTATACTAACAACAAAACCCAGAAAACAGTACATAAAATACTCTTCTGGGTTTTGAGAAATTTTGAGGCTGTTTTTATGAATCAGCCCAAAAAAGATAAGATATAATAGAATAGCTAAAACGGCCATCTAAACTGAAATCAGGAATTCACTTTTTGGCGTAGCTCTTCCAGAATAATCTCTTTCATTAAGAGTTTTCTTTTCTGAGTTTTAAGGTTGTTGAACATCATTCTGTCCATATCACCACTTTGACCAGCATCTCTTTCAGTGCTTTCCTCCAGCTCCTGTAAGTCATTTCTGGCTCTTCTCACGATATTCTCCATTTCACGGTATTTCACCATGTCTTTTTGATTATCGTCCAGGAAATTGAATGTCGGGTGCTTTCTACCTACCACCTTCATCAGGTAACTCAATTCAAAAATCTTATCGCAAGCCGCCCTGAAACGCTCCGCCACATTTCTATCTGCCACATGAGAAGGAACCCGGATATTTTTCCATTGATTCAGGAGAACCTTTGCTTTGGTAGTAGCATCAAAAATAGCCTCATTTTCTGCCTGAGAAAGAAGCTCCGCCTCAGCCATCATCCTTTTTTGAGACTCCACACGAGGATCTACACGGCGTTGTACCGTAATACCTTTAGAACGGGCATATTTCTCGTAGAAAGATGAATTAGATCTTTTGAAGTTCTTGTAAAGAAACTTGAGCATTTTTGGAGGAACAGGTCCCACGTCTTTCCATTCCCTTTGATAAGACTTCATATCTTCAAAGGCTTCTTCAAGATCATCTCTTCGATGTAAAGCCTGAGATTTCTCTATAAGCTCTTCGAACTTAGCCTTATTGACATCAATAATGCGGTTCTGCTCGTCAAAATGCGTTTTACGACGCTGGTAAAAGGTATCCAGAATGTCCCTGAATTCTTCCTCCATTTCATCATTTCGCTTTTTGTCAACCGGACCGGTTCTGATCCATTTAGCTCTTATATCCTGAAGTGTGTCCGAAGAATCTCCCCAGTCCTCACTGTCTTTGTGTTTTCGGGCTTCTTCAAGGAGCTCGTTCTTTACTCGAAGATTATTCTTTTGATTAACTTCAATCAGGCCGTTAAGGTAAGCCTCTTTGATGTCCAATTTTTTCAGTAACGGGGTAAAGTCACCGATTCCGTCAAAATTCAACAGTCTTTTCCTGAGCTGAATAAGTTTGGTTAGATAGGAGCCCTTGTTTTGGGCATTGTCAATGTCTTCCTCTAATTGTTCAACTTTTTTAACCGCAATATCATAGCGATCAACAAAGTATTGGAAAGCCTCTTCTTCTGTCCTTTTTACCTCTCCTATTTGTCTGTCGGGCATTTCTGCATACCCTTTTAAAAATACCTTACTGTCTTTGATGTAAGCGTATTCATTTTCTAGTGTAACACCTTCCATTGGTTTATTTTATTTATTAAACTGGCTACGGTTGTTTGGTAAGCGTAAAACTCGCAGTTTTTTTGAAGAATCCAAAGTAATTAAGATTAAGATGGACCGTCAAAAGAATCCTTTTGCTATTTTACAACCCTAATCGAATAGAATATGTTTCATTGCTATTACAAAGGGGAGATTTTACCCGTATCGGAATGCAGAATTCCTGCCAACGACCTGGGTCTTTTCAGGGGATACGGAGTTTTTGATTATTTCAGAACCTATCAGAAAAAACCTTTTCAATGGGACTGGTACTGGAAGCGTTTTGAGAACTCCTCAGAGAAACTAAATCTCAAAATTCCGATTGAAAAAAATGATGCCCGCGAGGTGGTTGACCGATTGATTGGGCTATCTCCAGAGGATGAATGTGCGATACGATTTATTCTTACCGGAGGTACTACCATAAACGGAACTGATGCAGAAGATCCAACTCTAATTGTCTTCTCTGAAAAAATCGCAGAGGTCAGCGAAAGCACGTATCAAAAAGGAATTAAAATAGAGTCACGGGAGTATCTCAGGGATATGGCTGAGGCCAAAAGTACTGACTACAAATTTTTACTTACCATAAGGCCTGAACTGGCTAAAAATGGGTCTTACGATGTGCTTTATCATCAAAATGGAGAAATTTCTGAATTAAGCCGAAGCAATATTTTCCTCGTCAAAGACAATGTCTTGATTACCCCTTCAAGAAATATTCTCAAAGGCATTACCCGCCGAAAGGTTTTGGAGTTCGCCAAAGAAAAATATAAAATTGAAGAACGTCCTGTTCTTTTTGAGGAGCTTAAAAATGCAGAAGAGGTCTTTACGACCTCTTCCACTAAAAAAGTTTTAAGCATCACTCAAATTGATAACCTGATTATCGGAAACGGAAAACCCGGTCCTATTTCTCAATCCTTATTGAGTGATTTCAATGCCTTTACTCTTTCTTATTGAAGAATCTGGCCACACCAATGGCATCGAGGTATCTGTTCAGTTCTTCTTTAACTTTCGGGAAAAGGAAGAACAGACCTATCATGTTAGGGTAAACCAGAGCCAGAATCATGGCATCTGAGAAACCCCAAACGGCACTCATATTGGCCGCCGCTCCAATAACAATAAAGACGAGGAAAATGATTTTGTATGAAAGGTCTGCAGCCTTGCTTTTACCAAAAAGGTACATCCAGGCCTGAAGACCGTAATAAGACCAGGAAATCATGGTTGAGACGGCGAATAAAACAATAGCCACCGTTAGAATGTAAGGGAACCACGGAATAGCCGCTTCAAAAGCCATGGAGGTCAAAACTGCACCTTCCACTTCTTCACCACCAATCATAACGCTGGCACCACCGTACTCAAAAATACCTGAACTGTTGTACATGATGATCACCAAAGCCGTCATGGTACAAATCACAACCGTATCAATAAATGGCTCCAGTAAGGCAACGAGGCCTTCTGAAGCAGGATACTTCGTTTTTACAGCAGAGTGAGCAATGGACGCGGAACCGGCACCTGCTTCATTGGAGAAAGCAGCTCTCTGAAAGCCGACGATCATTACCCCGAAAATACCACCAAGGCCCGCTTCAGGAGTGAAAGCATTTTTGAAAATCAAGGCGAAAGCGTCATCAATGAAACTAAAATTCGCAAAAATGATAAATAGACAGGCTGCCACATAAATGGCCGCCATGAAAGGAACAACCTTCTCAGTGACCTGAGCTATCCGCTTGATACCACCTATGATTACCACACCTACAACAATAGCCAAAACAATACCTATCACAGTTCCGGAGCTTCCGCCTTCCCAACCAATCAGCGAGGCTAATTGAGAAGCGGCCTGATTCGATTGAGCCGCATTACCACCACCGAAAGAAGCACCTACACACAGGACCGCGAATATGGCAGCCAAAGCCTTACCAAGACCCGTTTTGCCAATATCCTTAAAACCTTTAGTCAGATAATACATTGGCCCACCGTAGACTGTACCATCGGCCGCTATGTCCCGGTATTTCACTCCAAGGGTGCATTCCACAAATTTCGTTGACATACCTAAAATACCTACTGCGATCATCCAGAAGGTAGCTCCGGGCCCTCCTAGTGCTATGGCTAAAGCCACACCAGCAATATTTCCTAAACCTACCGTACCTGAAACCGCAGTAGCCAGGGCCTGAAAATGGCTAACTTCGCCAGCCTGGCCCTCAATTCGGATAGTATCTACAATATCACCATCGACAATATTGAGGTTGGGTGTAGTAATCGGATCACCACCTTGCTCTATTTCATCATATTTTCCACGAACAATATTGATGGACAGCGGAAAACGGCGAATATTAACAAAGGAGAAATAAACGGTAAAAACCAATGCCCCGCCGACAAGAAGGATGAGAATAAAAGGAATATCAAAAACACGAAAGAGTACGATACTTCCCCAAGCATCTGCAACAGGAGTAAAAGCGTCGTTAATAATTTCGTCAATCCCTTTTTCCGGGGCCAGATAAGCTAATTTATCTAAATTCATATAAAAGGTTTGGGTTGATGAATTGAAAAATCAATTCGCAAGATAAAAGAAATATGATCTAACCCGAATTATGCATTGGAAAATCTATTACGAGCCGAAATTACTTTGAATCAGTTCGTAAACCCATCTAAATTCAATAAACATAACGATGCTATGATTATTTAATTTAGATGTCTGATTCTTTGTAATTTAAGCTCTCACTACGATCCCCCAATACATAATTCGGGTTTATTGCACCATTATTCTATTTCATGGTTGATTTTACTGTGTTTTCTACCATATCCGAAATAAATAATCAAACCCAGACCTAACCATGCAGCCAAACGATACCAGGCCTCAACTGGCAATGAAGACATCAAATACACGCAAACGGCAATTCCCATGATAGGAACAAACGGAACCAACGGTGTTTTAAAAGACCTTTTCATTTCAGGCTGTTTCACCCGCATCAGCCACACCCCGGCACACACCAAACTAAATGCAAACAGCGTACCTATGCTTACCATATGCCCCAAATCACTCACCGGAACAAAACCCGCAAAAAGACTCACGAAAACCATAAAGAAGAGATTTGTTTTCCAGGGTGATTTGAATTTTTGATGTACATCGCCAAAGAATTTCGGCAAGAGACCATCCTGAGACATGCTGTAGAAAACCCGGCTTTGCCCGAGCAACATCACTAACATAACCGAGGTATAACCTGCCAGAATGGCTAAAATCAAACCTTGCTGAAGAAAATCATAACCCGTTTTAGCAAAAGCCGTTGCTGCCGGCTTAGCATCATTCGCAAACTCTGAATAGTGAACCAGACCGGTCATCACATGAGAAAACAAAACATAGAGTATGGTACAAACGACTAGTGAGCCCAGAATACCAATTGGCATTCCTTTTTGAGGGTTTTTGGCTTCCTGTGCTGCTGTAGAAACGGCATCAAAACCGATAAAAGCAAAGAATACAACCGCCGCCCCGGTGGCTATGCCTGTCCAGCCAAATTCACTTCTTACCCCTGTATTCTCAGGAATATACGGTACATAGTTCTGAGGATCAATATGACTCCAACCGAGAATGATAAAGACCAAAACCACAGCGATTTTTAATACCACCAGAACATTGTTCATTCTAGCCGAGCCTTGTGTTCCACGAATAAGAAGCAAAGAAAGCAGAAAGACGATAATGACCGCCGGTAAATTGATAAAGCCACCGTCAATGACGGTTCCGTCCGCTAGGGAAAGGGTTTCGTAAGGAGAGGTAACAAAATGAGCAGGTAGGTGAATACCCCATGAACTGAGCAATTCCAATAAATATCTAGACCAGCTCACCGCTACCGTGGCAGCACCGAGGGCATACTCCAAAACGAGGTCCCAACCAATAATCCAGGCGATAAATTCACCCATGGTGGCATAAGAGTAGGTATAGGCACTACCCGCCACAGGGATCATAGAGGCAAATTCAGCATAGCAAAGACCTGCAAAAGCACAACCCACTGCTGCCAGAATAAAAGAAATAGTGACCGCAGGTCCCGCATGGTTGGCGGCAGCAATTCCAGTCAAAGAAAAAAGCCCTGCACCAATTATAGCCCCGATTCCTAAAGCCACCAAACTGGTGGCACTCAGCGACCGCTTCAGCTGATTGGCTTCTCCCGAAACACCTTCAATGAGTTTATCAATCGACTTCCTTGCCCAAATATTTGATGCCATTCTGATTTGATTAGTTTCTATGCAATATAAAGAAAAGGGACGCTGCAAAAACAGCGTCCCTTCTATAAATCTTTCGGAGGCGTCGTACCGCCTAAAACTTGGGGCACGACAACGCCTTTTTTCTTCTTCTGACGTGGGGGTTTCGTTCTGACTCGAAGGCTTCAAACTGATAGGCTACAGAAATTTCATGGGCTCCGCCGGAGCTTGTGCCCAAGCTACTAATGGTGAGATCATAACTATATCCAAAGGAGAACTGGTCAAACCTAAAACCTGCCAGAGCCACAAGTGCATCATGATTTACTGAGTTTGTTCCGTTCTTCTTGAGAGGAATTCCACGATACCAAAGACCAACTGTTAATGGACTGTAGGTCACATATGCACCCAGATCTAATTGAGAGAATTTCCCTTGCTGTTTGTACAGGAAGGTCGGGATCAACACAAATTCCTTATCACTATTGGCCCCCAGTCCAGACGGGTCTCTCAAAGGAATATTGAGTCCCCCATTCACCATGTATTTACGTTGCAAAACTTCAGCTGAGTTTGTCAAACCTAAATCTGGCTCCGTTAAATGATGAACAGAAACACCCAGATAAGCTTTCGGATTATAATACAATAAACCGGTGCTGAAATCCATAAAATTGGCATTTGATTGTATACCTGCCAAAGGATCACTAGTAGGACTTCCATTAAACCCGTTATTATCAAACTGATCAGGAAAAGTCAAACCATTCGTATTAAAACCACGGTTTGATCGCGTAGCCTGAACGCCCAATCGTAAAAAATGATCGTCCACCAGATTCAACTGATACGAATAAAAACCTGAAATCTCTGTGTTTTTTAAACGAGCCGCTCCCTGCTGATCGGTCAAAACCATCAGGCCAATACCACTTCCAAAGCGATCGATATAATGATCAACCGCCAATACAGAAGTGGTAAAGTTAGCTGAAAGCGAAGGCCACTGATTTCTAAAGTTGAAAATCATTCGTGGAGCATACCCACTACCGGTAAAGGCCGGATTATGATACATAGGAGCCGCGTAGAATTGAGAAAACTGCGGATCTTGTCCAAACGCATTCAGGCCGGTTAATAAAACCAATATTAATAGCAGCTGTTTCTTCATCTGTATAAGTTCTTTTTGCTGATTGCTTTCGCAAATTCAGTTCATATTGGAAATGATTACAATATTCATTCCAAAAACTACTTTACATTGGAATCAACCAAATGACTGCGAAACAAGGCTTCAGGTCATTCAAAAACGAAGAGAACGGCTGTAAATTATCTCAAATCCGTCTGCCGGCCTTATTTACTCCTGATTGATTTTTGAAAAGCTCCAAATCTGCCTGAACCATTTCTTTCACCAGGGCAGGTAAATCATATTTTGGTTCCCAGCCCAGTTTGGTTTTTGATTTTGTAGGGTCACCAATCAAAAGCTCTACTTCTGTAGGTCTGTAGTATTTCGGATCAACCGCCACGACTTTCTGCCCGATCTCCAAAACATATTCAGGATTTGAACACGACTTCACAAATGCTTCTTCGTTTTCTTCCGTTCCTTTAAACTCCAGCTCCACACCGATTTCAGCAAAAGCCATCTTCACAAAATCACGTACTGTTGTAGTTTCGCCAGTGGCAATCACGAAGTCCTCCGGTTCATCCTGCTGAAGAATCAGCCACATGGCTTCAATATAATCTTTGGCATGACCCCAGTCTCTTTTGGCATCCAGGTTACCCAGGAAAAGGCAATCTTCTTCTTTCAACGCAATCTGAGCCACCGCTCTGGTGATTTTACGAGTCACAAAAGTCTCTCCACGAAGTGGCGACTCATGATTGAAAAGAATACCATTACAGGCAAACATATCATAAGCCTCCCGATAATTAACTGTAATCCAGTAGCCGTATAATTTGGCTACGGCATAAGGTGATCTTGGATAAAAAGGCGTTTTCTCTGACTGAGGTACTTCCTGAACCAATCCATAAAGTTCTGAGGTAGAAGCCTGATAAATGCGGGTCTTTTTGGTCAAACCTAAAAGACGAACAGCCTCCAGAATTCTTAAAGTACCGATACCGTCCACATTTGCTGTATATTCAGGAGAGTCAAAACTCACTTTTACATGCGACATGGCTCCGAGGTTATAAATCTCATCCGGTTGAATTTCCTGAATAATTCGAATAATATTGGTTGAGTCGCTCAAATCCCCATAATGAAGAATGAAACGAACATTGGCCTCATGAAGGTCTTTATAGATGTGATCAATACGATCGGTGTTGAAAAGAGAAGCTCTTCTTTTGATACCATGTACTTCGTAACCCTTTTCCAGAAGAAACTCTGCCAGATAAGCACCATCCTGACCGGTAACTCCTGTAATTAATGCCTTTTTCATTAACGCTTTATAACTGTGAAATTTTAGTTGATATTCAATCCATTTTGGAGGTTTACAGTTTCCATCATGATTTTTGAGGAACTAAACCGCGACCGTAGTGAAGAATAGTATTGCTCAGCATCCATCCGCCTCAGGAAATCCCCGACTTTAATCCGATACGTTGGCTGGCTGTAGGATTCGTAAATCTCAAGCTCCGGGAAGTGCTGTAATAAATACCCTTTGGCTGATTCAAACTCACCCCGACTGTTCCCGGAAAATACTTGTATTCTGAAACCCGGAGCATCGGTTTGCGTGGCATTATAAGCAGCGATCTCACCGATCGCTTTATCAATTCGCTCATTCTCATTAGTCAAGCCCTCGGATAAGTAGGCCGCCTCTTCTAGTTCATTTTCTTCTAAATCAGCTCCCTCTTCTTCAGTAGCTGGCAACTCAATTTCAGGGACAGGCCGTACTGCAGACAAATCCTCGGCATAGGAACTCAAAGCTCCGCCATTCCCGGAACCCGAACTGATATTCCGGGCACAAGAACCCAGGCTCAAAAGAAGGACGACAAATAGGACTTGCTTCATAACGATTTAAAAAGAAAAGCAAAGTTAAGGTAAAGTTTGGAGAAAGGAGAAGGGAACATGTAGAAAGGGGAGCTTTGACGGATGACAGATGACCGATGACGGGTGTTTTTGGAGAACACCCGCTTGCCGGACAGGGATGACCGATGACGGATGGCCGATGACAGGTGTTTGTCTATGCTTGAATAGGGTTGACTGGACACCATCCCAAACAAGATCTATGTAAATCAGTTATATCCGTACTATCAGTGTTCCAATAATATATGTCGAAGGAAAACAAGCCTTTCAAGCAAACTTTTATATAACTGGTTTGGGCCTCTATAAGCCGGGACCGAAGGGCCGAACGGTAGAGGGTCTCTTGTCTTGCGTCTTAAATCTCTTGTCTTCCCAAAAAACCATTAAATAATAATATTTCAAAAAGCCCTCAAAAGCCTGTAACTTTAAGGTTCTTTAAAGATGACCGGATGAAAATCCTCTATCGCCTATACTATTTTGTCAGAAAACTCTTGTTCCCAGGTGGGTTTGTGTTGCTTTTTGCAACGGCAATACATGGACAAAGTTTGTGCGAAAGTGCTTCGCCTGGTGGATTTGAATTTGACGGGCCATCTTCTGGCTGTGGACCATTAACAATTAAAGTAAAAAATACTTCCGGTCTCAATAATGTTCAATACCACTTCTATTACAATGGAGAATCGCTTGATGAAGTATTGAATTCTGGCCTCCTTACTTCCTCCACAACAAACCTTTATTTTGCAGAAGACGAAAACACCACCTACACCATTCTTCAGTACGGCAAAGACAATAACGGAGATGACTTTTATTCGTGTAAGAATGTGACGGTGAGGGCGAATAATAAGCCAGTGTTTAGTTACACCTCATGCAATGGAAACAGAATAAATGTCACCATTCCGCTTTTGCCTCAAAATAATTTTGATTCGTATCAGATAGATTGGGGAGATGGAACTCTTGACTTTGGCAGCAGTTTACCATTAGAGAAGTCACATTCATTTAATGACCAACAATCAGAGAGACCAATTACTGTAAAAGGTCTATTTTCAGACAATTCTGTCAATTGTGCTACTGAGGTTGTAGTGAATGTAGAGATGACCGAAGGTGGAAACTATCCGAACATCGACTCTCTTTATTTAATTGAAGATGAGCAAAAGATTGAACTAGTTTTCGACGGCTTGGATACTGATCACAGGATTTTTAGGCGAGTACCACCTAACTCCTATAATAATAATCAGGCGGAGACAACTATTGTCCCCGGAATTTCGTCACTTCAGTATCAAAATGTTGATACCCAAATGTGTTTTGCTACCTTCCGAAATTCCGGAGGTTGCTTTGAAAGTTCCGGAGAGGTTTGTACGACTCCTTTAAAGTTTATGGAAATCACAAGAGATGCTGCAGTTTTAAACTGGGTCTTGCATCCGACAGGCCTGAACACACTATTTGGATCCAATGGTGAAACTCAAAATGTAACGTACAACCTTATCAAGGAAGAAGATGGGGTTGTTTCGAAAATTGAAAACATCTTACCACCCTTCTCAGACGACATAGAATGCACTAAAAACTACTGTTATCAAATAGAGACAATTGTCTCAGGGATACCGAAGTTTGGAGCTTCAATTGGATATTCGAGTGTCAGTATCTCGAACAAAATCTGCACAGACTTAGATGAAATCAAACCTCCGGCAATAACTGATCTCTACATCACCTATAACGATGATGAATCTAAATCAATTTATTTCAATGATAATAGCGTTTGGCCCATAGAAAGAGAGAAATATATGCTGGTAAAAAGTGGAGAAAGTATTGCCTTGGATAGTATTTCTACCGACAAAAACATTTTCAATGTTGTAAATGATGAAAATTGTTTTTCTGTTTTTTTTCGAGACCAATGTCATAATTTGAGTGAAAATAGCCCGGAGGTTTGTATTGTTGAGCTCTCGGCAAATGCTGAAGCCTTGAATTGGACTAGCAATAACCCTTTTGCTAAAGAAGAAGTTGTAGGTTATTCCCTCTTTAGCCAAAATGAACAAACGTTAAGTTTCGAACTTATAAACTCGTTCCCTGCAGAGAAATTTGAACATTCTCCCAATCTGGAAATGTTCGAGAATTCCGCCAGATATAAATTGAAGGTCATAAGTCAATCGGGACTTGAAAGTTTTTCAAATCAGGTCTTAATCCCAATATCGACCAACCTTTACTTCCCTACTGCCTTTAGTCCAAATGGAGATCAAATAAATGACACTTTTGAAATCAAGGGTAACCTCAGTTCACTGTCGAGTTTCGAACTTTTCATTTATGATCGACTGGCTCATGAGGTTTTTCGAAGCACTGATCCTAAAGAGATCTGGGACGGAACGCTCAATGGAAGCCCCCTACCCAGTGGCACCTATCTGTATGCCCTAAAAGCCACTAATAAACAAAACGAAGAAATCCACAAACATGGTTATATGGTCCTACTACGCTAAAAAAGGCCTGGCTTTCCTCGGAGTGTTACTGGGTTTGAGTGCCGTCGTTTTCGGTCAGCATCAAAAGAACCTGAAACCAGCTGTTTATTTGGGACTTGAAGCCGGAGTGTCCTCAGCGGGTACAACTCCTTTCTGGTTAAGAGCAAATGATTACGATCAATACCCTGATGCTCCTCATTTCTTACAAGGCTATCTGAATGTACAGCAAGACTATGACAGCCTTTTTCAGAAAAAATCGACATTAAAACCCTTCTCGATGGGCTATGGTGCACAACTCATTGTACAGCAATCCAATAAAACACGATTGATCGTTCCGGAAGCCTTTGTCAAACTGCGGCATAAACATTGGGAATTGTATGGCGGAAGAAGGAAAGAAATATTTGGATTAACTGACACCACCCATACCTCCGGCTCTTATATCTGGTCCGGTAATGCCTTGCCGATGCCTAAAATTCAGATCCATACGCCAAAATATATTGCACTTGGTAAAAAGGATAGAATCAGTTTTAATGCCGGTATTTCGCACGGGTGGTTTGGCAAAGACTCCATAATACAAGGTCATTGGCTTCATCAAAAATGGCTTTATGGAAGAATTGGGAAGCCAAATTCAAAAGTTCAGGTAACGGCCGGAATAAACCATCAGGTCATGTGGGGCGGGTATTCTGACTTGCTTGAAGACGACAGTCAATATACGGTAACTATAGCTGGGAAATTAGCCCCCTACCCGCTCTACTCCTATCAGTATATCATTTTACCGTTTCTTCAAAAATTCACCCCCCCTGATCCCTCAAAAGTGCCCGGATATGATGGTGGCTTAGCAGTAGGAAATCAACTAGGTTCAGTTGATATTTCTTTTCAATACAAAGGAGAGAATACTGTCTGGTTATTGTATAAACAACAACCTTATGACTTTGCCCGCTCCCTTTATAATTTAAATAATATCGAGGATGGCCTTCATGGTATTAGCATAAGCCTGCCGAATGGTAAATTCTTACAAAATATTACCGCAGAGTTTTTTTACAGTAAAAGCCAGGGCCGGTATCGTTTTGGAAAATACCAGGAAAGCAATTACGGTGAGATTGATAATTACTTTTTCCACGGTCAATACCAAAGTTGGTCATACCAAAATCAAATACTGGGAACGCCCTTTATTCTTTTTGAAGGACAAAATCAAAGGCGATTCAATAATCGTTTAAAGTATTATTACCTTTCTCTCCAAGGAAAACTCAAGCCTAAACTGAGCTACACGCTTAAACAGGTTTATAGCCGGAATTTTGGAACCTATTCCCGCTCCATTCATTTGAGTCAATACAGCGGGAGTCTACAACTGATATACCAAGCCGGATCCAGCCTTATTTCAGGACAATTCATGATGGACCATGGTCGCTTGTATGATCAAAACATCGGTCTATCTTTGTCCTGGCAACGTCAACTGTATTGAAATATAATCTTTTCATATTGCTCCTCATCACCCCGGTGCTGACCTATTGTCAAAACCTACTAAGGAATAACAGCTATCAGGCTGGTCTCTCGACCTACCTCACTTCGGGAAATCAATTGCCTTTTTGGTTACATAGCAATCAATATGGCGAAGTCCCGTTTGAAGGGAATGTTCTTCAGGTCATGGCATCGGCTCATCATGAATATGATAGCACTTATTCAGTTGATCAAAAGTTAAACAAAATGGCTTTGGGGTATGGGCTTAGGGCAAATGGTAATGTTGGGCGTGTAAACGTTTTAAGGTTGACTGAGGCCTATTTAAAAGGGCGTGCGGGGCCTTTTGAGTTCTATGCAGGTCGAAGAAGAGAAATTGTGGGTTTAGTGGATTCGACACTCAGCTCAGGTTCTTATATCTGGTCAGGCAATGCCTTACCGCTTCCCAAGGTTCAATTGAGTATCCCCAATTATACTCCAATTCTAAAAAATAAACTTTTGAACATCAAAGGTACCTATGCCCACGGCTGGTTTGGAAGTGCTGATTCTGTACAAAATTATTATCTGCATCAGAAAACTTTCTATGCCCGTTTGGGCAAACCTCAATGGCGAATGAAGTTTTATGCGGGTTTTAATCATCAGGTGCAGTGGGGAGGTAAACCAACGGTGCCCTTTTATGATACTCCGACTGATCAAACCATCACTTCATTTCCATCGGACCTATCAACTTATATTAACGTAGTTACTGGAATAAGTCTGAACAAAAATCTGGATGCGGGAGAAATAAAGGATGGTATCCCCTATAATGAAGCCTTTAACCGGGCCGGCAATCATTTGGGAACCATCGATATTGCTATGGATTTCAACACCCACTTTGGTACTTTCATGCTTTATCGTCAAAGCATTTATGAGGACGGTTCTCTGTTTTACTTAAACAATATTTCAGATGGTTTGCTGGGGCTTGGCTTTAAGAATTCCAGATTGGGGATTGGTTTGGAATATTTGGATACCCGAAATCAGGGTGGCAATACCGGATCAGGAAATGTCATTCCACAGTTGAGGGGTTTTGACAATTATTTTAACAATGGCTTGTATGAAGATGGTTACACGTATCTAAGCCGCACCCTGGGTACACCTTTTCTTATGCCCTTTAGACAGTTTTCGTCAAACGTTGAGGGCTCAAACATTAATCCCAATTATCTATACTTTAACCGTATAAAAGTCATTTACTCTTCGCTGTCTTATTGGCTTCCAAACCTTCAGGCACATATAAGTTATAGTTTCATCGAAAGCCCGGGCAGATATGGCTCAAAGCAGACTTTGAAAAATCATTCCACTTTCCTTAGCGTACTCTATCAAAAAGATAGCATGAATTATCAACTTTCCGTAGCCTCAGACATTGGTGATTTTTGGAATTCCAGAACAGGGGCACATTTGTCCGTCATTAAAAAGCTTAGCTTTTAGTCTCATCAAGGCTAGAATAAACTGAATTCTCGCTCACATATTCAGGAACCAAGGCCTTAATGTGTCTTACGATTTCCACCTTACTCTTTGTTTCCAGCTCTTTTAACAGCTCCATAAAAGCTCTTTGGAGTTCCTCATGGGGTTCCGGCTTTACCTGGGCAATTAATATCTTGGGATGGTGAGTTGCTTTGGTTTTCTCCAAATCGCCCAGTAGTTCTTCATATAACTTTTCTCCCGGACGAAGTCCGGTGAATTCTATTCGAACATCCTCATCTGGCTCAAAACCCGAGAGTCGAATCATCCGATGAGCCAGATCGACAATACGAACCGGCTCGCCCATTTCAAAGACGTAAATCTCCCCTCCTTTCCCCATGGTACCGGCCTCCAACACCAATTGACAAGCCTCCGGTATCGTCATAAAATAACGAATGATATCAGGATGGGTTACGGTAACAGGACCACCCTTTTCAATTTGTTTCTTAAACAAAGGAATGACAGAACCATTGGATCCCAGTACATTGCCAAACCGTGTCGTCACAAAACGAGTGGTATTTTGATGAGCATTGAGACTTTGTACATATTTCTCTGCCAGCCGCTTGCTGGCCCCCATCACATTCGTCGGGTTTACCGCCTTATCTGTGGATATGAAAACAAATCGGTTGGCCTGATACTTCAGGGCCAGATTAGCCATGTTCATCGTTCCCCTCACATTTACTTTTACGGCATTAAAGGGATCCTCTTCCATTAACGGTACATGCTTATAGGCCGCAGCATGAAATACCACCTGAGGAGTATACAACTGAAACAGCTCCTCCATGCGATGCTCAGAACTCACATCTCGAATGTGAAATGAAGCCTTCAATGAATGATTTTTGGAAGATAATCTGCGAATCTCGGTTTCCAGATCATAGAGAGCAGACTCCGCCTGATCGACCAAAATCAATTCCTCAGGATCAAATCTTAAAATCTGACGTACCAGTTCAGAGCCTATGGAACCTGCCGCACCGGTCACCATGATTTTTTTTCCATTCAGGTATTCATTGACCAGGCGATTATTCAGACTGATAGGCTCTCTCTCCAAAAGATCTTCAATTTTAATCTCATGGATCTGACTGGCCTTTAATTCTCCATTCATCCATTGTTTGATGGGTGGAAGAATTTTCAAAGGAACTCCGGTCTTTAACAGCGAATCAATGATTTCATTTCTCAATACCGAACTGATGGACTGGATGGCAAAAATAACTTCCAAGTGAGGGAAAAGTCTTTTTTGGCGTTTCAGAAACTCTTCTAGCCCATCTTTCTTACTCAGAATAGTGATCCCTTCAATGGACTTCCCATTCAACTGTGGATTATCATCCAGAAAGTACAAAATCTTATATTTGTACCTTTTATCATTATACAATGAATTTTTGGTAATTCTTCCCAAATCACCTGCACCATAGATAATGACCGGTCTGCTGTCCTTGTGATTTGTAATCAATCGTTCATAGACCGATTTGACCATGAAACGACTCACTGTTAGGGAGAACATGGCAATAAAGAAACCAATCAGCAGGATAGAATAGGGTATTTTGAACAGCGACCAATTCATTTTATGGCCAATAAATGACAAAACAAATAAAGCCAATGAGGAAAACAACAGGGCATTAAAGAGGTTCTTGATATCCTCCAAACTGGTATGTCTGACAATACCGGAATACGACTGAAAGATGAGGAAACCAATCAAACGAAAAAAGACCACTAAGGCCAAATGATATTTGAAAAGTTGCGGATCAACATAGGTAAATTCGAAATTAAACCGGGCCAGAGCAGCCAAGGTAAAAGAGGCCGCCACTATACCCATATCAACGAGTAGTATCAACCATTTCGAAACAAATCTGGAGGTAAACTTGTGGATCATACCAAATAATTAAGGATTCAACTTTAAAATTAACCCTTTCCTTCTACTGATTTTAATCCCTAAAACATTATTTATTCTTTGGTATCCAACGAACTCCCTTTCCTAAACGAGCACGAAGCCTATGCATGACTACCAGCAGCACAAGATGAACCACAAGAACGATCCACAACTGATCACTCAAGACCAGTACTGTATTCAGGAACAACTGAAGTCCGGCATAGAGCACACTCACCCGTAAATGAGAGATTCGCAGTTCGTTGGCCATTAATTGAAAAAAATGAAGCCGATGTGCCTCAAAGATAGCCTCTCCCTTTAACAGTCGGTAGAAAAGCGTATAGCCGGTATCAAGTCCATACAAGGAGAAAAACATCAAATATTTCCAGGATACGGCCTCACCTAGCAGTACGATACCAAAGAATAGTATAGCCGCCAGTGAAATGCTTCCCACATCGCCACCGAATGCCAAGGCTCTTTTCCGAAAGTTAAACCATAAAAAGGTCACTAGAGCAAGCATTAGCAGAGTAAGCAACTGCTGATCAATGAATCTAACTTTTTGATTCATATAGGATAAAGAAACCGCCCCAACCAGACCATAAAGTCCGGTAATTCCATTGATACCATCCATAAAGTTAAATGCATTCAAAAATCCAACTCCTAAAAAGAACAAAGTGAAAAGCAGGAGCAAATTGCTCTCTAAATCTATTTGATAGAGCATCAATCCTGTTCCTATTAATTGAACCAAGAATCTCGCCTTTCCAGACAATGTGAAAAGATCATCCAGAAAACTAATACTCGCCAGAGTAAAAATGGCCATCAAAAAAAAAGGGTATTGAAATTGGGTAGCACAAGCATAATATAGAACTGCTAGCGGAAAGAGAACTCCTATTCCTCTCACCGTTACCTGCTTGTGAGAGCTGCGGTTATTCGGGACATCATGTATGTGAAGTTTTCGGGCAAATACAATATATAAATATCCCAGACCTGAGAAGGCCAGAAAGAGTGCTGCCATCAAATAATTATTCATTAACGAAACTCCGAATGGTTTTTCTAAGGCCTTCTGAAGCCTCAAAATTAGGTGGATTTCCCAGGACTGACCTAAGCTTCTCATTAGAAACTTTATAATCATCTGTTAGTTTGTATAATCGCTCTGAATTCAAGGGTAAATGAAGCCAATTACCCATTTCGGCCAGTGACCTTATAAGAGGTGCAGGAATCTTCCAAATACGAACAGGCTTGCCCAATTCCTGACTGATTAGTTTAACGAGCTCAATCGTGGAAACATAATTGGTATCTGCCACCTGATACACCCCTTGAGGAATTGTCCGGTTCCGAATCAGTTCAGTGATGACATAGCAAAGATGATCTACACTTAAATAAGACCGCTCATTGTCAAAGGCCCCCAAGGGATAGGGAAGGCCAGATTTCACCCAGCGATATAAGAGATTTAAATTTCCCTTATTGCCCGGGCCATGAATCATACAAGGCCGAAGAATTATGACTCTTTTGCCATTTACTTTACGAGATAAAAGGGCCCTCTCCGCTTCTAATTTAGATTTGCCGTAAACCGTGACCGGGTCGGGTATTGTGTTTTCCAATAGTAATTCTTTCCCAGGAGAATCCGCTACCGCCTTTACCGAACTGAGGAAAATAAAAGTATCTGCCTCAGATCGCAGGAAAGCCTGGAACAACTGTTGAGTAAGTTCCGTATTAACGCGAAAGTAGTCCGCCTCTTTATTAACATTTTTAAGGTCATGGGCCAGGCCAGCCAAATGAACCACCACCGAAGTGTCACCGGGCAGGGAATCAGGAACACCTGATCTCAAAGAAATTTCTTTATGAGAAATAAGTCTCTCATCCAGATAATTTATCAAATTTTTCCCAACAAAACCGCTGGCTCCAGAAATTAATACATCATTCATAAAGGAAAAGCCTCAACCGTTATGACAACGATTGAGGCCTGTAAATTTTAAAACATAGACTAATTGATCTTATTCTTCAAAATTTCATTTTCAGCCTTCAAAGCCTTTACTTCCTTGTTTAATTCAATCATGTAGAGGGTTAGCTCCTCAATCTTTTCCATAAAGATTTTTGAAGTAGCTGATACATCCAAACCACTAGCAGCCATTTCATCGGCCGATGGAACATTCGGAAGATGCTTATTGTCATTAGTAAAGGACTCGACCTCTTCCAAAGACATCAGTTTATAACTTGGGTCAAAGACATAATCGGCCCAGTCAGCAGATGAAGCAAGAGCCACTTTCACCTTTTCTGTTAAAATTCCACCCTTTACCAGAAGATTATAACCGCCACTTGTATTCGCCGAAGCTCTCTTTGCAGGGTCAACATCACCAATGGAGACAAATTTTGCTGAGAAGTCACCGTAGATAAGCGGGGTGGTAGTACTGGAGTTTGCTATGTAAAGTTTACCGTTACCAGTCTCGTTAAATCCTGCGTTTGCTCCTATAAAGATGTTACCATCACCATTGGCATTGCTATATCCTGCATTGTAGCCAATACCAATATTGTTGGATCCCCCAGTATTTGACTGCAATGCATTTGTTCCAATAGCAGTATTTTGAGCTCCAACACTGTTCAAGATTAGCGAATGAGCTCCAACTGCCATATTAAAACTACCGGATGTATTGTTCAGTAATGAATTACTTCCCATGGCAAAGTTGTAGTTTCCAGTGGTATTATTCTGTAGAGACCCATATCCAAAGGCACCATTATGTGAACCACTAGTATTACTATACATTGATAGATATCCGAAACTCGAGTTATTAATACCAGTAGTCGTTGATAAACCGCTCAAATAACCAAACAAAGTTGGGGACCCATTTACAGTGCTTATTAATCCCGAGCGAGCTGCATTGACCTTCAGTGTCAGTGGTGCTGCGTCAGTTGTCCCAATAAAATTCGTTGCTTCAGATGTTCCTGCATTACCTGTTAAAGACCAATTATCGGGATTTGCGGCAGCGATTGAATTAGCTTCGGTCGCAGATAAAGGAGACCATTTATTTCCGTCAAAGAAATAGAAACCCGATTTCTCGTTTGATTGAAAAATCAATAACCCATTTGCTGGATTTTTGATATCATTCCGTTTCTCTAAAGTCATTCTAGGAATAAGCAAACCTTTATCAATAGACTGAATATCTAAGGCCGCGGACTGATCTGGCTGTTTAGTACCTATACCAACATTTTGGGCTTTGGCCTGTATTGTTAAAACCCCTATAATTAGAAGTACAAATACATATTTTGGGTGTAAGTTTTTCATGTGTTTTTAATTAATGCTTTAAAACGAATTGATATTTCCGAAATAAAAATACAACCAATTAGTATCTAAACGTAATAAGTGGTTTAATTTTTATTCAATGGTTGATTGTAAAAAATGCCACAAACGTACCATGAAATAATTATTTAAAAACTAATTAACGATGTTTTCTATTTGCTCATGAAATTATCCTTAATTGAGTCTCAATAGTTCTCAGAACTTTATCACGACTAAACTCTTCCGAAAAATACTTTAAGCTGTTTAAACCTAGCTTAGTTAATTCATCCTTACTCATCCTGACCATATTCAGTGCGGCTTCTGCAAGCTCTTCAGCATTTTCCGCTGATGCCACAAGTCCACAAAAAGCATCCCGTATTATACGTGCACCTTCTCCATCAATCGAGCCTAGTATTGGTTTCGCACATGCCATATATGACTGCAATTTAGAAGGGATCGTTAACTCAAAAATTTTATTCTTTTTTAAGCTAACAATCAATACATCAGCATACGAAAACATACTCGCCATTTCAGTAGTTTGAAATGAGCCAATGAAGTGTACGCTGTCTCCCAGTTTTCTATTATCGACTTCTCTAACTAAAAATTCCTTCATTCTACCATCACCAGCAAAAATCCAGTTTACTTTATTATTTGTTTTCGATTTTACTATTTCTGCCGCTTTAATCAATGTTAGCAAGCCCTGAGCCTCTCCTAAATTACCTGCAAAGAAAAAATTAAATCCGTTCGGAAAGTATTCCTTATGCCGATCCAATGGAGCTGTTACAGAATAGTAATCCTCGCACGTATTAGGAGCGTATGTTACTTTATTTTCATTAATACCCTGTTTTTTTAAATATTCCTTAAATCCCTTGGATTGCAATAATATTTTGTCCGAATGTTTGTAAATCCATTTAGTTAGTTCATTTAAAACACGGATAATCCATGAACTATCTATATTGCTTGCAGCTTTAACACTTTCTGGCCATAGGTCTTGAACCCATAAGGCAATTGGTATTCTCCTTATTTTCTTAATTACTATTGCCGGTATGGCAGAAGTAATGGGCGAAGGTTGAAATACTAAAATGACATCAAATTTTTCGTTTATGCATAAGGCACGCAGACTTCCAAAAATTAAGAATGTAAGATAGTTCAAAGCAAGTAAAAGACCTGAGCCCTTCCCTCTCGAAAAAAGTGGTGCCCTATATACTTTGATGAAATTCCATTCCTCTTTTAACGGATAAAGAAAAGAGTAACCGTCAAAAAACTTACCATAAGGGTAGTTAGGCATGCCAGTAAGAACCGAGATATCGTGCCCCTTCTCCCTTAACCCAATACAGATATCATTTATTCTGAAACTTTCAGGCCAGAAATATTGTGTCACGACTAATATTTTCATAGCTGCATATTATAACTAAAGATAGTGGGCGTAAAATCCTGTATGAGTATCTATCCAACTTTTCATTTCGGTTACCATTTCCTCATAAGAAGGGACTACATAATCAAAATTTTCCCTGGTACAAACTAAGCTTTTATCAACGGCATATTCGCTATTTTCTTTGATAGTGAGACTTTTAACAAATGTATTATTCATCAACACTAACAAATCAAACTTTGATATTTTTGAGCCATTAACCAAGTTATAAATGCCTGACAAATCTTGCTCTATAGCTGCGACTGTGGCCTTCGCAAGTTCAATTGTGGTGATGCCTGTCCAAATTGCCCTTTTGTAACCATTGATAGTTCCTTTTTGCTGCATAAACCAATTGAATAAGCCAATTCCGTTGATATTTAACTCGGGACCAATTATTGATGTTCTAATTGTCAAATCCTTAGAGTTACAAATCTCGCCCAAAGATTTTGTCTGTGCATAAGTTCCAGTACCATCTTTTACAGAATTTTCTGTATAATTCCCTTCTCTGCCTGAAAATACGCAATCTGTACTTATATGTACGACCTTTAATTTCAAGTCCTTTGTCAAGTTTTTTAGAAAATGTGGCAAGTAACTATTAACTAATATTGCCAAATCTTGACTTTCATCAGCCATTTTATTTAGTATTCCTACACAGTTTACAATCACATCAGGCATGATACTATATATGTATTCTCTCAGCTCTTGAAAGTTTGATATATCCATCAATTTTGTAGGATGAATTTCAGAATATGTCCTTGCAATAGAATAGACTTCAAACTTCTCCGACATCTTTCTTAGATGGGTAATTATTACATGACCAGCCATACCATTGGCACCTAACACCAGTATTTTCCTCTTCATTTTACTGTTTTTGCTTTCTCCAAATAACCTGATTAACAATTGGAGTATAACTTTGGATTATTCTAATTACCCTAGTAGAAACATTTTCTACTAAGTAATGAGGTGGAATATCAGCTCCTGAGCACTCCGTATTGATCGCAATTGATAACGCATTTAAAATCTCTGCCCTCTTTATCCCACCTAAGACAACTGTGCCATAGTCTACAGCCTCTGGCCTCTCGGTGCTTGTTCTCAAGCTGATTGCAGTAAAACCCAACATCGCACTTTCTTCACTAATTGTTCCACTATCTGAAAGTACGCAGAGAGCCTCTTTTTGTAATTTTAAGTATTCAAAAAAACCAAAAGGCTCAGAAAGCATAATCAACTTATGTAATTTAATACTTAAGTTGTTAAGCTTTTTTCTCGTTCTCGGGTGAACGCTAAAAATAAGAGGGATTTTATATTCTTCTGCAATTTGATTTAGAGAAGCTAGTAACTCCTCAAAATTATTCCCCAAGTCTATATTTTCTTCCCGATGAATACTGACGATAAAATATTTTTTCCTTTCTAAGCTTAAAGTATTTAGAATACCACTATTCGAGAATGAGTCTCTATTTCGTACAATAACTTCATAAAGTGGGGAACCTGTAACAAAAATGTGGTCATTTTTATAACCTTCAGCTATTAAATACCTACGAGAATGTTCTGTATATGTAAGGTTGATATCACTTATATGATCTGATATTTTTCTATTTATTTCCTCAGGTACGTTCTGATCAAAACACCTATTCCCGGCCTCCATATGGAAAATTGGTATTTTTAATCTTTTAGCGGCAATTGTACACAGTACGCTATTTGTATCACCCAAAACTAAAAGAGCATCTGGCTTTTCTTTTGATAGAATATCAAAAGACTTTGCAATTATATTTCCTATTGTTTCCCCTAAAGAGCTTCCAACTGAATTCAAAAAAAAGTTAGGCTCGCGAATACCCAACTGTTGAAAAAAAATATCATTAAGTCGATAATCGTAATTTTGCCCAGTATGCACTAAAATATGAGTAAATGTTTTATCCGCTAATTTAATTATCTCACTTAGTCGTATAATTTCAGGCCTTGTGCCTACTATGGTCATTAATTTCATTCTACTCATCAATCACAGTTTTTAAAATGTCTATCAACTCTTTTTTAGACAACCGTCTGGTATTATGGGAGTTGTAGTCCTCATTAACTAACGAGTCTTTTTCTCCTTCAACAAAGTATTTGTCATAGTTCAAATCTCTGTTATCCGCAAAGACTCGATAATAGTTTCCCAAATCTTCCGCACTTATAAACTCTTCCTTCGAGAGTAATGACTCATATAGCTTTTCAGAATGTCTGGTTCCTATGATATTTATGGGTACATCAGACTTATACATTTCTTTTAAAGCAATCGCCAACTCTTCTATTGTAGATGCAGGTGACTTTTGTACAAAAATATCCCCTGAGTTTCCATTAGTGAAAGCAAAAAGAACTAACTCAACCGCATCCCCTAAAGTCATCATGAAGCGGGTCATGTTCGGGTTTGTTATGGTTATTTGCTTATTACTTTTTATTTGGTCAACAAATAAAGGTATGACAGAACCTCTGGATGCCATCACATTTCCATATCGAGTACCGATAATTTTTGTTTCTCCAGACACTCTGGACTTCGCAATGAGTACCTTTTCCATCATGGCCTTAGATATTCCCATCGCATTAATAGGATACACAGCCTTATCTGTACTTAAGCAAATAACTCTACCTACTTTTCTTGCTATTGCTGCATTCAAAACATTTTCAGTTCCCAATACATTTGTTTTAACAGCTTCTATAGGATAAAATTCACACGAAGGAACCTGCTTTAATGCGGCCGCATGAAATACATAATCTACCCCTTCTAATGCATAATAAATACTATCATAGTCTCTTACATCTCCGATAATAAACTTGACTCTTGAACTTTTTGCAGCAATACGCATATCATGCTGCTTTTTCTCATCTCGACTAAAAATTCTAATTTCTTTAATATCAGTATCAAGAAACCTTTTTAAGACTGCACTACCAAAAGACCCTGTACCTCCGGTGATTAGTAAGGTTTTGTTTTTAAAATCCATATTTAACTTTTAAGGTTATCTAGTAAAAAATCAAAGGTTTTTTTTGAAGTCAATTTCCAGCTATACTCTAAAGACATATTGTATGAAAGATTCGCATACTCAGATCTTAGTTTATCGTTCTCTACCATTTCCTTTAATGCCATTTCTGTATCCTCAACTCTAGTAGGGTTAAAATAAAACCCCGCTTCTTTCAAGAATTCAGGCATCGGAGGAAAGTTTGAACAAGCGATAGGCAAACCTGAGCTCATCGCCTCAATTAGAATATTTGGCATATTCTCACAAGTTGAAGAGAATACAAAAGCATCGCTCATTTTGTAGAAAATATTAATTTGATCTAAACCTACATCTTGTATCCATTCAATTCCTTTCCCCTTTTGATTTGCTCTAGCAATAGCCTTAAGCAACTTACTCCCCTCACTTTGTTGTCCGATTGTCCCCAAAATTAGCAGAGATATAGGGTATCCTTTTTTACGCAAGTTATCTACAGCCTGAACAAGAGTATCTGCATGCTTGTATACCCAAATACTAGACACGTATAATAATTTATAAGGGTTTCCAAAATCATATTCAGAAATAGATCTTTGCGTTTTTGGTTTAGACCTAAAAGTATCTGATATGCCATGATTGATAATTGTAGTATTCAATTTAGATAGGTCTAAAACCTTACCTATCTCTTTTTGAGCATGGTGTGAAAGAAAAATGAGACCTCGTGATTTTCTAAATGCTAACATCTGCACATAGAATAATAAGACCAACTTTAACCTAAAGAATGAAATTCCAAATCTCTTTCTTTCAGCCTTGTCAAAAATTAACATATTTCGAGACATACTAACGAATGGAGTAAATTTACCTGTATATGTACCGAAAGGACAAAAGAGCAGATCACAATTGCTTTTTATTGCATTGTCTCTTAGGAATATCTGCCAAATAAGCCTTCTGAGATATCCACCATTTAACCAAACTGGGCTTATTTTCACTATAAAATCCCTTTCTGGTAGTTCACGAAGTAAGCTGTCCACACCCCACACTTTTATGAGTTTAAAGTGGTTTTGATCTGGATGAAAGTTGGAAAGTATTTCCTTTAAATGCCTTTTTGCACCTCCTGAGCCGGGAGTCGATGCATCAATGCCTAGTGTCATCTTTTTTTAGATTATCTGTAGAGATCCAGTATTCGAACCAACGAGCAAATGTAATTAACTTTATGAAATAGTAGTCTGACTGTGAATCGTTGCTGTTAAAACTTTTGGTTACTAAATTATTGTAGAATTCAAATAGTTTATAATCGAATAACCTCAGGTAGTCAATATATGTACTAAGTTTGTTCTCCGGTAGTGCACTCGCTAAAAACTTTTTAATTGGCGGAGTAAAACCCATTTTTTTTCTAGTTATAATTTCTGACGGCAATATTGGTTCAACCATTTTTCGCATTAAAATTTTATCTTTCCCAAAGCTAACTTTATGTTTGACGGGTATTTTTTGCGAAAAATCAATGAAGCGGTAATCCAAAAAAGGGCTTCTAACTTCAATTGAATTTGCCATAGAAGTTCGATCCACCTTTACCAAATAGTTGTCAGAAAGTGTATTGCTTCTTAGATCGTAAATTCTTAACGCTTCAGCTAGGTTATTTTCAGCCATTTCAAGGGCTTCACCTAACTTTCCTTTGGAAAAAGTTTTAAATATTTTTGGTTTATAACGATTATTACTAAACAATTCTGAGTAGAATTCATCTTTTTCATTAAGTGACAGTTTTAACAATTCAGCTATTTTATCCAATTTTGGATTTAACCATTTTACAGAATGAATAGTTTTTAGTAAACTTTCTCGCAAAAAAGTGGGTAATTTCATTAGACGGTCTAAGGTATAGCCAACACTGTAGATAGGGTAACCTCCAAAAATTTCATCTCCTCCGTCCCCACTCAGTACAACTGTTACATGCCTTTGTGCCAACCTACATATATTGTATGTTGGATAGGAAGAGTAATCGCTAAATGGCTCATCGAAAATTTGTGGATATATTTCAAGTGCAGTCATGAAATCAGGATTTGTGAAAGTTAAGTGGTGGTGCTTCGTCTTAAAGCTGTCTTTAACAATGTTGATGAAGGGCGTCTCATCATACTTATTTTCATCAAAACCCATTGAAAAAGTATGAAGGTTTGAAAGTTCAGTGAAATGTCGCATTTCTGCCACCACCGTTGAACTGTCTAACCCCCCGCTTAAAAAAGCCCCAACTGGCACATCGCTTCTCATTCTTAACCGTACAGCATCTTTGATGAGTGCCTCCCCCTGTTCAAGTAAAACTTTCTCATTGTACTCTTTTCGAGACTGTTGTATTTCAAAAAACTTATACTTTTTCACAAACTCAGCAGTATCTAAATCAAAGAGTAAGTTCGTGCCCGCTTCTACCTTAAAAACGTTTTTGTATATCGTTTTGGGAGCTGGAATATAGCCCAATGCAAAATACAACTTAACTGACTCATTATCAATATTTTCAAGCTTATTGATCTGCAAATCTTCATGTGTTAAAATACTTTTAAGTTCGGATGCAAAAATGAGTTTTTCCTTTAAATTGAAGTAGTATAAAGGTTTTACACCTAGTCTATCTCTGGAAAAAAAAAGCGTTTGTTTGTTAATATCATAAATACAAAAAGCCCACATCCCATTAAACCTATTAACGCATTTTTCACCCCATTCAGCAAAAGCAGCAAGAATAACTTCCGTGTCAGACTCAGTGTTAAACGTATACCCTAGTGATAATAATTGTTTCTTTAATTCAACGTAGTTATAAATTTCCCCGTTGAACACAATTTTAAATTGACTTTGGTGAGTAGTGTACGTTAGTGGTTGCGAACTGGCGTTACTCAAATCAATAATGGACAACCGATTATGTCCTAAACTGACTTTACTATCCATGTAAAAGTCATTCCCATCCGGTCCCCGGTGGTTTAAGGACGTTATCATCTTTTTTATACCAGACTCACAATTAAAGTTAAAGCCATTAATTCCACACATATCGAATGTCCCTTTTTTTCAATAGTAATATTATTAAATAAGCGTAAACACTCATTTTAACAAATTCAATGGAATCTGATCTTATTATTCTAATCATTAAATAGATTAAGAGCGGAGCAAGAATATTTTTTATGGAACCCTTTTTGCTATGAACAAATGAATTCACGTACGTTACTAAAATTGATAGTATTAGGGCTCCTAATACTCCAAAATTCATATAAAGCTCCGATAAAAATGAAAAGCCAAAACCATTATCATCCCCTGCAGAAACCATATTTTTATTAAAATGTAAAGCCGGATAAAATAGAAAGTTGTCAGTTAACACCCTAAGTCCAGGTACTAAGTTCAGAAATGACGAAAAAAAAGAATATCCAAATTTGAACTCATTAAAATCATTGAAAACAAAATAGTTAATCTGAGATACTATACTAAATTCTAATCCTAGCTGGAAGAGTATATTACTCAAAGTTAGTTCATAACCACTCCTACTAAGTCCTATTATGCCGTGAATGAAGAAAATAAAAAAACCAGTAAAAATATACAAGAGTTTGTTTATTCTTGCCAGTTGTAAAACTCTGAAGGCTATTGCGATGAGTAATAAAATTATAAAGTAGCGGTAGCCTACAATCACTTTAGTTAATAATATAAATACCAAATTCACAAAAAACCACCAAAATAGCTTGGAGCCCTTTAGCCTTTGTGCGGTCAATACAAAGCCAATAATCCAGCACAGCGTAAATAAATTAATCAAGATGTTAAAAATTGAATAATCGTATTGATTGACGCCGTAATTACTGGCGTGTGCAAATCCGCCCAGCCTCAAGAAATCAGCAATAAAAAACGAATATGTTCCTAGCATCATTATAAGTACCCTTTTTTGCGAACAAATGAAAACACGACTCGCCTTTGTTGTACTCCTTATAACATTTTTACTACTAGCTAGATGATGGATATACGGAAGAGATGTAACTGCTATGTTAAAAATATATAGAGCGGTAATAATTGGCTTTGGAGAGTACTCAGGTAGAATTGCTACGCCGCCCATCAAAAATTCCTCAGAAAAAATGGCAATGGAATTTACCATTGTAAATAGAGGTACGAACCAAACTTTTAAGTCAAATATATTTTTCAGGTTCGAGAAATAAAATGCCCCATTAATTAATGTACATATATATAATAAGATCAACGATTCAATATTCTTATTGAAGAATAAATGATAAAGAAAGCAGAGAGATAAAACGGTGACATTTATTAACATAGCCTGAGAAGTAGACCTTTCACAATGCTACTAAAAAGTAGAATCATAAAATAAAACAAAAGAGAATTCGCCGTATTAAGCCAGCACAATAAAAGGGTGAGTAATCCATATACAATATAAGGTGATAAAAATTTAAACTTAGAAACCCCTGAAAAGTTAACTATCCTTGTGTTTGCAATATGCAAGATGGAGTAATTTGTTATACCGAAAAGTATACAAATGATCGCTAAATCGTATTTAATTTCAAATACCCGCAAGTTGTACAAGAAAATTATCACTAATAGATACAAAATGGATCCAATTCCTAGGATGATATAATATGACTTTTCCAAATCAATAGAAACAATTCTATTTTTTGTCTTTAATAAAAGAATTGATATTGCCTCCATCAAGAGTCCTAAAGGAAAAATGAAATAGAAGTAAATGGTAAATTCCGCAATGAGTTCGATGCCATCCGCAATTTTTAGAAAAAATTTGGGAAATTGTGTGACAAATGAATCTATAATCGCGACTACACCAACTACATTTACAATGTTTGACCTAATATTGACAAGTCTTAATTTTGTTTTTTGGGATTCTAATAAAAAATAAATAATAAATACATTTGAAATAAGTAAAAAGCTGAATATGTCGTTTTCAAGTAATAAAAACTTCGTTAAAAAAAATAATATTAGGTACAACGAGAGCCTGAGAAGGCTAAATAAAATAAGCTTTTTGTAATCTTTCGCGATGAAAAAAGGGATAAGTAGCAGTTCAACCAAGATGTCCGTAATCCTCCACGTTATAACACCAATTTTAATATCCGTTACAACAAATAAGATAAGGGTTAAGATCGAACCAATTATTATCGTTAATAATATTTTTTCCGATAAAAAATGGTTAAAGTTTCTTTTTTGTGAGGCAACCATAAGTGCCTCTTGCTTCAAATTTCCAATTAGATATACACTCGCAGGTATAAACAATGCCAGAGTATAGGAAATTTCTCCAGCATATTCTTTTGATATAAAGAAGTAAGGAAAAACTACAACAGCTAGAGGGAATAATTTAATAATTACCTCATTTGATATAAAATACAACTCATTAATTTTTTTGAGCTTCAACACACCATCCTTGATTATTTAGATAATAAGTTTTCGTAAACCCTCTTTCACTTTAACCGTTGGGCTATACTTCAGGTATGTGTTTGCCTTATCAATCGCAGCAAGGCTATCTTTAATATCTCCATCTCTAGCTTGTCGGTAGACCGGGTCGATTTTTGTTCCACTTATGCTATTAATATTTTCCCACAACTGGTTCAAGGATACTCTCTCACCGCAAGCAACATTATATACTTGATTCACGGCACCCTCATTTTCAACAAGCATTGCTTTAATATTTGCTTGTACAACATTCTCTACAAAAGTAAAGTCTCTTGTTTGTTCTCCATCCCCATTGATATAAGCAGGTTTTCCTTCCTTTACAGCTTTAATAAATAGAGGAATAACGGCTGCATAAGCACCATTAGGGCTTTGCCTTGGGCCAAATACATTAAAGTACCGCAAACCTATGGTTTCTAGGTGGTAGGTTTTGGCAAATACATCTGCATAGAGTTCGTTTATATATTTTGTCACAGCGTATGGTGAAAGAGGTTTGCCAATTCTTTCTTCTACTTTGGGCAATTCTTTACTATCTCCATACGTAGAAGAAGAAGCCGCATAAATAAAGCGTTTTACTTTATGGTCACGTACAGCGACCAACATATTTAAAAAACCATTAATGTTTACTTCATTGGTTGTAATTGGATCTGCGATAGAACGGGGCACAGAACCCAATGCTGCTTGGTGTAGTACATAATCCATTCCTATGCAAGCGTTTTGACAGGTCTGCAGGTCCCGAATATCGCCTTCTTGCAACTCTACATTTGGTAGAGAAACAAACTCCTCTATGTTTGACCGATACCCATTGGAGAAATTATCAAGTATCCTAACTTTCCTGACATTATACTTCACCAGATACTCCACCAAATTAGAACCTATAAACCCTCCTCCGCCTGTAACAAGAATGTTCAGCTTACTCAAGTCAATGTTCCCATGATACTTATTCTCGTACATCATGTTATAATCTCTTATCTATAAGTGATACAGGTAATACACCCTTCACATCAAAAATTATTCCTTTATAAGACTCAAATTGTTTGATAAAATCGGTTGAAAAGAAATCGGCATGGCCAACCGCTAACACTATTCCTTGGTATTGGGAGGTATCAGGTGAATCTATTAAGTCAAGCTGATATTCGTGCTTGACTTCTGACTTATCAGCCCATGGATCATATATATCTACCCGACAGTCAAAGTCGGCAAGCTCTTCAATAATATCTATAACCCTTGAGTTCCTTATATCAGGACAATTCTCCTTGAAAGTAATACCTAAAACCAACACTCTAGCCTGATTTACAGCTACACCACTTTTTATAAGAAGCTTCACTGTTTCAGATGCTACGTGCTTACCCATATTGTCATTTATTCTTCTACCAGAGAGAATTACTTGGGGATGATATCCTAAGGACTCTGCTTTGTAAGTAAGATAATAGGGATCTACCCCAATACAATGTCCGCCTACTAGTCCGGGTTTAAATGGAAGAAAGTTCCACTTTGTACCAGCTGCTTCTAATACAGAACTCGTGTCAACATTCATTTGATTAAAGATCAAAGAAAGTTCGTTTACGAAAGCAATATTAATGTCCCTTTGGCAGTTTTCTATCACTTTCGCTGCCTCTGCGACTTTTATTGAAGCCGCCTTGTAAGTTCCTGCTGTAATAATGGAGGAATATAAATTATCAACAAAATCAGCCACTTCAGGAGTAGAGCCAGAGGTAACTTTTCTGATTTTTGTCACAGTATGAACCTTATCTCCCGGGTTGATACGCTCTGGCGAGTAGCCGCAAAAGAAATGCTGATTAAAGGTTAGGCCACTTACTTTTTCCAACACAGGAACACAATCTTCTTCCGTACAGCCTGGATAAACCGTGCTTTCGTAGATCACGATGTCTCCTGTCTTCAACACTTTGCCCACTGTTTCGCTCGCCGAAATAAGAGGCACTAAATCCGGTTTTTTGAATTGGTCGATGGGTGTAGGTACGGTGATGATGTAAACCCTCACCCCGTCCCTAATCCCGTAAGGAAAGGTGTTTAACTCATTCGTAAAAGTTAAATGCTTTGCAGATTGGATGTCTTTGGCGGATGTCTCTTTAGTTCGATCAAAGCCATTTTTAAGCTCTTTGATACGATCTTTATTAATATCAAAACCCATCGTTGGGTATTTCTTCCCAAACTCTACTGCTAACGGGAGACCAACATACCCTAACCCAACCACCACAATCTGACTCTGATTTAATTTAAAATTGCCTGGTAATTTTTCTTCCATAAAATTGCAATAACAGTAGAAATTAATACTCCGATAAACGTTGTTGAAATTAGAATAACTGCTTTATTGGGTTCTGATTTTTTGTTTGGAACAACAGGCGGCTCCAATACCTGAAAAACAGGTGTAGCTTGCTGCAACTTGATTTTCGCCTCCTCATATTTCTTTAACAATTCGTTGTAAACATTGGAAGACAACTTGTATTCAGACTCTAATCTTTCTCTTTGAACATCAGCTGCTTTCAGGCGAATTGAAGGAGCTGAAAACTGATCAGCATAAGAGGCTTTACGAGTTTGGTCATTGTAAAATTCACCTCTAGCAGCCGCAACCTTTCCGCCCAAGAAGTCTACCTCCTGCTTATTTTTTTCAGTTCTATATTCTGAAACATATTGTGTTAAGTAGGTCATGGCATATTTAGCCACTTCCGCTGCCACAACAGGATCTGGCATTTTAACCCTAAAACCTATTACACCACTTTTCTTGTCTATTGAACCTTTTATTCGCTCTCTTAAATCTTGTAGCCTATCCTCCGTCAATCGATTCATCACTATCACACCTTTAGGCTTTCCAGTAAACGTTTTTAACTTTTCATCCTCTAATTCCTTTCCTTCTTCAATGGTTAAATGATAAAAGTCCTCAAATTGTAAGGTGTCTCCACTTTTAGAAAGCACATTTTGCTTCATCAGTTCGAGAAAAAAGGGCGTGCTATTAATCAGGTCTGGATATAAATCCGGCCGGATTGCATCCGTATTATTTTTTAATCCTAATTCAAAGCCACCAATGCCTACCAAGTTCGCCAGACCTCCTAATGAAGAGCCTGCACCTCCGCTAACTTCTGGTAAAATCTTCCCTTCAGAAACAAACTCTTCACGAGCCGTAAAAGCATACAAGGCACCCCCAATCACAAAAAGGGTTGTAATGGATAAGATCAACCACTTTTCCTTCCAAAGAACTTTTAGCAGTGCCTTAAAGTTTATGGTAATGACATCTTCTTCTCTTTCTCTATCCATTATCTCCATTATAATATGCGAACAATGGTGACCATAATGGTGGCAATAGAAACCATTGCTGAACTCACAGCTATCCGCTCGGCCGCTGTCCAACGGTATTTCGTTCTTGTAGGAACCACAATTTCCATCCCTCTGGCTGTTTCTGGACGATCTTTAATCCCCAGGAAACTACGTGTCCGATCCGTCAATCCGTTAGCATAGCGTACGTAGGCTTTTCGTACGTATGCCGAATCTGTATAACCACCCGCCTGAGCAATGTAATCTTTAAATTCAAAAGCGGGATCATAAGCCACAATGGTTGGATTTAACACCTGGCCTTTCACGAAAACGTAATCCATCTTTTTAGGAATGAAAAGACTATCTCCTTCCTGCAAGACCAGATTACCGATCTTATTAGCCGAACTTAAAACATTTTTTAAGTCTAAAGCTACTAGTTTTTCCTCTTTATAAAACTTGGCTCCCTCTACATAGGCCCCTTTCAAAAGTCCACCAGCCCTGGAAACTAAATCCGCAATGGTTTCTCCACGGTTTTGAATGACATATTCTCCCGGATATTTAACCTGTCCAACAATTTTCACAATTTGCTGTTCCTCATAATTCGCAATTTCACGAACATAAACCTGGTCAAATGGGCGAAGGGTCAATTCCATGGAGATCAAATCATCACTGGTATCGAAAGGAATAATCTCCACGTTTTTTGAAGACAGGTCTCCTTCTTTTACTCTTCGGGCAATTTCGATATTTCCCTTCTCGGCTCCATCGGCCAAACCTCCGGCCATAAAGATGAGGTCATTGACACTCATGTTTTCCTGAAACTCGTATTCGCCAGGCTCCACAATGGCTCCTTTGATTTCTACCGACCGAACTTCCCGTAGTTCACTGTAGGATTTGATGATCAAAATGTCTTCTCTCTTTAAAGGTATTTCCCAATCAGTGGAATTCATTAAGTTCAGCGTGATAATCTCGGTATCCAGATGGTCGTTTTCTCGCCGCAGGATAACTCTGGTCTTAAAGGCATCTTCTTTGAGGCCTTCTGCTATCTTTATCAAATCACCAACGGTCTTTAGTTCCTCCTCTAAGGCATAGGTGCCCGGTCTGAATACGGCACCCAGCACTTCCACCTGATTCTCTACCCGATCTAAGACAGCCCCAATAAATATATGATCTCCGTTTTTCAATAAGAAATCATCAAACTGCTCTTCTCCCAACGTCACCAGTTTTTTTTCCTTACCTGTGTATCGGGTGATTTTAACGCTATTGGTATAGGCTTGCTCCGAAAAGTTACCGGCATACTGAATAGCGTCTGCTAAAGATTCTTCAGCTTTAAGCTCATAAATCATGGCTCGTTTAACTTCGCCTTCTAATTCTACTTTACGCTCGGCCACCGGGACAAAAATAACATCTCCGTCTTTTAACAAGAGATTCGTGTATTGACCTGAGTTCAATAATTGATACAAATCCACTTCCTGCACCAATTGATTTTGGCGTAAGACTTTAATGGTCCTGAAAGAGCCGTTGACCGTAGGTCCACCACTCAAATAGAGGGCATTTAAAGGTGTGGAAAAGGCCGATAAGGTATAAGTGCCCGGCTTTTCAATTTCACCCAAAATATTGACCTGTATACTGCGAACATCGCCTAGCGTAACATCCAGACCTAAGGAGTTATTTCTCAAACCGCCAAACAGGAGCTTCAGGCGATCCTTAATTTTGACTTTCGCCTGTTCTATTGTTAAACCGCTGACCTGAAAAGGAGAAAGGCTTTCAAGCTGAATAGTTCCCTCCGGCGATACCTTAACATCATAATGTTGGAAGGCATAACCCGTGATGTCAATCATCAATTCATCATCCGGCCCTAAGGTGTAATTTGGAGGAGTAGGCAGGCGGAGATTAGGCTCAAAGGTCAGGTTTTGATTTCTGAAAATAGAGCGACCATAGATTTCGGTTTTCTTCCCCACCTCGGTTTTGTCATCGACCTGAAGGTCGGTACGCTTGGCCACCTCTCCCAGTTGCTCTCTTTTGCCATCACTGACGGTTTCCTTATTGAGGGTATTTTCTCCTGACTTTAAACGCTCGATACGTTCACGAATCATGGCAATTTCCTGAGCAGAATAGCCGTTCAGCCGTGCGGCAGCTTCAATTTCCTGCTCTGTCAGCCCTCGTTCTTCTGCTTCTTTCAGAAACTGCTCCACCTGAGCATCTGTCACATTTTCAATGTCTACAGGAGACTGGGCCAAAGCCGTAAGAGAAAGCATTATGAACAGGACAAAAAGAAACCTGCTTTGCATCATTGGGGATTTGGGGTTCGTTTTCGCTTGCAATTTTACATAAAATATGCAGGCATTCAAGAGATTCTTTTGCAATTGTTATTATTCGGCGGGGGAGAGGTTAAAAGTTAAAGGGTGAAGGTTTATGGTTAAAGGTCGAATGGTGATTTGTTCGCTATTTAAGTCTGCATAATATGGGCTAATTTTTTGTTTCCTTTTTTTGTTTTGAGTAAACTTACTTCAGAATAGAACAGACACCATGTTCCTTTCTCCGTTTTCCATGTTCCGCCATCAAAAACTTCCGAGTTCCCCAATCACTAAGAACCAGAAACCAAACCAACAATCCGACCCACCGAAGCCTCCAAATGTTCTTCAGAAGTATTGATACTCAAGGCGGGCATCAATGGCTCCTCGTACGGTTGAGAAATTCCGGTAAAATTTTTGATCTCTCCGCGTTGAGCTTTGGCATAGAGGCCTTTGACGTCTCTTTCTATACAAACCGCTAAAGGAGTAGAAACGAATACCTCTTTAAAACTTTCTTGTCCAATCACCGCCTTGGCATTGATACGGTCCTGTCGGAAAGGGGAGATAAAAGCCGTGATGACGATAGCTCCATGATTGACCAAAAGCTTACAGACCTCACTTACCCTTCTGATATTTTCATTTCGGTCTTCTTCTGAAAAGGTGAGGTTTTTGTTTAACCCATGCCGGATATTATCGCCATCCAGTACAATAGCATAACGGCCCAACTGATGCAAGGCCTTTTGTGTAGCTTTCGCCAGTGTAGATTTCCCTGAGCCGCTCAAGCCGGTAAACCAGAGAACACAGCCTTTTTGGCCCAAAAGGTCTTCAAAATCAGGGCGGGAGAGGTAATCTTTTTCCCAAACGATATTTTCCGGTTTTTGCATAACAATTTTCTTTTCTTTCGACAGTATTTCAAAATCAAAAGGCCTGTTTCAGCCTGCGGTCTGATTTCACCGCAATGATAGAGAATCTACCCTTATTCTTATTCAAAGGGATAAAAAAATCGGGCACCTTTCAGGCACCCGACTTCAGACTTAGGCCGGCATTGGCTCCGGCTTCTGCATTGTCCGTTTTCGCTCATACTTGCGGGTACCCCCTGCTCTGACATACTCCTCTGAGTTTTTGCCATACATGGCGGCTACGCCCACCAGCATCCGTTCAGAGAAATCGCGAAGCTCGCGTTCCTTGTACTTCAGCTGATTTTTCAGACCGTCGGCCGTCGAGAGGAGGGTATTATACTCCTCCAGCTTCTGCTCGGTATCTGCAATGAGTGATTGATAGCCGGCAACGGTTATTCCATTGCCCAGATCCAATGAAGGATCAATTGATTTGATGGCGGCCATACGCTGACCTGCCTCTTCCGCTGCACGCGAAAGTCTTTTTCGATATGCCATGTCTCCTATAATTTAAAGAGTACGTACATCAGCAATACCGCAGAATCACTATTTTTTTTCTTTAAGAATTAAAGCTGTACTTTTGAAGTCCCAATTCAAAAAAGCATTTGCTTTAAGGCCCTGAACAGTCGACTCTGTTTCGGGCTTTTTTCTTTCAGATCCATCAAGGAATCCAAACTGTATCATTCAGGTTACCTCTTTCAATTCTTTCATCGGCCAAACGGTTAGCACAACTCCTTCGTGAGCTCTCAACCAAGGTTGAAAAGGTCTTCAGGAAGTTTCGTGAGCAACAAACGCAAGATGATTTGTTGTTCGCGAAGGTTGTTGAGCTGTCAACGAACTTTCATGAAGAGCAAACGAACTTTAAAGAGCAGGTCATCAAAGTTGCGTGGAAACCAATGAAGAATGCAAAGCAGCTTTTCATTGTTCCGAATCTGCTTTCACAAAAGCGAAACCTATCCGGCCGGATAAAAGCAACCTTTAGAAGCTCCTTCTCCGACGGCCCGCCGGGTGGCACCCGACTTGCGTTACAAATATAAAACAATTCCATAAAACGAATTTAAAGAACGTTTACAACACAATCCACCATTTGTGTCATCTTGAGAACATTTAGGCCTACAGGGGCTTTAAAAGTGGCCAAATTAGTGTGCAAAATGTAACATTTTGCATCAATTCAAACGGAATTCGGAGATGTTTTGCAATAAATTTTTATGTAACTCATTGACATAAAGTAACTTAGGTCATTTTTTTTGTTTTAAATCAAAAAATTGAATTTTATGACCCAAAATCATCGATAAAGTGTGGATAAGTTTTTATCGACATTTAATTAAGTGGTTAAAAGACGCCTGCTGGTTGCAGTATTTTTTGAAATCATCAATAAGATCTCAGCAATTTAATCCGGCTAACGAAGAAGTCCTGTCAATCATAAATCACTTGACGAAGTGGTTTTTTAAATTCGTCCACAGTAGTCGGTACCGTGACCAGATATACCCTTTTTTGAGAAGTTGAATTTGGAATTTCGGTTTTAAAAGTAACATTGACAGCACGATTGAAGTCCTCGATTTCTGATTGACCTGTTTTGTCTTTTTTTGATTTTAACTCCTCAATTCTCTCGGCATTGATATCTATTCCAATCGTCCGAAACTTTTGGCCGAATGCAAGAGCCAGTGGTAAGCCGACATAACCAAGGCCTACGACACATATTTCAATATTTTGGAATTGATGATTCACTCAATCTTCCAGTAAGTTGCCAAGAGCAGTATTTTTGAGCAGAAAAGAAATCAGAAAGAAAACAACGGCCCAATTGAGATAGATATAATAATAATCGGTGACATCCCGAAGGGCAATATTTTCAAACTTTTGCTTCTCCAGAAGGTCAATTTCACCAAATACGCCGGCCAAACTTCCTTCCGAAATCGCTCTAAAAAAGGAGCCCTTGCTATCTTCCGCTATTTCATTTAAAGTACGGGTGTCCAGTTCCTGAGCATTTTGCCGACCTAGGGCTATCGAATAGATTCTAATTTGAAAAGCTTTGGCTAGTTCGGTGGCGGTTTCAGGTCCAATGGTCCCCGCAGTATTATCCCCATCACTCAGTAAAATAATGACCTTGCTGTTTCCTTTACTATCACGGAGGCGGTTTATGCAGGTAGCAATGGCGTTGCCAATGGCGGTCCCTTGTGATTGAATCAAGCCCGCCGAAAGGTTTTGAAGGTAATCGTCCAGAATCGCATGATCAGTGGTGAGCGGACACAGCGTAAGAGCCTGCCCGCCAAAGGCAACCAACCCAATGCGATCATTTTCCCTTTTGGCAATAAAGCTTCTGGCGACGCTTTTGGCCACCTCAAGTCTGTTAGGCTCTAAATCAGTGGTCATCATAGACTCTGAAATATCAATGGCCAGAACGATATCGATGCCCTCAGCAATTTCTTCCTCAACAGAAAGTACCCGCTGCGGTCTGGCCAAAGCAATAATGCCGAAAATCAAGCCGAGCCCAAAAAAAAGTGGAATGAGATACCGCAGCCAATAGAAAATAGCATTAGCACCTGCCGTTTCAGTACTCAAAACCAGCTTTTCACGATTTCGATTTGTGATTAGACCCCGAAGCAAATAAATAAATGGAACAGCCAGAATGGCATACAAATAATAGGGATTTGCCCAGATGAAACTTTTGAACGTTCCCGGCAAAAACCATTGATATGAAAGCCACTCCGGTAACATGCCTTACCGAAGATAATTGTCTACGGCACTTCTGACACTACCATATTTCAGGAGAAGTTCATTCGCTTTTTCGTAACTCAGGTCAGGAAGTTCCTGCAACACCATTTTGGTGCCCCTGTCTACCAGCTTTTCATTGGAAAGCTGCATGTCCACCATTCGGTTTCCTTTGACCTTCCCCAATCTGATCATTACAGCCGTGCTGATCATGTTGAGCACCAATTTCTGGGCAGTGCCTGATTTCATCCGGGTACTGCCGGTCACATACTCCGGCCCCACCACCACCTCAACAGGATATTGGGCGTTCTCCGCCACTTTTGAACCTTCGTTGCAAACGATGCATCCGGTAATCAATCCGTTTTCATTGGCTTTGTCCAGGCCACCGATGACATAGGGCGTTCTACCGCTGGCAGCAATACCAATGACTACATCTTTGGCGGTGATTTTGTATTCCAGCAAATCTTTCCAGGCCTGATGCTCATCATCCTCAGCAAACTCAACGGCTTTTCGGATAGCAGAATCACCTCCGGCCATAATGCCTACCACCAAACCATGCGGCACCCCATAGGTAGGGGGGCACTCAGAAGCGTCCACTATGCCTAATCGACCGGAAGTACCGGCTCCAATGTAAAACAGACGTCCGCCATCCTTCATTTTCAGAACAATCTGATTGACCAGTGCCTCTATGGCCGGAATAACCTTCTCAACAGCCAAAGGAACTGTCTTATCTTCCTGATTAATACCAATCAATAGCTCTTTGACCGATTTTTTATCTAAATCCTGATGGTTGGAGGAAGCCTCGGTCGTCATATTTAAGTCTGCCATAATTTATTTTGAGAGCTCCGCAAAGTTTTTGAAAAATAAAGGAATGGCTTCAATACCCTTATAGAAATTGAACAGGCCGTAGTGCTCATTGGGTGAATGCAACGCATCTGAATCAAGGCCAAAACCAAAGAGAATTGATTTTAAACCCAGCACTTCCTCAAAAAGGGCAACAATCGGTATGCTACCGCCACCCCGGGTAGGAACCGGCGTTTTACCAAAAGCTTCTTCCATGGCCTTAAAAGCAGCCATGTAGCCAATCGAGTCCGTCGGTGTAACATAAGGCTGACCACCGTGATGTCTGGAAACTTTGACTTTAACCGTATCCGGAGCGATGGCTTTGAAATGCTTTTCAAACAGTTCTGAGATTTCTTTCCAATCCTGATCAGGTACCAGTCGCATGGAGATTTTGGCATTGGCTTTCGAAGGTAAAACGGTTTTTGAACCTTCACCGACATAACCACTCCAGATGCCGTTAACATCCAGTGTTGGACGAATGGCAGCCCGCTCACGGGTGGTATAACCGGTCTCACCGGTTACAGCATTCACATCCAGATCATTTTTGTATTCTTCTTCATCAAAAGGAGCAGCCTCCAGAGCATCTCTTTCTTCGGCTGAAAGTTCAATGACTTTATCATAAAACCCTTCAACGGTCACCTTCCCATTTTCATCATGAAGCGAAGCAATCATTTTGGCCAGGACATTGGCAGGGTTTGCCACTGCACCGCCATATACGCCGGAGTGTAGATCACGGTTAGGACCAACAACCTCCACTTCCATGTAAGAAAGGCCTCTTAATCCTGTTTCAACAGACGGAATGTCATTGGCAATAATAGATGTATCAGAAATCAAAATGATATCTGCCGCCAAACGCTCTTTATTTTCCTTGATGAAGGTCTCCAGATTTTCAGAACCTACTTCTTCTTCTCCCTCAAACATTACTTTGACATTGCAAGGCAATCCACCCTCAGCCATCATCATTTCAATGGCTTTCACGTGCATATAAATCTGGCCTTTATCGTCACAAGCTCCACGGGCAAAAATGGCTCCGTCTGGATGTATTTTGGTTTTCTTAATTACCGGCTCAAAGGGCGGGCTGTTCCATAATTCGTAAGGGTCAGCGGGCTGGACATCATAATGCCCGTAAATCAGGATTGTCGGAAGGCTCTCATCTACGATTTTCTCTGCATAAACTACAGGGTGACCAGCTGTTTCACAAATCTCAGCTTTATCCAGACCGGCATCGGTCAGTTTTTGGGAAATCCATTCCGCAGCTTTTTGCATATCCCCGTCAAATTTGGGATCGGCACTAACAGAAGGAATTTTAAGGAATTCGATTAGTTCGTCGAGGAAGCGTTGTTTATTCTTTTCTATGTAATTGTTCATCAAAAAGTGTTTGTTGAGAACAAATCTAAGGCTTTTTAAGAGCAAAAAAGAAGTTTTTGAACTCTCGTTGGGTTGAGACCCACCGGTACCAGATACTTCCAGCCTTCGGCTATGAATTTTTTGAGATGCAGGGCTTCGACCCAATCAAATAAGGGCTGATTTGAATCGGCCCGAGATAAGACGAGTTTGATGAATAGTCGTGGCACGACCGTCTTCTTCCGAGATTAGTCCTGCCACGACTTGGTTTACCAGCTTAACTCACCGCCACCGATGGCGATGAAATAGGGGTTGAGGAGATTTTCCTTATTGTACCTTAAAGGTTGTTTTGTTTCGTAGTGGAGAACTGAACCTCCGGCTTCTTCGAGAATGATTTGCGGGCCAGCGGTATCCCATTCCATGGTAGGGGCAATGCGTGGGTAGATGTCAACTTCCCCTTCAGCAATTTTGAGAAACTTTAAAGCACTACCCATTGACTTTAGCTCCGGCTCCTCAAAGACTTCGATAAAATCATTCGTCTCCTGGTTTCTATGTGAAGCCGAAGCGGCAATTTTAAGATTTTTATCACTGGCCTTAAAGGATTTCACTTTGATCTCTGAACGTTTTCCTTCTGCATCTTCTTTGAAGGCTCCATGCCCTTCAACAGCCCAGTAAAATTCATTTTTGGCAGGCACAGCCACATATCCTTCTATCGCCTTACCATTTTTCAACAAAGCAATATTGATACAGAAATCCTGCTTCTTTTTGATGAATTCTTTGGTGCCATCTAAAGGATCAATACACCATAAAAACTCCAGAGAGGTTCTGTCCACAAGTTCTTCCGTATTCTCTTCTGATAAGATCGCAATATCAGGTCGGAGTCTCTGCAAAGCAGCCACAATCACTTCATGACTGTTCTTGTCCGCCCGTGTTAATGGAGAATCATCACCTTTGATCGTAATGTCTTTTTCAGGATCAAAGGAGTGGTAAACCTCCATGATTTTTTGAGAGGCTTCTTTAAGTATAGGAAGAATATCTTCTACTGAATGAGTCATATTATTTAGGCGGGTACTTATTTTCTGTTCCACTCAAAAGGCGTTTGATATTTTGTCGATGAGTGTAAACAAGAAGTAAAAAAAGAACAAAGCACATCAACTGAAAAAAGCGGAGCTCAGGAAGGGCAAAAAAACTGTAAATCAAAAAGGAGAAGGAGCCGGTCAAAGAGCCCAACGACACATATTTTGTCACATAAACCACGACTACAAAAACCAAAAGACAGATAAGTGCGGCCAAAGGCTGAAGTGCCAGAATAATTCCGAAAGAAGTGGCTATCCCTTTACCACCACGAAAACCCGCGAAAACGGGAAGTAAATGACCAATAACAGCTGCAAAACCAAAGATGATCAATGTTTCAGGCTCGTTTGAAAAAAACATTCTGGGAATCTGAACCGCCAACACGCCTTTCAGCACATCAATAATTAAAACCGCAAAGCCAGCCTTTTTACCCAGAACACGGAGTGAATTTGTGGCCCCTGCATTCCCCGACCCATGATCACGGATATCTACTCCATGCACAAACTTGCCATACAAAACCGCTGTGGGAACCGAACCTAAGAGATAGGCAAGAATAAGAAAAGGAAGAAACTCTGTCATGCAGTTTTCCGAGCATATTGATTGAAGCCGCAAAACTACATTAATTGTACCATTTTAAGGACACGAAACAGGCAAATTTATATATTAATCACACTTTCAGTAGATTATGACCAAGAGATCGTCTACGAAAATAGACCTATTTCAATTTTACACCTCTTTTCTTTTTCGCCATATCATGAGCAGTATCGTAATAGGAGCGAAGATTTACCCAATCAAAAATATCGGAGAAGTTCTCTGTTCTGTTTCGTTGCATGATCCTGTCACGACGGTTCATGATCACAAACTGATAAAGTTGATCGGCAAGCTGATCGGCGGCTTCATCAAAGCTTTTACTCTTTCTGTTGACCACATAAACACCCACACTTTCGTAATCTTCCATGATTTGTTGCATGAAATCACCGAAACCAGATAGATCTGAAGTAACCGTAGGAATACCACGAATAACACATTCAAGAGGTGTATAGCCCCATGGCTCATAATAACTTGGGAAAACACCCAAATGACAGCCCCTTACAAACTGACCATATTCCATCCCGAAAAGTGGGTTAGTCGGAGAAATGAAATCGGGGTGATACACAAACTTCACACGATCTTTCTCATGATTCTTAAGATTTGACTCATCAAAGAAACGGGTGATATCATCAGGTCCCTGAAGCAAGTGTGTCACCGTATGCGGCAAAGTATTGACTTTCCAGGATTGTATCGTTCTTCTCAATCTAAGCCTCCAGTATTCATCTACCATCTCATTGAGATTTGGCATGGTATGATCAGTATTTGAGGCAGATGCATAAAAAAGTTCTTCCCCAATCTGCTTCTCAATGGCCTCGCAGGTTTCTTTGATTTCTTCCATAACGGCCCTCGACTGAAGCACGCCTGGGTCTATGGATTTTATCGGATTTCTGGTAATAATGAACATCACCACATTGGTGTCCACCTTATTTTTAACCAACTTAAAATTGAGCCTTTTCAAAGCTTCAAGGGTCAAATCATAGCCTTTGTTTTTAAATTCATAACGGCCCGAGGTGAAGAAATAAAGTGTATTGTCCAGGTCCCAACTATAACTTTGGAAGAAATGACCCATCACAAATTGATTGATCTTTTGCTTATACTTCACATGCAGATTTTGGAACTCGTGCGTAGCCGCATACCGCGTAATGTTCAGGCCGTTTGGTAGAATCAGATCACATTCACGCTCAAAAAACACTTCGCATTCTTTAGCCGTAACATCACTTACGGTGGTAAGCACATGGCATTTTTGAGCAGCAGCATGCTCAATCCCCGCCTGAGCTTCTATCCCATAATTTTTTGCTTCTTCACGCCAGTTATAGGATGGCAAGTGTTCGTAAAAATTATCAACATTGCCGGCAATATATCTTCCCAGCATGGTGGCATGGGTAGTAAAAACGGTGGCAATATCCTTATTTTCTTTCCGAAGGTTAATTAACGGAATGGCAGACATCCATTCATGAAAATGGGCGGTTACCGAATATTTTTTACTGTAATCATCCACAAAAGATTTGAGGTATTCCTCAATCATATGACTGAAGGCAATAACACTATTTACCAACGGCTCGGCATTGATAGTGCTGATCTGATGATTCTCCCATAAGTCAAATTTCAACTTGTCAACATTGTCCATCATTTTACTGAAATCAAGCAAAATGATCCGAGGTCTGCCTGTTACAAGCCAGCGTCCGTAATGAACATCAAAACCGTTCTTCTGTAATTTCTTGGCTGTTTTATTGAAAATAGAATCATCTTCAATAGCATCAAATTCGATACCCGCAGTTTGCGGAAAATAGGGGCCGATGAGACAATAATCGTCTCCCCATTTTTCAACCATCGCCGGTACTTTTGACCTTATTACGGTATAAATACCACCGACCTGATTACACACTTCCCAGGCCAGTTCAAAGAGAACTTCTTTTGATTGTTCCCGAGGCTCAATTCTTACGGTTTCAGAAGATGATTTCATACATTATAATTTTGTCATAGGTTAGTCAAACAAATCGCCCGTTCTATGTTTCGGGACAATATTAAGGTGCTTGTAGGCCTTTTCTGTAGCCTCACGACCCCTTGAAGTCCTTTTCAGGAAACCCTCCTGAATCAGAAAAGGCTCGTAGACTTCCTCAATGGTTTCTGCCTCCTCTCCGCAGGCGGTTGCAATAGTACTCAGTCCAACAGGACCACCCTTAAATTTATCAATGATCGTAAATAAAATGCGATTATCCATTTCATCAAGACCATGTTCGTCAACATCGAGAGCTTCCAATGCCATTTTGGCAATATCCAGCGTAACTTTTCCTCCCCCTTTGACCTGTGCAAAATCACGCGTTCTACGCAAAAGGTTATTGGCAATACGTGGTGTTCCACGACTTCTCCTTGCTATTTCAAAAGCTCCCTCCAAGGTAATCGGAGTTTTTAGAATATAGGCCGATCGTTCTACAATAGTGCTCAGCAATTCGGCATCATAATATTCCAGTCTTGAATTTATCCCGAATCTCGCCCTTAATGGAGCCGTCAACAAGCCCGCTCTTGTGGTAGCTCCTACCAGCGTAAACGGATTGAGAGAAATCTGAACACTACGGGCATTGGGTCCGCTATCCAGCATGATGTCAATTTTATAATCCTCCATCGCCGAATAAAGATATTCCTCCACAATGGGATTCAGTCTGTGAATTTCATCAATGAAAAGAACATCGTTTTCCTCCAGATTGGTCAGTAAGCCGGCCAGATCGCTGGGCTTATCCATGACTGGCCCCGAGGTAATTTTAATACCTGCGTTTAGCTCGTTTGCAATAATGTACGAGAGGGTGGTTTTCCCTAAACCCGGAGGGCCATGCAGTAAAACATGATCAAGGGCTTCTTCCCTTTGTTTTGCAGCCTGAACGAAAATTTTGAGGTTTTCCAATACCTTAGCCTGACCCGTAAAATCGTCAAATGACGTCGGGCGTAAAGCCCTCTCAATATCCTTCTCAATCGGGCTCAGGCTTTCACTATCCGCATTCAGGTAGTCTTCTCTCATGTTGATTTATACAACCGATAATTTGTCAAAAATACAAATTGTGATGAAGGCAGCTAAGATTGGCAGAAATTTATATTCGCCTAACGTAAAATCCAGACTGAGCCCACTTCTTTTTGACGACCCCATTCCGGGAAATCAATGGCATCGTAGGTGAGCACATAAGCATAAACTCCGGTGGGTACGGGAGAACCTTTCAGTGTACCGTTCCAGGTGGTATCCAGATTATTGGTTTCAAAAACGATTTCACCCCAGCGGTTATAAATTTTGAGGTTCGGATTATCGGTGTGTTTGTAATAGAACGAAAAAGTAGGGTTCATACCTCCTGGAGTGAAAGCGGTCGGAAACTGGGTATCTGGAATACATCCAGACTCCACCAAAACGGTTTCCTGAGTACTGCATTCAAAATTATTTTCAACATCCAAAAGATAAGTATCCGGTATTTGTATGTACTGAGCCGTATCTCTGGGTCCTACAGTCAAAGGCACTCCCAAAGATGTTTGCCACAGGTATTCAAAGGTATCTCCCCCAGTTACATCAGGATCTATCACCACAGGGTCCACTGGGTTGTCTCTTAAACAAACATAAAAAGGAGGAGTCAGCGATATTTCAGGTGATGGTTTTATGTAGATGGAGTCTTCCAGAACAATCTCCGTACATTCTGTTTCCGTCAGATTGATAATCTGATTGAGAATGGCATTATCAATCACCCGCTTCACCTGTGAAGTATTATAAACCGTTATCGTTGCCTTGATTTTATTCCAACCCAACTTAGGAAAGGTATAGTTGACATTTTGCCCCTTCATAGTAGTACCATCTTCAAACTCCCATAGCACTTCATTTCGCATAGGGTCACAGATATTCTGTGTCTCTAAAGCGGTGGTAGAATTAAAACAATTTCCGAAGTAGGTTGCTGAAACACCACCCCCCTCTTGGTTTTGAGCTGCGTAAGCAACGGTAGGTAAACCAAGACCACTGGTTCCGTTTAAGTCTACTCCATTAGCTACATCAATAAATCCAACGGCAGCTGGCCCACCCTGAAAATCGGGCTCCTGAATATAAGCTATTTGAGAACCACCGTTAACGACCATGTACAGCTGTTTCCCCCGCGGAGCCTGAGGGTTTTGAGGGCCTAATTGAATAGCCCCGTATTGGTCTGTTGTTGACGAAGAAATGATTTCAATTTCTGAGGAGATTGTTGCATCATCTACCAAAAAAAGAGGAATTTGAAGCAAGTAGGATGTCTCTCCGGCTGATGGATTTCCGCTTATTGTAGCATATAAAAAGCGATTATCCTCGTTAAATGATAAACCATAAACAGAAGGTGGTGCCGAAATTCCCAGTTCAATAGAGTTAATCTGGGACCATTGCTGGGTATCAGGGTCATAGGCAAAAATCTGCACGTAATTCTGCCCATTTATCACAACACCTTGTGCCAATAATTCCTGATCCGTGCTATAAACCAAATACCCATTTTGAGATTCTTCATTCGCATAAGGTGCACCTAAAGTTTGTCTTCTGGTAATTAATCCAAGCGTATCCAAGGTCATGAATTGAAATTCAGAACCATTTTCTGAATGGGTAATCAACTCGAAACCCGCTCCGTCATTCACCGATCGTACAGCTAGCTTATCGGCAATATCATAAGCCACCGGCACATTTCTTTCCGTGATCATTCCAAGGCCTTCGTTATACCTCAGATCAATCACTGAGTAGCTTAGAAGACCGGTATCTTTATCTTTAGTGAAAACATAGTATTGGTGATGAGGGCATTCGTTACAATTGCTCTTGGGAACAATAGCCACTGCCTGAGAGGCTGTATTATTCCCGGATAAGGTGCCTAATCCTAAAGAATCAAGAATCTGCTCATCATTTCCGTCATAAATGTTTACACCATCTGTATAGAAGGCCAAAGCACCTGAAGGTCCATAGACCATTGCCGTGGCCGAGTTTGTATTTAAAGGATTTGAGCCTCCTGGAATAGGTTGATAAACCACCGAATCTTGTTCCGCTTCTCCAAAAACAGAACCAGACTCAGCCAGCGAATCTCTTTCTGCTACCTCACCTGTACCCTGAAACTCTAAAGTAGCACCATTCCCAAAATACCATCTTTCATTACCCCCGCCGCTGGATGCCGGTTCATAACAAAAATTAACTGTGATTTTGGCGGTTCTGGAGCAGCGGGTAACCTTATCAAAAACCTCGACTGAATAGCACCCGGAGCTGTCAACCGTAATGGTTTTTGTAGTATCGCCACCGGGAAACCAGAGATAGTCATAGTTATTAAGGGTCGGGTTTGTTAATCCAAAAGGATTTAAGGTTAATGGAGATCCTGAACAAACCGTAGTATCCGTAGATGGCTGCCCATTAAAAAGTGGTTGCTGAGGCATAGCCCCAACCGTTATTTCTTTTGTAACCCGTGTTTGAACTCCGGACTGGTTCGTTTTAAAAAGAGAAACCGTGTAGGTGCCGGTACTCTGAAAATACCATGTCGGGTTTCTCATTCCTCCTATTGGTGGCTGGCCGTCTCCAAAGCTCCAAACCCAATTATTGGAGGTAGAATCCTGATCAAAGAAATAAGTTGGGTTGGGGCAGCCTGTAATTTGACCTGTGTTAGGATCTCGTTCTAAATCAATAGCACAAGCCTTGCTGGCGTAAATGGTCTGAGCATACCCCTCCTTCAGACCTGCCAAAGAAATAATCCAAAGCAGCCCGGAAAACATAAAATGTTTTGGGGATATTCTCATCGTTTAGTTCAATAATTAAGGCAAAAATCGCACCAAGGACTATAGTGTATACGTTTCCTTTAGCAAGTTTGTGTCCTAAGAAAACGATCTTCACGCCTGAATATTCAAAAAATTAAGCCTGAATTCAATGCAAGTGTCTATAAAACACGGTTCTGTGGAAGAATGTTACCAAATAGCCTGTTTAATTCCTGAGTTTGCCGGAGACTCCTATCCTTTGAACGAATATGAAAATCGTCTGAATGGTAAACGCCATATTATTTTAATTGCCTTTGTGGACGGCCAGCCTGCGGGTTTCAAAATAGGTTATGAAAGTGACAAATCTGGCGTCTTTTACAGCTGGATGGGTGGAGTAATTCCGCAGTTTAGAAAAAACAGGTTGGTTACACTATTGGCTGAAAAACAGGAAGAAATTGCAAAAGAAAATGGCTTTGAAAAAATTGAATTCAAAACCAGAAACTATCTGAAACCCATGCTAATATTTGCTTTGCAAAGAGGCTTTGATATTATTCGCGTAGAACCACGGAACGAAAGCTACCAAAACCGAATTATCCTTCGGAAGCAACTCCGGTAGAATCCATTCGGATTGCTTATTTTTGCAAAAATTTGAACAAAAAGCGAATGATTTACCCGATTGTGGCCTACGGCGATCCTGTATTAAGAAAAGAATGCCGTGATATTGAAAAGGATGAAATAGATGTCAAAAAACTTTCAGAAGACATGTTTGAAACCATGTATGCGGCGTCAGGAGTAGGTTTGGCTGCTCCGCAAATAGGAAAAGACATTCGGGTTTTTGTAGTTGATGGTCAGCAAATCAATGACAATCGTGAAGAGGGTGAACCTTCGAATATTCACCTTGAAGGTTTCAAAAAAGTGTTTATCAATGCGGAAATTCTTGAAGAAGATGGTGACGACTGGCCTTATGAAGAGGGTTGCCTGAGTATCCCGGATGTAAGAGCTGATGTTTACCGCCCTGAAAAAGTGACCATTCGTTACTTTGATACTGACTGGAACGAGCATACTGAAGTTTACGAAGATATTGCTGCCAGAATAATTCAGCATGAATACGATCATATAGATGGCATTCTGTTTACCGATCATGTTAGTCCTTTGAAAAAGCAGATGCTTAAAAAGAAGCTTACTAATATCTCTAAGGGTAAGGTCAATGCCGATTATAAAATGAGGTTCTACAAAAAGTAAATCATGAAAGACATACTCTCCGTCTGCCTTGTTCAACCTGATATCCACTGGGAAAGTCCGGAAGCCAACAGGGCAGAACTGGAAGAGATGTTGAGTGAAACAAATGATCAGACCGATCTGATTATTCTGCCGGAAACCTTCTCAACCGGTTTTACATCAAAAGCGAAAGAATTTGCCGAACCCATGAATTTCAACACCCATAAGTGGATGAAACAGATGGCCGCCCGGCACAACGCTGCTATCTGTGGCTCTCTGCTTATCCTGGAAGATGAGAATGTTTTCAATCGACTTTTGTTTGTGAAACCCGACGGCGAAACGTCTAAATACGACAAAAGACACTTATTCAGCATGGGTAATGAGGGCAAGCAATTCACCGCTGGTCAGGAGGCTATGACCGTTGAGTGGCATGGTTGGCGAATTCGTCCATTAATTTGTTATGACCTTCGCTTTCCTGTTTGGTCAAGAAATACACCGGTTCATTATGATATCGGTATTTATGTCACTAACTGGCCTGAACCACGTATGGAGGTATATAATACCCTTTTGAAAGCTCGTGCCATTGAAAATCAGACCTATATTCTTGCAACAAACCGTGTGGGTTCAGATGGAACAGGTATAAATTATGTTGGTGAAACTCAGGCTATTGATGCAAAAGGCACCATTATTGATAAACTACAAAGCAACCCCGGACTACTTCAGGTGCATCTCTCAAAAATAGCATTGGAAGAGTTTCGTGAGAAATTTCCCGTTTCAAAAGATGCGGATTCATTTTCGCTGGAAAATTGAATCTTGTTGAGAAATTAGGAAAATCTGTTCGGGTCTCTATTTTTGTAGATTCATTGTATCAACCTCGTTTATAAGAACGCCTTTGAGTAAACTTTAACTTGAGCCTGAAAATTAAAATACTACTTACCGGCCTGTGTGCATTTTGCTGGTGCTTTTCCCAAGCTCAGGAAATGGTAATTGAGGTTCTTCAACAAGGCAATTCGTACAGTGACTCTTCCTATTACGATATTCTTCAGGTCAAAGACGACTACTGGATTTGCGGTAAATATGGCACTCTGAAAAAATATACGGCTGACGGTCAATTAACAAATATCAGTTACCCCTCAAAAAATCTGGATATCTACAAAATGGATATGCTTGACGAGGAAACGATTATTGCCAGTGGCGACAAAGGCGTTATTTACACCCATAACTTGAATAATGGAACCTGGACAAGCCGGCAGATAGCAGGATACGAAGACGCCTGTTTTTATAATCTGGCTGTAATGTCTCCCGATAAAATCTATATCAGCGGAGGCAATTCAAAAATTGCTCATTCCAAAAAAACAGTCCCTGAGGGTTTTATTCTGGAATCTATTGACGGAGGCATTACATGGAAAGAGATTTATTCCAATCCGTTCAAAATGGTCTGGTGTGTGAAGAAAAATCCGTTTGACAACCAGCTCTATGCTTTAATGTATACGCTGAATAAAACGCACCTTTTCAAGCTGGAGGAGGGCCAATGGCAAAAGCAGGAGAAAATTGGCAACAGTATTTTTCATGAAATTCAATTCACCTCAGAGAAAGACTATATCGCCACCGGTGGATGGATTGGTAAAAAAGGAAGGGTTTATTTCAATGACAAACAAGTGGTGATGAACCACTCAGGCCTCATTTGGGGAAGAACAGCAAACGCCAAATATGAGCTTTACCCGGCCTGCAACGGTCAAATCGTTCTTGGAGACCACCATGGAAACCACAAAGTTTTCGGTAAAAAGCTGCATAAAGATTTCAGTATTTATGAAGCGGTGTTTACTTCAGAAAATACGGCCATTGCCATAGGCTCGGCCCGAACTTTACTCAAGCTCACCATAAAAGAGAGCTAAATACTTCTGTATAGCCTGAGCCACTAAAGCGGTGGTATAGGCATCGGATTTAAAATACAGAGCATTTCTCACCACGGTACCGCCAGAAAAAAAGACTCCGCCGTTCCAGTGGATTCCTTTGTCATCTCTGATTTCATGGGTTAGAATAAATTCAAGAGCCTTATCAATATTTTCTTTTGGAATTTCTACTCCGGCTTCTTTGAGGTTCAACATGGCTTCCAAAGCATAAACAGTGCTTTGCAGCACATCCTTCTTGTTGACCTTCTTTCGACTAAAAAAAGATCCGTCCATGTTTTGCGAAGAAATCAGATGCATTTTAAGAATGTTGGCTTCATGAGCTAATTCCTCAAGGAAATAGGGATACACTTTTGAGATGGTGTAGTGAATATAAAAGCGATTGGGATAGTAGATTCCTGCTCGGCTCCATCTTTCCTTCCCCACTACATATTTCAATAGGTTCACCGCTCCTTCTTTCCCTAGAGATTCTTCTAATTGACCCGTCTTTGCCAGAAAATTGAGCACATTACAATTCACGACGGCATCGATATCATTGGCTCCCCAGGGAACATAGCTATCATAAGGGTGAGGGAAGCAGCTGCTAGCCGGTAAAAAAAACACCAGATTATGAGCGACCTGCCACGGGAAACTCCAATGCTTAAATTGTACCTCCGGGGCCAGCCAGGTCATATACGCATTACTTGGCCGTGGTATTTTATGGATATAATTAAACCAATGGTAATTGTTCCTGTTTCTGTCTATATACGAATCGTAAAGATTTTGCGAAGGAATTTTCCGTTTAATTGAAAAAACTTCGTTAGCATAAAATAAGGCGAGATTACCGGTTGAAGTATCGTCGGCATCGTTTGCTATATCAGCAGCATTATTGATGAAGCGTGTTTTAAGCTCAAAATTAGTAGGTCTGTGGGCCAAATAATTCTCAGGGTGTGGTTCCTTTCGACTCAATGGAATATTTGGCTCTAGTTTTTTCCAAAAGTTGAATGTAAGACTATCCCTATAGCTTAATAACTCCGGCAGGGCGAGTTCAAGCATCGGTAAGATCTCTTTCTTTGAGGAATCTTTAAGGTAAATTTCAGCCAAGGTGTTAAAAACATTGGCTTGCGTAAAGCAATTGGAGTCACGAAAAGGTATTGCCTTACCCAAGTATAGAAAACGGTTTTTCAGACCCATGGTTGAAGGCCATTCTCCTCTGAAAATACTGTCCCCTACTGTTTCTTTCTCCTGTGCATTGGCGAGCCACTCAAGCGAATCATGGATCTTATTTTCAAGCTCGATTTTATCAAACTGAGCAAAAGAAGATCTGAAAGACCCCAAAAGGAACAGAAAAAGAAAAAAATTACGCATTGATCTGGTGAAGCTGATCAGCAATTTTACGGTCGTTTGAAAGCCTTGGCACCTTATTTTGTCCACCCAGCTTACCTATGGATTTCATATAATCGATGAAAGAATTTCTTCTCAAAGAATTAACAACAAGGGGCTTCAGAATACTACCGACGATCAGGTCCTTATAGTACACGTTTAGTTTGACAAGTTTTTCATCCAGGTCTTTTGCAAAGGCTTTCATGTCATTAGGTTCGCTGGCAAACTCAATCAGCCATTCATGATAAGGTAGGCCCTCTTTTGGAGTTACCATTGGAGCCACGGTGAATTCTACAATCTCAACTTCAGGATGCAGCTCACAGGCGTACTTCATTGCTTTCTCAACTTCCTCACCAATGACATGCTCCCCAAAAGCCGAAATAAAGTGCTTAATACGACCCGAAACGATAATTCGGTAAGGATCAAGTGACACAAACTTGACTGTATCTCCTATGGAATAGCCCCAAAGACCGGCATTGCTATTGATTATCAGGGCGTAGTTTTTATTCAACTGCACATCCTCAATACTCAAACGTGTTGGATTCTCGTCAAAATATTCTTCAGCAGGAATAAACTCATAGAAAATACCATCATTCAAAAGCATTAAAAGACCCTCTGACTCGAATTTATCCTGATAGGCGATAAAACCTTCTGAGGCTGGATATAGCTCAATAGAGTCAATCTTTTTTCCGATAGACTCAAATAGCTTAGCCTTATATGGCTCAAAATTGACACCCCCATAAACAAAAAGATCAAAATCAGGGAAAACATCTTTGATCTGCTTACCGGTTCTCTGCTGAATTCTATCAAAATACATCTGTACCCATGGCGGTATTCCGCTAATCAGGCTCATTGGTTGATCAATCGTTTCATCAATGATTTTCTCCAGTTTTTGTTCCCAGTCATCAATGCAATTCGTCTCATAACTAGGCAATTGATTTGTTTTCAAATAGCCTGGTACATGATGATTTGATATTCCCGAAAGTCTACCGGTGTGCACGCCGCTTTGCATGGTCATTTCAGGGCTTCCGGATAGAAAAATGAGTTTATGATCCAAAAAACGGCTGTTTCCCGTTTCATGAATATAATTGAGCAAGGCATTTTTAGCAGAGCCAATATGATTCCCAATCGAATCTTTACTAATTGGGATATACTTTACACCTGAGGTTGTGCCCGATGTTTTAGCAAAATAAAGGGGCTTACCCGGCCAAAGGATATCATTTTTACCCTCCAAAATTTGCTCGACATAGGGTTTTATCCCTTCGTAATCATTGACCGGAACAGCGTGTTTGAAATCTTCATAGGTGTTGATATCACCAAACTTATGATCCTTCCCGTAAACCGTCTGACTCGCTTTGTGAACAATCTTTTCCCTCCAGCTGTGTTGGGTTTGCACAGCATTTTGCATCCATTTTTTTTGTTGTGATGCCGTTATGGCGGCTAAAGGTTTACTCAGAAATGATTTTATGCCCATAGGTTTTCAAAAAATTCAAACAAACTTAATCCTTAAAGCAGACAAAAAGCGAAGGTTTTGATTGAATTTAAAAAGAAAAAGCCCCGCAAACTTTCATTTGCGAGGCTTTCAATTTCTTAATGATCCTGATTATGCTTCAGCGTCTAAAACCGCTTCGGCCAAAACCAATACTTTATTATTTGAAACTTCAATCACACCACCATCTACCAATAAGGTTTCTGATTTTCCTCCTTGGTCATAGGTCAGATTTCCTTTAGCAAGAGTACTCACTAATGGAGCGTGATCTTTCAGAATCTGAAATTCACCATTTTTACCGGGAAGGGTCACTACTGAAACCTCACCGTTAAAAACGTTTTTATCTGGTGTTATAATTTCGAGAATCATAAATCTTAATATTTCAGACTATTCCGGTAAGATGAATGACTAAAAAGTCTTTTGTCTTACGTCCTGTGTCTCGTGTCTATTTTCTTTACTTATTAGCTTCAGCAAGAAGTTTCTCACCCTTGGCAACTGCATCTTCTATGGTACCTACAAGGTTAAACGCAGCTTCAGGAAGGTGATCATACTTACCATCCATGATGTCGTTAAAGCCTTTGATGGTGTCATTGATGTCAACAAGAACTCCTTTCAAACCTGTGAACTGCTCGGCCACAAAGAATGGTTGAGAAAGGAAACGCTGCACACGACGAGCACGAGATACAACCAGCTTATCTTCATCTGAAAGTTCTTCCATACCAAGAATAGCGATGATATCCTGAAGTTCTTTGTAACGCTGAAGAATGTTTTTCACACGCTGAGCAGTGTCATAATGAGCATTACCCAAAGCCTCCGCTGAAAGAATTCTTGAAGAAGAATCCAATGGATCCACCGCAGGGTAGATACCTAGCTCAGCAATCTTACGAGAAAGTACTGTGGTAGCATCCAAGTGAGCAAACGTTGTTGCCGGAGCCGGATCAGTCAAGTCATCAGCAGGTACGTAAACGGCCTGTACCGAAGTAATTGATCCGTTCTTTGTAGAAGCAATACGCTCCTGCATGGCACCCATTTCAGTTGCCAATGTCGGCTGGTAACCTACGGCTGATGGCATACGACCTAAAAGGGCTGATACTTCAGAACCCGCTTGGGTAAAACGGAAGATATTATCAATAAAGAACAAGATATCACGTCCTTTTCCTTCGCCATCACCATCACGGAAGTGCTCCGCTACAGTAAGACCAGAAAGGGCTACACGTGCACGTGCTCCCGGAGGCTCGTTCATCTGACCGAAAATAAAGGTAGCCTGAGAATCCTTCAAAGCATCTTTATCAACTTTGCTAAGATCCCATCCGCCTTCTTCCATTGATTTTTTGAACTCTTCGCCGTATTTCACGATACCAGATTCAATCATCTCACGAAGCAGGTCGTTACCTTCACGGGTACGCTCACCTACACCGGCGAATACAGAAAGACCTTCATATGCTTTTGCAATGTTGTTGATCAGCTCCTGAATCAATACTGTTTTACCAACACCTGCACCACCGAACAAACCGATTTTACCACCTTTTACATAAGGGGCAATCAGGTCAATTACTTTGATACCTGTATAAAGTACTTCTGTTGCTGTTGCAAGCTCTTCAAATTTCGGAGCGGCACGGTGAATTGACATTCCCTTGGTGTTTACTTCCCCAAGACCATCAATAGCCTCTCCAACAACGTTGAAAAGACGACCTTTAATTTCTTCACCTGTAGGCATTGTGATTGGTGATCCCAGGTGGGTAACATCCATTCCACGCTGAAGACCGTCGGTAGAGTCCATCGCAATGGCTCTAACTCTATCTTCTCCCAGGTGTTGCTGGGTTTCCATGATTACTGTCTGTCCATTTGGCTTTACCACAGAAAGGGCATCCAAAATAGCAGGAATCTGCGAGCCTTCACCTTCAAAGCTAACGTCCACAACGGGCCCAATTACCTGAGAAATTTTACCAATGTTTGCCATTTATTATAAATTTATGCTTATCAGTCTTGATTTTCGGAGTGCAAAATTAAAAAGTCCTTAAAAGAAAACAAATTAAGGCCTTTCAATTTTTGGATTTTTTTAAGACATCTTTCTCAAAAAGTAGCGAAAAATTGGAGGATTATCAGAAAGTCCCGATTCTCTTTTGTCTGGAATCAAAAAATATGAAAACAAACAGGAGTAAATAAGAGAAGGCTGTTAGCCAAAGATTCTCTTTCACCATTTCTATATGGTATGCCTCGTAAGACAGAAAAATAAGGCCAGACCAGGCCAGCGGATATTTTAAGTGAGTTAAAAATGATAGACCCATCAAAGGAATAATGTACCAGGGATGCACAGTAGTACTCATCAATAGGTGAATTGAAAGGATCAGCACAACAGCTTCCAAAAAAGATTTCGCCTGCGAAGAAATCAAGATTATTAAAAACAGATCTATCAAAGCCAGTGCGGTACCCAAATATTGAATGGTATTGAAACCTGTTAAAGCAAAGCCAATTTCTCGGAGCAAATAATACAGGCCTGCATTAAACTCAAAACTGTGAAAATAGAGATCAAGAGAATCGCCAAAATTGACAAAAAACTGAGGGCTGTAGAAGGGTATAAACAGGATTATATTCACAATCAAAACAAAAAGCGAAAAAACCAGCCCCTTTTTGAGCCCGAGTTTCCTCAGAATTAATGGCAAAAGGATTAAAGGAATGAGCTTTACTGAAACAGCCAAACCAAATAGAACTGCGGACCAACTGATACTTTTTGATTTCAGAAAAACGAAATAAGAGCTCAAAAGCAGAGATAAAACAACAACCTCAAAATGTAGGTTACCTAAACTTTCGATCAGAATAAGAGGATTGAAGGCTAACCAATAAAGGTCAATTTCGTCTTTTTTTAATAAGCTCAATATTTTGCGAAAAAAATAGAGCCCCGATAGCATTGACAACATAATAAAGAGTCGCAGCCAAAAGATATTTAACTCTTCGCTTCCTCCTGCCAAAAAGGCTGAAATCGCAAAAATGTATTGCTTGAAAGGGGGGTAAACGCTGTAATACTGAGGAGAATTGAGTTTCGGAAATAAATCAGGGTACGAACCAAGTTCAGAGGGTAAATACAGAAAAGGATTTATGCCGGAGATTGACAAGCGACCATCCCAAATAAATCGATAAACATCATCTGAAAGAAGAGGTACTTTAAAGAAAAGCGGTATTGAACAGGCCAGGAAGAAGATCCAACCCTCTTTTTTTTGAATCAGGTTCTTCCCCGGATTGAAAAGATAAATGAGAAAAACAAAGGCATAGATTGTGAACAACAGGCCAAACTGACTTCTGCTATCTGGAATACACGCATATGCCAGATAACCCGAAAAAAGCAGGAAATAGAACAATCTGGACATAAAAAAACCGCCAATTGATAATTGGCGGCCAAGTTAGGGTTAAATATAGGTTGTTCAAATGTTATTGCTGGGCCAGTTTGGCCTCGATGGTCTGCTGCGTATGAGGTACAGCTCTCAATCTCTCAGCAGGAATCAGTTTCCCAGTATCCTTACAAATACCGTAAGTGCCATTTTTGATCCTTATCAAAGCCGCCTCTAATTGCGTAGCAAATTTTGACAATCGACCAGCCGACTGATTCAAACGCTCCTTTTCACGCATATCCGCTCCATCTTCCAAGGTCTTACTTCCAACCGCCGTATTGTCGGTCCCGTTATCATCCTGACGACTTAGGGTGCGTTTTATGAATTCAATTTCACTTTTTGTGGCGTCCAGCTTCTTGAGAATAATGGCTTCAAACTCAGCAAGCTCGCTTTCGGTGTAATGATTTTTCTCTGCAACTTCTGACATAATTCTTTCGATTATTGAGCCGTGCTCTTTATTTGGCCGCAAATATAGATGTAAGAATAATGCTAACAAACCAGAAAACGAATATTCTTGACAAAGTACAACAAAACAGAATAGTTCTTTTAAATAATTATGGAACCAATAGGAGGTGTTCAATATGCGTTTTGAAGAATATTATTTCTAAAATTAATTATTTTTCCATCTTTTATTCTTCATTCATATTCTTAGATATATTAGGCTTTTTCTTAGATAAATCAATGAAGCATTCATAAAAAAAGGCCTTACGGCCTTCTTTTGAAAAATAATAAATACTTACTCTTAATTTAAGCTAATGACTTCTAAGTCAAAGGCAATAGGTGTATTAGGAGGAATGCTCCCGGAGCCTTGTGTACCGTAAGCGTATTCAGATGGTATAAGAATAGTCACCTTCTCCCCTACCCTCATTTTTGTAAGAGCATTCTCAAAACCTGTAATTAATCCTCCACTTCCCACTGTGTAATCAAAGGTTCCTTCATCAAAAACCTCCTTTCCCTTCGTAATAAAATAGCCTTTATATCTGAGATTGATATCATCGCCTGCTTCAACGTCTTTTGTTTCCGGTCGGTCAGCTGATTGGCGAACCACTCTCACTCCGATATTCGTTACCTCAGGCTCTCTAAGATTATTACTTGAAATAAACCAATCCATCAACTCAGTTTCTGAGTACATTTTAATGACTTCCATTTCAAGTTGAACCGGTTCCCATTGTCCAAGACCCGTTAGGCTTGCCGGGGGGGTACCCCCAAAAGCGTATACAGAGGGAATAAAGAAAGTCCCCTTTTCCCCTTCTCTCAGCGTATTCAATGCAATCAAAAAACCCTGAAATATGGATAAGTTATAATCAAAGAAAAGGGAATCTTCCGCCGCAACTTTGTACAATTCAGCACCTGCCAGCGTTGAAAGTTTCCAAGACACATGAACTCGGTTTAAGCCGTTCGCAGCTTCTCCCTGAGGGTTTTCCTGAGTAATTTTCCAAAAAATTCCTGTATTGAGATCCTCATCGAAATCTGTCAAATTCTTAGCATCAAGATGTGCCCGTATTTCAGCCACATTTTCTTTTTGATACTTCTCTAAATCATTCTCAACAAAACCTTTGCCGCAGGCCATAAAAAGAACCGGCAGCGATAAAAGTGCAAACTTCAAACCTTTCATATACTATTACTTTCTCCCGATTTTCTTTAATTCAATATCAAAAACTAATGGTGTGAAAGGGGCAATCGGGCCTGCTCCTCTGTCACCGTATCCTAATTGCGAAGGAATCACAAAGGTTGACTTCTGACCTACTTTCATAGTTTTCAACGCTTCATCCCATCCTTTAATTACATAACCCATTCCTACAGGAAACTGGAAAGACTCGTTTTCGTCAAAAACGTTGCCGTCCATAAACTTACCTACATAACTTACCTCTACGGTATCTCCCTGAGCTACCGTTGCTCCGGAGCCTGCTTTTTCTGTCGTATAATAGATTCCATTTTCAAGCTTAGTAGCCCCTTTTAGGTTTTCACCCACAAACTCAGCAATGACGTCTCCCTCAGCGTTTCTCTTCTCCTGCATTGATTCCTCGAACTGAGCCGCTGTTTTAATGCCTTTGAGAGAAACAAGAAACTTCAAATCTGAACCCGGAGAAACCCCCGGAGGCAATGGCTGGCCGATACGACCAAAAAGAGAGTCAGCAGAAACAAAAACGGTTGCACTATCACCCACGTGCAAGTACTGTAGAGCACTTTCGAAAGACGGCTTAAACTCCGGCTCTGGCAATGGAATCTCCAGAGGAGCCCCTTCTGCCCAGGTATCTTTAAAAACAGAGTCAACATCAGACATAATTTTCAGATCAAAGGTTACAAAGTCCCCCACCTGAGGAGATTGGTCGCCTTCACCTTTTGCGTGATATTGAATTTTACTGCCATCTTCAGCCTCAGTTACTTTAAACTGATTGCATGAAAATGCAAAAGCCGCAAGGGCTAAAATAGAAAGGGTGTTTTTTAGGTTCATTCTTTTGTTTTTAATAAATGCGTTAAATTTTATGTTGGTTGTACCAGTAATTCATCTTTTACGTCAGGCAATAAGCCCAGAAACTTTTTAACGGTTTGCTCAAGACTTTCATTTGATCTACCTCCCGCTGCATTTTTATGGCCTCCGCCCTCAAAATTATTTCTGGCAAAGTCGGCCACTGAGAAATCATCTACTGACCGAAAAGACATTTTGATAAGGTTATCTTTCTCAATAAAAATGGCCGACATTACTACTCCGGCAATGGACAAACCATAGTTCACCAGTCCTTCGGTATCTCCTTTTTTGAGGTTAAATTTTTCTTGTTCTTCAGAATTAAACACGAAATAGGCAACGCGATATTCAGGAAGATATATCAATTTTTCGCCCAAAGCGTAGCCCATGAACTTCAGGCGATCAAAACTATTTTGGTCAAAAAGTTTTCTACTGATTTTATTCGGGTTTATACCTTTATCAATCAGCTCACCGGCAATACGATGAACTTGTTTTGAAGTACTGTCAAATTTAAAAGACCCGGTGTCGGTCAAAATACCGGTGTAAATACAAGTCGCAACGTTTTGATTGATATAAGAAAGCCAATCAAGGTCTTCAATGAGACAATAAATAAGCTCACAAGTAGCAGCGGCTTTTACATTCCAATAGACAAAATCTGCAAAATCTTCAGGCTGTTGATGATGATCAATCATCACCTTTCTAGCCTCTGATCCCTTTACCGGGGTGTGCATATCTTTTAGCCTGTCAAGGGCCGAAAAGTCAAGACAAAATATTAACTCTGCCTCTTCTATTAACCGCTCAGCACGCCCCCTTTCAAGTTTATCTTCAAAATTGATGACCTCCTTTACATTGGGCATCCAGTTTAGAAAATCGGCATGATCAGTGGGGCTTATTGCGTGCACCTGATGACCCAATTGTTTCAAAACCTCGTACAGGCTTAAAATTGAGCCGAAGGCATCCCCATCCGGGTTCTGATGGGCCGTCACAACAATTCTCCTTGGAGTTTTCAGAAACTCCAGAAAATCAGCTTTTTGACCGGCACTTTCTGTAAACAATTGCTTCATATCTCGAAATCGGAGGGCAAAGGTACAAAGCATAATTCACAGTTTATACAGTGATAGAAAATACTAATCCTGCGGGTTTTTGCTCAAAAATTATAGCTTTGCATGAAACATAAGTGATTAGAACATGTCCGGAAACAGAACATTAACCATGATTAAGCCCAACGCCGTGGCGAATAATCATATTGGCGGTATTATAGCGATGATTGAAGCCGGTGGCTTTAAAGTAGTGGCCATGAAAAAAATGAAACTCAGCCCGGAACTTGCCGGAAAGTTCTATGAAGTGCACAAAGAAAGACCTTTCTACGATGAGCTTTGTGAGTTTATGTCATCAGGACCAATTATCCCGATGATTCTGGAAAAAGAAAATGCTGTGGCCGACTATCGAGAACTTATCGGCTCCACAGACCCAGCAGAGGCCGCAGAAGGCACCATCAGAAAGAAATATGCCAAATCAAAAGGTGAAAACGCCGTTCACGGATCTGACTCTGATGAGAATGCAGCCTTAGAATCAGCCTTCTTCTTCTCTGAAACTGAACGCTTCTAGTAATGGCCAGAATCATGGGCATTGATTACGGCGGTAAACGTACCGGACTGGCTGTGACCGATCCTTTACAGATTATAGCCACAGCTCTGGAGACCGTACCCACCTCCCAGCTCATGGATTACCTTAAAAAATATTGTCAAAATGAAGAGGTGGAGGCTTTTGTTATTGGCCATCCGCTAAGTTTAGATGGGTCTGACACACACGCCTCTCCACTTGTCCGTGATTTTACGGAAAAGCTAAAGAAGGAGTTTCCTGACAAAGAAATTCATTTTGTAGACGAAGCTTACACCTCAAAAATGGCGATGCGTAGCCTGATCGATAGCGGTGTTAAAAAGAAGGATCGTCGTCAAAAAGGTAGTTTGGACAAGATAGCCGCCACCATTATTCTTCAAGAGTTTATGGAAGAGCGGGGCTAATCAAACCGCGTTCATTCCTCCCTCCAGATTGAGAAGATTATCAAAACCGTATTTTTCTTTCAATAAACGAATTGCCTGCCGACTTCTCATGCCTGACTGGCAATGAATCACCACCGTGCCATCACGTCTAATTCTTGGAATATGCTCCTCAATTTCAGATAAAGGAATAAGTTCACCACCAAGATTATCCAGCTCATATTCATTAGCTTCACGAACATCAACCAATTGTACTTTTTCAGGATTGAGCTCTTTGAACTTTTCAAATGAAATCGACTCTAAAACAGAATGATCAATACCACAAAAAGCCTCGTAATCAATCAATTCGGTAACCGGAGCAAGGTCCGTATTTTTGAAAATTTTCACCTTCCTGAAATTCATCCCTAAAGCATCAATCAGCAATAGTTTTCCTGAGAGGGTTTCCCCTAAACCCGTCAAGACTTTAATCGCTTCTGTGGCCTGAAGAGAGCCGACGATTCCGGCCATCATACCCAAAACACCAGCAGTGGCACAATTCGGAGCCATTTCTTCCGATGGCGGGCTGGCAAACAAATCACGATAGGTGGGCCCACCCTGATAATTAAATACAGACACCTGACCCTCAAAGCGATAGATCGCTCCCGAAACAAAGGGTTTGTTTTTCAACACACAGGCATCATTCACAAGATATCGGGTCGGGAAATTATCGGATCCGTCGATAACCAGATCATAGTTTTCCACAATTTCCAAAGCGTTAGAACTATCAAAACGCCTGGAAAACTTCTCAATAATAATATTTCCGTTTAATGATTTGAGTCTCTTCTCGGTAAGGTCAATTTTTGACTTACCCACATTTTCTTCGGTGTAGAGAATCTGGCGTTGCAGATTACTTTCATCCACAACGTCGTTTTCCACCAAACCTATTTTCCCAACACCAGCAGCTGCCAAATACATGGACACGGGGCTTCCTAAACCACCGCAGCCGATGATTAATACAGAACTTTCCCTAAGTTTTTTTTGACCCTTCAGGCCAAACTCAGGGATTTTTATCTGCCGGTCATAACGTAATAATTCCCTCTTTGAGAAACTCATCTTTTATCAGGCCTCCATGCCCATTTCTCTTTTTAAACTCCGCAACCCCTGCTTTAATTTCCACACCATCTACAGGGTCATTGGTAATCATATTGGCACCATCCATATCCACAAAATCTACCAGTGCCGCGATATGTGCCATTGCCGAGATACCCGCACTACTTTCAGTCATACAACCCAGCATAATCTGCAAACCCAGCTCCCGGGCTTCTTGTATCATTTCAAGAGCCGGGGTAATACCTCCGCACTTACTGAGCTTGATATTAATCCCATCAAAATAGGGTGCAACTTTACGAACGTCCTCTTTAAACATGCAGGTTTCATCAGCAAACAAGGGGAGCTCTGTTACTTTTTTGATTTGACCGTTTTCCTTAATTACACCTTTGGCCAACGGTTGTTCCAAGAATTCAACTCCACCGATTTCCCTTAGCACCGGTAACATTTTTATTGCATACTCAAGACTCCAGCCACCGTTCACATCAATGCGAAAAGGCTTGCCTGATTTTTCTCTCAAAGCTTTGATCAACGACTCATCATCATCAGACCCCAGTTTGATTTTAAATACCGGAAAATCTGACCCCTCCATCACCTCAGCCATTGCCTTTGCCGAATCTATACCGATGGTATAGCTGGAAATCGGCGTCTTTGAAAGATGGACTCCCAGGTTTTCACCCAAACTCTTCCCATTTTTTTTACTCTGCCAATCGTGGTGAGCAAGATCAAGCATGCACAGGGCGAAATGATTGCCATTCATGAGTGCATTCGCTTTTTCCCAAAAAGGCTCAAAACCTTCTCCAACTAAGGGATACAGCTCCTTCCAGGCTTCCTGAATCTGACGAACAGACTGCTCCACCGAAATACCATAGTAGGGGACGTGGGCGGCCTCACCCAAGCCGGTGAATCCCTCCTTTTCTATTTGGATCAATAACGTTGATGTCTCTGTGCGATTACCATGAGCAATTCTGAAGACATTCCGGTTTTTCAATTGATAGGGGAGTAGAAAACTGCTCATATTTTCTCCATTTCAAAAAGATTGATCAACTGGCCTTCCATCACCAAGGCTACTTCCTGAATATCCAAAGTTTTGCCCAATTCTGCTTCCATTGACGTCACGGCTCTATCCTGAATGCCACAGGCTACAATATTATTAAACATGGATAGGTCAGCATTGACATTCAAAGCCAAACCGTGCATAGTCACCCATCGACTCGCCTTTACTCCCATAGCACATATTTTTCTTTCACCCAGATTTCTATCTTTATCTTCCTCTAACCAAACGCCGGTATACCCATCTACCCTTCCGGCTGAAATGCCGTAATGTGCCAACGTTTGTATCACGGCCTCCTCCAGGTATCGCATATACTTATGAATGTCTGTAAAGAAATTATCGAGATCAAGAATGGGATAAACCACCAATTGACCAGGACCGTGATAGGTAATATCACCCCCGCGATTGATTTTATAAAATCGAGCCTCTTTTTCCTTAAGGCCCTTTTCATCCAGCAAAAGGTGCTCCTGTTTACCACTTTTACCCAGTGTATAAACATGAGGATGCTGACAAAAGAGAATTTTATTGGGCGTGGGCTCGTCTTTATTCTCCTTTTTGTTCGATAGCTTGATTTGTACCGTATGGTCAAAAAGTTTTTCCTGGTAATCCCAGGCTTCCTGATAATCAATCAAACCAAGGTCCTCTATATTTACTTTCTTATTTTGCATGAAGCTTCAGACACAATCCTCCATTTTGAACAAAACGAAGAACACAACAAAAAGGTGCTATGGCCAAAAATAAGAGAAAAGTTGGTGAAAAGGGCGAACAATGGGCCGTGGACTTTCTGGTGGCTAAAGGTTACGAGATTATCGAGCGAAACTATCAGGCCAGCAGATATGAAATTGACATTATTGCCCGGCAGGGCGAATGGCTGGTTTTTGTGGAGGTAAAACTTCGCGGCGATCAGGATCATGGGCTCCCTGAAGATAATGCTGGTAAAGCCAAACAGAATTTTCTGATCAAAGGTGCTGATATTTATCTGAATCAAAATGATTGGGACGGCAAAGTGCGTTTTGACCTGATCGCGATCACGGTGAGGCCTTTTGAAATTGTTCATTTTGAGGATGCCTTTTATTGAAATTCAAAAACGGCCGTTCAACAATTATTGCTTGGGCTCACACTAAAAAAGCCGTTCTTTCGTATGCTCATTACTTAGACTAATTGAACCTCAGTATGCGTGTATTCCTTTCTTTAGCCTTAGGGCTACTTCTTTTTTCCTGTTCAGATTCAGAAACTACGACGGAAAGCAGTCCTTCAAAACCTATTCATACGCTCATCTTTATGGATAAAACCAGCAGCGTTGACGTCAGCAAACCGTTTGTAGCCCAAAAATACCAGCAATTGCTCAAGCAGGTGGTAGATGAAAATATACGGCAGGCGGGCGATCAAATTGATATCTATTTTGTGCATGAAAACACGGCGAAAGGCAAAAGCATCAGTTTGACCAGTCGAACAGAAAAAGAGAATACGCAAGGAATGAATGCCACCGATCTGGAGGCAGCTCAAACCGGTTACGAAATGACTCTTCAAAAAGAGAAGAATATATTTATCCGTCAGTGTTTGGCTCAACTGAATAAGAAAAATGGAGGAAGCTCAAACGCGGAAACAGACCTGAAAGCGGCTATTCCGATTCTTTCTGAAGCCGCAGCAGATGGCTCTGAAGTGAAGGCCTATTTTTTGAGTGATATGGTACAAAGTCAAAAAAACGGCAGGGACTTTCATAAGAACGCACCTACAAGTTCAGACCAGGCCAACCAGTGGGCTGAAGAGGATTTGAGTCAATTTGAGGAAGCCAATCTGTTGAATTGCGATATTCAGATGGTACTTCCTTTCGAACCGACCAGTTCTTCATCTGTCAATAATCCCAATATCACGGTTTACTGGCAATCACTTCTGGGGGATTTGGGAGCTGGTGTAAGCGAACTGTAAAAACCTTTTTTGAGCAAAAAGGCCAAGGCTGGTCAATGATTTTTCTATCTTTGACCAAGCCTAAAATATCCTATGCTCTATTCCCTTTTCGACTACCTGCACAGAGTTCTTGATTTTCCGGGAGCTGGTGTGTTTCGCTACATTTCATTCCGTGCCTTTGCTGCTACTATCGCATCTTTACTGATTGCGGCCATTTTCGGCAAACGCATCATTAACCTACTGAGAAACCTGCAAATTGGAGAGAGCATCAGAGACCTAGGTCTTCAGGGACAGATGCAGAAGAAGGGCACTCCAACCATGGGTGGCTTCATCATTTTGGCCTCTTTATTAATTCCTGTATTACTTTTCGCTCGACTTGATAACGTCTACATCATTCTTTTGATTATCACCACCGTTTGGACAGGAATGATTGGCTTTGCTGACGATTATATCAAGGTTTTCAAAAAAGATAAAGAAGGCCTTAAGGGACGTTTCAAAATTGTGGGGCAGGTAGGCCTTGGTCTTATCGTTGGGCTTATTCTGTACTATAATGACAATGTAGTGGTTCGTGAATATATCGGCTCGGCAGGTGAATATATGGATGTCGCCAAGCTCACGACCACCGTCCCTTTTATGAAAGGCAATGAAATTGATTATGGCATTCTTGGTAATCTATTACCTGATTCGCTGGCCTGGCTGCCTTACGTTTTTATCTGCACTTTCATTATTACTGCGGTCTCTAACGGAGCAAATATTACAGATGGTATTGACGGACTAGCCGCAGGGACTTCGGCCATTATTGTTTTGACGCTGGCGATTTTCGCTTACCTATCCGGTAATAAAATATTTGCAGAGTACCTTAATATCATGCTCATCCCGAACTCGGGAGAAATGGTAATTTTCTGTGCTGCTTTTCTGGGAGCTTGTATCGGTTTCTTATGGTACAATGCCTATCCGGCTCAGGTTTTTATGGGTGATACCGGTAGTTTGATGCTCGGTGGAGTGATAGCCACGCTATCTCTGGCTTTACGAAAAGAACTTTTGATTCCTGTTCTCTGCGGTATTTTCCTGATTGAGAATATCTCTGTGATGCTTCAGGTGGGGTATTTCAAATACCAAAAGAAAAAACGAGGGATTGAATATGCCCGCGAAAACCGTCTTTTCCTGATGTCTCCGCTACATCATCACTACCAAAAAAAAGGATATCACGAAGCCAAGATCGTTGCCCGCTTCTGGATAGTGGGCATCATTCTGGCGGTGCTTTGTTTGGTGACGTTGAAGTTGCGGTAATAGAAGTTTTTCTTCTAGCCTTACCTCTGTTTTCCAAATTTATTCCTTTTGTCAGTGTATCAGTCACGCTCTCTGACCTCGGATTAATTTTTAACGGGTATATCCTAAGGTTTAAATACAGCTGCTGCTGAGTCCGTGACCGAGACTCAGAAAAGGGAAGCATTAAAGCCAAAACCATATCAAGTCTTTTAATTCATGCCACGACCACGCTCTTCCGTGGTTAGTCGTGTCATGAAGGCGTAACCTCCACAAAAAGAGTAATTTATTTTCAAAACCCTATTGTAATTGAAAAAGGGTATTTCTATCTTTGCAGCCCCAAAATACCACCTTCATGAAGTCGCCCGTACTTCGAAGGATATGTTAAGTTGGAGAAACAGGTAGTTCCGAACCGGTTTTTGTGTTGGCTTTCAACACCTTACAACTTCAGAAAATGTGGATTCAAAGTGCTGTGAATTTTGGGATAACAGCACGGCGATGAGACCAATGTTTTTATTACAAAACGTTTAAACGTATTTAAAGTGGATACATTAAGTTACAAGACTATCTCTGCAAATAAGCAGACAGTCAACAAAGAATGGGTGGTAGTTGACGCCAAAGATCAGATTGTTGGTCGTTTGAGCAGTAAAATTGCCAGCATTTTAAGAGGCAAGCATAAGACTAATTTTACCCCTAACGTAGATTGTGGTGACAACGTTATCGTGATCAACGCTGAAAAAGTAAGATTTACGGGTAAGAAGATGAACGACAAGCAGTACGTTCGTCATACGGGTCACCCGGGTGGACAGCGTTTTGCTACACCGCGTGAATTGATGGAGAAAGACGGAAGAAGAGTCGTTGAGTATGCTGTTAAAGGTATGCTTCCGAAAACTCGTCTGGGACGTCAGCAGTTTACTAACCTTTATGTGTACGAAGGTGCCGAGCACCCACATGAGGCTCAGAGTCCTAAGTCAATCGAAATCTAATTCAGAACTTAAAAAATTTAGCATATGCAAGTTATCAATACCGTAGGTAGAAGAAAAACAGCCGTTGCACGTATTTACATGAAGCCTGGTAAAGGTCAAATTTCTGTAAACGGCCGTGAACTACAAACCTATTTCCCGACAGAAGTACTTCAGATTATCCTGAACCAACCTTTCAACCTGATTGAAAAGAATGGACAGTACGATGTAAAAGTAAATGTAAAAGGTGGTGGAATCGCCGGACAAGCAGAAGCTGTTCGTTTGGCTATCTCCCGTGCTCTTGTAGAAGCAGACGCTGATAACAGACCTGCTCTTAAGAAAGAAGGCTTCCTTACGCGTGATTCCAGAATGGTTGAGCGTAAGAAATACGGTCGTCGTAAGGCACGTAGAAGATTCCAGTTCTCTAAGCGTTAATCAATTATTTGAGTTTAGAATTCGAATGGCGGGTCCTCAGATTCGTCATTCGTTTTTCAAAAACTCTTCACAAACGATAGTCCAGCTCAGCACTTATCGTGTCCGATGTGTTGGGGCTGCAAAATCAATTTAATTACAAATTAAAAATGGCACAGTTACAGTACAAAGACTTACTTGATGCAGGTGTACACTTTGGTCACCTTACCCGTAAATGGGATCCCCGTATGGCTCCATACATTTTCATGGAGAAAAACGGCATTCACATTATTGATCTAAACAAAACACTAACTTCTCTTGAGCAGGCTCAGGCTTTCGTAAAGGGAATCGTGCGTTCTGGTAGAAAAGTAATGTTTGTTGCAACTAAGAAACAAGCTCAGGAGATTGTTTCAGAAGAAGCAAAAAGGCTAAAAATGCCATACGTTACTGAAAGATGGTTAGGTGGTATGTTGACCAACTTCTCAACCATTCGTAAGTCTTTGAAGAAATTACAGAATATCGAGCGTATGCTTGCTGACGAGAAAACAGCCAGCAATCTTGCAAAACGTGAGCGTTTAATGCTTGACAGAGATCGTATTAAGTTGGAAAGACTACTTGGTGGTGTTTCTGATATGTCAAGACTTCCGGCCGCTCTTTTTGTGATCGATATCAAGCGTGAGCACCTGGCTATTGCTGAAGCAAAAAGATTAGGTATTCCTGTAGTAGCAATGGTAGATACTAACTCAAACCCTGAGAAAGTAGATATCGCCATCCCAGCTAACGATGATGCTTACAAGTCAATCTCTTTGTTGACATTGGCCATTGGGAAAGCCGTTGAGGAAGGAATCCTTGAAAGAAAGCAAGATAAAGAGTCAGAAGCTTTACAAGAAGCTGAAGCTGCAAAAAAAGCAGTTGACGAAAAGGGTGAAGCTGCCGCTGAAAGTGCTGGTGCCGCGACTGGTAAGAGACCAAGAAAAGCAAAGCCAGTTGAGGCTGCTGAGGTAGAAGCTACAGAAGAAGCTCCGGCTGAGGAAAACGCTGATGACTCTGAAGAGTAATCAAAAGACTTTCGGGTCTTAAAATTGAGCAATTTTTGGGCTGGCCACAGAAACTGACAACTGTTTGAATCGCCAACCACTGCTCCAAATAATTAGAAAAGAGAAGTGGCCCGAGGCGTATGCTTTGGGCTACTCATTTTAACAAATAAAACACTAAGAAAATGCAAATAACAGCTGCAGACGTTAACAAACTTCGTCAGTCCACAGGGGCTGGAATGATGGACTGTAAAAAAGCCCTTGTTGAAGCCGAAGGTGATTTTGAAAAAGCAGTAGAAATCCTTAGAAAAGCAGGTCAGAAAGTCGCTGCTAAAAGAGCAGATAACGAGACCTCTGAAGGTGTAATATTAGTAGATGTTAGCGATAGTGCTAAATCTGCAAAAGTATTGGCTTTTGCCTGTGAAACTGAGCCGGTTTCTAAAGTAGAAGACTTCAATAATCTTGCAAATGCAATTCTACAGGCAGGTGTTAAGCATCATGTTAAAGATGCTGCTACTTTAGCCGCGACATCTCTTGAAGATGGCAGAACTGTTGAATCAGCTACAACTGAACTTATCGGTAAAATCGGTGAGAAGCTTGTTGTTGCTGAATACCGTCATATCGAGGGTGAGCAGGTAGTATCTTACATTCACTCTAACAACAAAGCTGCTGCTATTGTAGCCTTTGAAAATGTAGGAGGGGCTGATGTAACTGAGCTTGGAAGAGACGTTGCTATGCAAATCGTAGCGATGAAGCCTGTTGGTCTTGACAAAGACGATGTAGATCCTACAATCGTTGAAAAAGAAATTGAAATCGGTAAAGAACAAGCTCGTCAGGAAGGTAAGCCGGAGGCAATGCTTGAGAAAATTGCTTTGGGCAAGCTGAATAAGTTCTACAAAGAGAACACTTTGCTAAATCAGCAATTTGTTAAGGATCCTTCTGTAAACATTGCTCAGCTTCTTGAGAATACTCAAAAAGGTTTGAAAATCGCTTCTTTCGCTCGCATCGCGATCGGATAAGTAGATTTGAAATATTCAATTGAAAAGCCCGACCAAAAGGTCGGGCTTTCTTTTTTATAAGAAAGTTAATTAGCTCACTAAATTTATCCATTAAAGCAACTCCGTTTCGCATTTTTCGGAAGCGGAGTATACAGTATCTTCATTCTTTTTAATCTGATCCATTATATACTCAAACTCGCCATCTAAGAGTTGTTTATAACAATGGGAGGGTATTCGCTATAATAATGCCCAGAAAACATCAAAAAAGGAAAATTTTTACGATTTAGTAATACCCAAATAAAGGCCTTCCCTTCTCACTTCATTTGTATCACGACTAACCTTTCCTTCTGAAGAGTTTACAGCCCTCTCTAAACTATTTCCTCCGATTCTGGAACAAAAAAAGAGGGGCATATGCCCCTCCTAAATTTCCAAAATCACAACTTCTTATAGCGTTAGACCGTAACAGAAGTTTCTGGACATATTTTCATACACCCCACAGATAAGAATACCATCCTCATTATTGTTGACAGCGGCTTCTATTGCTTCGGTAAAATCCTTTTCAGAATCCACTCTAACACTACCAACACGGGTAATGATAAAGCCTTCACGGATATCAGTATCTCTGGCAATAGTACCAGCAGGGAAAATCTTTTCAACCTGCACACCATTTCTTACTCCAAGGCTTTCTTTCTCGCTATTTGACAAATCTTTCACTTTGACGCCCATCTTAGCCATCGCTGAATTTGCTTCCGGCTTTTTGATAATGCTCTTTCCCCCTTCACGGTTTCTAAGCGTCACATTGAACGTTTTTTCTTTTCCGTCGCGATCAACAACAACCTTTAGCTTTTCACCTGGTCTCTTACGGCCGATCATTTCTCTAAACTTAGGCTCAGATTTTGTCTCAATTCCATCAATTTCTTTAATCACATCGCCCGGCTCAATTCCCGCGGCATTGGCCGCACCGTCTTCAGTTACCACATTGACATAAATCCCCTCGCTTACCTTGGTTTTATATTCCGCAACATTTTTGCTGTTCAATTCCACCGGCTGAATACCTAGGTATCCTCTCTGAACATTTCCGAATTTTATCAGATCAGTCGTTACCTTTTTTACAATTCCCGAAGGAACGGCAAAAGCATAGCCCGCGTAAGCACCATTTGGCGAGGCAATCGCAGTATTAATTCCAATCAATTCACCACGCAAATTAACCAAAGCCCCACCGCTGTTACCAGGATTAACGGCAGCATCGGTTTGAATAAAGGACTCAATAGGTGAATCCCCCTGAACACCTTCCCTCTGTAATCTCTCCTGATAGCTACGGGCCAGAATACTGATATCACGACCAATCGCACTTACAATACCTGCAGTTACTGTGGATTCAAGATTAAAAGGATTACCTACAGCCAGTACCCACTCTCCTACTTTGACATCATCAGAATTGGCGAATGACAAGTGTGGTAAATTCTTTTCTTTGATTCGGATCACCGCCAAATCTGTTGATGGATCAACGCCCACAACCTCGGCGGTGTAGCTTCTTTTATCGTAGGTAGCAACTTCCAGCTCATCAGCACCTTCGACAACGTGATTATTTGTTACAATATAACCATCTTCTGAGATGATTACACCAGAGCCTGATGACTGTTGCTGCTGGTTTCTTGGCTGACCAAAATATTGATCATCAAAACCAAAGAAATCTTCAAAAATAGATGGAAGACGCTGCTGTCTGACTGCACGAACTGAGGTCGCTTTAATGTGAACTACTGCCGGGGCAGAAGTTCCTGCAGCGTAAGTAAAATCACCTGGAGCCGCTGATGGCAGATTTGCAAAATTTACAAGTTTGGCTGCACTGTCAGAACTCCCTACGTAAGAAGATTCATTGAGTACAACCGCCTTTTCTTCAAAACCCAACATTTTGTAAGCTGCCAAAGTAGCCACACTACTCAAGACGGCGATCAATACAATTTTCAAATTATTCTTCATTTCCATTGCCTTTTTTAATTCAGGTTTACATTTAACAAATGTATTTTTTTGTAATTGTTTAACGAAACCACTCATCCTAAAATTCACCCCGCCACCTTACACTTAACATTATTTAACACGGGGATATAGAAAAACAGCACCCTGAAAGGTGCTGTTTACTCAAAATTTAAACTAGCCCACTGTGATTAAACGTGGCTCTTTAGGTTTGGCCTCTTCTTTTTTAGGAAGTACCAGGTGTAGCACTCCGTTCTCATGAGAAGCCTCTACTTTGTCAATGTCCACCGTTTTTGGTAATCTGAAAGAGCGGGTGAAGCTATTATAGCTAAACTCTCTTCTTGTGTAGTTCTCCTTCTCTTCCGTTTCTTCGGTATTTACTTCAGAAGAAATGGTTAAAGTTTTCTCATCAACATTGATTTTGAAATCCTCCTTTTTCAAGCCAGGAGCCGCTAGCTCTATTGTGAAGCCATCAGCATCCTCTTTGACATTCACCGCTGGTACACTTAATCCGGTGCTGCGATTATCAGCAAAGAAATCCACATCGCTAAATAAAGAATCGAACAAAGATGGATAGGTAGTAGGTCTGAAAGATTTAACTAAAGTGTTCATAATGATATTTGGTTTAATATTAAAAATCGTTTTTGACTACGATCACCTTAGATCAACTCGCGTACCAAATGAATTTTTCTGCCGTTTTGTCCGACATCATGAATGTAGAAGAGCATTTTTGTGCCATATTGTCTGTTTTAATGGATGAAAATAAAAAAGCCTCTGCCATTTCTGACAGAGGCCTCATTTAATTAATTATCCTTCCTATTTCCTCGTCTTTGTATTCGCAAGAACAAACTGCCCAATTTTTATACCGGCAGCCTGGCCCTGCTCACAACCCGACCTGTAGTGAATTCCACCATACATACGACTGTAAGAACAGGCTGTAGCCGCCTCTCTGAAAGACGGAAACTCCTTGACACCATGACCATATTCATACTCTGTAGAATCTATAAATGAGATATTGTCACCCAGAAGACCTGTCAATGCCTCAGCAGAAGCTGCAGAAATTGTACTGTGACCACTGGTATATTCAGGAAAAGGCGGGGTTTGAAGAAACGGCACCCAGTCTGGATCAAAAGTTGCGTTAATCACCGTCTCGGGCCTGATCTTTTCAGTTCTGTACTTCTCATGCCAGCTACAAATAAAAGCTTCGTGAAGGGCTGTGGAAACCATTAAGTAAGCCTCGGCACTCTCCATCAAATCTTTTTCCTGATCTTTCAAGACCGTCTTTGCAATCGCCAGCCAATGACCACCCGGAGTCATTTTCTTATTGGCGAACATTACGTGGCCCTGCACATTCATCACAAAGGCGTTATCATCCCAGAACCAAGCCATACTTTCTTGTTCATCACTACGCGTTTTTGAGATATTATAAACCTCCATTAGCTCTGTCCAGAAAGGGCTACTTTTATCTAAACTATATGCCGGTGGTGGTGGTGGTGGAAATTGATTCGCAGAATCAAGCAACATTGGGCGTATAGTCATCCAATACGGCTCCATTGCGTCTCCATATTGAGGAGGAGTAGGCACCCAATAACCCGGCTCACTTTTCACCGTATACCTCAAACCTCTTGTCTGAGCATAATTATCGCCTTTGGCAAACTCCATCACATGGTTGGCCACTGCCTCCCCATACTCCATAGACCTCTCAAAAACATCACTGGGCACACCAGCTTCTTTGAAATCAGCGTAAACACCATTCTCAAAGTCATCATACTTATCGACCGTAAATGTTTGGCTTCTGGCCACAGTAAGTAAAGCTTTAATTCCGGCAAGTGGGTAGCAGTATTCCTTTCCATCCTCTGGCTGAGGAACATTGTTAAAATCTTTGAACTGACCATCAAGGCTCTGGAAGCGTTCATCAGAATGAACCATCGCCTCATAACCAGCCAAAGTGGAGTAATTATAAATTCTACTTGCCACGGGCGGTGAAAAAATATCATGAATAATTACCTCGGTAATCTTATCTACAGCATCATGATAATACATCGGGTTATTCGTGATTTTGCCGTACTCTTCCGGTGTTTTTCTGTTACATGCCACTAACACCGCAAGAAGGCCTAGCATGCCTATAATTTTTTTCATATTCAGTTAATTGCAAATGGGTTACAAAGCTAAAAAATATACTCTACTCATCTAGTATGTTTTCTTCAACTGTAGTTTCTCGTTTTTCACCGTGTAGAATATCAATGATTTCCTTGATATGATAAACGTTCCTATTGTATCTGTTACTTAATAAAATGATGACAAAATCCTCTCTTAAATCAAAAAACATGATCGTATTGTAGCCCTTCCACCAACCGGTGTGATAGACATAATCAGTCTGTTGTTTGCCGTTTAGCCAAAGCCTGAAACCATAGCCGTAATTTCTCAGACCTGGATACTCGAAACTTCTGGGCGTATAAGCTTCTCTCAATGATTCCTTACTAATAATTGATTCATCTTTGAGGGCTTTGTACCATTTGGCTAAATCACCCGTAGTAGAGAAAACTCCTTTATCACCTAAAACATTATCGTAAATATCAAAAGGGATTCTTTTCCCATTCTGATAGCCGAAAGTTCTTTGCGTTTCCAAACTATACCCAAGGTTTCTTGAGGTGAAAGATTCTTTCATGCCTAAAGGTTCGAAAATCTCTTTCTTCAAAAAATGATCAAAGTCCTGTTTTGAAACTTTTTCCACCACAGCAGCCAGAATCGCAAAATTGGTATTGTTGTAAGAGAAATAATGGTCCGGCAGATTATAAACTTTCGGAGGTGGATTTGCCTCTTCAAACCATTTCATGAGCGTTTGATTGTCCGGATAAACCTTCTCTTTTCTCGCTTTAAGGTCAAAAGTATACTCGTAGTACGGCAAACCTGAGCGGTGACTCAGAAGGCTCCTCAAAGTTACCCCTTCATATGGGAAATTCGGATAATAATCTTTGACTGTTAAATTAAGACTTAGTTTTCCCTCTTCAACAAGCTTTAATACTGCTACCGCTGTAAACGTTTTTGAAAGCGAGGCCAGCTGAAATGCAGATCCCTTGGCGTTTCTGATTGTATCCTCAAAATTGGCAAAGCCAATGGCTGTATCCAATAATGTAATGCCAGCCTGCTTTATAAGAATGTTTCCGTTAAACCCTGCTTTGACTTTCTGATCAATTGCTTCTTTTAGTTCCAGAGCTTTTTTATCTGCCTTGATGGCTACTTTAAGAGAGTCGAGCCTTCTCGCTTCTTCCTTTTCAAGGTTAACCTGGCGAATAGCCTCCTTTTCTTCAGGGCTTTTACACGACCAGATAGACAGGATTATGGAAATAAGGAAAAGAAAATACTTCAAATAGCTACTGTTTTTCCCTTGACAAATTGGTAACAAAAACACTAAGCAGGTAAATCACCAAAACCGTAAAAAGAAGGCTGCTGAAGATTTTAAGAAGCGTATTGAGAAACAAGTGAGTACCCCCTGCCTCAATGAAAAACAAGGCTAGATGATGTATAAATGTCATCGCTGCAATGTAGGCAAGATAACGCTGATGACCCAGCTGAGCCAACCGAACGTTAATCTCGTTTTCTATACCTCGCGATGGGAAGAAGCTTTTCAGAATAGATTTTCGAAGAAAACCTATAAGAGTACAGGCCGCCGCATGAACACCAGCGGTATTATAGAACAAATCTACAAATAAACCTATGGCAAAACTGATGAGAATTACCCAAAGCGTGTCTGTTTCTCCGGGCAACCAAAGAATTATAACCAGATAGATAAAGCAAAAGGCTACATCAAATAAGACAAGATTTCTGGCGAACAGTACCTGGAGCGTCAGGTAAAGGACAAAGACTAACGATGCTTTTATGATATCCTGACTACTCATTTTCTAAGGCCTCCTCTTCCAAACTTTGCTGCTCAGATGACAGCCTGTTTTGAACTACATAAACATAAGTCAAGCCTCCGAAATCAGTTGCCAGTTTAACACTAATCTCATGAAAAGCTCCATTTGTCGGAGTAATTACCTCTGACACATTACCAACAAGTATATTAGGAGGGAAAATAAGGTTTTGCGAAGAGGTAACCACGCTGTCACCTACAGCAACGGGTTTAAACTTATCCACCGTATTCATCTCAACCAAACTTCTGGACTCTCCCGGCCAAACGCATAAACCAAGGGCAGTCTCATTGTTCTCAACCAACTTCTTATTCACCACCTCAGAAGAAACTCTAAAATCACTGTGCAGAATTGAATAAACAACTGAAAAATGATCGCTACATGATTTTACCTGACCAATGACGCCTTTTGGACCAATGACGCCCATGCCCGGCTCTATTCCATCCAGAGTTCCTTTATCGATGGTTACATAATTCTTTGTTCTGGCAGTAGTACTGTTGACGACTTTAGCAATTTTAAACTCAAAGCGGTCAGCGTAAAGCGAATCTGCCTCATAGAAATAGGACGGACGGGTTTCAGAAGATTGCTGATACGCCGTCATCATCTCTCTCAAAACGGCATTTTCAGCAGCTAAACTTTGATTCTCATCTTTGAGATGAAGGTATTCTTTAGCACCGTATGATAGCTCCATGGTCCTGGAAGCCACGGCATTGCTTGAATTGAATAAGGTGACATCCCACTGGACATTATTCTTCTTAATCAGATAAAAACTGACCAATTCAAGAAACAGGAAAAGTAAAAAGTACTTGGCTCGGTTTAGCAGGCCTAGTAATTGAGACATAGGCTAAACGTTTCTAATTAGTGCACCAATACAGCCTGGAATTTCTCCAGATTTTTAAGAACCTCCCCAGTACCACGAACCACCGCTTTCAACGGATCTTCAGCCACGTGAATTGGCAGCTTGGTTTTGATCTCTAAACGCTTATCCAGTCCGTGAAGAAGGGCTCCACCACCGGTCAAATAAATACCGTTTTCGTAGATATCAGAAGAAAGTTCAGGCGGCGACATTTCAAGTGCACGCATGATAGCTTCTTCAATTTTTGAGATTGATTTATCCAAAGCATAAGCAATCTCGCTGTAAGTCACTTTGATCTCCTTAGGAATACCCGTCATCAAATCACGACCTCTGATTTCGATGTCAGCAGGAGCATCTTCGAGGTCAGGCAAGGCAGCACCTACCTGTATTTTGATGGATTCAGCAGAACGCTCACCTATCAGAAGGTTGTGTTCTCTACGCATATAATCCACGATATCTCTGGTGAACAAATCACCCGCAATTCTTACCGATGCTTCACAAACGATACCTGAAAGAGCGATTACAGCAATCTCAGTTGTACCACCTCCGATATCAACAATCATTGAACCGTTTGGCTGCTCAATATCAATACCGATACCTATTGCGGCAGCAATAGGCTCATGAACCATATACACCTCTTTAGCACCTGCATGCTCAGCAGAATCTTTTACCGCTCTCTTCTCAACCTCCGTAATACCCGAAGGGATACAAATTACCATTCGGTGCGATGGAGAAAAAAACCAGCTTCTTCCGGTATTGATCATCTTGATCATCCCTCTGATCATCAGCTCGGCAGCCGTAAAATCAGCTATCACACCATCTTTCAATGGCCTGATCGTTTTAATATTTTCATTGGTTTTTTCATGCATCTGCATGGCCTTATGACCAATAGCCAGCACTTTACCAGAAACTTTATCCAAAGCAATGATGGATGGTTCGTCTACTACGATTTTGTCGTTGTGGATAATCAGGGTATTGGCTGTACCCAAATCTATAGCGATGTCGCTTGTAAGAAAGCTGAAGATTCCTGCCATTAGAAGTGTAAGGTCTTTAAAAATGAGATAATGGCTGCAAATTTACGATTATTATTCGCAAAATTTTCTTCTAAAACTCATTTTTCTTGGCGAATAATCATTGCCCTTCTGACAATGATTTTCGGAATATTTAAAGCTCTAAATCAACCTGTTATGAGTTTGAAGCCCTCGCCATGCAGATTCAGAATTTGCAGATTGGAATCGGCTTTGAGATGTTTTCTCAATTTTGTGATGTAAACGTCCATGGAGCGGGCATTAAAATACGAATCATCACCCCAGATTAGCTTAAGTGCCAGGCTTCGGCTTACAGGTTTGTTCAGGTTTTGACAAAATAGCTTCAGCAACTCCGATTCTTTCGTTGTCAGCTTCTGACCTTCACCATTTAAGAACAATTTGTGCGATGTGGTGTCAAACTTATACTCGCCAATCTGAAACTCAGCGGGAATTGTCTCTTTCTCTTGTTTGTGAATCCGTCTGAAAATAGCCGCAATTCTCATCAGTAGCTCCTCCATGCTAAAGGGCTTTGTGATATAGTCGTCTGCCCCACTTTTAAACCCCTGAATAGTATCTTCTTTCATTGACTTGGCAGTAAGAAAGATAATGGGCACTTCAGGGTCTTTTAGTCTGATCTCTTTTGCCAGTGAAAATCCATCTTTCTTTGGCATCATGACATCCAGAATACACATATCAAAAGACCCTTTGGTCAAAAAGAAATCAAGGCCTTCGTTACCGTCAACGGCTAGTTCGACATCGTAGTTTTTAGCTTTCAGGTATTCCTGTAAAAGCATGCCAAGGTTAGGGTCGTCTTCGGTGAGTAAAATTCTGAGTTGTTTTTCCATGTAAGAGGCTTATGCGTTTTGAGGATAATTAAAGTTGAGTTCAAAAAGTGTACCTTTTCCCAGACTACTCTGAACCTCAATCGTCCCCCCGTGCAGGTTCACCATCTTTTTGACATAGCTCAGCCCCAGTCCAAAACCTTTCACATCATGGACATTTCCTGTAGAAACACGATAGAACTTTTCGAATATTCGGTTTAATTCATCTTTACTCATACCAAGGCCCCTATCTTCCACACTAATTTTCAGTCCCATCGGGGTATTTTCAGTTGCCACTCTGATTTGAGGCTTTTCGGGCGAGTACTTATTTGCATTATCAATGAGATTGTAGATAATGTTTGTCATGTGTACCTCGTCAGCATCCAGAACCGGATCTTTAGCATTCAAATCCATCACTAACTCACCTCCTTTCTGTTCTACCTGAACGCCAAGGTTTTGAACCACCTGGTCAATCACTTCATGCAGATTTACTTCCGTCAAGTTGAGCTTCACCTGTCCTTTATCAAGAAGGGCCATCTGAAGGACTTTCTCTACCTGACCAGCAAGCCTGCTATTCTCATCTTTGATAATATTGAGGTATTTGTCAGGATTTTTCTGAATGTCTTTGTCACGCATCACATCAACCGCCAAAGAGATTGTAGAAATAGGCGTTTTGAATTCGTGCGTCATATTATTGATAAAATCATTTTTGATTAGCGAAACCTTCTTCTGATTCATCATTGTATTCACCGAAGCAAAGAATATTCCCCCGATCATCAGAATCAGAAAGCCCGAAGTACCGAACACTGTCCACATATTAGACATCAGGAAATCCTCTTTTTCAGGAAAGTATAAATACAGATGCTGGTTGTGATTGACGGCGTCATTTGGAAATAATTTGACATTGTAGGCGTCGTCAATTAAAGCGGGATTATCATTGATCACATAGGACGCAAAAACCATTAAGCCTTTATCTTTTACTCCATACTCAAAGGGTATTTTAATTCCCCTATTTACCAATTCAGCCTTTAGAAGGGTGTCCAGCATTTCGGCATTCAGCCGTTCATGAATATCCCGTTGCCCCTGAAGAAAATCAGTAAATACATCTTTAACCAGAGCCGCCTTATTTTGAGTCTTCTGGAGTTCTTCACTGGTCTCATCCACCAACTCCTCTACCTCAACCCACTCGTATTCAGGCTCCTCATTTTTCTTCTTTTCCGCTCTGGCCTTTTGATCTGGCTTCTTTAACGTACCAACTGCTTTATTTGAAGTATCGGGCCGCCGGGTTCTTTGCTGAACAATACCAGAATTCGTAGAATCTGAAACTGCCCTGCCTGACGGAACTCTGGTTTCAACCAAAACAGGCGTACCATCCGCAGCCAGCACCCATTGGTAGTTATAGTTCGGTTGCTCAGCAACTCTATTCCTCTGAGGCATTAAAACCTCACCATTTGCTCTGATGGTTAGGCTAAGTTCATTGTCAATGATCGAAACGATCTCCTCAATCCCACGGTTTCGCAAGTTTAGCTCGCTTGCACGCTGGCCTAATTGCTGCCAGACCTGATTTTGCTCTTCCATCATCTTTTTGATAAACCGAAGACGATTTTCAGGAAGCAGACTTCTTTCGTCAACAAAAAAGTCATTGAAGGCTATACCCGGAGCAAAATCCTCATAACCCGGAACACCAAAGCCAGGCTGTGAAGTCATAAAAACTGAATCTGCAGACTGATGTTTAGGAGCTTCTTTTGGCTTAGAGGCAACCTCCGGAAACTGGGGCCTTGGCTGTTTCTGAGGTTTGGTATTTTCGGGTTTCTTCACCGGCACCCGTTTTTTAACTTTTTTAAGTACTTTTTGAGGTTCGGGCTTTTCACTCAATGCAGCCAGTGTCAGGTTTTCCTGTTGTTTTAACCGCTGTCTTGCCAGAAAAATAACCTCCTGTTTCTCAATTTTAGTTACCGCCTGATTCATAGCCTCCACTACCTTGCGGTCAAACTGCTCTCTCTTCACAGCTATGGCATTCTCAATCCAATACCACTGAAAAGCAATGAGAGCCAGGAGGGCCACAAGCATTAGAATGATAATGTTTCTGAAGTTCTTCATTTTCAACAAGAGAATACAACGACGAAATTACTTTATCAGCTTACATCATAACACCATTTAACACTTTTTAACCTAATTTCGAACAAAATGACAAAACAGCCATGCTCTATTTTTTCATCGTCTTTTTCAGCCTGACACTCTACTTTTTGTACTTCAAAAAGGTGGTTTTGCAGCGACCACCCTTTGGGTATCCGGAAGGAGAATATAGCTCATCCGGTAAGATAAAAATGCTTTGCCTGGGCGATAGCAACACTCATGGCAATATGAGTTACGACTGGGTGGGTCAGCTTAGAAAAGAGCTGCCTGATATTACCATATTGAATGGAGGCCGCAATGCAGACCTGACCTTCACCCTTTTAAAACGTTTAGAGGACAATCTCAAGTGCAACCCCGATTTGGTTACTTTACTCATCGGAACAAATGATGCCAATGCCCGTCTCAATAATCAAAACGAAAAAAGATACCGCGAATTGGGCAAAATTACTTCGGAAGAAATGCCCGACTTTGAAAATTTTAAAAAGAACTACATTTCAATAATTGACAAAATTCAAAATGACACGAAAGCTAAAATTGCTTTGATTTCTTTACCACTGATAACAGAAGATTTGAATCACCCCGGAAATAGTATCACTGAAGAATACAGCCGGTTTATTCAAGAGACTGCCAACCAAAAGAATTTAGACTTTCTTGATTTCAGAACCCGGCAGAAGCAGTTTTTACACGAACACTCTGAGCCCAGATGGACCTATAAGAATTATCGCCTAATGATGGATTTTGCCACCCTTCTGAGAAACGTTTTCCGGTTAGATTGGGACCAAATTTCCAGAGCAGCAGGTACCGAGACCACTCCTGATTTTATACACTTAAATGACACATCCGGGCGAGAAATAGCACGTTTAGTATCAGAATGGAGTCGAAAATATATGACTCAATAGTACTGTATTGTACCCTAATACTTGTAATATTACGCTTTTAAATACCTAGATATAAACAGATGTTGATTTCAGCCGAGTCTCACCCCAAAGACCACAATTTCAAAGAAAAAGTAATTCAATTTGGAACAGGCGTACTCTTAAGAGGCCTTTGTGACTACCTGATTGACAAAGCCAATAAGAAGGGAATGTTTCGTGGGAGTATTGTGGTGGTGAAATCAATGGGAAGCAACGTTTCCGACTTCAGCGATCAGGACAACCAATACACTTGCTGCGTCAGAGGTATTCTGAACGGAGATACCGTTAATGATAATACTATTGTTTCTTCCATCAGCAGGGTTCTTACTGCACAAAATGATTGGGAAGCTATTTTAGAGACTGCAAAAAGCCCTGAAATGCAGGTGGTCATCAGCAACACAACAGAAGTAGGTCTTCAGTACCATGCTGAAGATCCTAACAGCACAGCTGCCCCTGAATCTTATCCCGGTAAGCTTACAGCGTGGCTGAAGGCTCGTTATGAGGCGGGCTTAGGCGGAGTTGTTATTATTCCGACTGAGCTTATTGTAGATAACGGACGAGTACTAAAAGATTTAGTAATGCGTCAAATTCAGGAGCAAAAATTGGATCAGAGTTTTGCAAACTGGGTTGAAAATGAAAATGAATTCTGCAGCTCATTGGTAGACCGCATTGTGCCAGGTAAACCGGACGGCGAAGAACTAGAGCAGCTTTATAAAGAAATAGGGTACGAAGATAATTTATTGATAAAGGCGGAGGCCTATAAATTATGGGCTATTGAAGGTGGTGAAAAAGTAAGAGATATTCTGACTTTTGCGGATGCCGACAAGGGTGTGGTTATCGATAAGAATATTACGCAATACCGCGAGCTTAAATTAAGAATGCTAAATGCTCCGCATACCTTAATGTGTGCTCTATGTTATCTGGCCGGTTTTGAAACTGTTAAAGAGGCATTGAATGACGAACTAATGGAGAAATTCATTACCATCTTAATGCTGACAGAGCTTGCCCCTGCTATGCCTGGCGAAATCGACCAAAAAGTGGTGCAGCGTTATGGTCGAGACATCATTGACCGGTTCAGAAATCCTTATCTTGATCACCAGTGGCATAGTATTACTTTCCAGTATACCATGAAACTCAAAATGAGAGCCGTCCCACTTTTGATGAACTACTACGACGTATTTGGTACCGTACCGCATTACTTCTCCCGTGGGTTTGCAGCATACTTATTATTCATGAAAGCCGTCAAAGAAAAAGATGGCAAATACTACGGTGAGCTTAACGGAAATGAATATGTCATTAACGATGATCAGGCAGCCTGGTATTTTGAAAAATGGCAAAGCAGTGATGCTAAAACACTCACTCATGAAGCTCTTTCAAATGAGGATTTCTGGGAGATAGACCTGACACACCTGGAAGGCTTTGAAGATAGTGTGGCAACACACCTATCTAATATGATGAGCATTGGTGTCAAAGCCGTCGCTTCTGCTTTAAACGTATTTGCCTAACCGGCTTTATATTTTTTTGAATACAAACTCCTCAATTATCATTGAGGAGTTTTTTATGCCGTTTCTACAAATAAAAAGGTATCGGACAGATCAAAGCTTTTCGGCTTCAATTACCCGATACCCGTTTCAGTAAGGTTGAATAAATGATTAAACAAAGCTACCTCTTAGGTAGAGATATGCCCAACTCCTTTCACGCCAAATTCTGATACTTAAATGACCAAAAAAGCTAAGTTTTTGGAGGAATTGTACAATTCCAAGAGGTCAAAATCAACCCTCAAAAAAAATACAAAAAATTTCAGACTCTTTCTTGGAAGAACCAAAACAAGCCTACATCTTTGCAATCCCAAAACGAAGGGAGTTTAGCTCAGTTGGTTCAGAGCATCTGCCTTACAAGCAGAGGGTCGGGGGTTCGAATCCCTCAACTCCCACTAAAGCCTCAGAGAAATCTGAGGCTTTTTTCATTGATCGTATTTGAAAACAAGCACAGGGTCGCGGGCTGGAACGCCAGTCCCATCGAAGCCCTCAACTCCCACTAAAGCCTCAGAGAAATCTGGGGCTTTTTTCATTGATCGTATTTGAAAACAAGCACAGGGTCGCGGGCTGGAACGCCAGTCCCATCGAAGCCCTCAACTCCCACAAAAAAAGCAGAGAAATCTGAGGCTTTTTTCATTGATCTTATTTGAAAACAAGCAGAGGATCGCGGGCTGGAACGCCAGTCCGATCGAAGCGAGACGTCGTACCCCCCTCAAATCCCACAAAAAAAGCAGAGCCTCTCACGAAACCCTGCTTTTGAAAATACATAAATTCTAAAGACCTTATGCCTTGTCTATTTCAACTACCCAGTCGTTTTGTTCTACAACTGTACCTTCATTTAGCTGAACCGATGCAATCACACCAGCGAACGGTGCCGCAACAATAGATTCCATCTTCATGGCTTCAATGATGAACAGAGGTGTGTTCTTTTGAACTTCATCTCCTTTCTTCACCAGAATTCTGGAAATTCTACCTTGAAGCGGAGCCCCAATATCGCCTTCTTTGCTCACCTTCTTATTCGTAGGTTTTACAACTTTCATTGAGCGATCTCTCACGTTAATACGACGTGTCTGACCATTCAGCTCAAAGCTTACAGAACGTTTCCCTTCTTCATCAGGCTCAGACATATGCAGGTACCTAACCAAAATAGTCTTCCCTTCTTCAATCTTTATTAAGATCTCCTCATTCGGGTGCAGACCATACCAGAAGGCTTGAGAAGGAATTATGCTTACATCACCAAACTTGGCTCTGTTTTCATGGAATTCTTCGTAAACCTTATCGTATAATTTATACGCCAGGAAGTCGAGGTAACCATCACTACCAGGGAAGTCTTTTTCAAATTGCTTAAACTCAGCCTCAAGATCAATTGGCTCCATGTGAGCGTTTGGTCTTTCTGTGTATGGCTCGATATCCTTCAAAATAATCTTTTGAAGCTCTTTTGGGAATCCTCCGGGAGGCTGACCTAGGTCACCTCTAAAGAAGCCTTTTACAGACTCAGGGAAACTAATGGTATCACCTTTCTTGAAAATATCTTCTTCATTCAGGTCATTTGATGTCATGAACAGAGCCATATCACCAACTACTTTGGAAGACGGTGTAACTTTAACGATATCACCAAACATCTTATTGACTACATGATAATTATGCTTCAAATCATCAAACTTGTCTCCGAGACCTAAAGAGATAGCCTGAGACTTCAGGTTGGAGTATTGACCGCCTGGCATTTCATGCTCATAAACCTCTGCTGAACCAGATTTTAAACCAGACTCAAACGGAGCATACATAGCTCTTACATCTTCCCAGTAGTTACTATACTGGTTTAGTCTAGAAAGGTCTAGCTCACATTCTCTTTCGTGCCCTTTAAGCATGGCTGCTACAGAGTTAAAGTTTGGCTGCGAAGTCAAACCGGAAAGCCCACCAAGTGCACAGTCAATGACATCAATACCGCTATCTACAGATTTCAGATAAGTAGCCGCCTGTATAGAAGAAGTATCATGCGTATGCAAATGAACCGGCAGATCTACCGCTTTTTTCAATTCTCTTACCAGTACCTCTGCAGCATTTGGCTTAAGAAGACCAGCCATATCTTTAATGGCAATAATATGTGCACCCTCGTCTTCTAGCTGTCGAGCCATATCCAGATAATACTCTAATGTGTATTTGGTCTGGTTAGGATCCATCATATCACCTGTGTAACAGATTGCCGCCTCTGCCAGTGAGTTTGTACGCTCACGTACAGTGCGAATACTCAGCTTCATGGATTCAATCCAGTTCAGTGAGTCAAATATTCTGAAGACGTCAATACCGTTTTCGGCTGACTTTTCGATAAAGCTCTCAACCAAGTTATCTGGGTAGGCGGTATAACCAACGGCATTTGAGCCTCTCAAAAGCATCTGAAGAAGCATATTTGGCATGGCCTCTCTGAAAGACTGAAGCCTTCTCCACGGGCTTTCATAAAGGAAACGCATAGCCACATCAAAAGTAGCCCCACCCCACACTTCCATGGAGAATAATTGAGGAAAGTCTTTGGCAAAACCTTCGGCTACCGCAAGCATATCCTGAGTTCTAACTCTTGTAGCTAGCAATGACTGATGACCATCTCTGAACGTTGTATCTGTAAATAAGACTTGCTTTTGATCTTTCACCCATTGAGCAAACTTCTCAGCACCCATAGAGTCAAGACGCTGCTTGTTGCCATCAGGATACTCCTGAAACGGCTCAATTAAAGGAACCTTGGGTTGAGGATAGTCGATTTTGTCAATCTTACCTAGTGTTCTGTTTCCATTCACAATTACATCTGCAATCAGACGCATTGCTTTTGTAGATCTGTCTTTGGGCTTAAATAAGTCAAGTAGTTCTGGGTGATTCTCAATGAAAGAAACCCTCGCCTTTCCTTGTTGGAACTCAGGGTGATTTATTACATTTCTTAAGAAAGGAATGTTGGTCTTTACACCTCTAATTCTGTATTCTACCAAAGTTCTGGCCAAGCGTTGTGAAGCACCCTTAAGTGTTCTGCCACGGGCCGTCACTTTAACGATCATAGAGTCGAAGAAAGGAGATATCTTCATGCCCGGATAGGCCGAACCTTCATCTAAACGAATGCCAAAGCCAGCGGCATTTCTATAAGCGATTAAGGTACCAAAGTCTGGCTTAAATCCATTAGCAGGATCTTCGGTGGTTACTCTACATTGGATAGCGTAACCTTTCAAAGGAACTTCATCTTGGTTATGGATATAAATGCCGTTGTCTGACAGTTTATAACCCATGGCGATCAACAACTGCGAACGAACGATATCTACACCTGTAACTTCCTCAGTAATGGTATGCTCTACCTGAATTCTCGGGTTTACTTCAATGAAGTAAACATTTTCCTGCTTATCTACCAGAAACTCTACAGTACCGGCGTTAGAATAACCTACCTGTTTACCAATCTTAATGGCATAGTCATAAAGCTTCTGACGAGTTTCCTGCTTCAAACCGAAAGAAGGAGCTACCTCCACTACTTTCTGGAATCTACGCTGAACGGAGCAGTCTCTTTCATACAGGTGAATAAGGTTACCATGTGTATCACCTAAGAGCTGCACTTCCAGGTGTTTTGGCTCTACCACAAACTTCTCTAAGAAAACATCATCATTGCCAAAGGCCGTTTTGGCTTCATTCTTAGCTTCTGAAAATGCTTTCGGAAACTCTTCTTCATTATTCACGATTCTCATACCACGGCCACCACCACCGGCTACCGCTTTCACGATCATCGGGAAACCGATTTCTTTTGCTCTCTCAAGAGCAAAATCTACATCAGGAATTTCTTTTCTGTAGTCCGGAATCAAAGGCACTCCAGCTTTGGTCGCCATATTTTTTGCGGCCTTCTTATCACCCAGCTGATCCATTGCTTCAGCCGTAGGACCTACAAAGATGATTCCCTCTTCATTACATCTTCTGACCAGTTGTACGTTTTCAGAAAGGAAACCGTATCCCGGGTGAATACCATCAATGTTCTTTTGCTTGGCAAGTTTGATAATACCTTCAATATCCAGGTAAGGTTTTAAAGGATCAGTCTCTGCACCAATCTGATAAGCCTCATCAGCTTTATATCTGTGTAGTGAATATCTATCTTCAAATGTGTAAAGTGCAACAGTGGTAATACCCAGCTCTGAAGCTGCCCGCATGATACGGATGGCGATTTCACCTCTATTCGCAATTAATAATCTTTTGATCGGTTTTACGTACTCCTTCATTTTCTATCGATTTCCTTTGTCTAAAAGGTATTAACTGTATAAAATCTCACCAATTTAGCCCTGCGAGGCACCTGAATCAATTTTTGAATAAATTATCTCAAACTATTCTTTGAATAATCCAATATGCATTGGGTTAATTTCAAAGCGAATTAGCTCATTACTTTAGCGGGGTTTCCAAAGACTGTTTTTCCGGCCTCAACACTTTCAATAACTACGGAACCTGCCCCTATTCGAGCTCCTTTTCCAATAGTTACACCAGAAACAACGGTAACATTACTGCCAATAAAAGCACCTTCTTCTACCTTTACTCCACTATTGATGACCGAACCGGGTCCAATATCTACATAGTCTGCGATAGTAGCTTCGGCATCTATCACCGTTCTGGAGCCCAAAAGGCACAGATTTCCTATTGTTGCAAAAGGCCCAACAACTGAGCCAGCCCCAATAAGGTTTCCATGCCCAAGGATGGCCTCTTCAGATACCGCCGAACTCTTATGGATCGCGTTGATTGGCATCACTTTTCTCTTAGAATTCAGCATTTTAGCCAGTCGTTTACGGTCTTCCTGATTTCTTACTGCCACAAAAGATTCTGTCTTCTTCCCTATTAACTTCAAAAAACCATCATCATCTGTTTCGCCAAGAACGGTAACACCTCCAAACTCCTGCCCATGGAGTTCTTTTTTATCATCAAGAAGACCATATATCAAGACATTGTTTTCATTGAAAATATCAAGAGCAATTTTACCTAAAGTTCCTGCACCAAAAATGATAATCGGATTATCCATTACTTTTAAGACGTTTTTTAAATTGCCAGTAGCGTTCTCTGTATCGCTCATTGGCAAATGTGAATAGAATATGCAAAGCTAGGTTGATTCTGTCAGACTTTTGCCCTCCAAAAAGTGATGATTCAATTTCACGAAGTGCCTGGCTTACTTTATCATCTTCGTGAAGCTTTTCAATCTCAACAGATGACATAGAAGTATAAGGTTTATCTTCAATCCATTCCATATGACTCCGCCAAAGACTGTTGGCCTCCTGAAGAGTTTCATGATCGGCCTCCCTGCTCATAAACTTTCTGAATTTGTCTTTAAAATCACGTTGCCTTTTTCTGAATTGATACTGCCTGTACCAGCGAAAAATCTGAACTCTGAACAGCAAGGTCGTTAAAGTCAGCAAACCCACTACTCCCAAAGAAACCAGCTGCCAAACCTTCCAACCTTCATCCTCTTGAGCAAACTGATAATTTACCGAAGACTCCAGCTTTTCATTTGAAAGATTTTCCTTTGAGATCATCTCTTTCAGATAAAGCGTGTCACGATTTGAATATACGGACAGACTGTCGCCATCGCTCATTAACCACACCGGAAGCTGTAATTTTTGTTCACTCTCTACCTTGAAAAGCTTTAATGCATAAACAGTACTGTCTTTGCTTAATGTATCCGAAGTAACGGTTGGAAAAGCCTTGAAACTCACGAACTCAAAAGGTCTGAAATATGCTCCATTATTCGGAAAAAAGACTTCGACATCAGATTTATGCTCAAAAACCAAACTTACCCGAACGATGTCACCAAGACCAATACTGTCATTGAGAAAAGTCAATCTAGGCTTTTGAGCACAAGCCAGCCCGAATGCCATAGAAAAGAGATATGTCAATAGAATCTTTCTCAATTATCGGACTCTAAATAATTCAACAAGGCGTGGCACAAAATCTTCCTGTGAAGAGATTTCAAGATAACTGGCATTATACTTTTTACACAAATCTTTCAGCTCTTCCTGTTTGCGATTAAACTCCTCTTTCATGTTATTCCTGAAAGCTTTTGAAGAAGTATTCATCCATCTGATTTTACCTTGTTCTTTGTCCTCCACGGGAATTAGACCCAGCGATGGAATATTAACTTCACGCTCATCATACAAATGAATTACGACCAAATCATGATTTTTGGCCAAAGCTTTCAGGTTTTGTTCATATTCCGAATCTCTAAAGTCTGAAATCAAAATCATTACGCTTTTGCGTTTCATCATATTGAGAGCAAAACGAATAGCTTCAGCTATGTCCGTTTTTGATGATTTAGGCTCAAGTTGAAAGAGTTTAAGAATAAACTTATAGGCGAATTTTATTCCTGTTTCTGGTTTGAGATAAAGCTCCTTTTGATCAGAAAAACAGTATAAACCTACATGGCTTGATTCTTTCAAAGCCGAAAGGGCCAGTGTTCCACAGATTTCCTTGGCCCTGTCAATTTTAAGACTTCCTTTTTTCCCGACCTCTTGAGAAGCACTTACATCTAACAAGAAAAAGACTGTTTGTTCTTTCTCTTCCTTAAAGATTTTGACATATGCCCCATGTCCTTTAGCGGTAGTAATCCAGTCAATGGTACGCACATCATCCCCATACTGATAGGTTCTAAGATCTGCGAACTCCAAACCAGTGCCCTTAAAAATAGAACTGAAATTGCCATGCATTTGAGAATTCACAGCCTTTCTAATTCTGATTTCGTATTTATCCAGCCTTGAAAAGATATCCCTCACTATAGATTAAGTTTTTTTATGTAGGCTAAACGAGGCGTTTATGTACTTTTGTCTCGTAAAGGTAGTTAGCCCATATTGAATCGAAAATTCAATGGCCAATAATACCTTTCTAAAACGTGCCTTAATTTATGCATCCGTTTCATAAAGAAGATGAAATTTAAGACCTATTATTTCCTGATAACATTGCTTTTTGCCTCATGCGGTAAACCTGACGCCCCTGACAACCTTATAGATGAGAGTACAATGGTGAATATTCTGACAGAATTACAGCTGGCAGAATCAGAAGTGGGTCGTTTAAGCCTTCAAAGCTATGACTCAGCCGTAGTAGCTTTTCAATTTTCAAAAGCTGAAACACTAAAAAAATATGGTGTCGATTCACTGGCTTACATTACCAGCTACAACTATTACGGCGAGCATCCACGTGAATTTTCCTTCATTTTTCAGGACGTTGAAGCTCGCCTGAAAGAGCTGGAGGACCAGCAAAAAGGAGGCAGAATTGAAAGAAAAGAAAATGAAAGACCAACCTACGAATGAGCACAAAAGAAAATCTGGTTATCATACCAACATATAATGAGAAAGAGAACGTAGAGGCTATCATTCGTGCTGTTCTTAAATTGGCAGATCCTTTTCATATTCTTATCGTAGACGATGGTTCACCAGATGGTACCGGTACCATTGTTAAAAACCTTCAAAAGGAGTTTCCGGAACAATTGCACCTTTTGGAAAGAACCGGAAAACTTGGTTTGGGAACAGCCTATATCACTGGTTTTAAGTGGGCATTGGATCAGGATTACCAATACATTTTTGAGATGGATGCCGATTTCTCTCATGACCCAAAAGACCTTGTAAGATTATATCATACCTGCAAAATTGAAGGATATGATGTAGCCATTGGCTCAAGGTATATCACAGGTGTAAATGTGGTCAATTGGCCCATTGGTCGCGTACTGATGTCTTATTTTGCCGGAGTTTATGTTAGGATGATTACACGTATGCCGATAATGGACCCCACTGGTGGTTTTATCTGCTACACGAACCAGGTGTTAAGTACCATCAATCTTGATAAAATCACCTTTGTAGGGTACGCCTTCCAGATAGAAATGAAGTTCAATGCGTATCTGCATAAATTTAATATCAAAGAAGTGCCGATTGTCTTTACCGACAGAACTAAAGGCACTTCAAAAATGTCGACCGGTATTTTCAGAGAAGCTATTTTCGGTGTGGTCATGATGAAAGTCTGGAGCCTTTTCAGAAAATTCAGTCACCCTTCCTGATCAGGTAGATTTTACCATCAAAATTAGAAAAGCCTTTATCTCCTTTTTTGTAGAAAGAGTTGAGAATTAAAATTCCTTTCCAGCCAGTCGACCCAGATTCAAAGGTCAGCTTTTCGGTTTTCACCTCACCCGGCAATTGAAATACCTCAAGGAAATCAAAAATAAGCTCTTCGTCTTCAATTTCAATTCTTAGTTTGGTATCGCCTACCTTCATCACCTTTATTTCAACGGAATCAATTGAGCTGGTCATACTCCAGTCTTTACCGCTGGGATAAACTTCCATGACATAATCAGCATTAAAGGCTTTTTCAAGTGATTCTCTCTGACGGTAAACGTTGATGGTTCTTTGATCACCCACCTGTTCAGTAGCGGTTTTCTCCAAAGTCATCCAATCCCAAAGAAGGTCTTTTCGGTTGTATTCAATACTCTCCATAAAAGTCTTTTGATCATCTTCGGAAAGCATCGCCAGAATCACCTCTGGTCTTCTGCGACTCAGGTAATCCAATCCGCCCGAAAGTTTATCGGCGTCTTCCGTAGTAAGCTTCATCTCTGAGTTTTTGACCAACTTCCCTTCTGGAAGTAAATTGTACTTGTTTAAAACCTCGGTCATTCGGCGTTCCTGGTTTCTCTCTGCTACAGAAATGCTGCTTAAAGGACCAAAAGTAGCAATAAAGGCGACGGCAATCAGGCTCAAAGGAATCCACCAGATTTCATCTTTAGAACTGATGATAAAATACAGGGAAATACCCAGCAGCCAGCAGGCTAAAATCGCCACCAAATATCGGGGCTCGGTAACTCCATACTGGTCAATTCTAACGTAAATGGCCACCATCATGAGAACGATCAACGGCAGCAAAATCCAGTAATAAAGCTTATTAAAACGGCCCACCCATGAAGACGAATTCTTGATAGGATAAAGTAAAAGAAATGCTAAGACACCAAACACACCGCTAGCCAAAACAAGGTTACTCACCCAGCCTTTGGGAAGCTCCCATTGCAAAAGAATTTTTACTTCATAACTCAATAAAATGATTAAATAAATAGCTACCAGAGGCAATAAAACATATTGGGTGAAAAGTTTCAGACCTTTCGGATAGCTGAGTTCATTGTCGATTTCCTCAAGGTTCGGAACATTATTGGCAAAAAGTGTAGTGTTTACGTATGTACCAATAAAGACGGCTACATAACCATAAACCTTGCCATCAATATTAGCCTCAAATAATTGATCAATGGCCAGAATGGCGAGATTCAGGCCGGCTAAAAGCGTGGCCGAATAAAGTGCCGATATCAGAATGGAAAGAAAAAGCGTCTTATTAAAATTCCAGAATTTCTGCTGGTCTCGTACTTTCAAATATGGCAATACCGAAACCATTAAATGAAATATAAGAGCCAATCCTAAAAACCGAATCAGGAACGGAATATTTTCGTTATCCTCCGGATGAAACTCAGTAGTAAAAAAGTATATAACCAAAACAAAAAGACCACCAGCCAAGAGCATCCATTTATTCCACCATTTTCTTTCTGCCAAAAGCTCCAGCGAGAACATTAATGGAATACCCAAAACAAATGTGCTGATCGTTTCGATCAGACCTTCAAAAACCTGATCATCTTCCTGAGAAATAGAATAAATCAGGAGAGTAGCTAAAACGAATGCCGAAAGTAAAGCCAGCGGAAACCTACGGTGGCTATGAAGCAGTCGTCCAAATGCAGTTCTTAAGTTTTCTTTACTCAGCAGTTCCTTTATCGTTGACATTTTGGGCTTTTGCTTGGGTTTTCTAACGAAATTTAGGTGAAATAACTGAGATACCCCTTTGCCAGACTTTGAAAAATACTTCGGAAATAAAATTCTGACTAGCTTTATTTCATGAAGATTTATTGCCATCCGCAGGTCGCTGAAGTCCGGAAAATTTATGGAAACCTACTTTTTGAAAGAGGAGAAAAGACCATTGCTCTTCATCTCGAGGAAATGGTAGATTTACTTTGGACGGCTCACTTGAACAATAATAAGGCTGCCGAAACAGAGCTTTCAAACTACCTTCCTGGTTTTACGAAAGATCAGCCTATTGACCATAATAAAGTAAAATCGTGTATTGCCAACGAATATGGTTTTGATCGATGGAAAAATTTACCCCATGAGCCCTACGACCATCTTTTTGAAAATGCTGTGGACTGTCTTCTCAGCGGTGACATTGAGAAACTCAAAGAAACTATACGTCAATATCCTAAATTGATTCATCAAACTTCTCAATACGGCCATAAGGCTACTCTGCTTCACTATACGGCCAGCAATGGTGTGGAACTTTGGCGGCAGCAAGTACCAGAAAACCTGCCGGAAATTGTTCGTTTTCTTCTTGATTCGGGTGCGAATCCAAAAGCAAAGATGAAGGTTTATAGAGGCAATTTCAGAGTGTTACCGCTTCTCGAAACCTCCGCTCACCCAAGAGATTGCGGCCTTCTCGAAGAATTAAAATCGCTGTTTATTTAACTATCAAAGCCCATTTCCATAAAAAAGTAAAGTTTTATTTGCTTTTACTAAACAGTGTTCATTTACTTTGCAGTGTTAATTTTTCAAACACTGTATTCAATGGGAGTAGCCGACAGAAAAGAGCGGGAAAAAGAAGAGATGAAAGTCAAAATACTGGAAGCGGCCAAAAAGCTCTTCCTTGGAAAAGGCTTTGAGAAAACAAGTATCCGGAACATTGCCGATGCCATAGAGTATAGCCCGGGCACTATTTATCTCTATTTCAAAGACAAAAACGAGCTTCTGTTTAACCTGCACGTTGAGGCCTTTAATGGCCTTACCAGAGAACTCTCCAATATTGATCCTGAACTCAGCCCTATAGATGCTCTTGAAGTAATGGGTGAGCAGTATATCAAGTTTGCCTTTGAGAATCCTGAGTTATACGAACTCATGTTTGTGATGGAGGCCCCAATGGAGAGCCTTGAATGTAAAGAAGAAGTATGGGACGACGGCATGAAGGCCTTTGACTTGCTTCGTTTTCTGGTAGATCGCTGCCAAAAAGATGGCTACTTGGCTACCTACGAAGTCGATGACGCCAGTTTAATGATCTGGAGCTTTGTTCATGGTCTGGTGACCCTAAAATCAAGAAAAAGGCTAGATATGTTCTGCGATTCAGAAGAAGATAGCCTGACTCGCATGATGCGATCGTTCAATGTCTTTCTTAAGCAAATCAAATGTGGTAAATCCTAAGACTATGAATACCCAAAGCTTCCTCTCAATGTTTGTTTTCTTTGTTTTCATCGCTCTGGCAGTCATTCATTTGTACTGGTTTGCCGGAGGTAAATGGGCATTAAATGTTGCATTCCCTACAAAAGAAAGCGGCGAAAAGTTGATGAAGTTTGATAACAGTCTTCAAACCAAATTACCAACATTGGCAGTGGCAGTTGGACTTACATTTTTTGGATTAGTAGCACTTGAACTGGGTCATTGGTTAAACCTTTTAGAGGGTTGGGCCACCCCGGTCGGATATACAATTGCCGGTGTTTTTGCCCTTAGAGCACTCGGGGATTTTAATTATCTGGGCCTGTTTAAGAAAGTAAAGTCTACCCCTTTTGCACAAAAAGACAGCTCACTATACGTGCCACTTTGCTTATTTCTCTCCATCACATTAATCGCTTTATGTTTATGAAAAGAGTATCAGCCAGAAAAGATAAAGACTTTGTTGTTTTCCTGATCGGAATGCGAGTCAATAAATGGTGGAATATCCCTGCCATTTTACAGGCAGGTATGGCCATGCCCAGAATGCTGAAAGAGCTTCACGCAAATCCCGAGAGTGGATTTCTGGGTGCTGAAGGTTGGGGTGGCCGCACAACTATCATGGTTCAATACTGGGAATCCTTTGAAAAACTGGAAGCCTTTGCAAACGACAGGCAGAAAACTCATTACCCGGCATGGATTGAATTTTACAAAAAAGCGAAAAAAAACGACGGAGCAGTGGGCATTTGGCACGAAACCTATTTGGTAAAAGCAGGTCAGTATGAAACCGTCTACGGCAATATGCCACCTTTTGGCCTTGGCAGGTTCATTGGAACAGAAATCTCTGAAAACAAGTATCAAACCGCCAGAAAACGTATAAATCAAGATTCATGAAAAAGCTCCTGACCTTAGAAGAACTTGCTCAGTTTGCCCTAGGCATCTGGCTTTTCAGCCTGCTGGATTTCGCATGGTGGTGGTTTCCGGCACTTATCCTTCTACCTGACCTCAGCATGGTAGGCTATTTAGTAAACCCTAAAGTGGGAGCCTGGTTTTACAACTTGTTTCATCATAAGCTTTTAGCTGTATTCATCATCTTTCTGGGTTATTATCTAAAGAATGATGCTATCTCTTTGGCCGGAGCCATCCTTTTGGCTCACTCGGCCATGGACAGAATCTTTGGATATGGCCTCAAATACGAAACATCTTTTCACGACACCCATTTGGGTAAAATTGGAAACCAATAATGACAAACGGATTAGAATTTTTTAAACAGAGTATTGGCAAAGAAGCAAAAGACGGAAGTCCGTCGCCCTTTGGTCGGTGGCTCAACGGTAAATTGATAGAAGCCGAGGAAGGTTTTATCAAGGTGGAATATCTGGTTAGGCCAGAATTTGCGAACCCTGCCGGGATGATACATGGCGGAGCTTATGCTGCCATTTTTGATGAGGTGATGGGCATGACAACCTTCACTTTAAATCAACCCGAGTTTTTTGCAGCAATCAACTTGAATATTGATTTTCTAAGACCATCCCAAGTGGGCGAGACTATCACCATACAATCAGAGGTGGTAAGAGCAGGAAGAACTATGGCTCATGTAGAGGCAAAAATATTCGGTTCAGAGGGGAAATTAAGAGCAAAAGCAAGCTCAAACCTTATTAAAACGGCCTTCCCGCACTAAGAAAAAACAACAACCGCATGAAAAAGCTATTACTCATTCAAGCTCACCCTGACCCGGAGAGCTATTGTCAGGCTCTTGGGGAGTTTTACATGGACGGAATAGGTCAGAACGCCGAAGTTCAAACAATTATCATTCGTGATCTTGAGTTTAGCCCAAACCTGAAATACGGCTATCGCAAACGCACTGAACTGGAACCGGACCTGCTAGACGCATGGGAAAAAATCAAGTGGGCAGATCATATCACAATCATCCATCCACTTTGGTGGGGAGGCTTACCTGCCATGGCAAAAGGGTTTTTTGACCGACTGTTTTTGCCAGGTTTCGCTTTTCAGAAAAAAGAAAACACAATCATCTCTTGGGAAAAACTACTCAAAGGAAAAACCGGTAGAGTTATCGCTACAATGGATCAGCCCGCCTGGTATTACTGGCTTTACTATTGGGCTCCGGGCATACGGGCAGTTAAAAAACTAACCTTTGAGTTTACCGGTATAGAGCCTGTGAAAGTAACTTCTATTGGCCCCATTCGGCTGTCAAAGGATAGTTTCAGGTCCAAATGGCTCACCAAGGTCAATCAATTGGGAAAACGCGATAGCAGATGAAAAAACTATTAACACTACTCTTTCTCCCCTTTTTGGCTAATGCTCAATCCGCCATATTGGAGAATTATATTCAGGAGGGTTTGAGTTCAAACCTTGCTTTGAAGCAGCAGCGTCTTGAAATTGAGAAATCTCTCAGAGCCATTGACGAAGCAAAGTCCAACCTTTATCCGAAAATTGCCTTTGCACCGAACTACACGGTTGCCGCCGGCGGTCGTAAAATTGATTTTCCCATCGGAGATTTGCTAAATCCAGTTTACGGAACACTGAATCAGCTGACGCAAAGCAATGAGTTTCCTATCCTTGATAATCAGCAAATTCAGTTTTTGCCACATAACTTTCACGAGACTAAACTGACTTTTCAGCTCCCTCTATTTAATTCTGATATTAAATATGGTATCCAAGTCAAAACAGAACTGGCCAATTCGGAAGAAGCGAAAAGAAAGTTACTTGAATATGAGCTGAAATATCAGATTGAGGCTGCCTACTATCAATACCTTCAAAGCCTTGAGGCCATCAAAATTTATAATCAATCGGGAGATTTTTTGCAGGAATACCTTGATTTTAACAATCGACTAGTAGAAAAAGATGCTGCCCTGAAAGATGTCATTTACTCATCTGAGTATGAAATCAATAAGTTGGATGGAGAGAAAGCCACCGCCAGAAAAAACAGCAAAGTGGCTGCAGCCTATTTTAACTTTTTAATCAACAGAAAGGCCGAATCCATGATTGAAGCAGACACCCTGATGCTCATGACATCACTCTCAAAATCGTTAGCGGATCTGCAATTGAGTGCCCTTCAAAAAAGGCCGGAATTTGAACAAATCAGAACCGGTCAACAAGTCAATAATTCACTATTGCTCATGCAACAAAAAAATGCAGTACTTCCATCATTCTTTATTGGCGGCAATCTGGGTTTTCAGGGTTTTGGGTACACCTTTAAAGATCAGGGTTACGCTTTAGCCCAGATAGGGCTAAACTGGGACTTATTCCACGGAAAAGAGAAGAAACATAAGATAGAACAAACCAAAATTCAGCAACATATTCTCCAAACGAAAGAGAGTGAAATACAGCAACAGATTAAAATGCAGGTGGCTCAGGCCTGGTTTGAATTCAAAGGAGCTCAGGAGAATCTCGAGGCATCAGAAAAAGCCTTAGAAAGCACTCAAAAACTTCTAAACATGGTTGAGAAAAAATACAAAAACGACTCAGCACTTTATATCGAGGTACTCAAGGCTCAGAATGACCATCAGGTAGCCAGCCTGACGGCCTCATTAGCCAGATTTAACCTCCGCTTGAAAAAAGCAGAATTAGAAAAAGTAACCGGTCTTTAACAGACCTTAAAAGATATTCCCATGAAGAAAACGATCTACCTCCTGGCCCTTTTGACCCTTGGCTGCGGCCAAGAAGAAAAGGCTGAACAAGTGACTCAACAAGAGGAAACAACTGCAGTTACTCTCACAAAGCCCGTTCTAAAAAGCTTCTCAGATGAAATTACAGGTAGCGGAGTATTAAGCTCCAAAGCTGAGCTAAAACTTGCTTTTAAAACCGGCGGTCTGATTAAGAGAATGTATGTCAATGAAGGGCAGTATGTAAAAGCAGGTCAATTACTGGCTGAGCTTGATATGTCTGAAATAGAAGCTGGCGTAAATCAGGCAAAACTGGGCTTTGAAAAAGCTGAAAGAGATCTTGAAAAAGTCAAAGGACTTTATGAAGACGAATTGGTCACAAAGTCAAACCTTCAGGATGCTACTACGGCATATGATGTGGCCAAAGAGCAACTCTCTGCAGCCACGTATAATCAGAAACTATCCCGCATTTATGCTCCGCAAGCGGGGAAAGTCTTGATGAAAATCGCTGAGCAGGGAGAGCTTATCACGCCTTTTGCACCGGCTCTGATCTTGGGTACCGGTACTTCTTCTTTTAATGTCAATATTGGTCTTGCAGACAAGGACATTGTGAAACTCAAAACAGGAGATAAAGCAATGGTTTCATTGGATGCATACTCTGGTGCAGATTTCCCGGCCAAAATCAGTCAGATCGCCCAAACAGTGAATCCAAGTACGGGAACGTACGAAGTGGAACTCAGCCTTGACAGTCAGGGAAAAAAGCTCATTTCGGGTTTTGTGGCAAAAGCTACGATTTATCCTTCTTCTGAAAAAAGTGGCCTGTTTCTTCCCCTGGCTGCGGTCGTGGGAGCAGACGGCTCCTCGGCTTCAGTTTTTCTCCTTCAAGGAAAGCAAGTGGAGAAAAGACCTGTTAAACTCGGCGAATTGCAGGGAGAGCAAGTTCAAATTACGGCCGGTCTATCTGAGAATGATCAGGTGGTTTTACGAGGGGCCAATTTCCTCTCGGATGGTGAAACCGTAAACATAGCGAAGCCATGAAAATAGCAGAGTTTTCGGTCAAAAATTATCAGTTTACCATCATCATTTTCCTGATGATTGTAGTTCTCGGCATCAGCTCTTTGCTGAATATGCCAAAGTCTGAAGATCCCGTTCTTAAGGCCACTTTCAATACGGTTATTGTGGTCTATCCCGGAACATCACCTGAGGACATGGAGAAGCTGGTGGTAGACCCCATAGAGGAAAGACTTAACACGCTTGATGATGTCAAAAATATCTTCTCCACAGCTGCTGATGGGCTGGCTGTGATGAATGTGGAGTTTGAACATCATATTGACGATGATGAGAAGTTTGCTGAAACTTTAAGAGAGGTTAATGCCATCAAAAGCCGTTTGCCGCAGGATATATACAGCATAGACGTACAACGCTACACGCCAGAAACGGTAAATATCATTCAATGTGCAATTCTATCTGAAACTGCTCCGTATGCCGAGATGAAAGAACAGGCCGAAGAGCTGAAAGACCGACTGGAACGTGTCAAAAGCCTTAAAGTAGTGGAAACACATGCCTTCCCCAACCAACGGGTGGATATTGAGCTCAACACCGACCGGATGGCTCAGTATAAAATTCCACTCAACAGAGTTCTGGGGCTAATTCAGGCTGAAAACATGGATATTCCTGCCGGAGCCATTGAAATCGGTGATCGCAAGCTGAATGTCAAAACATCGGGTTCTTACGACTCTCTTGAAGAAATTGAAAATACGGTGGTCAGCAGCTCAGGAACTCAAATAACCTATCTGAAAGACATTGCAAGGGTGAGTTTGGGCTATGAAGAAAGCACCTATCTGGCCCGACTTAACGGCAAAAGAGCCGTTTTTGTGACGGCTGCACAAAAAAGCAACACCAATATTTTTGAGGTAAATGAAGAGATCACGCCCATAATTGAAGGCTTTGAAAGTGAATTGTCTGGTGATTTTGCTTTTGAAAAGTCGTTTGATCAGGCCGAGAGTGTATCGAACCGACTGCTCGGTCTCGCCCGTGATTTTGGCATTGCCATTCTGCTGGTTCTGATTACCCTGATTCCGCTAGGTTTCCGTGCCGCTGTGATCGTGATGGTTTCCATTCCGCTTTCTTTGGCTATCGGCCTTACCGGATTAGATGTTCTGGGTTTTGGAATCAATCAGCTTTCGGTGGTAGGTTTAGTGATTGCTCTCGGGCTTCTGGTGGATGATTCTATTGTGGTGGTAGAGAATATTGCCCGTTTTTTAAGGGAAGGATATTCCCGAAAAGAGGCGGCCGTTTTAGCTACAAAACAGATAGGCCTTGCTGTGGTGGGATGTACGGCTACCTTGATTTTTGCCTTTCTTCCACTGACCTTCTTGCCGGAGGCTTCGGGAGAATTTATTCGCAGTTTGCCTATGGCGGTGATCACAACCGTCCTTGCTTCCCTCTTTGTCTCCATTACGATAGTGCCCTTTCTGGCGAGTCTGATCATGCCCAGAGAAAGTAGCGAAGAAGGCAACGTAGTGCTGCAATACATGAAAAAAGGAATTGAGAGTTCTTACCGTAGAATATTGCATTGGTCATTACGACACCCCGTCATCACTTTACTGATTGCTGTTGCCATTTTTGCGGGCAGTCTGGGCCTCATCAAAGTCATAGGTATTAGCGTTTTTCCAAGTTCTGAGAAGCCACAATTACTGGTCAATATCAACACACCTCTGGGTACCAACCTCAGCACCACAGATGAAGTTGTTCGATTTGTGGAAGGGGTCATTGACGAGGAGCCATTGGTTAGAAACTATGCCTCCAATGTCGGAAAAGACAATCCTCGCATCTATTATAATGTTTTACCGCGTGGTGGCTCATCACCCAATTTTGCCCAGCTTTTTGTTCAGCTTAAAGAAGACACCGAAGTGCCGGCCAGAACGGTATTAATCAATGAATTGCGTCAAAAGTTTGCAGGATACCCTGGTGCTGAAATTACCGTGAAGGAATTTGAGCAAGGTCCGCCTGTAGCGGCTCCTCTGGCCATTCGGATTTACGGTGACGATATGGATGTCCTGACGAAACTAGCCAAAAAGGTGGAACAAACTTATCTGGATACTGAAGGAACAATCTATGTCAATAATGCCTCAAAACAAACAAACTCTGACCTGAGAGTACAGATCAACAAGGACAAAGCTGGGATGATGGGCATCCCGACTGCAGAAATAGACAAAGCTGTCAGAATGGCTATTTCCGGCCTCAACGCAGGATATTATCGAACCGACGACGGAGATGAACTGGAAATCAATGTAGGGGTAAAACAAAACGAAAAACCGGATTTCTCAGTTTTTGACAAAGTATTTGTGGCCGCCGCAAATGGGGCTCAGATTCCACTCAAACAGCTGGCCAAGGTCGCTTTTGAGACTTCTCCAAATGCCATCAATCACCGTGATCTGGAGCGTTATGTTTTGGTCTCTTCCTTTGTGGCGGATGGCTACCTAACGCCTTCCGTTTTTGATGAATTTACTCAAAAGCTGGAGCAGGTAGAATTTCCGGAGGGTTACAGCTACCAAATGGCTGGTGAAATAGAACGCCAGGCCGAGACTTTCGGTGGCTTGGGAAATATCATCGCCATCACCGTTTTCGGAATTCTGGCCATTCTGGTGTTGGAGTTTAAGACCTTCAAAAGTTCTTTGATTGTGCTTTCGGTGATTCCTTTGGGAATCATTGGAGCCGTGGGCATTCTTTTTCTGACGGGAAATTCTCTTTCATTTACAGCCACCGTCGGTATCATAGCCTTGGCGGGAATTGAAGTCAAAAACTCCATATTGCTGGTAGACTATACCAATTACCTCCGCAAAGAAGAGGGGCTTTCCATCGATGAAGCCATCGAAAAAGCTGGAGAAACACGATTTATTCCGATCGTTTTGACCACTTTGACAGCTATTGGTGGGTTAATCCCTCTGGTGCTAGAGCATTCCCCTTTGTATTCACCGCTGGCTCTGGTGATCATCGGTGGTTTGATCTCCTCTCTGATTTTAACCCGGATTGTAACACCGGTGATGTATAAACTTTTACCGCCAAAGGTTTAAGTCCGCCTCATCCGATGACTAACCAGAATTGTAAAAGAGTCATCGGATGAGTTTTTTCCACTAATGGAAGTACTGACCTAAGCGGTTAAGAGGTTTTAGGCGGACATTTCCCTCAATTTAGTCCTTGCCAATTTTTGGAATTCAATCAGTACTAATGAGATCGAAGCAACAAATTTGGAGACTTCAGGGAGGCCCCAAAAATCTATGCTTAAAGTGATAACAAAGGGGTTTGTATCAACACCGATTCTCCAACAGAAAGAGTATCCGAAGTTTGTACAATTACTAGTTTTATATTTGTCTTATTAATGGGATAACTGTTAGTGCGTAAATCAACGTTTTCCATAGAGCCAAGAAATATATTATCCGAAGTTAATGACCATTCGACAATTTCACCGGTAGCTACCGAAAACAGGTTTTCAATACTGTAACCCAAACTTTGACCTTCAAACAAAACTATATAATCGTGCCTTATTGGGAGGCCATATGATCTCGTAAGCCAAGACTTTTCTTGAAAAGAAATAGTAGGAGAAACTTCAATCTCAACTAAACCATGTTCTCGCAATTGATCATTTTGTACGGGATACGCTTTCTGGAGTAATACATCCTCAAACTTTAATTCTGTTTTAACAAGTCTATTATTCATTAATGAATAAAAGATTAAGAATAATAAAATAATGACACCTATAATCAATCGCATACTTTATAAATATGATTTTCGATTCCTGCCCTGAAAAGGCGTTGCCTTTGTTATGGTGATATGTGGCCTCTCTCAGATATTTGAAGTAAACTCATAAATACCAATTTCTCAAACCAAAGTTTTGGCATCTCAAAACGAAGCTTCAAGCCGCGGAGAGCAAAGTTTTAGTGCTTTGACTTATGGTAATGAGCCTTTAGCAGGTCCTCACCAAAGTCATTCTTTTTGTCCCGGAAAATGGTGTGAATGTGATCGCCTTGGCGGCTCCAGCCGGCGTTATCGTATTCTATCATGAAGTCCGGGCCATGGATGACGTAATAATGGTTGGTCTGGCGGGCATCGCCACCTACCCAGCCAAAATAGATATCGTCCAGTCCTTTATCATGTAGCAATTGCAGGTAGTGCCCGGCCCGGTCGCGTTCAAAATTCTCCAGGTATTCTTCCAGCAGGTCCATCAATTGAGCTTTTTGGGCCTCGTTTAGCTCGCTGCCTCTGATGCCCTGGTAGCTGCTGAGCATCTGTGGTCTATCCGGCGAGGTGATAATGTCTCTGGGAAATTCCATCGCGATGAGAGCTTGAGCTTTCTGAGTTTCGCTGAGCATATTAAACAGCTCCAGTCCGTAATCTTCTTCCTTACTTAGCGGCCGCATACCGGCGTATTGAGTTACCCGCACGCGGGAAGGGTCTGAACCCAGAAAGAATGGCGTGATGGCCAGCTGACCATCGGTTTGGGTAATATTGACAGAAATGTGGTGTCCTTCAAATTTCATAGCCCAGTTTTCGGAAGCCTTAGGCTCACCCCATATGCTGAGATAGTAGTTTCCATGACCCCAGTTCAGGGCCCGTATTTCTTTCATGGCTTCGTCATTCACCTCTTTACGGGTGTAGGCTATTTCGTAGACTTCGAGCAGGTAATCATCCAGGTGCATGATATTCTGGGTTTTCAGATAGCCCTGCGAGCTGAAAAGTGTGGTAAGTACATCATGAAAAGCCATTTTGCTTTCTTCCCTCAGGTCGCCATAGCGAATGCCCGGCCTGTCCTGCAAACCCACGGGGAGGTTGGTCCATTCCGTTCGCAGGGGGTTGTCAAACGAGTAATGCGTAGCATTTGTTTCATTGGCATCAAGCGTTCCAAGGAAAATCTGAAGCCGACCAGCGAGTTCATCGGTCGTTTGTCCAAAGGAGGTTAAGCAAAAAGTGAAGGAGAGAAAGAGATAGGTTAGTTTTCGATTCATAGCCAATAGTGATTGTTTGGTAATTTATCGCTTTCATTGGGTCAAACCAACACCCTGCTGAAAAGAAATCTTTTCTCAGTCTCCAAACTAAATTTGCTTTAGATCCTTCTTTCGGAGTGTAATGGGCCTTTTATTAACTCAACATCTCTTCCACCGCCCTCCTTGCCGACTGAGCAGCGGTATGAACAGAAACCCAGTCTTCACCATCGGTATATTCGCCGCCGGCAAAGTAGACTTTATTATTTATGCTTTTCCCTAGCTCTTTCACCAGTCTCCAGTCTTCGTGGTCAGAAAGGTAACCGCCTCTAATATGCGGTTCCGATTGCCAGTTTTGGCTGGTATGTTTCAGATAAAATGCTGATGCCTGACCGTTGTAGACTTCATCTAGTTCTGCCAATACATTGATCTTTAACTCTTCAGATGAAAGCTGACTTAGCATTCTTGCGGGCTCCCCCACCGCAAAAAGTCCCAGAATATGATGGTTCGAATCCTGACCCAGAGCGGCGTCATAGTAGATTTTCTGACCTGATTCTTTCGGGGAAACCGGAACGGAAAACCCATCCCCGTAAAAAGGAATTGAGAACTCAAAAAAAGCTTTGAAGCCTTCCCAAATTGTGGCGTTTTGAATAGCTTCTGATTTGTTTGCGGGCAAGGCGGGTTGAAAGAAAATCCCACCCTCCTGAAGTACTTTCAACGGTACGGAAATGATCACACGATCGGCCGAAAACAAACCTCCGGAACTGGAAACTTTTACCTCATTTCCTGAATAATCAATAGACTGAACGACCTCCTGATACCTTATTTTGTCTCTAACAGATGGAAGTAGATAGTCTTCAAAAAAGTTAAACCAAGAGTACCTGACAAATTTATAATCTGCATCATCTTCAACGAAATTCAGTCCAATTGAAACCCTGTCATCGTTCACAATTTCTCCCAAAGTCATCGTTTTGGTCTCAATCCATTCGGCACCCAAAGGGATAGGAAAATCGGCAAAGTCAGGATTGATTTTCATTCGCCCTCCAATCTCTGAAGAGGCTTCCAGGATTTCAAAATCAACCCCTAATTGACTTAATATATAGCCAGCCGAGAGTCCGCCGGCCCCCGCTCCGATGATCACTACTTTCCCATTGAAACCCGAGGCATTAACCAATGGTTTTTCGCAAGAAGAAAGAAAAGATTGAAAGGGTAAACCGATGCCTAAGACACCACAAATTTTCAAAAATGAGGCTCTGTCCATTTTTATCAACTTGGTAATTGAAGCAAGTAACGAAGTTTTCGAAGGAACTGCTATTCCAAACCTTCCAGTTGAGTTTGCCGGTTTTTCGATTCTGACCCCTTTTTTACAAATATTCGTTGCACGACCTCCTTTATTTCAAGGTTAGTCGTGCCACGAATTAAAGATTCAACCAATAGGTCAGTTTAGCCACAATAGCTCTGTTTTTCAATCCGCCTAAATTGGTATTATAATTATCAGAATACACCAGGAAGAAGTCCGAAACAGGGGCAAAACGCCATTGAAGCCTTGAATTGACATTGAGGTTGTCAAATTGAGTATTATACTGAACGAAAGTTGTCCAGAACAGTTTACGGTTAAAGGTTACTTCCACTCTCGGTCCTACTACAAAAACAGTATTTGAGCCCTCTTCAAGATCAATTTTATTATACGCCACATTAAGGGTGGTTAACATGTAGGGCTGCAGTCGATAGGTAAATGAAGTATTTAAACTCAGGATATTGCCGTTAAAATAGCCCCCAACCATTGGCCTTACCGCTGCCGTCAGTTTCTTTCTTCTATCGGTTACGTATGTTGTTTCAAGGCTATAATATTTGTAGCCAGAGCCCTCTTTGAGCACCGGCAACTCCTTATTTGATCGCAGGGCGTCAAAATCAGCAAAAAGGTAGGTGTAATTTTGATTGACTGAAACCAAAGCACTGCTGGTATTCCTGAAGTTCATGGCAAGGAACGGCCCTGCTTTAAGATCTGTACTGCCAATACCCGGTTTAAAGTATTGATCCCATGCGAAACCATAACTCCAACGAATCAATGCTCCTTCACGAGGATAGCGATTAAAGCCAAAGGTAGGATTGATATGCGTAAAGTCGCTTCTTGGTACAAAGCCAGAAACAGCATCAAAGCCAGCCCCCATAATATCATGCTGCCATTTGGCCACAAAACCTCGGGTAATATAATTTAATGTGATGCCATGAGCGTAAGCGTCGTCTTTGGGTTTGCTATCAAAGGACTGGTGATAGAAAGCCTTGCCTTGCCATTTGGTGTTAATAGAGTTCAGATTAAACTCCAGCCCCGCCACACGATTAAATACATTTTGACTCTCAGGGTCAGTACCCAATTGATTATTAACAAAAATGGCTGAGACATTTGACCGTTGAAAAACTCTCCGTTGCAAAGTTGCGACCGTATAATTAGCCGCATCAATGCCTAAATCTTCATCTCCGGCGGTCATTGTATTTAGCACCCCTACTCTCCAGTTGTCATCCAGCTTTCCGCTAAGGCGGGCACCATATAAAATTCGACTTTGAACATTTGTTCCGGTCGTAGAATCAAAAGCAATACCTACCTTTCGGGTGAAAAAAGGCGTGAATATTTGATCATTGCCGCCACTGATTCTTCCTGCCCCGGGTGGCACAAAAGGGTTAAGGTTAAAACTTCCGTAAGTGGTAAAGAGGTCGCTATTTTCCAAAAAAAACTGTCGCTGCTCCGGGAACGTCACATCAAAACGGGTGAGATTGATGATTTGCTGGTCAGCCTCTACGGTCGAGAAATCAGGATTGACCGTCAAGTCAAGATTTAGGCCACTGGTAATCCCGATTTTGGCATCACCTCCAATACCGGCACCTTTTTTTGCAGGACCACCTTCTTCCACATCTTTAGAATAGGAAGCTGTAGCATAAGGAATCAGGGAAACGTTTCTTCCGGGATTTGGAAGTGGTTTCTCAAAAGTGATTGGCAACGAATAGCCCAGGTTTGGCGGAATCTGGTTTTGGGGCTGCCGTACTAAAACAGAGGTTTCGCCCGATTGTGTATCAAAGCGATAGGCCTTAAAATTCCAGTTTTGACTCCCCTTTTTATATCTCAATGTAGAAAGCGGGATCACCAGTTCACAGCTCCAGTAGTTTTCACCGATAAATGCTTCACCGGCCCATTTATTATCCCAGAAACGATTGAAAAAGCTATTATCTACCGCTCCGTTAGAAAGAAGAGCCTCCCTACGTACGCCCATAGGATTGGTACCGAACAAAAAGGCATTGGTGTTATCCTGAAAGGTATCAAAAATGAAAGTGACGTTATCACTTCCCCCTGCTCTGAAATCTCTTTGTAAAGTAGGCACAATGAACTGGTCATTCTCTGACCTCATTATCGCTCCCACGTAGATGTTTTTATCATCAAAACTTAGAAAAATCTCAGTCTGGTAGGTAGCCGGCAAAGAGTCTGATGGGAAAAGCTGAGTAAACTTTTGCATGGCCTTTGCTGCCACCCAACGGGGTTCACTAAGTTTTCCGTCCAGTTTAACCGGGCCGTCGTCATACTTTACCTGATAGACGTCATCTTGAGCCTTGGCAATTGACGATAATAATAAGAATGCAGCAAAAAGGTATTTTGAGGTCAAAGTATTCTGAAACAATAGTTTATGTTAGGGATTACAAAGATGTTAAATTCAAAAAACTCATCCTTATACTTTTAAATCGAAAAGAGGACTTATTCTACTTCCAAGGTAGGTTTAAAGGCGAATCGGCCAAATAAGAAGATTCATCACTGGGGATCTTCATTATACACTATGTTCCTGAAGTCCGTTTTTTTTGTAGACAAAATGAATAGATTTGCTGATAATCATATTTTAGACTGAATGGGTACAATCAGAAAAGAAGTCAATGAGGTTCTGGAAATAAAGTTTCAGCGGAAGCGAGGCATCAGCTTTGTGGTCAATATCTCATTGTCTATCCTGATTTTCCTAAATACTGTAGCCATTATACTACACACAGTTCCTTCAATTAGTGATAAATACAACAAATTCTTCCTCGACTTTGAAGTGTTTTCCGTGGCTATTTTTACAGTCGAATATCTTTTGCGGGTATGGTCCTGTGTTGAGCAACCGGAGTATCGTCATTGGTTCTTCGGCCGTGTTAAATTCGTTTTTTCAGCTTGGGGAATCATCGACTTTCTGGCTATTTTCCCTTTTTTCTATTCGTATTTTGCCACCGACCTTGGTTTTGTAAGAATCCTCCGTATCCTAAGAATTTTCAGGCTTTTCAGGGTAAGTCGGTATTTCCATGCCTTACGGGTGATACAAAATGTGGTTAAGGCTAAAAAAGAAGAGCTTCTGTTAAGTATGTCATTCATTGTTTTTCTTCTATTAATTCTCTCCAGCCTTGTTTTCTATATTGAGCATGACGCCCAGCCAGAGGCCTTTTCCAGCATTCCGGACTCACTTTGGTGGGGCGTAAATGCAATGACCACGGTAGGCTATGGAGATATGCACCCCATTACCCCCTTAGGTAAAGTTCTTGGTGGCCTCATGGCAATTCTGGGAGTTTCCATTTTCGCTCTGCCAACAGGTATCATGGCCTCCGGGTTTGCCGAGCAAATTCGAGGAAGACGTACCAACCAGGGTAAGGTTGTTTGTCCGCATTGTGGCGAAACCTATTATTTGGCTGAAAGACACAAAGCTCATCACTGAGCCAGCAACTCCGCCATCTTTTCCTGATACAGATCAAAACGGGCGAGTCCACGGTGGGTTCCACCCTCTAAAGTTGTCAAAACCTTTTCTTTCGGTTTTTTAAGTTTTTGAACAAGTTTCAAACTAGCCTCATACGGAATTAGCGGATCTTCTGTTCCATGAAAAATATGAACTTTGCAATAGACTTCTTCAATCCAATTATCTGTTCTGAACGGGTGCTTTACAAGCAAGTCGTAAGGGAATATCGGAACGTGCATTTGACCTACATCTGCAATGTGAAAATAGGGGGATTCCAGCAAAAGCAGTTTCGGTCTGTGCCGTGATGCCAGATAGGTCGCGATGCCCGTACCCAGTGACCTTCCATAAAGAATAATGGAATCTTCAGGATATTTTTTGACCATTGTCCTATAAATCAACTCCGCGTCGCTTAGTAGTTTCTCTTCACTGGGAACTCCCCTTGTCTTACCAAAGCCCCGATAATCATAGAAGAGCACATCATAACCATGACGGGTAAACTGATCAGCAGACCTACCCCACCGTGCTATATTCCGGCGGTTTCCGTGATTGTTGATGACAAGTCCTTTCGATGGGCCTTCCGATGGAAAAAATAGTGTGCTAATCCGGGTACCATCCTCCGCTTCAATAAAGCCTTCTTCAAATGGTTGGTCAAAGTGAAACTCAAAACCCTCAGGCAACGGAGCAGGCCTGAAAATCAGAAAGTCCTGGCTGAAGTATAGGCCGCCCAGTAACATTGTGTAGGTCACCAAGAAGCCTATTAGCAGCTTTTTCATGGTGTAAATTAAGTAAAACCCTGGGAAGTTTAATCTCGGGTTATTTTGAGCAATTGCTTACATAGTCCTCATAAAGCTTTTCGTATACCGAGCAATCATACGCTTCATACCTTCTTTCATCCAATCCACTTTGAATAAAAGGACAAGATTTAAAATATTTGGAGATAGACTCTCTTGGGAAAACGGTTCCGATAACGAAAAAATCATCTTCATTCTCCATTTTTAGTCTGCACTCATTATTCATTGGGTAAAACTCCCTATACAATCCAATTTCGCCATTGCCTTTTACCTCCTCCAACAGGGCATATCTCGAAGTCACCAAATAAGGAATTTTCTTAACCCAGTATTTCTTTCCCTCAGAAGTGACAAAGTATTCAATCCTGCTGAGCTTTATTTTCTCTTCATTACCAAGTCCATTGTCTATGTACACAGTACTATTTTCGTTACTAATAGACATAATACCACCCAATAAACCTACCTCTTCTTCATAGTTGGGAGCTAAATCAATCTCCGGAGGGTTATCGTTCACTATTTTTATTTCCCCCTTGAGTTTATCTCCTCTGTAATTAATAAGCTCGCCTTGAAAACTTACAGAATTAAAGAACTCGTCACTTTTCATCTCTTCCGACAATTCCGGTTCTATTTGGAATGGGCTAATTTTTTCAGTCTCAATTCTTTCCTTAACGCATTCGTTAATGTCTTTAAGAATCGCATAAGAGTTATTATATGCTACCTGTACACCAAGAATGGATTTATCAATTTCTTTAAGTTGAGGTAAAATTTCTTCCGCTGCCGATATGTCATTACTCAGAATATAAGATATAAACAGATTTTGAGCAGCTGCACATCGCACATTATTCTGAGCATCTTCATCTTTTGGGTTATTGTAATTAAGGTATGACAACCAAAGCTTCTGTGCTGGCTCTAAAAGTTTTACTTTCTCTTCATGGCTTTTACCATTAGTTTCTTTAAAAACGTTTTCCCATTCATTAAACTCGTTCAATGGTGATTTTTTGCTAAGCTTTCGAAGGTTTACTGTATATGCTTCCAAACTTGGAGCAAGTAAATACAACGCTCTGAAATCAGAGATCATATTGTTAAAATGATAGCTCAGTATTTTGCCGATCAGAGACCTAAAAGAGTCACTTTTGGTAGCATAATAGGTGTTTGAGGCGGGCGTTGTGTATCGCTTGTAAATTAACTTACCGGATATATTTCTTACTTCAAGATAGGCTGAAAGCCCAACCTTTAAAACGGGAAGGCCACCCTCCACTTCCCGATAAATAAATTTTGCCCTATCGACAACGTACTTAATATGAAACCCCTTCAGGTTCGGACTATTCTCCAAGCCAGAAACTTTGAGGCTATTCACAAAAGCAATAGAATCAAAAGAGGTTCTTGCCAACTCAATAACCTCTTTAAAACCCTCACAAAGCTCAACTTCTACCTTAAAAGAAGAGTAATCAGTATAGTCATTTATTACAGGTAAAACGGGGTTATCAAGACTATGCTGAATGAATGTTCTCTTCTGAGAAAACGCACAGTAGACAAATAAAAAATTCAGCAGAAATAGTATGACTGGGTTTTTCATATACTAGCCCCCTATCCTGTAAAAAACCGATGCTCGAAAAGGAATATCGTACTTACGAAGACTATTCATTATCTCTCCAAAGAAAGGAAATTCTTCTTCTAAAGTGAATGGCTCTCCCGATTGTCTCAGCTTGGCTTTGCTAAAGACCCAATAACCAAAGCCAGCCTCAAGGTCATACCCAAATTGATCGAACATCAACCCTTTTCTCCCAAACATTAGACCGGCTCCAAACCTATGCTCTTTTACAGGGTCTGAGAAATCCACATTGGTCATCCGATATCTTAAATATGGAGAAAGTTTCCAACCATCGATTGTTTCATCCGGGCTGAAATAATAATTAGCCTTTAAAACTCCATTATAACCGAAACGTTTATAGCCGGTATCCCCAAGATAATTTCCTTCATCGTCATAGACACTGGCCTGACCCCATTTTTTAAAAATTAAACCATTTATTAACTCGAGACTAAATTTATCATAGCCTGCTTCAAGAGAAATTTCTGGTTTTCTATTTGCTAAAGAGAGAATGTTAAGCTTAGTGTCAAGTTGTGCATTTGCCGTGAAGCTTAGAATTAGAAGGCATGATGAAATCAGTGTGGTTTTTTTCATTTGCGTGTATTAGTGGGTCATTTTTTGTGCAAATATATTTCAAAGTTCCGAACCACAAAATAAAAAGTCTACCTCCTTCGTTTCTTCCCTCTAGCCTTGTGTTTGGAGCTTCTCTGATCACGAGGAAGATTTTTGGCCTTTTTCTCGTGAAAGGCACCCTTGAAATCAGGATTCTCTTTTTTGCGTTGATTATCGATTTCTCGAAGCATCGTTTGTTGCTCCTCAAACGGTGTTTCGGGAACGCTTACACCTTCAGGAATTGCTTCTCTTGGAATTTCAGAACGAATGATTTTCTCAATTTTAGCGATGTGATATTCCTCTGCAGGCGTCATGAAAGTAATCGCTTTGCCCTCAAGGTTTGCACGGCCTGTTCGACCGATACGATGCACATAATCCTCATAAATGACAGGCACATCGAAGTTAATCACATGGCTGACTTCCTGTATGTCTATGCCTCGGGCAGCCACATCTGTTGAAACTAAAATTCTCACCTCGCCTTCACGAAAAGCATTCATGGAGTTCATCCGTGTGTTCTGGCCTTTATTGGCATGAATGACCCTAACTTCATGTTCCTTCATGCCTTTACGCTGCAAAAACTTGTAGACATTATCGGCAACGGCTTTTGTCCGACAAAAAACAATACCTCTGACTATTTCCTCAGAAGCACCCAAAAGATGCTCCACCAAATTAATCTTAGTTCTGAAATTAGGTGTTTCATAAAGAACCTGTTCCACGGTTTCCGCGGTGGTTGCCTGTGGGGTGACCTCCACTTTCACAGGGGCTTCCAAAAACTCCTCGGAGAGTCTTTCAACCTTCGGAGGAAAGGTGGCCGAGAATAAAAGATTTTTTCGTTTGCGTGGAATCACCTCCAAAATTTTCCGGATCTGAGGCATAAAGCCCATATCCATCATTTTATCGGCCTCATCCATCACTAAAAACTGAATCGATTTAGTCACAATTTCGCCTTTGAGGTAAAGGTCTATGAACCGACCCGGAGTGGCTACTAAAATATCAAGGCCTGATTGCAAAGCTTCAATCTGAGCTTTGGTGCCTGTACCCCCATAAATGGCCCGGTGTCGTAAGTCTGTATATTTTGCAAGCTCAGTAATAGCCTCATCTATCTGAACAGAAAGCTCCCGTGTTGGTGCCAGTATAAGACATCTTATATGCTGCCCCTGGGCGTATTTGACCTTCATCAGAATGGGCAGCAAGAAGGCCGCTGTTTTACCCGTTCCTGTTTGAGCAATGCCTAGGACATCATGACCGTGGGTTATAACAGGAATCGCCTCCTTTTGAATGGGAGAAGGGATGGTATACCCCAAATCAGCTACGGCATTCAGCAACTGTTTATTCAGGTCAAATTGTTCAAATGTATCAGACACTCTTCTTAATTTTTTTGTTTTTCTCAACTGTGATTTCAGAACCTTCAGCCAGCATTACAGAAACGGGTTCACTATTGGACAAAAAAGACCACTCAGCACCATAAACAAGTCCAAAATCAACAGCAATGTTATAATCATTCACTTCATAGACATTCCAACGTGGATGAGTTACTTCATATTCAACCGTTTGACCTTCCGATGCTTTTGCATACCCCCAGTAATGTTCAGTTATAAATTCCGTTTCAGACCCACTAGCTATGTTCACTAAATCCGTTGAGCCTGAAACACAAAACTTATTCCATTTTGAATCTTTTTGCCATTCATAACAAACTGAAAGGTTTTCCTTATCCCTGGACCACATATGCTTCATTTTCGAGGTCTCATAGTTCTCTTTATAAATTGCATTTGCGACAAAGGTTAAGGCCGGCTTTGGAACTATTTCTTTCACAAAAACTACTCCCCTTTTCCAGGAAACGCCATCCCAACGTTTTACATAAAACCGCAAGTTTACTTCTTCAAAATGGACATGAAATGGAATCTTAACTCCAAGTAACTTTGTGTTTACAAACACAAACCCTACAAGACTTACGAAGCATTTGCCTTCCCAAAAGTCAAGTTCAGTTCCGAAAGGCAGATATTTGGCTAACATTTCAGGTTCAACCTGATAATTTGCAATTGCCAATTTTCTCCACTCTGCTTTCAAAAAACTCATGGGACAACAATTTCAAAATGATAATCAAATTCTTTTTTGAAGCCCCAGCCCATCGTTGACCAAAATTTAACTCTCTCAGGCTTTTTATTTCCACTCAATTCCTGCACAAAACGATTGAAATCATCATTACTAACCACTCTTTCAGAAACCATAATTCCTCCTTGAAGAATAGGTGGTGGAATACGGAAACTTTCTTCCGTACCATCTCTGTAAGTTACTAAACATCTCAGATAAGGTGGTTGAAAAAGGAGGCGGGCAATTTTTCCAGGAATAGAATATTCAATATTGGCATGGAGGTATAAATCTCCTGCCTCCGGTATCTCAATCTGAGTGTCCCAAAGCCCAGTTTGAGGTGTCATTTTCTGATACTCAATTACTCCGCTTTTTTGTTTTTCAAAAAGGAAATACGTTTCCTCCGGCATGTCAACGGTATCAGTCAATGAATAGTTTTCCCGCAAGGCCAGATAGGCCCCCTTGTCCATCCAGATGGAATTTTGTTCGCGGTAGTCATGAACATTTGCCAAAACATAATCAGGTGCCGAGGCCGATGTATATTTCTTTTCATTGACCTCCGCCAGCCAATCGCTGTTTGCCTGATAGGTTTGGATAATTGGTCTCGGGTTATAATTCAACTTATTGAGAAACACATATGAGATTTCCCAAGGCATAATATCTACTGATTGTTCATTGATTTTGGCACGAATATGAGCTGGCAAAAGTCTGATTTCATTTAACTTTTCCCCTTTGAAATTATTCTCATAATCATAGGTAAATAGCCTTTTGAAGTAGTTTACCGGATTCTTTTGAGTAAACGTTTTGAAAAGTTCCAATGTGTTTTGTGACTCTTTCACCTCCTGAGCTACGGCATCCGGAAAGAAAAACAGAAAATAGTTTTTGGCCGAGTATTGCGTGTAACTCAATCGAATGAACTGCGTGGCAATTAACTGAATGATCAAAACCGTAACCAGAAGCTTTCCGGAACCTTTGAAACGATCAGCAAAAAGAAAAATCAAGACCGCCAGCACGGGCAGAAAGAGAAAAAAACCAAAGACATTATAATGAGCCACTGCGGTATGAGCCTGCTTGAAACAAAGAAACCAGGCCATAGCCACTACTAGGTATAAGTAAATAGTATCTCTAACCCAGGCGAGGTTTTTCACAAGATGTATAAGAACCAATAAGACGATTAAGCCCTCAAAACCCAGAAGAAGAAAAAGCTCCTTATTGGTCATAATATTAACAGCCTGCCCGTCCTGATAAGCATCTATAATTTTCAGACTGGCTCCAAGGTAATCGGGTAGAGAAACATTCAATAAACCTGCAAAAGCATAAGTTAGCACAAGAAGAAAAACAAGAACAATTAATCCCGTTCTCCATGTTATTCGTTTACTTAATGCAAAATAGATCAAGCTTCCCGTAAAAACGGTGTAGGCGATAAGGCTCAGGTTGACTTTAATGTAGAAAATTAAAACGGCCAGTATCACAGCTACCAAAAGACCAACTGTATTTCTTGTCTGATGCACATAGAGCAACCAGAAAAGCATAAGATAAAAAAGCGTGAAAGTAATATCAGCAAAAAAGCCCCAGGGCAGAAAAATAACGACAGAAACAATGGCCGACCTCCACCATTCACCTCCCAGTTTGTCAAAGCTTAGTTTGATAATAAAAAGATAATTCGCCAACACAAAAAGGTGAAAAAGGAACATCAGCCATGGGCTTATTCCTTCGGGCAATAAAAGGGTATTTAGATACCCGAGCGGGCCGTAATTAAAGATAAAGTCCTTCCCGAAAGTAAAACCTTGGTTAATAGCCATTACCAATGACTCCGTCCATGAAGGATCAATACCCACAGAAGCATAGATATAAGGCGATCCGGTGGAAAAGTACAACAGGCTAAAAAAGATAAAGAAAAGGTTTTGCTGGGCTTTTGAAGACATGCGATTCGGCATTTAGCACAAAATAAAATAAATAAACCCTGACATCCACGATATCAGGGTTTAAAGCTCATAAGCGAAAAATGTATTACAAATGTATCACCTCATCATAAGCAGCCGCGGCCGCTTCCATGATGGCTTCAGACATGGTAGGGTGAGGGTGAACACTCTTCACGATTTCCATACCGGTGGTTTCCAGTTTACGGGCCACTACGGCTTCAGCTATCATTTCAGTTACATTAGTACCAATCATATGACAGCCTAACCACTCGCCGTATTTGGCGTCGAAGATTACTTTCACAAAACCTTCTTTGGCTCCGGCAGCCGAAGCTTTACCAGAGGCTGAGAATGGGAATTTACCCACTTTGATTTCGTAACCTTTTTCTTTGGCCTGCTCTTCCGTCAAACCAACAGAAGCAATTTCAGGTGTACAGTACGTACAACCCGGGATATTGCCATAATTCAGAGGCTGCGGGTGGTGACCGGCAATTTTTTCAGTACAGATAATCGCCTCAGCGGTAGCCACGTGAGCCAGTGCCTGACCAGGAACTACATCACCAATGGCATAATAACCCGGCATATTAGTTTCGTAGAAATCATTGACAAGGATTTTACCTTTGTCGGTAGCGATACCCACGTCTTCCAGACCGATGTTTTCAATATTTGAAGCAATACCAGCAGCAGAAAGTACCACATCGGTTTCAATCACCTGCTCTTTGCCATCCTTGTTTCCTTTGATAGTAGACTTACAGATTTTACCTTTGGTATCCACACTCTGGACAGCAGCATTCGTGATGATTTCAATACCCATTTTCTTGTACTGCTTCTCTAATTCTTTTGAGACATCAGCATCCTCCACAGGTACTATTCTCGGCATGTATTCTACGATGGTTACCTTAGTGCCCATACTGGCATACACGTAAGCAAACTCAACACCGATAGCTCCTGAACCAATCACAAGCATTGATTCCGGCTGCTTTTCAAGACTCATCGCTTTGCGGTATTCAATCACTTTTTCACCATCAATAGGCACGTTAGGTAATTCACGAGCACGAGCTCCTGTAGCAATAATGATGTGCTTTCCTTCCACCATTGTAGCTTTACCGTCATCGCCGGTCACTTCCACTTTTTTGCCAGGCTTCACTTTCCCATAGCCTTTGATGACATCAATTTTATTTTTCTTCATCAAAAACTCAATGCCTTTGCTCATTCCATTGGCCACGCCTCTTGAACGTTTTATGATGGCATCAAAATCAGCTGAAGATTTCCCAACGGTGATTCCATAGTCGGCAGCGTGCTGGATATATTGAAAAACCTGAGCAGACTTCAAAAGTGCTTTGGTAGGAATACATCCCCAGTTAAGGCAAATGCCACCAAGGTTTTCTTTTTCAATAATAGCCACCTTCATTCCCAATTGAGAAGCTCTGATGGCGGCCGGGTATCCTCCAGGGCCACTTCCAAGTACTACTACGTCGTATTGTGCCATATAAGTGTTTATATTTTATTCTTAAATGATGCCGCAAAAATAAGCAAAAATCGAAGAGAATGGCAGTTTAAGAGCAAACACTCAAAATCAAAGACGAAACTCAGGGTTTGGTTGAAGGTTTTCCATGGAAGAATCCTTATTATTGACCATTGTAAGAAACCCTAGGAAATGAAAAAACTGGCTTTACTCAGCTTTGCTATTATACTGTTGCAATGCTCATCAAAAAAGGAAACCGACTACTCTAAATGGACGAATTACGGGGGAACCAAAGATGCCTCGCGGTATTCTTCTCTTCAACAAATTACTCCGGAAAACGTCAATCAGCTTCAGGTAGCATGGGAATATCACTCGGGTGATGCTACTGAAAGGTCTCAAATACAGTGTCAACCCATTATCATTGATAGCATCCTATACGCTACCACACCCAAACTAAATCTGGTAGCTCTTCATGTGGAAACGGGCAAGGAAATCTGGCGGTTTGACCCTTTTGATGTTCTGGGAGGTGAAAATTCCTGGGCGGGCACTAATCGTGGGGTTACATATTTCAAAGAAGGAGACATGCAGCGAATCCTTTTCTGTGCCGGCAGCTACCTGATGTCTGTAGATGCTCTAACTGGAAAACCAGACCTCAACTTTGGGGATCAGGGAAAAGTAGATCTACAAGTTGGTCTTTCGGAAGATCCAGAGGATCAATTTCTAGTAGTTTCAAACACTCCGGGCATCATTTTCAAAGACAAAATTATTGTAGGCATGCGGGTTTCAGAGGGGTTAGACGCTGCCCCTGGTTATGTCAGAGCCTATAATGTCAAAACCGGGAAAGAAGACTGGGTTTTTCATACTATTCCTAAAAAGGGCGAGTTTGGATACGAAACCTGGGATGAACAATACATTGAGAAAATTGGCGGAGCCAATAACTGGAGCGGAGTTTCTCTGGACGAGGAAAGGGCCATTGTTTATGTGCCTACGGGGTCTGCTACCTATGATTTTTGGGGTGGTTTCAGGAAAGGAGACAATCTTTTTGCCAACAGCCTGCTCGCCCTGAATGCTGATACAGGAGAGCGAATCTGGCACTATCAAATTGTTCATCATGATGTATGGGATCGCGATATCCCGTCAACGCCAAATCTGGTGACGCTTCAAAAGAACGGTAAGAAAATTGATGCCGTGGCACAAATCACCAAGCACGGTTATGTCTTTGTCTTTGACCGTGAAACGGGTGACCCTGTATTTCCGATTGAGGAAAAACCGATACCCGCCGGCATGATGGATGGTGATTTTATTTCTGCCACCCAGCCGACACCTATGCTGCCTGTACCATTGATGCGTCAGAACATTACTGAAAAAGACCTGCTTAACATTACCCCTGATCTAGAGGCCGAGGTCAAAGAAATGATTAAAGGAGTTGAATACGGTGATATGTGGTTGGCTCCAAGTGAAAAGCGACCATTCTTACTATTTCCCGGGTTTGATGGGGGTGGCGAATGGGGTGGTGCGGCCGTGGACCCAGAAAGCAATATTTTGTATGTGAATGCCAGCCATATGCCCTGGAAAATAGAAATGATCGAAAATCCGGCGGCTAAGCTTAAGAAGGGAGAAATAAGCGGAGAGAGTATTTATGCCAATAACTGTGCAAACTGCCACGGTGGCGACCGCACCGGAAACCCGCCAACTTTCCCAAGTCTATTGGGTCTTGCGGAAAAATATGACTCAAAAGCAGTTCATTCATTACTCAAAAGTGGTAAAGGCGGTATGCCATCATTTGCTCACCTCCCTCAAAATGAAAGAGATGCATTGGTTGCCTTTTTGCTTGAAAAACCCTTAAGTGAAGGCGATAAAAAAGAACTCTCCGGAGGAAAAGAAAGGTTAACTACTCCTTACCTGATGAATGGCTATCAGCGATTTATCACCAAAGATGGCTATCCTGGTATTAACCCACCTTGGGGAACTTTAAGTGCCATTAATCTTAATACCGGAGAAATGGTTTGGGAAAGCGTTTTGGGTGAATTCCCTGAACTCACAGCTAAAGGTATTCCATTAACAGGCCGGGAGAGCTATGGAGGACCAGTAGTTACCAAGGGAGGTTTGATTTTCATTGCCGCTACGGAAGACGAGATGTTTAGGGCTTTTGATAAAAAGACGGGTAAAATGCTTTGGCAAACGAAACTACCTGCCGGAGGTCATGCTACACCGGCCGTATATGAATGGAAGGGCAAACAATATATTGTGATTGCTTGTGGTGGAGGAAAAGGAGATAAGAGTGGGGATAGTTATGTTGCGTTTGCGTTGCCTTAGTCCTCTTTCAAAAACCGTTTTAGGCCCATTCTACTTAACATCTTTTTTGTGAAGCCCCAAAAGAAATTAAACTGACCAAAACACCAACCTACCAATGGTAGCGTAAACTGATAGATAGGGAAAATGAGGATGATTCTCAGGAATAGGTACAGAACGTAAGGTTCTGTGGTTTCCGGGCTCAGGCCCAAAAAATGAGTTACAGGCTTGGCTACCCAGGCAGCAAATGAGCCATTAATAGCAAAAACAACAAAAATAGCTACAAGTTGCCAGTTTGAGGTGATCCCCCAGCGTTCCTTCAGTTTTTCCATATCGGCTGCAAAAGTACCTTGCTTCTATCAATTATGATAAAAGTGCCACCAGTTTTTCCAGTTCACAAGTATCTGTTTCACTGAAATCACCTAAAGCATCACTGTCTACATCTAAAACCGCAATGATTTCCTTTTCGGCATTAAATACCGGAACTACCACTTCAGATTTTGAAGTAGAAGAACATGCAATATGCCCGGGAAAAGTTTCGACATCTGGTACCAAAACGGTTTGCCCAGTGGTATAGCAATGCCCGCAAACGCCCCGACTAAAGTCTATTCTGGTACAGGCAATGGGCCCCTGAAACGGTCCAAGAACTAACACGCCGTCTTTTACCAAATAAAAGCCTACCCAGAAGAAGTCAAAGGCTTCTTTAAGGGCGGCGGCCATGTTGGCCATATTGGCTATTAAGTCTGTTTCAGCTGAAATAAGAGCTTTTATCTGAGGGAATATTTCCTGATAAATGCTTTCTCGTGAGGCTTGTTTATTGAAGTATAAGGTCTCTGCCATTGTTTACTTTACGGTCCACTGCTTTTTTATGGCCTCCATGAGTTCTCCATGGTAATTGGCCGCTACGGGCACAAATATACCCTCTGAAACCTGTACCTGGTGCCTCTCTATTTTTTTGACCTTGTGCAGGTTCACCACATTTGATTTATGTACACGCATAAAATGACTGGCTGGCAGCGTTTTAACCAGCTCTGTCATAGTCATACGTGTTACGGTTTTTTTGTCTTCTTCATGAAAAGTGAGGTAATTCCCTTCAGACTGAACAAAAAGCAGGTTTTCCAGATCTACACGTACTAAGTCATAACTGTCTTTGACAAACAAATACCTATCTGGCTCCGTCTCCGGTAATTGTTCTTTGGCCTTTTGACAAGCTTTCAAAAAGCGGGCAAAATCAAATGGTTTCACCAGATAGTCAATGGCGTTCAGGTTAAAGGCGTCTGCCCCGTATTGCGAGTAAGCCGTGGTAAAAATTATTCCCGTGTTTTCTGGTAAAAGTTGGCTTAAATCCAGGCCTGTCATATCGGGCATATTGATATCTAAAAAGACAAGCTGCACCTTTTCTGTTTTCAGAATCTCCAGGGCTTCTTTACCACTAACAAAAGTCTCTTTCAGGTCTATAAAATCTACTTTGCCTGCATGTGATTTAATCACCTCCAGAGCCATAGGTTCATCATCTATTGCAATAGCGTTTATCATAAGTCCATCTGAAGTTTTACATTATACACTCCATTCTCAGCATTTACGGACAGCAGATGCCTGTCTGGGTAATGCAATTGAAGTCTTTTACGCGTGTTTTCTAATCCTGTACCAGTACCTTTTTCAAGGTCGTTTGTAGAATGTATGCTGTTTGACAGGTCAAAGTTCAGTTGATTATTTTCAATGTGAAGTTTGAGGTCAATAAAGCTCTTTTCGTTCATGCTTATGCCGTACTTGAAGGCATTTTCAATGAAAGGAATCAATATCAAAGGAGCAATCTTAGTCTCTTCCCTTTGGTCAAAATATACTTCAGATTTGATAGATATGTTTGGCCTGTCTGGTATACGCATTTGCTGCAGATGCAGGTAATCGTTCAGAAACTGAAGCTCTTTTTCCATAGGAGAGCGACTGGTCTTGGTTTCCTCTACCACATGCCTCATAATTCTACTTAGATTTTCTATCCCGGCTGCGGTTTTAGGGCTGTCTTCTACTATGGCCTGACCGTACAGGTTATTCAGCACATTGAAGAGAAAATGAGGGTTTATCTGGGCCTTTAGAGCATTTAATTCAGCCTTGGTTTTCTGATAGCTCAGGTCTCGCAGTTGCCTGTGGCTTTGATTGACATATTTCAGTATTGAAGTCAAAACCATGATACCTATCAATAGAACTGCCGCCCAAAAATGAACCTGAAAGGCCCTGATTTCTTTTGGCAACGTCACTTTAATGCCCAATGTTAAAAAGACAAAAAATAAAACAATGACCAGCAAATAACTAAGCTTCCCTACGGTTCCGCCTCCTACAAAAAGCTCTTTGAAAATATAGGCATAGTGTAGTTTTGACAAAACAATACTCAGGGAAATTAAGCCCAGAAAGCCGAGCCAGTTTTTGATTAGTATGGTTATAAATGAAACCAGAAAAAAGCCAATTCGATACCCGTTTTGAGAGGCATTTTCGGGTAAGGCTTTTACAGGCGGGCCAGCTGAAAATTTCTCTAAAGAAGTTAAAAAAGCACCGGAACTATATATCTGCTGATAAAAACAGAACAATAATAGAGCTGTAATTACAGACAAGATGAGCATCCAGTGCTTTTTGAGATATGTAAAGGTTTTATTCAATCCTTCTTTTTATTTCTGTATTGATTTAATATCAAGCCGATTCCGGATAGGAAGAAAATTAGGGACAGATAGTAGCTATTTCCTTGCCCGAATTTATAGCCTATAAAAGTGGCAATGATAAAAAGAGAAGCCAACAGGATAATCCCAAGCCAGCTGCCGGAAGAGGTTTTGATCTCGGGCTTGTTTGAGAAAAGTACTTCCCCGTTTCTCATGATTTCTGAGGCAATCCCCGTGAACATGTTCATTGAGATTTTGACATCATAATTAACCTGCTCACCGGCCTCATTGACCTTAAAACTATGATGACCGCCACAAAAGCTTCTGATAGAAGAGACCTCTTCCCCATTGTAAAAAATACTCTCTTTGCCGGTGTAGTCATTATCGAATTCAAGTCTGGCGTTTTTGTTAATGTTAAAAGTGAAGTATTTCATGTTTGTATTTGTTTTTGATTCTGGCTCAAAACTAGGCCAGCGTCATTCCAACTTAAAATACATGTGACTTACACCTTCTCTTCTGTGATGATCTGTTGATTCTTTGTGATTTTAATATTCAATTAGTTCAGTCTTTTGTTTCCACTGTATCTGCTTCAGCTGACCTACCTGCCTCATCAAAAACAGAAGAAGCAACACAGAAACCAACATGACTCCGAAATAGGCAACGTCATTTCCAAGAATCACATAGCGGTAATTATTCTCAGCCATCACATTAAAGTCAATAAACTGCAGCAGTAATAAGTCAATAAGAAAATAGACCAAAGTACCCAGAATGACTATCTCAAAACTGCCGGTTCGATAGTAGAAAAACGTTAGAATACCTATCAATATAAACATGGCCAGTACGGTCTTTGGCTCAAAATTTATCAACGATATAAGGCAGGTAGTACCTAGGGCCACGCCCAATGAATAATTCTTAAATAAACCATGACCTATAATCCCAATCTGCAAGAAAATGAGCCCCATACTCGGTAAATGATCAAAAGATAATCTAGCTGTGCAAACTCATGAAGCAGCTCCATATCAAGAAGACCCAGTGGAACTTCTTCAACAATAGACGAAATATATCTTATGATTATGCCCACGGTAATGCCGTAAAGCAGGTTTGTACTTTTCAATCCATTAAAGCGGGGCAGTTCCCATTTATTAATGAACAAACCTACTGCTGAGATGACGATAACACCCACCAGCGTAACCACGGCCATGGTTAGCGTCATATCAACTTTATTTTCTTCGGCCATCATATAACCCGCTACTATTCCAGATATAAAATACACTACCAGTAGCAGTAAAAAAAGTAACCAGGCCTTGGCAATAGTCATGCCTTCGGGTTTGATGATCGGGGCTTTCCCTTCCACGTTAAAGTCATTTAATTACAACCTTTAAAGATGGGGATTCAAGAAAACAAAGGCAATAAAATGTGAAAAAGTCCCGACATCATGTGATTTGAATAACAGGAAGATCAAAAGGTGGGTAATTTGTCTATTTTTGCACAGCACTGAAACTATTTTTCCGGAATGATCTCCATCGTTATCCCGATTTTCAACGAAGAAGAAAATCTCAATAATCTTTACACCAGACTTACCGCTGCCGCTCCCAGCTGGCAGGAAGATTACGAAATTGTATTGGTAGATGATGGTTCTGCAGATGATTCTTTACAAATCATGACTGATTTTGCGGAGAAAGATACTCATGTTCGGGTAGTGAAACTTTCAAGGAATTTCGGGCATCAGCCTGCTATTTCTGCGGGTATACAAGAAGCTAAGGGTGACGCCGTGGTGATTATGGATGGCGATCTGCAAGATCCCCCTGAGGAACTACACCGTTTTCTGGAAAAGTGGCGAGAAGGTTATCATGTGGTGTATGCCGTGCGAACCAAACGCAAAGAAGGCTTTTTCAAAAAATTGGCCTACAGACTTTTTTACAGACTTCTGGCTGCCATTTCAGAAATTGATATTCCGCTAGATTCAGGCGATTTCTGTGTCATGGACCGCAAGGTGGTCAATGCCATTGTGAAAGAAATGCCTGAGCAGATTCGTTTTGTCCGTGGTTTAAGAGCCTATGCAGGCTTTAAACAAATAGGTGTGGAATATGAACGTGCAGAGCGGGCCGCAGGCGAGGTGAAATATACCTTCAAAAAGCTCATGGGCCTTGCCATGGATGGACTTTTTGGCTTCTCCAATGTGCCACTTCGTTTGGCCACATACTTTGGTTTTATGATTGCCATTCCCTCCTTCATCGTCGGTATTTTCTTTATTCTGCATCGTTTGATTGGTTTTAAAGTACTCGGCCATACACCCGTTGAAATTCCAGGAACCACCACCCTTACCGTGGGAATGTATTTTCTGGGAGGGGTCACGCTCATCATTCTTGGAATACTGGGCGAGTACATCGGCCGCATCTATATTGAGGTAAAAAGAAGGCCTTTCTTCGTCATTGATGAGGTGATTGAGAAGGGTGATAAATCGTAAATCGCCAATCAAAAATCCTAAATCGTTTTGCTTCGTGTACCCTCAGAAATAGCCGATGATCATTTTGAATCCCTCAAGATTCAGGAGCTGACTTTTGTGGCTTATCGAAGCGATGTATACCCTTCAAAAAACGAGGTTTTCTTTGAAGAAAATGCGGTTATCTATGTGATAGAGGGCGAAAAGAAATTCACCGGAACTTCAGAGACTATTACGGTTAAGAAAGGTGATGTGTTTTTTGTGAGAAGGGGTTATTACCTCATGTCAGAGTCCATAGACGAGTCGTACAAAAGTTTGGTTTTTTTCTTTGACGAAAACCTGATCAAAGACTTTGTCAATCAGCACCTGGAGCTTTTTCCCGAGGAAAAAATGGCAGAGAAAGAGCTTCCAACCTTGTTGATTCTCCCAACTGATGAGAAATTCGGCAAATTCGCGGAATCCGTACTCCCCTACTTCAGGTCAAAGACCAAATACCTGCATCATTTTCTCAAACTCAAATTACAGGAGTTGCTTCTTCACTTGCTGGAGTACGATAATGGCGATTTCCTGAAAGCTCTTTTGCATGAAATCTACCGTGGCGAAAAAGCCGACCTCGATTACCTGATGCAAAACTACTACCTGAAGCCGCTCACTCTAAATGAACTCGCCAGACTCTCTGGTCGTAGCCTCTCCGCCTTTAAACGTGAGTTTCAGGAAAAATTCGACAGCTCACCCGCCAGCTGGATCAGAGAAAAACGACTCAAACACGCCGCTTTTTTGTTAAAAAACAGTCCAAAGCATGTCAATGAAATCGCCGAAGAGGTAGGCTTTGAAAGTGTTTCGCACTTTATCAAAGCGTTTAAGGGGCGGTTTGGGAAGACGCCTTCCAAATACTAAAAATAGTATTAACCACCATTACCAAAAGTAATAAGGTAGCCATCAGGATCCAGGATATCAAAGTCTGTCATTTTGTAATCCCGGGTTTCCGGTGCATTCAGGATTTTCACTCCTTCGCTCAGGCATTTTTCATATATCTCCTGAACGTTATAAACGAAAATATAAAGGGAGCAGTGTTCAGATGATGGAGGATTGAAACTATCGGGTGTGCTCAGGTGAATGTTCACGCCTCCTTTTTTCAAGACCGCATAACTCACGGGCTCACCCCAATCAAATGTCTTGCTGAAACCTAATTTTTGAGTGTAAAACACTATGGACTCCTGAATATTTTTAACAGGAAAAATGGTAGCTGAATGTGAGAAATTATCTTTCATAAGTAAATCCTAATTTGACTATGAATTATTGGAATTCCAAGATCAATGGCTCTTCATACCTCTTTATGAAAACCACTTTTCTTCAAAGGGAATAACAATTACCATAGGCAGAAACTTTGCTTTTGGAATGTTCCACTTTGGTCAAGGTGATTAGCGGCCTCAGCAAATATTTAGAATTTATCTTTCAGATTCCGTGAAGTCACATTCAAAACCTCGCCATACAAAAGTTCTTAATTTGTTAAGCTAAACAATGCTCTTAGCAAGCCAGAATTCTAAATCTACTACACCCATGTTAAAAGCTTCATAAGGCGGACTCTGCTTTAGAAAAAACTCCAGCGATACCCAAAATGCCCATTTTGAGAATAGTCAAAATGGGCATTTTACATTTTTCAAGTTTAGTCTTCATTGAAGGACTAATCCCGGATAATTAAAGATTCAACTGTCTAATTTGATTCAAACGTCGCCGACCATGTTCCGGACTGATTCGAACTATCTGACCAGTTTCCTGAGTAACCACTACCATCACATCCGAAAGTTCCGGTAGCAGTTGCCGTGTAAGAACTAGCCGTGTAATGAAGTGTAAAGGAATAGTTTCCTGCTTCATCAATGGTTCCGTCTACGGTCCACTGTTGTCCTGTAGTTATGCTTTGTCCTGTGCCTGAGAATACTCCGTTCTCAGATTCCGTTATAAGCCCTTCATGCACATAATTGGAGCCGTTAATGGTATAAGTGATGATGTAGGTACCGAGTTGCCCAAACTGAACCACATCACCATGGGCTAAATGAGCTTTTAGGGAATTAGAGCTAACCTGAATCAAATGCCCATTATGGCACAAGGTTGTTTTTCCTGATTTACCAGCTCTCAGGTTCTTGGTTATAGTGCTGCCGGGCTGAGAAACGACTGCTTCAATTGAATTTTCTTTCTGACAACCGAATGCAATCAAAAGAAGAAGTAAGGGTAAGATAGTTTTCATGTTTTTAATCTTTAGGGTTATATTAACTTGATTTTAAGCCTATTAAATTTACATAATTCTTTGAATTTCAATGCTGTCTACAGCAATTTCTTTTCGAGAAAAACTTGTAAAAAGTCCATCCTAGTAGTCCGCTACCAGCTCATCAATGTATACAGCCCTGGCAGTTAACCAGTCCTTCATATTTTCTTTTTCTGTTTCAAAATCAGAACTGCCCCGCCCCCACTTTTTGAAATCTTCTCTTCGTGATTCCTTGATTTCATCAGCATATTTATCTACAAAAGATAGAAGCTTGTTGAAGTCCTGCTGCCTAAAGGTCTGCCACTTTTCTTTAAACAGTGATTTTACAGCCGGGTCGGCTGCAATTCTGCCAAAAAACGTGGTTCCCACCGCCTGCCAGTTCCAGAAAAGCGGTCGGTTTGGATTGAGATAGTGCACCTGACTTTGTTCATATGAAAAAGCCCAGTCGAAATCCCAAATAGGGCCAATGTGAAACTTCCCCTCCGCTGTTTTATACAAATAAGTGCTTTTGGGGTGGTTTATTTCTTCATTGCAGGTAAGTGTGTAAACCAGCAGGTAATTGGCCATAGCCTCTGCATCAAAATATTTCAGGTAATCATTGCCGGGGAAATCGGCCGCAAACACCCGCTTTTCAAGTTGATCGAATTCATTGGAAATTTTGTCGATCTGTGCTTGAGAGGTGATTTCTGGATGTTTGATCTGAACCGGTAGCTTGTAATGGCTGCTGAAGAAATAGTCGTCATCCGGCTCTATTATTGTATCCAGCGAAAGTAACAGGCCGTCATCGCCTACATTGACACGGTTCTCTTTCACTTCTATTTGCTCAGTAAGCGTATAGCTGCCCAGAAACTCATTGTTCAGCCAAAGATTTACCGGCTTCATGTGGTTTGTGTAGGGCATTTTCAGCAGTTGGCCTATCCCCATGGCTACGGCGTTTTGTAGCAGCGAAGGATCCAGATAATTTGCCAGCAGAACCCATCTTTTCTCTGGTTTGAGTCCTAGCAGACCGGCCTTTTCTTTCAGTTTGATTTTAAACGGTTTTTTCGGGAACGACCAGGTGGTATTTCCTCGCCCTCTTATTTCAATGTCAGCCGAAAAGCTTTCTCCGTTTTCTACGCTCAGTGTGGCATTCAGATAAGTGTCTTTTGAAGTAACCGCCTGCTTGTTTTCAGTTATTATTCTGAGGGTGGGGACAGTACTTTCTGCAACAGGCGGATCAGTGTTTTTTTGACAGCTCCACAGTAAAAACAGCAATAAAATATAGGATACTCTCTTCAGCTTATTTTGATTTTTCAGGCCTGAAAGTAAGAATTTGAGTTTACTATCTGAACTACCCTCTGGAGTAAATTAATGAATAGATTTACTTTCACCCCACCTCAATATCCGCAAATACCGGAAAATGATCAGAGCCTTCTTTTAAGGCTTTTTTCAATTCATCTGAAAGATTTGAACGATGCGGTTCGTCGTAAGGGTTTAGCACCGTGCCCTCACTGATTTGAATGCCGTTACTCACCAGAATATGATCAATCAGCACTGTAAACCAGTTTTTTGTGATGGTATCGGTAAATGAACTGGAACTGGGCGACCAACCGTACTTACCAAGTTTTGGTTTACCCAAAGCACTTTTGACAATCAGGTCGGGTTCGTAAACAGAGCCAAGTAAAATCTCAATGGCACTCTTGCCGAAACGACCTTCATAAAAATCGCTGCCCATGCCGTCGTTGATATCTCCCGTGACAATCACCTGATCTCCCTCCTGAAGCCACTTATCCATTCGCTGGCGAATGTGCATGCACTCGGCATAGAGTTTCCGGCGGTTTAGCATGGAGAGTTGCTCATATCGGGCATAATCCACATGATCAAAAATGCCTTTTGACTTGGCATGAGCCACGATCATTTTGAACAATTTCGCCTGATTATCTTTTCGCTTAATCATGGCTTCCAGTGGAGGCCTGAAATGATAATATTGCTCCTGAATGCTTTGTTCCAGTGTATCTACCAGAAAGGGTTCATCAAAACTACTTTTGCTCTCAGGGCTGTGGTTGACAATCAATTTATCGGCATCGTAAATTATACACAATTCCTGTTGTCCCCTAGAGGTAAAACCCTCCATGGTTTTATAATTGCGATGATCAAGACCAAACGTTTGCATCCAAAGATCCATCTGGCCGGAGGCCGTTTTGGTACCATTTGCGAGTGTATCCGGGCCTTCTACCACAGCCAGAATATCAAAATTTAACTCTTTCAAAACAATCGCCAACCTAACACTTTTCATGGTCAGCCTTTCGTCGTTATTCCAGGAAGATTCTGCCTTGGCTGGGTCAGGCGGCGTATTAACAGGAATGCCATTGACAAAGACATTCTTCATCCATTCCATATTGTATTCAGCCACACGTATTTTCATGATATTTTCGGTTTTTTACCAAAAGTACCTTTCTCAGCACTGCCAAAACAGGGTATAAATACGGATTCTATTTTCTGGCCTTAGCCTTGCCAATCAACCTCCTCCAACGAAAAAATTTCATGGACACTGGTTTTAAAAACCTCCGCCATTTTTAAAGCAAGAATAGTGGAAGGCACAAAGCGGCCCTTTTCAATTGAATTAATGGTTTGACGAGAAACACCAACTTTTTCAGCAAGGTCAGCCTGAGTAAGGTCTTTTTTTGCCCTTTCTACCTTAATGCTATTTTTCATCTACTCCCTGAATTTCAAAAAGTGAAAAATAGCGAACGCCAAAATCAAAGCAAGCGTGAGATACTCAAAAGCGGAGTGTGAATACCATGAGTCTGTCTCAATACTATAACCGGTTCGGTTAACAGAAAAATCTAAAAGAACGAAGATTAGACCCGCAATAGGAATGGCCAAAGCCAGGGCTTTGAATTTCAAAAGAACCACTCTTTCGTCATTCTGTTTTTCTTTTGAGAAATAGATAAAAACCATTGAAAAGGCGGCAGGAGTGCAAAAGGCCGTCAAGTCAAAAATACCAAAACTGGTAAAGCGATAAATCAAAATACCCACGGATAAAACCAATAGGGTCAGGCCAAAATATCTGAAATAATGAGGGTAATGAAATACATAATTTCTCATAATTGTCTTTTTTAAATGACTAAAAATAAATTATACTTTACATAAAGACAAGTTAAAAAGACTTTATTTTTTCATCAAAACCCCATCTTGCAGTGCAATTATGATATCAAACTTGTCGATTTCAAGACAGAAGGCTATATCATCAGTGATGTCCAGATTTTTTAATCGCTGCAAATGCGAGGCTCTTTGCATATAACCCAGAAGGTCGTCTTTGGCCACTTCATAGCCGGCTATCGCCAGATGCGTGGAATCCCCTATTATTTCAAAACCGGTGGCAAGAGCCAGAGCCCCTCCAAAAAGCACGTCTTCAAGACCTGGCCTTCCCTTCCATCCAGCAGCTAAGACTACAACATCTTTCTTTTGCTTTTGAAGGTAATTCGCGGTTGCGGTCAGGTTTCCAAAAGAAGCTGCCATTATTTCATCCGCAGCTAAAGATTTATTGACGGCCAAGGTTCCGTTTGTGGTAGTCATAGCCACTTTTTTGCCTTTGGCCAATTCGCTCATATAGCTGAACGGAGAGTTATCGAGGTCAAAACCTTCAATTTTTTGAGCGTGGCGTTCGCCACCGGCAAGCCAGCCTTGCTTCTGCAGCTCACGGCAATCGTCTACTTCTATTAGAGGTTTAATGGCTTTTACGCCTGTCGCCAAGCCAGCTACGATGCAACTTGTTGCTCTGAAAACATCCGTCACGACTACGATTTTCCCTGCTAATTCATGCTGCTGAATGAGCTCATGGGTAAGGCAAACTTCAATGGTATTCATGCCGCAAAGGTAAAGGAAGTAAACAGACTAATACAAGACAGTAATCACCTCCGCAAAACAGGCCGGCTTCTCCTGTCCTTTGATTTCAATCGTCGCATCCACAATCATTTTCAAACCCCCGTTTCTGACCTCAGAAACATGCTTTAAAAGAGCCTTTGCTCTGATTTGGCTACCGCTGGGTACGGGATTGACAAACCGAACTTTCTCCGTTCCATAATTTATACCCATCGCCGAGAATGGGGCCTGATAAACCTGACTCATAAGTTTTGGAATCAATGAAAGCGTCAGATAACCGTGAGCAATGGTTCCTTTGAAAGGGGATGATTTTGCTTTCTCTGTGTCAATATGAATCCATTGATGGTCGGCCGTTGCCTCGGCAAAAAGATCAATCATTTGCTGAGTCACTTCCACCCAGTTGCTCACGCCAATTTCTTTGCCAATAAAAGCTTTGACAGCCTCTTTTGAAGAAAAGAGCAAAGGTTGTTTCGAACTTTTCTCAATTGCAGAAACAGGCACTATTTCCGCTTCCTCTTTCGTCACCGGAATCACTACTGCCTTCCCTATCACTTTTCTATCCATTAAATCCTGTAGGGCTTGTGCTCCGTCGTCCAGCGGATATACTTTTGAGATATGAGCTTTAATTTTCCCCTCTGTGTAAAGCCGGCCTAATTCTTTGAGATTGGCTTTTGACCTCTCCGGTTCTTCTTTTGAAAAACGACTCCAGAAAACTCCGGTAATTGAGGCTCCTTTGAGTAAAGGAATATTGAGCGGTATTTGTGGAATTTCGTCATTGGCAAAGCCAACGACAAGATACCTTCCTCCCCACCCTAATGTCCGCATCGCAAGATTAGTATATTTTCCACCTACCGGGTCAAAAACGACATCAACGCCTTTGCCGTCAGTAAGTTCTTTGACTTTTGTTTTTAGCTCTTCTTTCTCATAATTGATCAGCTCGTCTGCCCCTTTTGCACGGCACGCTTCCAGTTTTTCATCGGATGATGCCGCGGCAATAACTATGGCTCCCATTATTTTCCCAAGCTCCACAGCCGCCAGACCAACACCTCCGGCAGCACCCAGAACTAGTAAGGTTTCTCCTTTTTTAAGAAACCCTCGGTCTTTTAAAGCATGAAAAGACGTGCCGTAATTATAAGAGGTAGCTGCGGCATTAATGAAGTCCATTCCGGAAATGATTGGTGAAACCATAGCTTCATCAACAATCAGCTTTTCAGCAAAACCGCCCCATTTGCAAAGCGTAAAAACCGAGTCTCCAACTTTAAATTTTTTGACTTGCTCACCCACCGCTTCAATCAGCCCTGAGACCTCCCCACCGGGAGAAAAGGGAAGCTCGGGCCTAAACTGGTACAGGTTTTGAATGATCAGGGTATCAGGGAAGTTTAAGCCGCAGGCTTTGACCGAAATGAGCACCTCATTTGCAGCGATTTGGGGCAAAGTCACCTCTTTTAGGCTAAGATTTTCCGGCTTTCCAAAAGACTCACAAACAAGGGCTTTCATAAAGAATTGGTCGATTTTATGAATGGAAAGATAGCCAATAAGACAATAATGCAGGCAGAAATTACTTATTTGAAAAAATGAAACGCATTTCTAAATATCCTTTCTTATGGTTCGTTTTGCTATGTGGAACGATATCTTTCTGTGCTGATGCACAAGAGATTAAGGTGATACGTTTCGCTGAGCTGGAGAAATTGATAAGTGAAAGCGAATCAAAGGTGACTATAGTTAATTTTTGGGCTACTTGGTGTAAACCTTGCCTAGAAGAAATACCATCTTTTAAAACCATTTCAAAAAAATATCGTCTAAAGGATGTGAACCTTCTTTTGGTGAGTTTAGATTTTGCCAAAGATGTTGAGCGGGTTAAGGCATTTGCTACTCGAAAAGATATCAGTAATCATGTAGTTTTGCTGAACGAACCCGATTATAACAGCTGGATTGACAAAATTGACCCGAAATGGTCCGGAGCTTTGCCAGCAACGGTGCTTTTGACCCAAACCGGAAAGGAGTTTTACGAGAAAAAGTTTGAGGGTGACGAACTCGAAAAAAGAGTGGGAACCTTATTGAATAATTAAATTGAGAATCAAATTTCATTGATCATGAATAAGAAAAATCTTACAATTCTAGGCCTAACGCTGGCAGTCGCCATGGTGGGCACCTTCTTTTTCAAAGGTGCTAAGGCTAAAAGTATTTTCCCGGTTGAAAATAAGACCATAGCCTTGAACCCAACAGTAGAAGACGGCTATGAAGTGGGCGACGAAGCCACAGATTTCAGCCTGAAAAATATTGATGGCAAAATGGTTTCCTTGGCTGATTTTAGTGCTGCCAAAGGTTTTATTGTGGTATTTACCTGTAACCATTGTCCTTTCTCAAAGGCTTATGAGGACAGAATCGTGGCTTTGGATGCCAAATATTCATCAAAGGGTTATCCAGTCATTGCGATTAACCCGAATGACCCAGCAGCTTATGAAGAAGACTCTTTTGAGAACATGAAGAAAAGAGCTGCAGAAAAGGGCTTTACATACCCTTATCTTTTGGATGAAAAAGGCATTGGTCAGCAATATGGTGCGGCCCGTACTCCTCATGTTTTTGTCTTGAAAAAAGAAGGTGGCAAAAATATCGTGAAATACATTGGAGCCATTGATGACTCCGCTCAGGATCCCGCCGGGGTAAGCAAGAAATACGTGGAATCCGCGGTGGATAATCTACTTCAGGACAAGCCGGTGGTAACGAAAACCACTAAAGCGATCGGTTGCTCTATTCGCTGGAGAAGTGACTCCTGATCATTGAAAATTATTGATTTTACTAGAGCCGCACTTAGGTGCGGCTCTTCTTTTTTAGTCCGACCGCATTCCCTAGTTTTGATCAAAATTTATCATATGGTTATTCCTTCCCCTCCCAATCTTTTTTCGCCTGAACGCATGAATCAGCTGATGGCTTTTGACCGGCTGCTCACCATCATGGACGACCTCCGTGAAAAATGTCCCTGGGATAAAAAACAAACCTTGGAAAGCCTTCGCCACCTGACTATAGAGGAGACTTACGAGCTTTCTGACGCTATTCTGGAAGGAGATATGCAGGAGATCAAAAAAGAGCTGGGAGATATCATGCTGCACATGGTTTTCTACTCAAAAATTGGTTCAGAAACAGGTGATTTTGATGTGTCTGAGGTGCTGCATGCGATTTCTGAAAAGCTGATTGCCCGACATCCGCATATTTATGGCGACACCAAGGTTGAAAACGACCAAGACGTAAAAGAAAACTGGGAGAAACTGAAGCTCAAAGAGAAAGGAAACAAGAGTGTATTGGGCGGCGTGCCCAATAGTTTACCAGCACTAGTCAAAGCCATGCGTATTCAGGAAAAAGCTCGTGGTGTGGGTTTCGACTGGGAAGAAAAACAGCGGGTTTGGGGCAAAGTTGAAGAGGAAATGCAGGAGTTTAAAGAGCATTTCAATGCCGAAACGGCAGAAACCATTGACGCCGAAAAAGCCGAGGCCGAGTTTGGTGATTTACTATTCTCACTGGTCAATTACGCCCGTTTCATTGACCTCAACCCTGAAACAGCACTGGAACGTACCAACAAGAAATTCATCAAACGCTTTCAATACCTGGAATCAAAAGCCAAAGACCTCAATAAAAACCTCGCAGACATGACCCTCGCCGAAATGGATGTTTTCTGGGAAGAGGCAAAGGGGATGTGAAGGACAAAAAATTTATAAAATGAATTCAATAAAGAAAAACACCCAACTCGTTTTTCTTACGAGTCTGACATTACTCATTCTCAATGACTTTTACTTTAAGCAAACCTTTCACAATACGATTACAGGAAAACTTTCAGATTTCGCCGGACTATTAATTTTTCCATGGTTCTGGAGTTTGTTTTTCAAACAAAGTAGGAGGCTTATTTATGTTGGAACAGCAGCTCTTTTTGTCCTTTGGAAGTCCGAGCTTTCAACAACGTCTATCAGTACCATAAATGAATTCTTGGGAACAAGCTTCAACCGAGTTGTGGATTTGACTGATTTACTAGCCTTGTCAGTCTTACCTTTTTCATATAAACTCTCAGAGAAATCCGGAAATCAAATAAACAAGTACAGTTTTCAATTCAAATATCTGATATCTGGATTATCCATATTTTCGTTTTTGGCGACCTCCCAACCCGAATTTGACGTTAGCCCCAACTGGGAGTTTGAAGAGTCTTATATCCTTCCTTTTAATAAAGAGGAGCTGTTAACAAAACACATGCGTTATAAATATGGAGGAACCCCCCCCGCATCAATTCTTGCACAATCTGAATTTGACATGGAGTACGAAGGAGGGACATATAGGTTTTTGTTTCGGTCATCCGTTATTGAAATTGATAGTTCAAACTCCTGGTTGACCCTTAAAGAATTGAAATCTTATTCAATTGGTGGTCAGGGTAAAAGAGATGAGCTTCAAAAAGCTACTTTTTTACAGCTTTTTGAAAAAGAGGTTATTGATTATTTGAGAGTTCATGACTCTAATCTATCCGCAGTAAGCTTCTCACCCTAAATCAATGATATATGGTACCGCTTTAAATAGTCCGAAATCGTTAACACCTGGCCATCCGACGCTCCATACGTCTCATGCGGGTTCGGTTTTTACCGTCCACTCGGGAAGCCACAGCCCAAAGAGCAGCTGGAAGCCAACCGATAATGGTAATTTGAAGAATTAAACAGAGAATACCACTCAATATTTTACCTCTCAGAAAAAAGGATAACCAGGGTACTAAAACGGCAATAAGTAACATAGCTTTTTCAAAAGTTTGAACTAAATTACCTATTGCCGAAGGTCTTGTAAACTAAATTTTGATGAGCGGTTAAAAACCTACCAACTAGTTTTTAACAAGTAGTTGAGCCTGTCCACCGGACTCTGTGAGTTGAAAACTACAGTTTCACCTCACAGCCTCCATTAGCTCCAGACTTGAGAACGGCCTCTACTACACGAATGTCTCTCAAACCTTCCTCGCCCGGAGCGATGTACGGCTTATTATTCAAAATCGCTAAGGCATCATCATCTAGCTGAAGGGGCTGCTGACGGTCCACAGGAGTATAGATTTCTGTACCATCTGACATACTTCCCCGGTTTCCGCCGTAGCCGGTTTGAGGCTCCATTTTAAGCCAGCCTTTTTCGTAATTGACCTGAAGGTAATTCATATTGACCCCAAAGCTTGAGTGACAAGTGGCCATTGCTCCGCTTGGGAACTCCAGAATATACATAGCCGTCTCTTCCACCTCATGGTAGATATCTGGTCGTGTAGTCATGGTATGAGCTTTCACAGTGATCGGCTCCTCTCCTGTGGCCAAACGAGCACCCTGAATAGCATAAACACCCATATCGCCCATTACACCCCCACCCATGGCTTTGCTTTGTTTCCAGTGGGTTGTACGACCTTCAAAATAACCAGCTGCCGAATTGACCATCCTCACCTTTCCAAACCTCTGCTCTTTGACAACCTTTTGATAGGCCTGAATGTTGGGATCATGCTGACATCGGTAGCCAATCGCCAAGCTTACTTTGTTTTTATTGCAGGCATCTATCATAGCCTGGCAGTCGGTAACAGAAGGAGCCATTGGTTTTTCACACCAGATATGTTTGCCGGTTTCGGCTCCTCTAACCGTATATTCACGGTGCATGGAAGGCGGCAAAACCACATAAATCACATCAATATCAGGATTATTCGCTATCGATTCATAGCTGTCATAGTTATAGATATTCTTATCCGCGATACCATATTTCTCTTGCCAGGTGGGGACTTTTTCCGGTGAGCCGGTGACTATACCTTTGAGCTCACAATGCTTCGTTTTTTGAAGAGCCGGGGCCAGTAAATCAGTGCTGTAGTAGCCCAAACCTACTAAGGCTATACCCAGTTTATCCTTCTTTGGTCGGGTAGCTGCCAATAAAACATTGGGAGAAAATGCCGCGGCTGTAGCAGCTATGGCCGAATTTTTGACGAAATTTCTACGGTTAATGTCCATGGGTTGATTTTGTTTTTTGATTCTAAAGTACAATGTAATCGGTTGCATTTCAATTGTCAAAGAACTTAAATAATGTCAAATCAGGAATTTTGAAGATCAAGATGCATATTGGTCGCATGTCAGAAAAGAAATTGAAAATTATAGGCAGGCATGAAAAAGCCTGTCTCCCCGAGATTGGTTTGCAAGGCATTGTTGTAAAGACAGATACGGGTGCTTACACCTCTAGTTTGCATTGTAAAAGAGCTGTACCGAAAGACAATAGATTAATTTGTGAATTTCTTAATCCACATGATGATGAAGATTCGGTGAAAAAAGTGACATTTGCGGCCTTCAAAAAAAGAAAGGTCAAAAGCTCAAACGGGCAAATGGAGGAGCGGTACTCAGTTCAAACCAAAATAAAACTGGGCCATGAAATTTACCCCATAGAAGTTACGCTGACAGACCGCCATGAGATGAAATACCCTATGCTGCTGGGACGTAAGTTTTTGAACAAAAAGTTTGTGGTTGACGTATCTCAAAAAAATAGTTTAACAAAAAATTAAGGGGGCAAGCCCTTTTGGAAGATAACATATCAATGAAAATTGCAATTCTATCAAGAAACCCATCACTTTACTCAACAGCCAGACTTAAAGAAGCCGGAGAGAAAAGAGGCCATGAAATGCTGGTCATAAACCCTCTCAAATGTGACCTTGTCATTGAGAAAAAAAAGCCTCAGATATTTTATAACGGTCACTTATTGGAAGGCATTGACGCCATTATTCCACGTATTGGAGCATCCGTAACTTTTTACGGAACGGCTGTGGTACGTCAGTTTGAGATGATGAAAACCTTTACCACTGTTGAGTCTCAGGCGTTGGTTCGTTCCCGTGATAAACTGAGAAGCCTTCAGGTATTGGCCAGAGCGGGGCTGGGTTTACCCAAGACAGTGTTTACCAATTATTCCAAGGACACTGAAGCACTCATTAAAAAAGTAGGAGGAGCCCCTTGTATCATTAAACTTTTAGAGGGTACTCAAGGTGTTGGAGTCATTCTGGCCGAGACAAAAAGTGCCGCCACCTCTGTTCTTGACGCCTTTCAGGGTTTGCAAGCCCGTGTGATTGTTCAGGAGTTTATCAAAGAGGCCAATGGCTCAGATATCAGGGCGTTTGTGGTCGATGGCGTGGTCGTAGGTGCAATGAAACGTCAAGGCAAAGAAGGCGAATTCAGATCTAATCTTCACCGGGGTGGCACAGCCGAAATTGTGGAGCTTAGCGAAGAAGAAGAGAATGCAGCTCTCAAAGCGGCCAGAGTTTTAGGACTCGGTGTTGCCGGGGTAGATATGCTTCGGTCAAATAACGGCCCAAAAATTATGGAAGTTAATTCTTCACCAGGTCTGGAGGGGATTGAAAAAGCAACCGAAAAAGACATTGCCAAGGCCATTATCCGCTACATCGAAAGACATGTAGACTAACCTTTGTTAATGAATTGATTCAGCAGAGGGCCGGTTTCGCAATTTATTCTGTATCGAATTAAATCAAGATGAATTTTACCGTTTAATAGCCCATCTGATAACAGAGGCGAAAAAATTAAATCAACTGTTCTTTCTGATTTCTTTACACTAATTGCTGAAAAACATAGAGCATTTCTGTGGCTATTTGCCGACAGCGTAAATCATACATTTCTGTTTCCTGCGGTGTATCATCAAATTCCTTAGGGTCTTCATACCTAACGGGGAAACGTGCATCCGCTTCCGGAATAAAAGGACAGTTTTCGTCGGCATGCGAGCAAGTCATTACCGCAGCATAGGGTTCTTTTCCATTTGCATCATCATCAAACTTCTTTGAAAAACAGACTAACGGTTGAGCTTCTTGTGAAAAGAACACTTGGTATTTCGGATTATCTCCCCCAGGATTTTGAACTTCAAACCCGGCAGTTTCAATGGCTTTCACAGCTCTGGGATTGAATGCTGTAGCCTCGGTTCCACCAGAAAGTGTTTCAATACCCTCAATGCCCTGATAAGCTGCGGCTGTGGCTGCCCATATCATGGTTAAATGACTCCTGCGACTGTTGTGGGTACATATGAAATTGAGTCGAACCTTTTGACTTTCAGCCCTCTTTTCCTGAATGTAATTTCGCAACTCCAACAAAACAGGTATTCTGGTTTCAGGAATTTCATTGACATCCAGACCTTTAATATAGTTTTCAAGCTTTGGCAGCAATTTCATATTACGTTGTATTCTTTCCCGCAAAAATCTACGAAATTGAGAGGATTTCAAAGCAGGTTGATTGAATTGAAACTACCGAATTCATAAATTATGATTTGACCTAATTTAATAACATGATCGTCAACAGGGAATAAGCTCAACAGCTACTTTACTTTTGCGGCAAAATCAGCGAACAAATTGACCAAAGGAATTTATATAGCCACCACAGAAGATCATAGCGGGAAATCGCTTCTTTCGCTCGGTCTTATGCATACATTGCTGGGTAAAATGCCCAAAGTAGCGTTCTTTAGGCCCATTGTCCATAATACTGAGGACGACCACCATACTCAGATCATGAAAAGCCAGTTTGATCTGCCATATAAAATACATGAACTAACAGGTCTCAGCCGGAAAACTCTGGTAGAAATGCTCAATCAGGATAAACTGGGAGAGGTGATTGACACCATGATTGCCAAATACAAATGGCTGGAAGACCAATCGGATTTTGTTTTGGTAGAAGGTACTGATTTCGCTGGTGAGGGTAGTTTGGTGGAACTTGATCTTAATGTGCTCATTGCCAAAAACCTTGGACTGCCCGTGGTACTCATTGGCAATGGCAAAGATAAATCAGCAAAAGATCTGAAATCCGCCATGCAAATGGCCTATAAATCTTACGAGAAACAAGAAGTGCCTGTGCTGGCGGTAATCAGCAATAAAGTCAAACCCGAGAATCTTTACGATACGCAAAAGGCGATTCAGAAATTTTTACCGCCTGAGGCGGAATCTTTTGTTGTTCCTCAAAACGAGAGTCTTTCAAAGCCCACTATGCGGGAAATTGTGGAGGTACTGCAGGCCAAAATTCTCTTTGGTCATGACTACCTTGAAAACAAGGTCGGCTCGTTTGGCGTGGGTGCCATGCAATTGCGGAATTACCTGATTCAGATCAAAGAAGACAACATGGTGATTACGCCTGGCGATCGTGCCGATTTGATTTTGGGAGCCCTTCAGGCAAACATCTCTAAAAATTATCCGAAAATGGCGGGTATCGTTTTGACCGGCGGACTAATTCCAGAAGAACCCATCATCAAACTCATTGAAGGCTTAAAAATCAACCTACCGATTGTTTCGGTGGAAGACGGAACCTTCCAAGTAGCAAATAAAGTGGGTGATGTGAAAGCCAATATTTATGCCTACAGTGAAGACAAAATCAGAACGAGCATTGAGCTTTTTGAGGAATATGTACCCATCACGGGCCTGATTGAGAAATTTACCCATTTTGAAAATAAGCTCCTGACACCTCGCATGTTTCAGTATAACATGGTAAAGCGGGCTCAGGCTTCCAGAAAGCATATTGTTTTGCCGGAGGGCAATGATGAACGTATCTTGAGAGCTACAGCCCTTCTTGTCAATAAAGACCTCGTTGATATTACTTTGCTCGGGAATCCTGATAAAATCAAGTCAAAAACTTTAGCCTTAGGGCTTGATTTAAACTTTGACAAAGTCAATATCATTGACCCGCTACATTCGGAGCTTTTTGAGGATTTTGTGGAAACCATTTACACTTTGCGAAAGCATAAAAAAATCAATCTGGATATCGCCCGGGACCTCATGTCTGACGTCTCTTATTTCGGCACCATGATGATTTATAAAGGACTTGCTGACGGGATGGTCTCCGGGGCCGTGCATACAACGCAGCATACCATCAGGCCTGCTTTGCAATTCATCAAGACGAAACCTGGCTCAAAAGTCGTTTCTTCGATATTTTTTATGTGTCTTGAAGATAGAGTATCTGTTTTTGGCGATTGTGCGATCAATCCAAATCCTACCGCAGAGGAGTTAGCTGAAATTGCGATTTCTTCGGCAGATAGTGCTCAGGCTTTCGGGATAGAACCTAAAGTGGCTATGCTCTCCTACTCTTCAGGCAGTTCAGGAAAAGGTGAAGATGTAGACCGCGTTCGCGAAGCAACAGCTCTTGTCAAAGCCAAACGACCAGACCTGAAAGTGGAGGGCCCTATTCAATATGATGCCGCTGTAGACCCCGCTGTGGGCCGCAGTAAAATGCCGGATTCAGAGGTGGCAGGTCAAGCCAGTGTGCTTATTTTCCCAGATTTAAATACCGGAAATAATACCTATAAAGCTGTTCAACGGGAAACCGGAGCTTTGGCGATCGGGCCAATGCTTCAGGGACTGAATAAACCCGTGAACGATCTAAGCCGAGGGTGCACTGTCGATGATATTTTCAATACCGTAATTATTACCGCCATTCAGGCTCAGGGAATCTGATATGCAAAAAATACTCGTTTTAAATAGCGGTAGCTCTTCCATGAAATTTCAATTGTTGGCAATGCCTTCTGAAAAGGTTATCGCCTCCGGAATGGTGGACAGGATTGGTCAAGAAGATGCATTGATAAAGCTGAAAGGTGAAAGCGGTCAATTGACAGAAAAAGGGGATTTTAAAAACCATCAGATTGCGTTGAACAAAGTAGCCCAATGGCTAACCGAAGGCGTATTGAACAGTCCTGAGGAAATTGCGGCTATAGGCCATCGTGTGGTCCATGGCGGTAGCCATTTTAAAGAACCTACTCTGATTAGAGGAGCTGTAAAAAGTAAGATCAAGGAATTGTTTGGCCTGGCTCCTCTTCATAATCCGGCCAACCTGGAAGGTATAGAAGTGGCTGAAAAAGTGTTTCCAACAGCTATTCAAGTAGCGGTTTTTGACACTGCCTTTCATCAAAGTATTCCTGAGAAAGCCTATCGTTATGCCATTCAGAAAAAAATGGCTGATGAGGAGGGAATCCGACTCTATGGCTTTCATGGCACCAGCCATCAATATGTGAGTCGGCAAGCAACGGATCATTTGAAAAACCCTGCCGCTAAAATGGTCATTCTTCATCTGGGAAACGGCTGTAGTGCCACCGCTGTTTATAACGGCCAAAGCGTTGATCATTCTCTCGGTTTCGGGCCCCTATCTGGTCTGGTCATGGGTTCTCGCAGCGGCGATATCGACCCTTCGGTGTTATTGTATTTATTGAAAAAAGGCTACTCCGAAAAAGAGCTTTCTGATTTACTGAACAGGCAAAGTGGTATGTTAGGCCTAACGGGCGAATCTGATTTGAGAGAAATCATTCGGAAAAACGAGGCCGGAGATCAGGAATGTAAACTGGCCCTTGAACTCAACACCTATCGAATCAAAAAATATATCGGAGCCTACGCCGCGGCATTGAATGGACTTGATGCTCTCGTTTTTACCGCCGGTATTGGTGAGAATTCAGCCCTGATCAGAGAGCTGGTCTGCCGTGAAATGGAGTTTCTGGGAATTGCGATTGACCCCTCAAAAAATGAAAAAGGTGAGATAGAAATACAAGCTGATGAATCCAAAGTGAAAGTTTTGGTGATTCCGACGAATGAAGAGCTGGAAATTGCCCGGCAAACGTACCAACTAATTTAAACGCCGACCACAGTGCTTCGTCTTTCAAAAAGGACATTATCCTGCCAGCGGCCGTCTCCATAACCGATTTTCTCTTTATAGCCTATTTGCCGAAAACCACATTTCAAATGCAATTTGATGCTCACTGTATTCTGCGGAAAAATGGAAGATTGAATGGACCAGATGCCATTTGCTTCGCTGGAAGTGATGAGTGCCTCCAACAACATTTGACCAAGACCCCTGCTCCGGGCTTCTTTGGCCAGATAAATACTAAGCTCTGCCACGCCACAATACACCGGCCGTTTTGAGACCGCACTCAGCGTAGACCAACCCAAAACATCTTCCCCTTCAATGATAGCGAGCCGTGAATGTTTCAGGTACTTATCATTCCATGTTTGAAAATCGGGAACCTGAGTTTCAAAAGTAGCCATGCCCGTAGAAATACCCTGCTCATAAATGCGGGAAATCTGCGGAAACATGGCTTCTTTTATAGGTACTATTTGCATTAGCAGCAACCTCCTCCTGGTGTGCATCCATTCGCTGCCGGGTGAGCACCAAGACTACTAAGTTTCACCACCTTTTTCTCCGGAATTCCGCACTTATCTTTAGCCAGACAGTCCGTTTGCTTTGAAGTAAGAAGGAAAGTTTCACCATCAAAATCAAGACCGAATTTCATGATAGAATCCCCTTGGTATTCAACCTCAATTTCCAGATCACCCATACCCAACGTCTTCTCTGAGAGCTCAATAATTTTCACCAGTTTCTCAGGATGTAATCTGTGATTATAATCGTTGGCACTCCATAATTGAAAATTGACTACTTTTTCGTGGCGAACGGTGCCTCCACAATCGATAAAATGTTTGGTAACCTCTCCTACTTCGGTCACGTGAAAATGCTCTTCTACCAGGCTGCCATCCGGCAATTGAAAGGCGATGGTTTTTAGCTGGGCGAGGTGATTTTTAATTTCTGATAACTTCATTTCTCTATGGTTTAAATTCAGTTTGTTTTATTGCAATATTGCGATGTATAGGTGTAAATTTTTTTAACAACATTTTCCTGAAAACGAATCAAAAAAGCCACCTAAAAGGCTCTTTATCTCGTCCCATTTTGAGGGGTTTATACAATAACTAATACTTGCTCCTTCAATATTCCCCTGAATGATACCGAGGTCTTTCAGCTCTCTGAGGTGTTGGCTTATGGTAGCCTGAGCCAAACCCAATTCCTGAACAAGGTCGCTATTAATACAGGCGTTACTTGAAATCAAATGCTCCAGAATAGCAATCCGGGCTGGATGAGCCAGTCCTTTAGCCAGCTTAGCCAGTTCATTTTGCCTTTCGGTAAAGAGATTTGTTTTTGTTACTCCCATAATTACATTGCAATATTACGATAATTGGTTTTTAATTACAAAATCTCTTTACTATTTCATCAAACAGCAACTCGATTTTCTACTTCAAAACCAAATCCACCAAAAAACCGACCAGCAAGAGCACGATTAAAAAGCTCATATATCCCAGCAGATAGGCAAAAAAAGCTTTGAGGTAGTTTGCAAACTTACTCTCATAAAATTGACCGATGGCCCATGTGGCATACAGGAAAAACAGATAGGCACCAATCGAAGTTAAAGGCCAGGAAGTAAAGCTCTCCAAAACACCGAAAACACCAAGGAGAATCATTCCCACACCTACCACATAACAGAGCAAAATGATGATTTCAAAAAAGTTGAACTCGTATTTTCTAAAGAACAATTTGAGCCAAAAGGCAATGAAAACAGACATCAAAATATTCGCATAGCCGTAATGACTCTGCACCCATGTCAATATCTTCTTCACCGATCCATCAGGTAAACTTCCATAAGTCACGTAACCATCTTCGAAATGGAAAGTGCTATTTAAAATGCTGTAAACCAGCGAAGTTAGAATAATAAAAATGATCGGCTTTACAAGTCGGTTTCTGGTCTCTAAAATAAACTCTCTAACGCTTTTGCCAGGTCTTATGAAGAGCTCCTTAAGAGTGTAGAAGATACCTTTATCCAGATGAAGTACGTGCTCAATTTCATGAATAATATAATGAGCGTCTATTCTTTTCAATTTGGCAGGTGCTCCACATTCAGCACAAAAGTTTCCGGAAAGATCTGCTCCGCAGTTTTTACAGTTCATAATTAAAAAAGGCTCTGTCTAAATAGTGTTGAAAGATTGACCGCCGAAGATAAAGAATTCTTCCGTGCCTGTGGCAATGGCCATTAACGACTCTTAACGTATTCCGAAATCTTAACCAACGGAGACTATTTGGCCCATTAAAACTCCATACAGAGCAGATTTATCTCTTATCTTGCAGCCCCAAATCAGAATTGAATGAAGCATTTTATCAATCCGGCGGACGTTCCGAATGTTCAGGAACTTATAGAAGAAGGACTTACTCAGAAGGCTAATCCGTTAGCCAGCCGAAACCTCGGCAAAGACAAAACTCTGGTCCTGTTATTTTTCAATTCCTCGCTACGGACACGATTGAGCACGCAAAAAGCAGCCATGAACCTTGGCATGAACGTGATGGTGATGAACGTGGGCTCTGATGGCTGGCAGCTGGAGTTTCAAGACGGAGCCGTAATGAATGGCGGAAAAGCGGAACATATCAAAGAGGCCGCCGCTGTTGTAGGTCAATATGCTGATATCATCGGTGTACGTTCCTTTCCGGGTCTTGAAGACCGGGAAGCAGATTATGCAGAGCTGGTGATTGAGAGCTTCAGACAATTAGCAGGAGTGCCTATCATCAATCTGGAATCGGCCACTCGTCACCCATGCCAGTCTCTCGCTGATTTAATTACCATAGAGGAGTTGAAAACAAAGGCTCGTCCAAAAGTGGTTTTAACATGGGCTCCACATTTAAGAGCCTTACCACAGGCCGTAGGAAACTCCTTTGCCGAGTGGTTAAACCTTACAGACTATGATTTCGTCATAACCAACCCTGAGGGTTATGATTTGGCCCCAGAGTACCGAGGGGGTGCCAAAGTCACTCATAATCAAGAGGAAGCCTTTGAGGGAGCAGATTTCATTTATGCCAAAAACTGGAGCAGTTATGAGCAATATGGTCAAATTTTACCCGGAAACGAGGATTGGATTGTCTCGGCTGAAAAAATGAAACTAACAGATAATGCCAAGTTTATGCATTGTCTTCCTGTGCGTCGTGGCGTAATTGTTGAAGATGCCGTGATTGACTCCCCCAACTCGGTTGTGATTCAACAGGCTGGTAACCGTGTTTGGTCGGTACAGGCTGCCATGAAGAAGATTTTGGAAGCAATGTAATCATACACCAGCGGGTTTAAACCCGCTGGTGTATGATTTTATCAAGTCTTTGGCTCTTGCTTTTGTGTAAAACTTGCAGAGCATCGAAATATACAGAAAGGGTGGTTTTCAATCCACTCGAAATGCCTACTACACCCTCCTTACCTCATACACATCTTTCCGTCTGTCTCTAAGGTTTTTAACGGCTCCGAACTGGTGAAGTTCGCGAAGTAAATCAAGATCGACATCGGCAATCAGTATCATTTCCGTATTCGGTGTGGCTTCCGCTTTGATACCCGTGGTTGGGAAAGAGAAATCACAAGGCGTAAACACGGTAGACTGAGCAAACTGAATGTCCATATTATGCACGTTTGGCAGGTTTCCTACACTTCCGGCAATGGCCACATAACACTCGTTTTCGATAGCCCGAGCCTGTGAACAATGCCTTACTCTCGAGTATCCATTTTGAGTATCTGTCAGGAATGGCACAAAAAGGATTTCCATACCGTCTTCGGCCATCAATCGACTGAGTTCAGGGAATTCTGAATCATAGCAAATCAAAACGCCTATTTTTCCGCAATCGGTGTCAAAAGTTTTTACCTGATTTCCTCCCTGCATACCCCAGACTTTGGCTTCGTCAGGAGTTACATGAATTTTCTCATATCGCTCTACCGTACCATCTCTTCGACATAAATACCCAACATTATACAAGCGGTCTTCCTTGATTTCGGGCATACTGCCGGTAATGATATTGATATTGTACGAGATACTCAGTTCTGAGAATTTCTGCACAATTTCCTCCGTATGTTTGGCCAACTCTCTGATGGCATCAGCCTCTTTGAGATGATTGTTTTCCGCCATCAACGGGGCATTGAAAAACTCCGGAAAGAGAGCAAAATCTGATCGGTAACCTGAGACTGCATCAATGAAATACTCGGCCTGTTCCATCAATTCTTTAAGGTTTCGATATGGCCTCATTTGCCATTGCACCAGGCCTAGTCTGACTACCCTTTTCTTGGTCGCCGCCTTAGCAAGAGGCTTTTCATAGTAAATATTATCCCATTCCAGCAGAACCGCGTACTCGCCGGATTCGGTATCGCCGCTGAGGTAGCCTTTGATTATTTTTGAAGGGTGAAAATCATTGGACATCTGAAAATTCAAAACAGGGTCGTGAATTTCCTTTCGTTTCACTTTCTCAATGTACTCTTTCGGAGATACCTCACCGGCATATTTATGAAAATTGGGAATACGCCCACCAAAGGCAATTCCTTCCAGATTCAATTTTTCACACAACTCTTTCCGGTAATCATAAAGCCTTCGGCCTAATCGAAGCCCCCTATATTCTTTTTTGATAAAAACATCAATGCCATACAGCATATCACCTTTCGGATCATGAGTGTCAAAAGTATAATTTCCTGTTACTTGCTGGTAGGTGTGTTGGTCATCAAATTTGTCATAATCCACGATAATTGACAGGGCACAGCCCGCCAGTTTGTTATTAATTTTTATGACCACCTGCCCTTCAGGAAACTTCTCAATCAGTTTATTGATATGATGCTCTTTCCAATACGAATTTGGCATGGACTCATACGCCTCAATCATGATACTTTTCAACTCCTCGTAATCCTCCGGCTTCAGGTATTTTAACTCAATATTCTCAATCTCAGGTGCCTGCATTATAAAATTGTTTTTTCGTTGAAAACTACGTGATTTCCAGATTATGGTATTATTTTTTCAAATATTTTTCAAAAAAATAGCCCTATTTTTCTCTTCACAAAACCTTCTCCGATGAGACACCCTTTTCCTGTTTTCTTTCTTTTGATATCTTTTTTCTCTGAAGCCCAGATTCAACCAGATCAAGTCACCATAGCCCGTGATGAGTGGGGCGTACCCCATATTTTTGCTAAAACCGACCCGGAGGTAGCATATGGGCTTGCATGGGCTCATTCTGAAGACGATTTTAAAACTATTCAGCAAACTGCTTTGGCAGGTAAAGGGATGCTGGGCCGGCACTTAGGGAAAGGCGGTGCCCCTATTGATTACGTGGTTGGCCTTCTAAAAACCAAAGAAACAGCTGAGGAAAAACTCCATACCCTCTCTCCTGAATTTAAAGCATTAGCCCAAGGCTATATTGATGGTTTAAACGCCTATGCAAAAACTCATCCTGAAGAGGTTTTGGTCAAAAACAGCTTTCCACTCGCCATGAATGACTACTTGTCATCTATTCTTTTGTCCTTGTCTGTGATCTCCGGAGCCGATGATGTTTTGTCTTCAATTCTCAATGGAACAATTGATAAAAGCACGGCTCCGAAAGGCTCCAACGCCTTTGCTATAGCTCCATGGAAAACCGAAGATGGATCGGCCTTTCTCAATATCAACTCCCATCAACCGTTGGAAGGGCCAGTGGCCTGGTACGAGGCACATTTGCACAGCGAAAATGGTTGGAACATGCTCGGCGGGCTATTCCCGGGAGGGTGTGTTATTTTTCATGGTACCAATGAAAATTTGGGCTGGGCACATACGGTTAACCATCAGGACAAAATTGATGTTTATAAACTGGAAACCAAAGGCCGTAAATATCGCTTTGACGGTGAATGGAAAAACCTTGAAAAGAAACGTATCAAACTCAACGTAAAACTCGGTTTTCTGACGCTTCCCATTGGTAAAAGAGCTTACTGGAGTGTTTATGGACCTACCTTGAAAACCAATAACGGCTTTTATTCCATCCGTATGGGAGCCAATCAGGATGTCAGGGGCATCGAGCAATGGTACCGGATGAATAAAGCGAGTAATTTCACAGAGTTTTATAAAGCCATGGAAATGGTAGCTATCCCTGGTTTCAATACTGTTTATGCCGATAAAAATGACACTATTTTTTATGTCTCAAATGGTAAAATCCCAATTCGTAAAGAAGGTTATGACTGGCAAGGTCTTTTGCCGGGAAATACCTCTGAAACCTTGTGGACAGACTACCACCCTTTGAAAGATTTGCCTCAATACCTAAACCCAAAATCGGGCTATTTATTCAATACCAATAATACTGTTTTTCATGCTTCCGGAGCTGAGGACAATCTTGACCCGAAAAGCATAGACCCCACCATGGGTTACCCTCTCAAAGATAATAATCGAAGTACGCGGTTTGTGGAGCTCATTGAACAATACAAAAAACTGAATTATGAGGATTTTAAACGCATCAAGTACGATGCTCAGTATCCATCAAAGTTTCATTTTCCTGTATACATCAATGCATTGGAAAGTATGAGTCCGGCAGATTATCCTGAGATTCAAAACGAACTGGAAATGATTCAAAAATGGGACAGAAAAGCAGAGGTTAGTAGTCAAGAGGCCACCTTTTTTGCCTATTTCCTTTATGCCATAAATGAGCGTTTTGAGAAAAATGACATCTTAACAAAAGGTCAAATCGCTGAGGTTTTCAAAAGTGTTAAAACTCAAATGATTGCCGATTTCGGAAGTACTCAAGTACAGCTTGGTGATGTCCAAAAGTTGGTCAGAGGAAGTAAAGAATTTCCTCTTTGGGGACTCCCGGATGTTTTACGAGCCATGTACACCACTCCATACGAAAATGGAAAGAGAAAAGGCATCGCCGGAGAATCCTACATTCAGCTGGTTCGATATAAAAAAGGGGAGCTGCCTAAAATAGAATCTGTCATAAACTACGGAGCCTCGAACCACCCGGAGAGCCTTCATTACGCCGATCAGGCCCCGCTGTTCATTGACCTCAAATTAAAACCGATGACTCTTGACAAGGCAACCGTTCTGGAAACCGCTGAAAGGGTTTATTCACCTCGGTAAAACAAAAAAGCGGAAGGTTTCCTCTCCGCTTCCATTATGTTTTTTAAAGTCTTTGATTAGCCAATCAGCAAGCTCTCTCTACGTCTCATTTTACCCGCCGGTATACCGAACATCATCTTAAATCTACGGCAGAAATAGGCGGTGTCTTTATAACCAACTTCAGAACCGATGGCTCGAATGCTCTTCTTGGTAGTTCTGAGTAAAGTAACCGCAGCCTCCATACGCTGATATTCAATATAATCCTGAGGATTGATGCCTGTAAGCATTTTGAAATATTGACCTACATAATCTTCAGAAACATTTGCAACGTTTGCCAGTTGTTTGTTAGAAAGATCGCCTTCAAGATTGTCTTTTATGTAAGCGAAAATATCAATCAAACGAGGGTCTTTGAAATACGTACTGTTTGTAGCCAACTGCTCCACAAACATCTCATTACGAAGAATAAAACGAATAATCTCGATAACGATCTCTTCAGTCTTATTCATGATCACCCTACCGCGACCAGCTTCATCAGTGAAATCCTCAATCAGGATATCTTTTACCAACTGAGCCAGTTTCGTGTTCTTCTTAATAAAGAACGGTGGTATATCTAAAGATGTAAAAAAGTTAACCGAGTCAAACACCTTCGCTTCAAAAGCAACGAGTCCGAAAGAGTTTCTTACTTTTCCAATCTCTTCAGGAATGGTCATGGAGTCAAAATAATGCTCGCGACGAGTCATGAACTCTTCGTAGGTTATTTCTTTAGGCTCTCCGCTACCGTAGGTAATCGTTGAAGATTTACCACCCGGGATAAACAGCATATCACCCGGCTCCACTTTCTCATCTATACCCTCGAGTTTCACATCGCCATCATAAAGAATGACCAACGTATTCTCAACGTCATAAACGTTTTTGATTCTGATAGGCTGAAGAATATTGATATGCCTTGCTTTGGCAAACTTTACACTCAGCGACTCGATGATTTTGTTATACTCCTTCATGTGCTTTCTTTATATCGAGGCTGCAATTGTTTTCTATCTCAAAAGATTCAATTATCATTTATAAGACACCCCTTGTACAAAACTAATAATAATTATTTAAGGATCAAACGACAAGCCGGACAGAAATGTTCGTTTATTCATACAAAACATGCTCAGAAGTGCCCCTTTTCTTAAAAAAATATAAGTTTTGCACCATTTTGTTTCCCAAAAAATATTTTATCATTTAGTAAAAAACCTAGAAAACACACTGTTTATAACAAAAAAGACCCCATGCGGGGTCTAAATTTTGTCCAATAAATTGTATAACTATTTTAATATTTCGCGGGCAATAACGAGTCGCTGAATTTCCGAGGTTCCTTCATAAATCTCTGTGATTTTGGCATCTCGCATCATCCGCTCCACATGGTATTCCTTCACGTAGCCATAACCACCATGAACCTGCACGGCTTGTGTGGTTACCCACATGGCTACTTCAGAAGCATAGACTTTTGCCATGGCCGCAGATTCCACGTAAGATCTTCCCTCGTCTTTATCCAAGGCGGCTTTATAAATTAAAAATCTGGCAGCTTCAATTCTTGTTCGCATATCAGCCAGTTTAAATTGTATGGCCTGATGCTGGCTAATCGACTTACCGAATGCCCTCCTTTCCCTGGAATATTGCACTGCTCTTTCGTAAGCCCCGGAAGCAATGCCCAAAGCTTGGGCTGCAATACCTATTCTACCACCATTGAGCGTACTCATGGCAAATTTAAAACCCATGCCATCATCCCCTATTCGGTTTTCTTTAGGTACTTTCACATCAGAAAACATGAGCGAATGCGTATCTGAGGAGCGAATCCCCATTTTGTCTTCTTTTTTACCAACCACAAAACCCTCTGTGCCTTTCTCAATAATGAGGCAGTTAATCCCCCGATGCCCTTTTTCAGTATCAGTTTGTGCTATTACGAGAGCAATATCCGCACTACCGCCGTTGGTAATCCAGTTTTTGGTACCGTTCACCAAATAATAATCTCCTTTGTCAATAGCTGTTGTTTTTTGAGAAGTGGCATCTGAACCAGCCTCCGGTTCTGAAAGACAAAAGCAGCCTAATTTTTCGCCAGAGGCCAGAGCGGGAATGTACTTCTGTTTCTGTTCATCTGAACCATAATGTTCAAGCCCCCATAGCACCAGCGAATTATTTACAGACATAATCACCGCTGCTGACGCATCTACTTTGGCAATTTCTTCCATGGCCAGCACATAGCTGATGGTATCCATACCGCCGCCGCCATAATTCTCTGAGGCCATCATACCCAGAAAACCCAGCTCACCCATCATTTTCACCTGTTTCTCTGGAAATTTGGAAAGTGTATCACGTTCAATGGCATCGTGCAGAAGCTCCTTTTCGGCAAAATCGCGGGCAGCTTCCTGTACGGCCAGATGCTCTTCGGTAAGATTAAAGTCCATGATTGAAGTTTGTTAATGTTATTTCAAATCTAGGAAAACGAAAAATGGTATGCAAGCATACCATTTTAACAAATCTCAACCTTTCTAGCAAGATTTGACCTAAACTCCAGCCTTCACGAAGGGCGTTTTCACCACCTCCGCTTTGAGTTTTTTATTTCTTACCTCCACGTAGATTTCGGTTCCGGCTTTTGCAAACTCTTTTTTGACATAGCCCAAAGCAATTCCCTTTTTCAATGAAGGAGACATACTTCCTGAGGTGATTTCACCAATTTTCTCACCCTCTGCATCACAGATAACATAATGTGAACGCGGGATTCCGCGGTCAATAAGCTCAATACCAACCAACCTATTTTGAAGTCCGGCGGCCTTCTCTGCTTTTAAATCTTCACTGTTGGTAAATTCCTTCGAGAATTTTGTCACCCAACCTAAACCAGCCTCCAATGGAGAGGTTTGATCAGTAATATCATTGCCGTACAGACAATAACCCATTTCTAAGCGAAGGGTATCTCTAGCTCCCAGCCCAATAGGTTTGATCTCAAACTCAGCTCCGGCTTCCATAATTTTATTCCAAACCTCCTCTGCCGTTTCTTTGGGAACATATAGCTCAAAACCACCAGCCCCAGTGTAACCAGTAGCCGAAAGAATCACATTCGGTACATCAGCAAAAGTGCCTTTCGTGAAGGTGTAGTACTCTACATTATCGAGGGGAATGTGCGTTAGCTTTTGTAAGGTCGCATTGGCCTTTGGTCCCTGAACAGCAAAAAGACAAAGGTCATCTGACCAATCCACCATTTCTACTTTTCCAGTATTATATTTCTGAATGTGATTCCAGTCTTTCTCAATATTAGAGGCGTTCACCACCAACATGTATTCATCTTCATCAATTCTGTAAACCAGCAGGTCATCCACTACCCCACCGCTTTCATTAGGAAGGTAGCTGTATTGAGCTTTTCCGTTATAAAGAACGGAGGCGTCATTGGCCGAAACCCGCTGAATCAGATCCAAAGCTCCCTCGCCTTTGAGGTAAAACTCACCCATATGACTGACGTCAAAAATTCCAACACCTTCTCTGACGGTCATGTGCTCTTCCAGATCAGAAGAGTAACGTACAGGCATATTAAAACCGGCAAATGGGATCATTTTAGCCCCAAGAGCCTCATGAACATGTTTTAATGGAACTTCTCTTACTTCAGTCATATTTTCAAAATTTGAGGCAAAGGTATTGCTTTCTTGGAGTGAACAGAAAGCTCAGTCGCACTTAATCACTTTGCCGTTTTCAAGATAGATGGTTTTGTTGATTGCTGTCGGAATTTCCTCCGGATTATGGGTAACATAAATGAGCGTTTTATTCAGTGAGGTAACCAGTTCATTGATCAGATTTCTGAAATACACCATGTGCTGATAATCCAGATTTTGACAGGGCTCATCAAGTAGTAAAATCGGTGGGTTTTTAATCAAAGCCCTGGCCAGTAAAACCAGCCGCTGCTCTCCGGTAGACAGATGGCTAAGTAGACGATCGCTCAAATGAGACAAATCAAAAAACTTCAAAAGCCCTGCCGCCTTCGTTTCCTCCTCCGGTTTTAATTTTCGGTAGAGACCAATGCTATCAAAAAGGCCGCTGGCCACCACTTTAAGAACTGTGCTATTTTTGGGAAAAAACAAATGCAGCTCTGGCGAGACAAAACCTATTTTCTTCTTGATATCCCAAATGCTCTCACCAGTTCCTCTTTTTTTGTCAAAGAGAACAATATCGTTTTGGTAAGCTTTGGGGTTGTCCGCGGTGAGCAGACTCAAAAGCGTGGTTTTGCCCGAACCATTGGGGCCCATCAACGCCCAGCACTCTCCGTTTTTAACCACCCAGTTCACCCCATCCAAGGCCTTTTTCTCTCCATATTTAACCAGTCCGTTTTTAATGCTAAAAGCAACTTCAAAATCTTCCTCAGTTTCCGGAAAAAGAGAGGGCAGCTGATCATGATCTATATTCAATGATCTTTCCTCTTGCTGTAAATCACCAAAAGGGGGGGTTAAAGTTTGAGCCAAGCGGCCATCTTTTAAAATCAGAATAGACTCGATAGAATCAGGCAGGTCATTAGCACCCGCTACCAAAAGTATGCTGACATCTAGCTTATTGATAATCTCTTTCAATAGCTCTTTACTCGCTGTATCCAGTCCGGTAAAGGGGTTGTCCAGCAAAAGTAATTTTGGTTTTTGCAGGAGTGCCCAGGCAATAAGTGACCTCCTCGTTTCGCCATTTGAGAGACTGGTGATTTTGCGTTGCAAAAGATGGCTGACGTTCATCAGTTCAGCTATTTCATCAACCCAATCTGGCTCGTACTGAAGAGAAGGCAGTTCAACCGACTTTTCATCCACCGTTCCCACTGGTTTAGCTTGATTTTGTAAAACTTCCCAAAGAGTTGGGCCTATTTCACTGTCGTAAGCAGAATAACGCTGTTGATAGTATTGATAGGCGGCACCAACCATTCTGTTAAAACTATAATCTCGAGGTACCAACAAAATTTCAGAATAATGCGGCTTTTCAATTTTCCCCTGAAAAGGAAAGATTTTACCAGCAATAGCATCCAGAAGAGTGCTCTTTCCGGAGCCGTTTTCTCCGGCTATGGCAATTTTAAAGGGGAATTCTATTTGAAAATCAAGTTCAGATAAAATGAGCTGATCTCCCTTTTTTATTGATACTTTGTGAAACTGAATCATGGTCAAAAATAGACCTTTGAATTTTCGAATTCAAAAAATCGTTGTAGCTACATGAATTCTTTACATGATCTCAAAAATTTGAGCGACACGCTGCCAAGAAGGGCCGCGAAAATGCCTGTTTTATTTGTGGGCCACGGCTCGCCAATGAATGCTATTGAAGACAATGAATTTAGCCTTCATTGGGAGAAAATGGGTAAAACTTTGCCGGAACCTTCAGCCGTTTTGGTTATTTCTGCCCACTGGTTGAGTAAGGGCACCAAGGTAACAGCCATGGAAAACCCAAAAACCATTCATGATTTTGGTGGATTTCCGAAAGAACTTTTTGAGGTGGAATATCCAGCCCCCGGCTTGCCTTCTCTTGCTCTGGAAACAAAAAACTTGATACAAAGTACTGAAGTGGAACTTGACCATGACTGGGGGCTTGATCATGGCACCTGGTCCGTGGTACGACGAATGTTCCCGGAGGCCAAAATCCCTGTGCTTCAACTCAGCATTGACTACCCAAGAACCGGGCAATATCACTATGATCTTGGTAAAGAACTTGCCGCCTTACGTGAAAAAGGCGTTTTGATAATCGGGAGTGGAAACATGATTCATAACTTACGCATGGTATACTGGGAAAAACTCAATGAGCCTAATTTCGGCTATGACTGGGCTCATGAGCTTAACAAAACCTTGAAGTCAAAAATTGAAAGTAAATCGCACAATGATTTGATCAATTATCATTCTTTAGGTGAAGCCGCAAAGTTGGCTATTCCAACTCCGGACCACTATTTCCCGTTACTATATACCTTGGGTTTGCAAAGCAACTCAGACGATATTGAATTTTTTAATGATAAGCTGGTAGCGGGTTCATTGAACATGACTTCAATTAAAATTGGATAAAAGAATGCCTTAAATACATTGAGGCCCTAACATAAAACAGAAAAAAACATGAAAAGATCAGCAACAGCAGTTTGGAAAGGAACAGGAAAAGACGGCAGTGGAACTCTGGGAACCCAAAGCGGAGCCCTAAAAGAGGTGCCCTATACCTTTAGAATGCGTTTCGAAGATGAGCCGGGCACGAACCCCGAAGAGCTTATTGCAGCCGCACATGTAGGCTGTTTTAATATGAAATTAAGCTTTGTACTTCAGGAGGCCGGCCTTGAGGCTACCGAACTGAATACAACCTGTAAAATTAATATGGAAGACGGAACATTGACCACATCTGAGCTTAGCCTGGATGCCGTGGTGCCCAACGTAAGCGATGAAGATTTCGGTAAAATGGTAGACGATGCCAAAGAAAACTGCCCGATTTCAAAAGTACTCAACCTCAAAACTTCGGTTGAATACACTCTAAAAAATAACTGATTTTACGGTTTGTTTTTATTGAGTCTGACTCAATAAAATATACGAAATACCGTTATATTAGGGCAAAAATTGGTACAAAACCACGTGATTAAAAGCACCTTATCGGTTTTTTTCGCTCTAAGCTTTATCGGCGTTTCGGCTCAGCAGGTTATTCTGAAGTCAGAGAGTACTCCTATGGGAGGGTCTATGAATACGGTTACCCCTGAGGTAGCCAAACCTGCAGAAAACACACTGAAACCCTTTGAACCCAAGCAATTCGAAAGCTTGGGCCAAGGGGTTATAGAGCTAGATCATGATGTGGTTTATGTAGGTAAAGCGGCCCCAAGTGGTGTCAACATTTATCACCTTCCCCTTTTTGGTGGATATCACAAATCTATTCAGCAGATTGAAGACGATGAGGCCTTTTTGGCCGATTGTGATAAAAACTTTGATACCCGTGAAAAAGGAAGTCTTTTCTTCTCCGATATGGGGTGGCAGTACCTATCTGAAGGTAGCAAAGAAATGGCGACCTATCGTTTCAATCTTGCTCATCTTCTGAATCAGAAGAATATCGACGTTTATTGGGGACTGGGTGTTATCGAATATCAGCAGGGTCATTATGAAGAGGCCATAAAGTTGATGACTCAGGGGATTGAAACTGACGAGAAGTTTAACGTAACATTGATGGTAGACCTAGCCACAGTTCACATCAAGTGTTTCACCGAAAACCAGCATCCTTCAGACCTGAAGAGAGCTTTTAAAATCCTGGACGATGCCAAACTGCTGGCACCAAACTTTGCCAACACTTATATGCAACTCGCCTTGGCTAACCTTGTCAATGGCGAAATTGACCAAGCCTGGCTTCAATTTCACAAAGGCTACAAAATTGACCCTAACGCCGTGGACACCCAGATCTTAACTCAATTATTGAATCAAAAGCCTGATCCTCAAGGGGTTTTTGAGTAGGGTTTATCGGATTTGCTTATACAAGCTTTGATTTCTGAAAACTACATATCTATCTGATAGTACGAAATCACTACCAACATCTGGATAGTTTTGTTTTTTATTGAATCCTGGTCCTTTTTGAGTTAGCGTCAATCCCTCAAATGAGTACAAACCTATGGCATAGCTGGTGTTCGGGTAAAAAAGAACGTAGTTGTGAACAGAATATACTGGTTCATCTGACAAGGCAATGTTTCCAACCAAATCGAATGAATAACTGGCAGAGAATCCATCGTTGTCATCACTAGCGTTTCGTATTGTTTGTTGAAGGTTTATAAAATTTTGACCGAAATTAATCTCTCCATCAAATGATCCGGCAATTGTAAATACGTGCGAGTGTTCATTTGCAACACTTAAGTCAAAAACTCTAACATTTCCAGATCCCCCTAAAACTTTGGCTGTATTCCATTGAGAGGACTGCAAGAGGTCATAAATTAAAAGATCAGAGCCTCCACCGGAAGAGGCATAATATACCTGAGGTCCAACATTTATTTGTCCCTCAAAACTAACCGCCAATAAAATTCTGAAATTGAGACCACCTCTATCAGAACCGCTATCATCTAAAGCATACTGAAAATAATTACTCAAAACATTTGAAAATATCGGTGTCAGAGATTGAGTGACTCCTGTTTTAGATATTTTTTGAAAATGGACGCCACCCCTACTTGAATTGTAAGTATTAACTGCTGAAAAAGCATCGGAATAGATCGTTTCATAGAAGCTTCCTACGACGTAAATATTGAATTCATAATCAAAAAACACTTTTCTAAAGTCTAAGTAGTTATTGCCTAGATTTTTAACCCAAAGCCAACTCTTTGATTGCAGATCATACAAGGCCACCACAGCTTTAGCCAAACCATCGGTTGAAGTCAAAACATTTGTACTTCCAAAAGAAATATCCTCAAAAACCCGAAGAGCTATTGCCATCGTATCTCCTTTGACGTCAATTGAATTAATACCAGCAGCAGATCCCAAATACATTGTTTCATACCATAACCATTCTTCATTAACGAAATCGAATTCCCCAATAATAAAGTTATTCGGAGAAGAGCTAATCTGTATTTCACCCAAATTGACAACACCCTCATTCTCAATTGTACAGATAATCGTGGAATCCGTTCTGGAACGAATGTTTGTAAATCTTCCTCCTGTATTAATCTCTTTAAATGACGGTGAACTGAGATCTGAGCCCTCGGTTAAATATTTCCAATTAACTCCATCAAATACTCTCACCTGACTAAAGGTTTCGTCAAAATAAACCTCCCCTTTTTTCGGGTCAGGAATCGCCATTATCTCTTCATAACTCTTCGTTTCAAACCCATTTGCTTTATTCGGAGTAATACCGTCTGGCTCAATTAAAATGTTCTGCCCAAAACTCAGGAGAACAGAAAATAGAAAAGGAAGAATCAATGCTTTTTTCATAATACAGTTTGTTATTTTTTGACGAAACTATACCGTAGAGCACATACTATAAGCACTTTATGTCATCAACCTGCTCATTAATTTACTTTACGGCTTACCAAACCGCAGAGTAAATTTTTTCAACTTTTTTTAGGCAGTCCACCCTTTGTCCACCCCTTAAATTTCATGGTGTGAGTCTCCGGCAGCTACCTTCGAACTGTCGAAACAAAAGCAATTGCAATGAAGACAAGACTACTCATCACCGCCCTGCTCATCTCCCTTCTGGGAGTGTCAGAAGCTCAGGCCCAACGCTGGCGACCGTTCGTTGGAGTTGGTATTAGTCCGCTTCATTTTTCGGCTCAGAACGACTTCAGCCCCAAGTGGACTCCATACATGCTTCAGGCCTCATTGAGAAAAAGAAAAAATAGCCTCCACCTCAACTTCCATAATGGTGGCCGGTACCAAAAAGAAGAATTCAGTTTTACTCACACCATTTACGAGCTTGCCTACACGTTTCATCCGATGGGCAAAATATCTGACGGCCGGTTAAGTCCTTATGTTGGGGTAGCCGCCAATTACCTTCAAACCCGCTTTACCACTCAAGGCTACCCTGGCATTACGGCCTACGGTCTCAAAATTGAAAAGGACAACAGCTTCGGCGGATCCCTTCTGGCTGGTGTGGAGTACCCGCTCGGAAATATTTTGGCAGGCCTGCAGGCCCGTTATAACAAAAACTCCAAAGCTCAATTTATCGCCGGGGGCTTCAGCCCCCAGAACCTGATTACCGACCGTTTCAGCGTGATGATTACTGCAGCTATTCCTCTTAACATCAAAACAAAATATGCCCAAAACGCATGTCCTGAATTTTAACCTTCATAGCCATGAAAAAACTTCTACTCGTTTTCGCCCTGTTCGTTTTTGTCAGCTCTTGTAAAGACCGCGATTTTCAACCCATTGATATTTTCGAAGAAGAAGAAAAACCGCCGGTTGATGAAGATGGCAATATCATTGCCGACAGTACTATCCTCAATGTTGGCGTAACCTGTAACGGCGTCAACCTTTTCGCCTACCGCGACCGGGTCCAGGAAATCTCAAACGGGTATCAGATTAAAGGCACTCTTTTTACTCAAACTAATCTGGGTCTTACGCCATTAACCAGTGGCGACTTCACCGTCACCAAGGGCAATAACGGCGATCTCGTAAAAATGGAGGGCTTTGGCTCTACGCTCGTTCCTGAAGTCGGAGATTTTTCCGGTGTGATGAGCTACTCAGATATTTTCGGGGCAAATCTGAGTTACGGAAACGGTGTGGAGTTCAGACGTTTTGATGGCGAGCTTCCGCTTCAGGATGAGTCCTGCTATTTCCGGTTTAACCTTGACCCGGCCGCTGATTTCTTACCGGGCAAAGTAGGTGGCCCGATGATGATCGGGAATACCCTAGTCAACTTTAAAGACCTTTACCTAAACGCTGATGCACCTGCAATTTTGGTGAAAGGCGATATGTATTTCTTTGACAAAAACTCAAAGCCAGAGGCCATTAAGGATGGAGCCAGCAAATTCACCAAGTTTAAAGCAAAGGCCGGAAAGCTTAGTCCGAAATACTCCATTTCAAATGTCTCAATTGGCTTAGCTGCAAAACCTCATTTCCCGTTCAGACCGGCTAAATTCAGCGACCAACTGGAGGAGATTGTTGGAGGCACCAACTTTGAGACTTTTGATGGCAGCATTTATTTGAAGGGCACTGTTCCGCTAAAAAAATATCCGATTGACGTTACCGGTGAGTTTTTTTATGATAACTCTTACGCCGGCTATCGTCTTCCAGACCTTTTTGAGAACGGACTTGATAACACGGCCTATCGTCTTGGCGTCAACGGAAAAGTAGAGTTCGGGCATTTCCTGCTCGATATGCTTCCGCTAGACCTTAGAGTTGAGCTTGGCAATGCGACTCTTCAACAGCAAATGGCCTTAACGGGCGAATCATTCATCCGTTTTGCCGGCGAGTATGACAGTGCCCGCCTTTACGACGAACTTCTTGGGCCGGAAATCGCGAAGGTTTTGCCAACAACCACTTACTCCGGAAAAATGTACGTCAATATCGGCACCGAGCTTTCTGAGTGGGAGCTGTACATGGAAAACCAAATGGAAATCAATATCCCGGGCGTGGGCCGTCAGCCATTTCAACAAGCCATTTTGCATTTCAATAATGAAGGAATCTATGTTTCAGGGCTGGCCACGCTACCTTACGGGGTTGGTCAGATCAAACTTACCGGTGAGTTAAACAAAGACGGTTCTTTCGCTTTAAAAGGAATGGCAAATGCTGGCGTTGACTTTGGCAAAGGCATTAAACTGGGTTCTGCTTTAAATGTGGAAGTTTCTAACAGAGGCGTCTTCTTAAACGGAATGCTTCAGCTACCTGGCGGAATCAGCGATTTTACCGTTGAAGGTGAATTGAGTGCCGACAGACTGATGCTGAAAGGTACCCAAAGAACAAACATTAACTTCGGAAACGGAGAAGCTCTTCAAACCGACCTTAGCCTGGAGGCCAATACTGATATAGGTGTTTTTCTACATGGATATATGAAAACTCCGCTACAAGTGGCATTGGTAGAAGTTAACGGTGAAATCTCTGCAAGAGGCCTTGCTTTGAGAGGTTTAATTGCCGGTCGACTTGATTTTGGTGTAACCAAACTATCCACCGATCTCAGCCTGAACGCCACCACCTGGGGCGGGGCCGCACTTAGTGGAGCTATTGATCTGCCACTCGTCATCATCGGCGGAAACATCAAAGTTACCGGCTATATCTACGGACCAACCTCCTTTGGCCTGAACGGAGAGACAGGAGCCTTTATTGACCTAGGCGTGGCCTCAGCAAATGCGAATGTGGAGCTTGGTTTCTCTCAAAGCAGCGTTACTATCGGAGCCGAAGCAGAGTTCTGTGTGGCAGATGACACGGCCGTAGAGGTATGTGCTGGCGTAGGCCTTAGCTTTAAACCAAACTGGGCTACAGGTGCTCTGAACATTTGTGCTGAGCTGCCGGTGGTGGGCGAAACGTGTATATGATTTTTTTAAAACGGGGAGACCGAAGACTTAAGGCAAAAGACCGGCTCTTTAGAGAATAAATCGGTTTAAGTTGACACAAAAAAGAAGTCTTAGGTCTTACATCTTTTTTAAACATGAAAAAACTAAGTTACATACTCGCTCTAATTATCCTCTCGGCTTGTGAGAAAAAGCCCTTGCCGGAGGGAATTGACTTCAAAGAGGAGATGCGGGATTTTGTTATTGGCATAAGCCTATGGGCAAAATCTAAGCAGCCAAACTTTGCGGTAGTACCTCAAAATGGAATTGAATTACTAACCATCAATGGTGAGGAAAATCAGCCGCTTCATGAGCGGTATGTCAATGCCATTGACGCCCAGGCTCTGGAAGACCTCTTCTTTGGCTATCGCAAAGACAATCAGGCGAGCCCCGAAGATGAGATTGACTATAAACTAACTTACCTGGATGCCCTTAGAGCCGCAGGTAAGCAGGTTTTGGTGACCGACTATTGCTGGTCCACTGGAAATATTGAGCAGTCAAACCAAAAAAACGCTCAACATAATTTTGTCTCCTTTCCGGCACCGGAGAGAGAGCTGAACGCAATTCCTGAGGCTAAACCTCAAAATGAAAACAGCGGCGATATCAATTCTTTGGCTCAGGCCAAAAACTTTCTTTATCTGATTAATCCCGGAGGTTTTGAGAGTCCTGAGAAAATGATTTCAGACCTGTCAAAGACCAATTATGATGTGCTCATCCTCGACCTCTTTGGCCAAAATAATGTGGAGCTCACAAAAGAATGGATTGACCAATTGAAAGTCAAAGCCAATGGCGGCAAACGTTTTTTGCTTTGTTATATGTCTATTGGCGAAGCCGAAGATTACCGCTATTACTGGCAGGCAGACTGGTCAAAAAACCCGAAGAGCTGGATAGAGCGTGAGAATCCCGATTGGAAAGGAAATTATAAAGTCAGATACTGGGAGACCGAATGGCAAAACATCATTTATGGAACCGCTGACTCCTACCTACAGAAAATTATGGATGTCGGTTTTGACGGGGTTTACCTCGATATCATAGACGCGTTCGAATACTTTGAAAAGTGACAAAAAAAAAGCTCTGGAAGCACAGGTTAAGGCCATTCAGCGACGAAGTAAAATGCTGAAACAGGCAGAGAATGAGCTTTCGGAACTGGAAAAAAGATTCGAAACCTATTTTAAGCAAACAGGAGCCAAGCTCAACCAAGCCATCCAAAATCAAGGAAATCAAGGAGCATAAAAAAACGAGAAAAGAGGCTGTGAAAAGCGTCTATTCTCGTTGTATTTAAAATTGAAAGAAGTTTCTGATAAACCCCTGCACGGGTTTAAGAATTTTGACTGGCTATAAAGAAGCCAAGTTTCTTATAGTCTTCTTCTGTTTTGAGCTTATTTTTTGAGTTTTTAAAATATGCCTTACCGTTAATTCCCATTCCGGCCATAACCTCTCTTGCCTCCTTTTTTGAGTTGATGTCATAAATAGAATCGCCGTCCCAGAAAAGAAATTGGTTTTTCTTGTCAATGGTGGCCTCTTTAGTACCGGTATCAAGAGCTGCAACGTAAGTAGGCGGAGTTACTTTCAATGCTTTTGACATTAAAACGGCCTTTTCATTCTTGAAAATCAAAAGTTTCACCATTCCTTTCACGTCCTTAATTCCAAACTCTTCAGGATGAATAAACTGAGCAATTTCGTTTTTATCTTCTTCCACCAAAAGATTCACCACCCGTCTCATTTCCATGATTTTGATCTCTTTAGGAGTGTTGAATTCAATTCGGTTATTCCAGATATCCATTCTCACTTCTTTTGAAGCAAGGCTGTCTAAAATCAATTCACCTGTATCTACAGAGCGACCCATGTAGTATACCTTACCCGGGTGAAAATCCTGATCCCAATAATAGTCGAGATTCTCTTCTTCAGGGATAGAGAAAAGGCTTCCCACAGTTTTATCATCTGTGATGGCAATTGTTCCTGTTTGTACAGATCCGTTATTATACCAGGTGTTTGGGAGCACCCTTTGAGCGTTTGCAAAAGTTGCGGTAAGTAAAAAACTCAGCGTTACGGCTGATTTAAGAATAGACAATTTCATTTAAATTTAATTTGTTTATGAAGACCACTAAAATGCGAATTTGCTTAAGATTGTTCAACAAATTGCACCTTTTTAGGCGGAAAATCTCGGTTTCGTCATATTTCGACGACGAAAACTAAATAATTGAAGCTAAAGTACTGAACATGAATTTCTAACTTCTTTTAGTAACGCTTTACACGCTGAGCTTATTTCATCTCAAAATTCCTCTCAGCTTGAGCTCCTGTAGTAACATAATGGTCTTACCATCCTTGATTTCACCCGTTTTTATCATATCAAAAGCGGTAGAAAAAAGCAGCTCTAAAACCTCAATATTCTCCTGCTCTTCTTCATGACCTCCTCCATCACTTACTTTCATTTTGGGCTCATACGGGGCAATAAAAAAGTAGAGAATCTCCGTCACTGAGCCCGGGGACATATAGGCTTCGAACACCTTTTCCACTTTTCCAATGCGGTATCCGGTTTCCTCTTCTGTTTCCTTCCGAATACACTCTTCGGGGTTTAGATCTTCCAAAAGGCCCGCACAGGCTTCTATCAGCATTCCGTCTTCATTCCCATTCACGTAGGTAGGTAAACGGAATTGACGGGTCAAAACCACCGTTTGCTTTTCCTGATTGTATAACAAAATAACGGCACCGTTTCCACGGTCATAAGCTTCCCGACTTTGCCTTTGCCAGCCGTCTTTGGTAAGAAGGTCAAAAGTATACTTCCGAAGTATGTACCAGTTATCTGAAAGCAATTGATTGTCTATGATTTTAATCTCCCCCATTTGATTGTTTCTGATCGTTTTTGTTTATTTTTGATCAAAAGTAATAGAAGAAATGAGATTTGAATTGAGAAAGCAGAAAATTTTGCAACTACTTCTTCAAAATGAAGAGCTGTCGGTCGCCGAAGCGGCTTCGCAATTAGATGTTTCTGACATTACGATACGAAGGGATTTTGCACAACTGGAAAAAGAGAATTTACTCAAACGAACACACGGCGGAGCAATGGCCATGGCCGAAAGCCCTGTCATTTCTTTTCAACTCAAAGACCTGAAAAATGCTGAAGCCAAAATAGAAATTGGTAAAAAGGCGGCACAATTTGTCAAAGACGGCGATGTCATTTTCATTGATTGCGGAAGCACTACCCTACAAATGTGCCCTTTCATCAAAGAATTGAAGGTCAAAGTCATTACGAACTCTCTTCCTGTTCTAAACGCCCTGGTTGGCAGTAAGTGCTCAGTCAATCTTATCGGCGGAGAGTATGATCCTCAACGACAAGCCATGCATGGTAAAATGGCCGAGTGGCATATTCAACAATACCACGCCACCAAAGCCTTCATTGGAGCCGATGCCATCGACGAAAATCAAAACCTCTGGGCCAATTCAGAAAAAGAAGCTGAAATCAGCCATGCTATGATTCAAAATTCAGAGCAAGTCTACGTTTTAGCCGATAGTTCTAAGTTTGGGAAAAAATCCTATCTGAAGTTTTGCCAGAATTTAGAGAAGGTCACTTTTCTCTCCGAAGGTTAATTCGTTCAGGATTGTTTCAAAGCCTCCAACTCGTCTTTCACAAAGCTCATCAGTTCAGAAATGTATTCTTTGGAGAAATCAAATTTGATGTCCATTGCCTTGTAGATTTCTCCGATGGTGGTAGTGTAACCCATTCGAAGACCTCTAAGATATGCATTTAGACCCTTCTCAGGATCGTTTTTATAGTTACGCCAAACTGAAATGGCCCCCAACTGAGCCATGCCGTATTCGATATAGTAGAACGGTACTTCAAATATGTGCAATTGACGCTGCCATATGGCTTCTTTGAACTTCTCAAGTCCGCTCCAGTCGGTGATAGAATCGGAGAATTGATCCAAAATTTTCAGCCATTCGGCCTTACGTTCTTCAATGCTGTGTGAAGGGTTTTCGTACAACCAGTGCTGGAATTTATCGATCGTGGCAATCCACGGAAGTGTTGAAATGATATCCTGTAAGTGCTCTATTCTGGCTCTTTTCAGGTCTTCCGGGTTTTCAAAGAATTCATCCCAATGCTCCATAGAAATCAGCTCCATTGCCATCGAAGCTACCTCCGCCACTTCAGCCGTGGTGCTTCTGAAACTATTCAATGGCAAATCGCGGGTTTCAAACGAATGAATGGCATGTCCTCCTTCATGGACCATCGTCACCAAGTCACGAACAGAGCCCGTAGCATTCATAAAGATGAATGGAACACCAATTTCTTCGAGCGGATAGTTATAACCACCCGGAGCCTTTCCTTTGCGACTTTCTACATCAAAATGGCCCATTCGACGCATGATTCGTAAATAATCACCAAGCTGTTTATCAATTTTATCAAAGCAGCGAACAGCCTTATCTAGCAGCTCTTCTCCGTCTTTGAAAGGCTTTAAAGCCGGCCTTCCTTTGACATCAACTGCCTTATCCCAAGGTTTAAGCGGATTCAATCCCAACTTTTGCTGACGCTCTTCGTTTGCTTCATTGAGCAATGGAACCACGGCCTCCGCCACCGATTCGTGGAAATTGAAACAATCTTCAGGTGTGTAATCAAAACGACCCATGGCCGCGAACATATAATCACGAAAGTTTTTGAAATCAGCGTTGACAGCCACTTCATGACGAAGATCCCGAAGTTCATTGAAAAGCACATCCAGCTTATCTGCATCCTCCATTCTACGCTCTCCTATTTTCATCCAGGCGTTTTGTCTATCCGCCCGGTTCACCGATTGAAGAATCAGACCTGCCTTTTGTAAAGTCATTTCTTCGCCGTTAATGGTCACGGTCATTGCTCCGGTAACTCCCTGGTATTCGGTTTGCTTCGTTTGAATTTGTGTAAAAAGCGGAATATTTTCTTCCCTGAAAATCTCTACCGATTTCTTCATTCCACGAATGGTGATCTCAAATCCCTGATCTGTCAACTCACTCAAATAAGGGCTTTCAAGAGCCTTTTTGTTGAGTTGATCATCATAAACAGAAAGATGCGGCTGTATTTCACTCACAAAAAACTGGTAGTCTTTCTGACGCTCCTGGCTTGCTGTATCACAAGTCATTTTAATATACCTCCACGCCATGTTTTCTGAGAGGTACGATTCCAGCTCGCTTCTATCCGTAAACCATTGCTTCAGGTCTTCTGCATTGTTGATTTCACGGGCAACCAGGTTTTCTATCAAAGGCTTGACGGTCTCCCAGCTATCCAGATTAAACTCTTCTCCAATAAACTTTCTGGCTTTGCGGGTAGGCAGTACTAATTCTTCCAATTTTTTGTGATTTTAATGTTAAGGTAAAATTAAGGGATTCGGATTAATGCCTTTTTAGAACATTTTAAAAATGAAGAAATCAAGGAGCATTAAGTTTAAACATCGCCAATCCCAAACCGTCATTTACTAAGCCCAGCCCTTCTTCTTCTTGATTTTTTTCTTGTTCTGACCATGAGCATTAGGCTGTGAGCCCTGAGCGTTCGACTTTTTGCCTTTGAATTTCTTTTTACCCTTGCCTTTAAAGTCTTTTGACTCGTTTTGTTGTTTCGGGTTTTCCAGAAGCTGCTTGGCCAGGTCGGGGCGACCAAGTTTGGTAAGGCGGTTTTTGATCCAGCCTTTCATATCGTTTTTCCACCAAAAGAAATAGTTGTTTTGGGTCTTCTTTTCCTCTCTTGTTTTAACCGTTTTTACAGGCTGCATGGTATAAGGGTGTACACCAGAATAATAAATCACCGTCGCCACCGTCATCGGTGTTGGCGTAAAGTCTTGAACCTGCTCCAGTTGAAAACCCATGTCTTTGGTTTCAGCAGCAAGGTTGGCCATATCGGCTTCTTCACAGCCTGGGTGCGAGCTGATGAAATAAGGAATTAAAGGCTGTTTCAGCCCATGCTTTTCCTGAATCTTGTCGTATTTCTGTTTGAATTTGTGGAAATACTTGAACGATGGCTTCCGCATCACTCGAAGGGTATTGTCAGCCGTATGCTCCGGAGCAACCTTTAGTCTACCCGAAACGTGGCGGGTTACCAGCTGTTCCATGTACTCGTCGTGGTTGCCGTCCTGATTATTTTTATTGAAATCGTCAACCAGCAAATCGTATCGAATTCCGGAGCCCACAAAAGCCTTTTTGATATCGGGATGCTCGTCAACTTTCTTGTAAATCTCGGTGAGCGGCTTGTGTGAAGTATCCAGATTGGAGCAAATTACCGGGTGAATGCAGCTCGGAGCCTGGCAGCGGGCACAGATGCTCTCGTCTTTACCTTTCATACGGTACATGTTGGCCGAAGGCCCGCCCAAATCTGAAATGTACCCTTTAAACTCCGGGTGTTTCACCAACTCATCCACCTCTTTCATAATGCTTTCCTGCGAACGGGAAGCAATAAACTTCCCCTGATGAGCCGAAATGGTGCAGAAACTACAACCGCCAAAACAGCCCCGGTGCATATTCACCGAGAACTTGATCATTTCATAGGCCGGGATAGCCCCACGTTTTTTGTATTTCGGGTGAGGAAGTCGGGTATAGGGCAAATCAAAGGACTTGTCCATTTCAGCCTCATCCATTGTTACAAAAGGCGGGTTTATCACCAATGTCTTGTCCCCAACTTTTTGAGTCAATCGGTTTGCCTGCCATTTGTTAGATTCTACCTCCACCAGTTTGAAATTGGCCGCATATTTCAATTTGTCTTTAAGGCAATCCTCATGAGAAGAAAGCTCAACGGTATTCCATCCTTTATAATCTCTGACCTCTTCTGTTGGCTCTAAAAAGGCCGTTTGATTCACATCTTTGATAGAATTCAAAGGCACTCCTTTCTGAACCAGTTTTAGTAGTTCGCGAAGTGGCTGTTCGCCCATTCCGTACACCAGCATATCGGCACCGCTATCCTCCAGAATTGTCGGAAAAAGTTTATCTGCCCAGTAATCATAGTGCGTAACACGACGAAGAGAAGCCTCGATTCCTCCGATCAAAACCGGCACATCGGGATAAAGTTCTTTCAGAATTTTAGTGTAAACTGTAGTGGCATAATCAGGACGGAAGCCTGCTTCACCACCCGGAGTGTAACTATCGTCTGAGCGTTTACGCTTATTCGCCGTATAATGATTCACCATAGAATCCATACAACCGGCCGTGACACCGAAGAAATATTTTGGTCGACCAAATTTTTTGAAATCACGGAGGTCATCCCGCCAGTTCGGCTGAGGAATTACGGCCACTCGAAAACCTTCACTTTCAATAATACGCCCAATAACCGCGGTGCCAAACGAAGGATGATCCACATAAGCATCGCCCGATACCAACACCACATCCACCTCATCCCAGCCACGCATCTCTACTTCCTTCATTGTAATTGGAAGCCAATGCGTTACGGGTCTTTCTCTTACTGTAATCATGCTACAAAGGTCTCGATTTGTTTTGAGATAACGAGGTTACACCGAGAATTGTTCTTGATGGCTTTAGGCAAAAAGCTTTGAGCTATTAGCCGAAAATTAAATTGTGTGGTGGGTGAGCCTGTCGAACACACCGCAAAGACGCCAGGCAACAAAGAATTGGCCCTTGTCCTCAAAACTTAATGAACTTTAACCTCTTAATGTTTAAACCTCATTGCTTTTTTAACATTAAGGCATGAAGGGGTTAAGTTCAATAAGTGCCTGGTTTTATTCGTAGCACGACCAATATTCTACGAGGATTAGTCGTGCCACGAAGTCAGAAATCATCTATTCCAAATGCCCCACTCATCTTCTACCAAATCATTGGTGCGGTCAAAAGTAGCGACCCATACCACGAAGATTTTACGGAATTCTTCGATTTCATTTTTAATAAGATCACGGTACTCAGGGTTTCCTTTCTCAAACATCTCAAAAGCAAACATGGTGGTTTTGATATTGACAGCACTCACCTTAATCAATACCGCATTTTCCATTCGGATAGTGTAAAGATCACCGGCCTCCGCTCCTATTATTTTGGCATTGATCAAACCAACATCCCCTATCAGAGATGATTTTAAATCGGCGGTATCTTCCTCATCTTCCACCGTAGCGATAAAGGCCATTATGGTATTCAATAGATCCTTAGCCTTTTTTACAACAGGCAGATTGTTGACCCGTTCTTTTTCTTCTTTTCGCTCACGCTCATATTCCTCATCACTCATTTCATCGTCATCGTCCCAGAATGCCATAATTGAATCATTTAATTTTGTCTTCTAAACATCTGAAAATAATATAAAAAGAAAAATGTTACCCTTCAGATTCTCATGTGAAACCGAATAGCCCCCTGTTACGTTCATGAGAGACAAACACATTGATTATGAAAAACTTAAGCCTCTTATTTCTCGCCCTCATTAGCATGGCTCCGTCATGTAATAACAAACCAAAAGTAGAATACCCTGAAAATAACAATGGAGGAAATCTTGAATTGGTAGAGGCCTATCCCAATTTACGTTTTACACGTCCCGTAGATTTTCAATCACCAAATGACGGCAGTAATCGCGTTTTCGTGGTAGAGCAAGAGGGGAAGATATCATTCTTTAAAAATGATGAAACTGTAAGTGAAACCACAGAATTTCTTGATATTTCCTCAAAGGTAGATGACAACCATAATGAGGAAGGCTTATTGGGCCTGGCCTTTCATCCTAATTTCCGTGAAAATGGCTATTTCTATGTCAATTACACGGCTTCAAGCAGTGAGACGCTGATTTCAAGGTTTACCATTTCGTCTTCTGACCCCAACAAAGCCGACCCTGGCTCTGAATTGGTTCTACTTCGTTTTGATCAACCCTACGGAAACCATAACGGGGGCCAGGTAGCTTTCGGTCCTGACGGATACCTATACATTTCAACCGGCGACGGCGGCTCAGGTGGCGACCCAAAAGGAAACGGTCAAAATCTCAACACCCTTTTAGGGGCTATTTTAAGAATTGATGTCGATCAGACTTCAGGGTCAAAAAACTATGGAATACCTGCTGACAACCCATTTGTGAACCGATCTATGGCTCAGCCAGAGATTTACGCCTATGGATTGAGAAACCCGTGGAGAATCAGCTTTGATAAAGAAAGCGGCAGACTTTGGGCTGCCGATGTTGGTCAGAATGCCTATGAAGAAGTTGATATAATAGAAGCAGGTAAAAATTATGGCTGGAGTGACATGGAAGGATTACATACCTACCAATCAGGTGAAAACTCATCTGAATACACCGCTCCTGTTTTGGAAATTTCTCAGGACACCGGTGACAAGTCTATTACCGGAGGTTATGTTTACAGAGGCACGTCAGCACCTTCACTTACTGGTCAATATATTTTTGCCGATTATGTTTCAGGTCGAATATACGCCCTCTCTGAAAACTCAGATGGTACTTTTTCGAACCAAACCTTGATGGACACCCGATTGAACATTGCTTCATTTGGTCTTGACCAGCAGAACGAGCTTTACATCTGTGCTTTTGATGGCAAAATCTATAAGTTGAAGGAGTAAACCTGTTTAAGCATTTTTAAGAATCTGCTAATCATAAAATCCTGACCTTTGCCAGACACCAATCAGCAACTCTGATTTGAAGAAGCTATTCTTATTGACTTTTATTTTCCTGACGGGTACTATCACTTTTGCTCAGCAATATTTCCCTCTTCGCGGTTATGTCTACTCAACAGATAATGAGCCTCTTCAGAATGCCTCGGTTCGAGTTTTTGACCTTCAAACCGGTACGCAAACCAACGAAGCAGGTCAATATGAGCTGAGCCTGGAGCAAGGTCTGCACCGTATTTCTGTTTCTTACCTGGGGTTTTTACCGCAGACCATTGAAATAGTTATTGACTCCTCTACAATTTATAATTTTTTCCTTGAACCTGACGAAAAGGTGCTTTCTGAGGTAGTGGTTAATGTTAAAAAGAAAGATTACAGCTATGAGGTCATTAAAAATGTGATCGAGAATAAAGAGCGTTGGCAAAATCAATTTCAGACGCTGGCGGCCAAAACTTATGTTAAAAGTGTAGAAGAAATTATTAGTCTGAAACCTCAAAAAGAAGACGAGAAGGAAGAAAATAAGAACCCATTTATGGCAGACAGCCTGCCGAATATGAATTTTTTTGAAGCCAATATTCAGCATTTTCAGTCTTTGCCAAATAAACAGAAGGAGGAAAGAACAGGAGTCAAAAAATTCGGAGATATTCATGACCTCTACTATACCAGCACCACTGACGGGCAATTTGACCTTTATCAAAATCTACAGGTCGTTGAAAAACTGGGAGAAAACGCTCTTATCTCTCCTTTTAGCACCGTTGGGTACCTTGGATACAAGTTTAAGCTACTGGAAACTTATCATAACGGCGAACGGCTCGTTTACAGAATTCAGGTTAAGCCTAAGGAGTTGGGCAATTCGCTCTATGAGGGTGAGGTAGAAGTGCTTGATGGCCTTTGGGCTATTCATAAAGTAAAACTGAGTGTCCCGAAACGGCTTTTGATTGAGTATAACTCCTTCTCTTTTGAGCAGGAATACGAATTCGTTCAAGACAAAAGAGTGGTCACCAAAGAAATGTTTGAGTGGAAACTCAAAGGTGGCGGCGAAACAAAAAATGGAAGAACGGAAGTCAGTCATTCTGACTTTGTTTTTGACAGTACTTATGCTAAAAACTTCTTTGGCCCTGAAGTTGGCGTCACCACGGCTGAAGCCTACAAAAGAGATAGTAGTTATTGGGAAAACATCCGCCCAAAACCCCTGAACAGTACCGAAAGGGCTGTGGTCAAAGCAAAGGAGTTAGAAGAAATTCGACTGAACTCCAAAGAATACCTTGACTCTGTGGATGCCATTTACAATAAAGTAACGCCATTGAAAGTACTTTGGAGCGGTGTAGGTCATATCAATCGGGCAAAGAAAGTCGATTGGCGTTTTGGGTCCTTGCCTGAGTTGCTTAATCCTGTGGCGATTGGTGGATGGAGGGTGCAATATCGTATTCAATACATGAAAAGGTTTGAAAACAGAAAACGGATTGACGTGACTCCTTACCTTAATTATGGCTTTCTGAACAAAGACTTGCGAGGCTTCATTAATTTCAACTTTCTGTATAACCCCATCCGACAAAGCAGCATTTTTGCCAGTGCAGGGCAGGGTTTTGATGTCATCAATGGCAATGCCACTATCAGCGATATCATTCGGAGAAATAACTTTTATATCAACACCGGCCTTAACCTCTCTCACAGAACCGAACTGTTCAACGGCTTTTATTTCAACACCCAACTGCAATGGAACAAAAGGGAAGACTTCGGTGATTTTAAGTTTTCCAGACTCGGCGATGAGCTTTTTGAACAAAATGAACCAGTCAGTTTTCCCACAACCAAAATTTTCAAAACAAACTTTAGAATCGAGTTTACGCCAGGGCAAAAATACCTTCGGGAACCCAATGAAAAGATCGTTCTGGGTTCTCGATGGCCTACCTTTAGTTTACGAAGCAATTTCGGTTTCAACTCAGATAATGGGCTGAAGAAAGCCTTCAATTATACCGAATTCAATGTTTCCCAATATTTCAATGTAGGCATTTTTGGCACTTCTGAATACCGCATGGCCTTAGGAAAATTCATGGACACCACCCGCCTGGCACCAATGGATTATCAATATCAACGTGGCGGCGACCCAATCTGGTTTTCTCCCAACATGTACACCTATCAGTTGATTCCTCAAACTTTTTCCACGTTCGATTGGTTTTTTGAATCACATTACGAACATCAGTTTAATGGCTTTTTAACCAGTAAAGTACCATTGCTAAACAAAACAGGGATCAGAACCGTTGGCGGAGCCGGTTTGCTCTATGTGCCTGAAAGGAAATACCAGTATAGTGAGCTATACGCCGGAGCAAACCGTGTTTTCAGATTAGGCAAATCACGTTTTAGGCTCGGTGCCTATTACGTAGTTTCACAATCAAACAAAGACGGTATCAGAAGTGGCTTTAAGTTTTCTTTAGAGCCCTATAATCGGGATAAGAATACGTGGAGTTTTTAATCAATTCATTTTCAAACGGTTTCCAATTATTGTTTTATTTTTGATGAACTCATTTTAATCATAATGCTGAATTACAAAATTCTGATGAATCGCGAACCCGAAGGTGGGTATACTGTTATGGTTCCTTCTTTACCTGGATGCATTACCTATGGTGAAACTGTTGATGAAGCCATTGAAATGGCTCGCGAAGCAATTGAACTATATATTGAGGAACTCAAAGCAAGGGGTGAATCAATTCCAGATGATTCTCAAACCCTGGAGTATTCCATAAGCCTTGAGGCTGCATGAACCTGAGTTCGAAATATTTGATCAAATTACTGGAAGAAAGAGGTTTCGTCTTTAAAAGAAGTAAAGGTTCACATCAACTATACTATAACTCTTCCACGAGTAAAACTGTAATTGTTCCTGTTCACGGAGGAAAAGACCTAAAAAAGGGAACATTTCTGGCTATTCTTAAACAAGCTGGAATTGATAAGAACCAGCTTTGAATACCTTGCATTTGAAACGCTAGATAATGAGAAGATACCCCTTTGGTCACAATTCAAAAATAGGGTTTCATTTACTTCTTGGATTTCTATTTTTAACCCTTCTCCTTGAGCTACCCTTAATATTCATTGGCCCCTTTAATGTCAATATTTTGGTTCTTCTTTTAATTCAAATTCTGCTAGGAATTTATATCGCATACCTCTATCTCTTCAAATTTGTTCAATTGTTTCATGAAGATGATCACTGGTATATTGAATGGGCCACTTGTAAAATTCTGCAAATAGCTGACCCCAGAAAAGCCTATCTCAAAAATATATTTAACCAAATAATTGTGGTTAATGTAAAAGATAAAAAACTATGTATTCCAATTCATATCAAGCATTTTAAAAGGGCCTTGGATTTTCTTTTTTCATCAGACTCCGACAAAAGTAAAAATTACTTTTTCGAAAGAATTGATCTTATCCAAGATCTCCAATAATTTGTCAATTTTCAATACCCTCCCCTGTACTTATATGTCGTCGCTACCTTGTCAATGGCTATGATATATGCTGCAGTCCTCAATGAAACATCGTATTTCAGGCTAACCTCATAAACGTGGTCGAAAGCATTATTAATGGCTTTTTCACAGCGTCTGACGATCCTGTCGAGCGGCCATTTATAACCCATGCGATTTTGAACCCATTCAAAATAGGAAACTGTTACCCCTCCGGCATTCGCCAGAATATCAGGCACAGCAATGATCCCTTTGTCTTTCAAAATGACATCGGCCTTGGCCGAAGTTGGCCCATTTGCCCCTTCAACTATTAGTTTAGCCTGAATTTGGGCTGCATTTCGGCCGGTAATTACATCTTCTTTTGCAGCAGGGATCAGCACTTCTACAGGTAACAGTAAGAGTTCGTCCGGGTCAATTTTTTCAGCTTCCTTAAATCCCTCAAGAGTTCCTTTATTCTGATCTCTGTATTCAATTGCTTTTTTTATGTCAATGCCGCCGTCGTTATAATAGGCCCCTGAAATATCACTCACCGCTACGATTTTACAACCCTTGTCTTCCAGAAGACTGGCTGCCCAGCTACCCACATTACCAAATCCTTGAACGGCAATGGTCGCTTTCTCCGGTGAAATACCAAGCTTGGCCATGCTGGCTAAAGTACTCACCATAACTCCTCTACCGGTGGCTTCTACCCTACCCTGAGATCCTCCAAGAACAAGAGGCTTGCCTGTGACCACGCCATGTACGGTCTTTCCTTTTGCTTTTGAGTATTCATCCATCAGCCAGGCCATTTCACGTGCACCAGTACCCATATCCGGAGCCGGAATATCCTTATCAGGGCCAAAGTTTTCAAGCATTGCCTTGGTATAGGTTCTTATTAACCGCTCCATTTCACCAGCCGACATTTGCCTTGGGTTACAGGCCACCCCTCCTTTTGCTCCACCAAAAGGAATGTCTACCACTGCACATTTCCAGGTCATCCAAGCAGCCAGTGCGTTAACCTCATTAAGAGAAACATCCTGATCAAAACGGACTCCCCCTTTTCCCGGGCCAAGAATAGTAGAGTGAATCACCCTATAACCCTCAAAAACTTTTAATTCACCACTATCCATAGTTACGGGCAAGCCTACAATAACCTGACGAGCAGGAATGGTAAGAATCTGATACAGCTCATCAGAGATGCCTAAAACCTGTACAGCCTCGTCGAAACGAGACATCATTGACTCCAAAGGATTCTCCCGATCCTTTATTGGAGCCGGTTCTAAATATTGCATGATTTGTAATGTTTTATTGATGAAGTTATTTGTAACGCAAACTTAGATAAAATCTATTTCTTCCTTAAATAATACTGTTTGATTCTACCCAACCTGAAACGTTTTTAGGCAAGCTTGAAATCTTTTATGACCTTTGTTGCAAATCCCTTTTGATGCAAAAAAGAAACATTGCAATTCTCGGCTCTACGGGCTCCATAGGTACTCAGGCACTTGAAGTTATTGAGGCCAATTCTGATTTGTTTGAAGTTGAAGTTCTTACCGCTCAGAATAATGCCGACCTCCTCATAGAGCAGGCTATTAAATTTAAGCCAAATGCTGTGGTTATCTGCAATGAAAACTTATACGACAAAGTTTTCTCGGCTCTTGACCCTCATTACATAAAGGTTTACTCGGGTGAAAAGGCTCTTTCATCGGTTGTTGAGATTGATAATATTCATATGGTCCTCACTGCTTTGGTAGGATATGTGGGTCTGTTACCAACAATCAAGGCTATTAAAGCCAAGAAGCACATTGCCTTGGCCAATAAAGAAACGCTCGTGGTTGCCGGAGAATTAATCACTCAACTAGCCCTTGAAAACCGGGTTGATATTCTTCCGGTAGATTCTGAGCATTCGGCTATTTTTCAATGTCTGGTTGGTGAACATATCAACCCTATTGAAAAGATTATTCTTACCGCAAGTGGTGGTCCGTTCAGGGGAAAAGACAGAACATTTTTGGCCAATGTCACGAAAGAACAGGCTTTAAAGCACCCCAATTGGGACATGGGAGCCAAAATCACCATAGATTCAGCTTCATTGATGAACAAAGGTCTGGAGGTTATTGAAGCGAAATGGCTTTTTGACCTCAAAGCCGAGCAAATAGAAGTGGTTGTTCATCCCCAAAGTATTATTCATTCTTTGGTACAATTTGAAGATGGAAGCATAAAGGCACAGCTTGGTTTGCCGGATATGAAGCTCCCAATTCAATATGCCTTAGGGTTTCCAAACCGTCTGAAGTCTGATTTTCCAAGATTTAGCTTTCTGGATTACCCTTCTCTGACTTTTGAGCAACCAGATTTAGAAACTTTTCGTAACCTCGGCTTTGCCTTTGAAGCTCTCAAAAAGGGAGGAAACATGGCGTGCATTGTCAATGCTGCGAACGAAATAGCCGTAGATGCGTTTTTGAAAGACAAAGTAGGTTTCCTTCAAATGTCTGATCTCATCGAAAAATGTATGAATCGGGTGAATTTTGTTCCGAAACCATCTCTAGAAGACTATATTAAAACAGACGAAGAAACCAGACGATTGGCCACTTCGATGATCAATTAATTCTATGAAAAAGCCATTTCAGGTCATTTATGAAGACAACCACCTCATTATTGTCAACAAGGCAGCAGGTGTGATTGTTCACGCTGATAAAACAGGAGATAAAACACTGGAAGATTACGTCAAAGAGTATATTAAAGAGAAATACAATAAACCCGGAGATGTATTTTTAGGTACTGTTCATCGACTTGACAGGCCCGTAAGTGGTCTTATAATTTTTGCTCGTACCTCTAAAGGGTTGGAAAGAATGAACAAACTCTTTAAAAAGCGGGATATCCAAAAAACATACTGGGCGGTAACCAAAAGAAAACCTGAAAAGAAAAAAGGAAAACTAACGCACTATCTGGTTAAAGATCATGAAAGAAATGTAGTTACCGCTCATGATTTTCCTGTTGAAAATGCAAAAAAGGCTGAACTGAATTACCGCTACCTCGGCACTATTAATAAATACCATTTATTAGAAATAGAACCAATCACAGGAAGGCCGCATCAGATCAGGGTACAATTAGCCAGCATGGGATGCCCTATCAAGGGAGACATTAAATATGGTTTTGACAGACCCAATAAAGATGCTTCAATAAACCTCCACTCCAGAAGGGTTTACTTTATTCACCCCATTAAAAATGAGCCGGTACTATGCCGTGCGGCGTTACCGGAAGATCCGTTTTGGGAAGAGTTTCTAACCCTTGATTATGAAAACATCAAAGACGAAACAATGAAGTTTCTACACTAAATCGTTATTGGAAATTTCAGCATTAAAAATGTCGGCATTAGCCTGATCAAAGAATTTCTTAATTCCTTCCACAGCACCTGCAATAGCAGACATAGGGAGCAATAATGGCATAAAAATCAGCCACTGAACCACCATAAGGAGGTTAACATTTCTTTTTTTCATATCGGTAAAGGCACGTTTAGTCTTGTTCCTGTAGTATAGATTCAAGCGTTTAACGTGGTTTTCTTAAGGTTCTCTTGTACAATTGCGGTTTAGTGCAATTTTTTATTAAATAAAGCTAAGAATTTTATTTAACGGTAACAAGAAAACGAAGAAAGTTTTTACCCAAACGAAAAAAGAATAGTTCTGTTTTTTCTAGAAATAATACCGCACAAATGCTTCCATAGCTTCATATTCGGCTAAACCAAGCAGGTTATAAAGTTGTGCCGTTCCACTATTTCGTTCCTCTGCTCTTTGCCAAAACTCTCTGGAATCTGTTCCCTGGAAAACCACCCCGTCTTTTTGAGACTGGTGTTTGAAAATTCCCATTCGTTTCTCCAGAACCTGATCAGGGCTCATTGGTACTGCCATCTGTATTTCGTGGATATCCCACTCAGCCCAGGCACCGCGGTATAGCCATACCCAGCAGTCTTTCATAAAGTTTTGAGGCTTCAGCTTTTTCAAGGCAGCAAAAACAGCATCCAGACAGACCTTGTGCGTACCATGAGGATCGGCCAAATCCCCAGCAGCATATATCTGATGAGGCTTTATACCTTCAATGAGATCAGCCACTATCTCAACATCCTTCTTGCCCAACGGCTTCTTTTGCACCTGACCGGTTTCGTAAAACGGCATGTCCAGAAAATGAACATTCTCCGGTGGAATGCCTACGTGACGACAGGTGGCTTTTGCTTCTCCTCTCCTGATCAGTCCCTTAACATTTCTTACCTCCGGGCTGTCTAATTCACTATCCTTTTTATTCTCCAGATAGTCTATGGCCTTCTTGTAGTTTGTAAGGGTTTTCTCACTCTCTACGCCAAACTTTTCATTATAATCAATTACAAACTCCAGAAAACGGTGTGCTTCTTCATCAGCCACTGCAATGTTCCCTGACGTTTGATAAGCCACATGAACGTCATGACCCTGATCGACCAAACGTTGGAAAGTACCTCCCATCGAAATAATATCGTCATCAGGGTGCGGACTGAAAATAAGACAAGTCTTCCTGGCAGGAAGAGCCCTTTCCGGCCTGTGGGTATCATCAGCGTTTGGTTTACCACCCGGCCACCCGGTAATGGTATGCTGAAGCTGATTAAACACTTCGATATTAATGTCGTAAGCACGTCCATGTAAAGCCAAAAGGTCGCTTAAGCCATTATCGTTATAGTCTTTGTTTGTTAATTTTAATACTGGTTTTTGAAGCGTAAGCGACAAGCTGGTTACGGCTTTTTTAGTCATTTGGGCTGACCATTCCACATCCTCCACTTGCCATGGAGATTTCATGCGAATGAGTTCAGAGGCAGCAGCCTCGTCTACCACAAACAGGGCATTCGGGTGCTGCTGAAGATAGGACGCCGGATTATGTTCCGAAACAACTCCCTCAACGGCATCAGCTATTTTTGGAGCCTTTCTTTCACCCCAGGCAAGCAATACCACTCTTTTGGCTGAAAGTATTTTTGATACCCCCATAGTGATGGCCTTTTTAGGAACTTTAGTAAGTTCTCCACCAAAATCTGCTTTAGCGGCAGCCCTGGTAGAATGATCTAGCATCATCAGTCGGGTTCTTGAGTTTTCATGTGAGCCCGGCTCATTGAAGCCAATATGACCGTTTCCTCCAATTCCAAGAAGCTGAAAATCAAGTCCACCGGCATCTTCTATCATTTTTTCATACTCTTCACAATGCTGAGCCAGCATTTGAGGAGAAACCGTACCGTCAGGAATGTGATAATTTCCTTCCGGAATATCAACATGGTTAAAAAGCTGCTCCCGCATAAAACGCCAGTAACTCTGAATGGCATCCGGCTGCATTGGGTAATACTCATCCAGATTAAAGCTTATCACATTTTTGAAGCTTAGACCTTCTTCTTTGTGCATTCTGATAAGTTCAGCATACACGGTTTTGGGGGAAGACCCTGTGGCTAATCCCAAAATGGCATTTTTGCCTTCTTTCTGGCGTTGCTTTATAAGCTCGGCGATCTCTTCAGCTACAGCTTTTGAAGCATCTGAAGCACTTTGAAAAATACGAGTTGGTATTTTCTCGTAGGCGATTGGTTCTCTGATTATTTGAGTCTGCTGAATCATAAATAGGGTTTTTCACTATCAAATTAGTCAAAGTTATTATTAATTTATTTAGGATCACAATTTCTATTATTAAAATATTTTAATAATTGTTTTCAACCGTTTATCCATTTTTTAGCCCACCCTAAACCAAAGCCTGTTCAGTCTCGTTATTTCATCGGTCTTTTGCATGGAAATACATACAAATGAAAAAACTATTACTCCTTGGTTTCTTTTGTCTTACCTCTTTTGTTGGCTTTTCGCAAAATGTGAGTTTGAGCGGTTATATCAGAGACGCTTCAAACGGCGAAGGGATGATCGGCGTGAGTATTTATGTTCAGGAACTTCAGACAGGAACCCAGACAAACGCCTACGGCTTTTACTCTATCACCCTTCCCCCTGGCACATATACGCTTAACCTTACATCTATTGGATACGGCCAGCAAACTCAAAAAGTCTCTCTTTCAGAAAGTCTGACCCGTGATTTTGAAATGAACGACGAGGCTTCTCAACTGCAAGAGGTGGTAGTAAAAGCAGAACGAGAAGATGCCAATGTCAAGAGCCTCGAAATGTCAGTTAATAAGGTTGAAATGAAAACCATTAAGAAAATGCCGGCATTTATGGGCGAGGTTGATGTCATTAGAAGTATTCAGTTTTTACCCGGTGTAAGCTCAGTTGGCGAGGGAGCAAGCGGATTTAATGTTCGAGGCGGAGGAATTGACCAAAACCTGGTTTTGCTTGATGAGGCTCCCGTCTATAATTCCTCACACTTATTTGGGCTTTTTTCGGTTTTTAACCCCGATGCAGTCAAAGACGTCAAGCTCATCAAAGGCGGTATCCCCGCAAACTATGGTGGTAGAGTTTCATCTATCCTGGATGTGCGAATGAAAGAGGGAAACTCTAAAAAGCCGGAGTTTACAGGTGGCTTGGGTACTATTTTTTCTCGTTTTGCCTACGAAAGACCATTCCTTGAGGGCAAAGGGTCCTTTATCGTGGCGTTGAGAAGATCATACATCGATGTTTTGGCAAAGCCTTTTCTCAATGAAGACCTCAAGGGCTCACAATTTTATTTTTACGATTTCACGGCCAAGGGCAATTATAAAATCAATAATAATAACACCGTTTTTCTTAGTGGCTATTTCGGCCGAGATGTTTTTGGAGCTGACTTCGGTTTTAACTGGGGTAATGCCACCACTTCATTAAGATGGAATCATGTATTCAATGACAAGCTCTTCATGAATACTACTGTTTTCTACAGCAATTATGACTATTTACTAGACTCTGACCTTAATAATGAGGAGGATCAGGACTCTTTTCGCTGGGAATCAAATATTGAAAATTACAGTATCAAACCCGATTTTCAATATTATATCAACCCCAACAACACCTTGTCATTCGGCGGCCAAAGCATATACTATCGATTTAACCCCGGTCAGGCAGAGGCTGTTTCCGGAGGAGAGAGTAGAAGTATCGGTTTGCCGGATAAATATGCCGTCGAGTCTGGAATATATATAGGCAATGAGCAAAAAGTCAACAGTCGGCTTTCTCTTCAATATGGTATCAGATACTCAGACTACAGATATCTCGGTAAAGGAAACAAGGTGCTCCTGAATACTGAGGGATCAGTAGCAGGAGAACAAAAAGAAGTAACTGACATCATTCAGGTAGGTCAGGGAGAGCTGATTCAACAATACGGAAACTGGGAACCACGATTTTCAGCAAACATTGGTTTGGGACGAAACAGCTCCATTAAAGTAAGCTACAATCGCCTTGCTCAATATATCCACCTACTCTCTAATACCACGGCATCATCCCCTCTGGACGTCTGGACCCCAAGTAGTAATAATATCAAGCCTCAAATCTCTGATCAGGTGGCTTTGGGTTATTTTCAAAACTTTGACGATAACAATTACGAAGCCTCTGTTGAAGTGTATTATAAAGAACTCCAAAACCAGATTGATTACACCAGAAATGCCAATTTATTGCTAAACCCCGCTGTAGAAGCCGACCTTCTTAGTGGAGATGGCAGGGCTTATGGAGCAGAATTCTATTTGAAAAAGAATCGTGGGAAATTCAATGGGTGGATTAGCTATACACTAGCCCGAACGGAGAGATTGGTTGATGGCCTGAATAATAACGAATGGTTCCCGGCAAGAATTGACAAAATGCATAACCTCTCTCTTGTGAGTATTTTTGATACCGGTAAAAAGTGGAGTTTCTCTGGTACGTTCAATTTCTCTTCCGGTACGCCGGCTTCTTTCCCTACAAACAAGTTTATTTGGCAGGGTATCGCCTTGCCTCATAATTATTACGACACTCGAAACAGTTACCGTATTCCGGCATCGCACAGGCTTGATTTATCTGCAACATTGCAAAACAAACATGCCTTTTTTAAGAAAGGGGAAAGTGAGTGGGTTTTCTCGGTTTACAACGTTTATAATCGCCGAAATCCGTTCTCTGTTTATGTGCGACAAAATGAAGACAATTTTGCTCAAACGGAGGCTGTGAAATATTCAGTTTTTGCCTCCATTCTACCGGCGGTTACTTATAATTTCAAATTTTAAGACATGAAATCGATATTTATCAAGCTCCTCTTTTTTGCTTCAGTCATCGGTTTGAGTTCCTGTGAAGATGTTATTGATATTGATATACAGGATGGGGTGGAGCAGCTGGTCATTGATGCCTGGATCACCAATAAAGACGAAGATCAGGTAGTAAAGCTGAGCCTTTCACAACCATATTTTGATAACTCAACACCACGGGCGGTTACGGACGCTACGGTTATTCTTTTTGACGAGGATAGTGTGGCTTACCCTTTTATTGACCTCAATCAAACTGGTGAATACACTCTTCCGAGAGAAGCTAACGGGTTTCTCAAAGAGAATAAGAGATATGCCCTATATGTAAAGTATAAAGATCAGGAGTTTGCGGCTCTTTCTTTGTACAGGCCTGTCCCAAAAATAGATTCCATTGCTTACGAGTTTTTTGAGTTTCCTTTTGCGGGGCAAGACAGCACAGAAACTTCGGGCTATTTCGCTGAATTTTATGCCAATGATCCTATAGGAGAAGGGGACACCTATTGGATTAGAACCACTAAAAACGCCAACCTTATTAATAACGCGGCTTCTATTTCGATTTCCTACGATGGTGGCTTTTCTCCTGGTGGTGGTACAGATGGTCTCACTTTTATTTTACCCATCAGGCAATCCATTAACGATGGTTTTTATCAACATGGAGACTCGTTGGATGTTGAGCTTTGGAGTATTACACCGGATGCATATTTGTATCTGCTGCAAGTGAGACAGGAGTCGGCAAACGGGGGAATTTTCGCAACTCCACCTGCCAATATTCCGACAAATATTTTCAACCTTGACAGTCGCTCTGAAGTGAAAGCTCTTGGATTTTTTGGTATTTCTCAGGTGAGTAGTCTAAGTGCCAAAATTGACAGCACTAAGGCCAGACCTAGTGAGTAAGACATCACTCATTTTGTAAACGATAACCGACGACCTCCTTCTTATTCATAGAATAAGTCTAATTTTGCTCCAACATAAACCAGAAGAATATGCCTAATCCAAACTGGATCACCGCGAAAGAATACGAAGACATCACCTACAAAAAAGCGGAAGGTGTGGCTAGAATTGCCTTTAACCGACCAGAGGTTAGAAATGCATTTCGCCCAAAGACTACATTTGAGCTTATTGATGCCTTTGAAGACGCCCGCAACGACAGTTCCGTTGGTGTTGTTCTTTTGAGTGGCGAGGGACCTTCGCCAAAAGATGGCGGCTGGGCTTTTTGCAGTGGTGGAGATCAGAATGCCCGTGGAAAAGACGGTTATAAAGATGAAGTAGGCGTTGGCCGTTTAAATATTCTGGACGTACAGCGTCAAATTCGTTTTATGAGCAAGCCGGTTATCGCTGTGGTGCCGGGATGGGCAGTAGGTGGCGGCCATAGTCTTCATGTAGTTTGTGATATGACCTTAGCTAGTAAGGAACATGCCATTTTCAAGCAAACGGACGCCAATGTCGCCAGTTATGATGCCGGGTATGGTTCCGCTTATTTGGCTCGTCAGGTGGGTCAGAAAAGAGCCCGTGAGATTTTCTTTTTAGGAGAAAACTATTCTGCTCAGGAGGCTTTCGAGATGGGAATGGTGAATGCCGTTGTTCCACATGAAACACTTGAGCAAACCGCCTTTGAATGGGCACAGAAGATCCTGGAAAAGAGCCCGATGGCTATCAGAATGCTAAAATTTGCCTTTAATATGATTGACGACGGTCTCGTGGGCCAGCAGATTTTTGCCGGCGAAGCTACCCGTTTAGGTTATATGACAGATGAAGCAAAGGAGGGTCGTGATGCCTTTCTGGAGAAAAGAAGGCCGGAATTTGAGAAGTTTCCCAAATATTCCTGAGCCAGTGTTTCAAAAGAAATATTTCTCCAACGTCCTCTTTACAGACGCCTTATAACCCAAACCAAATAAGTTCAGGTGCACCAGCAAATGATAAAGCTGGTAGATTTCAATTCGTTCCGCTTCCTCTGGTTCTTTCGGCCACACTTCATAGTAGGCCTGATAAAAGCTTTCATCAAAACCCCCGAATAGTCGAGACATTGCCAAGTCTGCTTCACGGTGACCATAATAGACGGCAGGGTCTATCAAATATGGAATTCCTGATTGAGCGATCAAATAGTTTCCAGACCATAAATCACCATGCAAAAGTGAAGCAGAACAATCAGGTAGTAACTTTTTACAGGTTTTCAGTACTCTTTCTTTTGTGAGAGTTTCTTCCGGCAAAAGATGACCTAGTTTGACAGCCTTTTCTAATTGAGGCATCAGCCTTTCTGAGGTATAAAACTCTGGCCAAGAAGTACTTGTCCTATTGCTTTGAGGAAGAAGGCCGATAAAATTATCCGATTCAAAGCCAAATGAAACCGTGGTATATTGATGCATTTTAGCAACTCCCCTACCCAATTTTTCAAAGTCTTTTGCCCCCACATTTTTACCTTCTATGTACTCCAGCAGAAGGTAACTCGTTTCATTTACCTGACCTATTGAAATAATTTCGGGGACTTTAATGGATTGACTTTTCTCCATTTCCCGAAGTCCCTTTGCTTCAGCTGAGAAAATATCTTTGGCATCAGGATTTTGAAGCGTTTTGAGAAACAGAGAACCGTTTGCCGTTTCCAGAACAAACGCTTCAGCAATATCACCTCCGGAAACTGGCTGATATTTTTCAATTCGCCCTCCGGTAACCTCGGCAATATGTTTAATCAAGGTCTCGATGGCTAGTTTCTTTTATTTCTCAATTCCCGAATTCGCATCGGCATGGAATCTATTTGGTCATAAATCCTTTGAGGACTGACCATTTCTTCCCTTTGATCTTTTACACCTCCATCCAGACCATAAAGTCGGATTTCAAAATCATTTTTATAGTTAGACTCTTTGAGAATATAGTCCTTTTCTCTTTCATAAAATGCTTGGTATTGGGCGTTCCATTGAAAAATAAGAAGCTTTCTGTCGTTATTCTTCGATGACATTTTTAAAAACTCCAATGCCTGGTTTTCAACCATATCTAAATTTTCGCCACCAATTAATACCAGTCTATTCTTCCATTCAAAGTCTCTCAGCTCATATACTTTATCCTGAATACTCATTATTAAAAGAATGATGATGAAATTGATCATGCGATATAGATCGTTTTAGTATTCACAAATTCAAGGATCCCATGATGTGATAGCTCGCGACCAAAGCCACTGGTTTTGATACCTCCAAAAGGCAATCTTGGGTCTGATTTTACATATTGATTGACAAATGAGGAGCCAGCTTCCAGCTCATATCGAGCAATCCGCTCTCCCCTACTTAAATCCTTGGTAAAAACACCACTTCCCAGGCCGAATTTTGAATCATTTGCTACTTGTATGGCCTCCGCTTCATCTTTGACTTTAATCACGCTTGCAACCGGTCCAAAAAGCTCTTCTTCATAGGCTGGCATTCCTGGTTTGACATTAGTTAATATGGTAGCTGGATAATAAGCCCCTGTCAAATCCTGAATCTCTCCACCAATTTGAATCTCAGCCCCTTTTTCCACACTCTTCATAACCTGTTCATGAAGCTCGTCTCTGAGGTCCGTTCTGGCCATTGGCCCCATTGTGGTCTCTTCCTTTTCGGGATCCCCTGTTACGGATTCCAGCATCTGTTCTATGAACTTCAGGAGAAATTCTTCATAAACTTCATCCAAAACGATAAACCTTTTGGCTCCGATACAGCTTTGTCCAGTGTTCAATAAGCGGCTTTCCGTACATTGTTTTGCGGCCAGATCGAGGTCGGCATCTTCCAGAATGATATAGGCATCCGACCCACCAAGCTCCAGGACCGCTTTTTTGATATGTTGTGCAGCTTTAGCCGCCACACTAGCTCCTGCCTTTTCACTTCCGGTTAGGGTAACAGCCTTAATGATAGGGTTTTCTATCAGTTTTTCCACTTGTTTGCTACTTATCCACAGGTTTGTGAACAGGCCTTTCGGGAAACCTGCCTCGTCAAAAACCTCCTGAATTAAAGCTGCCGAGCCCGGTACGTTAGAAGCATGTTTCAGAACCGCTGCATTACCGGCCATTAAAGCCGGAGCGGCAAAACGAAACACCTGCCAAAAAGGAAAATTCCACGGCATAACCGCCAAAATAACCCCTAGTGGTTGATAACTGACGTAGCTCCGTGAAGCATCCGTTTGAATTTTTTCATCGTGTAGAAAGGTTTCAGCATTTTCAGCATAATAACGACAAACCCAGGCACATTTTTCAACTTCAGCCCTTGAGGAGGCAAGGGTTTTTCCCATCTCCCTTGTCATCATCAATGCATATTTCTCTTTGTTTGTATTCAGCACATCCGCGGCTTTAAGCATGAGTTTACTACGCTCACTGAATCCTGTCTTTCGCCAGATTTTATATACCTGTTCTGATTGTTTAAGCTTACGTTCTGCCTGTTCATCCGTCAGTAAAGTATATTCCTGAAGTTTCTTGTTATTGGCCGGATTTACACTTTCTATTGTCATTTGATTGAATCTTTTATTCTAAAACAGCTTACAAAAATGTGGGTTCAGACTTGTTGACCTGATCACCATCATTGCAAGGATTAAAATATCATTCCTATATTTAATTTTTACTCATAAAATGTCCATTGGTAATGGAAGAAACGAAAAATATGTACTCGGCAGAAGATCTGGAAACTACTAAAACCAGAAACCGACTTATTAAAATAGCCAAACAAAAGCATATTGATGTTAAAAAAACGCTGAAAAACCTCAAGTATGAAGATGAGTTAAAGCAGCTTCAAGCAGAACTAGTGGATCTTCAACAGTGGGTGATGAAGCACAAAAAACGGGTAGCCATTCTTTTTGAAGGTCGTGATGCGGCTGGAAAAGGGGGTTCTATCAAACGTTTTACTGAGCACCTAAACCCCAGAGCTATGCGAGTGGTAGCCTTAAATAAGCCTACAGAAGTTGAAAGAGGTCAATGGTATTTCAGGCGATACATCAAAGAACTGCCAGAACCCGGAGAAATCGTCTTTTTTGACCGAAGTTGGTATAACAGAGCCGTAGTGGAACCCGTAATGGGTTTTTGCACTGACGAACAATACAAACGTTTTATGATTCAGGTTCCTGAATTTGAACATATGCTTTATGAAGACGGGGTTTTGCTCATCAAATTCTGGTTTTCAATCTCAAAAGACGAACAGCAAAAGCGTTTTCTATCCCGTATGGAGAATCCATTGAAAAAATGGAAATTCAGTCCTGTGGATATGAAGGGCCAGGAATTATGGGATAAATACACCTATTTTAAGGAAGAGATGTTTTCCAATACCCATACCTCATTTAGTCCTTGGATTATTGTGAAAACAAACAGTAAAAAAACTGCCCGACTGGAGAGTATAAAATACGTTTTATCACGATTTGATTACAGCCGGAGAAACAGCTCAAAAGCTCACCTTTTCCCTGACCCTAATGTGATCATGAGATACTTCAGAAACGCAGAACAAATCGATAATTAAGACCTATGAATCTTACAGAAGAAGAAGTTGAATTACTAAACAGCAAAGAAGGACTAAGACGTCTTTTTGCAAACAAAAAAGTAAATCTGGAGCGTGCATTGCGGTTAGCCAACTATGACGTTACCTTAAAAGAGCTACAAACTGAACTTATTAAACTTCAAACCTGGGTTATAGAGAATAATAAAAAAGTGGTAGTAATTTTTGAAGGACGCGATGCCGCCGGTAAAGGTGGAGCTATCCGAAGAATTACGGCCTATATTAACCCGAGAAGATATCGGGTGGTAGCCCTCAATAAACCTACTGAAGAAGAAAAAGGACAGTGGTATTTTCAGCGTTATGTCAATCATCTTCCCAGACCTGGTGAAATCGTCTTTTTTGATCGAAGCTGGTATAACAGAGCGATCGTAGAACCTGTTAATGGTTTCTGTACAATGGAAGAACATGAGCGGTTTATGGGTCAGGTGAATGAGTTTGAAAAAATGATTCAATCAGCTGATACTTACCTCGTGAAACTCTATTTCTCTATTTCAAAAGAAGAGCAGGCCGAGCGATTTGAGGAGATAAAATCTGACCCTTTGAAACGTTGGAAAATTACACCTGTTGATCTAAGAGCTCAGGAGTTATGGGACGAATACACGAAGTACAAGGAAAAGATGTTTGCCCATACCAACACCGAAAATGCTCCATGGGTCATAATCAAAGCCAATAAAAAGACGGAGGCAAGAATATCTGCACTAAGCCACATTCTCGAGACTATTCCGTATGAATAGCCTTATTTTTTGATCATATTCAACAGGCTGGCCAATTTGTCTTTCAGGTCTTTACGGTCAACGATAAAATCAAGAAAACCGTGATCCTGAACAAATTCAGCTGTCTGGAAACCTTTAGGTAAGTCTTTACCAATGGTTTCTTTGATAATTCTCGGGCCAGCAAAACCGATTAATGCACCTGGTTCTGAAATATTGAAATCTCCCAGCATAGCAAATGAAGCCGTGACACCACCTGTCGTAGGGTCAGTCATTAATGAAATATAAGGTACTTTGGCTTCATCAAGCTGAGCTATTTTAGCCGAAGTTTTGGCCATTTGCATTAGCGAATAACCCGCTTCCATCATTCGTGCACCCCCTGATTTTGAGATCATCAAAAATGGGGTCTTCGTTTTCAGTGCGTGATCCATACCACGGGCTATTTTTTCACCTACCACAGAGCCCATTGAGCCTCCAATAAAGCCGAAATCCATACAAGAAATTGTAATCTTTTTACCATGCATATTACCATGAGCTGTTCTCACTGCATCTTTTAGACCTGACTTCTTTTCCGTAGTGACTATACGTTCAGGATAGGCCTTGGTATCTACAAATTCCAGCGGATCTGCTGATCGCATTTCAGAGTCAAGCTCTTGATATTCCCCTTCATCAAAAAGGATTTTAAAATAAGCCTCAGAACCAATTTTATCATGATAATTACAATGCAAGCACGTATAAGCGTTGTTCTTGTGTTCACGGGTGTGCATCACCTGTTTACACTCAGAGCATTGGTGCCAAAGGCCATCCGGTGCTTCTCTTTTAAGTTCAGTAGGTGTATTTATACCTTTTGCTTTGCGTTGAAACCAAGACATAAGCTCTTTTTTTGAATTAATTCAGAGGGCAAATATAAAAAGAAAGTCTGCACCGCTATGGTACAGACTTCAAATTAAAACGGTTCAGATTCACTCAATGCCGAACCTTCTTTCGGGAGATTAGGTATCCCGGATTAAAATTGCACATAAGCCGGAAATTACTTTTCAATATCATCTTCGAAGAATACGGTGCCCTGTACACCTCCATAATAGATGATTTTAGCCTTTCCCTGCTTTTTTCCATTGATATAACGAACAAATAAACGATCACCATTGCGGTAATAATACACGGCCTGATCATCATGCATTATATTATTTTTAAACTTACCAACATATTTATCCCCATTGGTGAAAAAGTAGGTACCATAGCCATGATAATCGCTTCCCGAAAAATCACCCTCGTATTTCTTCATTCCGTCGCGATAGTATTCAATTCCATATCCTGATCGGCGACCATTTCGCCAATTTCCTGCATACTTTTCATAGGTTCTGTGATTTACTGCCACCCCAAAACCATTTCTGCAATTGCCTTCCACACAGCCCGTTTTTACGTTAACCACTTCTCTTTCGGGCTTCTCTACGGGAACTGGTGATGTTCTTGGCTGATTCACCACAACGGGCACTTCTTTTGGTTTTTCTTCTTCCACTTTTTCTTCGACAATGGGTTCTGCATTTACCCGGGGATATAGAGCCTTCGCTTTTGAATACCCTGTTTTGATAGCAGCTAAACGCTTTCTTCTTGGTGGATGGCTTCCCGTATCATAATCGGTCGTTAACTTCCATATGGCTGACTGAGCATCTTTGAGGCTTGCACCCATTTGATACATCACAAAACCTGAGAATTCATCAGCTTCAAGCTCTCTTTCAGGATCTGAACCACCAGCTTTTAAAGTATGACCTTGCAAATGATGACCTATTTCATGTGCCAGAACACTCATAGCTCCCCAGTCGTTTTGAGCTAAATTGTTTACTCTCCGCATAAAACTACCGTCGTATACAATCAGTCTCTCTCCATTTCGTGTAGCTGCAAAGCAATTATCAATGTTTGGACACTCCATTACATAGAAATTTTGCTTTAAACCGGAACGACTTACAATGCTCTCAACGGCCTTCTGGGCTTCAGGTCTCGATCTATAACCGAGAAGGTCGCAAATTGCCTTCTCATTGATCTTGTTTGAGGTATAACTACAGGCAAAAGTGATATCCTCCTGTGCCTGAAGAGTGGTAACCAGAGAAGAAAAGAGAAGAAGTAGAGACAGCTTTTTTAACATTGAAACGAAGGCTATTTATACAAAATGCAACCTTTCAACGCCAAGGCCTTGAAATTTAGTATATAACCAAACGGAATAGCCGATTAAAACACAAAATCGCCACGTAGTTCACGGTATTTTTTTCTGGCTTCAGAGCCATAAATACTGCCTGGAAAATCAGAAAGAATTTGTCTGTACAGTTCCATTGCCTTGTTTTTGTCACCGAGGTTCTGATCATAAATCTTGGCAAGCATATACAGGGAATCGTCAGCCAAAATGTCAAATTTGTAGTTTTCTACAATAGCGTTAAAATCATAAAGGGCCTGATTGATATGATCAAGTCGGTAATGTGTTTTACCCCTCAACCAAAGAATTTCGTCAGCGAGGCTATGAGATTTATAAAGCTCAAATAAGGAATCAAGTTGATGTAGAGCCTCCGTATTTTTATTTTGAAATAACAGGAGATCTACGCCTGCATAGGCCCTCATAGCGGCTTCTGTAGTGTCAAGTCCTAAATTATCCTGAATAAGCAGACTTAAATGCATGGCATCGTTCGCGATTTCACGCGTTGTGGCCTTTTTAAGAATATCTAGGACTTCTTTTGAAAGCTCAAATTCGCCTGTGTAGTAATACATTTTAGCGTTTTTTAGCTTTGCGATTTCGGCGAGATGATCCTCTTTTTGAGATTTTTCAACCTGCATGTATAGCAAAGTTGCCTCCCAGGGCTCGTCTTTCAGAATATAAATGTCTCCAAGATCAAGCTTACACTGATCTTTGAAATTAAAGTTTGAACCGGCATTGGCAATGGCATCTTCAAGAATAGAAATGGCTTTATCATGATCATCAAGATAGAAACCATGGAGCAAGGCCATATTTCTCAAAGCATCCATCGTCTTTGTAGTTTTACCCAAATCCTGAAGCAAACTTTCGTATTGCTCTATGAGCCCTATAATATCCTCTCTGCTGAGCGGAAAAGTATTTTTGATGATCTCCTCCCGACACTGAATGTTAAGACGCCTGGCATAAGCGTAATAGTCTGCTTCAGGGTATTCGTTTAGAACGTACTGATACATTCTGGCAGCATCACGGTATTGATTGTTCTTATACGCAAGATTAGCAAGTTCATAAACCTTTACACCACCCAAGCCTAAACGTCTGTCTAAAGCTCTTTCCTGAGTAAATGCACGACCAAACTCCCCAAGTTGAATAAAATGCCAGATTAGAATCTCATTATAGTAAACCAACTCCGGATTCAGCTGAATCTTTGTGTAGAGTAATTTCTGCAACATTTCAATTTCAGCTTCATCTTTGATATTATCCTGAATAGTACGCTGAACGTAGTCTGATTGAGGATGAGAAATGCCATAGGAGAAAACTTCTTCAAGCATCTCCTTTTTTTTACCGGCATATAAATAAGCTCTGGCCAGCTGTATATTGTGCTTATCTACTGATTTTGACCTTTCACGAGATTTTAATAACATCTCAATTAAGGTATTCATCTTATTTGTTCGATAGAAGAAGTTTTGCAATTGATAAACGTAAGCATCTTTAGATGAAGCTTCTTCAATTAAATCTTGATAAGCCTCTTCTGCTCTTTCGGTTTGATCTGATAACTCATAGAGATATGCGAGATCCGCTTTATAAATAATAAGTTCAGGAAAGTCTTTGATTTCAGCCTTCAGATAGCTTTCAGCTTCATCAAAACTTTTCAAACGTACCAGAGCATTAAAGTAGTTTTCATGAATAGCTCTGCTGTTTTCCTTTTTCCGGCTAAGTTTTTCATACAACTCCACAGCCTTTTCAAACTCACCCTGATTATAATATTCTGTTGCCAGCTCCAGGTTCTGAGCCCGGACCGCGGCGAGTGAAAACAAAACTATGATTAGTGTATATAACCTTCTCATAAATATAAAAGTAAGGATATTATATTATTTATTGTTTTTAACTATTACACCTGTGGATTTGTGGCTAATTTTTATTGGTGTAAGTATTTGAAATAACGTTTGTTTTTAAGTCAAATTCTGATGTGAATAAACCAAAATCTATTCCACATTTAAGTTTTTGGTTTTAAGTATCTTAACGAATTGTCCACGATTTCTTGTCAATTTCACATTTAATTTCTGAGAGAAATTCCTTTAGTTTTTCACTGGTAAATAAGTGTTGGAGAAGATGAGTATAAAGTGTTTTTTGGTGCATTATTCCACCACTTTTTTGTTATCAACGGATTCAATGTGAAATGCTGTGAATTAAATAGGTGTTAAATCCACACTTATCACCGTTAATCTACAGACTTATTCACATCAATCCAGCTGGATGTCGCTTAATTGGAAATTAGCTTTGAGTTTTATGATTCCACGGGAGATCACTATCCTTTCTGGCAATTTATTTTCGTCAAAATTGGCAGTGTCCCATTGACCATTTTCGTTGGTGTCTTCAATAATTCTGATTTTATAGTTGCCAGGTATAACTTGTGGGAACTTATAGAAATCAGTAAAGACTTGACGTTCTGTTACTTCCAAGGTTCTGGAGTCTAAGAGTTCAACTATTTTCTGACCTTCAAATTGATCGTACTTACCATCCAAGGAACCATATTCATCCTGTTGATAAAGTGTGTTAATAAGTTGATAAGTGTTATTAGTGTCTGATCTGTAGTTAGTTATAGCTCCCGGTTCAATCAACATTTTGAGCTCTCGTTCGGCTGAGGTTGAAAATTGTATTTGGAGTTCTGTATGTGAAGGGTCTAGCCAATTGAGTTGATAAGGCTGATTAAATGTGGTATCTGCCGTTATTGAAAGTTTAGAGGTATCGATAGATGTAATGGGATATTCAAAGCTGAGGTGATAAAACTCAGGAATTTTAATTTTAGAGTTGGCCTGTATATCACGAGCTCTTATTCTTAAAATTTCAGGATTAGAATTGGAAGGACGTGAATTGATAGTACTGAAGTAGATTTTAAGTGTGTCTTCAAGAGTTTTACCCACCGAGTCTTGAACTATTATTTTAGTTTGTGTTGTGTCTGTTGTTTCAGGGTAGTTGAAAAATAGGATTTCTTGAGGGGAAAATTTGTAGGTAAGACTGTCTTCAGATTTGAGATATACTACTTCTGCAGATTTTAAGTTTTTATCAAAGGTGATGGAGTAATTTGTTTGTCTTGACAATGATCTTCTGATTTTAGGAGGATCAGTGTTATTTGGGTAAACCTCTAAATTGAGATCAATAATATTTGAATCCAGATGTATGGTGTCTTGAAGAAAACCGAAAAGCTCTGTTTTGCTGTCAAAGTAGAGATTGACATTCTCATCCTTAAAAGCGAGAAGGCGATAGCTTGAAGCTTTGATATTTTCAAAGTTATAGACCCCTGAGGTGTCAGTGGTGTAAAAGTATTTCGGTCGTCTTTTTAATAGTGGTATGGTGTCGTTTGAGTTGGTATCGTAGAGAGCTACAGTAGTCTTGTCTGATGGATCACCTGTCCAAAGATTCTTTACTTTGCCTTTTATACTTAATGAGTCTATGAAGTTACCAGTACTAAAAACGAGTTTTAAATTCTCTGCGGGGTTTTTCTCATTAAGATCTTTTATACCATTTCTGAAATTCATGGTATAGGTTGTGGAGTCAAGGAACTTCTCGTCAAATGATATTTCAACACTGTAAGGTTTAGTTTTTATATCTATAGCTCCTTCAGGTTTTGGAGTTATGATCAGTTCTTGTCTAAGGGAAGTGGCGTCAATGAGTTCATTGAATTCCATCTGTATAGTTTTTCCCTTGAAGTTTAATGTTTGGTTTTGAGGTGATGATGCTACTAGCTCAGGAGGGTCTTCATCCTTTGGTCCACCAGTAGGAGGTACAAACTGAGCACAACGTTGAAAAAGAAGAGCAAGTACTAATACCGTAAAAAGTCTATTCATTTTATCTGCCTAGGTATACCATGAGTACAGAAATATCTGCGGGAGAAACGCCACTTATACGAGAAGCTTGCCCTAAGGTCGCTGGTTTAATATCTTTTAACTTATGTCTTGCTTCAATAGAAAGTGACGTCAGTTTCTCATAATCGAAGTCAGGATTGATGGATAAGTTTTCAAGCTTATTCATTTTCTCTGCCATTTGAAGTTCTTTCTCAATGTAGCGTTCATACTTCACTTTTATTTCAGCCTGTTGTATGACTTCGTTGTCCGTTGACACTAATAAAGAATCAAGATCAGGTGAGACTTCTCTGAGTTGATCAATATTCAGTTCTGGTCTTTTCAATAGGTTATAAAGTGTTGTCCGCTCTCTTAGGCTTGAAGAACTATTGCTCTCCAGAAAACCGTTAGCTTCGCTCGGATCAACCTTCATATTTTGAAGACTGGAATAGATTTCTTCTGATTGTTCTATTTTCACCTTAACTCTTTCAAGTCTTTCTACTGAAGCCAAGCCAATAGAATGAGCTTTAGGTGTTAATCTTATATCGGCGTTATCCTGTCGGAGTAAAGTTCTGAACTCAGCACGTGAGGTGAACATACGATATGGTTCATCGGTACCTTTATTTATGAGATCATCAATTAGAACTCCTATATATGCTTCATTTCTTTTCAGGATAAATGGATCTTTTTTCTTTGATTTTAGATGTGCGTTAATACCAGCCATCAAACCCTGAGATGCCGCCTCTTCATATCCTGTAGTACCATTGATTTGACCGGCGAAGTAGAGGTTTTCCACCAGTTTGGTTTCCAGCGTGAGTTTCAACTGAGTTGGAGGAAAATAGTCGTACTCAATGGCATACCCCGGTCTGAACATTTTTACATTTTCAAAACCTGGTATCTTTCTGATGGCGTTATACTGAATATCTTCAGGAAGGGATGTAGAAAATCCGTTGACATACATTTCTACGGTATCCCAACCTTCAGGTTCCAAGAAGATTTGATGACGATCTTTGTCAGCAAATCTGTTGATTTTATCTTCTACTGAAGGACAGTATCTGGGACCGAGACCTCTTATTTTACCGTTAAACATGGGGGATTTATCAAAACCTTTTTTCAGTTCGTCATGAACCTCTTGGTTGGTCCAGCTGATCCAGCAACTGCGTTGTTGTTTTAATGAAGGAGTATTGGTGTAAGAGAATTTCTCAGGGTTTTCATCTCCGAGTTGTTCTTCCATCTTAGAGAAATCAATGGAACGTTTATCAACTCTTGGAGGGGTTCCAGTCTTCATTCTACCAGATTTAAAACCTAGTTTTTCAAGATCAGCTGTTAATCCTACCGACGCTCTCTCCCCTGCTCTACCACCGCCAAAGTTTTTCTCACCTATATGTATGAGTCCGTTAAGAAAAGTACCATTGGTAAGTACGACTGTGTCTGCATGTATTTTAAGACCTAATGAGGTTATGACACCTATTGCTCTTTTGTCTTCTATAATCAAGCCAGTAACCATCTCCTGCCAGAAGTCAATATTGGTATTGGCTTCGAGAGCCCAACGCCATTCTTCTGAAAAGCGGAATCTATCACTCTGGCATCTTGGGCTCCACATGGCAGGTCCTTTAGAACGGTTTAACATTCTAAATTGGATCATAGTCTTATCAGAGATAATCCCCGACATTCCACCCAGAGCGTCAATTTCTCTAACAATTTGACCTTTGGCAACTCCACCCATTGCAGGATTGCAAGACATCTGAGCAATGGTTTGTAGGTTCATAGTAGCGAGTAAAACCTTTGATCCCATCGTTGCAGCTGCATGAGCTGCTTCACAGCCAGCGTGGCCTGCTCCTACTACTATTACGTCGTACTTTTCGAACATATATTTTGGTGTTCCACGTGGAACGCGACATTCTTTCGCATTATGTGTTCCACGTGGAAACTTCAGATTTTGTCTTTAAACAGAATTAAAAAAGGCGGTGTTCCAAACCGCCTTACAAAATTAATCAATGTCAATATTTAGTTTAAACGCCTGAAGTAATTGTCAGTCTCTTGTTTATAAAAAGGTGTAAAATTCGGAGGTGTAGTCCGTATGAGTTCTAGTTGTTTCTGTTTCTCTTTCATAAACTCTTCAAGAGATGGCGGCGAAGTTCTGTTAAATTCTACAGCTGTTTTAGACTTTCTCTTGTTGTCTAACTCCTGTTCTTTGATGGCTTTTTCAGCTTCTAAAAGTCTGATTTCGATCTGCTGCTGACGCTTAAATAATTCAGGATTGATACGCTTATTGATCAGGTCTTTTTCAGTTTCGTCCATTTCTTGTTGAAGCTTCTGAAGATCACCACCAAGTTTTTTACCTATCTCGGTACCATTCATTTGTTCTTGCATCTCCTGAATACGCTTTCTAATCTTGGCCTGCTCGTTCGCAATTTTGGCAAGTTCTTTTGACATCTCCGAGGCATTTTGCCCGTTCTTACCGAGGCCTTTCATTCGTTGGTTTAGTTGCTGCTGCTGCTCCCCTACTCCTGGCATTGGCATAGCTCCTTGTTTACCGCCTTTACCGCTACCCGGCATACTCATAGCGGCCATCATTTCCTGCATTTGCTGAAAAGTCTCGCTAAGCATAAGAGCCAAGTTGTTCATAGATGTCATGCTGAACTGCTGCTTAGCAGAAGCTTTTGGTAATTCACGTTCACGCAAAAGAGTGATAGACTCATCCATACTGTTTTTCATATCAGTGACTTCACGGGTAACAAAACTCTCAATCTGCATAACACGTTGAGCTAATGAATAGAGGCTGTCCTCAATCACCTTGGCGTCGTCAACCAGTTTTAATTGTTGCTGTGAGTAGGTTACAAAACGTGGATCAGATTTAGACAAGCCTTTAAATCCTTTCATTAGATTTTCCTGGTCAAACGAAAGCGTAACCAGATTTTCAAGAATGGCCCGAAGGGCATCGAGATCAAGATCTAATTGTTTCATCTCAGCTGACTGCATTTGGGCTTGCATGGCCTCTGCCATACTTTTCATTGATTTCGCAGCCTTCTTTTGAGATTTACTCGAGCCTTGATTGTCTTGCTGTTGAAGTTGCTCTTGAGCCTTTTCCTGCTGCTCAGAAACCTCTTCTTGTTTCTCTTCCTGGGTATCTGTCTCTTTTCTAAGCTCTTTACTTAGTTTCTCGATGTCGTTCAGTTTTTCTTTTTTCTCTTCAAATTCCTTGTTGAGCTTTTCCTGCTCTTTAGCGAGCTCCTTATTTTTTTCAGCTTCATTATTTTCTTCTGTTTTTTCAGCAAGCTCTTCCTGCTTTTCTGCTAGTTCTTCAAGTTCTTTTGCTACCTGATCCACTTTCTGTTTGAGCTGCATTTGCTTGAATAACTTGAGCGTACGATCAATGTCCTTGTCCAGATTACGCTCCTCATTTTTCATTTTCTCAATCTGCTCCATGAGTTTGTCTTCCTCATTTTTTTCAAGCATCTCTTCAAGCTGTTTGAAAAGCTCATTGTTCTCATCTTTCATGAGCTCGTTCATGATCTTCTGCAGCTGCTCCATCTTTTCTTGCATCTGAGGCGATTGCTCTTGAAAACGATTTTGCTTCTCCTGCATCTTGTCATATTGCTCCTGAAGTTTTTTGAGGTCTTCAAGCATTTGTTGACGTTTCTTAATCAGCTCCTCAATTTTCTTCTTCTCTTGATAATCGACATCCTTTTTGGTCTTGAGATCTTTGTCAATTTCTTCAAGGCTTCTTTTCAGGTCACGAGATTTTTGAAGAAGGTCTTCCATCTTCTTTTCGGTATCCTCTATTTGCTTTTCAACTTCCTCATCAAACTCTTTGGCCGAAGGCATGCCAAAAGTCATGATAGAAGATTTCACTGCTTTAGGACCATGAACACCATCGTTATCTCTGAGCTCCAGATAATACTCGATTTCGTCTTCCTGAGTGAGGCCAAGCTTTGAGATTTCAAATTGATGATAGAAGGTTTGTGAGAGCTGACCCTTATCTATGGCGATTGGAATTTCTTTGAAATCAGCATCCTGATTTTGCTTTCTATATTTTAATTTGAAATCGGTGAAGCCATAATCATCTGCGATATTTCCGCCAAAGGCAATGTAATTGTATAAGGTGGTGTCTTTGATCTGTTCCAGATCAATTTTAGGGTATTGATCTTTGATCACATTGATGTAATAGGAGATATTTTCGTTGTTTTTGATCTGATTGTTTTTTATAACTACTTGATAATCAGTTGATTCAAATAGTCTCTTGTCAAATTCATACTCATTGCTGTTGTTTCTTTTAGCGGCTTGAAGCAGGTCATTGTCAAAAAGAATAGAAAGCGAGTCGGCGTATTGCGTGTTAAAAATCCAACGGAGGTTGGTGCCCTCCGGAACTATCAGATTACCCACGTTTTGAAGCTTCTCAGGCCTTTTACCTAAATATGAAGGGTAAGAGGCTACCACATCAAATGCAAGTAATTCAGGACGGTTTAACAGACTTAATTCATGATGTTCCGATTGAAAACCGGAGGCCAAAAAATTGAATTTGACATTTTGCTGAAGCTTATTGAAAGTATAGCTGTATTCAGCTTCTCCCCCATTTTCGGAAGGATTCATTCTGAACCTTCTGTCATTATACACTAAGTAAACTTCATCAGGAATTGCGGAACCTTCCAGTTTCAGGTTTAAGGTGTAGTCTTCATTTCTGTAAGCCTGTAAATCATTATTCTGGATTACGAAATCGAAAGGAGCTTCTTCAACAAACTCCTGCCGGAACTTAATGATGCGTTCGCTGCTCTTGAAAAATGAAGGAGAAATGGCTGAAATAAAAAGTAGCAACACCAAAGGAGGTAAAGCATATTTCAGGTATTTCTTGTTTTCACCCAGGTTAATGGCATCTGAGAATTTGTAGAAAGTCAGATTGCTGCTTTTTTGCTCAATACTGGCCAGTAAAAGCTGATTGGTTTTATCAGCGTTAGAGGATAACTGTAAGGTATTGAGCAGCTTATCCCCTATTTCAGGAAAGAATTTTCCGATGTTCTCGGCTGCATCGTGATCGGTTACGCCTTGTCTGACTTTAAAAAAGTACATCAGAGGTTTTCCGATAAGGTAAACTAATGTGTAGAGCGAAACCGCAACAAAAGCAAATAAGAGAAGCCCCCTGAACGTGCTTCCAAATCGCCCGAAATATTCGATAAAATTGATAAACAAAAAGGCCGATATAACCAGACCCACTGAAGTGAGAAGGCCTTTGATCAGCTGATTTTTGTAATATTTGCTTTTATACTCCCCAATTTTCTGATTGAGAATCTGTATAGAATTGCTCATAATAAGCTCTTTATGTCTTTAATGTTAACGAAACAGGGCAGTGATCTGACATAACTATATCCGGATGAATTTTACCGTCTGCCAGCTGATCCTCCATTTCGTTTGAAGTAAAAAGGTAGTCAATACGCCAACCTTTATTATTCCCTCGGGCTCCTGCCCGGTACGACCACCAACTGTAATGATGGGGATCCTGATTAAAATAACGAAAAGTATCCAGAAAACCGGAATCAAGAAACTCCCCTACCCAGGCACGCTCTTCAGGCAAAAAACCTGAGCTGTTGTTATTACCAACAGGGTTATGGATATCAATTTCTCTATGACAGATATTGACATCACCGCATAAAATGAGGTTTGGTTGCTCTTTCTTTATTTCATGAATGTACTGATGCATATCTTCTAAAAACTGAATTTTAACATCCTGCCGAACTGTACCGGTAGTGCCGGAAGGGAAATAGGCGTTAATCAGTTTAAAATCTTTATAATCAGCTGATATAACTCTACCCTCAAAGTCAAAAAGCTCAATGTTCATACCATAAGTTACATTCTTAGGAGCAATTCTGGTTAAGATAGCCACACCGCTGTATCCTTTTTTCTGAGCCGGGTACCAGTAACAGTGATATCCTAGAGCGGTAAAGTCAGGCTCAACTAATTCTGTTTCAAAGAGCTTTATTTCCTGAAGACAAAGCACCTCCGGTTTTTCTGTCTCTAACCATTCCAAAAGTCCTTTTTTTATGGCGGCTCTGATGCCGTTAACATTGAAAGAGTAAATTTTCATTTCTAAATATGCAGTCCTAATTCGGTCTTAAAGTACTGAATAACATAATGTTTCAGGAGTGTTTCCTGTGAAAACAAATCAAAAGCCGGCAGCTTTTTAATTAACTCCCAGTGTGGCCAGCCGTCTTCATCGGTGCCGAGCAAAGTGTAATAATTCCCCTGACTTAAAACCTTGCAGGTAGCAATGTGAATCAAATCCTGCTTTTGCTCTTTGGAGAAATTCTGTGGCCCTTTCCCTAGCTCCTGAATTCCTATCAAAAAGAGAACACCTTTCAGGTCAGAGGGCTTTTTGCCAAAATTCTGTTTCAAAAACTCCAGAATTTTCTTCCAGTTTTCGTCAATATCTTGATTATCAGATTTAAACATTCTAAATTTCTTCTATGAATCCATTACACTATATCCAGGACTTTTACTTTCCGAGGCTTTGCTCAGCCTGTGAAAATACGTTGACAACGTACGAAAAACACATTTGTATTTCCTGTCACCTCCATCTGCCCAAATTCAAAACCGAATATTTCGAGGATGAGTTTTTGGCCAGAAAATTCTGGGGAAAGATCAATGTCAAAAATACCTATTCATTTCTACAATTCACCAAAAACGGTCCTGTTCAGCATATTCTGCACCAGTTGAAATACAGAAACAAACCTGAGCTGGCCGAGTACCTTGGAGAATGGTATGGTAATGATCTCAAAACCAAAGACTTTGATAAAGAAATTGACCTGATTTTAGGTGTACCGTTGCATCCTGAAAAGAAAAAGAGAAGAGGTTATAATCAGGCCGATTGTTTTGCCAAAGGCCTATCTATAAAGCTTAACGTTCCACGTGAAGAGGATATTTTGATTAGAACAGCTTTCACAGAAACGCAAACGAATAAATCAAGATTTAAGCGATTTCAAAATATGGAAGGTGTTTTTGAAGTACCAAATCCTGAGGCTGTAAGAGGTAAAAGAATCGCTTTGGTTGATGACGTTTTAACTACAGGAGCTACACTGGAAGTCGCAGGAGCGGTATTGCTGGCATCAGGATGTTCAGAGCTTTCGATTCTCACTATTGCAGCAGCTCTCTGAACGAAAAAAGCCCCTGATTTCTCAGAGGCTTTTCCATCAAATATTTTAAACTATTACTGTGGAGTACCAACTGAAATCATGGCACATCTGAAGCCGATAGTCGCTGTGGATGAATCCTGATCAAGGTATCTTCTGGTACCCGGTGATAGCCAGTAGGCTACGTCGTTCCAAGATCCGCCTTTATAAACTCTTTGTTGGTTATCGATCAATGAGTTGAAGTTTTCTTTGTCGTAAAGCTTCTCATCATCCTGATAATCATTCCTTCTGATCGGGTTCAAATCGTTGAAATCCTGATAAGAGTTTGGACGGTAAAGGTCATAAACCCATTCGTTTACGTTACCAGCCATGTTGTATAAACCGAAATCATTAGGAGCGAAAGAGTAAACTTCAGCAGTGATAATGTTTTCATCATTCAACTTACCGGCAATACCCGCATAGTCACCACGACCACGCTTAAAGTTGGCCATCATCATACCTTTGTTTTTGCCACGGTCTTTACGCATTGAAGAGCCATCCCATGGATAAATACGCTGATTAGACTGGTTTTCATCAATATATTGTGTACCAATCATCGCTTTAGCGGCGTACTCCCATTCCGCTTCAGTAGGCAGACGGTAACTCGGTAAAACATACCCGGTTTCAATGGCAGGTCTTGAACCCTCAACCGGTGTCTCTGCTGCTAAGCCTTCAGCACCTTGGTTTTTCTTTTTCTTTCCGAAAGATAGTCCTCCGCCTTTTTTACCACCGGAATTTTCTTCAGCCAGTCTGTTGTTAACGGCTTTGGTTCTCCAATTTGAATAGTCATTGGCCTGAATCCAGGAAACCCCTACCACCGGATACATTCTAAAACCAGGATAACGCAAATAGTAATCTACATATTGGTCGTTGAATGACATAGAACTGGCCCAAACAGTGGTGTCTGGTAATGCTGATTCATAAAATTCACGAGTAGAATCCTGCTGTATATTGTAGAGATAAAACAGGTAATCCATGTTTGAGATTTCTGTTTCATCCATATAGAAAGAAGCAACAGTTACAGTTCTCTCCAGGTTATCTCTTTTGTAAGTAATATCTTCTTCAACGGTTCCCATTGTGAAACGACCGCCTTCAATAAAAACCAGGTTTGGTCCGGTAGGCTGCCCTTCAAAATCAGAAACTTTATATCCTTCATCACTCTTCTTATCACCATAGGCAATCCCGGTAGCACCGTTGGTTTTGCCTGGTTTTAAGCTGGTGCGTTTTTGTTCCTTACATCCTGTGAAGACGAAAAGCGACGTAGCTAAAAGCGAAACTCCGACAAATAGTTTCTTCATGTTTTTCTTATTATTAGTTTATTACGAAAGCAACTTTCGCAAATGTAATACTTGTTTTTTGACCCCAAAGGCCTCTTTCTATGGTTTCTTCTAGATATGCTTCATTATATCATCAAAAACAGACTCAATTCTGTCAATGGAATCAGCATGATTCACCTTCAGCATGAGCTTTTCTTTGATTTGTTTCAGAGAACACTTTCTCGGGTTCAATTTTACATAATCAAGAATTCTGCCAAATTTATCCGCCTGATAATATTCGACATGCTTTGATGAAACGAAATAGGCTTTCAGGATATTATTTTTCCACGTTAGTTTTTCAAAACCAAGCTTTTGAGCTTTCCAGCGTACTTTCACGATTTCAAACAAATCTTCAACCGCCTGAGGCAATTTACCGAAACGGTCAATCAAAGAATCACGGAAAGACTGTAACTCATCCTGGTCTTTTAAGGCATCAATGGAGTTATAAACAGAGAGTCGCTCAGAAATGTTGCTGATATAATCTTCAGGAATCAGGATCTCCTGATCGGTTTCGACCTGACAATCATCAACAGTGAATTCTTCAGCAGCGAGTTCTTTCTCAAAGAGTGATTTGAACTCCTTCTCTTTCAACTCTTTGACGGCGTCGTCGAGAATTTTGTGGTATAGCTCATAGCCCAGATCATTTACAAAGCCACTTTGTTCAGAACCCAGCAGGTTACCGGCTCCTCTGATATCGAGGTCTCTCATGGCAACTTTGAAGCCGTCACCCAGATCTGAGAACTCCTCCAATGTCTGCATTCTTTTGCGTGCATCACGGGTGAGGCTAGAAAGCGGCGGAGTCAGCAAGTAACAATAGGCCTTTTTGTTAGATCGCCCTACCCTACCCCGCATCTGGTGAAGGTCAGACATCCCAAACATATGAGCCTGATTGATGATAATGGTGTTGGCATTTGGAATATCAAGCCCGGATTCGATGATGTTGGTTGACATAAGAATGTCAATATCACCATCTATAAACGCCATCATGATTTTCTCGAGCTTATCACCCTCCATCTGCCCATGAGCTACGCCGATTTTAGCATCTGGCACCAGACGTAGAATAATATTGGCGATGGATTCGATGTCATTTATGCGATTGTGCACAAAAAACACCTGTCCTCCTCTTCGTAACTCATTTGAAATGGCATCGCGAATGGTTTCTTCCTGCCATACTTTCACCTCAGTAGTTACGGGTTGACGGTTTGGTGGTGGTGTGGCAATCACCGAAAGATCACGAGCACCCATCAATGAAAAATGCAGCGTTCTTGGGATTGGTGTGGCCGTGAGTGTTAGTACATCTACATTATGGCGAAGCTCTTTAATCCGGTCTTTTGCTTTTACCCCAAATTTCTGCTCCTCATCAATAATCAAAAGGCCCAAGTCCTTGAATTCAATCTTTTTGCTGAGCAATTTATGCGTACCGATTACGATATCTACCTTCCCTTCTTTCAAAGCCTTCAGAGTCCTGGTATTGTCTGCTGCCTTTTTGAAACGATTGAGGTAATCGACCGTCACGGGCATTTTCTCCAGACGTTCGCTGAAGGTTTTGTGATGCTGCATGGCCAGAATGGTGGTAGGCACCAAAACAGCCACCTGTTTGCCATCTGCTGCCGCCTTAAACGCAGCACGTATAGCCACTTCCGTTTTTCCAAAACCTACATCTCCGCAGACCAGTCGATCCATCGGATAGGGCTTTTCCATGTCATCTTTCACATCCTGAGTAGCCTTGGCTTGGTCGGGCGTATCTTCGTATAAAAACGAAGATTCTAACTCAATCTGCATATATCCATCAGGGCTATAGGCCATTCCATGAGATTCCCGGCGTTTCGCGTATAGGGCAATCAGCTCGTGAGCAATGTCTTTTACCTGTTTTTTCACCCGCTTTTTCTTGGTCTCCCACTCGGGGCTACCCAGTTTACTCATCGTAGGTGGCGTACCTTCTTTACCGGAGTATTTGGCAATTTTATGCAGCGAGTGAATATTGATATACAGCAGGTCATTGTCTTTATAGACCAATCGGATGGCTTCTTGTTTCCGTCCATTGACATCAACAGACTCCATACCTGCAAAGCGGCCAATTCCGTAATCCACGTGCGTCACATAGTCTCCTGCTTTCAGCGATTTCAACTCCTTGATGGTCAAAGCCTTGGATTTGCTGAATTTTTCTTTGACATGATAGCGGTGGTACCGCTCAAAAATCTGGTGATCGGTATAACAAACAATTTTGGTTTGCTGGTCAATAAAGCCTTCCGAAAGTGAGAAATGACCGGCAATGAATTTGTTTTCAGGGTCAATTTCCTCGAAAATCCGCTTTAGACGGGTTAATTGCTTTCGCTGATCAGAGCATATGATGGTGCTGTAGCCCGCAGTCTGTCTTTCGTTGAGGTCCTCAATTAAAAGGTTAAACTCTTTATTGAAAGACGGTTGTGATTTAGAAACGTAGTTGATTCGCTCAACGTGGTTGAAGTAAAACCGGCGGCCAAACTCCACCAGTTTATACTCCTGAACGGTTTTGAGAATATTCTTATGGGTCAAAAAGCTTTCATCAGGGTCAAAAACAACTTGAATATCCCCACTTTTTTCAACTATATTTTTAACCGACTGGCTTACCTTCTCAAAGTTTTCAGCTGTTCTTTCCAGGGTGAAATTGAGGTCTCTGACCCAAACCTGTGTTTGCTCCGGCAAAAAGCTGAAAAATGGTTCTCTTTTCTCGTTTTTGAGTTTGTGTTCTACATCCGGAATGATCGTGATTTCTTCAACTTGTTTGATGGAAAGCTGAGTTTCCGGGTCAAAAAAGCGAATGGTGTCAATCTCCTCTCCCCAAAGCTCGAGACGGGCAGGCTGATCAGAAGCATAAGAGAAAATATCGACGATACCCCCGCGAATGGCATATTGACCCGGCTCATACACGAAATCGGTGCGTTCAAAATCATAAGAATTCAGTAATTCAGTCACGAAATTGAGATCGAGGTTTTCGCCAGTTCTTAGTTTCAGGGTATTGGCCACTAGGGACTGTTTATTGATCACTTTTTCAGCCAAAGCCTCGGAATAGGTAACGATCAGCGGATTTTCCAGACCCTGATTGAGCTTGTTGATGAGCTCAGCCCTCATCAAAACATTGGCGTTTTCGATCTCCTGATATTCAAAAAGGCGTTTATAGGAAGCCGGGAAGTAGTGCACAGCCTCCTCTCCCAGCAAATTTTTAAGGTCATTAAAGAAGTAGGCGGCATCCTCTTTTTCACCAAGTATAAAAAGGCCGGAGAAAGGCTGATTTTTATAGGAAGCAGCGGCTAAAACAGCTCCAAGGCTGCCATGAAGGCCTTCAATTTGGCTTTTATCATGGTTTTTGACCAGTTCCTCAATGTTTTTAATAAAACTATCTTCTGAGAAAAGCTTCAGAAATTCTTCAGATGTCATTTAAAATATGATTCAGTGGTGGCACGAGTCGTAATCGGACGAATTTAGTCGTGCTACCACAATATTGAACACAAACACAAAAAAGACGCACCGTCCTTCGGGCGTCTTTGAATACAACACAAAATTAGGGGAAAAATGTTTGGGAGGAGTAGATTTTGTGAATGTATAAATTGCATGAATAATCTTCATTATCAATGCAAATATTACATTGCGATTTGGAAAATGTATGGATGATTGGGATCCCAAGTTTACTATAACCTAGGTTCAAACCTATTTCGAAAAATTAATAACCGTATAAAAAGTAACCCACATATAAAAGTCATTACGTGACACAAAATGAGAGTTTTACAAAGGTTCTTTCTAGAAATAACTGAAATACAGTCTGAAACAAATTCAGTTTCGTATTTTTAAACTAACCATAGTATTTAGGGCGGCATACTCGAAGATGAAAACCCCTGATATAGTGGAAAGTAGAAGAAACGCGTAGATGTAAAGCCTCATTTTTAATAATCACTATGAGATATTCTGCCCCTCAATAATCTCAATAAACCGCTTTAGCTCCACCTGCCGGGCTTCGTCGGCTTCGGGGTAGCTCATGGGAAGGGCTTCCAGAGCTTCTTTGATGGTTTGGGCTACTATGAGCCGCATATTTTTCTTGTCGTCGGCTGGGATGATATGCCAGGGGCTTCGCTCGGTGGAAGTAGCGTTGATGAGGTCTTCATAAGCTTGCTGATAGTCGTTCCAATAGCCACGCTCTTTGATATCTCCTTCCTCAAACTTCCAGTTTTTGTCAGCCTCATTGATACGGTCGATCAGTCTTCTCCCCTGCTCTTCTTTAGAGACATTGAGGAAGAACTTGACCACAACGATGCCGTTGTTTTGAAGGTAATTCTCAAAATTCACGATGTCCTGATATCGTTTCTCCCAAACGTCATCTCCTCTTAACTCGGCCGGAATACGCTGTCCTTGATGTAAGATACTTTCGTGCACTTTCACCACCAGCACTTCCTCGTAATACGAGCGGTTAAAGACTTTGATTTTTCCCCGTTCGGGCAGCTGTTTCATGCATCGCCAGAGATAATCGTGGTCCAGCTCCTCTTCGCTTGGTCTTTTGAAAGAGTAAAAGCTGGTACCCAACGGATGAACACGCTTGAAAACCTCTCGCATGGTGCTGTCTTTGCCGGCGGCATCCATGGCCTGAAAAACCGCCAGGATACCCCATTTATTATGGGCGTACATCATTTCCTGCAGCTTGTCGATGTCTTTTTGAAGACTTTTCAGCTGTTTTTTGAAGTCTTTTTTGTCTTCGTAAAATGAAGGAACGGAGGTTTTGGAGTTTTTTATTTCGAAACCTCCGGTTCCGTTAAAAGAGTAGTCTGAGGCGTTTATTTTTGACATAAATCAATTATTAAGTGTTTATTGGAAATGAATGGTAATAAGAATCATTATCCCCAATTGATACATTTGCCTTCGCCAGGCGGGCATTACTTTTTTTCGAAAAAAAGTAATCAAAAAAACATTGTCAAAATAAACTCGTACAATTAATTTTTTGACCTTTGGGTGCGTTTCTAAAACTCTTTTTATCAAAAAATTAATTGTACTTTAAACAGTATTTTGATAATAAGGAAATCTTATTTCTAAAGAATGAAATCGCGTCGACAGCTAAACTAATTGGGTCAGCTTTTGTGTTTCTTTACTGAAGCAATTTAGGAAAAAAGAGATGAATTCTGAGGGAAAAGAATATTCAGTAGCCACCCTTGCAGGTGGTTGTTTTTGGTGTACAGAGGCTGTTTTTCAGCAGCTTCGTGGTGTAAAGACTGTGGAAAGTGGGTACATGGGAGGGCACACCAAGAACCCGACGTATAAGGAAGTTTGTACGGGACAAACTGGTCATGCTGAGGTGATTCAGATCACCTATGATGCCGGGCAAACCAGTTTGGAGGAGCTTCTGGAGGTGTTTTTCAAAACCCATGATCCTACTACGCTTAATCGTCAGGGTGGTGATGTAGGCACGCAGTATCGTTCTGCCGTTTTTTATCATGACCAGAAGCAAAAGCTGATAACTGAAGGTATTATTAAAGAACTTGATGCCTCCGGTTATTATCAAGACCCCATTGTTACGACTCTGGAACCTGCTACCGAGTTTTATATTGCCGAGGACTATCACCAAAATTATTTGAATAAAACAGGTGACCAAAACCCTTACTGCACCATGGTGGTTAGGCCTAAGGTTGAGAAGTTCAAGAAGATTTTTGCTGATAAGCTGAAGTAAGCCTTACAGCTTCATTACCTTAACGTAATGGTTTCTGTGACCAACTTTGATATGCAAAATATGCAGCCCAGCACCACCTCTTAGTTCAAGTGGTAAGAAGTATGAACCGGGTCTGTAGTTCTTCTTTTTCAATAATTCGCCCATTTCGCGACCCTTAAAGTCGACCTGGCTGATGGCGACATCAGACTCTACGTAAAGGATCATGCTCAAGACAAACTTGCCGTCAGTTGTAGGGTTTGGGAAAGCCGTAAACTTATCCTGCTCAGTTACGCTGTAGGGGCTGTAAGGGTTGTTAGGTGATTTGGGATCCTGATTAATTTCAGGGACCACGGGCTCTGCCGGTAAAGAGGCGTCTGGTTGCGTACTTTTAAGAAAACCAACTTTGTCAATAAGGGCGAACTTGCCACCCAAAACCGTCTCAGAAAGGAAAGTGGAGGCACCAAACCAGGTTCTCATGATTTCCTGATAGATGCTTCTGAAATCATATCGATAAGCCAGATTTTCAGCATCAAAAAATGGCAGGAAAGCGACATTGCTTCCAAAAACCTCAGGCTTTACTTCATCACCAAAGGCAAACATCACGTTGGCAGTTCCATGATCAGTACCTGAGCTGGCATTTTCATAAGGCCTGCGGCCAAACTCTGAGACGGTAATGCCTACCACTTTTGAGCTGTGCCCGAGTTTCTCAATATCAGACTGAAACGAAGAAATGGCAGCACTCATTTGATATAGAAGCTGGCTGTGAACACCGCCCAGTGCACCTTGGCCTGCATGGGTATCAAAACCTCCGAGACTTACCGAATAGACTTTGGTTTTCAGGCCTCCGTCAATAAGCCTGGCTACCAGCTTCATCTGGTTTGAGAGGTTATCAGCCTGATAATCTTCACGGTTGCTGCCCCTATCGAAAGCCTCTTTGATGGATTTTGAGAAGTGATTGATGCGGACACCAACTTCATTGATATAATTGAATTCGTCAGCGAAAAGACTTTGCTCTCCAAGTTCTATTTTCTCACTTTCTACAGACTTTCCCTGATCAAAAAGCTCTTCAGGGTCTTCCAGCAAAATGGCACTCTCTTTATTTTCCCCTTGAAACAAAAGCAAAGGGCTCTCCCCTACGTGAATACAATACGGGCTTTCCGGCAATTCTTTATTTTGGTATTGATCAAAATATCTACCTAACCAACCCGTCGGTAACTTTTGGCCATCGTTATACGGGACGATTCCCGAGAACCAGATATCCGTAGATCTGAAATGGGAAAGGTTAGGGTTTTGGTATCCAACCCCCTGAATAACAGATAGTTTTCCGTTCTTGTACATGCCCAGCATGCCCTCATTTACCCCATTTGTTAAGGACGGGTGCATGGCGATACCCAGCTTTGGATCAGCAAAGCCAATGGAAGCATCAGAAGGTATGTGCAGGCGTGGCCTGAAACGGTCATAATAATCAGGCCACTCGTGAGGAATAATGGTATTGATACCGTCGTTTCCACCAAACAACTGAACGATCACCAGAATATTGTCATTCTCCTCATCTACCTGATAGAGCGAGTCAAAAGAAGACAGGTTCATCTGGCCTACTCTCATCTGTCCTACGGCACCCAGCCCCACTGAAGTATTCTTTATAAACGATCTTCTATCCATCAGATTAAGTAAAATTCAGGCATTTTAAACATATCTCTCAAAGCTACCTTAACTCTGATTCCGGCATTTTCTTTATTGGCAGCTATCTCCGGCCACTCATAATATGGAGCCCCTCCAAGCAAAGCATTTTCCACTTTCTTAAGTCTGCTTTCAGTGGGTACCCTTCCAAAAAAGAGAAGAGCCAGGCTTTCGGTTAAACCGTAGGCATCGTTATAGTTATCCAGCTTTGAAGCCCACTCACCAACGTACAGGTCTGACTTGCTGTTGAGAATAGTGGTGAAACTTTCAATAAAACCCGGCAATGACTTAGTATTTACCCAGCTTCGGTAGCCTTTCCATCCGCTAACATCCGGAGGGTTCAGTAATTCCTGACCATAATCTTTAAGAGCGATTCTAAGTTCTTCATTTGACAGGTCAAAATGAGCCGTGAAGTTCAGGAAGCTTTCCAACGGAGATTTTATGGATATCCCATGATTATTGGCATCAAAGAAATGTTGACTTGTCAAAAGCTTTATTAAAGCTTTTTTAGTATCAAAACCATTCGATCTGAAATAGGCAGCAAGCTCTTTGACGGTCTCATTTTCGTCGGTATCAGGGTTGTTATAAACGAAAGCCCGGTACATTTTCCCCATAATAAAACGGGAAACTTCTTCCCCCTTTTTATCCAGAGTAACCTGCATGAGTTTCTGGATGGAGTTTTTGAAAACGTTGGTCTGATTGACCTCATAGTCTACCACAAATTCAGTATCAAAAACAGTCTTAGTATCTGTACTGAATTGATTGACCCTGAGGTATGGTTGATAAATCTCGGTTTCTTCCAGGAAGTGCGTGGCTTTCCAGCCTGTTAGCACCTTTGCAGCTTCACGTATATCGTCTTCTGTGTAATGGCCATCGCCTATGCCGACTGAATATAGCTCAAAAAGCTCCCGGGCGTAGTTCTCATTCGGAGCATCTTTGATATTCTGACTACCGTTTAGGTATTGGAGCATGGCTCCGTCAATGGTTATTTGCTCCAGAAAGGATTTAAAATCACCAAGAAACTGCCTTCTGAGTAGCTGATTCTGCCGATACATGTACTGAGCCGAAATCGGTTCGTTACCTTCATATTGCGTGGTAAAATGCGAATGCCACATAAAAGTGACCTTTTCGCCGAGACTTTTGGTATCCTTTCGCATCAGGTCTATCCACCACTCAATAAGCTGTTTGTTTTGAGCAAAATGAGCCGTCAGATTTTTATTTCTTTCGTCCTGATATTGCTCGGCGGGCAGAAGCTGAGGGTTTCTAAAACCTTGATTAACATCAAAAGGTGGAGCAGGAATTGTTCTGTTGGTTGCGTTATTGATCAGGAGGTTGACCACCTCTCTCGCCGTTTTACCAATCAGCGAATTTGCAAATGAAACATCAATAGAGTAGCAGCAGCGTTTCAATAAGTGATAAACCTCTGCTTTGTTTAAAGGAGAGGTATATTCATCCAAACTACTTACTGCACGTAAGTTATTATTGCTGAATAATTTATCAAAAAACGCTGATCTTGAAATAGATTTTATTGCCACGGGCAAAATGAAAATGTATTGATCAAAAATACGTCAAATTAAACGCTTGAGCTTAAAGAGGTAATGATATTTTACCCATAAAAAACTGTTCCTTAGGGTTTCCGGGAGAAATAAAACCCGACCCGGCAAGGGTTTCATTAGCCAGAGCCGCAAATAAGACAGCCTCCTTGGCATCGCCTGAAACCCCAAGTTTATCCATGACTTCAACGGCAATTTGAGGCAATTCTTGTTTGATCAATTCAACCAGCAAGGGGTTGTGCATACCGCCCCCACTTAGATAGAGGGTGGTTTTTGAATCTAAAGAGACAGATCTTTTGATTTCATGTGTGAGACTTTGGGCGGTAAAATGGCAAAGCGTTTGAAGAATATCTTCATTTGAAATGTTTACGCTACTTTTTATAATGGCCATCTCTAGATAATGGAGGTTAAACAGTTCAGGACCAGTCGTTTTTGGTACAGGTTGTGAGAAATACTCATGCTCTAAAAGTGCTTCCAGAAATTTTTTAGAGACCTTGCCCTTCCTTGCAATTTTAGCGTTCTCGTCGTAGGGCTTACCAAAATGCTTTTGAGTAAAGGCGTCAATCAAGGTGTTACCGGGGCCTGTGTCCGTTGCAAAAACCTTTGAGAAATCACCTGATGAGGGTAAAAAAGTAAAATTGGCGATGCCGCCAATATTGATCAAAACGCGATTTTCCTGTTTGGAAGAAAACAAAAGAAAGTCTCCATACAAAGCCAAAGGTGCTCCTTCTCCACCCGCTGCACAATGCTTTTGTCTGAAATCTGAAAGTGTGATAACCCCGACTTCTCTGGCCAAATGATCAGCATCTCCTATTTGGAGTGTTGAGTTTGGGAAAAGCTCGTTTTTGTGCAGTCGCTTAGGCATGTGCATTACCGTTTGCCCATGACTGGCGATGAGGTCAATTTCTTCAGCTCTTCTCCCCCATTTTTTCAAGCATTCATTGACCAATTGACCGTGGAGGTTCCCAATCCAGGGGTTGAGCATGCAGAGGTGATGAAAGTCAACTTCTTTTTTAGCAAACACCTTCCTGATTTCGGCTTTGACACCCTCTTCAAAAGGCATAGTCTCAAAGGCAAGTAACTCTACCTCAGTATTTTGCCCGTCACCTGAAAACCGACAAAGGGCAACATCCAGGCCGTCAAGAGAAGTGCCTGACATCAGACCGATGATAAGCCGACTTTCTTTTTGAGCGATGTGATGAAGTTTTTCAATCGAAGGGTTCATTTGCTTTGAGTTTACAGTGGGCAGTGGCAGTAGGCAAAGTTACATTAATACTACCCACTGTAGCTGCATACTGAAAACTATTCCGATACCCATTTCATACGATCGTCTGGCGAGAATTTCCATGGAGCCATGTTGGTTTCAAGGTTTTGAAACATCATATTCCAGCTTTGCGGAGCTTTTGATTCTTCCATGACATTATATCTGCGTAGCTGCAAAATGATGTCTAATGGATTGATCAGAACGGGACAGGCCTCTACACAGGCATTGCAGCTGGTGCAGGCCAGAAGCTCTTCTTCGGTGATGTAGTCACCATTGAGGCTTTTTTCATCTTTAAAATCATACCCGTTTTTAAGCCAGCCTTTTTGAATATCCTCCAGCCTGTCTCGGGTACTCATCATGATTTTTCTAGGGGAAAGGGCTTTGCCTGTGATATTTGCCGGGCATTGCGAAGTACAACGACCACACTCGGTGCAGCTGTAAGCATCCATGAGGTTTTTCCAGCTCAGGTCTTCCACATCTTTTGCTCCGAATCGCCCTACTTCTTCCTCATTTTCAGAGGGTTGTTCCAGCTCCATCATGATTTTTACCTCTTTGGTGACGGCGGGCATATTGCTCATCTGACCTCTTGGTTTCAGGTCGGCGAAATAGGTATTCGGGAAAGCAAGGCCAATGTGCAAATGCTTTGAATACGTGACATAAAGTGCAAAAAACAAAATACCAACAATATGAAACCACCAGGCACCACGTTCGGTAAATTGAAGAATATCAGAAGAGAATGGCTCCATAAATGGTGCAAGCCAGGAGCTGATCAGAAATGAACCTGTCTGCGTTTCTGCGAAGTGGCCTACACCACGACTTTGAAGGATACTATCAGCTGCATTCATTTTCAGAAAGGCCATCATCAAAGCAATTTCAAAGATGAGGATCAGGTTGGCATCCATTGCCGGCCAGCCCTTCATTTCTTTGGAGCTTGAAGGGTGGAGGCGACCAATTTTCAGAATGTTTCTACGAATCAAAAAGACAACACAGGCTATGATGACTCCGAGAGCCAAAACTTCAAAAAAGTTAATAATAACGGGGTAAAAACTTCCTAAAGGTTTCGCTAATACGCGGTGAGTACCAAACAGGCCGTCTATAATGATTTCCAAAATCTCAATATTGATAAGAATGAATCCGGCATAGACCAAAAAGTGAAGAAGACCCACCAAGGGTCGGTCAAACATTTTTTTCTGCCCAAAAGCAATTCTCAACATCGTTTTTAATCGAACGCCGGGCTGATCGGTACGGTCATCGGATTTGCCGAGTTGAATGGTTTTTTTGATTAAAACAATCCGACGGGCAATGAGATAGGCGGCTGCCGCGAAAACGATCAGAAACAAGACTTGCTGAATATAGGCCATGAGATAATCAAAGGTTGATGAAAATAGTATGCAAGCATACTAAAACAAAAATGAGAAAAAGGAATGAGAAATGAAAGAGGGGAGGAGAGGGATTGAGATCGAGATTTTTAGAGGAAGTAATGCAGAAGAAGCGGCTGGAATTATTTTTTATAGAAAAACTGAAATTATTTGTGCAGAAAACCTTTTTATCTATTTTTGCACTCCCAAAATATGGGAATGGTGGTGTAATCACAATGGTGATGTAGCTCAGTTGGTAGAGCAAAGGACTGAAAATCCTTGTGTCGGCGGTTCGATTCCGTCCATCACCACCAGGAAAGCCGATTCGAAAGAGTCGGCTTTTTTATTTAAAATCCATGTCAATGAAACACTATGTTTATATCCTCTACTCTTCAAGCATTTTAAAATATTATATAGGTGAATCAGCTTTTCCTGTTGAACGTCTCATAGAGCATAATGAAGGTAGGCGTCAAAAGGCTTTCACGAAACAGACAAGTGATTGGCAAACGTTTCTTCTTATTGAGTGCGATAATCGGGCAAAGGCCCTAAAAATTGAAAAGAAAATAAAGTCTATGAAGTCAACTAAGTATATACAGAACTTAAAGAAGTATCCAGAAATGGTTGATAAACTTCAATTATTGTAAAACTCTAAATCCTTGTGTCGGCGGTTCTCCCGATATCCCGATAGCTATCGGGAGGGACCGTCCATCACCACCATATAAAGGTCAGCTGAGAAGCTGGCCTTTTTTCGTTTTCAGTACTTCTTTCAATGATCAAATCAACCTAATCCTAGGATACGTCAGGACTGACTTCCACGAATAAAAGCCCTACTTTATCAAAAACTTAGCATGAATGGCTTAAGTTTATGTGGATCTCAAAACCATAATTTCATTCGCTTCCCAAATACAGGAAGACGGCGAGTTGTTACTAAGTTTTCAGACAAGCTACCAGAAGTTTTGAGATGCACTTGAATGATTTTTTGAGTTAATAAACAGAACAATGAGAATTGTATTTTTTCTCTTTCTGGGCTTTCACTTCTTTGTACTTCATGCTCAGGATTCGGGCTCTGAAAAGCCAAACATTATTTTTATTCTTACTGATGATCAGCGGTTTGACGCCCTTGGTTATTTTGGCAATGAGCTGGTATCCACACCTGAAATGGACAAGTTGGCGAGCGAAGGAACCTATTTCAGGAATGCTATGGTAACTACCCCGATTTGTGCGGCAAGCAGGGCAAGCATTCTTACCGGAATGTATGAACGCCAGCATAATTTCAATTTTCAGACAGGAAATATCAGGGAATCATACATGACGACCTCCTACCCGAGAATTCTGAAAGAGAATGGGTACAGAACGGGCTTTTATGGCAAATACGGGGTCAGGTATGAGCATTTAGAAAAGCAGTTTGACGAGTTTGAGTCGTATGATCGAAACAATGCTTACCCTGACAAAAGAGGGTATTATTATAAGACGATAGGCAAAGACACGGTTCACCTTACCCGCTACACCGGCCAGCAAGCGATTGATTTCATTCAAAGAACAGACCCCGACAAGCCTTTTTGTCTTTCGTTGAGTTTCAGTGCTCCACACGCTCATGACTCAGCAAAGGAGCAATATTTCTGGCAAAAGGAATCAGATGAACTCTTGCGGGAGGTGGTTATTCCCGGGCCAAACCTTGGTGAGGATAATTTTTTCGAGGCTTTGCCCAAAATTGTTAGGGATGGTTTTAACCGTTTACGATGGACCTGGCGATATGACACCCCCGAAAAATACCAGCACAGTGTAAAAGGGTATTACCGCATGATTGCGGGTATCGATCGCGAGATTGCCAATATTCGTCGGGAGCTCTCAAAAAAAGGCATTGACCAAAACACCATCATCATTTTAATGGGTGATAATGGCTATTTTCTGGGCGAAAGGCAGCTGGCCGGCAAATGGCTGATGTATGACAATTCCATCAGGGTTCCTTTAATTGTTTATGACCCGCGAAATCTCAAAAGCAATGAAAGTGAGGTTATGGCTCTCAATATAGACGTGCCTCCAACGATTTTGGATCTTGCCGGTATTACGGCTCCTAAAGAATGGCATGGCAAGAGTTTAGTCCCCATAGTAAAAGACAAGTCGCACGACCTGAAAAGGGATACCGTGCTCATTGAACATCTATGGGAATTTGATAATATTCCACCGAGCGAAGGCGTAAGAACTAAAGATTGGAAATATTTCAGGTATGTCAATGATCAATCTATTGAGGAACTCTATAACCTGAAAGAGGACCCAGATGAAGTCAATAATCTGATAAAGGTGCAGGGTTATGAGCAAAAACTAAATGCATTTCGAAAAGCTACTGACCGACTGATTTTAGAACATTCAGATGCTTATTCTGAAGGCCCGGGTCAATTGACCATTGAATGGATAAGAAACACCGAAGGTGTCAAAATTCTGGATGAACAGCCGGAGTTTGGTTGGGTAGTTCCTGACGGTGCGGTTACACAATCGGCTTATCAAATACTTGTGGCCTCCACAGAAGAAAACATAAAGAAGAACATTGGTGATATCTGGAATAGTGAACAGGTTCGTACCAACAAGTCTTTTAACGTGGAATATGGCGGAAAGCCCTTAGTTGTTGGTAAAAGCTATTTCTGGAAAGTACGTATCTGGGATCAGGAAAACAGGCTTTCAAGATACTCCGGGATCCAAAGTTTTACGATGGGTACTGCCGAAAAAACGATTACAACTCCCAACAGTTTTCAAATTGAGCATATCAAACCCAAGGTTTTTGAGAAAAGAGATCAAAGCTACTTTCTTGATTTTGGCAAGGCCGCTTTTAGTACTCTGGAGTTTACCTATAAAGCTAGAAAAGAGCATGTTTTAACCATCAGAATAGGGGAGCAGCTAGATGGGAAAAACATCAATCGGGCCCCTTTTCCTCAAAGCCATATCCGGTATCAGGAGATCAAAATGGAAGTGAAGCCTGGCCAGACACACTATCAACTGCAAATAGAACCCGATAAAAGAAATACACTACCGGGCAAGGCTCTTCCGTTACCTGAGGGTTTTCCGGTTTTGATGCCTTTCAGATACGCCGAAATAGAAGGAGCCAAAGAGCCCATAGCCGAAGAGAGTTTTACTCAATTGGCTTATCATAGTTATTGGGAAGATTCATCAAGCCGTTTCACGAGCTCCAATGATATTCTGAATCAGGTTTGGGAGATTTGTAAATACACGATAAAAGCGACTACGTTTAATGGTCTGTATGTCGACGGCGATCGTGAGAGAATTCCTTATGAGGCGGATGCTTATCTAAATCAACTGAGCCATTACACTACGGATAGAGAGTATGCCATTGCCCGGCAAACCATTGAGTATTTCATGGAGCACCCTACCTGGCCCACAGAGTGGCAGCTACATGTGGCTCTGATGTTCTACGCTGATTATATGTACACCGGCAATACCGAGTTAATTGAGAAGTATTATGATCAATTGAAACATAAAACGCTTTATGAACTGGCTAATGAAGACGGGCTAATTACATCAAGCAAAATGACCCCGGAATTGATGGCAAACCTGGGTTTCCCAAAAGATATGAAGGAGACTTTCAGGGACATTGTAGACTGGCCATCGGCAGGCTGGGGTGGTGACCCCTCGAACAAAGGCGAGCGTGACGCCTATGTTTTCAAAGAATACAATACCGTCGTCAATGCCTTCTATTATCAAAACATGAAAATCATGTCAGAGTTTGCAAGGGTTATGGGCAAAACACAAGAGTCTTTGGAGTTTGAGATTCGTGCTCTCAAAGCCAAAAAGGCCATCAATGAAAAAATGTTTGATTATAGTCGTGGTGTTTATGTAGATGGAATAGGCACAGACCATGCGGCCCTGCATGCCAATATGCTGCCATTGGCTTTTAACATAGTACCGAATGAGCATATTCATTCGGTGGTAGGGCATATCAAATCAAGAGGAATGGCCTGTAGTGTTTATGGTTCACAATACTTAATGGACGGTCTATATAACGCCCGAGCTGCTGATTACGCCCTGCAGCTTTTAACCGATACCTCAGATAGAAGCTGGTATAATATGATCAGAGCGGGTTCTACCATGACGCTGGAGGCTTGGGATCTGAAATATAAAAACAACCTTGACTGGAATCATGCCTGGGGAGCCGTACCGGCAAATAGTATTCCCCGAGGGCTTTGGGGCATACAGCCTAAAACACCTGGTTTTGGTGTAGCCCAAATTAAACCTCAGATGGGTAGTTTGAAAAATAGTGAAATTGAGGTTCCGACCATTCTCGGACCCATCAAGGGCTATTATCAATTCAAAAATCCGCGTTTACAAGTATTTGAAATTGAAATACCGGCCAATATGGTTGCAGAATTTGAGATTGCTCCGGCCCCTGGAAAAGAACTCATGCATAATGGACTAAAGGTTAACTCAGGCTTTAGCACGGTTAGGCTAGGCCCTGGAAAACACGAAATACAGCTGGTGATTAATTCATTTTAATTTCTCGCAAGAAAGGCAGCTGGCGTTTTTTCATCTTAAGGGTTTAACGGATAAACAGAGACTTTTTTACAGGGCTTAATTAAAGCCCCGCAATTAATAAAATATTTTAAAAATTAGTCATCCTGCTCAATCATCCTTTAATTGCGAGTAGAAAAGTACTCACTTCTAAAATCAACCCTTATGGCAGAAGCTAAAAACCCTAAGTCAACGAACCTCGTTGCCATCAGTATTATCGCGGCCCTTTTCTTTATCTTCGGTTTTGTCACCTGGATTAATGGAGCCCTTATTCCTTTCATGAAAACCATAAATGAGCTCACCGATGCCCAATCGTATCTGGTGGCTTCAGCCTCGTATATCTCTTTTGTAGTGATGGGCTTACCGGCCTCCTGGGTATTGAGAAAAACGGGTTACCGAAAGGGCATGTCTATTGGTCTGTTTATCATGGCTGTCGGGGCATTAATTTTTATACCAGCAGCTAATGCCCGAACCTACTGGATGTTTCTGGCTGGTATTTTTATTCAGGGCACAGGTATGACTCTGCTTCAAACCGCTTCCAATCCTTACATCACCATTCTGGGCCCAATAGAAAGTGGAGCTAAGCGAATCGCCATTATGGGGATTGCCAACAAAACTGCGGGAGCTTTGGGCTCGCTCATATTCGGAGCTTTGTTGCTCAGTGGTATTGATGAAATCAAAGAAAAGCTAACCACAGTTTCCACTGGTGAAAAATCGGTCATTCTTGATCAAATGGCCAATAGCGTTTTTGTTCCATATCTGGTTATGGCGGGTGTTCTTTTTTTACTCGGCATTCTAATCAGAAAAGCTCCTCTTCCTCATGTAGAGGCCGAAGAAACGGACGACGAAACATCAACCGGAGGAGCCGGGAAGACGATTTTTCAATACCCGCACTTATGGCTCGGTGTTTTTACTCTTTTTGTATACGTGGGTGCGGAGGTTATCGCGGGTGATACCATTATTTCCTATGGTATTTCGCTGGGTTTTTCTGGTGAGCGGTCTAAATTCTTTACTACCTATACGTTGATGGCAATGGTTTCCACGTATGCCTTGGGTGCTATTTTGATCCCGAAATACCTGAAGCAGAAAACCGCCCTTCAGATCAGTGCAGTATTGGGTATTATTTTCAGCATTTGTATTCTGATGACTACGGGTTTTACGTCAGTGCTTTTTGTGGCAGCTCTCGGAATCGCCAATGCTTTGGTTTGGCCCGCAGTTTGGCCATTGACATTAGATGGTTTGGGAAAACATACCAAAACCGCCTCGGCTTTGTTGATTATGGCTATATCAGGTGGGGCAATCATTCCTCCGCTCTATGGAAGGCTCGTTGATGCGGGAAAAGAAAAACTTGTTTCTGCTGGTACTGAATTGACGGAAGCAACAGCTTCAGCGGCCACTTCGGGATACTGGATATTGATTCCCTGCTATGTGATTATTCTCTTTTTCGCTTTGTACGGATATAAGATTAAGAGCTGGAAATAAAGAGAAAGGCCGGGAATTTTCTCCCGGCCTTTTTTCATCAGGCAAATATTTTCTGAAGAATCAGTTCCTGAATTTGGGTTGGGTCAATCAACGCTGCTTTTTCTTCTTTTGAGATCAGAACGGGTTTATCTTGATTGTCAATATTGACACGACCGTGTGAACCTTTCACCAGAGAGGCATCCAGCGGAATCACATCCATCAGGGTACGGAAACCCAGTTTTTTCTTCAGAAGCTTAAAGGCCAGACGAGGGAAAACAAATTTCTTTTTTGGGTCAAAAAACATTTCTACGGGGTCATACCCGGGCTTTTTATGAATATCCACGACTCGAGCAAAATCTGGTGCCTTTTGGTCGTCAAGCCAGTAGTAATAGGTAAACCAATGGTTTTCTGCTGCCACCACTACTAAATCGCCTGCTCTCTCATGCTGAATATGATATTCTTTCTTTCCTTCTTCATCCAATACCAGCTCTACACCCGGCGTGTCTTCTAGTATTTTTTTTACCTGTTCTTTTTGAGATAGGTCATTGATGTACACATGAGCTACCTGATGATCTGCCACCGCAAAGGCTTTTGACTCACCGGCATCCAGCAGCTCCAGTCCATTTTCTTCACGAATCTGAATCAGCCCATTTTCTCTCAGGCGGCGGTTGAGGTGCACCGGCTGCGTAGCTTTTGAAATGCCATATTCTGACAAGACCATCACCTCCATTCCCCGGCCTTCGAGGTAGCTGATCAAATCTTTACAAAGCTCATCTATTTCCTGAAGGTCTTTAGCCACACTTGGGTTGGCCTGCTCAAACTTCTGCAGCACATAATCCAGATGGGGCAGGTAAACCAGGAGTAGAGTAGGGTTGTATTTCTCCTCTACCACTTTCGAGGCTTCTGCTATCCATTTGCTGGATTTGATGGTGGTACGTGGCCCCCAGAAGTCAAACAAAGGGAAAGTGCCTAACTGCTGCTGCAGCTCATCACGAAGTGCGGCCGGTTTGGCGTAGCAGTCTGGTTTTTTCTGGCCATCGGCTCTGTATTGGGGGCGTGGAGTAACGGTATAATCGGCAGTGGAATACATATTAAACCACCAGAACATATTGGCTACAGTAAACTCCGGATTCTTTTTCCTGGCGATATCCCAGACGTTTTCCGCCTGCACCAGTTTGTTGGATTGTTTCCATAAAGAAACCTCCTGAGTATCCTTAAAAAACCAACCATTGCCTACAATTCCGTGCTCAGAAGGCCATTTTCCTGTAAGATAGGTGGTTTGGGCTGAGCAGGTGACGGCAGGCAGCACAGGTTCTATCTGGCTGAGATGTTTATCTTTTAACCATTGGCTCAAAAAGGGCGTATGTTCCCCGATCAACTTTTCTGAAAGCCCAACGATATCGATAACGGCCAATCTGTTCATAATCTATCTAAAGTATCAATGACCCACTGTAGTTCACGGCATACTGAGCTTACAATGTCTGTTTGCATTTCCTCTGGAAGTACACCCCAGGTGTAAGTTTCTACCTCAAGGTGTGGTGTGAAGGGTTCATTTTTCCAATGTTTCAGGGTTTCTACAATGGCTTTTTGCGTAGAGACCAATGTTTTATAGTTTTCAAGAAAGATGGGGACATGGAAGTGCGTCCGCATTTCAGCAGGTTTGTTTTTTTCAAAAACCGCCAATGCGGGCCCTAAATCTTTAAAGCGTGTCAATCCACCTTTTTCATCTTTACAAACGGCCTGATGCAGATAAACTGGCTCGTCAAAGGTTTCCAGCTCCTGGCCTATCAACTTAAATTCAGAAGAGGTGTTCAGGGGTCCTGTTCCTAAGGCCGCACTGATCTGGATTCGGCCGACCTTTATTTTTTGCTCTTTCAGATTTTGAAGAGCTTCACCGATATTTTCAAAGCCTACGGCAAAATGACAGACATCAAAGCAGATCTGGATGTGCTCACGCACTACCGCCTCTGCGGCTGAGGCAGAAAGCCCTGCTTCCCTTGAAATTCTTTCTATAGCTGCTGGCAGAATGAATTCGTTATAATATTGAATAAACTCTTCACCCGTTTCCAAAATACCGTCCGGCTCAGGTTCCATATCCAAATGCAAACTTTTGCCGGATTCCTGCTTCATCCGGTATAGATGGAGAGCCAGATCTGCGATTTGGTCAGCCCCTTTCTTCTTGGCTTCAGTTAGTTCGGTTTGGTTTTCAAACCAATGACGATACGATACCGGCGAGGTGGAAACTCCGCCATCCATACCCTCTGGAAGCAAAGTATTCAGAATGGTGAAAAGGCGTTTCGAGTACGCCAGGCGTTCTTCACTGAGCCAGTCGGGGCTGTGCACTTGGTCTTTGACCCTTTGCGAATGAAAATTTCCATAAGGAAACCCATTGATGGTAAACACATAAAAGTCTTTGGCATCCAGCCAGGTTTTAAATTCTTTCAGTGCATTTCCCTCCAACAGGCCTTTTGAGGCTTCACCAGATATTCTGAGACCGATACCAAAACGTTCTGCCCCCATTTTGTCCCTTACCTCAGTGGTGTAGGTCTCCAGGTTTGCCAAAGTATCTTTCCAGGTCTCACCGGGGTGAATATTGGAACAGTAAGTCAGATGAGCCTTATGCTTCTGCAGCAACATGATTTCGTATCGTTTTTTTGAGGTTTAGGGCCGCTTGATTGAGCAGGTCTATGTCCATTTGATGAACGTCTATTTTCGTTCCGATTTCCGGTACCATAGTAATGGTAAGTTCACCACCCAGGTGCTCACGGAATTCTTCCAAACCTTTGATCAGCTCAGGATTGATGGCAGATTGTGTTTCGTTCAATAACACAGGGTGATAAGTATCAAAGCCTAATTTATGCAATACATTAATTACACGTTCACTGCTGTCAGAAGACATAATTTCTGCAAGGCCGCCGTAATAAATATCAAAAGCGATACCAATGGCCACCGCTTCACCGTGTTTGATTTCAAATTGCGTAAGCTGTTCCATTTTATGAGCGGCCCAGTGACCAAAATCCAGCGGCCTGGAGGAGCCTGATTCGAAAGGGTCATTATTGCCAACAATATGATCGGCATGCAAACGAGCACATTCAAAAACCAGCACTTTCATGGCTTCCAGATCTCTATGAGCCAGCTTTTCGGCATTTTCTTCCAGCCAGTTGAAAAAGGTTTTGTCTTTTATAAGAGCTACCTTCACGGCTTCCGACATGCCAGATCGCCAGTCACGGTCAGAGAGCGTCGTAAGAAAATGAAAATCATTGATGACCAAAACCGGCGGAGTGAACGCTCCCAAGAAGTTTTTTTTGCCAAAGAAGTTGATACCGTTTTTCACCCCTACACCTGAGTCGTTTTGAGAAAGAACAGTAGTAGGGATTCTAATATGTCGGATACCCCTGTGACCGATAGCTGCCGCAAAACCCACCATATCTAAAACGGCACCACCGCCGATTCCGATGAGGTAGGAGTGGCGATCTATTTTTCCCTGATCAATCACATCAAGAACTTCTTTGAAGGTGTTAAGGTTGTTTTTGGCTTCCTCGCCACCAGTTATAACCACGGGCTCATGAGAAAGTGAAACCCCGGGAATTGCCTTAAAATAGTCGTCGATTTTAGAAATCAGGGTTGGGTGGTTTTGTGCCACACTCTGATCAATGATCACCCCCACTTTCACCTGACTGGGTCCTTTCTCTCCGGCTATGAAGTCTGAGAGAAGCGTATTTTCAGGTTCAAATACCCCTTCCGTAAATTCGATGGAGTATTCAAAAGGAACCTCAAAACGTTGTTTAATATTCATGAGTCAAAAGATTCAAATTTATGTGACGGCAAACCTTTTGGCAAGCCAAAGAGAAACCGGCAGCAGACATAGAACAGCAAGAGCATGGTACCATGTTCCGAAGATTGCCGTATACGCTGCATTTAAAGGAATAAGGGATATTACACCGGTCTTTACCGCCGTTTTGATGTTTTCAGGGATATTATTTCTGATCGCCTTTGATTTGGCTCTGAGGTTTAAAAAATACCAGAACGCTATAAAGGGCAGGCTATACCACAAATACTTAAAATTAAGGTGAGACAACACCACCAATACAATAAAAATAAGGCTGTCTATAGTAAGGGCAAAGCCTATTGATTTCTTGTTACTTCCATGAACCTCTCCTTGACTGGTCAAAGTGATGGCCGCGATAAAGAAAACAGGGATCAGACTGATGGAGACCTGAAGCGTAGTGAGCTCTGGCCAGAAAAGACTCATCCCGAGCAGCAAGTTGAGTCCCCGGCATATGCCCATAGTCAATGGTCCGAAAACACTGCTGTGTTTGGCCCATTTGTCATAAAGAATCACAAAAAGGGCCGTGGCCAAAGCAATCCAAAATGAAGTCACCCCAGCTATCAGGGCACTGAGAATTCCGAGAAGTAAAAGTCCGCTGCCGAGTATAGCTCCCTCAGTGAGGCTTATTTTTCCGGAAGGAATCGGACGCTCTGGCCGTTCTATGGCATCCAGTTGTGCATCGAATACGTCATTCAATACTACACCTCCTCCGTATAACCCGATGGTCGAAAGAAAAAGAAAGGCGGCTTTCTGCCAGTTTTGAGAATCGGAATCGACAGTTAAGAAACCGGAAATCGCCAGACCGGCGGCAATATCTGCCAGAGCGGTCACCAGGTTGGCCGGCCTCATCAGCCTCAGAAAACCGAAGAGTTTTCCCATGTCAATTTTCGATGAAATCAGAGGAGCTGCCCTTTTTTGGGTTTTGTCCTCTTAGTACGCTGTTGCCACCATAAAGCACCGACTGGTCATACGAAACTCCGCTGTCCCAATCAGACTCTTTCATATTGCCACTTTGACTATAGGCGGTAAGGGCATTTTTGTAAGTAGTTAGGTGAACGTCTTCCTTGCTGATCCCATTCTCCAGCATAAGTTTAGCGGTCTTTGGTACAGCCAGAGGATCACTCACGCCCCAGTCTGCAGAGCTATCGACTATAATTCTCTCCGAACCATAGGTTTTTACCACTTCCACCATTCTTTCACTTCCCATTTTGGTACGGGGGTAAATGGTAAAAGCAGCCCAGTAGCCACGATCCAGCACTTCCTTAGCGGTTTCCTCGTTATTATGATCAATCACCACCATTTTAGGGTCCATGCCATGCTCTTCCAGCACATCCATGCTTTTTAGGGTGCCTTTCTTTTTATCACGGTGTGGGGTATGAATCATGATAGGCAGCCCCACTTCTTTTGCCAGTTCTATCTGAGCTCTGAAGAAACGATCTTCGGCTTCTGTCTGATCATCATAACCGATTTCGCCAATGGCCACTACATTATCTTTAAGGGCATAAAGTGGCAGCAGCTCCATTACTTTTTCGGCAAGGGGTACATTATTGGCTTCTTTGGAGTTCAGGCCAATGGTGCAATAATGTTTAATTCCAAACTGCGAGGAGCGGAAAGGCTCCCAACCCACAATACTGCTGTAATAATCTTTGAAAGAGCCTACTTCTGTACGGGGTTGGCCCAGCCAGAACGCCGGTTCAATAAGGGCGACAATTCCTGCTTTACTCATGGCCTCGTAATCGTCTGTAGTACGTGAGGTCATGTGTACATGAGGATCGATAAATTTCATATTCTTGATGTTTTTTTCTTCTTAATTTGATTGGGCGACTTCCAGCATTTCGCCGATTTCAGACCAACTTTGTTCGGGCTTGAGTCCTTCATTTTCACGGCACCACTTTTTCGCTGCTGAATGCTCAGAGCCGAAAAGAGTTTTTCTAACGGCCAATTGATCCAATTCAGATCCGCTTCCGGATAAACCAACCATATCTGCGACAAGAAGATCATTCTCAAAACCAAGAATTAGTCTCCATAATTCGGGATGAACATTGCGACCTGCAGACCACCTTTCGTGCACAAAATCGTGCAGGGTGTCGGTTAGTTTTTGGTTGCGATTCTTGTCCAGTCCCTGAATTTTATACAATGGTCGTTCCATAAAAATGGCCTTAAGGACCATTTGATTCCAGGCGTCCTGATGAAAGAAACGGAACGGAAAAGACTGATAACGAGAGATGGCATCAAAGACATCAATCATGTTGGTCCGAAGTCCGTCAATCATTTCCATTTTGAAATCGGCGGCATTGCTTAGGTACTGAACAGACTTAAAAATCGTCACCAGTTCTTTACGGTCGGCTGAGCCGATCATCGTTGAAATCAGAGTGTGATTGCTCTCTGGTTCCGCAGATAACAGCAAAAGAAGGCGACAATATTCGTCTAGCGAAAAGGGCTCGGATTTAAAATCCGGGTTAATCTCCTCAAACAGATTTTGTGTTTCCGGGCTGAGGTCCACTTGAGTTGAAGGAACTTTGCGGCCAATAAGACCGAAGGTCAAATAAAATGCCGAGGGCTCGGGGTTTCCCGATAGTTTAGATGCCAGCCAATTTCCGGTATTTTCATCCAGATGATTCAGGCAGTCTTTTTTCAGGTTGTCTAAAATAGGGTTTTGCTGATCCATAGGTCGATGGTCATCAGTCTCATGTTCAATCGCAGTATTTTTCCTTACCAATGACCATCACAAAAATAGCATTTATTTAGAGTGGCGGGGTGGTTTAGGCTTTGAAAATGTGGCTGAAAGTAGATTATTGAAGAGTTTTGGTCGAAGGAAGCGGAATAGAACAAATGTGAAATTGAAAAAATCTAAACCTTTGAAGTGTCTGCTTGTCAGAGGTCATTCATTTCATTTAGAATCCACGTTTGGGAAACATACCCAAGAAACTTTATTTTGTAACTTCAACAACCTGAAAATCAAACTTAGTGATGAAAAAAATCCTTTCACTTTTCGTGATGACTTCTCTTGCTTTAAGCTGTGTGCCTATTTCTGAACCAGAAGAAACGCAATTGCAAAAGAAAGTCAATGAATATGCCGAATTTACCCTGACTACAGATATCAGTTCTCTTTCTGAGAACCAAAAAAAGATGATTCCGCTGCTCATTGAAGTTGCCGAAATCATGGATCAGCTTTTCTGGAAAGAAGCCTTTGGTGATAAAAATGCTCTGCTTGACACGCTTTCTGATGAGGCCGCCAAAACCTTTGTAAGGTATAATTATGGCCCATGGGATCGGCTTCGAGGAAACGAGCCGTTTATCGATGGAGTAGGAGAGAAACCCGCAGGGGCTCAACATTATCCAGCCGACATGACAAAAGAGGAGTTTGAGGCTTTTGAGAGTGAGGACAAAACCAGCCTTTACACTTTTGTCAGAAGAAATGAAGAGGGACAATTATACACATTGCCATATCATGAGGCTTTTGCGGCGGAGGTTCAACGGGCGGCTGATCTGCTGAAGCAAGCGGCTGAATTGGCGGAAGATGAAGGGTTTAAAAAGTACCTAAACCTGAGAGCCGAGGCTCTGCTATCAGACGACTATCTGGCAAGCGACCTTGCTTGGATGGATATGAAAAATAACAGAATTGATTTCGTGGTAGGGCCTATTGAAAATTACGAAGATCAGCTCTATAATTATAAAACTGCTCATGAGGCTTATGTGCTGGTGAAAGATATGGCCTGGAGCGAGAAGCTTGCAAAGTACGTCAGCTTTTTACCAGAGTTGCAAGCGAACCTACCCGTAGAGGATAAATACAAACAAGAAACTCCCGGAACAGACTCTGATCTAAACGCCTATGATGTGATTTACTATGCCGGAGACTGCAATTCGGGCGGAAAGACCATCGCGATCAATCTACCGAATGACGAACGGGTACAATTGGAAAAGGGCACCCGAAGGCTTCAGCTGAAAAACGCCATGCAGGCCAAGTTTGATAAGATCATGGTGCTTATCAGTGAATTGCTCATTGATGAATCACAACGAAAGCATGTTACTTTCGATGCCTTTTTTGCCAACACTATGTTTCACGAAGTAGCTCATGGACTGGGGATCAAAAACACCCTCGACGGCAAAGGAACCGTGCGGGATGCTCTTAAAGAAACGGGTTCTGCTTTGGAAGAAGGTAAGGCAGACATTCTAGGTCTTTACATGGTTACCCAGCTGCATAAAAAAGGTGAAATAGAAGGTGAGTTGATGGATTATTACTCGACTTTTCTGGCCGGGATTTTCCGTTCGGTTCGTTTTGGGGCTTCCAGTGCTCATGGCAAAGCCAATATGATTCGCTTCAATTACTTCAAAGAAATGAATGCCTTCAGTTATGATGCGAAGAAAGGAACGTACAAAGTCAATTTCGATGAGTTTCAGGCAGCAATGAATTCGCTTTCAGAGAAGATTCTGACGCTTCAGGGCGATGGCGATTATGCCGGAGTAACACAACTTTTTGAGCAAAAGGGCCTTGTTGGGGCCGATCTGCAAAAAGACCTTGATCGGGTAGGAGAGGCCGGTATCCCGAGAGATATTGTATTCAAACAAGGTGTGGAGGTGCTGGGGCTGTAAGAGCGTGGCACGACACTTCGAGGGAGGAGTGGGTTGTGTCATTACAAAAGAGGGGAAAGTCAGATTTTTAAAAACAGAGGTTTCAAACCGCCATATCAAAGCAGCAAGCTCTGGAGAATATGACCTCTTGTTTTTTTGGTGTATTTTATGCCCCGGAATGATGACGTCTTGTCGTTTTGCAATTCCCCTCTAAAACCATAGATTTGGTAACCACGTGAGAGCAGAAGCTGGTCAAAGCGGGGTTGAAAGAATCTAAACCAATCCTCTATGGAGATCGAAATTTCTGAAAGCTTCAGGAAGAATGTGGTATTGTCGGCCGTTGCGGTGACGCTGTTTATTCTTTTTTTCAATGCCCTTGTCATTCTTGGTTTTGGCTTTGCTGCTTTTAGCTTGATCATAGCTGTAGCCATTGTTTCAGTCAGTGCTTCTATCCTTGGGATCATTCTGGCTCTGGGCTTTGTGTTTTGTGGATTTCTGATTGTAGCCTTTTTATTAAAGTTTCTCTTTGCCTCAAAGGATAAGCAGGAGTCTGATTTACGTTTGGAAATCGACCGATCACAAGCTCCCGGTTTGTTTGAACTGATAGACGAACTGGTGGATCAAATTGGTACGGAGCCTCCGAGAAAGGTCTATATCTCTACCCATGTCAACGCAATGGTTTTCTATGAATCCCGGTTTTGGAGCTTGTTTTTTCCTTCAAGGAAAAGTCTGGAAATAGGGATGGGTCTGATCTGCAGCACCACGAGCACTGAACTAAAGGCAGTTTTGGCTCATGAATTTGGTCATTTCGCCCAAAAGTCAATGATTCTGGGCACTTACGTTTCCAGTTTGAATGCCATTATTTATAACCAGCTGTATCATAACGATTCCTATAACGAACTGGCCGATACCATCGGTGGGATCCATTTTATTCTCAATATTTTTGTAAGTATTTCCAGAGTTATCGTAAGGAGTATCCAAAAAGTGATGATCAAGGCCTATGAAATTCTGAACATCCGGTATCTCGCTCTTTCAAGGGATATGGAATTCAATGCCGATGAGGTGGCGGTGCATTTAACAGGAAAGCAGCCACTCATCCGCTGTTTATCACGTCTTTCTTTTGCCGATTCTACACTTGATGAAGTGTTCAGTTATTATGAGAGTAGGGGAGAGCGTTTGAAATTTCCGGAGAATTTGTATCCCCATTTTGAAAGGGCTCTCAATTTTCTTTCTGCAAAACACCAGCTTCAATTAAAGAACGGGCTGCCCCTGATCGGAGAGGTAGACCGGGAGCGGTATGGAAAGTCAAAACTCAACTTCGAAGATCAATGGGCCTCTCACCCGGCACTCAGCGAAAGGTTAAAACGAATTGAGCGGCTGGAGGTCACTGAAACAGAGGAGGGAGGGGTCTTGTCGACGACGTTATTTTTAAACATTGAAAATCTCCAAAAAAAACTGACCCGTGAAGTTTTTAAGGGTTTTGAAAATAAAGAGAATGAAACCCTCAGCACGGAGGAGTTCGAACAGGACTATGCCCTGTTTTATGAGGAACGAAACTATAGCAAGGTATTTAACAATTATTATAGTGATAAAACCCCGGTTTTCCGAATTCAAGAGGAAGAACAAAACTGTACGCTTGGCATTACGGAGCTCTTCTCTGAGAAGGCCGTTTCCCGTCTTTATGAAGATCTGTTTCTAAATGGTGATCTGCAGATGTTACAAAACATCAGCGAAAATGTCATTAAGGTTAAATTCTTTGAGTACAATCATCAGCGTTATTCTACGGCGGAGGTGAATGCTTTAATCCGCCAGCTCGAAGAAGAGCAACATCGGCTTTCAGAGCAAATAAAAGAGCATGATGAGCAAATAGCCTCTTGTCTGGTGATCAGATCGAAAGAGGCTGGATTGTTTGATGAATTTAAATCAAAGGCAGAGGCCATGAACCGGTACTATGATTCTTTTGATGATGTTCAAAGGTTCCTCGATGATTGTTTTGAAAGAACGGCGTTTTTTGCCCAAAACACCGAGTTTGTTTATATCAGCAAGTATATCAATTACTGGAAAGAGATCGAAAACGAGCTGAAGCAAAAAATCGAAGAACTTTTGAAAGACAGAACATATCAGAAAGTTCTGGGAGAAGAACTGACCCGGAAATTCAGTCAATTTGTGGATTCACATTATGCCTATTTTGATGGAGAGACGACTTATTTTGAGCCTGAAATAGAGCACCTTTTTCAGGTACTCAATCATTTCCCCGGGGCTTTCGAGGCTACCTTTTTAGAGACGAAGAAAGACTTGCTAAAGTTTATTGAAACCTTGCTGGAAGAGACTTCTGTGGCGTAATAGTCTTGAGATAAGAGAACTGGAAGAAAACTTGATGGAAAGAGAGACGATTTCTGTTTAAAGTCTTCCATCTTTAATTTCTACAAAGATCTCCTTTTTCGACAAGTATCGGATGACATAATGTTTTTTCAATAACTAATTGAACATTAATCTGTATTTCGGAAAGGGAGAAATTGTTTTGTGCTGATTTTGCCTATTTTTCATGACCGAAAAGCGTTCTTATTGAGATTATCATTAGCCGGATTTTTCATTCTTGTTTTTTTCTTGCCAGAAGATCTTTTAGGGCAAAAGAAATGGAGTATTGATTCTCTTCTGAATAAAGAACTGAATCTGGTTCCGGTACCGAGTTTGGTGATTAGTCCTGAGGTAGGGGTGATGTATGGTTTGTTTATCGATTATTATTACAAAACCACACCAGAAGAAGATACCACCACCAGGCCAAGTCTTTCCTTTATTGATTTCCAATACTCCACCCGAAAGCAATTGAACGCGGAGTTGTTCATGTCGGCATATACACCTTATGAAAGGTATTATGTTTTTCTGAGAGCCGGGTATTTTGATGAACTGGAGAGATACTGGGGAAATACTACGCCTACGCTAGGGAACGAGGATTACCTGACCATTCGGTACAAGCGTTTTCAGGCTTTCGGAAGGTTTAGTAAAAACTTAGGCGAACGTCGGTTTGCTGGTTTGGGCTATCAGTATAATCGGTTTTTCAGTTCTGATATCGAAGAAACACCGTTTACGGAATTTATTCCATCGGGAACAAACTCGACGATTATAGGTTTGGGGCCTGTTTTTACAATCGATAGACGTGATAATCAGTTTAGTCCCAAACGGGGAATGTACCTTGATTTATACAGTTATTCCATGTTTGATCTGAAAGCCAATAGTTTTGCCTATCAGATTTTCAATGCCGACTTCAGGAAATACAGGGAGGTCAAAAAGCATGTGTTAGCGGCACAGCTATTGGTTCAGAGTTCTGCAGGAGAGGTGCCGGTGATGGAGAAATTCAGACTCGGTGGGCCGCAGGTGATGCGTGGACTTTTTAAGGGACAATTCAGAGACGATCATCTTTGGGCCTTACAGGGCGAATATCGTTATGAAAGATGGCCGCTGATAAAAGTCGCGGGCTTTGGTTCCATAGGAAATACCTCGCCTACTTTTTCGGGTTTGCTTAGTCAAAAGATAGTAGCAGGTTACGGTGCAGGCCTGCGTCTTCGGCTCAATAAGTCAAAACAGGTTTATGGGGCTTTTGATTACGCCAGAACCTCTCTTGGCACCGATGGCTTTTATATGAAGCTGGGGGATGCGTTTTGATTATATAATAATCAATTCTCAAACCAGAGTTTTACGGTAGGTAGAGGGTCTTTAGTCTTAAATCTAACTTCTTCCATCTTTTTACTCCTCCACCAAACTATGATATACCCCCTCCACAAAACCGTTCTTACTATCTCGAGGGTCAGGGTATCCCGCTGTGGGGTCTAGGGCCTGAATTTCTTCCAGACTCAGGCCTGAGGAGATGCCGGTGCGGATGTTGTTCCGAATGGTATAGATCATATTCCTGAAATCAAGCACATCCTGCTTTTTCGCTAACTGCCCATGCCCGGGAATGATGATGCTTTCATCGTTCATTTTACGGAGGGCAGTATCCAGAAACTCAATCATACCATTGATGTTTCCACCGCTTTTAACATCGATATATGGGAAGCCGTAGCGTACAAATACATCACCGGTGTGAAAGACATTGCTGGTTTTGAAATGGATAATGGCATCGCCATTGGTATGGGCCCGGCTTTGATGAAAAATCTCGATTTCCTCGTCTCCGAAGTAAAGGTTCATATTGAACGGGAAGGTGAGCTTTGGCAGGCCTTCGGTTTGCTCCTCTTTCAGGCGGGTGCGTACATTTTCCTGGGCGATCACATAGGCCCCTTCTTTTTCAAAATGGGGATTACTACCAGAGTGGTCGCCGTGATAATGCGTATTGATGACGAAATCAATAGGTCTTGATGTCTGCTCTGAAACAGCCGCCTGAATTTTTTCGGCCAGCGGCCCGAACTGATCATCAATGATAAAGGTGACTTCCTCATTGGTAAATAGCCCGATATTCCCACCGCTACCTTCTATCATAAAGATATTCGGGGTAATCTCGGTGGTTTTCATCTCCACTTTTGAGAAGTCTTGCTGAGCAAAAACCAAGGTGGATATACTTAGAAAGAAGAGTATTTTTTTCATGGTGTTTTGATTAAAGTTCAACGATTTCACGTTAAAAATGTTCTTAATGTTTTGTTCTCGAAACTGCACATACGGTAACCTTTATATTCTGCAACAAATAGATTTGAGAATACTATTGCGAAATTAAACGATTGAGAAACCTGGCGAATTTCGTTTATCTACTTAGGGAATATTTACTCAAATAATTTCACTTTTTCAGTGAAAACTAATATGGCAAGTACAATAAGAAAAAGCACTAGAAATATCCTTCTAATAAAGTAGGTCCTTTTAAAAACATAATCTTTTCCTCTTTGATCGAATAAGGTAAAAATTAAAATCAAGACGATTAACGCAATAATCAACCCTCCCTCCAATAAACTATTCATTTTCTAAAGTAATAATTGGAATTTCAATTTTTGTGTTTAAGTAGTTGAGTTTATCAGAGTATTTAAATCTTGCTAATCATACCTATTACATAAGGAATCCTATTTTTCAAACTTTCGACTCAGACTCGAACTATGACTATTCAAATTGATAAGCAAAATACTGAATCTGCTCACTGTCAATATTTTTGATGGCGTGGGGTACGTCTGAGCCGAGGTAGTAAATGTCTCCGGCGTCTCCATGTACTATTTTACCATCCAGTTCCATTTCTGATTTTCCTTTGATCATGAGCACAATCTCTGCAGCCCGGTGAGTATGCGGTTCGTGGCTTTTGATGCCGGGGTTGAGGTTTGAAACATGCATTTCCATTCTTTGGCAGGCGGCGGTGGGTTGATTGTAAAAGTTGCGAATGCCTCCTTTGTCATGAGTTTTGTAGGCTTGCTCTTCCCAGTCTTTGAGGAAGGAGCCGCCATGTTCTTTTCCGCGGCTAAGACTTTGGCCTTCCCGGGCTTTGTATTTCATAATATAAACCTCGTCGCCGGGGTTAACCAGCAATTTGAGTTTATCGCCCGGCATCAGCAGAGCTATACTGCCCGGGCCCATAATCCGGTTACTTTTTGAAATGGAAAAACCTACTTCTCCTCTTTTGACAATCACCAGTTGCTCCAGATCATCACTTTTAAGCTTAAAATTCCCTCTTTTTTTAAAAAGAAGAGCGTCCATTTGCATGGTTTCAAAATCGCGGCTGCTGTCTTTAAAAAAGTTTCTCGTTTCAGCTTTAGCATCGACGACCGTTTCAGATGGCGAGTCATAATCATAGACGATGGAAGCTACCTGAGCCTGAGCTACAGAAAGGGAAAACGCAAAGAAGAAAAGTAGGTTTTTCATATAAATATTTTATTCCGAAGCCATTTGAAGTGCTTTGGTGCTGAGACCGTATTTGGTCAGCATATTTGGCACTTCCCAGGCGGGCATGTTTCCATTTTTATAATACTCAATGAAACGCTCCATAACCTGAGCAAAGTGGGCCTCGTGGCCAATGTCGTATTTGGCAGGAATCACCACTTTCCAGCCGTTTTCACTTTTCTCAAGAGTAAGGCCGTCATAGGTGCTCAAAAGATTATCAATCGCTGCCTGAGCTTCTTCATCAGAAATTTCGGTTACTGGCTTAATATACAGGGTTGGTTTATAACCTTGTTCAGCCCCCTGCTTAATGACCAGATTGGCTTTGGTGCCCCGCATGATTGAATAATGGGTATCGCCCGTCCCTTCCGGTGCCTGATAATTCCAGATTACTGAAACCTTGGCGTGATGACCGTTGATCGTATAAATGATTTCACCATTGGCATAAGTTTCCAGATTGCCTTCATTTATGCTGCTTTGTAAAAAGTCAGGGAATTCTGTTTGACCTGTTACCTTTTCAAAGTCTGATGGCGTAAGTACCGTAGGCCATCTTCTTGCAGCAACGAGGCTAACATCTTCAGGGTTGATCACCGTTTCAGGGAAACACTCCCAAAAGGTCAGATCAATCAAATGGGTAGTAACATCTACAATGCCTTCGCCCTGCTGTTTGGTATCAAAAAACCAGGAAGGGCGAATGAGCGGTGAGCCGGAAACGTATTTAAAGAAATGGTGAACAGACTCTTTAGTTACAGCAGGATTTTCAGGAGTTCCTACTTCAAGTTCTCCGAAAAGCTCGGCATCCTGAGAGAGTTCTTTCTGAAGAATGGTGGTAATCTCAGAACGCTCGGTCATGATATCGTAAAGCAAAACACCCTTTTCTTTTGCCGTGGCAAAGGCCTGCTTCAACAGCTCATAATCTTCGGCATTAATGGCCATAGGTTTATCAGCCAAAACATTAAAGCCGGCGTCTACAGATTTCGCTATGTATTCAGTTTTCTTGAGGTTGCTTCCGGCGAGTACTACCACATTTCCGGCCTTCTCTTCGAGCATTTTTTCAAGGTAATCATTGCCTTCATAAATCTCAGAATTCCAGCTTGTCGGCTTCTCCTCACGGCTGTTATATTGCTCGATTTTAGCCATGTGGAGATCAAGGTCCGGGGTATCCGGAGCATAAATATGAACCGAACTATCGATGTCTTCATACATGGATTTCTGTACCAGAGCTGCATGAAAATGGCCAGGGTCCAGCGTAATCAGGTGTATCTTGTTATCAGTCATATCTTCCGTGGCTTTTGGCGTACAGGCTGCCATGGCGGCTAAAGCAATCAGACTTAATTTCTTCATAGGTTTTAAAGCAAAAATGCACGGGCTTTTAGGGCCCGTGCAGTGAAATATTAAAGGTTAGTATTTGATAAAATTAGTACCATATGGGTAACGTTGCGGACGGCTCAGCATGCTGTTGGCCTCGTCGTCGTTAACGAATCGCTCTTTTGAAGGATCCCAGTTCAGTTTTCTCGGCAGTTGCATCGCAATATCGCTGATCAGACAAACTGTGCAGGCTCTATGACCGATTTCAACTGGTGAAATTGGCTGCTTGCCTGATTGAATACAATCCAGCCAGTTGCCATGTTGTTCATTTGATTCGTACAGGTGAATTTCGTCTTTACCGATCACCGAATCCAGAATTTTCGGGTCGCTGGCATCCAGAGATTTTACACCGTTGTTTTCCGGAATCGGGTCAGAAGCTGTGGCTCTATAGGCTCCACGGGTTACGAAAATCCAGCCGTCTTCCCCTTCATATCGGATACCGTTGGGGAAGCCACCGCTGGTAAGCATCGTGATTCCGTTTGCATATTCTGCTTTAACCATGAAATCGCCATGTACATCCCAGCTTCCTGATTTCGGGAATTCAGCGACAGCCTCCACGGAGATCGGGCCCGTATATTCGGTGTCCATTCCCCAGGCGGCGGAGTCAAAATGGTGTTGCCCCCATCCGGTGATCATTCCAGCTCCAAACTGGCGTTTTCTTAGCCAGCCCGGTCTTCCGTATCCTTTTTGAGGGTGTACGAGCATTTCAGAATATGGGATTTCAGGGGTAGAGCCAAGCCACATATCATAATTAAAACCGGCCGGTATTGGTTGCTCCTCAGCTAACGGACCACCCGGGTCTCCTGGTAAACCAACTTTTACCGTATGTATTTTGCCTATACGTCCATTTCTTACTAACTCAGCCGCATAGCGGAATTGAGGTGAAGAACGTTGCTGGGTACCTACCTGTAAAATTTTGCCTGTTCGATGAACAATATCACTTAACTGGCGACCTTCAGCCACGGTAAGAGAGGTTGGTTTTTGCAGATAGACGTGCTTTCCGGCAAGAGCGGCCTCAATGGCTGGCTGAGAATGCCAGTGGTCAGGAGTACTGATAATCACGGCGTCCAGGTCTTTGTTCATTAGCATTTCTTTGTAGTCGTCATACATGCTGACATCTACAGAAGTGCCTTTCTTTTTGTAATAATCTTCTACCAGTTTTTTACCGTCTACTGTACGGTTACGGTCCAGATCACATACAGAAATCAGGCGAGCCACATCATGCTGCATGGTTCCTGGCATGTCATGGCCTCTGGCAATACGGCCGCAGCCGATCTGGCCGATCTGAATTTTATTGGAAGGGGCACTTTTGCCGAAAACTGTTGATGGTACAATCGTCGGAATCGCAAAAGCCGCAGCGGTGGTTTTCAGGGTATTGCCCACAAACTTTCTGCGGTTGATTTTTGATGATTTCATTTCAAGGAGGTTGTTTATAATTTTATTTCAATAGGTTTTGCAAATTGCTGCCAGGCGGCTTCAGCCTGACTTGCCGTCATTTCGCCGTCAAAAACGAGCATCTGATAGCGTAAGGTATAATTTTTTCCTGGCTCTACTGTCCAATCCTTCGTTTTTGTAGGGGCAAAATTGGCAAACATATCCCCTCGGCCATACTGATTTTCAGGCCAGATTCTCAGAGGCTCCGGGTGATTATAGTTTTGAGGGTGAGAGAGCATTATCGCTCCTCCGTTTCCGGTGCCGAGCTTACCCTGAACGATACACCATCTGGCCGTAGTGCCATCGGCATCTTTTCGGGTTTTACCTTCAGAGCTTAATACCGTACTGTTTTGGTTGTCCCATTCTTCGGTGGTTCTCCAGCCGAAACCCGCATAGCGATATTCCAGAATTTTAAAGGGACTTTCAGTTGCACAGTTATAAGTGATAGTGAAATCAGCGATATAGCTATGGTCATTCAAGGGGTACAGGCGAACAGTTTGGGTTTCGTTCAACGCAACTTCTTTTTTGTCCCCATGCAAGACCACATGTTCTTGTAGTACCTCATACTCTGAAAAAACCGAGCCCGTAGTCTCGTAAATGAGCTTTGCAAAGCGAACGGTGCCTTCTTCTTTATTGAGATTCCAGAAATCGAGAGTATCGCCTTCATATTCCACATGAGTCCAGGGGTTCCAAAGGCCATAATGATGATAGTGATCTTTGGGCTGAATACGGGTTAGTCGTTTACCTGATGGGGTGTTTAAGGGGTGAATAAATCCACTTCGGGCAAAAGCCGGATTTACTCCGGCAGGCACATCCTTGATATCCATTTGGTACCCAAGCAGCTTGGTGTCATTTTGATAAATGGCCAGTTGACCTTCTTCTTTTTTGACGTGCAGGTCATTTTTGATGGCCTTTTGTAAAGCATGATGAATTTCATACTCCAAATATTGAGAGGCCTCCTTTTCTGATATCTTCCAAACAATTTTTTGACCTGAAAGTTGAAAGGCAACAGGCTCCCGACTGTCTTTTTTTACGAGGGAAATTTGATGGAGGTCAGCAGGAATTTTACTGAGATCAGCAGTGACTATCAAGGGGCCGACCGCCTCGTGCGGTGGTACTGAGAATTCTGCGAGTTTTTGACCTTGACCAGCCAAATTGAGAAGACAGCCAAAAGTCAGGGTTAAAATAAATTTCATATATAGGGTTGAATAAACGCCTTAAATTAGCCAAATGAGCTTGCAGAGCAATTGCAATCGGTTGAATTTTTTAGGTCGGATAGACAAAAAGTAAGTATTGACCGATAAAAATTGACTTTTCTCAAAATTTTCCGAAACACCCAGCTAAATTGGTTTCGTCAATAAGGCCACAGTGTTTGAGGCCGATTAAGGCTTTGTTTAACACAAAAAAGAATTAATCAATGAAAGTTAGGGTAGCCGCGATACTGATTCAAGATCATAATCTCCTTACCATGAGATATCATTACGGAGGGCAAGACTTGTATAATTTACCAGGAGGTAATCTTGAATTTGGTGAAGAAATGAGAGCTGCTTTGGCTCGCGAACTGGATGAAGAGCTGCAGATAAAAACCAGAATTGCGGAAGACTCTGCCCTCATAGCGGAGGTTCATAATGAAAAAGGGGATACGCTTCATGTACTCTATGAGGCTCAGATTGTTTCTGGAATCCCCGTTTTAAACCCTAAGGAAACTACCGCTCTGGAGGCCGTTTGGCTTCCTCTTGAAAAACTTGAGGAGATAAATATGTACCCCGCTGTAAGCAAAGAAATAAAGAACTGGAAGGCTGGTTTGCTAAAGGAGCGGCATATCGGTGAAATAGAGCAGGTTTGGCTGTAAGAGCCACAAACACTTTCTATTCATCTACTTTGATTAGGCATTTTCTTACATTTTGGATTAATTCGAGGGTTTTAAAAAACCTTAATTGTCCTATTGAAATGAAGAATAAATTATTGGCTGTGGTGCTTTTGGCATTCATGGCTTTTACGGCGAACGCACAAGAAGGAAACCTGAAAGCCTTGCTTTTTTCCAAAACTGCTGGTTTCCACCATGAGTCTATCAAAGAAGGAGTAACGGCCATCCAGGAGCTTTGCAGAAGACACTCAATGCAGTTGGATTGGCATGAAATGACCCGCGTTTTCTCCGATGAGGGATTGAAAAACTATGATGTGGTTATTTTTCTCAGCACTACCGGCGATGTACTTAATGATGAAGAGCAGGCGGCTTTTGAGCGTTACGTTCAAAACGGCGGCGGCTGGGTAGGCATTCACGCGGCGGCTGATACCGAGTACGAATGGGAATGGTATACCAAAATGGTAGGTATGATGTTCAAAATTCACCCACGCCAGCAAACGGCCTATCTCAAAGTAGAGGATAGTAATTTCCCGGGCATGGGTCGTTTCCCGAAAACACTACTCTGGACAGATGAATGGTATGAGTATCAGAAACCAGCTTTGGCAAAAGACCTTCACTATTTGGTTTCTGTGGATGAAAGCAGCTACGAGCCGTATGCCAAATGGGGTGATAATGAAGGCGTAGGAATGGGAGATTTCCACCCGATCAGCTGGTATCACGAATATGATGGAGGACGAGCGTTCTATACCGGGCTAGGACATATTTCGGGCGTTTTCTCGGATCAGACTTTCCTTGATCATTTGTACGGCGGTATCTATTGGGCTGCTACGGGTAACGGTATCAAATAAACAGACAGAACGATGAAAAAATTAATAACACTCTTTTGTTTGGTTTCAATTGCTTTTGCCACTCAAGCACAGCATGGCGGGCAATTCAGAGCCCTTTTGTTTACCAAAACGATGGGCTGGTATCATTACAGCATACATTCGGGAGTAGATGCCGTTCAGGGCCTGGCGGCCAGACATACTTTCAGTGTAGATTGGCAGGAAAATGCTTCAGTTTTTAATGAAGAAAGGTTGAAGAATTATGACGTGGTTATTTTCCTGAATACCACAGGTGACATCCTCAATGATGAACAGCAAGCTGCTTTTGAAAAATATATTCAAAATGGCGGCGGCTGGGTAGGTGTTCATTCAGCAGCCGATACCGAGTACGACTGGGAGTGGTATACCAAAATGCTGGGTATGATGTTCAGAACCCATCCACGTGAGCAAACAGCTATGTTAGACATTATGGACAGGAGTTTCCCGGGGATGGAACGCTGGGCCGATCGTCAGATATGGACTGATGAATGGTACCAATATCGTCAGCCTGCTCTGGCAGATGATTTAAACTATCTGATCAAAGTGGACGAAAGTACCTATGACCCTTCAAGAAAACTCAGAGACGGAAGTACGACCGAAGGAATGGGAGATTTCCACCCGATTGCTTGGTATCACGAATACGATGGAGGTCGGGCTTTTTATACGGGACTTGGTCATAAAGATGATATCTACAAAGATCAGGCTTACCTTGATCACCTTTATGGTGGAATTTATTGGGCCGCGACAGGGAAGGGATTGAAGAAGTAAAAAAGACTATTTTCAAAAGAGCGTCTGGAAGTTTGCTTTCAGGGGCTCTTTGCATTTCGTGAAGAAGAAAATAGTAATTTCAACCTCAATTCTCAATCGATAAAAAACTATGGTAGAGCAAGAACTAGAAATGCAGAAATATGGAAAGATGGGTGAAAAAACCGGCTGGACTTTTCTGGAAATTGAACAGGCTATTGCTCAGCAATTAAAACCGGACACTAAAACCTCTTTCAGAGTCAAAGGACAAATAGATCAGGTGAAAATAAAACAACTTGCCTTGATACCGATCGGGGAGGGAAACTTCATTTTGCCATTAAAGGCTGATCTTCGAAGAAAACTAAAGAAAGAGCACGGTTACAAAGTCAAAGTGAAGCTGGAGCTTGATGAAACTAAATTTGAGCTCTCTGAAGATTTTGCCGCCTGTCTGGAAGACGCACCAAAAGCACAGGAGTTTTTTGGGACTTTGACAGAAGGTCACCGAAGGTACTTTTCAAACTGGATAGAATCTGCTAAAACCATCGAAACTAAGACTAAACGAATTTCTCAAGCCATCTTCGGCCTGAGCCATGAGATGGATTATGGTCAAATGATCAGGCACTTTAAGAAGAAATAAGGCCTACCTCATAATGGTTAAGCTCCCGTTTTGAGAGCCCGAAAGTCCGCTCGTCTTTTGATAAGTCATTTGATAATAATATTCGCCGGAGGCAACTAATTCTCCAAACCAACGGCCGTCCCAAAGCTTTTCAAAAGCGGCGTGTGGAATATCAGTCTTTGAGAAGACAACCTGACCGAGACGGTTTGCGATGGAAAAGGTGTTGACATTTTCTATACACGGGCTGCCATAGATATTGAAATAGTCATTCACGCCATCGCTATTGGGTGAAAAAGCCGTAGGAATGTAAATTCCGCAGGGGACGACATTAACTTCCAAAGTTTTCTCAATCCTGCAAATGCCAGATTGGCTCGTGAGTCTGAAATCATATGAACCGGAATTGGTGGCAAAAACTTCGGTAGATGCACAGTCGATACAAATAAGTGTATCACCACGGCTCCAGGTAATGACATATGGAGCATCGGCTTCTACCTCGGCTTTTAGAGGAATAGGTTCTCCTTCAGGTATGGTGAGTTTGGTTTCTGCATTAACCTCAATATTTTCAACATTGACCTCAAGTATAGCTATAGAGTCACAGCCGTTACTGCCATTGTATCGTACCCTGAAAATACCTTCTGAGTCCATTTCCTGATCACCCAAAAGGTATTTTTCTCCCTTACAAAGGTTGATAGTTCTCGACCGCTCCAGGGGGTCCGTAAAAGTCAAATTCAGTAAAAATGTACTGTCGCAGCCTGTCGATGATTTGATTTTGTGCGTAAAGCTTCCGGTTGTTGTAAAAGTGGTATCACCTACTCGGAAGGCCTTGCCTCCACATAAAGTCTGAGAAATAGTGGTGTCCTTTGAGGCAACTTTGATTGCTTTCCGGAGCTCGGGCATACAGCCGGGATTCAGGTTATTATGGGGAGTTAGCTTTACTGCAAATTCGTCATCCACAGGTAAAGACACTTTTAAGTTTTGACCGGGTTGACCATTATTCCAGTTATAACCCACGTATCCGAAAGGTGCATTTAGCGACAGGAAACCGTCCTCATCAGGGCAGGGAGAATCTAAATCTAATTCCAGTTTTCTGATTTCGGAATCAAAATAAGCATAGCCGCGGTGGCCGTCAGCCGTGCAGCCATGTACGGTTAGCTCCAGTGTGAGTGTTTGACCTACATAAGGATCCAGATTTACAGAGCCAGTTGACCAGTTTCGGTACATATAGTCGCGTTCCTGAAGAAAACCTTCGGGCAGCGTTCCGTCCAGTTGTTTTGCAAAAGAACCGCAATCTATTCGATTTCCGTTTTGATCACGAAGGGTTAGATAAACGGCTGGTTTGCCGCCTTCCGGATGATTATTATTGCGATCGTTATGAAGTATAGCCGCAAGATAAAACTCATAAATTAGCCCGTAGCTTGCTACCTTGAATTTGGTTTTCATGCGATCAAAAGTGCCACCTTCGCGGGTATTTCCTATTCTGAGGGAGTAATTTCCACGCAATACCGGTCTGATATTTTCAACGGTTATTGACGGATCACCGCGGCTGTCCCGATCAAGTAGTTCAAGCCTACCGGGAAGAAAACCCCGGGTAAGGTTTTGAAATGTGATATCGGCTGTGTCATCAATAACTTCGCCGTGCTCAAACTCCCAGCCTAACAGGTTTCCGTCTTCAAAGCCAATATTCTGCTGATCCTGTGCTTTCATCTCTGAAAGCCCCAGAAGAAGAAACAGACATAAAGCACTTAATAACTTCATCAGTTAGCTATACGAAAAAACAGGGCAAAAAGGATACAATCACTGAAAGCCGGAAATTCAGCTGCTAAAAATAAATAATTCTCTTGGAGCTTAAGAACTGTAAGGCAGGCTTTTATAGTTCCAGTAGGCGTCAAGATCGCCCTGAATAATCTGATATACTTTTCTTTTGAGAGGTTCAATATCCTCTTTTTTCATTCCTTTAGTTTCAATTTTTTCATTGAAAATAACCTTTGGTCTTATACCAAAATTAAAACGATCAAGAGGTTTATTGATTTCATGGAAGTTCAGAAACGTGACCGGAACTATGGGCACCTGATTCTCAATGGCCATGATAAAAGGGCCGTCTTTGAGAGGCGTATGCATTTGAGGAGGGTTTTCACCCACTATTCCGCCTTCGGGCATAATGAAAACTGAGCGGCCGCTCTTCACGGTGTCAATTCCTTTTTTCAACGATTTAGTACGGCTCCATTTATCACTACGGTCTACCTGAATGTGAAGCTTGGCAAACATATAGCCGAAAAGAGGAGCTTTTTTAACCGAACTTTTGCCGACATAGGCAAAGTAATTATCAACGATATTCATTCCTGCAGCAATATCAAGATAGGTAAAGTGGTTGGCCACAAAAACGTAGGCCTTCTTCTTATCTGGCCTGAACCGGAATATCCTTTTGATAGGCATACCAGTAAGAAAGAAGAAAATATAGGACCAGAACCGGATGATTCTATGAGCAAACCGGTGCAGCGGCTTAAACTGAATACAGATAAAAATGAATGGGAAAAGTACCAGAAACGGCACCAGAAAAATGATGCCGCAATAGAGCGTAAATATAAGGCTCAATGCTTTTTTCATGAGCCTTACTCGGCGGTTTCTACCACGTGTTTATTCAGCTCCACAGGCTTGGCTGAGTTTTTACGCATTCTGATATTCAGCGTTTCTACAAGGAATGAGAATGCCATCGCAAAATACACATAGCCCTTTGGCACATGCACGTGGAAAGCTTCGGCTACGAGCAGAGTACCAATCATCACCAGAAACGAAAGGGCAAGCATTTTAACCGTAGGGTGGGCTTCCACAAAGTCGCCGACACTCTTTGCAAACAGCAACATTGCGATGGTAGAAAGAATAATGGATGCCGCCATTACAGCAATAATATCGGTCATTCCTACAGCGGTGATGATAGAGTCAACCGAGAAAATAATGTTTACCACAGTAATATCTAAAATAGCTCTTGAAAGGGTAGGGGCTACCTTTTCGTGTCCAAAGTCGTCATTTTTGCCTTCCAGCTTATGGTGAATCTCAGAGGTGGCCTTATACAAAAGGAAAACACCTCCACCAAGGAGGATCATATCCTTGCCACTCATTCCCATATCAAAAGGCAGTCCTAAATCCTGAAGGTTAAAAAGGTCTTTTTCAAGACCGAGAATCCAACCCAGAACCAACAGAAGGCCAACCCGGATAACCATTGCCGAAAGCAGACCCAGGTTTCTGGCCTTCTTTTGATCAGCTTGCTCTAGCTTACCTGAAATGATGGAGATGAAAATGATATTATCTACTCCAAGTACAATCTCCAACAGGGTTAGTGTAAGTACACTGGTGAGAGCGGCAGTGGTTAATAGTTGTTCCATAGTGTATTTATGATTTAGCTGCTAAAATATCTCAAAAGGCCCTGCCAGCCAAAAAACTTTTGACTGATGGTCTTTTCAAGGGTTTGAGGGCTATTTTTGAAATTGAAGTGCGGCCTCTACCATCTCATCTTCTGTGAGGTGTTTTGAGGCGATAATAATTCGGTATTTGAATTTGATTTTACCTCCTTCAGGCACTGAAATATCTGAAACTTCAACGCCTTTAGTAAAGACATCAGAGCCTATATTGTTTACTGCATAAAGTCCGTAACCTCTGGCGTGCCAATGGCCAGGGAAATTGTGATTGTCAGGATGATCAAAAATAGCAACAGTCAGGTTTTCATCATTGATTTGGCCGGTGAGCCGCATCCATTCTGACCTTTTACCCCAAACCTCAGTGCCTTTAATGCCAAGATCGTTGGTGTATTCACCGGAAGGCGTATAGTTAACCTTTGGATCGGCGTGTTCCAGTTCTTTAGCCAAACGGAGGGCTATCATACCTTCCTTATTATCGGCAAAAAGTAAGTCCGTAGCAGCTTTAAGAGTGATCTCCCGATCAATGATACGGAGGTTTTCGGTGGCACTGAAAGTATATTTACTTTCTTCTTCAATTAGCTTTTTTCCTTCAAAATCAAACCACTCAGTAGTGGTAATAAGCTCCCCACTTTTTTTGCTTTCTTTGATTTTTTTGACTCCCGTATGGTGAATGATACCGTAATGTCTTTTGGTCAGGTCGCGTTCGTAAGAGTTATTCCAAAAGTCGTTTCCGTTAACATCACCATGGTTAAACCAGATACCAATGTGGTGCGGGTGATCAGTACGTTCGCCTTCCCGAGGGTCTAATGGCCAGCCGCGACTCACAAAATTACCTTCCGGAGATATTACCGGATACAGAACCGGCTTTTTGATGGAGTGGTCGCTATCAAAAAGATAGGCCGTAAAAAGCTCGCTGCCGACATAGACCTCAATTTTGCCATCGGCTGCTTTGTCCTGAAAACGAATGGGAAGGTTTTGAGCTGCCGAGCTAAAAGCCAGACAGGCAAAAAGGCTGAGATAACGAATCATATTTCAATAGGTTTTCTCAAAAATAGAAAATCCCCTGCACAGTGCTGTGCAAGGGACCAAATTATAGATTCGCTCAGTAGTATTTTACAAGTGCGGCGTAACGGCCTGCTTCAGCTGAGGGAGCATCATGGCACCACTTTGTCTGAAAAGCTGTTTGCTGTTCTTAAAAATCATGATCGTTGGCACTCCGCTAACGCGATATTTGCGTTGCAAAGCAGGGTTTTTATCAATATCAATTTTGATAATACGCACTTTGTCTCCCATTTCATCAGCTAATTGCTGAAGAGCCGGAGCCATGGCCTTGCAAGGGCCGCACCATTCTGCAAAGAAATCGATCAATACCGGCTCTTTGCTTGCTATTAGTTCTTCAAATGTACCTGTCATAGTCTTATTATTTTAGTCTCAAAGTCTTCTTAAAGTTCACAGTCACCAGTCTCAGTTTCTAGTTTTTGATGAACCAAACTTCTCTGGATTATTAATCATGTAATTCAATAGTTTACCGACTTCTTCAGTCTTTGAGCTTAGCTCTAAATGTTGTTCTTTATTAATGTATTTACATTCCACAGCAAAATCTAACCAAACTTGAGTTTCAGAATTCTCACCATCAGAATCAGTCAATTTAGATCTGAAATGAGCAGGATATATTATTTTTCGATAAGCTTCGGCCAGATTCACACTTACTGATCTTGAGCTTCTTCTGATTTGATCAGTCAATGAGTATCTTTCCTCAATTGGAAAAGATTTCGAAGTCTCAAAAACCTCCATTGCCAATTGAAAACTCAGCTTGTATGCCATCAAGTCTTTAAAATTCATATTTGTGGATTTTTGTCAAAAGTTATTGCATTTCTGACTGCTCACTGCAACTGCCAACTGGAACTGCTCACCGTTACTGCAACCTGCAACTGCCTATTATAAAAACTAACGCTCCCCTCTTTTCTCCGGTTCATATTTGATCATCATGATCATCCAGAGTGATCTTGAGTAACGAAAAATGATTGGAACAAGCAATACAGTCAGCAAAACATAAATCCCGATGTAAATCCGCCAGTCGATCAGGTCTTCAATAAACAAATACCAACCCACGGTAGCAGTCACGAAAAGGGCGATATTAAGCATATAACTCACATACATGGCTCCGTAAAAGAAGCCCTGTTCTTTCTCATAGCGTAGTCCGCAGTTTGAGCAATGCGTATGCATTGTCATCATCTTACCCGGCTGATAAGGGTTTTTTGACTCGAAAAGCTCTCCTTGGTTACACCTGGGGCATTTTAGTGCCAGTGCCGATTTTAACTGTCCCATTCGTTAGATTAATCTGGGGGCAAAGATAGCTATTCTACCCGGTCTGTAGAGTAACATTTGTTACCGGGCTTACTGGCGGCCGGTGGCAATAAAAAGAAAGTCATTGTCAACTAAATTGCCATTACCGTCATTAAGGTAGATTTCAAAGGTGCCTGTACCGTTAACATTTACACTTGGAATGACCATTTCTGTCAAACCTAAAGGAGCCTCATCAATTTCGGGTGTAACATTTATAGCCTGACTCGTTTGTGGAACAGAGACGTCTGTAATAACCCGATAAATACCGGTACCGAGTTTGCTTAGTGTTTTGATTCCAAAGCTATTGTAGGCAGTGCCTGAAGCCCTGATAACCCCCCAAGCGGTAATTTGATTATCCGCGTAAACACCGCCATAGCTATTTACGTTGGTGTCAAGCTCAGCTTTTGCGAATGCTTCTGCATCAAAAGAGATTTCGTCAATGGCATGCAAGCTAATATCACGGCTTTTGAGAGTTATCTTTTCACTATTGGGAAGGTTTTGTATCCGTATTTCCGAAGCTTCTCCAGCTCCTGTAGCTGTTCGGATATAATCGGTGGTTTTGTTTGAGGGTAATGATAAAAACGGCAGATCGTTGGTATTAGGAACACTTCCGATAACGATTGGGCGGTCGGGGTCTCCGTTTATGAAATTAACCAGTACCTCATCGCCTACCTCTGGGATAAAGAAGAAACTTGAGTTATTACCGTGGGCGGGTCTTAGTACGGGAATCCATCCACTTGAAGTTTCATCACCGGAGCTGTTGCTATCCCAATGAAAATCTACTTTTACCCTTCCCCATTCATCCACATACCTTGTTTCACCTGCAGGGCCCGCAATAGTTCCGAAAGTAATATCATTGACTTTATATTCCAGTTCTTTTGGAGCTACCTTGAAAGGATTTGACGATTTAGCAAAACCCAATTGGTTAGCATAATAGAAAGAATCTGAAGAGCCTCTTTCACTGATAAAACCGCAATGATGAGTTTTGGTAATCAGGTAATCTCCGGATATTTGATTTTGGGTATCATTGAGCGTAAAAAGCCTGCCGGGCGTTACGGCCATGGCATTGCTGAGAGCGTTCCATTTGTGAGCTTTATGCAATTCTGCGTCTTTGTTATTGATGGCTTTGCCGGCTAAATCAGAAGTTCCTGTATAAACATCTTCCAGTCGATAAGACTGATAATTATTTGAGATACCACTCAATGCAGTATTTGAGTAAAAGCTGCCGTTTTGATCGCTGTATTGACCAACAATATGTTTCCCTGCAGCAAAGGAATTGCCCTCTCCCGCAAAAAAGATTTTTTGTTGCCCTGCGGTTTCAAGGTTTTCCTGCGGGCCATAATAGTTAAGTGTTCCCAGATTTATTAATCCGGTATTGCTGTCTTCAAAGATAAGTGAAGGTGAAAGGCTGTTGGGTTCCACAAAATACCATATACCCTCTTTTACGGCAGATCGTGTAATAAAGTCGAGGTCAGTTTCACCATATTGCACCCGCATACATTTAACGGTACCTGAGCCCGAAAGATGGAAAACAGGTGTGCCCAAGCCAAAGGAGGTGTATATATTATTGACAATATCTGGAACATTCGAATCCTGATGAATGGCAAAACGCTCTGAAATAGAAAGACCATAAGACTCTGGATGAATAATGACGAGATAATAATTTTCTCCATCAAATTGGCCCAGATGCTGAATCATTGTGATGATGCCCCCGAAAACCCGTGATGAAGAACTTAGTCCATTGAGTCTTAACTGACCAGACTTTCCAACCAAAGACGCTGGGTCAGCGTTGATAGCAGTTTTCACAACAACCGCTGCCCGGGTAAGGTGATTGATCTCTTCCAGAACATCGAAACCGACGACTTTGCTGTTGTTGGGTGTTAAAATGGTGTTGTTTAAATAAAGAGATGCTGGATTATTATTTCCTGTAAAAGAGCTGTAAAGAGGAATAAAGCCCTTGTCAATCGGGGCTTCTTCAATATACTGATTCATGTGACCAAAAACGAAATCGTACTGCTTTTGAAGCCAGGTTTCCAGGTCTTCAGTTGTAATTTTTTCTGGTTGAATCAATACATTTTGACCAAACCCATTTAGGTCAATAAATAGAAGGAGGATCAACAGTTTCAGGAAATACTTCATGGGCAAAGTGAAAATAATTTTCTTTTAGTCAATTAACAATCAGCCAATTATCATTTTTCAAAACCTGAAATTAACGAATTGAAAAACCGAAAAGAATAAGTTTTATAATACGGCAATAGACGAAGTCGGTCAAAATGGCCTGTTGAACCAAAAACGTTATTCTTTGAGCCTGCTGCGTTAAGTCCACTTTACAGTAAAGCCTCAAATTTGTACTATCAAAAATGCAGTGAATGCATTTTGACTCTATTTGATAAAGAATAAACACCTATAAAATGTCAAAAACCTTATTCGACAAAGTCTGGGATGCTCACGTGGTGAGAAAGATTGAGGATGGCCCGGATGTATTTTTCATTGACCGTCATTTCATTCATGAAGTGACCAGCCCAGTGGCTTTCTTAGGTCTTGAAAACAGAGGTATTGGTGTGATGTTTCCTGAGCGTACCTTCGCAACGGCTGACCATAACACCCCTACCATTAATCAACACCTGCCTGTTGAAGACCCGCTTTCGGCTAATCAGCTAAAAGCTCTGGAGACTAACACTGGCAAATACGGGATCTCTCATTGGGGTCTTGGCCACCAGAAAAACGGTATCGTTCACGTAGTAGGTCCTGAAAACGGGATTACCCTCCCGGGTATGACCATCGTTTGTGGTGACTCGCATACTTCAACACATGGAGCCTTCGGTGCTATTGCCTTTGGTATTGGTACATCAGAGGTAGAGATGGTGCTTTCTTCTCAATGTATCATGCAGCCGAAGCCGAAGAAAATGAGAATTACCGTTAACGGTCAATTGGGCAAAGGCGTTCTTCCGAAAGATGTCATCCTTTATATTATCTCAAAAATCTCAGCGGCTGGTGCTACCGGATACTTCGTGGAATACGCTGGAGATGTGTTTGAAAATATGAGCATGGAAGGCCGTATGACGGTGTGTAACATGTCCATCGAAATGGGTGCACGTGGAGGTATGATCGCCCCTGACGAGAAAACATTTGAATATCTTAAAGGCAGAGAGCAGTCTCCAAAAGGTGAGGAGTGGGACAAATTGGTTGCCTATTGGGAAACGCTTAAAACTGACGATGGAGCCTCTTTTGATGAAGAGTTGGTTTATGATGCTGCTGATATAGAGCCACAAATTACTTATGGTACAAACCCAGGTTTAGGAACCGGAATTTCAACCAGCGTACCTAAGGCTTCTGAAGTAATTGACGGTGAAGCATCTTTCAAAAAGTCGCTGAATTACATGGGCTTTAATGAAGGAGATTCACTGATTGGTACTGACGTAGATTACGTTTTCCTTGGTAGCTGTACCAATGGCCGCATCGAAGATTTCCGTGCGTTTGCCTCAATAGTAAAAGGCAAGAAAAAAGCGGACAATATAACGGCTTGGTTGGTACCTGGTTCGCACATTGTTGAAGCTCAGATTAAAGAAGAAGGAATTCTGGATGTGTTAACTGAGGCTGGCTTTGACCTTCGTCAGCCAGGCTGCTCGGCTTGTTTGGCGATGAATGATGATAAGATTCCTGCCGGAAAACTGGCGGTTTCTACCTCAAACAGAAACTTTGAAGGCCGTCAGGGACCAAACTCAAGAACGATGCTTGCGTCTCCTCTTGTAGCCGCGGCTGCCGCTGTAACAGGCAAAGTGACGGATCCTAGAGAGTTTTTATAATGGCTTTCGGCTTTGAGCAGAGAGCTCTTAGCCATAAAATATTTAACAGAGCTTTGTAATGTTGGAGGAATGTTCTCGGCTCAAGGCTTTAAGCATAAAGTAAATCATGGCATACGATAAATTTACAGTATTAAAATCAACCTGCGTTCCGCTTCCATTAGAGAACGTTGACACAGACCAGATCATCCCGGCTCGTTTCCTTAAGGCGACGAAGCGTGAGGGTTTTGGTGATAATCTTTTCAGAGACTGGCGTTATAATAATGACGACTCACCGAAAGAAGATTTCGTATTAAACAATCCAACTTACTCAGGTAAGGTACTGGTAGCCGGCCGTAACTTCGGTTCCGGATCTAGCCGTGAGCACGCAGCCTGGGCTATCTACGATTATGGTTTCCGTTGTGTTATCAGTTCTTTCTTTGCTGATATTTTTAAAGGAAATGCCTTGAACATTGGCATTCTTCCTGTAACGGTTTCTCCTGCTTTTTTAGATAAGATTTTCAAGGCGATTGAAGCTGACGCCAATGCAGAAGTTGAGGTTGACCTTCATAATCAAAAAGTAACTATTGTAGCCACTGGCGAAAGCGAGGGTTTTGAGATTAATGGTTACAAAAAGAACAACATGCTGAATGGTTTTGACGACATCGATTATCTGCAAAATATGAAGTCAGAGATCGGAACTTTTGAAGAGGCAAGACCATTCTAATTGGCTTTCAGCAATCAGCTAACAGTTTTGGTTTAAAGATTGGTTGAGAACGACAGGTTAAAAAATGAAGAGACGCATTGAAATAATGGATACCACCCTTCGCGACGGTGAGCAAACCAGCGGAGTATCCTTTTCGGCGGCAGAGAAGCTGACCACAGCCCAACTGCTCCTGGAAGAGGTAAAGGTAGATAGAATAGAGGTTGCTTCAGCTAGGGTGTCTGAAGGGGAGCTCGATGCGGTCAAACGAATAACATCTTGGGCCAAAGAAAAAGGCTTTCTCGATAAGGTGGAGGTTCTCACTTTTGTGGATGGAGATGCCTCGCTGAGTTGGATGGAAGAAGCAGGAGCAGTTACCATGAACCTGTTGACCAAAGGCTCTTTAAACCACCTGACTCACCAGTTAAAAAAGACACCGGAAGTTCATTTCGAAGAGATTGAAAAGGTAGTTCAGAAAGCGGTTGACAAAGGTTTTAATGTCAACATTTATCTGGAAGACTGGAGCAATGGAATGCGTAATTCGATGGAGTATGTTTTTCAACACCTGGATTACACCACCAAACTTCCGATTAAACGAATTCTTTTACCGGACACGCTTGGCGTTTTGACTCCTGAAGAATCTTTTTCTTTTGTCAAAGCTTTAGTTGAACGATACCCGGAAACACATTTTGATTTTCATGCTCATAACGATTACGACCTTGGAGTGGCTAATGTCATTCAGGGCGTTAAAGCCGGAGCTCAGGGAATTCACCTCACAGTCAATGGTCTTGGAGAACGGGCAGGAAATGCTGCTCTGGCCAGTGCGGTAGCGGTTTTGACCGACTTTGTCAAAGATGTGGAGTTTAATGTGGATGAAACCACGCTTTACAAGATCAGCCGCCTGGTAGAAGGTTATTCGGGAATCCGGATTCCACCGAATCAGCCCATTGTGGGAGAAAGTGTGTTTACTCAAACAGCGGGTATCCATGCCGATGGCGACAAAAAAAACAATCTGTACGTTAGCGAGTTAAGGCCTGATAGGTTTGGTCGGAGGACGCTTTATGCTTTAGGTAAGTCTTCAGGAAAGGCCAATATTGAGCAAAACCTTAAAATGTTAGGTATTAGCCTTCCGGATGAAGACCTCAAAAAGGTGACTCAGCGAATTATTCAGTTGGGAGATAAAAAGGAAACGGTTACCCGTGAAGACCTCCCCTTTATTATTGCGGATGTACTTGACAGGGCTCCGGCTGTGGAAAGAATATCTGTTCAAAACTATGTGCTTACTCATTCAAAAGGTCTTCAGCCGTCAGCTACGGTGCAATTGAAAATTGAGAACAAAGTTTATGAAGAAAATGCTCAGGGCGACGGGCAATACGATGCCTTCATGAATGCTCTCAAAAAAGTAATGAGGCAGGAGAAATTTGAGCTTCCTGAGTTAATTGACTACGCCGTACGAATTCCTCCCGGCGGCCGTACAGATGCCCTTTGTGAAACCATTATTACCTGGCGGTACAAAGGAGAGAAAAAAGAGATGAGAACCCGTGGACTTGATTCTGACCAAACCGTGTCAGCCATTGAGGCCACGATGAAAATGTTGAATTTGATTTGATTAAAGCAGTCGGCAATTGGCAGTCGGCAAAAAATAGAGAATAGCAAATTTTAAATGCTGAAGGCCGATAGCCGACAGCCGAGAGTAAAAAAATGAACTTAGACATTGCAGTATTAGCGGGTGACGGAATCGGCCCGGAGGTAGTAGATCAGGCACAGAAAGTGTCAAACGCGATCGCAAAAAAGTATGGCCATACTATCAATTGGACGCCAGCCCTTACCGGTGCTGCGGCTATTGATGCCGTAGGTAACCCGTATCCTGATGAGACTCACCAAATCTGTATGAATGCAGATGCAGTGCTTTTCGGAGCTATTGGTCTCCCTCGTTTTGATAATGATCCTTCAAACCCGGTGCGTCCTGAACAAGGCTTATTGGCCATGCGTAAGAAGTTGGGTCTTTATGCAAACATTCGCCCTACGTTGGTTTTCCCGTCGTTGCTTCACAAATCGCCGCTTCGTCAGGAGCTGATTGAGAATGCAGACTTTGTTTGTATCCGTGAGTTGACCGGTGGTATTTATTTTGGAGATAAAGGTCGTGATGAAAGCAGAAATACCGCATATGATCATTGCGTTTACACGCGTGAGGAGGTTGAAAGAATCATCCGTTTGGCGTACAGCTACGCTATGCAGCGTAATAAGAAGCTGACGATAGTTGACAAAGCTAACGTTTTGGAGACGTCAAGACTTTGGAGAGAAGTAGGGCAGGGGCTGGAGAAAGAATACCCTGAAGTGAAGACAGAATATCTTTTGGTAGATGCCGCTGCCATGCGTATCATTCAGTGGCCTGAAGGCTTTGATGTGATGGTAACAGAAAACATGTTCGGTGATATTCTCACAGACGAGGCTTCTGTTATCTCAGGTTCTATGGGATTGATGCCATCGGCTTCAATTGGCCTGCATACGTCGGTATTTGAGCCTATTCATGGCTCTTATCCTCAGGCTACTGGCTTGAATATCGCCAATCCTATCGGAACTGTACTTTCGGCAGCAATGATGTTTGAATACGCGTTTAAACTGATGGACGAAGCCCAGGAAATCAAAGACGTGGTCAATAAGTCACTTGCAGAAGGCGTGGTGACCGAAGATATCGCTGGAAAAGACAAAGCCTATGGTACCTCTGAAGTGGGTGACTGGCTGGCTGCTCAGATTAAATAACAGGCATAAATCACATATACAGTTTGAGGAAAAACCTTCTGGAGAGAAGGTAAATTTGTTAACACCAAACCTCCGGTTCTTTGAGCCGGAGGTTTTTATTTTCAATACTTTACAATCTTCCTCATCTCATCTCCTACTTTGATAAAATACACGCCTGGAGAAAACTCCCGAGTGTCTAGTTCGGTAATTTGAAGTCCCGGGGACTCCACTTTTTTGACGAGCCGCTCCAAAATCCGGCCTTCGCCGTTGAGGAGATCAATTTGCTTTTGCTCCGCATCCTCTTCCCAGAACTCAATTCGGGTAAATGCATTTGATGGGTTGGTATAAACTCGTAACGGAGTACCGTCTTCAACAGATTTTTCAGAGTAAGAAGTGATGGTCTGAGCTGCTGCACAGATAGGCAGCATCAGGCTAAGGTAGAGTAAAGTTTTCATTCTAAGTAGTAAGTATCAATTCACGATAGAATTACAATGTACTTAGAGATTTTGATATTTCGGCATGTTTAAAAGCAAAAACACCCCTCCGCAAGGCGGAAAGGTGCTTTCATTTTCATAGTCTAAAGGGTATATCTTTACGAGTACGAGTTCAGCATTACAGGCATCACCAGCATCAGCATGTCTTCGTTATCGGCTTTATCTTCAGGAATAATCAGGCCGGCTCTGTTCGGCTGAGACATCTCAAGCGTCAGATTATCGGTATTTAAATTGCTTAGCATTTCTACTAAGAATTTGGCGTTAAAACCAATCTCAATAGGCTCACCATTATACTCACAACCCAGTTTTTCATTCGCCTCATTGCTGTAGTCTAGGTCTTCAGCAGAGATTTCCAGATTATTATTATCAACCTTCAGTCTAATCTGGTGGGTTGTTTTGTTAGAGTAAATTGAAATTCTTTTCAGAGTACTCAGTAATTCAGCTCTACCAATTTTCATGTGATTCGGGTTGTTTTGCGGAATCACATTTTCATAATCAGGGAAACGCTCGTCTATCAGGCGGCAAATCATTTTGATGTTTCCAAAACTGAAGAACGCATTTGAATTACTGAATTCAGCTTTAACCGGAAGTGTCTCAGAAGGCAAGCTTGATTTGAGCAAGGTCAAAGCCTTTCTTGGCAAAATCATGTTGGTAGCATTATCAGACTTCACGTCTTCTCTACGGTATCGGATCAGGCGGTGACCGTCCGTTGCTACAAAGGTTGTATGATCAGAGTCCAGCTGAACAAAAACACCAGTCATTGCTGGTCTGAGATCATCAGTGCTTGTAGCAAAGATGGTATTGGAAATTGCTGTACCCAGAACATCTGAATCAAGTTCAATACTGAAGTTTCTGTTCACCTCTGGGGCACGAGGGAAGTCCATCGGGTTCTCTCCTGCCAGTTTAAATCTACCATTGGCAGTTACGATTTCTGTGCCGAAGGTATCCTCATCAATAGTAATGGTTACCGGTTGTTCTGGTAAACTTCTCAGGGTTTCCATCAAAAGCTTTGCAGGCACCGCAATTGAACCTTTATCTGATGATTCTACCTGAGCTTCGGTGATCATCACCGTTTGCATATCAGAAGCTGTAATGGTAAGATTAGTCTCGTCTAATTGAAGAAGGAAATTTTCAAGAATCGGAACTATCGGATTGTTAGCAATAACCCCACTGATGGTGGCTAAGTGCTTCAATAGCTCAGATGATGAAACGATAAACTTCATATATGGAATGTTAAGAGTTATAGTCTTTAAAACTAGGCAAAGTTAGTCAAATTGAAATAAAAACATCGGTTCAATTCAATTTTTAGAGCCTGCGGTTAATGTGTGTATTTCCACTTCCAGAAATATCCTTTTATCACCCCCAAAACCAAAATAAATAATGACGGTAGGAGTAGGTTGATCAGCTGATATCTGAACCGTTCATCTCTGACTTTGATGCTGTCAAGCGGGCGGAGTTTTACTTCTTTACTCCTGGCTGTAATGACTCCATTTTCATCGACCAGATAATCAATGGCATTCATTAAAAAGTCTTTATTTCCAAAGGTGTGCTGACTTACTTTGTCAAAACCGAGTGGGAGCGGTTCACCGTTTCGCCGGTCTATTTCGTTCACAATCAAATCACCGTCAGAGCAGACAATCAGTTTGGTTGGTTCTCCATTGCCTTTGAAATACTCACTGCGAGGATCAGAGGGTAAAATTCTGTTTTGGTATAAAGAAGTAAAGCGTCCTTCCAGTAAATAGGCGATTTGTTTGGAGCCCTCATTATACTCTTTAGTATCGGTTTCGCTTCTGGCATCATTATAAGTTACCAATGCCGGAGCTTGCAATACTTTGGTGTAGGGCGTGGTGCTGAGCAAAGGAGTTTTTGCTATTCCGCTTGAGTTTATCGTGTCAATAGTTGAAGCAAAGCGAGAAATGACCAAGTCAAGATTTTTTGTGATTAAGCTTTCGCCAAACGTTCCTAATAGCGGGAAAAAGCGATAGGGAACGGGCTGAATATTGGGCCGGTCACCCATTTGACCTACGACCAGAGGCACCATGGCTGCACTCGCTCCGTCTTTTACCATATCGGTATTGAGGCGAATGCCATACTTAAAGAAAAGGTCCTCAAGGTTATGGCGAAGAGGCTGAGCATAAGTACCCTGCAGGCCAATGGAATCTACCTGCAGACCGTCCACAAAAAACAGGGCCTTTCCTCCATACATGATGTATTGATCAATTTTGTATTTCGTGGAGTCATCAATAGTAATATCCGGCTTCGGTAAAATCAAGGCATCCAATCCAACGAACGATTCTGATGTACGGGCGTCTACGATAAACAAATCGTAATACTCCTGAAGAGTGTTGATAAGCCCGGCAAAATTGATGGGTTCAAGCTGAGTAAATTCGGTCAATAGCCCGATTTTCTTTCGCTCTGTGGTTGCCAGTTTTCTGAAAGCTGTCGCAAAAGAATACTCCAGATTTTCGTAAGATTGATTGAGCTTCTCCTGAGCAGAAAGGGCCTGATTGCCTTGCAGCAAAAGAACTGTTTCTTCTCTGTCCTCATGTTTTACTAAGGCATAAGGGAAAACCAAAGTTTCGGTTTTTCGGCCTCCTTGTGTATCAAAAACATTTGTAGGTTGAATGCCTTTGGCAATGAGTGAGTCAATAAAAGTTTTTTGTTGTTCAGGGTTGCTGATGCCGTTGGGGTCAAAAAAGCGGTAATTCAGATTTGCTCCGCCATAGTTTTTAAATTCTCCAAGAGTTTCGTCCACAGCTTTTTTCAATCGCTCAAAACCACCGGGCAGATCATCGCCGTCCAGATATATCTCAATGTCCATTGGAGAGGGGAGGCGGGAGACCAGACTTTTGCTCGCCTCTGAGATGCTGTACCGTTTTTCTTCGGTCATATCTTTCCGCAGGAATATCCATGCAGAAAGCACATTGACCAAAACAAGGCCCGTGATTATCAGGGAAAGCTTAGTGTATCTACTCATCGTAGCTTTTCGGGTTTTTCAATCGGATACAAAAATTAGATTTATTTTGTAGAAAAACGAATGAAATGAAGAAGGCAGCATATTGGATTGAGAAATTAAACTTACAGCCGCACCCTGAAGGAGGATTTTATGCAGAGACCTACCGATCTGAAATGTCTGCCGAAACCACGCATCTGGGCATGAACGGGAGACGGAGTTTTGCAACGGGGATTTACTTTCTCATGGAGCATGAAAACTTCTCGGCCTTTCACCGGATCAAGTCTGATGAAATGTGGCATTTCTATGCGGGTGACCCGCTGGAGGTCTTTTATTTTGAAACGAATGGCTCGCTTCAGCGAATTTTGCTTGGTAATAACCCCGATAAAGGAGAAGTATTTCAGGCCGTTGTGCCCGCCGGGGTGTGGTTCGGCTCCAGACCCGTTCAGGGTGGAGCCTATGCTTTGGTAGGTTGTACAGTCTCTCCGGGTTTTGATTTTCAGGATTTTGAAATGGCAAAGCGGAAAGATTTACTCAAAGAATTCCCCGATCATCACGGAATTATTGAGCAGCTCACAAGAGATTAATACATTTGCAGAAAAAACAACAATTCTGATGCTTCAACGAATTCAAAGTTTACTTCTTCTTTTGTCGGTTATTGCTCTTGGGGTGTTTTTGAGTACAAACACCTGGTCGGGCGGTACAGAGAGCAATGAGATTTTGGTAAATCCTTATCAGGTGGTTCAAACCAAAGGCGGTCTGGCGGCTTTTAAGAAAGAAATATTTTACGTGGCGGTGCTGGCGGCTTTAGCCATAGCTATCGGTGTTTTCACCATTTTTCAATACAAAAACAGAGTTCGTCAAATGCTTTTTGTGGCTCTAAACTCACTCTTGATTGGAGCTGCGGTTGCAGTTAGTGTTTATCATGTCAAATATGATGCAATGACACTTCACGGTGCGGGTGAAGGCAAATTTGAAATTGGCCTTTATGCTGGTTTTGCGGCTTTAGCTCTCAATTGGCTGGCGAACCGTTTCATCAAAAAAGATGAGAAAATGGTGAAAGATGCGGATAGGATGAGGTAAGTCTTATTCAGCATTTTCTAACAAATACCCCTTCAGTTTCTCGATGGCCCTGCCGCGGTGACTGATGGGGTTTTTTTCTTCCATACTCATTTCGGCGAAGGTTCTGTCATAGCCATCGGGCCTGAAAACAGGATCATAACCAAAGCCGCCATCGCCCTTTTTACGGTCAATAATTTGCCCTTCCACAGTGCCCTCAAAGGATTGTTTTTTGCCGTCTAAAATGAGGGTAACCACGGTTTTAAACCGGGCAGATCTGTTTTCAATTCCACGCAGGTTTTCTAAAAGCTTGTCCATGTTTTTTTCATGGTTTCCATGCTCTCCAGCATAGCGGGCAGAATAAACCCCGGGTTCACCGTTAAGAGCATCTACTTCAAGGCCGGAGTCATCAGCGATGCAATCTATGCCGTAAGTCTTGTAAACATATTCAGCTTTAATGAGCGAGTTGCCTGAAAAGTTATCGGCCGTTTCAGCGATGTCTTCGGTACAACCAATGTCTTTAAGTGTTTTGATCTCAAAGAGTCCACCGAGCATTTGCTGAAGCTCTTCAACCTTATGAAGGTTATTGGTGGCGAGACAGATGGTTTTCATTTTTAATATTCTTCGATTCTAAGCCCCCTCATTCATTCTTTCAGCATTTTCAGCTATGCGGAGCTTCTCAATAAACTCGTTGATTTCGCCATCCATTACGGTCGGTAGATTATATACTGTAAGCCCGATCCGGTGGTCTGTAACCCGACTTTGTGGATAGTTATAAGTCCTGATTTTGTCAGAACGGTCGCCACTACCTACCAGTGATTTACGCTCAGAGCTGATGGCATCCTCGTGTTTCTTCAATTCGGCTTCATAAAGTCTTGATCGTAAAACGGTTAAGGCTTTGTCATAATTTTGATGCTGAGAGCGGCCGTCCTGACATTCCACTACAGTTCCGGTAGGAATATGCGTAAGTCGAATGGCAGATTCTGTTTTGTTTACGTGCTGTCCACCCGCACCAGATGCTCTGAACGTATCCTTTTTGATATCGCCCATGTTGAGTTGAAAGTCTACTTCATCTGCCTCCGGCAAAACCGCCACGGAAGCAGCGGAGGTATGAACTCTCCCCTGAGACTCAGTGGCCGGCACACGCTGAACCCGGTGTACTCCGGATTCAAACTTTAGTTTACCATAAACCTCTTCGCCGGTTACCTCAGCAATTATTTCTTTATAACCACCAGAAGAGCCTTCATTGATATCCATGATACTCATGCTCCATCCCGGCTGAGTTTCCACAAAACGCTGATACATTCTGAACAAGTCGCCTGCGAAGATTGAGGCTTCGTCGCCACCGGCTCCGGCACGAATTTCCAGAATGGCATTTTTCTCGTCATTCGGGTCTTTTGGAATCAACATTTCTTTCAATGTCTCTTCCATTTCTTCCTTTTGAGGCTCCAGCTCGTCAATTTCCTCTTTGGCCATTTCACGCAGCTCTTCGTCTTTCTCAGTATTGAGAATTTCCTTGGCTCCTGCCAGGTTATCTAAGACTTCTCTGTATTTTTTGTATTCATTTACGATCTTCTCCAGATCCTTATATTCTTTACTGATCTTCTTAAACTTGGCCATATCAGAGACCACCTCAGGCATCCCTATTTGTTGAGACACCTCGTTAAATCGCTCTTTAATGGCTTCTAATTGCTCCAGCATATAAATTCCCGCAGTTGAAATAGAGTGCAAATTTACACCCTTTTTCAGTACCAAACGATCAGCTCGTCTTTTGTCTTTTTTGGAATCTCAGGAACCATTGCATTTTCTGCCGGGTAACCAACAGGCAAAAGAAGGAAGGGCTTTTCGTTGGAGGGTCGGTTTAAAACCTGACTCAAAAAATTCATAGGGCTTGGTGTATGGGTTAGCGTAACCAATCCGCATTGATGAATGGCGTTGATCAATAAACCACAGGCGATGCCAACGCTTTCATTGACATAATAGTGTTGCTTTTTGCCACCGTCAGATTTTTGGCCATATGATTGTTTGAATACAATGATCAGCCAGGGAGCGTCTTCCAGAAAAGGCTTTTGCCAGTTGGTCTCAAAAGGCTCAAGATCTTTCAGCCATTCTTCATTCATTCGGTTTTGATAGCCTTCCTTTTCTTCTTTCTCTGCTGCTTCTCTGATTTTTTGTTTGATTACAGGGTCAGAAACTGCACAGAAAGTCCAGGGCTGCATATTGGCTCCACTGGGTGCGGTGGCAGCAGTAAGAATGAGATTTTCAATAATTTGCTGGTCAACAGGTTCGGTTGAAAAATCTCTGACAGACCTTCTTTTCTGGCTCGTTTCAAGGAGAGAAGTTGCTTTTGAGGCGATTTGACCTAGGTTTTGAAAGGAATGATGGTACTTTTTCATGATTCAACAGAATGTTCTCCCGTAAAATAAAATTCTCTGTCTTTTTTGAGGATTGACATCCTGTAAATTACAGCTATTTCATTTGATTTGTACGAATCAAAACCTTCAGAAGGTTTGGCTCATCGTTATTTGAATTATCAATTTATTAGTCTATTATTGTTTGATCATTATTAACCTTTTATCATTATCGACCATGAGAAAACTTTTATCAATCCTTTCTGTTCTTTGTCTGACAATGACCTTTGCAATGGCCACAGAACCACAGCCTGAGGCGTTTACACTGAATGAAGAGGAAATCGCTGCTGAATTTGATCAGCTTAACAAAATTGAAAAGTATGTTCAGGAGAGCGATGTAACGCTTGAAGAACTTCAGGCTGAAAACTCTGACCTTGTTTCAGGTATTGAACTAAGTGCTGATACAGCTGGTGCTTTAGCTGCCGCTGATCTTCCATTAGGTATTCCGGCTTTCTGGTGGGGATGTGTACTTACACTTCTTGGTGTAATTTTAGTATATGTTCTTACAGATCAGGATAAGGAACAAACGAAAAAAGCGTTAATCGGTTGTTTAGTAACAGCTGGTGCTTACATAATTTTCTACGTTGTTCTTTACGGTGCTATCTGGGGAACCGGTATCGGTTTCTAAGGATTCTCAAAAGGACATTCTTGAAAAGCCCAGGCTATTTTTATAGTTTGGGCTTTGTTTTTCCATATTCATGAAAAAGTTAAGCTTAATAATTTTACTCTTTCTTTCGGTAACAGCCTCCCCGGCTGTTGCTCAACAATTTTATCGTTTTCGGGCAGACGTTTCCGTCAAAGACAAACTTGCTGATGGCAAATACCGACTGACCATGGGCAAAGTGTATTATGATAAAATCTACAAGAAAATCGTTTACACACTAAATTTCCCCGAGAAAGAGAACCTGATTATTCAGGATACAACATTGTACACCATTGACAAGGCGGGTCTACTCAAAAGCAGAAGTCAAACCGTACTCATGCCTGAATTTACAGTTTTTCATCTGGCTCTTACCGGGAAGCTTTCTGATTATGGCCTTACGGCAAAAAAGGATGAACCGTCTATCTATAAAATTGAGAGTGTTGAGAAAACTGCAGACGGCGTATTGACGACTTGGACGCCCACAGACGCTAAGCTCAGAGAGCTCTTTGGGGACATTAAAATGCTGAAGAAAAACCGTAGGCTTGATGCCATGATTTTCTATGATAAAGATGGGCGAATGGTAAGCCGCCAGTTTTTTAAAAAGTATGTCAATGTCAAGGGTGTTGAGTTTCCTACGGAGGTCACCATGATCAGTTACGGAGCAGATGGAGAGAAAAATTTACAACAAACTACTTACAAAAACATTGTTATAGACCAGCAAGATGAAGATGAAATATACAGGTATCGTATTCCTATTACTAAGTCTGCTGCTATGCGGAAATAGCATGGCTCAGTCTTCCGGAAAGCGTACTAACCTGTACCGAAACATGCTGGAAGACGGAAACATAAAAAAGACGTACTGGCAGGCTCAGAATAATCAGAACGAGCTCCAGACGGCTTTTTCCGGGTTGTTTCTCTTCTACAAAACCTTCTTTTCTTCGCAGGATTTGACGGTTTGTACATTCACTCCCTCATGTTCAGAATATGGCATTTTAGCCATAAAATCACACGGGATGATTAAGGGTGGGCTCATGACGATGGACCGGCTGACACGATGCAACGGGCTCTCGCCCCAAAATTATGAGTTTGACAAAAAACTAATGCTTCTCAAAGATGACCCTACCCGCGAGCCTTTGGTACCGGTGGTGGCTTCTTACAAATAAGATTACATGAAGAAAGGATTGTTGATTTTTCTGGGCATTTTGAGTTTAAGCCTCAAAGTAATAGCACAGGAAAACCTTTATAATGAGACGAATACCAGAAAATTTGGAGAGTATTTATTGGAGTCTGGGCAGTATAATTTTGCGGTAAAAGAGTTTGAAAGGCTGAATTTTCTCAATCCATCGGATTCAAACGCAAAACTGAACTTGATGAAATCGTATCGGCTTTCAGGAAATTGGGAAGATGGCATACGTCGTAGCAATGAAATTTTTGAGGATCTCAACCTTATTCCGAGACCACATTCTATTGAGTATTCAAAACTTCTTTTGACAGGTCGTGATTGGCCTAGAGCTCAGCACTATTGGGAAACCAACAAAACTCTACCTTCGCCTGATAAAGCTTTATTGAATACGACCGCTGAGATATTTAATTCTGATTTTCAAAAGGCTTTGGAATACGTCAGCTTGGTCAATGATAGCACTAATTATTTAGCGGAAGGATACCGATCAATCATAGACAGAGGCTTGAATGGAAAGCGAAAAAGTCCGTTTCTGGCTGGTTTTATGTCAACGGCCATTCCGGGCCTTGGTAAAGCTTATACCGGAAACTGGAAAGACGGATTAGTCTCGCTGATTTTTACCGGCGGAATGGCCTTTCAGGCCTATCGTAAGTTTAATCAGTTTGGAGCTAATAACTATCGCCCCTGGATTTATACGGCCATTGGCACCGGGTTTTATTTGGGAAATATTTATGGGTCGGTGAAATCAGCCAAAGTCAAAAACAGAAAAAGAATAAACATTCTGCAGCATGAAGCGAGTGATCTTTTTAATGCTTATTACTAGTCTTTCGGCTTTTTCGCAGGGGATTGAAGAGAGTTTTCTTTTTGCCAATTCGCTGTATGAAAACCAGCAGTATCAAAATGCTGTAGAGACCTATAAACGAGTTCTGTTTTTTGATTCTGATGATATTTATGGGCCACAGTCGTATAAAAAAATGGCTGATTGCCTGTATGAAACCGGTGAATTTGCGGAAGCTTCTTATTATTATGACCTCGCCTATTTCACACATTCCGGTACCGAACAGGCGGATATCACTCTTCAAAAAATCTCCTGTCATTTGCTTTTGAGGGAGTATAACCTAGCTCAGGTAGAGCTCTTTAATTTACCTGATAGTCTAAAAGAAAATCAGACTGAACAAAAGGTGTTTTATGAAGCCATGTTAGCCTTTGCCACTGAAGATTTTGAGATGGCAGAAGAGCTTTTTAAAGACATAGCTCCCGATACCTTAGCAGTGCACGAGTTGTTCAGAGAAAACGATAAAATCAACAAATTAAGCCCTAAAAAGGCCAAAATCTTAAGTATTATTCTCCCAGGGCTCGGCCAGTTTTATGCCGGTGATGTCAAGAATGGGCTTAACTCGTTATTGCTAACCGGGGGACTTCTCTATCTAGGTGCTGCATCGGCAGTTAAAACTTCAATTCTTGACGCATCTATCTCGGTATTACCCTGGTTTCAGCGGTATTACAGTGGAGGTTATAATAAGGCCGAGGCAATAGCCGAGGCAAAAATAAAAGAAAGACGTTTTAAGGTTTTCAATGAGCTGCTTGATGAGGTTGAAAATTAATATCTTTGACGCATGAGCTCTCAGGAATTTACCCATTTAGATAAAGCCGGAAACCCATCTATGGTAGATGTAGGGGAAAAGCCGGTGACCAAACGCATCGCTAAAGCCAGAAGTATTGTGGTTTTGGATGGTGAAATTATGGAGAAACTTCAGGGTGAAGAAATTCATACCAAAAAAGGGCCTGTTTTTCAGACGGCTATTATTGCCGGAGTGATGGCGGCCAAAAAGACCGGCGAATTAATTCCTCTTTGCCATCCATTAGGGCTGGAAAATTGTCAGGTAGAAATCTCTCTCAACGCTCAAAACGAAGTGGAAATCATTTGCACGGCTTCTTTAACCGGTAAAACCGGAATAGAAATGGAGGCTTTGACGGGAGCCTCAGTAGCGGCCCTGACCATCTATGATATGTGTAAGGCCTTTTCGCATAATATCATTATCAAAGAGACCCGGCTGATTGCCAAGAGTGGCGGGAAGCGGGATTTCTCTTTGGAAGCATAGGTCACCGCAAAGCCACTATAAAGCCCAGGGTAAAAGTAGTACTGTAGCAATTATTACAGGTCTTTACTCTAATTCTCATGAACTTTGCCTCATGCTTTTTAAATATTGGAAATACCTCAAGCTAGCTGTTTTGATATTAGTGCCTTTGGCAATCCTTATTTTTCCTCTGGAAACCTTTATCAATTCTCCGGCAATCTGCGACCCTAATGACCCTAACTACAATAGTTGCGGTATCTGGCAGGCCATCTATTCTTTTCTTCATTTGGACTTTGAAGCTGGAAGTCTCTACAATTCCAGGGGCTTTGTCATGGGTCCGCTCATTGCAGGGCTTTCGGGCTGGGAGCTTTGGGATGAAGTGAAGGATTTGAAAAAGTCTTAAATAAATCTTTTAACAACTCTCTTTCTGCTTTGCTTTCCATGTAGAAATGCCAGGACGAAAACCTCTTTGGCATTTTCCCTAAGAACAAAATGAAGCCCATAATCAAACCGTTCCAGCAATCTCACTCTTATTACATTCCGGTACTTTGTCTCATAAAATTGTGGATTTTCAGAAATTCTTTTAATTGCATTATAAATTTCTTCTAATAGGCTGTCTGTAAGTTTCTTATCGATGGAATCGTACCAGTCAACCGCGTCCTGAATATCATTCTGGACGTCCTCATGATAAAAGACAGTATAGCTCATTTGCGGGAAATGCTTTCAAATAATCCCTCAATTGGTCTAAACTTTTCAGAGTGGTTTTCCAGATCAGATAATCTTTGATCAAGTATCATTTTCTGTCGATCATTCAATTCCTCCCCCGATATTTCCGGGTATTGCTCCTTTATCCGGTTCCATTCGGCCATCGGGATAAAAACGCCTGTTTCGTTACCTTTGTCGTCTACCAAAATCTGAGGATTCATATTCTATTGAATTTGCCTTGATCAAAAATACGTAAATTCGGTCAAAGTATTGTGAGCTATGAAAAAGCATCAAAAACACACCAAACTGTCTAAACCAGAAATCGGAAACTTCGGGAGAAATGAATTATCGCTTGTAGGTGCTCCATGTGGAGAGATTCAGGAGTTAGCAGCGGCAATCATCGAAGGCTTAAACATACCAAACAGCACATACATAGATGCCGATCACTCGTTCGGAGATTCGGAAGAGGCAGGGTTGAGGAGCAATGAATTGACCGACAAAATCAAGTATTTCCGCTTTGACAAACAAGATCTGAACGATTTTGACAAGAAAATTCTGCTCAATGATCAGGAGCTCGTTCTGGTCAATGGAAATCATTTTCAGGCCAATAAACAATTGGTTTTAATTCATCCAAAGAAAGAAGCATCACTGAAAAAACGGCTTGATCAACTGACGAATGTCAAAGGTTTCATTCTTTGCGATGGTATGGGGGCTCCCTTTGAGTGGCTGAAAGACTTACAAAAAGACAAGCCGGTTTTAAGAATTGACCAGAAAGAAGAAATCGTAAGCTTAGTTAAGAGATGTATTGAAACTCCGGTAATCAAAGGGTTAGTATTGGCTGGTGGCAAAAGTACCCGAATGGGAGAGGATAAGGGCCAGATTGATTATCATGGCTTACCTCAGGTTGATTACTTGCTGAAAGAGTTTGAAAAAGTAAAAATTGAGGCCTTAGTTTCTTGCAGACCAGATCAATATCCAGGATATAATTGTATTACTGATAAATTTGAGGGTTTGGGTCCTTTCGGAGCAATCGCCTCAGCCTTCCAGTCTGACCCGAATGCAGCCTGGCTTGTGGTGGCTTGTGATTTACCTCTGGTGAATACCTCTGTTTTTGAGGAGCTTATTTCAAAGCGAAACCTTCATAAGATAGCCACTGCTTTCCATAATCTTGAAACGAATTTTCCTGACCCCTTGATAACACTTTGGGAACCCAAGGCATACATGCGATTAATGGAGTTTCTGACTTTGGGTTACAGTTGCCCCCGGAAGGTTTTGATTAACAGTGATATTGAGGAGGTTCAGCCTGAAAATCCAGCTATTTTGAAAAATGTAAATACGCCGGAGGAGAGAGAAGAGTTTGAGCTTAAGGTGTAGCACTCACCCATACCTCACCGTCCTCAAATATCTCTTTTTTCCATATAGGTACGGTTTCCTTCAAGGTGTCAATACAATATTGACAAGCTTCAAAAGCCGCCTTTCTATGAGCTGAAGAAACAGCGATAATTACGGGTAATTCCCCTATTTCAAGTGTTCCTACTCTGTGGTGAATGGCTATTTTCATAACGCCGAATTTTTGAATTGCTTGTTCGGCTATTTTCTGCATTTCTGAAATGGCCATAGGCTCATAGGCCTCAAAATCAAGCCGTATTACAGTCTTTCCTTTGGTGTGATTGCGAACCGCACCCACAAAATGAACAATACCGCCGGCCGCCGGGTCTTCTACAAAGGATTGGCATACGGAGAGGCTTAAAGGCTCATTAGACAGTATTATTTCAATATTTTCAACCATTCTAAAATTGTTTACCCACCACTCACGGGTGGAATCAAAACGATTTCATCTTGTTCTGTAATCACCAACTCCTCATTTCCGTATTCTTCGTTGACGGCGATTCTGAGCGAATTCAGCTTTTGAAATTGTGGATATTCATCTGTTAGTCTTTGTTTTAAAAAGGCTACACTGGCTCCCTCAGGGAGTTCAATTTCTTTTTCAAATCCACCGAGAATGTCACGGGTTATTCCAAAACACAAGACTTTTATTTTCATAGCCATTATCCAATATATTTTATCAAAATCCGGACTCCCACATAGGCCACTAAGATAGCGGTAGCTCGCCGAACAGTCACTGCTTTAAAGCGTTTTGTGCCCACGTAAGTTCCGATTAGGCCTCCCAAGGCTACAGATGCCATGAGTGTGAGAGCCAAAAGTAAATCGATTTGGAACTCCGGCGAGCTTGCCTGACCAGCCAAACCGGAAATGCTATTGACTAATATAAAAAAACTGGCCGTAGCCGAAATCACCTTGGCTTCATCCCACTTCAGGAGATATAGAACCGGAGAAAGAAAAATACCACCGCCAATTCCCACCAAGCCCGATAAAAATCCAATGCTACCACCTATCAAGCCATTGAACCACCAGGTTTCAGTGTTCATGCTCACCGAAGACATTTGCAGGCTTTTTTGAATCCACATCAATAGAGCGGCTAATAAAAGTGCAAAGCCCAGAATGATAAAAAATATTTCCTCCTGAATAGGGATTCTCCCTCCAAAGTAAGCCATTGGGATACTGAAAAGAACCAGGGGAACTACTTTTTTGAACTTCAAAAAACCCTGTCTGTAAAATTGAAAAGAACCATTAGAAACTACGGTGATATTGCAAAGCAAAGAGATTGCCCGCAGGGTACGAAACTCAATACCGAATAAGGTTAAAATGGCCAGATAGCTGCTTCCGCCACCGAAACCCACAGAGGAGTATAAAAGAGCTATCCCGAAAAAGAGGAGGATAAGTTCAATGTTTTGAATGATCAAATTCATTAGGAGTTCGGACCGATTTGATGGAAAAGGGTAAGTCGAATATTATCTCTTTTGAGGAATTGATTTCCGGTAGACAATTGCTGTACAGACCTCAAATAACCCGCTTCAAAAGTCAGGGGTTTTCCAATTTTAAAGGCCAATGCTCCATAAAACCTGCTAGCATCAAAGGTGTTATAAATTATATTTTTTCCTGCGTTGATAAAGATCTCCTCGTTGGCTTTAGCTTCAATTACCCTATTAATCGAGTAGCTCAGAGCTAGTTGGTATCTGAATCGCCAGTTAAAATTTGTCACACCATTCGCAGGATTGAAAAATCGCTCTTCAGTCCGAAATCGATGTTGAATTTTCACGCGATTATCATTCATTGCCTGTTTAAAATAAAACTCCTGAAACGGGCGATATTCAGACGTACTTTTAGGGTTTGTCTCAAAGGGTTCGGGAGGGTTAACATTTGAATATGTAAAGCCTAGGGCCACTTCTGTATTTTTGCCCAAAGTGCGATGAACATGGGAGTGAGTGATAAACTGAGCCCGGTGAAAGGAACTTAAGAACACTCGATTATCTGCTTCATTGACCCATTTCCAACGGTCAGAAAAATGTGTGGTCAGATGGTATCGCGTCCACAACAAATCCTGATTTTCGGAGATGATTTCTTTTTGGCCCCTGGCCGATAGTGCTCCAAGAACCAGAAGGGCAAATGAATATATAATTGATTTCTTACTCAAGACAGGCGTTATGTTTTCAAATATATAACGAATTCTAAAAAAACAGTCTTCAACGGAGTTTTGATTCGGCAAAAGACTGTATTTCTTCCACAAGCTTTTTGTATTCTTTGATTAAAAGAAGGCCTTGTTCGGTGACCTGCGTTCCTCCACCATCTTCGCCACCTGATTTGCTGATGACCAGCGGTTCTTTGCATTGTTCATTCATGTCATGAATCATCTCCCAGGCTTTTTTGTAAGACATTTTCATGCTTTGGGCGGCCTTATTGATGGAGCCCGTTTCAGCTATTCTCTCCAGCAACTCCACCCTACCCGGCCCAAGGAAACGCCCCTCCGAGGTTCCTATACGAATGGTAAGCCAGGCTTCGGGTTTTAGGTTAGGTTTAAGGACTTCCTTAAGTTTGTTTGGCATATGCTTAATACGGACTTTTGATTATGTTCTCCATAATACGAAGAGGTGAGTTGAAATTCTTGATTCGTAGATGTTAAACTTAGTAATAGTGAATGAAAATTTAGGGTTTATCAAATCCCGCTTTTCTCTTAACTCCTAAATTTGGAGTATAATTTCAATAAAATCTCTTGAAAGAAATCAAAAATATTATTCGTCAGTTTGATCAGACTCCGCCGGAGGAGAAGCTGGCTTTGGCTACTGTTGTTCGTGTAGAAGGCTCTTCTTACCGTAGGATGGGAGCCCGAATGTTGGTTTCGGAGAACGGAAACTGGGTTGGGGGTATAAGTGGAGGTTGTCTGGAAGGAGATGCCCTGAAACGCTCCCGAATGGCCATTTTGAAAGGGAAAGCGTCAGCTATTACGTATGACACGACCATTGACGATGATCATCAGATAGGTGTTGGGTTGGGCTGTAACGGGGTGATTGACGTTTTGTTTACGCCTGTTGACAGAAGTCGAGCCGATAATCAGATTGAGTTATTAAAACGAATCACAGGAGGTCCGCGGAAAATCAGCAAACTGGTAAAAGTAACTCGCTCAGAAAACAGTGATTTGCTGGGGGAGCTGCTGGAGTTTACAGGTTCTGAAAGTCTACAGATTTTAAAGGAAGAAGGTGTTAATATTGATGAGCTGGCTCAAGCCGTTAGGAGTTTGGACAAGTCAAAAAATATTCATCTTAGTGATGAATTGAGCCTTTTTGTTGAGGTTCTGCCTCCGGCGTACCATTTGATTTTGCTAGGGCATCAATATGATCTTTATCCTTTGCTAAGGCAAACGATAGAGCTTGGTTGGGACATTACCGTGGTAGCTCCCGAAAATAAAGTGAGCCCGATGGAGGGCGTCAACCTTATGACTCCCGAGGTTTTTGATAGCATTGAATTTGATGATTACACTGCGGTGGTTCTGATGTCTCACTCCCTGCATACCGACAAGGAAAACCTGCGAAAGCTCAGTAAGAAAAAGCCGAAATACATCGGCATGTTGGGGCCCAGGGTGCGTTCTGAACGTATCTGGGCTGAGTTGGCGGAAGAAGGTGATGCCATTCCGGCAGACTTGATGCAGAATATCTATGCACCCGTAGGTCTTGAGATTGGAGCCAATACGCCTGATGAAATTGCCTTATCGCTTTTAGCGGAAGTGAAGGGTGTTTTTGCTCTAAAGCAAATTGCCCACCTTAGGGACAAAGCACAGCCTATTCATGAGCGGGATGAACCGATGACTTTTAAGTAGTTTTTACCGAAAAGGTGCTGAGACACAAAGGCTTTGACGACCCGGCCGTACTTTCAAAAAACCTATCTTTAAACGCCCCAAACACATTCTAATGGATTTCATTTCTGTCAAACAAGCAACGGAACTTATTCTCAATGAAACACGCGATTTTGGCGTTGAGCCTGTGCCTTTTTGGGGTTCTGTAGGTAGAGTTTTGGCTGAGGATATATGTGCTGATCGTGATTTCCCTCCTTTTAACCGGGTGACCATGGATGGCTTTGCTTTCAGGGCCGAAGATTATGTGTCTGGTTGTCGCACCTTCAATATTCTCGGAACACAGTATGCTGGTGAAGCTGCCGTAAGGTTGAATCAAAAGGAAACGGCTGTGGAGGTTATGACTGGTACTCCACTTCCAGAAGGAGCAGATTCTGTTATCCGGGTTGAGGATACAACTGTTTTGGATGGAAAACTGATTTTACCTGATGGTTTAGAAGTAAAAAAGAATATTCATTACCAGGGGATTGATAGAAAAAAAGGAGATGTAATCCTCAAAAAAGGACACCAGCTGAAAAGTCCGGATCTAGCGGTTTTGGCTACCGTTGGTAAGTCAGAAGTCTTGGTAAAAAAGAGACCAAAAGTTGCAGTGATTACGAGTGGAGATGAATTGGTGGAGGTCCATGAAACTCCAGAGCCGCATCAAATTCGAAAGTCCAATGTATATGCCATTTCGGAACATATTTCCAATTCATGCGAAACCACCGACCAATTTCACATTGCCGATGATCTTGCAGAAACTGTCTCAAAACTCGATGAGCTCTTAAATAATTATGATGCCCTGATCCTTTCAGGAGGCGTTTCTGCCGGCAAGAAAGATTATATGCCAACCGCCATGGAGAAAGTAGGAGTAGAGAAGGTTTTTTATAAAATCCAGCAAAGACCCGGTAAGCCGATGTGGTTTGGCAAAAAAGGAGAGAAGGTGGTTTTTGCTCTACCTGGTAATCCTGTTTCGGCTTTTATGTGTGCTGTAAGGTATGTTAAACCGTGGCTGGAAGCCTGCTTTGGTTTACAACCCAAAACAGAACACGCCCAACTTGGCGTTGAAGTAACTTTTGTTCCTAAGCTGAGCTACTTTATGCAGGTACAGTTAGCCAATGATAAAGGTGTTCTCAAAGCCCTTCCCAATGAAGGCCATGGCAGTGGTGACTTGGCCAATCTTTCTGACGCGGATGCCTTTCTGGAGATGGAGTTGAGGGAGGGCAGCCAATATGATGAAGGGGAGGTTTTTCGGGTGTGGAAGTATTAATACCTCCTGTTATCAGGCAGACCTCGAAGGTCTTCAAGACCTTCGAGGTCTAAATTTTTTAATTCAACCGCGGATCCCTCGGATAATTACTCATCACCTTATAATTCCCACCCATATCGCGTAAAACTTTTCTCCAGAATGTATCGGTATCGGTATCAAAAATGAGTTCGTGGTCACAGCCGCGTACAATCCAGCTATTGCGTTTCATTTCATTGTCTAGTTGGTCTTCGCCCCAGCCGCTATAACCAAGAAAAAAGCGAACATCGTTTTCATCAACTTTTTTGAGATTGATCAAGGTTTTGAGAGTTTCAAAATCCCCTGACCAGAAAATGCCGTTTCCCAAGTTAACAGTATCCGGTATTTGCTCGCCTAAGCGATGAAGAAAGTGTAACGTATTATACTCTACAGGCCCACCCACATAAAGTGGCATTGTGCCGTAAACATCACTCATAGCATCTTGTAAAGTGAGGTTTGAGAGCTGATTGAGTACCAAACCAAACGACCCCTGCTCATTATGCTCGCACAGTAAAATGACAGAACGTTCAAAATTAGGATCTCCTAAATAAGGTTCGGCAATTAGTAATTTTCCTTTGGCTGGTTCCTGTGTATTTGGCATATGTTAAGGTAACGAATTACAGCTCAAAATAACTCACATTGGCCTTTACCTTTTCCAAAATTCTTTTGGTACGTTCGGGCCGGGCATCGGTGATGAAAACTTGTCCAAAGGTTTCATCATCTATTTTTTCAATGAGTTTGGCAATTCGTTGGTCATCGAGTTTATCGAAAATATCATCCAGCAGAAGCAGCGGTTTTTTGCTTTTGTGTTTTTCCAGTAAATCAAATTGAGCCAGTTTCACAGCCAAAACAAAGGATTTTCGCTGACCCTGCGAACCAAACTTTTTGATTGGCTGGCCGTCCAGCTCAAAAATATAGTCGTCTTTATGCACACCTTTAGTGGTTCGGTTGGCTGCTATATCCCGTTTCTGATTTTTTCTGAAAACTTCCTGAAAGTTTTGATTGACCTCGGTGTCATAAATGATTTGGGCGGTTTCTTTTCCTCCGCTAATCGTTTCGTAATGACTTTGAACCAAAGGCATAAAACCCATCATAAAATCTTTTCTTTTGCCGGCAATTTCCATGGCCAGCCTTACCAAAGGTTCTGAATAGCTATCCAGCATTTTTTGATCAAAATACTCCCTTTCATAAAACTGTTTCAGCAGGCTGTTTCGCTGATCAAGCAGGCGGTTGTAGTGCTGGTAATGTAAGAGGTAGTCAGGGTCAAATTGAGAAATAATACCATCAAAAAGCTTCCTTCGGGTATCGCTGGCATCCCGAATCATGTCTGTGTCGTCAGGAGCGATCAAGACTACTGGGTATTTACCAATATGGTCAGAGAGCCTGTCGTATGCTTTTTTGTCAGCCAGCACGTTTTTCTTTTGACCCCTTTGCAGGCTGACCGTTATATTCTCAGGTTGATTTTTCTCCAGAAAATCACCACTGATCACCATTAACTCTTCATCATAGGAGATACTCAGGGCATCTTGCTTTTGAATCGAGCTTTTGGTCAAAGACAGAAAATAAACCGCATCAAGAAGGTTGGTTTTACCTGATCCGTTTTCACCAACAATACAATTTACCCTCTCAGAAAACTCAAAGGAGGAGTCTGAATGGTTTCTGAAATTGAAAAGTCTGATTGACCGAAGGTGCATAAGTGTTTCTGTGCTGTGCAAAGTTGCAAATTTCTATCAGTCTCTGGTCTTAAGTCTCAGGTCTTTTGTCTGCTTCAATCTTATTCTCACAGTTTTTTCCTCAATAAACGTTTAAGCCCTATCTTTGCCCCCCTGAACCAAAAGGCAGAATTCATTTTCTGCGTACAAACAGCAATCACTTATGGCAGCAGCAAAGAAAAAAGCAGCAGCGAAAACAAAATACAACAAGGAGCAATACATGTACTGGTATGAGTCAATGATGCTTCAGCGTAAATTTGAAGAGAAGGCCGGCCAGCTTTATGGTCAGCAGAAAATCAGAGGTTTTTGTCACCTGTATATTGGTCAGGAGGCTTGTTCTTCCGGAGCAGTTTCTGCTCTGGAGAAAGGAGATAAATACATTACGTCTTATCGTGATCATGGCCAACCATTGGCGTTGGGCACCAGCCCCGGAGCTGTTATGGCTGAGCTTTTCGGTAAAGTAACAGGAACCACCAAAGGAAAGGGTGGCTCTATGCACATTTTTGATAAAGAGGTTGGTTTTATTGGCGGCCACGGAATTGTGGGTGCTCAGATTCCATTGGGTGCAGGTATCGCCTTTGCTGAGAAATATCAGGAGACAGGGAAAGTGTGTATCTGTTACATGGGTGATGGAGCCGTTCGTCAGGGAGCATTTCATGAGGCGTTTAACCTTGCCATGACATGGAAACTGCCGGTTATTTTTGTCGTTGAAAATAATGGTTATGCCATGGGTACTTCTGTAGCCCGTACTTCAAACATTCGAGAGCTTTATGAGCTTGGGGAGTCTTATGACATTCCATCTGAGCCGGTAGATGCGATGGATGTGGAGGCTGTTCACGAAGCAGTAAGCAGAGCGGCAGACAGAGCCAGAAAAGGCGATGGTCCTACTTATCTGGAGTTCAAAACGTATCGTTTCAGAGGTCACTCAATGTCTGATCCTCAGAAGTATCGAACTAAAGAGGAGGTAGCTGAGTGGAAAATGCGTGACCCGATTGAACTGGTGAAGGCGAGAATTTTGAAAGATAAAATTGCAACAGAAGACGAGTTAAGCGAAATCGATGCAAAAATCAAGGACCAGGTGGCAGAAGCAGTGAAGTTTGCTGAAGAGTCTCCTTTCCCTGATGCTTCCGAAGCTTTCAAAGATATCTATGTTCAAGAGGATTATCCATTTGTGATGGAGTAATCGATATAAAATATTGACAGAAAAGAGGCTTTCGAGCCTCTTTTTTGCTTTTGTAGAAAGCATTGAAATTAAGAGGCTTGTAATTTTATGATCGGATTAGAATGAATTAAAATCAATTTCCTAAATTTGCACCTCAAAAATTTAAGCTGAACCAAAAAAATGGCGAAGAAAGAAAAATCTGGTATTGAAATTATTGAAAGTGCTGAAGTACTTCAGCAGGAGCTTGGTAAAGCGGAGTCATTTTTCAACCAGAATAAAAATATACTATACATCATAGCCGGGGTGGTTATTGCCGCAGTTGCGGGCGTTCTTGGTTATAAGTATTTTATCAAACAACAGAATCAGGAAGCTCAGGTGAGCATGTATGACTCTGTTTACTACTTTGAGTCTGATTCATTAGAGCTTGCTTTAAACGGCACTGGTGGAAATGCCGGTTTGCTTGAAGTAGCTGATAGCTACGGAAGTTCTCCTGCTGGAAACCTGGCGAAGTTTTATGTAGGTGTAGCATACATGAAGCAGGGTAAATTTGATGAGGCGATTGAATACCTTAGTGACTTCAGTGCTGATGATATTGTTATTCAGGGAAGAGCTTATGCTCTGTTAGGAGACGCTTATTTAGAAAAGGGCGATGCTCAAAGTGCTATTTCTCAGTATCAGAAAGCCGTTGATTACAAGTCAAACAAACAAATGACACCGGCTTATTTAATGAAATTAGCTACTGCTTATGAAGTGGCTGGTGATAAACAGGGTGCTATTGAGGCTTATGGTGAAGTAGTAGATAACTATTCAACATCCACAGAGTACCTTGCCGCTACGAAGTATAAGGCAAAACTGGAAGCAGAAGCTGGTAATTAACCCAAGCAAAAATATTTCAAAGGGGTAGGCCAGCCGGTTTATCCCTTTTTTTATATCAATTCAATTCATGAGTACAGCACATAAAAATCTTTCCGTTTATAAAACCAATGGACTCAAAGATATGAGTAGCAAGCGGATAGCCGTGGTAACCGCCGAATGGAACGAGGAGGTTACTTTCGCCCTTCGTGATGGAGCCATTGAAACTCTTCTTAAAAACGGTGTCAAAGAGGAAAATATCATTTCTGCCACAGTACCCGGCAGCTACGAGCTGAGCTATGGTTCTCAGGTTTTTGCTCAGCGTGATGATATCGATGCAGTGATCGCAATTGGCTGCGTTATTCAGGGCGAAACTAAGCATAATGATTATATCAATAATGCCGTGGCACAAGGATTGACTGATGTCAGTCTGAAATATAATAAGCCGGTTGTTTTCGGTGTATTGACACCAAACACCTATCAGCAAGCTTTGGACAGAGCAGGAGGAAAACACGGTAATAAAGGTGATGAAGCTGGGATAACGGCTTTAAAAATGTTATCGATTTCGGATTTTTGATTTGGGATTTCGGAATGATAAAATAGGAGTGCGTGAATAGGCATCTTCAATCTTAATAGTTTACACAATGACACAAGTAGAGTTAAAAAAGAGGTTTTTTGATTGGTCGGTTCAGACAGTGTTCTTTTTACGAAAGTTGCCTGATGCACAAGAATACAGAGTTGTTAACTATCAGCTTAGCAAAAGTTCTAGTTCTTCTGCTGCAAATTATCGGGCGGTTTGCCGTGGAAAATCAAGGCCAGATTTTTTAAATAAATTGAGAATTGTAGAAGAAGAGTTAGATGAAAGCCTCTTTTGGCTTGAATACATAAATGCCATAAGTTCGGAAAAGTTTATTGAGGATACGAAACCACTATTGAAAGAAGGTGACGAACTATTATCTATTATAGTTGCCTCTATCAAAACGGTAGTTTCAAGCAATAAAAACAGGTAAAACATCCGAAATTAGAAATCAAAACATCATAAATAGAATAAGGAAATGCAAGTTTGGAAATTTGGGGGAACGTCCGTCGGAAAACCCGAACGTATGAAATCAATTCGGGATTTGGTTACGGCCAATGAAACCCGCAAAATAGTTGTGCTTTCGGCTCTTTCAGGGAGTACAAATGCCTTGCTGGCTATCGGAGAGTCTCTGATGAAGGGAGAAAAAGCTGAAGCCAACAAACAGATTGATGAGTTGAAAGCTCACTATGATCAGTTTTTGACGGAGCTGTTTAGCACTGAAAACGGTCTTACAGATGGTAAAGCGATCGTTGAAAAAGAGTTCGGCTTTATTCGCTCGTTGGCCGACCTCAAAATCTACACCCAAAAGCATGATAAGCAGATGGTGGCTGAAGGTGAATTGCTTAGCACCCAGATTTTTACCGCTTATATGAAGGAACAAGGAGAAAGCGTGGTATTGCTTCCGGCTCTTGAATTCATGAGTATTGATGCTGATAATGAGCCCGAATTAGCCAAAATTGAGGAAAAGCTTTCAGCTCTTTTGGCTACTCAAACCGACAAGCAGATTCTGGTTACTCAAGGCTTTATTTGTCGTAATCCACGCGGTGAGGTTGATAACCTGAAACGCGGAGGTTCTGATTATACCGCTTCTTTGATTGGTGGAGCCATTACAGCTGAAGAAATTCAGATTTGGACCGATATTGACGGCATGCACAATAACGATCCCCGGATTGTAAAACGGACTTTCCCTGTTCGTGAGCTGCTTTTTGAAGAAGCTGCCGAGTTGGCTTATTTCGGAGCAAAAATACTTCACCCAAGTACAATTACCCCGGCGAAAATGAGAGGAGTTCCGGTTCGATTGAAAAACACAATGGCTCCTGATGCACCAGGTACGGTCATCAAATCCTCTATCAGTGGAGGTGCAGAAATCAAGGCTATTGCTGCCAAAGACAATATCACGGCCATTTATGTGCATTCCACCAGAATGCTCAATGCCTATGGCTTTTTGAGAAAGGTTTTTGACGTTTTTGAGAAATTCAAAACACCGGTGGATATGATTACCACTTCGGAGGTATCAGTGGCGGTGACGATTGATAACCCCGAAAATCTGGATAAAATCACCGAAGAGCTGAGCCAGTTTGCTGACATGGAGGAGCATGACCGGAATCAAAGCATCATTTGTATCGTTGGAAACTTCCTTGCTGATAAACCCGGGATTGCTATTCGTATTCTGGAAGCCGTGAAAGGCATTCCGATTCGCATGATTTCTTACGGGGCATCAGAGCATAACATCTCTCTTTTGGTAGATTCTGCTCATAAAAATGAGGCTCTGGAGGCTCTAAACGAAGGACTTTTTGAGTTCAACTAAGACTAATAAAAACGAATTAAATTAATTTTAAGTAATGACGGAACTGGCGGCAGTTTTTGAGAAAGATTTGAAAAAACTGAAGGAGGAAATTCTTCAGTATGATTCCGAGGATTTGCTGTTCAAAACAGTCAAAGGCATTTCAAATTCGGGTGGTAATCTGAGTATGCACCTTTGCGGAAACCTACGTCATTTCATTGGGGCTGTTCTCGGCAACTCTGGCTATGTCAGAAACCGGGAAGAAGAATTTACAGGTCGTTTTACGACTCAAAAACTAGTCGAAGACATTGAGGAAACCATAGCAATTGTCAAATCCATGCTTTCCAATTTATCGGAAGATGATTTTTCAAAGACCTATCCTCTTCAGGTATTCGGGAGCGAAATGAGCACCCAATTTTTCATTTATCATTTGCTTGGCCATTTGAATTATCACCTGGGCCAGATCAATTACCATAGACGACTAATTACAAACTAGAGCATGTTACAAGTCAATTTCATCAAAGAAAATCAGGAGTTAACCATTGCGGGGCTTCAAAAAAAGAACCTTCCGAATGCTGAAGAAGCCGTATCAAAGGCTCTGGAACTGGATCAGAAAAGAAGAGATACCCAAAAAGAACTTGACGATACGCTTGCTCAGTCGAACAGCATTTCCAAACAAATAGGAATGCTGATGAAAGAAGGCAAGAAAGAGGAAGCCGAGCAGGCCAAAGCTCAAACAGGCGAGCTGAAGAGCAAGTCAAAAGAGCTTGAAGAAGTATTGCGTGAGGTGAGTATTGAGCTAACAGAGCACTTATATACGCTACCAAACCTGCCGCATGAAAGTGTGCCGGTGGGTAGATCAGCGGATGATAATGAAACGGTATTGACTCAAGGCGAAATCCCTAAATTACATGAAGGAGCTAAGCCTCATTGGGAGCTTATCAGCGATTATGATATTGTGGATTTTGAGCTCGGCAACAAAGTGACTGGTGCTGGTTTCCCGTTTTATAAGGGAAAAGGAGCCCGTATTCAGCGTGCCTTGATTAACTTTTTTCTGGATGAGGCCATTGCTGCCGGGTATTTTGAAGTGCAGCCGCCCATTATGATCAATGAGGAATCAGGCTACGGTACTGGCCAGTTGCCTGATAAAGAAGGTCAGATGTATGAAGCCACGGCAGACAAACTGTATCTGATCCCCACCGCGGAAGTTCCGATCACTAATATTTACCGGAATGAAATCATTGACGAAGCAAACCTGCCTATCAAAAATGTAGGGTATACACCATGTTTCAGACGGGAGGCCGGTAGCTGGGGAGCTCATGTGAGAGGCCTAAATCGCCTTCATCAGTTTGATAAAGTGGAGATTGTTCAGATCAGAAAACCGGAGGATTCTTATCAGGCTTTAGAGGAGATGATTGACCACGTCAAAGGTCTGTTGGAAAAACTAGAATTACCTTACAGAATTCTCAGACTTTGTGGCGGCGATATGAGTTTTACAGCGGCCATTACCTATGATTTTGAAGTGTATTCAGCGGCCCAGGAACGCTGGCTGGAGGTAAGTTCGGTATCAAATTTTGAAGACTATCAGGCTAACCGACTCAAACTTCGCCATAAAGTGGATGGCAAAACCCAATTACTGCATACCCTGAATGGTTCTGCTTTGGCATTGCCACGTATTCTGGCTTCTATTTTAGAAAACAACCAGACGCCGGAGGGAATCAATATTCCGAAAGTGCTGCAGCCATATTGCGGGTTTGATAAAATATAACTTCTGCCTTACTCGTGGCACGACTCCTCACGGACGAGTATAGTCGTGCCACGAGTATTTTAATAAAAATGAACAAATCAGCCCTAAGAAAAGCCTATCTGGAGAAACGTCTGCTACTCACAGACGACGAAGTGGCCGTCAAAAGCAAGGCCATCAAAGAGTTGCTTTTCAGCCGACTGATGATGCATCGGTATGATCGGGTGCATTGCTATCTGCCTGTGAAGGAGCGGAATGAGGTCGATACGAGTTATATTTTAGATACCCTCCACGCTGACTTCCCGGTGAGTGTTTATGTTCCGAAAATTGAACCGGATGGCATTCTTACCCACCATCTGTACGAGAAAGATACTCCCTTAGAACTCAATAGATGGAATGTTCCCGAACCAGTCAATGAAGGAGTCTCTTCTGAAGCATTTTTTAAGACTGAAGATGATATTCTGGTGATTGCTCCCTTACTGGCCTATGATAAATCGGGTAACCGAATAGGTTATGGAAAAGGATATTATGATCGCTTTTTAAGCCTGAAAACTGAAAACACCCTCATAGTTGGCCTCAGCTTTTTTGAACCCGAAGAACACATCCCAGATGCCGAAGAGACTGACGTTCCACTGGATTATGTGTTCACGGCAGGAAGGATTTGGGGCTTTTAAATAATGGATACTTTCAAGTGTCCTAATCTAACTATACATCTCTTTTTGAAAGCCTTACCCATTGAAAGAGGTGATAAAATTAAATACTCTATAAAAAAGGTAGGACAAGTAGGGTTTGTGTTACTTTTGTAAAGTATTAAACCCATTAAATACTCAATCGAGTAAATATTATCCATTCGGGAATTCAGATAAAACGTTTTCTCCTGGTTTTCCTTTCGGAAGTGTTTGTTGGGACAGACTCTTAATTGTAAAATTTTATGAAATGAATAAAAGGAAACAGCCAAAAGGAAGTACAGAAAAACTGTGGTATGTGATTCCGGCCTTGATTTTAACGGGTTTGATTACGTTTCTACTCATCAGTAACCTTGAACAATTAACCTGGACTAATTTCAGAAAGGGTCTGAATAGCGATCTGCTAATTTTTCTTGCCATTGGTATCTTTGCTCAGCTTGTAGATGGCACCATGGGTATGGGCTACGGTGCTACATCCACCAGTTTTTTACTGGCCTTTGGTGTGCCGCCGGTAGCAAGCAGTATGGCAGTTCATGTGGCAGAAATGTTTTCAACCGGGGCCTCGGCTTTGTCACATTTTAAGTACAAAAACGTAAATAAAAAGCTGGTTATGAATTTGCTGATACCGGGGGTAATGGGGTCGGTAGTGGGTGCATACGTTTTAACGGATATAATTGATGGAAAGGCCATTAAGCCCTTCATAGCGTGTTATATGATTATTTTGGCCCTCCTGATTATCAGGAAAGGGTTAAAAAGCAATATCAAAAAGAAGAAAGTCAAAAGATTGCAACCTCTTGCTCTTTTTGGTGGCTTTATGGATGCAGTCGGAGGCGGGGGCTGGGGACCTATTGTAACCTCCTCTCTCATGGGAAAAGGTCGGGATCCACGTTACACGATCGGATCGGTAAATACAACTGAGTTCGGTGTAGCCTTTGCCAGCGGAATAACCTTCATCCTTTTTGAAGGAATAAATCACTGGCAAATCATCATTGGTTTGGTTATCGGAGGAATTATAGCAGCTCCTGTTGCAGCCTCTGTTGTCCATAAAATCCCAAGAAAACCCATGACACTCGTTGTGGGCGTTCTTCTGATTCTTTTGAGTTTAAGAACAATAATTTTCGGTTAAATAGGATGATAGAGGTTTAGAGCTTTTGATGGAAATCGTTCACTTTTCTTTCCTTTTTGAATAGTTTTGAGGAATGAACCACTTGAACGTATTTCCACCAAATGAAGCACACCTATCTGCTGTTTTTTGCCCTGTTTGCAGTGCTCTCTTTTCCTGCAAAGGGTCAAAATCCTGTTAATTATGACACCCTTCTTTTTGCCCAACAACAGGCCAAAAAGGATGCCTTTCTGGCCGAGATTCTAAAGCGAAAAGCCGAAGAGCAAAATAATAAAGATCAGAACACAGTAAAAACAACTGCTTCTCTACCGGTGGATTGGAAACCTAGAGGACCGAAAGCACTTTCTGAAGGTTTTAAAGATTTTCACTTTGATTTAAATGACCCATCGGAAAAAAAAGCTTGGCTGGGAACTTACAGCGGACTTTGGTACAATAAAGATGTCCTGGCAGATTCATCCTGGCATGAAGTAGAAAGTGTAAAGGAGGGCGTTTTTTCGATTGCACAAAACCCGGTTAATCCTTTAGAAATGGTAATTTCTACTTTTGGCAATTTCTATATTTCAATCGATGGCGGAGAGACCTGGAATTTTCATGAATCGAGCTATTCATTTTATTTAAAATATAATCCACAGGGAGAGCTATATTCTTGCAGTTTTGAGCCTTTTAATTCTTTATTTAATACCGTTTATAAGTTTAATAGAAGTACATATGAATTCGAAACATTCATAGATATTCAAGCTACCTTTTGGCAAGATTCTGATCCTATTGCAACTTCTCTGGCCTTTGATCATGATGGTCTGATTTATGTGGGTCTGGCCAGCGGCAAAATCTACCGCTCTTCTTCATCCACAGGTGGAAGCTGGTCAAACATTATGACGCTTTCACTTTCAAATCAATCACAGTATACAGAAATAGCAATAGGGAAAGACTCAAATAACAATAAGATTCTATACGCTTTAAACACCAAAGCCCCTTACAATCAAAATTCAATTAACTGGATTAGAAAAAGTAATGATGGAGGAAACACCTGGGTCAATTTGTCAATCCCTTTATTTAGTGGTGTTCACTTCAATTTTCGAGGTAATGTATCCTTTCATGTTGACAAAGATGACCCTAATAAATTTGCGATGTTTTCGGGTAGTCTTGTTTATTCCATAAATGGGGGGTCGTCATGGTTTACAAACCCAAATTTTATTATTTATTCTTATGATAACCACCTAAGCGTAAGTTCAACCGGCACAGCTGTTGCTTCGGGTGAACAAGATATTGAGTTGATTGCTGGCTTGTTTTCAGGATCTGAAATTTCTTCGTCTGATCGAAGAAAAGATTTGAATACTGCATTTGTATATGACCTGGACTTCCCAAATAATTTTAATGACTCGCTTCTATTTACGCATGGTTCGAATTTAAGACCTTGGGCATTTGGTGGTATCGATTATCTTGAACCCATTAACTCATTTCCCCAATATTATGGGTATGGTAGTAAAAAATACACAGACAAAAATGAACCGGAATTAGCCTTTTTCTCCGACCCTTCTTTGAAATTTTTTGATCGGGAAGGAAATTTTGACGATCACAACGTTGACCTTGGCAACTCTTATGGCCCATTGGCTTATGATGAAATAAATAATGTAATATATGGCTATAGGTTTTCAAGCGAAATCAACAATCAGACAGTCTTTTTTAAGGTGTTGGATGTGGGCTCAGGTAAAGAAAGGATAGAAAATATCCTTGTTAATAAGTATTTTAATTATCCGAATATTTATTCATCATCAGGAAATGAATTTTTAATCCAAAATTACAGCGAAGAGGAAACCAACCATCTTTATCGTATTTCTGTTTTACCTGACAATACTGGAACTTATGAGGAAATAGGTTTGCCAAATTTATATTTTAATCAACTAAATGTCTGTCGTGACAACCCTCAAATTATTTTTGGGGGTTCATATGGCTCTCTCCATTTTAGTCTGAACGGTGGCGAAACTTGGCAGCATAAAACACAAAATTTGAATGCATACAACCTCTATTATGCGTTTGAACCGGCAAATTTGAATAAGGTTTTTGTATCAATTTCAGACGGTGTATTTTTTACTAATAACTTTTTGAGTCAGTCTCCTATATGGAATGAAATCACGGGAAATTTTCCCGGTAATGAACGTAACCGAATTTGGTATCGCGAGTCAGACGGTCGATTATTGGTATCCACTTATTACAGCGGCCTCTATTCCACAGACTATTTTAGAAGCTCCGTCGCTGATAGCATCATCTTTGCAAAATACCCCAGCTCCTTGTGTGTAAATGAACCGCTAAAGGTCACTTTTTACCGAAACGGGGCTTTCTCGGAGCATAATTCGTATGAGCTCTGGCTATCTGATGCCAATGGTAACTTCAGCAACGCCACTAAAATTGGCACCTCAGAAACTTCACCCATTTATGGCCAGATTCCAAATTCAGCCATTTCAGGTACAGGTTACCGCCTTCGCATCATTTCCACCAATACGGCCGTTCCCATCATTCATGCAGATTCTGAGCCTATTGAAATTAATCAGGGGTCTTCTTTATTTTTGCCCGGTTATCCGCAGGCCATCAATGAAACCAATAATGGGTTTGTATTGAACGCTCCTGTAAGTCAAAATGCGGAAGTATGGTATGTGGCGGTTCCATCAGGTAATCCCACTCCCACCCTTGAGCAATTTATAACGGGTATTGATTCCTCTGGGTTGTCCTATTTGGTAGCCGACAGCTCTCTGGCTTTAGCAAATGAGTCAAACCCAATCATCGTTACCGGCCTTTTGGCTGGAACTCAATATGACCTCTACGTGGCCACAAAATTACCGGGAGAAACCTGCTTTTCTTCTATGTCAAAATTAACCGTGCAAACGGCGGGAAACCCTGTAAGTTATTGTATTCCTAGTCATACTAACGGCTGTTCATCAGACACCTACATTTCTGAAGTGGGTGTATATAATTATCCAACCTATTCAAGTTTGATATTGAATTCATTTAATTCTGGATGGTCCGGAGGGGCTTATTCTTTGAATTCTGACAAGGTAGAATCTATTATTGGCGGAATTTTAGATAAAATCCTCTTCCTTCAAATTCATGATTTCCAAGGCACTTTTCCAAAAAGGCGAATGGCTGCCTGGATTGATTTAAACGACGATGGCGACTTTGAAGATGATTATGAAACGCTATCAAACACCTCCATAGAATATAATTCACCCCAATTAAATCTCTCCGTTCCTGCTAATACCCCTCCTGGAATAAAACGATTGCGGCTCAGAGTCACAGACGAAACTGAAATAGAAACCGGAACTGACATGACTTCCTGCGGCACCTATATTACTGGCGAAACAGAAGATTATCTGATCAATGTAGAAACCAATGACCCTTTCATTTTTGCGAATCTCGATAAAGAACAGGTAGGTCAGTGCGAAATAATAAAAGTGGTGATGGAAGTGACAGGTAGCTATAATGTCGACAATCTGTTCCGGGTAGAGCTCTCAGATTCCACCGGTAATTTCGCAGATTCTACAGTTTTGCTTTCGGGCTTGTCAGCTATTTTTCCTGTTAATATTCAGGTGCCTCACGGTATTCCTTCGGGTGATCATTATAAACTTCGTGTAGTTTCTACTGACCCCGTGGCGGTGAGTTATGAGTCGGCTGATTTTAAGATTAGCCCCGCTGTTTATGCTGTATCGGCCACTTTGCCAGAAGGTTTAAATGAGATAAGCGGAAAGGGAAGTATTGTCTCTACTGAGAACCTGAACAGCTCCTCAAGAACTAGCTACAAAGCCTGGAACTCTGTTATCCTTCAGCCTGACTTTATCGCTAGTCCATCATCGGGAGGTGCTTTTAAGGCTGAGATAGTAGGTTGTAATCCTAATTAAAGTTTCGGCAAGGTACGGAGCATCAACTTAGGGATTTTTGACTATTTTGACATTTCGGGCTTTTCTTCTTTTGCCTTTTTCCCTAGTTTAGGAACACTAAAAAAGCATCTGCACTTCTATGCGGTTAATTCTCTCAGCCTTTATTACGCTGACTACTGTTCTCTCATTCGACGTTTACAGTCAAGATCTCTCATCCTCCCTTAACCATACCACTCAGCCCGCTATTAACTGGAAAGCGAGAGGGCCAGTAGGTATGTCATCGGGGTTTCAAGAGCCATTATTTGACATAAATGATCCTACTGGAAAAAGAGTTTGGTTAACCACTTGGGGTGGCTTATGGTTGTGTGAAGATATCTCTCAGGCAAATCCCCATTGGGAAAGAAAGGAAGCGAGAATAGGATCAAATTCAATAGCTCAAAATCCTTTAAACCCTGATGAAATATTTACCAATAATGATGGAGGAGGTACATTTCGTTCAAATGACGGAGGGCAAACTTGGATTCAGCTAGGTTCATTTACTCCTTCTGGTCGATTAATGTATAATGGGCTTGGGGATCTTTTTCTCTTCGTATCCTATTATCCGTCAAATCAAATATATCGGTATAACAGGAGTACAGGGGTCTTTGATTATTTCTTTAATGTAACGGCTAACTCATCCTCTGATGCTAAACAGAAGATAACTGACATTGATTTTGATAGGGATAACCTAATCTACATTTCACTTTCGAATGGTAAAATACTGAAGTCTCAAACTCAATATGGGGGGCCTTGGATAAATATTAGCCCAATCAGTAATTCTGCAAGCTCTAACTTTACTGGTTTAGCTATTTCAAGAAACGAATTTGGCAACAAAGTTTTTTGGGCCATTAATATAAGACCGAACTCTTTTGAGCCAGCGGACAATATTGTTTGGGCTAAAAAATCTCTTGATTGTGGAGTTTCATGGACGGATGTAATTTTACCCATAAATGGAGATGGTTCAAGATTTTCTTCTTTGGGTTGGAGGCTCGACCTTTCATTTAATTATGGAAGTGATTCTGAGATAATTCTTTCGGGTGGAAACCAAATCCTGATTAGTAGTAATGGAGGAGTAAGCTGGAAAAAGGTTTCGAATCAGACTTATGATAAAGACATTTGGTTATCCCCTGGTGGAAGTGCTCTTCTAGTAAACTTTATAAGTATTCGCTATCTAGCAAATCTTTTCAATACTTCGTATCCCTATTTACAGAGTAAAGAGTCTGATATTATTACACCAAGTATTTCGAGTGTTCACTTTTCAGACGCAGAAAATCCGGATTTACTTTTTTTGAATGGTTCTGTTTTTACGGGTGACGGTATTCTTAGTCCTGGAAACACCTACAATTCAACCCAAGGGGCTTTTTTCGATATTGACGAACCTAATCTGGTTGTCTCATTAGCTCCTGCAGTAGGTTGGTCTGACACTCTGTTAATTCAGGATTCAAAAGGAAGATTAATGAACAAACATAAGTTGGATAGAAAAGTGCCGGCAATTCTTGGGTATGAATCGGTAGGTAATAGTTTATACTCAATTATTGATGCCAGTAGTTTGTACGATTATACAAGGTTATACAGAACCTCTAAAGTAGGTTCAGGAGAAGAGGAATCGAACATTTATACACTCAATCAATATATACACTATCAGTCTTCGGTGGTTCCGGTAAACGATTCATTGGTTTATATATATGGAGCCTTTCTGAATGGATCTCTATACAAAGTATCTTTGAAAAAAGACGGTTTAGGAATAGTTGAGGAAGTAAAAAATTTCACGAACGGCAATCCCAGTAGGGTAGTAGTAGGAAGAGAAAATCCGAATGTAATTATTGTAATGCATTCGGCCTCACTCTATGTTAGTCTCGATGCGGGTGAAAGCTGGTCTGAGCCCCTCAATCAGGACATTGCATACAGTTTTACTAATGTTGGATCAGACCTTGATAAGTTATTTTACACGTCAAACGAAAAGGTTTACTTCACTAATAACTTCTTAAGCTTAAACCCATCATGGGAAGTCATAACTTCTACAGAACTTGAAAAATTAGGTGCTTGGGGAGGCCTACGTTATCGTGAGTCTGACGGATTGCTTTTTATGGCAAGCTCCTACAAAGGGGTTTATTCTACAGATTATTTCAAAGGCCTTGTTTCGCCTGAATTAGCAATAATTAGGAATTTTCAGAAAGACACCCTGTGTTTTAATGAAAAAGTAACGATCCCTTTTGTCCAAAGCAATTGTGCTGGTCCGTTTAAGCTAATTTTGAGCCCATTACATGGAAACGTGAGCGACATTATTTTCGGAGAAAGTACTCAGTCGCCTGTTTCAGGGATCATTCCAGACACATTGGTCAATGGAAGATACCGATTGAAGATAGTTTCTGGAAATTTCGAAAAACAAGTTAAAAGCTCTCTTTATATAAAAGGAGATAGTTCAATTTTTCATAATGGCTATCCAAGAGTCATCAACCCCGGGAATACCAGTTTCGTCATGAAATTCCGATCAAAAAAAGAAGCCAAAGTAGCTTACATTTTAAAGGTAAAAGGATCGTCAAAACCTACCCATTTGGATTTTAATCAGGTTAAGGATTCAATAGAAATGAATTTTCAGGGCCTAGTTCAATTAAAAAAGGATAGTATAACGAATGTTCTAATTTCTGGCTTGCAGCGAAATACAGAGTATGTTATCTATTTTGCTTCTATAGATCCAAATTGTCTTTGCCAATCGATAATAAACTCAAAAGAAATAAAAACAACAGGGAATCTGATTTCTCTTTGCAGACCTTATTACTACTATCCTTGTGATAATAATACATTGATTTCTTCAATGTCCATTTCCGGGCCAGGATTACAAAATCCAGCAGAGGTTAAAACTTTTGATTCTGGTTGCACGGGTTTTAAAACCCAAAATGAAAATGTACCGACAGTTCAAGCTGGAGGTACTTATACCCTAAACGTAAAAACAGGATATCTTGCTCAATTAAAACAAGAAAAAGCTCTTGGTGTCTGGATTGACTTTAATGGTGATGATCAGATATATGACAATCAGGTTTTTGCAGGGAAATTATCAAGTTGGAGTTCTGATATTGTTATAAATATCCCTGATCAAATTTCTCCGGGATTAAGGCGGGCACGAGTAAGAATGGTGGATGGGTCTGCATTTTCGTATAATATGGCTATCTGTGGAAGTACCTCCTACGGTGAAACAATTGATTTTATGGTTAATGTGAGATCAGGTAAGAATGACACATTATTACATGTCACTGATTCTACTTATTATTCCTGTCAAAATGTTAACCTACTAACTAATGTTCCACTTTCTCAAAGTTTTGAATTGGAGCTTTCATCGGCCCACGGGGACTTTAATGGTTCAACCTTGCTTACTGCCGAAGAGGTTTCAGGAAATAGATTTGCTTTTCAATTACCACTGAATACGCCTATTGGAGATCAGTACAGGGTGAACCTTCGATCTACAACTTTAAACCTAACAACACCTAGTTTTCGTGTAGATTTTCAAAACTATCAGGACCTTCAAAAGTCGCCGTCAGGAGGAAGAGAAGTTGTGGATAAAAACTATATTGATTCAAAAGCCGAGATTACTAATACTGCTCGCACAGCCTACAAAGCCTGGAATTCCATAATCCTTCAGCCAGACTTTATGGCAAGTCCTTCATCGGGAGGTGCTTTTAAGGCTGAGATAGTAGGTTGCGAGAATTGAAACGTCAGTTTTTAAGGAAAATCCACTTCACTATTCCCACAATTAGCATTACTTTTGCAGCCCGTAACAGTTTAACAGAGACCCTTTTAGGAAATCTCTACGATAAAAAAGGAGAATAGACCTCTCTCCTGAATCACATTAATCGCTCTGCCATGGGTCGGGGAGCATGATTAAAACAATGAAAGTAGCAGTAGTAGGTGCTACCGGTCTGGTCGGTAGCGAAATCCTCAAAGTTCTGGACGAAAGAAATTTCCGGGTAACAGAAATCATTCCCGTAGCTTCTGAACGCTCAGTAGGCAAAAAGGTAAGCTTCAAGGGAAAAGAGTTTACCGTGGTAGGTTTTGAAGAGGCTATTAAAATGAAACCAAACGTGGCCATTTTCTCCGCTGGTGGTGGCACTTCTCTGGAAGTTGCTCCCAAGTTTGCAGAAGCAGGTATCACGGTGATCGATAATTCATCAGCCTGGCGTATGGACCCAACCAAAAAACTGGTAGTACCTGAAGTAAACGCTGATGTGTTGACCAGCGAAGACAAAATTATTGCGAACCCGAACTGCTCTACCATTCAGATGGTGGTTCTTTTGAAGCCTCTGCACGAGAAATACAAAATCAAGCGTGTGGTGGTTTCTACTTATCAATCGGTAACCGGCTCTGGCAAGAAGGCCGTAGATCAGCTTTTTGATGAAAGAGATGGTAAGGCTGTAACAGATCCTGCCTATCCTCATAAAATTGACCTGAATGTGATTCCTCATATTGACGTGTTCCAGGAAAATGGTTACACCAAAGAGGAAATGAAAATGATCAAAGAAACCAACAAGATCATTGGAGACGACAGTATCCGTGTGACGGCTACTACCGTACGTATCCCTACTGTTGGTGGACACTCGGAGTCTATCAATATTGAGTTTGAAAATGATTATGACCTTCAGACCGTTCGTGAGCTTCTTGCAGCCATTCCGGGTGTTTTGGTACAGGACGACCCTGCCAATAACGTGTACCCGATGCCTTTGAATGCTCATGGCAAAGACGAGGTACTGGTAGGAAGAATCAGAAGAGATGAGTCTCAGGATAATACACTAAACCTTTGGTGTGTGGCTGATAACCTTCGTAAAGGGGCTGCAACTAACGCGGTTCAGATTGCTGAGTATTTGCTTGGCAAAGAGATGATCTGATCATAAATCAAAGCATAAAAAGTCCCCGAAGGCGAAAGCTTTCGGGGTTTCTTTTTGGACTTCATTCTTAATATTTTTTAACGACATAGGCACATAAGTGTACATGGTTTTATTCTAGGTGCGTTTAAACGCTACTCAATTTCTAACACCACGCCATCAGTAAGCGGATGCGAAACACAGGTGAGCACCCATCCTTCTTCCTGCTCGGCCTGGGTAAGGCCATCATCTTCGTCCATTTTAATTTTACCCTCCACACATTTACCCAGACAGGCCGTACACATACCCGCCTGACAAGAGTAAGGCAAGTCAATGTCAAGCTCCAATGCTGCATCCAAAATACTTTGGTGTGGTTCTACCTTAAACGTGTAGTCGTCGCCCATATATTTCACAGTCACTTCCCGCGATTGAAGACTTTCGTTTTCGGGTAGCTCCAATTCTTCATCCAGCATTGGAGCGTTAAAGTTTTCTTTGAAGATCTGCGATTTCGGGACGTCAAAAACGTCAAAAATTCCTAGAGCTTCATCCATCATGCCTACGGGACCACAGAGATAGAATTCTTCTTTTTCTGACCGGAAATGGATGTCCAGCTCTTTGAGCATGACCACAATATTGGCCTGATTAATTCGTCCGCGATACCCGGCCCATGAGTCCGTGGCCTGACTAAGCACGTGGACCACATTGAAGCGTTTGCGATCGGCCAGCTCCATATCCATCAGCTTTTTCCAGAAAATGATGCTCTCTACGGTCCTGTTTCCATAGATCAGCGAAACCTTTGATTTTGGTTCCATTTTGAGAACAGACTTGGCTATTGACATCAAAGGCGTAATGCCACTACCGGCACCAATCAATACCACGTGCCGCTCATTTTCAGCATTGGGCTCAACATAAAAATTGCCCATTGGCTCTATCACCTCAATGAAATCCCCTTTTTTGACCTGATCACACAGGTAATTGGACACCAAACCTCCCGGGACTCTCTTGACCGTCACGGCTACAGCAGTATCGGTATGCGGAGAGGAGGACATAGAGTAACTTCGGCGAACCTTTTTACCATTATCAGCCGGTACAATCAGCGTGATAAACTGACCCGCTTTATATTTAATTTGCTCTGCAAGCGGATGCCAAAATTCAATGGTGATAGCATCTTCAGTTTCCTGGATAACCTCTTTAACCTGCAAAAAATATGTCTTCATTGATTTCTTGATGTTCTCTTATGATTGGGGCAGACAAAACTACAACAGACAAACCATCTATGGCTAATTTTGGTTTAACCAATATGAAGTCAATGGGTTTAAACTCAAAAAATAAATGTTGACATTCGCATAACAGTACCATTATTGGTACAAGATAAATTAGAAAAATAGGCCTAATGGCAAGAAAAAAGAAAAATGAAGTTAAGCTCCTCAAAGAAGATATTCTGAAGTTTTTTGAAGAGCACAGCGATAGACCTTACACCTTCTCAGACCTTTATAATCACTTCAATGTTTATGACAAAGACGATCAGGTTTTCTTCAAACTGATCATGGAAGAACTGGAAGAGAAAGGGAAAGTCAGCAAAGTTGGACGTGGAAAATTCACCAAAGGTCAAGGCGATACCAGTACTGAAGTGACTGGGACGTTAGATCATGTCAACCCAAAATTTGGTTTTGTGCGTTACGAAGACGGGCAGAAAGACATTTTTGTCAATTCGGATATGATGGGAGGGGCCGTGGATGGCGATACGGTCAAAGTTAGATTACTGGGAAGAGGAAGAGGTGAGAACCCTGAAGGACGGGTAACACAAGTGGTTAAAAGAGGACGGACGGAGATCGTCGGTAAAATAAAACTGTACGCCAATTACGCCATCGTGAAACCTGATAACCGAAAGTTTCACGAAGATATTTTTATCGCCAAAAGTCATATTCATCATGCCAAAACCAATGACCTGGTCATTGTCAAAATCAAAGAATATCCGTCTGATTTTCAACAGGCTACAGGCGAGGTCATTGAGGTGCTCGGCAAATCAGGCGATAACGATGCTGAAATGCATGCTATTCTGGCTGAGTTTGGTTTACCCGTGAAGTTTCCGGAAGAAGTTGAAAAGTTGGCAGAGGCTATACCTGAGGAAATTGAGAAGGCAGAAATCGATAAAAGAAGAGATGTGCGGGAGATTCTCACGTTCACGATTGACCCGTATGACGCCAAAGATTTCGATGATGCCATCAGCTTTCAAAAGCTGAAAAATGGTCATTACGAAGTCGGTATTCACATTGCGGATGTTACGCATTATGTGAGACCCGGCAATGTGCTTGAAGAAGAAGCTTTCAGAAGAGCTACTTCGGTGTATCTGGTAGACAGAACCATTCCAATGTTGCCAGAAAAGCTGTCGAATCGTCTTTGCTCTTTAAGGCCTAACGAAGACAAATTGGTTTTCTCCGCCATTTTTGAGATTGATGAATCGGGGAAAGTTTTCAATGAATGGTTTGGTCGCTGTGTAATGCATTCAGACCGACGTTTTACTTATGAGGAAGCACAGGAACTGTTGGAGCTTCCTTTCGGAGAAACCTTGCCTGATAATGTTAGCCCTGAGCTACATGAAGCCCTACTAATTCTCAATAAAACGGCAAAAACATTTAGGAAAGACCGCTTCAAAAAAGGAGCTTTCAATTTTGAGACCAATGAAGTGAAATTCCAACTGGATGAGCAGGGGAAACCATTAGGTGTTTATCAGAAAGTCAGGAAAGATGCCCACAAGTTGATTGAAGAATTCATGCTGCTGGCTAATAAGAAAGTCGCTGAGTTTGTGTTCTTCTCAAAGTTTGACCCGAAATCCAAAAAGAAAGGCGGTAAAACGGATGGTGAAGTCGAGAACCCACCCACCATGGTGTATCGTATTCACGAACCGCCTAATCCTGACAAACTGAATACTTTTGCGTCTTTCGCTGGTAAAATGGGCTACAAAATCAATGTGTCATCTCAGCAGCAGCTCTCTAAATCGCTGAATAACCTAATGACCGAAATTGAAGGAACGCCTATCCAGAATGTGCTGGAGTCGCTGGCCGTAAGAACGATGTCCAAAGCCCGCTACAGCACCGCTCCGCAGGGGCACTTCGGGCTAGCCTTTGAGCATTACAGTCATTTTACCTCGCCTATACGACGATATCCCGATATGATGGCCCACCGCATGCTTCAGCATTATCTGGACGGCGGTAAAAGCCTGAATAAAGACGACTACGAAGACAAATGCACTCACTCCTCCGACCGGGAGAAAATGGCGGCTGAAGCTGAAAGAGCTTCCATTAAATACAAGCAGGTGGAGTACATGAGCTATCAGGATCGTAATGTGGTTTACGATGGCGTGGTGACTGGAGTCGCCGATTTTGGCATTTTTGTGGAGATTGATGGTACTGGTTGCGAGGGAATGATTCGTCTGGCGGATCTCTCCGACGACTATTACGATTATGACGAAGACAATTACAGAATAATTGGTCAACGCACCGGTCGTATTATCGGCTTTGGAGAGAAAGTAAAAGTGACTATCAAGGAAACGGACCTCGAACGTCGAAGCATTGATTTAAACTTAGAGGAAGTGGACGGCCAGCCAGTACGCAGCAATGGAGGTAAAAAGTCAGGAGGCTTTTCAAGAGGCCGGAAATCATCCGGAAACAGGAAAAGCAAAAGTCGCGGTGTGATTCCGCCGAAAAGAGGAAAAGGGAAGAATAGAAGGAGGAGGTAGTTAGAGCACGTCGTTAGTCAAGTGCAATTTTTGAAAGCTTAACACCGTTTTTGAGATACAAATCCATTCAAAATGTATCTCAAAACGTTACGGAATCTTGCTTTATGCCTCATTTTATCGCAAAAGTCATTCGGTCAAAAGGACACTAAATTCCTGATTTCAGCCAATTACAGGTTATCGGCAGAGACCCTCGCAAAATATTATCCAGTCTCTTTAAAACTTGGTCTTCAGATGTTAGAAAGTAGATATGTACGCTTTATTCCTTACCTGAATGGCGAAATGAATCTGACTGGACTTTCAGCATTAGGTGTTGGCTACTGTTTAACTGCATTTCAAAATGAAAATCAAGGTTCAACTCATTTGATTCTGGATGTCCGGGGAATTGAGCGGTTCATAAACTATTCTGATCGAATACAAAACCAATACGGTAGTGTTGCAAAAGTTGGATGCGGATATTCGATAGGACGAATGAAATTCTTAGAGGGTGGTTTAACACTGGAAGATGGCCGCTATTTGGGATTGGAACTAGGCTACTCTCAAATTGTGAGTATCCCGAAAAGGAATAGGACCCCAAAGAGGTTCGGTAAAGCAAAGAATATGGTTAAATGTCCGTAGCTTGATAGTTAAAAGCCACATCTAAAGAGAGAGCACAGGGCATTATAAGGCTATGTTTCTATGTGGTCAAAAAAAAACGGTCTACAACCGCTTCACACTCTCGTGCTCAAAGGTCATTTTACCTTCAGGGGAATATTCGTATAGGACGATCGGTTCGGCTTCATCATAGCAATCTTTGCCATAGCGGGTTACCTTTTTCCGGCGATTACCGGTTTCATAGTATTCTATCCATTGACCCACCTTTACCCCACGATCATAATGCCCTTCTGTGGCCAGAGTTCCTCCTTCATGAAAAGCATAATAATCCCCGGTTTTTTCGCCGTAAAGTATTGGGGTCACTTCCTTGATCTTTGAGCTGTCAGAATCATAATAGGTGATTTCGGCATCCGCAAGAAAACCTTTCTCATAAGTCACCTTGTCTAAGAGTATAAAATCCTGATCATAAGTAACCCAGCGACCATCCTGAGCTCCCAGGTAATAGAACCCTTCTTTCACCAAGGTCTCACCACGGTATTCTTTATAGGGCCCATGCATCAAGTGGTTGGTTTTTCGGTCCCGCATTACGGCTTCAACAATCCGTTTTGTACGCTCATCGTACCAAAAAAGTGATTTTACGTAAGGATTAGGCTGCTGAAAATCTGCCAAGGTGTAGAACTCGATATACTGCATACGGCGGCCTGAGCCTCTTCTGTAAATCTGCTTTTCTACTTTGATGTCTTTGTATTGTTTACCGTCGAAAACCTCCTTCCGTGCTTCTTCTACTGCCTTTTTGGTTTTTCGGGCCTTTTCTTTGAATTCTTTGACCTTCTTCCCCTGATCCTTAACCGTTTCGTTAAAGTACTTCTTGGCATCTTCTACAGAGCTGATTTTGTCGGTAGGCGTATTGATCGAGGCCGAGGGTAGAGTTACATCGACAGGCAGAATATCCTCAATACGTTCTTCAAGACTCATTTCTTTACGCTCAGCTTTACGTTCAGCTTTGGTTTTGGCTGTGGGCACGGCTTCCTGAGCGTTGCTAAGCATCGTAGTAGTTAATAATAAAGATGTGATAATGAGTTTCAATTTCATATATGATCGAAGCGTCGTACTTTTGGACTTCAATAAGTCTGCCAAGATGCAAAATTTGTGTTTCTGAAGGGGCAGAACTTCAAGCTAAAAACGCAATAAATACTCAAAAATTGGAGAAAAACGCTAAAATCTATGTCGCCGGCCATCGTGGAATGGTGGGTTCTGCCATTGTAAGAAAACTGGAAGCCGACGGATTTGAGAATATCATCACCAGAACTTCAAAAGAGCTTGATTTGAGAGATCAGGTCGCCGTTTTTGAGTTTCTGGAAACTGAGAAGCCCGATTATATTTTTCTGGCAGCAGCCAAGGTGGGGGGCATCGTAGCCAACAACACTTACAGGGCAGATTTCCTGTATGAAAACCTACAGATTCAGAACAATGTCATTCACGGAGCCTATCTCAATAAAGTCAAAAAACTGATGTTTTTGGGCTCGTCCTGCATTTACCCGAAACTGGCTCCACAACCTCTGAAAGAAGACTATTTGCTCACAGGCCTCTTAGAGCCAACGAATGAGCCTTACGCCATTGCAAAAATTGCCGGAATTAAAATGTGTGAGGCTTACCGCGACCAATACGGTTGTAACTTCATTTCTGTGATGCCGACCAACCTTTACGGGCCAAACGATAATTACGACCTTCAAAATTCTCATGTTTTGCCAGCTATGATCCGGAAGTTTCATGAAGCCAAACTTGAAGGTAAACCAGAGGTGGAACTATGGGGAACGGGCAAGCCAATGCGTGAGTTTTTACATGCCGACGACCTGGCAGAAGCCTGTGTTTATCTGATGGAAAATTATAGCGAATCTCAGCTGGTCAATATTGGTACCGGAGTTGACGTTACCATCAAAGAACTGGCTGAAACCATACAGAAAACGGTAGGCTATGAAGGCAAAATCAACTGGAATACGGATAAACCGGATGGCACTCCACGCAAGCTGATGGATGTTTCTAAACTGAACGGTTTAGGCTGGAAACATACGATAGACCTGAAAGAGGGAATAGAAAAAGTGTACGAGGATTTCAAAAATAATATCGTCAGAAAAATGTAGGTCTTTGCCATGAAAAAGGCTTTTCAAAAATACCTGAGCATCCCTATGCTGACCTCGGTGGTGCTGATCATCGTTCCACTGGCGGCTACTTCATTTCTAAGTGTTTTTTTTGTTAAAAACGAAGAGACTTTTCTGGCTTACAGCACTTTTGAGTGGCTCAGCTTTTCTGCTGCAGGCATATTTACACAGGCATTTGCTCTTACACCGCCTACTTTCGTGGCTCTGGTGTTGAGTTACTTCTGGGGCTGGAAAACCCTCCCTGTTCTTTTCATTATCAACCTGCTGGCCATCTATTTGATCAATATAATCGTAAAAATGCTGGATCATGAGCGATTTGTTGGCTTTCTGGAGAACAATCCCAAAGCTCAAAAACTGATGAAAAGCATTAGGAAAGAAGAGGTCAAAATCATCTCTCTGGCCAAGCTTTCGCCGGTATTGCCTTTTACTTTTACGAATTTTGTGTTTACGCTTTCGGGAGCAAAGCTTCGCAATATTTTGCTGGGTGGTTTTTTAGGTATGATTCCCCGAACGGTGATGTCGGTATGGGCCGGTACGCAGGCCAAAGAAATCAGGAAATTACTGGAAGACCCTAACCGGAATAATACACAACAAATTCTGGTCATCGCCCTAATTATCATCTCCGCTTTCGGGTTGATTTATGTAATCAATAAGGCCGTAAAACGAGTGACGGATTAGGGTTCGTTTTCCTCTCAAAGTGCAAGACAGAATCTTTTCATCCGCGTATCTTTGATCTTCTATGAGCCTGCTTAAAAAATTTCTACAGCAACCGTACAGCTTCTATTTTGAAGGCAAAAAGCTGTGGCAGATTATTGCTGTGATCTACCTGATGGCTCAGTTTTATAACTCCATAATTCAGCCCTTTGATGTGTATCACCCCGAGTTGAAATTTGGGGCCTTCGGCACCGAGCTGATTCACTCTCTGATTCCCGTCATCGTGATGCTTTATACAGCACTTTTTCTGAAGGCGTTTCCCGGAATTACGGACAACTGGACCTTAAGGAAGGAGCTGGTTCTCTTTTTTGTGATTTTGCTGCAGGTGGGGCTGCTCGACTTTTTGATTCGTGATCTCATTTATGACAATCCGGAGAATTGGTCATGGCATTATTTACAGGAAGAGGTTCTGAATACGCTGTTGGGTGGAATGTTGATAGTGACACCCATAATTTCAATCAATCTGAACATTCAATTGCTTAAGAATCAGGAGCGGGCAGAGGCCATCACTGTTGGCAAGAGAGAAGAACTCAAAACGTTTGATTCCGATGTTTTGAGCATTAAAACCCCTCTGGCTTCTGAATGTTTTGAGTTAGATCTTACCCGACTTTTATTTGTCAATGCAGAGGGTAACTATCTCAACTTTCACCTCAAAGATGAGGCCACCTTACTTAAGCGAATGACGCTAAACGGTTTGGAAGAATTATTGAGTGAATATCCCAACTTACTTCGTGTGCATCGTTCCTACCTTGTAAACCTTTCGATGATAGAAAAAGTAGTTGGCAATGCTCAGGGGTATAAGCTAAAACTACGACAATCGTCAGACACCGTTCCGGTTTCACGAAGCTACCTGGAAGTTTTTGATCAGAAAATGAAAGTTTGACGCTGGTCACAATCTCCTTGCGGACTGTCACATTGCCTTGCGTTTGACGACAAAAGCCTGCGGCCTGTAACAGCGGACTCGGTTAACTGGTTCTGCCAGTTCACCTTTGTGGTATGGAAAGACGCTATGACATCGACTGGCTGAGAATACTCGCCTTTGCCCTTTTGATTTTTTACCATACCGGAATGTTCTTTGTGCCCTGGGGCTGGCATATCAAAAACCCTGTCATTTACGATTGGTTACAGGCTCCTATGCTTTTTATGAACCGCTGGCGAATGCCTTTGTTGTTCATTATCTCGGGCATGGGTGTGGCGTTTTCATTGAAAAAAAGAGAGCCGGGGAATTTCATTTGGGAGCGAATCAAGATGTTACTAACACCATTAATTTTTGGAATGTTAGTAGTCGTACCGCCACAGATTTACGCCGAGCGAGTGGTGGATGGAGCGTTTGCGGGGTCCTATTTTCAATTCTGGCCTTCACAGCTTTTTGTAAACGGGGCCTATCCCGAAGGCAATTTCAGCTGGCATCACCTCTGGTTTTTGCCCTATATTCTCGTTTTCTCACTTGTGTTACTTCCCCTTTTTCTCCTCCTGAAACGGTATCCGGAAGGCAGTTTTATAAAAATGATTCATCAACTGGTAAGCGGTCCTTTGAAAATCTATGCTTTAACAATCCCATTGATTCTGCTGGAGGTTTTTGTCGATCCTTTCTTTCCGGTCACACATGATCTTATTCACGATTGGTTCTACCTTCTGTATAATGCTGTTTTATTCTTTTACGGTTTTCTGTTCATCTCTGTTTACCCGTCGTTTTTAAAGGCTTTGCAAAAAGGACTCAAAGGCTTTCTTTTTACAGGTATTATTGCTTACGCAACGTTTCTTTTTCTTCGGACTTTTGAAGATGGCTGGCCGCGACATATAGCAGAGGCGGTGGTGAATCAAATCAGCCTTTTGTCCTGGCTGCTGCTTTTCTTTTCATTGTCTGCCCGATACCTTAATATCAAAAGCAAGGCTGTGGCCTACTGGAACAGGGCGGTTTACCCATTTTATATTCTTCATCAAACCGTGATTATTCTACTGGCCTGGGGGGTGATGGATGCTGACTGGAACTTGTTTTTCAAATTCAGCTTTATCAGTTTGGCCTGCTTCTTTATCTGCTGGGCCCTTTATGAGTTTATTATTAAACGTTTTAAGCTTACTCGCCTCTTCTTTGGTGTACGCCCTTCGACTCACAGAGTCCCGGGGACAAGCTCAGAGCCCGGATGAAGAATTTTTATTACTGGTACGCTACTCAGGGAAAACGGAGCAAATACAGAAAACCTCGGAGATCAGGACTAAGGGCCCTCTGTATTCGGTTCTGCTAAAACCTTTAACTTTTAACCAAGAACCTTCAACCAATTAAGCCTTCCTAACAAACTCCGATTTCAGAGCCATTTGGCCGAAGCCATCAATCTTGCAGTCGATGTTATGGTCGCCGTCGGTGAGGCGGATGTTCTTGACTTTTGTGCCTGCTTTGACCGGTTTTGGAGCCCCTTTGACCGGCAGGTCTTTGATTACCACCACGTCATCACCATCCTGAAGTACATTGCCATTGGAGTCTTTGATTTGAGCGGCCAGTTCTTCGTCGGTTGGCATGTCGGGATTCCATTCATGGAAACACTCCGGGCATACCAAAAGGCTGTCCATAGGATAGGTAAATTCGCTGCTGCATTTAGGGCAAGGTGGAAATTCGCTCATAACTTTTATTTGTATTGGTCAAAGACCTCCTTGGTGGCCTGTAGGTATTGTTTTCCCCATTTCTGATCAGGCTCCAGATGATTACCTTCAGCCCACTCGTTCATGGCGTTAATAAAGACAAAGTTCTCTTCTTTTGATGCTGGTGTAAACTTATCGCATAGCCGCTGCAGCCAGTTTTTGTACAATGCGGGTGTAGAGCCATCGATTACAAAGGCCCTTTGCTTTTTGCGGGCACAGTTATCCCAGGCAGGCATTATGCAGTGGAAATGTTTAGTGTCTGGGTCTTTTTTGGCTAGCATTCGCTCTACTACCGAGGCGTAATCGTCTTTGAAATACGAAATCTTGAAGCCAAGCTTTTGCTTCACTCTTTGCCAGAAATTCGGGTTAATATTCAGATTTCCCCAGTCTGGCTGCCATTCTACCACGGCATCAAAACCTACCCCTTCGGGGTCTTTGATAGCATCCTGATAGGTCTTTACACCGGCAAGGTAGATATCCGGGAAACCATGTTTTTTGACCTCGTCTCTCCAGATTTCAATGCTTTCTTTGAGGTCAGGAATGATGTGGGTATTGAAAAACAAAAAGAACGGTCTACCGTCAATGGTGATGTATCTTTTGTCTTTGAAAGCCGTTTCGCAAAGGTATTTTGCATGAGCACGGTGGTCTTCGGCAGAATAATCCTGCTTCATGAGCACCTCCTGATCAAGCCCATCCCAGCGGCGGGTCCAGTTTTCATTGGCCCAGCAAAGCATAAACGGAAAATCCGGCTTGCCCAGTCGCAGCATTTCGTTGACAGGCGTCTCCAGAAGCTGTTTGCCGTTAAACCAGTAATGATGAATACAGAAACCGTAGATGCTGTGCTCTTCAGCCAGTTTAGCCTGCTCTTCACGAGACTGCTCCAGACGGAGATCGTAAAAACCGAGATCAGCCGGTAAATGAGGTTGATAATGACCTGAAAACCTCGGCTGAGCTTTGGTGACGTTCGTCCATTCGGTAAAACCCTTGCCCCACCATTTGTCGTTTTCAGGTATCGGGTGAAACTGTGGTAAAATAACAGCTAGTCCGCGTAGCTTTTTTTCCTGCATAGGAGGTGTACTCTTATTTACTTTTTAATACTTCTGAAGGCGTCAAAAAGAATAGGTGGTGTCACCTGTTTGATGAATCGCTTCAGAGGGTTGGCTTCATAACCGATCACATTTTTCTTGTCCTGCTCGGCCGGAGCATCGCCGGGGCGGGTGGTGAATTTTACATGAAGTTTCTTATTCGGGTCTATTTCCTCAGCCGGGCGGCCATTGGTGAAATAGAAAAACGCCAGCGATTTACGGCTCATGCCTTCAGGGCAAAGCACCTCATCGGGCACCCCGTGCATATTGAAATCGGTAACGTTAAACACCAGTAGTCTGTTGAATAAAGGACTTACACGCTTCTTGCACTCCGTCATTTCGGTATCCCACAGTTCCAGGTGGCCGTTGTACTCTTCTTTCCAGTCTTTATTGAGGTATAGAATAGCGTTTACTCTACGGTCAAGCGGCCATTTCACGTGTTTGCTGTAGTCAGCATGTACGCCCAGTTTACCTTTGCCGTTTAGCTGGTGAAGGCCACCTCCATAGAAATAGGGGTCAGGAATCAGGTGCTCTATTCCTGTCAACTTCTCCAGAAACATCAGGAAAGGAGCCGAGTTAAACTGATACAGAATATGCTGGGTAAACTCTCCAACACGCCCTTCGCCGTTAAGCTCCTGCTTTTTTTCAAAATCGTTTTTGTAATCGTGCCAGATTTTCTGGCCGGGCTTTGGAAACTCCTCCAGGATTTTCTCAAGTGCCTCGGGATCCATAAAGTTATCAATGACTACATGCGGAAAAGGATCATTTTTCTTATACTCGTCAGCATATTTGGTGGCCAGCTCATCAAGCCTGGCATTGTCAAAGTATAGCTTCATTGAAAAGGAGACGTTTTTCGTTACAAAATTTGCCCAAAGGTAAGTATTATTTGTTTATCTTTTGTGGGTCAATATCGCCCCAAAGAGGCCTTTCTGATGAAGATCATAGCGTTTATGAGCCGCCGGAAGCAACACTGGAAAGCAGCCTGATGTCTATCCATCTAAAACAAACTAAAATGAAGAAATACTCTATCTATCTTTTGATTCTCTTGCTTTGCAATCTTACGGTTACCGCCCAATCAAAAGCCGAAGAAGGCATCATGGCCAATTTCAAAGAGCAGGAACGCTGCTGGAATGCCCATGACCTCGAATATTACGTCAAAGCCTACCGCGATAGCCCGGAGAGCAAAACCATTGGCCGAAGTGGAGTCACTTATGGGGTGGAGAACATTCTGGCCAACTATAAAAAGTACTATAACGACGACAATATGGGCCATCTGTTTTTTGATGAAATCACGATGGATAGAATCACCTCAAAAGTCTATTACGTGGTGGGCCGCTTTAATCTGGAATACGAAGGCAAAGAAACCCGCCGTGGCTATTTCTCCGTGATCATCAAAAAGTTTGGTGACCAGTGGCTGATTGTGAGCGATCATAGTTCGTGAGGGTTGTCCTAATGCCAACGTTAAGAAATAAACCGTAAAATTTTTTCTAAAATCTCCTCTATTTCGATTTTGTCTTTAGAGTTTTGGTTTCGGTAATCCTTTAGGTCAAAAGCTATTTTTTTCTCGAGTTTGCTTTTTGCAAAGGCTTCTTTGAATAGCTGTATTTCATTTTCTAGTAAATCAGATTTTCTCTGACTAAAACTTTTTCCGTCTTCTCGTGTAATGAGAGAAGCAACATCTGAGTCGAAAAGAAGTATAAGAAAGACTTCATTTCGCTCTTTTTCTGACATTTTTTCTAGAAATTGATGCTCAAGTTCATAAATCCAACTGCCGGAATATCCTCTGTAAATTGGCGAATAAACAACTTCACCAAGGTGTGCTCTATTTAGGAATAGGTTTCTTCCTTTTGTTAATTGAGAATAGACCAAGTCGAAAAGGTCAGCAAAAAATGTCTTTTGAAAATCTTCTAGATTTTTAGCACTTTTGGGAGGAGCACTACATTTTATGACTTGGGTTGGCTGAATTAAAATTCCTCGAAGAGAGTTGATAGTTGTATCTTTAAGGCAATTATCCATACCTTCAAAAAAGAGAATCATCTTAGTTGAAATGTTTGGTGAATATTTGAAATTGCACAAAGTTTTTGACAAACTCATTTTAATAAATTTGATTGTTTCTTTCTCACTTAGAGAACATAGAGATATCTGTACTGACAACTTGAGGGCAGGAGAGATTTTTGGAAATGAAAATGCAGTAACTCTTGGTTCAAGAATTGCAGATTTATTTGCCGCAGAATGCTGGTCAGAAGTAATGATCGGAAACCCAAGAATAATAGAAACAGAAGACGGGGAAGTCAACTTAATTTTAGATTTCGGCCCCGATTTAAAATTAGTAATGGTACCTATCCTGAAAGCGGGTGAAAGTAAAAGTTTGAACGCGGTAACGGGTGCCAGTAGAATTAAAATCATACAAATCGGTCATGTATAGTTCTTTAGTGAAATTAAATCCAAATTGGCTTTCTCATCCAGGACAATCACTATATGACGTATTGGAGGAGAAAAGAATGTCTCCTGATAGTTTGGCTGAAAAAATAAAAGTTGATCTAAACGAAATTCAAGAAATTCTTAAAGGGCAAAAAGATATAACTGATTCGGTTGCCACCAAATTGGAAAATGAATTGGGAATACCCCAAAAGTTCTGGTTGAGTCGACAAAGGCAATATAAAGAGTTCAAGCAGGTATTTCTTAAGAACCAAGAGAAGGCTTGGCTGGATTCTTTGCCAATCAAAGATATGATAAAGTTTGGGTGGCTATCAGGAGTAAAAAGCGAATTGACTGATCAGTGTTTAGATTTTTTTAATCTAAAACAAGTCCCACAATCTTTAGACTCCTCCGCGAATTTTGCTCAAGGTGGAGTTAGGTTTAGAACCTCAACTAAATATGAAGCTCATATAGGATCGACAAACGTCTGGATTAGACAAGGAGAAAGATGTGCTGAAAAGATCGAATGCAATGAATGGAACCTTGAATTACTTTGTGACAAGCTCGAATCTATGAGAGCTTTATGTAATGTCAAGAAACCGAATGAATACATACCAAAATTAAAAGAAATTTGTGCCGAATGTGGAATTATTTTGGTGGTTATTCGTCCAACAAGCGGTTGCCGAGCTAGTGGTGCCACAAAATTTTTACCTTCGGGAAAGGCTCTGATATTAATGAGCTTTAGGCACAAAAGCGACGATCATTTTTGGTTTACTTTTTTTCATGAAATTGGCCATCTTATATATCACAATAGTCAACAACGAACATTCGTAGATGAGGATTCAAATTGGCAAGAGAACTTAAATCTTGAGGAACAAGAGGCAAATAAGTTTTCAGGAGATTTACTAATTCCCTACAGCATACTTCCTGAGCTATCTAAAATGAAGCGTGACAAACGTACTATTGTTAGAATGGCATTGAAATTAGGAGTGAGTCCTGGAATTCTGATTGGTCAAATGCAACATCATAACATTATAGATTTTAGTTATCTCAATGGGTATAAGAGAAGATACTCAAATGAAGAAATACCTTTTGATTGCTAACCAATAAATTGCTTATAAACTGTTGGTGATTTTTGCCAATTACAGAGTGCATCTTCTAAAATTTGCATTCCAAAATCATAACCCAAGAAGTTGTCTAGCTTTTCTAAGATGGCTTCATACTCTTTATTTTTGATAACTTTTTTTTCATCCTTCATAAGGACACGGGCTCCCTTCTTGGGGCCAGTAGATTCCGCAATATAAATTTTCCCGGGAGTGACATCATAGATTCCCATTTTACCTATCATACACAAATAATCAAATCTTGCAAGTCTCCCAAATCGAGGAATAATATCCATTGAATTATAAATAATTTCAAACTTTTTCTCAGGTCTTATTGACGAATTGGTAGTAAGATAATCAAACTTCTGAAGGTGATTCTCTTGTTCTAAAACCCACCTTATGTATCTTGAATAAGTATCCGTTCTTTTCAAACTTTCCCTACTTCTATGATTACTGAATGACCCGGCCATTTGCAAATAAGCCAGATTACTATTGTACCATTCCAAAAATTCGGGTAGGTTTCTTGATACATTTTCCCACGTCCAAACTTTACTTCCATTTATTCCACCATATAAGGTCCTGGCTAAGGCCCAGTTTTTCTTTTTATGTTTCCCAAAATGTATTGCAAGAAAAATCAGCCAAATAGCTTCATCAATTTGGTCATTATTTTTAAAGGTTACAGCTAGTTTTAAAGGATCAAAAGCTGATGAATTAACATCAGCGGGCGAAGAATTTCTAGAGCTTATAACTTTAATGTATTCAACGCGTTTTACACTATCTACAATTTGACAGGCTAAAGTATAACGCATAAGGTCATTTTCGATTCCGGGCAATTCCTCAATATTTTGGCTAAAATGGGCTAAAGAATCAGATATTTGTCGTGCTTTCGGTTCGTCCTTTTTTGTCATGCTTATAATAGTTTTCAGTAAATCTGTTTCTTATCTCTTTAGAGATTTTTGAGCTAATTCCATAGCTACTTTGAATGTTATGATTAAACCCAAAAACATTAATTTTTTTGGATTTATCTTGGATTTCTAAGTTTAGTATGCCTTCATAAATGTACCCGGCCACTCTTCGATTATTAGTTCTAGGAAGAGAAATACTGTCATCTAATTTTTTGTTCAAGGTAATGTCAAAAACTTCTTCAAAAATATTTATAACACCTTGTCCATTAAGTACTAGGAAGCCAATGTCTGAGGAGATGAGTATTTGAGATAAAAAGTCCGAAGTCTTTTTAATTAAAACTCCCTTATCTGCCTGATTCATATTACCCCATTTCGTGGAGGTTGCATATGGTACAATATCAAGGTGACAGACTTCTTGAGATGGGAAATAATATGACTTTTGAGTTCCAGAAATCACATAATCAAGCTTCTTGAACCAGGCATCGTAGGGATTTTTTTGAAAATAGTTCAAGCAATCATTAACAATTAAATCTACATGTTTTAAATTCAAATCTCTCCAATCTTTTAACCCAAGAGATTCGAGAGTTTGAAATCTTCTACTATGATTTCTTAACTCCTTGCCGTCCTTATCTACAAATTCGAGGTTACTAGGGTTTAAACCTAAGGTTGCAATTTTAGCCTTTCCAATGTTTCCAAAAACGGGCACTGGGCTTGCCCATTTGATAACAGAGTCAATAGTTAAGCTTCTTTGTACCCTGACAAGTTCCTTCGTTATATTTTCTATCCTTTCAGACATCTTTCAATTTTTCATCAACGTAAGTTCTAAACGCTTTACTTCTCATGTTCATATTTAACATCTTAGCCTCTTGAATCTCGCCTTTTTTCCAACAATTAAAAATTGATAACAGTAATAGAATGTCAAACCAGTATTCATCAAATTCTGACTGATATTTCAAAACGGTTTCGTGACCTCCATCTCGAATTTTATCTTCCGCATTAATCAGCTTATCGAGAGTTGAAAGTTCAAAATTAGGAGGTAATTCCTTCATTTGTTCCTTTATAAAATAACCTTCATTTTGATAACTTATAACCTTGGCTAAATCTTTCTTATAGATATGAAGACTTGATACATAATGATAATATTCTCCTAATTCCACTCCTAGAATAGAACTCACCATTTCCTGAAGCATAGTGAAGCAGAAAATATCATGTGGTAATCCCCTAAAAGCATCGTTTGACCTCATATTAACAAATAAGAACAACTTATTGTTACGAATAATAAAGTGAAGAGTTAAAGTACATGGTATATCCTCGTATTCTTCTAGTAAGTCATCATTTTCAAATAGCTGGATTACTGCTTTTCTCGTAGTTGGCTTCTTTTTCAGTTTTGAGATTATTAAACTAAGATGCTCATTCCCAAAAATTCTAGGGCCGTAACCTCCATGAATATATTTTTCCCCTAATTCATTGGTGTCAGAATATTTCTCATAACGTTTAATATAATGTGAAATAAAGTCTAGTTTATTATCTCCTGTAAAATACCAAAATAGTTCGCCTAGGCCACTGAATATCATTTTCTTATTGTAGGAAGAGCTTAAACGAGATCGCGGGTTTTTAAGACATAAGGAAGCCCCCAATATTTCATAAGAGACAACTCCTTTATGAGCCTCATAATTAACTTTATGGTTTAATAATGCATTATAAGTTTCTTGGAGTAAGTCGTCCAAGGTTTCCTCTTGTATGGAAATCATAGCGTGAATATTTTATCAAATCTAACCAAAAAGCTCCGTACTTCAGGGGCGTTGGATTTGTAGTTGGGTTGTATGTTTTCTTTATTCAATAATCGTATTGCTCACAAATAAGATCTTTCGGCTATCGGGGCTCCAGCTGGGGGTGTTGATGGTGCCCTGGCCGCCATAAAGGTAGGCGATGACCCTTGGCGGAGCTGAGAGGTCCGTCGGCATCAGTCGTAAGGTCACATGCTTATAAAACGGGTGATCACCGGGCTCTATGTCATCGCCATAGCTGATGAAGGCTATCCAGCGGCCATCCGGCGAAATATGCGGAAACCAGCTGTTCATGTTTTCTTCAAAAGTCAGCTGAGTTTGCTCGCTGCCGTCGGGTTTCATCCGCCATAACTGCATGTGGCCGGTACGTACCGAGTTAAAGTAGATGTATTGGCCATCAGGACTGTACTCTGAGCCATCGTCGTATTTTTCATTATTGGTCAGGTTGATCTCCGGCTCGCTGCCATCGGCTTTGCATTTATAGACGTCCCATTGTCCGTTTCGGCGTGCGGTGTAGGTGAGCCACCGGTTATCGGGGCTCCATCCGTGAAAATAAGAAGGGCCGGTGGGCGTAATGCGTTTAGGCACTCCTCCGGCAAAGGGTAAGGTATAAATTAAAGAACCGTACTCCTGCTCGCCACTACTACTGCTGATACCAAGCATCTCACCACCCCAGGAGATCACATGGTCGTTATTGTTTCTGGTGGCAAAATCGGTATTAATAACCTCAGGTTTTGTTTGTCCAAACTTTAGTTTGTAGATCAGTCCATCAGCATTATAGATGAAGCCGGAGTTGTCAGGAATCCAGTTGGGGGCCTGTAAAGAGCCTTTTTCAGAATACAGTATATCGCGTTGCTCTGTAAAGACATCCAACATTTCGATATGGCTACCGATATAGTCACGGTAAGGCCTGAAATCATCGGGTGCAGGGCGGTAGATTCGCACATTGTGAAAGCTGGCGTCTTCCAGCTGTTCGGCATGATGAGCACAGACAAAAAGCCCGATATACAGCTCACCTGGCATTGCTATCTCGGCAGTAGAAACAGTGGAAAGGGTATCACCTTTTTGGGCAATCTTTACCGTAAAGGTATTGCCATGCCGCTCCAGTTGAAGAATATCGGCCTGTGTAATCTCTGACATCTTCGAAACTACTTCTGAGCCTTTGGCTGGCCTGTACTGGAAACCGGAAAGCAGGTCGCCATGAGTAACTGCGGTGGCCATTTGGGCATCGTCTGAAAGTTCGGCTCTTACCATCAGGCCACCTTTTCGGTGACCATCGGTTCCTCGGCCCAATAAGCGAGTTTCGGCGTTAAAGATGAAATCGCCTTTAATTTTTTTATAGACAAACCGAAACTCGTCATGACTGCTCCAAACATTGGTACCACCACCGGTGAGCTGGTATTCTCCAAAACGTGCATCATACTGAGCTGATCCTTGAAATTTAGGGCTACCGATATCTGCGGTTTCGTTAAAAATGCCCAATTGTGCCTGTGCAATTACTGAAGTGGTGATCAGAAGGGCCGTTAGTAAAGTTTTCATTTAGGTAGGGTTGAATTAAGGTCAGACTTCTCAGAAGCCTGACCTGTCCTTTTTAAAGGCTTTTGAGGTATTCCAAACTCTTTGGAATGTTCTCAAACTCATGGTCACTTTCGTCTTCAATGAAGTAATGAGCGATGCCAATTTCTTTGGAAAGCTTCAGGATTTCAGGCCAGTTGCCCTGACCTTCGCCTACCGGCACATCGTTTTCGGCTGGAGTACCTCCCGTGCCGTCACCCACAATGCCTTTTTTGAGGTCTTTCACGTGCATCAGCTTGAAACGCTTGCCGTATTTTTTCAGCAGGTCTTCCGGAGCAGTGCCACCGCCGCCATGAAGAGCCCAGAGCACATCCAGCTCAAAAGAAACATATTCAGGATCGGTATTCTGGATGATATAATCCAGCAAGTTGCCCTCGCCTTCGGGGTTAGGACCAAACTCGTAACCATGAGGGTGGTAGCAGAAAGTCAGACCGTTTTCGGCGAGAACTTTGCCGGCGGCATTGAAAACTTCCACGGCTTTCTTTGCTTCTTCAAAATCAAAGCCATCTTTATGAGGCACCCAGGCACACATCACAAAATTGGCTCCCAAAGCTTTGGCGTTATCGGCCACGGCCTGCGGGTCGTTTTCAAACTGCTCAAAACTACCACCTGTTGAGACAATCTGCAGGCCCCGATCGGCACACATTTGTTTGTAATCTTCAGGTGAGATACCACGGGGAGCTCCGGTTTCATATTCTGTAAAGCCCAGAGCGGCAATGGTGTCCAGAATAGCCTCGGTAGTCCAGGTGCTGTCAGCAAACTGATGCCGGAAAGTATAAGCCTGCACACCCAGAGGTGCTGTAAAAAGCGGGTCTTTTTCTTCGGCGTTTTCTTCAGAGGACGAACTGCAGGAGAACGTCAAAAAGGCTGTTAAAGCCAGGAGAGATAGGGTTATTTTTTCCATATGGGTTTGGTTAATAATGTTCTTTTAATTTGGTGCTTGTTAGAGGTCCTCGACTCCGCTCGGACTGACAATACGTATGTCAGTCCGAGCGGAGGGGGCGGCCTTCCGCACGAGACCCTCATTTTATCTTAAATTCTTCCTGTTCAACTCATCTACTGCATGGTTGGCTGCACGGGCGGCAAACATCATGTAGGTGAGTGTTGGGTTTTGAGTACCGGTGGAGGTCATACAGGCTCCATCGGTCACGTACACGTTTTTACAGGCGTGCAGGGCGTGGTTGGCATCCAACATGGAGGTTTTCGGGTCTTTGCCCATCCGTACGCCGCCCATTTCATGAATATCAGACCCCGGTGGATGATGCGAATCGCTGGCTTTTATATCGGTGCAGCCGGCCATTTCCATCATTTTCGGAATTTCGGTCATGAAATCTTCCACCATGCGGTCATCGTTTTCCTGCCAATCGCAGGAGAACACGATCTGCGGAATACCGTATTTGTCTTTCAATGTATCATGAAGCCGGATATGGTTTTCCTCCACCGGGATGGTTTCGCCCATCATCCAGGCAGAAAGACCCCAGCCACCAAGCTGACGACTCAGTAGATTTTCACGCAGCTGATCACCTATTCCATCTCTGGAACTGTAACTTCCACGGCCGCCGCCAATGCCGGTGGCGTAGCCTCGCAGGAAGTTCTGATCATGCTTGTACAGGTTTCTAAACCGCGGAATATATGAATGACTGGGGTGGGCTCCGGCCGTTTTTTTATCCAGAAAACCGGGGTGTTTGGCTGAGACACGGCCACGGTAATTGTGCCAGGCAATGTATTTGCCCAAAACTCCGCTGTCATTGCCGAGTCCATTCGGGAAACGCTTTGAGGTGGAGTTCAGCAAGATGGCAGTTGAGTTGATGGCCGAGCCATTGACAAAAATGACTTTGGCGTAAAATTCCACCATTTCCTTGCTGTTGGCGTCGATGATCCGTACACCGGTGGCTTTCTCTTTGCGGTCGTCATAGATGACAGAATGAACCACCGAATGAGGGCGGAGAGTCAGGTTTCCGGTTTTCGCTGCCCAGGGCAAGGTACTGGCATTGCTGCTGAAAAAGCCTCCGTAAATACAGCCGCGATTACACTGTCGCTGGCTCAAGCAACGGGTACGGCCCTGTTCTTGATGAATTTTCTGGGGGTCGGTGAGATGAGCACAGCGTCCAAAGATGAGAAAACGGTCATCATATTCTTTTTCAATGGTTTCTTTGAAATGCTGCTCCAGGCAATTGAGATCCCAGCCGGGCTGAACAATGCTGTTAGGCAAGGCGTCAAGGTTATCATTGAAGCCTGCAATGCCTGCAAACTTCTCAACATGATCATACCAGGGCTCTACATCTTTATAACGAATGGGCCAGTCGACCGCAAAGTCGTCACGGGCAGGCCCTTCAAAGTCGTAGTCAGACCAGCGTTGGGTTTGTCGTGCCCAGAGCAATGATTTTCCACCTTCATGATACCCACGTACCCATCTGAAAGGCTTTTCATAAACCACAGGCTGTTCATCATCTGGAATAGCCCAATGAAAAGTTTCGGCACGCATGAAACGGGCGTTTTTAAAGTCTTCTTTTTGTTCACGGGTAAGATCACCCCGGTATTCAAAATCCCATGGGGCTTTGGAGGCCGTGGGGTAATCGGTGATATGTTTTACTCCCCGGCCGCGTTCGAGCACAAGCGTTTTCAGGCCTCTGTCGCACAGCTCTTTAGCGGCCCAGCCACCACTGGCTCCGGAGCCGATCACGATGGCATCGTAGGTGTTCTTTTTCTTTATGTTAAGATTAAGATTTGACATTTAAATGTTGGCAAGTTTAATAAACTCAAAACTCATGGCCGAAAACTATATTACATCAACACACCCGTCGAAAAATCCAGGGGCCATGACGTAATCATAATGGTTTACCATGACGTACTCTGATGTCGTATAGCCCCTGATAGTTTCACGTCGCAGCGTATCGTAAAGCCAGGCTTTCTCTTCATCAGATGGACTTGAAAAGGCCATCAGAATACTTTCTCTTTGTCCCTGATTACATTCTGAGAAAGTTTGAGCGTAAACCTTCCGTGCATAGGTATCCAAGTCTTTCAGACCGGTCTTGACGCGAGCGAGGTCTTCTAATTCATAACAGTCGGCAAACAGGCGATCCATGAATTGATCAACACCCAGCGATACGGCTCCGGGTTCGTTTAGTCCCTCGGGGATGAACGTATCAGCGACTGACCGAATAAGACTTCCCTCAGCAGGAGTAAATCTACCTGAAGGCCTCACCTGACCAGCCTGCCAGCCATATGCCCAGCCGGGAAGTGTCATGGCTGCCCCTGTACCCAGAGCCAGATTTTTGAGTAAAGCTCGTCTTTTCATGCTTTTATCATCAGGATTATCTTTAAAAGTAAATCCAAAATCGTGACAATTACCAGTTACGGTTATTCTATTCGATGAAAGGGAAGTCAGGGGAGACGAAAAGGGAGGGGATTCATTCTTTTCTCGTCAGCGAAACCTTCGAGGTCTTCAAGACCTCGAAGGTTTGATTATTCGGAAAACGGAAATCCATCACTCCACGATCTTCTCTATCACCAAGTCCTCAAACTCGCTGTTTTTAAATGGTTTGGCTTCCTGTTGCTTTAGAAAATCTTCTTTTGAACCGAACAATTGATGAATAGTGGCCCGCATAAGTTTGGATTGCTTCTCAGATAAATGACTTTGATAAGAGGAATGAGGGTAAAACCTGAAATCTTCCGTAAAGCCATGCTTTTGAGGATTTTGATGGATGTAGGTGATAAGGTTAAGCAGGTATCGCTTGTTTTTGATTGTCTTTCTTTCAAACCGGCTCTCAAACAAACTTCCTGTTAGGTGGTATGCCTTATTGACTCCTTTAGCATAGGCGTTAAAGCAATTAGAGAATTGCTGAGAGCAGAAATAGGTCAAGGTTTGTTTTGAGTTTTTGGCTTCCATCAGTTTATGGATAACGGCCTCCTCCCGAATTCTGATCAACACATGAAAATGATTTTTCATCAGGCAGTACGCAAAAGTCTCAGCGATGGGCTCTACATGTTTATCCCAAAGGTGAAGAAAGTAGGTATAGTTCTTTTCCTCAAAAAAGATGTCGCATCCGCCGTTTCCGCGGTTATAGATATGATAAAATACACCTGATAATAGTGGTTGTTTGGATTCCATTATTGCGTTGATTAATAGTAGGTTGAAATTAAACTTAATTTGAACGAAATTCTATTTCTTAGATGACGAAACCTCAGAGGTCTTGAAGATCTCTGAGGTTTGATTCAACGAAAAAAGGAGAAATCAAAACAATTCCTTACGTAACCGATTCTTCGCTAAGTAGACCCCGGAGGTTTTGGAGACCTCCGGGGTCTGTTCGTAGAGTAAGGAAAAACCGATTTCGTAGTACCAAAACCAAAAAAGAAAACCCCTCCCGAAAATCAGGAGGGGTTTCTAACCTATATATTTTACTTAAACCCTAGTTTCTGCTACTTCTTGATGACCTGCTGCCACCTGAGCTTCTGCTGGCAGAGCTGCTTCTGCTACTCCCTGAAGAAGATCTCATACTCGCTGAAGAGCGACTGCTGCTTCTGCTCGGGCTTACGGCCGAAGATCTGCTTCTGCTTGGACTGCTGCTTCTCATGCTTGATGATCTCGCAGAGCTACTTTTGCTCGGACTACTGCTTCTCATACTCGATGATTTCGGCGAGCTGCTTCTGCTCGGAGCCGTCCTCATAGTAGAAGAAGATCTGCTGCTGTTACCAGATGACCTCATTGAAGGGCTGCTGGTTCTATTGTTGCTATTCCCGTACGAGCGGGTGGTATTCGGAGCTGAGCTTCTCGTAGAAGGTCTGTTATACTCCCGTGCACTGCGTGAGCTTGTGCTGGCCGAGCCATTTCTTGCAGATTCATAAGACCTGCGGGTGTTAGGCGAGTTATAGGTACTGCTTCTACGGGCCGAGTTATTGGTAACTCTGTTTGCAGGGTCAGTTCTATCTCTACGTACTACTGTGTTTCCACGAGTGTTTCGATCTCTTATCGGCTCATTTGTATGATGATACGTCACCTGATGGTTATGGTAGTAATTCCTTAACCTGTTAGTGTGTACAAACACATTTACGGTAGGCACATAGTATCTTGGCACATATCCATATCTCCAGCTTCCCCAGCCCAGTCTGTCGTATCTGTAGAAATCCCAACCGTTCACATACCATCTGTTATACCAGAAGGGGTACGAGTTAAAGCCAACATACACGTTTCCAAAACCATAGAATCTGCGATCCCAGTCTGCAAGCTCAATACCTACCCTTCTGTTTAGCCATACCACATCATCCCAGATGTCATTCTGCTCCCAGCGGTCGTAGTTACCATCAGCCATATAGTCATATTCCTTCTCTTCTATACGCTCCAGTTTTCTGTAAAGGCGGTTAGCCTCCCAGTTGGTAAGCAAACCGTTCTGCTCACCTTCAGATATACTTACACGTACATCCCAGTGCCAGTCAAACTCCTCATCATAGAAGTGCCTGTCGTCGTAATATCTTTGAGCGGTGGCAGTGGTTACACCTACCACCATCATCACCAAAACTGCTAATATCTTTTTCATAGTTGTAATCTTTAAGTCCTTTAGTTCTTAGATGCACGCAAGGGCTCTCAGGTTGTTTGCGAAATGTTAATAAACTGTGAAAGAGTAGAAATATATATTGAGTAGTATGAGATGCAAACTCAATATCAGGGCATTCCTCCGCCTATGGCAGGGTCTGGCTTTCGCTACTCTCCCGATAGCTATCGGGATCAAACATGCCGCTCTATCCCTAATGCAGGGGAAGTTTTCATGACTAAGTCTGTCCGTAGGACTCTGTGAGTCGATCCAAGTAACGGGTGAGTGAGCCTGTCGAACTCATTTCCCAATCATCAAAACCCCGGCCAGTACAAACACCGAACCGATCAGTTCCTGCACCGAAAGCACTTCTCCTAAAAAGATATACCCCAGAATGATTGTAGAAACAGGCCCAATACTTGCGACTATAGAAGCCCGGTTTGCTCCAAGAAGCTTAATGCCCTCCATCACCATGAAAGTAGGAATTACAGTACTGATGAGTGCCAGTGCTATTCCATAGAAATGCACCCCTATGGGCAAAATAAACAGATCCGCATTTGAGAAAAGAGAATAATGAACAAGCACGTATAAAGAGGATAAAATCATGCTAATGCTGTTAAAATTCACCGAACCGATTTTATTGATCATCTCCCCTCCGAAAACCAGATAGAGTGAGTAGGTAATAGCTGAGATGAGAATGAGTGTTCCACCTTTGACAAAATCCGGAGCCTCAAAAATTCGGGGCTCCGCGGCAATAATGAGAATACCGAAATATGTAATACCCAAAGCGATCAAACTTCTTTTTGAAATACTTTTCTTCAGGAAAATCCTCGAGAAAATGACAACCAGAGTAGGGTAGATAAACAAAATAATACGCTCAAGTCCTGCAGTAATATATAGCAGCCCTTTGAAATCTAACCAGCTGGCCAGGTAGTATCCCAGCATTGCGAGCAAAGCTATAATACCCAGGTCTCTGGTTTTTATCTGGCTCAGCGTACCTTTTCGGTAACGCCACCAGGCAATTCCTATGAAAATGGGCAAAGCGTAACCAAAACGAAGGCTAAGCAAAGAGATATCATCAATATCATAATCAGCATAGGCCATTTTGATAAAAATGGCTTTGGCTGAGAAACAAACCGCCCCCAGAGCCACCAGAAATACACCTTTTTGAGAAGCTGTCATACTTTGTTTGAGATTCAGTGTCCAAATGTGAAAGAAATTTCGTTGTGATTTTAGGCTAAAAGATCATTTGGACGATTTCGACAAAATGTTTGACCATAAACGCTATGTTATCACCCTTTTGGATTCTGAAATTTTCAAACCATGACAGGCCTTTACGACAAATCACGCATATTTGAGACGTTAAACTCAACCTTATTGATGTACAGAAAATTAAGTCTTTTATTTATTCTTTTTATTCCATTGGTGGGTCTTGCTCAGCAGCCTGTTGTGAGCAGTAAACTCAGCCAAAAAGGGCAGAAGCTCTTTGAGCAGAATTGTGGTAGCTGCCACAATTTTACGCAGGATGGCATTGGCCCGCATCTTGGAGGAATTGGTGCTATTTCTGACAAGGCGTACATCCCGGGAATGATCAGGAACGCTCAGGCGATGATAGATGCGGGTAATACTCGTGCTTTGCCTTTGTATAGAAAGTTTAGAACTGTAATGCCCTCTTTTGATTATTTGAAAGAGAAGGAAATCAAAGCCCTTATCGCTTTTATTGAAGATCAGCCCGAGCCACCCAAGGTTTCTTCAACTATGGGAAAGGCAATTGAAGATCCTATTCCTCAAAAAATTGGGAGTTCCGGTTTGGTTGTAAAAATGGAGCCCGTTTTACAATTTCCGTTTACAAATGATCGAATTCCACGAACCCGAATTACCAAAATGGATGTCCACCCCATTACTGGAGAAAGAATGGTGGTAGACCTTCAAGGCAAACTATACAAACTCAATGCTAAAGATGAGCCCTCGGTTTATATGGACATGGCGAAAGAGTTTAAATCTTTTATTAATTCGCCCGGCCTGGCTACAGGGTTTGGTAGCTTTGCTTTTCACCCTGAGTTTGAAAAGAAGGGCCTTTTTTACACCACACATTCTGAACCAGCCGGCACCAAACCTGCTGATTTTGCCTACGCAGATAGCATTCCGGTAAAGCTTCAATGGATAGTGGAAGAATGGAAAACGGACAATCCTGAATCAGAGGTTTTCGAAGGGAAATCCAGAGAATTGTTTCGTATCGACATGGTCACTCAGATTCACGGAATGCAGGAAATAGCTTTTAATCCGTACGCTGAAAAAGGGGATGACGATTACGGCCTTTTATTTATTGGGTTAGGAGATGGTGGAGCCGTGGAGCAGGGTTATGATTTTATCCCAAGAGGAAAAGAAATGGCTTGGGGTAAAGTTTACCGCATTGACCCGCAAGGACGAAACAGTAAAAACGGGCAATATGGAATTCCGGCTTCAAACCCTTTTGTAGGAGATCCAACAGCCATTCAGGAAACCTATGCGATGGGTTTCAGAAATGCTAATAGAATTCACTGGTTAAAAGATGGAAGGATGTTGGTAAGCAATATTGGTCAGCGTCAGGTGGAGTCGTTATATCTGATACCTGAGCCGGGTGTAGACTGTGGCTGGCCTGATCGTGAGGGTACTTTCCAAATTGAACGGAAAGGAGACATTAATTTTGTTTACCCTTTACCCGGGAATGATGGAGATTATAATTACCCCGTCGCCCAATATGATCATGATGAAGGAAATGCCATTATGGGTGGTTTCGAGTACCGAGGAGATGATATCCTGGAACTGAAAGGCAAGTACATTTTCGGTGAAATTGTCAAAGGAAGACTTTTCTATATTGATGTTGCTGATATTGAGTCTGGCCGTCAGGCTGAGATAAAAGAGTGGTTTGTCAGTTTAGAGGGTAAGCAGGTGAATTTATCTGACTTGACAAAAACCAGCAAAGTTGATCTACGTCTGGGACAGGACAAAGACGGGCATGTCTATATCATGACAAAACCTGATGGAATGATGTACAGGCTTATTCCTTAAGAAGGAAACCACATAGGTACATAAAGCACATAGAACCCTTTGTGTCCTCATGTGCCTATGTGGTTCAAAAATTATAGGCGTAGCCCCACCGTCAACACGTTGGCATTGATCGGGTTATTATCATTGAAAAGGGGAAGCATGTCGTATTTGGCGAATAGTCGCATATCACCACGACCAGCCTCGGCCATGACACCGTAATTGAACCTTCTGAGGTTATACTCTCCTTTTTCTTTGAATTTGCCAGCCGCATCCTGAAATTTCTGATAACTGTTAATTCTAACGCCGGCATAGCCACCTACACCAAAGCGGAAATTACTTTCTTTAAAGCCAAATTGGAGCATGACAGGTAGGTTTACCATATTGTTCACCAATTTTGATTTCTCTAATGGCTCTGATACTAACTCAAAATCGCTTATGTCACCGGCTTCAAAATACTGTTCGTCGTATTTCATCATGAAGTTGTTCCAGGCGATTTCAAGGCCTGTTCCCAGAGCCACATCCACTTGTCTTCCGGTAATAAGGCGGTGATTTCTTCTCCATTGCAGAGCCACATATCTTGATTGCCAGGTGTTCAACTCCGGCATGTCAATGGCAGCATCAAAACTATTGAGAGCCAAAATTAGCCCAAAGTCTTTTTTGCTGAACATACTTTGAGGTTTCTCATACCTGTGTTCTCTTTGATTTCTCTGCCAGTGATCATCTCTGTCGTTTTCCCATTCCCAGTCTCTTTCCTGAGCGTTTGATCCAAATGCTGAAAGGGTTAAAGCCCCTATCGATAGTAGTTTAAATAGCTTTTTCATAATCCGTGTTTTTGTAATTTTTTATAGCTTTTGGGTCTCAGATGTGAGAAACACGGCAATAGTTGCGTGAGAGGCTAAAGAATTAAATTTTTCGAATAAGCATCGCCAAAAAAGAAAAGATAATGGCATGGGTTAAAAACAGAATAAAATAGAATCTGTTATATTATTTATTAAAATAGTAACATTATTCTGAACTTTCATCACTTTACTTCCGTACTTTGTAGTACAAAACCTATTGAAATGAAAATCAGAATATTAGGCATTCTTTTGGCCGTGATTATAAGTCTTAGCGGATGCATGAAATCAAACTACCAGACCATCGGAAATCAGAAAATACAAAAAGCGGATGAGTTGAAAAGCTTTGCTTTTGCCGAAGAAAATGTATCGAATTCTAACCATTGGTCTTCTCTGCAACGAGCGGTTTACCGCGACCTACAGGGCAAAAACTATTTCTACGATAATGTTAACCCGGATATTCTGGTTTTTGTGAAGGAGCTTCCAAAAGGTGTTGAGCTTTTAAGTGGGAATTCTTATAAAGGAACTTTGGAAACAGGTAAAATTAAGACCAAAGGCCAAACTCTTTTAATTCAACTGGTGGATACACAAAATTACCAGACCGTTTGGAGAGGATTTGCAGCATCACAATCCAATCGACTTGCATTCTCGGCTGTACAGCCAAGAATGGTTGAGTCTATCTTAAATCAGTAAGTCTTAGAAACAAAGGCTGGCTGCTCCCAGCAGGCCGGCGTCATTTCCTAAAGTTGCTCTTTTGATCTGAAGGCTTTTCATGTAGTATGGGGTAAGCCAGTACTCCAGCTGACGATTTACCGCAGGCATGATATACTCGAAAGAGGCTGAAAGTCCACCGCCAATAAGGATAGTAGTGATGTCCAGAATACGGATCATAGAAACCAGTCCATCACCAAGGATGGCCCCGACTTCATCAAAAATGGCTAAAGCAAGTTTGTCACCTTCTGCAGCAGCTGCAACAAGACCTGTTGTTGAAATACTTCCGTCGTCTACCAGAGTAGTGTCACCTTTCCATTCGGCTCTCATACCATTTGCAAGATCGAGTAATTCTACTTTGCCGATATTTCGTTCAAGAACACGGCCATGTTTTGAAGGCATGTGACCAGGCTCCATGGCATTTCCACCACCGCCTTTGAAGACTTGTTTGTCAATGATAGCGGCTCCACCAACTCCGGTACCCAGTGTCACAAAAATGTAATCTTCAGGCACGCCATCTTCACCGAAATAATATTCTCCAAGAGCAGCAGCATTGGCGTCGTTTTCCAGATAAAACTGACGTCCTTCAAAACGCTCTTCAAGTTCAGGAATTACTGATACCCCGTTGATTTCAGGAATAGCTGTAATTTCAATTAGGCTTTTGCGGTCGCGGGTAATGAGACCCGGTACACCAATACCCCCTTTTTTGACATGAGGATTCTCTTTCAATTGCAAAGCAATAGCATCTCCAAGGCGTTTTACGAAATGACCTGACTTTCGCCAGCTTCCGGTATCGTGACTGTAGAAGTTAGTAATGTTACCGGTTTCAGCATCTACAATGCCCATTTTCACGTTAGTACCACCAATGTCTATGCCCAGGTATTCTGTTGCCATTTGCTAAGATTAAAAAGGATTATAAGGCGACAAATATAAGTCAAAATGTCTGTTTGCCTAAGTCAAAGGCCAAGATTAGCCAAATAGATTAAAAATCAATGGACATTTATTAAAAAAATTAAGAATGCGAGGCATTTATCTCGTCAACAAGCTGGAGAACCTCCAGCCGGCCCAAGCCTTTTTCTGAAGAAGTTACATAATGCTCAGGCAAAATGGCCCATCGCTCGGCAAGGGCCATTTTAAAATCATTGATATTTTTCTGACCCTTCATGGGCTTTACTTTGTCCCATTTGGTAAAGATCAACTTTAAAGGAATCTCCTTTTCACCAAGTTTATTGACAAACTCAAGATCAATTTTTTGAGGAGGGATACGGCTATCAATCAGAACGAAAACGTAGAGCAAATTCTCACGTTGCTCCAGATAGTCCCAGGTCATTTTCTCCCATTTGGCCTTTTCTTTTAACGGAACTTTGGCAAAGCCATAGCCGGGTAAATCAACCAGATACCAGCTGTCTTCAATAAGGAAATGATTGATTAGCTGCGTTTTACCCGGAGTAGAGGAGGTTTTGGCCAGCTTTTTATTGCCAGTCAGCATATTGATTAGTGAAGACTTTCCAACATTTGAACGCCCGATAAAGGCATATTCTGGAAAAGAGGGCTTTGGACAGTCTTCTACTTTAGGCGTACTTTTGACGAACTCGGCTTTTATAGGATGCATCTAATTCTGGCAGTTTGGGCAACGCCCCTCTATTAACAGGTTTATATCTTCTCTCTGGTAACCATCGGGTAAGGTAATACCTGGAATGTGGACAGATTCAAGGCAAGTGGTATCTCCACAGTCATTGCATTTAAAATGCACATGATCATGATGGTGTACTTCTTTTGAGCATTCATGTTCTTTACAAAGGGCATATTTGCTACCTCCTTCGGCATCCAGAATTCGGTGAATGATGCCTTTTTCCATGAAAGTCTTCAAGGTCCGGTAAATGGTCACCCGGTCGTATTTTTCATCAACTGAGGACTCAATGTCACTATGAGACAGAGCCGCTGTACTGTTCACAAAGGTATTCAGCACCTCTTCCCGGCAGTCGGTATGACGCAGGTTAAAGCTTTTCAGTGCTGTTTTTGTCTCTTTGTTCATCAGTTTGAAATCAGTGAATTACTCTCCATCTGCAGCTTAACCAAATTTGAATAAATTCCTTCAGGATTCAAAATAAGCTCTTTATGGGTGCCTTTTTCAGCCACCCGGCCTTTGTCAATCACGTAAATCTGATCGACGTTTTTGACCGTGCCCAGCCTGTGAGCAATGATGATGGTCGTTCTGTTTTCCATCAATTTGTCTAGAGCCTCCTGTACCAGATATTCTGATTCAGAATCCAAAGCACTCGTAGCCTCATCCAGCAGCAAAATTACTGGATCTTTCAGAATAGCCCTCGCAATCGCCAGTCGCTGACGCTGCCCACCTGAAAGTTTAACACCACGTTCGCCCACAATGGTTTTCATTCCGTCCGGAAAACGCTCAATAAACTCCAGGGCATTGGCTTTTTCAGCAGCCAATCTAACTTCCTCATCTGAGGCGTCTGGTTTTCCGTAACGAATATTCTCTTCAATTGAGCCGCCAAACAGAATAACCTCTTGCGGAACAATAGCCATTTGCTCACGCAGTGCAGTGATATTATACGTTTTTGAGGATTGACCGTCAATAAGAATATCGCCTTCCTGAAGATCGTAAAAACGCATCAAAAGCTGAACAATGGTAGACTTACCGGCACCACTTTGACCCACCAGAGCTACTTTTTCTCCGGGTTGAATATTCATTGAGAAGTCATCCAACACCGTAACGTCTGATCTTGACGGATAGGCAAATGTGACGTCCTGGTAGTTGATCTCGCCCTTCAGGTCAATTAGTTCATGTGTTTCATCCAATTCAACTTCTTCATCTTCTTCCAGAATTTCAAGTAAACGCTCTGACGCACCGATGCTTCGCTGAATCTGGGCATAGATATCGCCCAGCCCATTCAGTGAGGCTCCGATAAAAGCCGTGTAGAATAGGAAAGACATCAAATCTGCCAGTGCAATTTCCCCACTTTCAACCAAACCGCCACCGTACCAAACCACAAGCATGATACCTCCAAACAGACCAACGATAGCGAAAGAAATAAAACCACCTCTGATGGCTGCGGCTTTGAGGGCCAGTTTCACAATGTCCGTCATAGAGTTTCCGTATTTCTGAGCCTCCAGTTTTTCATTGGTAAAGCCCTTAACTACGGTAATGCTTTGAAGGGTTTCTTCCACCTGAGTATTGGCCTCAGCCAGCGTAGTCTGTACTTTTCGGCTCAGTACCCGTATATACTTTCCAAAGAAAAAGGCGGCCACCACTACTACGGGGAAGGTCAACAGCATAAATAAGGTTAGTTTCCAGGAAATGTAGAAAATGATACCTATACCTACGGTCAAAGTGGCTATTTGCCTGAAAAACTCGGCCAGTGTAAGGGAAAGAATACTTTGAAAAGCACTAACATCAGCAGTAATTCTACTCAAAAGATCGCCAACTCGATTTTTCTCAAAAAACGAAATCGGCAGGCTGATGAATTTATTGTAGACATGCCTTCTGACATCTGCAGAGGCGTTTTCACTAACTATTGCAAAGAAGTATACTCTGAAAAAGGAGAAAACTCCCTGAAGCAGTAGAATGAGTCCAAAGAAAAGAACCACTTGATTCAGGCTGTAATCAGAACCGCCCTCGATCACCCGTGTTACTTCGCCAATGAGGCTGGGAAAAGTCAGAGTGGTACTCGTAGAAAGCACAAGAAATACCAAACCAATAACAAAAGTCCACTTATAAGGGAGTATGTACCTAAATAGCTTCCTGGCCTTTTGAAGCCCTTCCCGACTTATCTTCCGTTTGTCTTTTGGAGCAACCTCCTCTAAAACACCTTTTCTTTCTTTTGCCATTTATTCCTCCACAAGCCCGCGGTATTTTGATTCGCGAAGAATCTCCTGCGGGTCTTTGATTTTAAGTAACTCCTGCAACGAAACATCCGGGTTTTCAGTTCTGAATTTGTCAATGATTCGCCAGCCTAGCCACTGACCCACTCTTCCCGGGCAGGCGGGGCCTATTTCAGGTACATTAGGGCGTTCGCCAATGTACTTTTCCTTGGTTCGGTGATTCTGCTCATACAGCAGTTGTTTATCAATAAAGTGAGCCCAGATAATATCCTGATTATACCAGTTGCCCTGCAATGAGCTGTCAGGCAGAGCAATAATCAGCGAATCGGCAACTCCCGGCATCATGGCCTTGGTAAACTCAAAGGACTTTCCAAAGAAAATCATGTCATTCAACAGATCGCTTCCTGCATTGCTTTCAATATATGGACCAGCCATAAGTCGGATGACCGTAGGAACGATATACTCCCGCTGGTATCTGTTTTGAATATAAGCGGGCTGATCTGGCCTGTAGCTAGCCTCAGGTCCGGCGAAAGCTTCAAGCGAAATAATGACAATGGAGTCACCAACAAAAAGGTCGTTTTCAAGCCCTGTAAAAGTGGTATATACCGAAGGCACCTTAAAGTCAGGATAAGTAGCCTTGATGTTTCCAAAAGCCTTTCCAAACTGTGCTTTCAAGTCAGACAAATCTCCAAAAGTGCTGTCAACTTCTTCATAAAATGCTCTTGAACCAGGGTGCGAGATAATGTCGTAAAGGTGACTAACAAAGGACGTGTCTTCAGGGAAAGCACGATAGAGGCTTTTGGAGTACCAGGGGTTTTCAGCCAAAAAAGACTGAAGCTCCTCTTTGCTTTGCAAACTCATTAGCTCTTTGTCAAACCTGACGAATTTAACCTCCGCCTCCGGGGCTTCAGAGCTTTTTTCGGAGTCCTCTCCACAGGAAAATAAAGCCACCGATGAAAAGGCAAAAAGGAGAGCATAAATGGTAAATCTCATTCGTATTGTATTTTTCTTGCTACTGTTTAACGATTAAAACGAGCGATCTGTTTCATAGGAGATACCGGCTTTCTGGCGGGTCATATCCAGCAGGTGAATCAGCCGTAAGCTGTCTTTGAGACTCCAAAGGTCACTTTGTTTTTTACCCGCTCTCAGGCATTCGTTGACCTCTCGGGCCTCGTAATCATAGCCAAAAGTTGTTCTCGGGAAAGAGAATGTTTGAGGCTCGCCTTCATCGGGGATAAGCTCAATCTCCTGACTTTCATGAAACTTCTTTTTTATATGAATCCGGCCTTTTGAGCCATAAATAATGGCATCAGTCTCCGTATTTGCTCCAAAAGTACAGTTCAGACTGGCAGTGGCCAGATCATCATATTTGTAAACAAAAGTGGTGGTTTCATCAACACCGGTGGGGCCTAAGGTGGCTGCTGCCAATATCTGCGAAGGGTAACCCAAAATGAGGAGGGAAAGAAATGCCGGATAGATTCCAATATCTAAAAATGCTCCTCCGCCAAAAGCCGGGTTCAGTGTGCGGCGTTCTGGCAGATAGGGTGGTATAAACCCAAAGTCGGCATGTAGGGTTTTGACATCGCCAATTGCACCTTCATTGATAAGTTCCAGTATTTTTTTGGTTGTTGGCAAAAAACGTGTCCATAAGGCTTCCATTAGAAACGTGTCCTGTTTTTCTGCTTCTTCAATCATCTCTCTGACTTCTGCTTCATTCATAGCAAAGGGCTTTTCGCACAGCACCGCTTTTTTATTTTTCAAGCAGAGCATAGTGCATTCATGATGAAGACTGTGAGGCGTAGCAATATAAACGGCATCCAGCTCGGGAGCTTCAAAAAGCTGCTCGTAGCTTCCATAGGCGTGTGCTGCATTATGTTTTTGTGCAAATGCTGTGGCACGGTCAATTGATGTCGAGGCTACTGCGGTTAATTTGGCATCTTCAATGGTGGCCAGATCTGAAGCGAATTTCTCGGCAATTTTACCAATACCGATAATGCCCCAGTTGATCGTTTTGTTCATAGGGTTCCCTGTTTTTACAGGGCGAAATTAGGAAAAGATTCGCTTAACGTATCACAAAGCGTTTGGTAGCCGAGAGTTCACCAGATTGAACTTTGAGTAAATACGTACCTCCTCTCATTTCCCGCAGGTCGAAAGTCCAGCCGGTATATGGGGCATATTGAGCATAAAAAGACTTTCTATTGCCTGCCGCATCATACATATCAAAACGGGCATAAGGGTCTTTTACAGGCACAATTATTTTCTCTTTGGCCGGGTTTGGGTAGAAAACCCAATCTTCTGTACCTGAAACCTGAGGAGAAATCGATAGTGGGGCGTTATTGATGCTTACGGTAGGTCCCTTAAACTCTTTGCCTTGCTTGCTGAAAAACTTAAGGCGGTAATAGAAGGTGCCGTATCCGATATTATTATCGATGTAGCTATAATTAGCTCCGCTCGTGGTATTTGTCGATGCATTGAAATCCTGAAGGCGGGCGAAATTCTTATTGTCCATGCTTTTTTCAAGACGAATAACATCAGCTCCATCCTGATAGATGGTTTTCCAGTTAAGGTTAACCTGTGATTTATCAACCAGTTCACCTCTGAAATATTCAAATTCGATAGGATCAGGAGGAGTGAGGTTTAAAAACCAGAAGTCGTTTTCACCATTATTGTGAGAAAGATCCTCAGCTTCAGATCGGCTGATACAGGCAAGAGCAATGGTTCCGTCAGTCATTAATATACCTGCACGTGCCACATCAATGTCTTCACCACCAAACATTCCTAAGTCCTCAATAACACCCGATGGGGTAATTTTAACCGTAAAAACATCTGTAAGTGAGCCTTTATTCTGAACGCCTCGGATTCTGGAATCACTGGTACCAAATGCCAGCAAACTGCTGTTTGACTCCTTGATAATATTGAAAAGGTTATCGTTGCCATCGCCACCTACTTTAGTTTGCCATCGCAAATCCCCGGAAGAGTTAATTCCGATGATATGTCCATCTTTCTGGCCGAAGCTCTCTGTCACTATGCCGTTTGTTGAGGTAGATTCGCCGACAAGGATATAGCCGCTTCCATTAGGATTTTCTGTAATACCATGTAAAGCATCAATGTTGCTGCCTCCATATCCCTTTTGCCATAGAAGCTGACCATTGGAGTTAGCCTTGATCACCAGATAGTCCAGATTGCCATTTCCAGCTCCTGAAACTTGGTTTGCCAGGGCCGTTGTGCTGCCGACCATGACGATTTCACCCGATCCGGTAATGATGAAGTCTTCCATCTGATCATCCAGCGGGCTACCGAAATAGCGTTCCCAGAGGGTGTCACCTGTAGGTGTAAGCTTGGTTAAGTAAAACTGCTTGGCCAGATAGGGGTTTGACCCAATCTCGTATGTACCACCAATAAAAATGTTACCTGAGCCGTCAACTTTCACCGAAGGTTGCGAAAACTCGCTCGCAAAGTGGTAGGTAGCTTCCGTAAATCTTCGTCCGCCCGGTAATATTCTTTTTGAAACTAAACTGCCGTCTTCTTTCAGTCTGATAATGAGGATCCCGCCGTTTGGCCCGTTGAAATTAGCGTCTCCATCTGTTGAGCGGGAGCTTCCTACAATAACGTACTCACCATTACTCGTGCGGGCGATGTCAGTGGCAACGTCGTCATTGGTGCCACCAAAAGTTTTGATCCATTGAATAGTACCCTGAAAATTGATTTTCAAAACAAGAAAGTCTGTTCCGCCATTTCCACGGTGAGCCAGAGAAAGAGGCACATCTTCACTATCGTTTGAGTTTGTGGAGCCGGCGAGAATAAAGCCTCCGTCAGCCGTTTGGGCTATGGCATAGGCATTATCATTTTCTGAGCCTCCAAATGAAAACTGGGAGCCTACGTGATAAACGGTCTGTGCCGCAACATTAATAGTAAGAAAGAGTAGTGGTATTAATCTGAAAGCCTTCAATTCTTGACAAAATCTTTTGGGTGCTAATTCAAAAGTTCAAACATCATGCCTAAAACAAAAGCAGCCTTTCCGAGTGAATCAGAAAGGCTGCTGAAGGTTTTAAAATCGACTTGTCTTACAACTTCGCTAAAATACCATTGAAAGTCGCACTCGGACGCATTGCGGCAGAAGCCACATCGTCGTTTGGCTGGTAGTACCCTTTGATATCCACAGCTTTACCCTGAACTTCATTCAGTTCATTGACAATACCTTCTTCGTTTGCAGTAAGCTCTTTGGCCACGCTTTCAAAAGCAGCCTTGAGGTCTGCATCATCGTTTTGAGCGGCAAGCTCCTGAGCCCAATACATGGCCAGGTAGAAGTGGCTTCCACGGTTATCAAGCTCATTGACTTTTCTTGAAGGCGATTTGCCCGTAGTCAGAAGCTTCTCGGTTGCTGCGTCAAGGGCATCTGCAAGAACCTTGGCTTTAGCATTATTATCTTTTTCACTCAGGTGCTCCAGTGAAACTGCAAGAGCGAGGAACTCACCCAAAGAATCCCATCTCAGGTGATTTTCTGTGGTGAACTGCTCAACGTGTTTAGGGGCAGAACCACCCGCACCGGTTTCAAATAAGCCACCACCGTTCATTAACGGAACAATAGAGAGCATTTTGGCACTTGTACCTAATTCAAGAATCGGGAAAAGGTCAGTCAGGTAGTCACGAAGTACGTTTCCTGTAACGGAGATGGTATCTTTTCCTTCAATAATTCTCTCCAGCGAGAAGCGTGTGGCCGCCTGTGGAGATAGAATATGAATCTCAAGACCGTCAGTATCATGATCAGGAAGGTATTGCTGAACTTTCTCAATTAGCTGAGCATCGTGAGCTCTGTTAGCATCTAACCAGAAAACGGCCGGGGTACCTGTAGCACGGGCTCTGTTAACTGCCAGTTTAACCCAGTCCTGAATAGGAGCATCTTTCACCTGGCAAGCTCTCCAGATATCACCCTCCTCTACATCATGCTCAAGGATTGTATTACCAGAAGCATCCACAACTCTGATAATACCGTCTGAGTCAACTTCAAATGTTTTATCGTGAGAGCCGTACTCTTCAGCTTTTTGAGCCATAAGACCAACGTTAGAAACACTACCCATGGTGGTAGGGTCAAAAGCACCATTCTCTTTACAGAAATCAATGGTCTCCTGATACACGGCGGCATAACTACTATCAGGAATTACCGCTTTTGTGTCTCTGGTGTCACCGTTCTTATCCCACATCTGACCAGAGTTTCTGATCATGGCTGGCATAGAGGCATCAATAATCACATCACTAGGAACGTGCAGGTTGGTAATTCCTTTGTCAGAATTAACCATGGCCAGGTCTGGACCATTTTCATAGATGGCTTTGATGTCAGCCTCGATGGCTGCTTTTTCGTCAGCAGAAAGTTCGTCAAGGCTGCTGACAAGGTTGCCAAAGCCATTGTTTACATCTACTCCGATTTTCTCAAAAGTCTCACCATATTTAGCGAAAAGATCTTTGAAATAAACACGAACGGCATGTCCAAAGATGATAGGGTCGGAAACCTTCATCATGGTGGCCTTCATGTGCAATGAGAATAGAATATTGCTTTCTCTGGCGTCGGCAATTTCATCTTCGAGAAATTCTACCAAAGCTTTTTTACTCATTTTGGTAGCGTCAATAATCTCTCCGGCTAATAGAGGAGTTTTCTCTTTTAATACCGTTATGTTACCCGCTTTGTCAACGTGCTCAATTCTTACCGTTGTAGCTTCAGAAACAGTTACTGATTTCTCGTTTGAAGCAAAATCATCTGCTCCCATTGTGGCAACGTGTGTTGCGGAGTCTTTTGACCAGGCTCCCATTTTATGAGGGTTTGCCTTGGCATAGTTTTTCACAGCTTTCGGAGCTCTTCTGTCAGAGTTTCCTTCACGCAAAACCGGGTTTACAGCACTACCTTTAATTTTATCGTAGCGTTGCTTGATTTCTTTTTCAGCATCAGTTTTTGGCTCGTCAGGGTAGTTTGGCAGAGCATAACCATTAGCCTGAAGCTCTTTGATTGCCGCTTTAAGCTGAGGAATAGACGCTGAAATATTCGGCAACTTGATGATGTTAGCCTCAGGTGTTTTGGCAAGCTCACCAAGCTCAGCCAGTGCATCACTGATCTGCTGATCTTCTTTTAGAAAATCCGGGAAGTTGGCAATAATTCTACCTGCAAGGGAGATATCTCTGGTTTCAACTTCAATACCTGCCTTACCAGCATAAGCCTCAATAACAGGGAGTAGTGAATAAGTAGCCAAAGCCGGAGCTTCGTCGGTTTTGGTGTAAATGATTTTAGACATAGGTTCTTTATCAGATTTTAGGGTAGCGTTCATGGCCACCAAACAATATTTCTCGATTGAAAAAGGAGTGCAAATCTACAAAAAAATGGATCATGAATGCAGGGCAATAAAAAAGAGCCTTAGGAATAAGGCTCTTTTTCAGGTTATCAAAATATTGTTTCACAAAAGTGAAGTCTTATTTATTTAATAATTCGTCAAATGTGATTGATGCATAATACATTGAACCAATAGACGCACTGCCAAATGCCTGAATATAAGGCTTGCCACCAATGTTAGTACCACCAATTTTCAAAATTGACTTGATAGCAGGCAGCTTAAAGCTCACCTGAGCGTCTAGGTTTTTGATGGCCGGTACTGTTGTATTTGAGAATAATGGTGCCGTAGTGGTGGTAGGAATCACAAAGCTGGATTGCCACAGATATTCATCAGCATAACGGTAATTAATATTAAAGCCAAAACGATCTCCACTACCAATGCGTTTACCAAAACTCACATTATAGCGATATGTCGGTGTATTAAAGCCGGCGTATTGCTGCTCAGGAGTAGGCGTAAAGTTAACCAGCTCGTTATTTGAAACATTAAAACCGACATTATAGCCATTTTTAATGCTGTAATTGGCACCCAGAGCCCAACCTTTCACTTTGATTTCTTCAGTTGTATTGGCTACTCTTGAATAACCGTTGAAATTACCGACACCGATTCCGGACTCAATTGGAAGACCAGGAGCCGCAGGAGAAGTAGGTACCACGATTACCGTACCTCCCATAAAATTGGTATAGATACTCTGATAGTAGTAAGCATCAATAAACAATTTTCTGGCGATTAGCCCTTTGTATCCAATTTCCCAGGATTTGATTCTTTCAGGAGAAAGACCTGGGTATTGGTACTTTGAAAGTGCGGCCAAAGCAAAGGCCGGAACTACCTGCTGGGTAGTTGCAGTAATTTGAGAAACCACGGTACTTTGCACGTTCTGCTCAATCATAGAGGTAATTGTACTCTCCACATTTGTGGCGATCAACTGCTGAGTAGAAGGCAATGAAAGAGCTTGAGCTACACCGGCCTGAATCTGAGCCGGGGCTTGATCTGCCGGAATTTGACCAGCGGCCACTGCAGCATTTACTTGTGCAGTAACTTGCTCGGTAATCGTTGCAGTTACGGCCTGAGTTACTCCTGCCGTGATAGCAGCAGTTTGAGAAACTACAGCCTGAGTTACAGCCTCTGTAATTTGTGGCAAGGCAGCGGTTACAGCTTGAGTGGCGTATGCCTGGGCGTTCTGAACAATTGAAGGGTTTGCAGCGATAGTAGCCGCAATGTTTGCGGTAGAAAGGTTTTGTCTCAAAATTCCACTTCCCAGGTTATAGCGATCATCAAACTCAGGCAAACCACCAATCAAAGTACCATTTGGCGTTGTCAGGTCAATGTACTGGTTCTGAGTCGTCGGAATTCTAAAACCTGTCTGGTAAGAAACTCTCACGTTTTGATCTCCAAATGACCCAACTGCTGAGATACGAGGGGTGACTTGACCATCAAAGTTTTGGTTTTTATCATAACGTACTGATCCTGTAAGTTTCAGGTGGTCCTCAAAAAGGCTTTTACCGGCCTGAAGAAAAGCACCGTATTCGTTGATAGGAATCACTCCGTTTCTGCCGTCTTTAGTATCAGCGAAAAGCGTTCCTTCAGATTGTAGTCTATAATGTCTGAAGTTAGCACCGGCCAAAAGATCGATAAACTTGATTTCATTTTTGAAATTATAGAAACCTTCAGCATGGTACATGTCTGTTTTATCAAGGAAACGTCCACCACCATCGGCAATGCCAAGGTCTCTGTATTTATCAAGCAAAGATTGGAACTCAGTAGTACCCGGCTGCGGCATACCCTGATCAGCGAAACCACGGGCTGCGAGATGAGCTTCAGCCTCACCAAGGCCTCCGGCTCTAGCTTGTGCGAAGGCTCCTACATATTGGCCAAACCAGCTCGTATGTGGTTTGTAATCATTTAGCATTGAAACGGCAGCTAAGCCAGCTAGGTAAGACTGCCCTGAATTTTCCTGAGTAGTATAACCTCTGACGGTGAAATTATCCCCGCGGAGTTCCAGTTTGGTTTGAGAAAGGTTGAAATTTCTTAATGAATATCTACCTGTACCTGTGTAAACTGTAGTACCGTAACCATAATTAAACTGACCAACGGCCTCAATACTTTCATTGATTCTGTAATGAAGAGCAATATTGGTTTTAAAACTCTTGGTATTGTAGTCAACTAAATCTCTTTCCAGATAACCTGTTCTGCTCACTACCTGATCCGGGATCAAAGCTTTTGCTTCCGGGGCCATCAAACCGGCAGAAATGAGAGCATCAGCAACACCAGTCATATTAGTCTGTACTTCATCGCCGTAGATGTTCATTCCGTCGTAGTCGTGATTTACTCCCGCTCCGCGAGTTCCGTTTTGGGTTCCACCTACGTTCAGGTTGGTATAATCAGTGGCTTGCCAGTCGTCAGCGGCGATGTAAGCAAGGTTGATTTTGAATGCAAACTTATCATTGAATGCTTTGGCATATCGCATTGATAAATCATAGAAAGGAGTGGTAGTAACATCTCTGTTGCTGGCAGACATCACTCCTGATTTAACATTGGCACTTAGGCCCTGATACAAAAACGGACTTTTTGAGTTCATCAAAATAAGGCCGTTCAGGGCGTTTGGTCCGTAAAGAGCGGAAGCTGCACCAGGTACCACTTCAACACTTTCTACATCCAACTCAGGCATACCCACGATATTATCAATCGGGAAGTTCAGGCCGGGAGCGGAGTTGTCCATTCCATCAATCATCTGTACTGTACGTGGGTTACCGGTTCCGCTGAAACCCCTCATATTGACAGATTTAAAGAGCAAACCCTGAGTAGTCATGCCCACCCCTTTTAAGTTGGCAAGGCCATCATAGAAAGACGAGGTAGGGTTTTGCTGAATCTGGCGTAAATCCATTTTCTCAACCGCCACAGGTGATTTCATGACACTTTCTTCCACTCTGGAAGCCGCCACTACCACTTCCTGGCCCTGAATGGCCTGCTCTTCCAGTGAAATGGTGATGTCTGAATTGTCAGAGGTGATCTGAACTTCCTGTGTCTGGTATCCTATGGAGGAAATCACGAGCTCAAACGGAAGCGGCGTGGAGGTATTGAGCTCAAACTGCCCCTTGATATCCGTGATGGTTCCGATGATTTTGTTTTTGACCTGAACACTCACACCAATGAGCGGTTCTTTTGTTCCGGCATCACTGATAGTTCCGGAAATTCGGGTTTGAGCATAGCTCAACGATGATACGCCTAATAATAAGATTATTAAGGGTATCAACTTTTTTAGTTTAGGTTTGTTCATATAGAAGTTTGATTACTTACGTTAGTGACTTTATAGGTTAGGCTATATGATTAAAAGCAAAAGAAATATTTATATTATACAATTCAAACAGAAAATAATTCTAAAGTTGAAGAAAGTTTTTATTTCTGTTTTTTTTATGACGGCACTTCTTTCATTTTCCGTCAAGTCACAAGGTGTTTTTAGTGTAAAAGTGGATTATAAAGAGGCCTTAGAGCCTCCAAAACCTGATTATTCTGATCAGCTTTATTGGGCTGCTTTACCTCAGATGAAAGACATGGCTGATTCGGTTCCAGGAAAATCCGGTCTTCAGGATTTGCAATCTATTGCAAAGGCGGATGTTTTTTTTATCTACCCAACGATTTACACTTTTGAACCTCAAAACGAGTATCGCTGGAATGCTGATGTTAATGATGCCGAACTCAATCTGAAGATTGATCAATCAACGATCTTAAATCAGGCCACGGCTTTCAATGGCTCATGTAAAGTTTATGCCCCGAGGTACCGGCAGGCTCACTATTCGGCCTTTACGACCAAAGATAAAATGAGTGCAGATGCCTCCCTTGACCTGGCCTATGCAGACGTAAAATCTGCCTTTGAGTATTACCTCGAAAATTTTAATGAGGGCAGGCCAATTGTCATAGCAGGTCATTCTCAAGGGACTGTGCATGCCGGCCGTCTTTTGAGAGAGTTTTTTGATGGTAAATCTTTGCAAAAGCAGTTGGTAGAGGCTTACCTGATCGGTATTGCCACACCTCCTGATTATTTTGAAACCATTAAACCTAGCAACTCCCCGTCGGATGTGGGAGGCTTTGTAACCTGGAATACGTTTGCCAAAGACTTTTATCCACCATATTACGAAAATGGCCTTGATGAAGCTGTATGTACCAACCCGCTAACCTGGCGGACAGATGACACGTATGCTGATCGTTTTGAAAACAGCGGGGGAGTAGGCCTGAAATTTAAGTTTGTCAAAAACCCTGTAGATGCTCAGGTACATGACGGGATGCTCTGGATCAGCAAACCGCACATTGTAGGCCGTATGTTTATCAAAACCAAGATCTGGCACAGGGCAGACATCAATTTATATTGGATGAATATCCGAGAAAATGTAGCTTTGCGGCTATCCACTTTTTTAACTCAAAACCAAACTCATGAAGAATAATTATGTAGTGATTATGGCCGGCGGAATAGGCACCAGATTCTGGCCATTCAGCCGAAAGTCTTTTCCTAAACAATTTCATGATGTACTTGGCACAGGTAGAACGCTGATTCAGCAAACTGCCGATCGTTTTGAGGGAATTTGCCCAAAAGAAAATATTTATGTTGTAACCGGTGAGGAGTATAAGGGTCTTACAAAAAAGCAGCTGCCTTTTCTTTCAGATGATCAGATCCTTTGTGAGCCGGGGAGAAGAAATACTGCACCGTGTATTGGATACGCCAGTTATAAAATCCAGAAGCAGAACCCAGAGGCCAATATTGTGGTAGCCCCTGCCGATCACATTATTCTCAAAGAGGAAGAGTTTAGAAAGCGAATCAGCATTGCTTTGGATTATGCCTCAAAAAATGACGCTTTGGTTACACTTGGCATTCAGCCAACTCATCCGAATACGGGTTACGGTTATATCCAATTCGCCGAAGATGAAGGCGAAGTAAAGAAGGTGAAAACCTTCACTGAAAAACCCAATCTGGAACTGGCCAAAATGTTTATTGATAGCGGAGATTACACCTGGAATGCCGGCATTTTCGTTTGGTCTGTTTCTTCCATCACTTTTGCATTTTCAAAATATTTACCTGAAGAAGCCGACGCCTTTAACTCGGCTCAAAGATGTTTCTACACGGCTGATGAGAAAACGGAATTGGAAGCTGCTTACAGTCGCTGCCGCTCAATTTCTATAGATAACGGCCTGATGGAAAAAGCCGATAATGTTTTCGTGGTAAAGTCTGACATTGGTTGGTCTGATCTTGGTACATGGCGGTCGGTTTATGAAAACTCAAACCTTGATGAGGAATCAAACTCCATTGATGGCAATGTGATTGCCTACGATTCAAAGAATTGCGTGGTTAAAACTCCCAAAGACAAGCTTGTAGTGCTCAATGGACTTGACGGTTACATTGTTTCTGAGTTTGATAACGTACTCATGATCTGCAAAATGGAAGATGAGCAAAAAGTCAAACAGTTTGTCGCTGATGCTGAGGAGAAAGGCAGCGAGTTCGTTTAAGGTTTCTGGCTGAGTTCAAATTTATAAATATGTCTGCCGAGCTCTCCTAGAAAGGGTAGGCCTTTGCTATCATATTCGTAGGTGTCGTCGTTGAGAGTGTCATTTTCATTGACATAGATTACTGCCGAAAGTAAAAAGTGGACATCGTTTTTTGAGTCTTCTACAAAAGCGTTATCGATCAAAAAACCATACGCTCCGCCGATTTTATTATAGATTTTGAGGTGTTCAGGAATTCGGTCTTTTCTATCGCCATATATTAGAAATTTGCCCGATCCATCAGGGAATTTGGCTTCGTCATAACCATAATTTCGGGGAACGGCCGAAATCATTTCTTTGACAAAAGACAGGTCATTTTCATTGATGCTTAATTGAGCTTCCTCTTTTAAACTTTCCGGGAAAAAGAGGGATTTGAGTAGCTGCTGTTGATCCCAGAGGTCAAACTTGTTTTTGAGAGAGAAGTCCATTGGATTGTTTATCAGTACATCGCCCGCATAGTATTTTTTCCCGAGCCAGATGGGCGTTTCTGTTTTGTACTCTTCTCCAATTTGCGGGCCCTGACGATAATTTTCTCCGATTTGAAGGTACAGTGTTCTTCGGTTTTCTTCCGTAGTAAGCGAAACAGATAGTCGATGAGTCATTCGCGAGTTTGAGAGTCCCATTTCCTCAAAACGCCTGTTGATCAAATCTATGCCTAAGAAATCATAAAGCCTGTTAAAGGCATCATTGCTTGATACCAAAAAGACTTTCTGAATATAGTCCTCGATACTTTGATCCCCTTCAGCAGAATCATAATTCTCGAATGTAGAGGTACTGAAATAAGGATCTGACTTGTCTATGCCGAACTCATTCAGTTTTTCAAGAGCATAAAGGGCTGCGGGTAGCTTAACCGTAGAGGCCGGGTAAAAGTAAAAATCAGGGTCGTAATTAAAATATTGAGGCTCGCCTGGTAATCCGTTGGAGTCAATTGACGTGTAAATGATCTGAATACGGTATTTTTGAGCCTGCTTCAAAAAAGGTTTGAGTTGCTTGTTTTTGTAGAGCAGTCTTTTAAAAGTCTTGTTTGTTTGCTGAGCAACAGCCGATGACAGTGCGAAAAGTAAAGCCAGCGAAAGTATTAACCTGTTCATTTTTTGTGTTGATGATGTTATTCAAAAATAAAATTAAGTTTCTTTTTCTCCCTCTAATGGCAATAATAAGCTGTAATAGCAATGTAGAAAAAATAGACACGTCTGCTGTGAAAGCCAAAATGGGGGAGTATAAAATCAAGAAAGTCTCAGAGGCCGATATTATGGCTTCTCTGAATAAGATGGGCACAAAGTCAGTGAATACTTTACAAGAAACGGGATGCCAGATTGACTCGCTGGAGCCGGAGATCGCCCGATACCTGAAACCGATTTCTTTTTCTGATGGATCTCAATTTGAGAAGGAAGAAGGTGTTTTACAGGCTTTGCAATACAGTGTGGAGAACGGTCAAACAGTGGAGCCAACTCCTCAAAAGCTGAATGATACCCTTTATGCGTACTATTTTTTGCTGGACTGCGACTCACTCAAAGCCTTTAAAGTAGAGGTATCAAAGGGTGACTTAATACGGTCGATGGATTGATTTGAGAAAATTTCTCAACCGATTAAATGGTACACTTCTTGACATTTTCTTAGAAAAGATTGTAAGTTTGCCGCCTGAAATGAAGCAAAACAAGCACATATTCAAAGCCTTTGGTCTCTTTTTGAGCCTCTTTATGCTGACTACGGTTTTCACTGGAAATCTGATAGAGCAGCAGGTAGTGGCAGAAAGTCAGACGCAGGCTAATGATGAGCAGGATGAGCAGCAGGCTCACTTTTCTGAGCTTTCGTCAGATTATGTAATTCCTTCATTTGCATTTGATTTTGGTTCCGACTTTGTGCTGGTACCTGCAGCAGACTTCGCTGTTCTGCTCATTGAAAACACTTTTAAGGCTGTTTCAAAGCCTGTTTATCGAATTTCTTATTTCGAAAAACTATTTGAGCATCATATCGCCATAAATGCTCCCTGATATTGTGGCATTGAACTTCTTCAATGCACTCTCTTCGATATTACTTACTGACCAATAAACATTATAATCGACTGTACCCGGCAGTTGATTTATCACATTAAAATCGTCTTTGTTCGGGACCAAAGACATCATTTACTATGAGAAACAGAGGTGGAATTTTGGCACTTGTCGTCATATTACTTTCCGTGAGTGCCTACTATCTGATCAGAACATTTAAAGCAAACAGTATTCGTAATGATGCTGAGGCTGCAGCCATGACGGTTGATGGCAATATTGACCCACAATTAAAGCAGCGTTACCTGGATTCCTTGTGGAAGCAACCTGTATTTTTAGGAACTACTTTAGAAGACCTGACAAAACAGGAGCTTGGTCTTGGCCTTGACCTTCAGGGTGGTATGCATGTTATCCTGGAGGTTTCTCCTAATGATATCGTGAAATCACTAGCCAGCGGAACACGTGATCCTCGTGTTGGACAGGCCATTGACAATGCAGCAGAGAGAGCAGTAACAAGCTCAGATCATTTCGTTGATCTTTTTGTGGAAGAATTCAAAAAACTGGCTCCAAACACCAGCCTTGCGAGAATTTTCTCAACAGCAGCTAACCGTGGTGAGTTAAGCCTTAACTCTTCAGATATTGATGTATCAAATTATCTGAAAGCTGAAGTAGACGGAGCTTTTGACCGTGCGTTTAACATTATTCAAACACGTGTAGATAAGTTCGGTGTAGCTAACCCGAACCTTCAAAAACTGCCGGGTACAAACCGTATTCAAGTGGAATTGCCGGGTATTGATAACCCTCAGCGTGTTCGTAAGTTACTGTCTGGGGCTGCCAAGCTTGAGTTTGTAGAGGTTTATGAGCCAAACGAAATCGGGCCATCTCTTGATGCGTTTTCCGGTTACCTGAATCAGCAGGATCTTGAAGCAAGATTAAGCAGCATTGAAGACAGAGCTGACGAGCAGGAGGCTGCTACAGACACTTCGGCTTTAGCAAATGACCTTGCTGCTCAGTTAACTGGTTCTGGTGCTGACTCTACAGGAGCTGCAACTGATTCATTGTTCAACAGCAATTCATTGAGCAATTTGTTTATCAACACGGGCAACGGTCTTGCTGTTAGAGTTAAAGACACTACCCGTGTAAATGAACTATTGAACAGAAATGCTGTAAAACAGCTTTTCCCGAACGACTTAAGTTTTGTTTACGACGTTAAGCCTTTCATGAATACATCAACTAATGAAGAGTTGGTGAGTTTGTATTTTGTGAAAAACCTTGGCAATGCTCCTCTGGAAGGTGATGTGATTACAAACGCCCGTCAGGATTATGATCCTACAACCGGTCGCCCTGATGTTAGTATGCAAATGAATGCTACTGGTTCAAGAAAGTGGAGAGAGCTTACTGCAGCTAATGTAGGCCAGCGAGTAGCTATCGTTCTTGATGGTTTTGTATACTCTGCACCAAACGTAAATCAGGAGATCACTGGTGGCAACTCGTCTATTTCCGGAAACTTTACGCTTGAAGAAGCCAGTGACCTTGCAAACGTATTGAAAGCAGGTAAACTTCCTGCCCCTACCAACATCATTGAGGAGGCCGTAGTAGGTGCCTCAGTAGGTAGCAGTGCCGTACGTGCCGGTGTTATTTCATCAGTAGTTGGTTTGTTGGCGGTACTTATTTTCGTGTTGATTTACTATAATAAAGCCGGTTGGATTGCCAACGTGGCTCTTGTGGTTAACCTTGTGTTGCTTTTGGGTGTGATGGCCTCTTTTGGTGCTACCCTTACACTACCAGGTATTGCGGGTATGGTACTTTCAGTAGGTATGTCGGTGGATGCCAACGTACTGATCTATGAGCGTGTGAAGGAAGAGCTTAATGAAGGCAAGCCTTTTGCAACTGCAGTAAGAAACGGTTTCAAATTTGCGATGCCGTCAATCATTGACTCCAACGTAACGACGTTGATTACGGGTATAATCCTCTTCATCTTCGGTACAGGTCTGGTACTTGGTTTCGCAACGACTCTTTTGATCGGTATCTTCACTTCCCTTTTCTGTGCAATTTTCATCTCAAGATTGATTTTTGAACACTATATCAAAAAGGGTAAGACAGTTACTTTCTTTACCAACTGGTCTGAGAAACTTTTCAAAGACACGAACATCAACTTCGTGGATAACCGTAAGAAATTCTACATGGTTTCTGCGGCTATTATCATTGCCGGTGCTATCTCTATTGGTATAAGAGGTTTTGGTCTGGGTGTTGATTTCAAAGGTGGTCGTACGTATGTAGCCAAGTTTGAAAACACTGTAGCTACCGAAGACGTAAGAAAAGCCATGGAAGACGCTGGCTTTACGGCTGAGGTGAAAACTTTCGGTGGTTTTGATCAGGTTAAGATTACAACGGCTTACCAGATTGAGAATACTGACCCGAACGTAGAGCTTGAGATTCAGGAGCAAATCAACGGTGTTGTTGCCAATATTGACGGTAACGCTGGTGAGGTAGTGAGTTCCTCAAAAGTAGGACCTACTATTGCAAACGATACGATTTGGTCTTCATTGAAAGCCATTTTCTACTCCTTGATTCTGACGTTTATTTATATCTACATTCGTTTCCGCAGTGTGGCCTTTAGTTTTGGTGCTGTGGTGGCGGTGTTCCACGATGTATTGGTGATTTTGGGTATCTTCTCCATCTTCAATGGTATTCTTCCATTCTCATTGGATGTAGATCAGGCCTTTGTGGGTGCGGTATTGACTTTGATGGGTTACTCCATGAACGATACCGTGGTAGTGTTTGACCGTGTTCGTGAATACCTCAATGATAAGCGTAAAGCCAATGAAAGTATCGCAACGGTTATCAATAATGCCTTGAACAGCACATTAAGCCGTACTGCGGTTACGGGTATTGCAACGCTTTTGGTACTCCTTATCCTTTTGATTTTCGGTGGTGAGACCATCCGTGGTTTCATCTTCGCGATGTTCCTTGGTGTAATTGTGGGTACGTACTCTTCACTTTATATTGCTGCTCCTATTGTAGTAGATGCGATGCAAAGACAGCTAACCAAAGAGAAAGAAGAAGGACTTAAAGCAGCGGAGGCAAAAGCCTAAGTTTATCAGCCTTTTAAATTGAAAATCCCTCATCCGGTAACGGTTGAGGGATTTTTGTTTGTCAATATCTTTTAATTCAAAGGGAAGCTTAGTCCTGCATTCAACCCAAAGCTTCGGTTTTTGATATTGATAATATCTGTTTTGTAAATGTTAGCGAAGCTGCCCCCAACATAAAACTCAGAGTTTAACCAAACTCTCGGGCTAATCTTCCAATTAAAACCGAAGGCTCCTTTTCCTCCGAAATCCAAAGAGTTAAAGTTTTCAGTAATAAATTGATTATCTGTCGTATTACTTCCTGTAGCGTTCATCAGAAAGCCCACATATGGCCCAATCATCAGCTTAGGCCTGAAATCATTTCCGCGGTCATTTAGATACCACACTCCGTAAAGGGGTACCTGAATGTAGTGCATTTCAACTCGCTGGTCAAAACCATTAAAGAGGGTTCCCATTTGACTATAGGTAGCCTCGACCTTGATCCCCGTTCTCTCCCTGTTTGAATGGTTCAGAAATAGACCAAGGTTAACGCCAGGCTTGTAAGTATTAAGTGGCATATCGACCAATGTTGCAGCATTTAGGCCGACCATTGGACCCCAGGATGTATCCTGAGCTTTTGAAATAGAAGTAGAAAAAAGAAAGGCGGTAAGTACAGCGATTCCGGTAATTAACTTTTTCATGATTTGTGTTATTTGTTTGATAACACACCAAAAAAGCACGTACCATGGCATTTCTCTATAAAAAAGTGTGGAAAAGCTACCACAATTCTTTTAGAAAGGGACTCTCACAACCTCCTCAAAAACGCCTCCGGCCTGTCCAGAAACTGTTTCGTGATCTGATAATGTTCGGTTTCGCGGTAGCTAACAGGAGTGATTTGCCCGTCTTTAAATTCAAGGATATCCGCTTCGGGCTTGGCCATGATGATGGGGAATAGTGTTGACCATTTGTGATATAGAATTGATTACTTCGGTGAAAACCGTATACAGGAGTTGAGTTATTTTAGACGAAGCTTGAATTTGTGATTCGCAATTTGCAAATTGCGAATCACAAATAAGTAAACATGAGAAAACATAGTGGAATGCGGCCTCAGGACGTCCTGATTATTCTGGCAATTCTGGCAGATTGGAAAAAAATTCGGGTATGGAACGAATCCCAAAAAAAATTATCGAAAAAAGGGGGTGCTTCAGATTCAAACCTTGAAATACACTTTGCAGACCTCTCGCCTTTTGCCAACATTCCCGTTACAAATAAAGAAATGGCATATAATTTACAGTTAAGTGAATCTGAAATTTCTGAATCGCTACGCCGCTCTGAATATTCTGGTTTAATACGTGATGTAAGTATGAAGTCTGTAAACAAACAGGCTTTTTTAGATTTTCTAATCTATGGCCTTAAGTATGTTTTCCCAACAAGACCTTCAGGAATTGGCCGTGGATTTGCTACCGCCCATTCGGCACCTCCGTTGAAGGAAAAAATATTTTCCGATGAAAATTATGTCTGGGAGCATCCAGAGGGTAATGTGAGGGGGTTAATTATAGAGCCTTTATATAAAACCGTACCGAATGTAATTAAGAACAAAACTCACCTATATGAACTACTGACTTTAACGGATGGCCTTAGAACAGGCAATACCAGGGTTTTCAACCTTTCAGCAGAATTGCTAAAAAATAGAATAATGGAGTAATGGTGAATAACTACAAGAATATTATACGCCTGAAAGTTGTGGCAAAAGCTCTCTCTGAGCTTAAAAATAAAGCCGTTTTTGTAGGTGGGGCTGTGGTTGAACTTTACACTGATGATCCTGCAAGGGGAGAAGTAAGGCCTACGGATGATATAGACGTTCTTATTGAAATTATAAACCGATCAAACCATGCTATTCTTGAGGAAAAACTAAGAGCAATTGGTTTTAAAAATGATATGGATTCAGGAGTCATATGCCGCTACAAATACCATGACATAGTTGTAGATGTGATGCCGGAAGATAGTAATGTTCTTGGTTTTACGAATTCATGGTACAAAGAGGGACTGAGGAATACTTCGACGATAACTTTTGATGAAGATATTGAAATCCTGATTTTCAATCTTGAGTATTTTCTGGCATCAAAGTTTGAGGCGTTGAACTCGTTTCGTCACGGTAAAGATTTCCGATTTAATAGTGATTTTGAGGACATCATCTATGTTTTTGATAATCGGTTAAACATTATTGAAGAGCTTCAATTAAGGGAAAATCCGGCGATCGGATATCTTAGAATTGAAATTAGGAGCTTATTGGAAAGACCGAATATTGAGGAGGAAATTATAAGTAATATTGAACCCTCAAATTCCTCTTTGAGAGCAGGTAGGATAATCCAAATTATGGAAACTTTTATTCAATAACTTCACAACCCCCTCAAAAACGCCTCCGGCCTGTCCAGAAACTGTTTCGTGATTTGGTAGTGCTCGGTTTCGCGGTAACTAACCGGGTTGATTTGTCCTTCTTTGAATTCAAGAATATCGGCTTCTGGCATGGCCATGATGATGGGGCTGTGCGTGGCAATGATAAACTGGCAGTCCTGCGTTTCGGCTTTTTGGCGGATGAGGGAAATCAATGAAAGCTGTCGTTGTGGAGAAAGGGCAGCCTCGGGTTCATCGATTAGATAAACGCCTTTCGCCGTGATTCTGGAAAGGAAGAATTTCAGGAAACCTTCGCCATGGCTCATGGCGTCAAGGTCCCCGCCATACCTGTTGATCAAAGCTTGCTTTTCTCCTTTGAGTGGGCCAAGTGCCAATGTAATATCGCCGCCCTGCCAGGTGTTTTCTATGTCCTCTATTTCTCGGTTGAGTTCGGCAATTTGGCGTTGAATATTTTTGACAAACCCTATGAAGTCTTCAGCTCTGGAGAAAAAGCCGTGTGTGGTCTTGATGGTTTGACCTAAGCTCAGAAATCTTCCGAGAAATCGGGCAGCTTCCAGTGAGGGGTCAAAATCTACACTTTCTGAACCAGCGGCTGGTAACCGCATTTTCGCTGCTATAGCTTCAAGCAGTGTGCTTTTGCCAGCTCCGTTTTCACCAACAAAAAAGGTGATGTTCTTTTTGAATTGAACAACACCCAAATTTTGAATCAATGGTAGATTAAATGGAAACTCCTGCGACGGAGGATAATTTCTTATACTGACTGACTTTAATAGAGGAGGCATCAGGCCAGCATTTTGGCCGAAACCATCTCCCGAACAGCATCCGCTATACCTTCTGCATCAAAACCACATTCTCTTTGAAGCTCCAGTTGCTCGCCATGCTCTACCAGTCTGTCAGGGATACCAAGGCGTTTTACCTGAGCCGAATAACCGTTTTCAGCCATAAACTCAAGTACAGCAGAACCCATACCACCTTGCAGGCAGCCATCTTCCACGGTGATCACTTTATTGAAATTTTGGAAGACTGCATGAAGCATTTCTTCATCCAGAGGCTTCACAAAACGGAGGTCGTAATGAGCGACATCAAGCCCCTCTTTTTCCAGTTCTTTGGTGGCTTCGACGGCGTAATTACCGACATGACCAATTGTTAGAACAGCGACATCTTCACCATCCTTTATTTTGCGGCCTTTGCCGATTTCTATTTCACTGAAAGGCTTTTGCCAGTCTACCATCACCCCATTACCTCGCGGGTATCGAATGGTGAAGGCATCTGTTCCGTTCTGAATTTTATCAAGCGTTGCAGTGTACATGAGATTACGAAGCTCTTCTTCATTCATCGGAGCTGAGACGATCATGTTCGGGATGCATCGCATGAAGGCAATGTCATAAGCACCATGGTGCGTAGGGCCATCAGCACCTGCAAATCCAGCTCTGTCCAGACAGAAAATCACAGGTAATTTCTGAAGGCAAACATCATGAATCACCTGATCATACGCCCGCTGCATAAAAGTGGAATAGATGTTGCAAAATACCGTCAGTCCTTTCGTAGCCATACCGGCCGAAAAAGTGACGGCATGTTGCTCTGCTATAGCCACATCAAAGGCTCTGTCAGGCATGGCTTCCATCATTATATTGAGTGAAGAGCCAGAGGGCATTGCGGGGGTAACTCCTACAATTTTTTTGTCTTTTTCCGCTAATTCCACAATACTTTTCCCGAATACAATCTGGTATTTCGGAGGTTGCGGAATAGGAGAGTTTGATTTCTTAATTTCACCGGTCAGTTTATCAAAAAGTCCCGGGGCGTGCCATTTGGTTTGATCTTTTTCCGCTGGTTCATAGCCTTTTCCTTTTTTGGTTAAGCAGTGCAAAATCTTTGGACCAGGGATATTTTTCAAATCCTCCATCACATGTACCAGATGGTCAATATCATGCCCATCAATAGGGCCGAAATAGCGGAGATTGAGAGCCTCAAAGAAATTGCTATTGCCTGTTACGGCTCCTTTGAGAGAAGTTTCAATTTTTGAAACAATTTCACGGGCACTTTTACCGAAAGTGCTCATTTTGCCGAGCAAATTCCAGACTTCATCTTTGACCTTATTATACGATTTTGAGGTCGTAATATCCGTCAGATATTCTCTCAAAGCCCCTACGTTAGGGTCTATGGACATGCAGTTGTCATTGAGAATGATCAGCAAATTGGCATCCTGAATAGAGCCGGCGTGGTTCATACCTTCAAAGGCGAGCCCGGCGGTCATGGCCCCATCACCAATAACCGCGATATGTTGAGCATTTTTGTCGCCATTGTGAAGTGAACCCACGGCCATTCCTAAAGCTGCGGAAATGGAGGTTGAGGAGTGCCCTACTCCAAAAGCATCGTACTTACTTTCTGAAATCTTCGGGAAACCCGAGAGGCCACCATAAATACGATTCGTATAAAATTTATCTCTTCTACCAGTTATGATTTTGTGCCCATAAGCCTGGTGGCCCACATCCCAGATGAGCTTGTCATCAGGAGTATTATACACATAGTGCAATGCCGCAGTCAATTCTACCACTCCTAAACTGGCTCCAAAATGGCCACCATTGATAGAGACCGTGTCAATAATGTATTGACGGAGTTCATCACAAAACTGAGGTAGTTGATCTTTAGAGAGTTTCCGAAGATCTTCCGGTGTGTTAACCTGAGCTAATAAATTACCCGGCGTTACGAGCATAATTTTATGGTTTTATCGGGGCCTTAAAAGCCTTTTATTGAGACAAAACTACGAATAAACGAATGTTTCAATACCACCTCAAAATAAAAAGCCCAAGACTTTAGCTATTTGAAGCTCTAAAGAGCCGTTCTTTTTCTTTTTTGGTCAGGCTCTCATATCCTGAAACACTTATTTTATCGAGCAGGGCGTCCACTTCTTCCTGATCAGGGATATAGCTTTCTTCCTGCTTGACATTATAATTTCCCTGCTTACCAACTGTGGAATGACTGAACTTTTTGGACTTATAAGCTCTTTTCGGCGGTTTACGGGTGCTGATGCTGCCGATCCAATCCTGTACAGCCTCAATTGGTGACCCCAGATCAATACCGAGTCTCAGCATTTTGATGTATAAGTATCCAAGCCCGGCTCCACCCAGATTGAGAATTCCGGAAGTCGGATTGAAAAAAGAGAACACCAGAAAGGCCAGAGCAATGTATTTTATTTTGATGTAGAATCTTCTGAAAAAGTAAAACTCATAATCGGGAATCAGCGTAACAGTGGCAAACATGACGGCGTAAACGGCAGCGTTAGAGCCTGTCACCAATGAGCTCATGCTCACCGTGGCATTGGTCATATTGATTAAGTTGTACGATACGAGGTAGAAGACCCCGGCAAAAATGTAACCTAGAAAATAGATGTTAATGAGCTTACGACTACCGATGAAATCTTGGACCAGAAGGCCGAACCAGTAGAGAGCGATTGAATTAAAAAGCAGCTGCAGAATGGAGCTATTGATAAATCCGTAGGTAAGTAAAGCCCAGGGGTGAAGTAAAAAGCCCGGAACATCAGCACTGAGACATAGGTTCTCATTCATGCCGTCGGCAATAGGCTTTGTTTCGGCGGAGACAGAGAGGGTAAGTTTGACCAAAAAGAGACCTATGAAAACAAATAAGTTAACCAGAATCAACTGAATACTTGAGCTGTTTCCTCTGCTAAAAGCCTGCCTTATGTCATCTCCAATACTCCCCATTCTTTATTAGAATTTTTACCATCTACGGAAACTCGGGCCTGATCGTTGATCAAACCCAAAAAACTTCAGAAGGACGAATCCAGTGATTAGACCACCAATGTGTGCAAAGTGGGCTACCCCCTGCTGAAGGCCTGCTGTACCTGCGTATAGCTCATACAGACCATATAAAATTACAAAATATTTGGCTTTGATAGGAACCGGGAAAAATAAAAGCATCAATTCGACATTTGGGAACAACACTCCAAAGGCCACAAGGATACCAAAAATAGCTCCGGAGGCTCCTACCATAGGCGTAACGGCCTGTCGCCAATAAGGCTCAGAGGCTACCACCATTTGAGTCATTTCATAGGTATTGAGCAGCGAATTCAGTACCGCCGCTCCAATTCCGGTAATTAGGTAGTATGTTAGAAACTTTTTAGAACCCATGTAGGTCTCAAGGGTAGAGCCAAAGATGAAAAGCCCAAACATATTGCTGAAAAGATGACCAATACCTCCATGCATAAACATGTAAGTGATGATTTGCCAGAAATGAAAGTTAGGATTCAAGAGCTGATCATTGCCAGGCAAAATGGGATTGAAAAAGGAAAAATTTGCGAAGAAGAACTCTCTCGCTAACATCGATAATAAAAACACTGCGATATTAGCTATCAGCAGATTTTTGACCATCGGAGTTATTCTGTCAAACATAATTTTAAGTATTGTTTAAAAACCGCCTGAGCCTGAAATGAGTTCGGCTATTTCTTCCAACGGTATGATTTTCATTATTTTCTGACCACCAGGCGTGTAAGTGGGCATGCTACTCTCAAAAAGGCGGTTGATCAGACTGCTGATTTCACGCTTGTCCATTTTTTTGACAGAGCGGGCGGCCGTTCTTTTGGCAAGTGAACGGGCAAGGTTTTGGGTTTTATCCAGTTTCAGGTCGGTTTGGTTTTCTTTAAACTGTCTGATGAGGTCATGCAATGCCGCTGCCCCTTCTTCATCACCCAGCTCGGCCGGGATACCATTGATGATCAAACTATTTTTGCCAAAAACCTCAAAACCAAAGCCCAGAGCATGAATTTCTTCTTTGAGTTCTTCTGCCAGAGCAAACTCTTCCGGTTTGAGATTGAGTGTTTTTTGAAAAAGCAATTGTTGCGAAGCTCCTGATCTGTTCGCCAGGTTTTTCTCGTATTGCTCAAAAAGAATTCGCTCCCAGGCTGCCTTTTGGTCAATCAGCAACATCCCGCTTTTAACCTGTAATACCAGATATTTCTGATGAATTTGCACAGCATCCACCTCCTCGGTTTCGGGTTTAACAAACTCGCTTTGTTGTTTTACCGGCTCTGTATAGTCTGAGGTGCTGAAGTTGGCCTTTGAGCCCATAGAAACCTGTGGAGCCGAGCGTTGAAAATTGGCAGCACTTTCAAGGCCTTCATATAGTTTCTTCCAATCGCTGTTTGCAGCAGACGATTTCTTATTTTCAAAATTGCCAATGGCTGAGCCGGACTGCTGAAAGGCTGTCGGTCTTTTCTCGGGCAAGGGCTGAGAGGTGAGATTGGCAAAATTGATATCTGACTCAAAATCAATACTTGGCGTCAGGTTGTAAACACCAATGGCTTGCCTCACCGCGGATCGTAAAATGCTGTAAACTGCTTTCTCATCATCAAATTTGATTTCCGTTTTCTGCGGATGGATGTTAATATCCACGTGTGAGGGGTCAATCTCAATATTGAGTACATAAAACGGGTGGTGACCATCCGGAATAGTCCCCTCAAAAGCTCCGGTGATGGCGTGGTGCAGGTACGGACTTTTGATAAACCTGTGATTGATAAAAAAGTACTGATCGCCACGGGTTTTCTTGGCGGCCTCAGGCTTGCCCACATAACCGCTGATATTTACATAGGATGTGTTCTCCTCACAGGCCGCAAGCTGCTGACGATAGTTTTTCCCGAAAACGTCAACAATACGTTTAGCTAGTTTGGCCTCCGGCAATTTATAGAGTTCTATGTCATTATGATAAACCTCAAAACCAACCTCAGGATGAGCCAAGGCTACCCGCTGAAATTCGTCGAGAATGTGCTTCATTTCCACCGGATTGGTTTTGAGAAACTTGCGGCGGGCTGGTACATTGTAAAACAGATTTTTTACCATCAGGTTAGTGCCCACCGGGGTAGAAACTGGCTCCTGACCTTTAAACTCCGAGCCCTCAATGCTGAGGCTTGTGCCAAGTTCATCTTCTTCTCTCCGTGTGCGAACCTCCACCTGGGCTACAGCAGCAATAGAAGCCAGTGCCTCGCCACGGAATCCCATGGTTCTGATGGCAAAAAGATCTTCAGACGTGCTGATTTTTGAAGTGGCATGCCGCTCAAAACTCATCCGGCAATCAGTGACTGACATGCCGACACCATTATCTATAACCTGAACCAGTGTTTTGCCAGAGTCTTTGATGATCAGTTTGACCATTGAAGATTTAGCATCAATGGCATTTTCAAGCAACTCTTTTACCACAGATGCTGGCCGCTGCACTACCTCACCTGCAGCTATTTGGTTCGCAATATTGTCTGATAAAAGATGAATGATGTCCATGATGTGCTTTCGCGTCAGCAGGTTTATTACAAAGGTGGGGAGTATAGTTCTTTTTCTTTAAGCAGAGTCTCCTTTTTTATAAACATATCCTTCTTGGGGATGTTGACAATTTTATTACAAAACATTTTTTTGTAACTTATCTGCTCAAAGTGAATCACTTACCTCTGCTCATTGAGTAGAAATATTTTCAAGAAAGCTAAGAAAACCAGCCGTTAACTATGAAAACTATGCCAAGACCTCCGGTCTCACTGGCGACTATTTTTCTTCTGTTTTTCGTGTCTGTTATAGCTCCGGCTCAATCTGAGAAATCAGACGCCCTGGTCTCGATACAGAAAAAAATAAATACACGCCTTTACACCATGTTAAAGCTCTCTGAGCAATGGCATGGAGAAACCCCTGATGTTCTGCAAGAGGATAAAATCAGGATTATTTCTCAATCAGCTGTTCTTATTAATGATCCTGCAAACCCAGTACCCTTGCCAGATGAAATTCTTCAAAATCAGGAATATGAAATTCTCGATTACCAAAACCGCTATTATCAGATAGAAACCACCTCCGGTCAGCGTGGATGGCTTTCTGAATTGTATGTAGAGCGTTTTGCCGAAAGTGCCGGTGCCAATGATTTGGGAATAAGCTTGCCCTCGGGCTCTAAGAAGGCGGCTCTGCTCGGTATGGCCAATGAAACTTATGCCTCCATCATACAACTTTACGAGAGTGCTGAGAAGCTAGCCAAAGATACCGACGATGGAAATTCTGAAGTTTTTAAAGCTATTCAGCAAAAGAAACGGTACTCAGACCTTCTTTACGCACGTGATTTCGAGGGCTTTTTGGTTGAAGAAAAGGTTGACAGTCAAATAGCTCAAAGGGTTTCGGTTAACGGCCGATTGGCTTTTGGAACATCTAGCTTTAACCGTTCGTTTGCCTCTTCTGCTGACGAATTGCAAAAAACGGGCAATACTGATTTGGGCTTACAACTTGCCTACAAACTCAACTCCAACAGTGCTCTGACCCTGGAAGGCGGCACAAGAAAAGAGGCCCTACAAAGTATTTACAGGAACTCGTATGGTGGTGCGGGCTACCGTTTCTCTTCTGACGGCCGTACACTGAACGCCGGCCTAAAACTCAATAACTACAAGGATGATTTTAGGGAGATCAATAATTATCAAAGGCTGAATTTATTTGCCAACGCCCGAGAGGAATTGTCTGAAAATCTCAGCTTGTCTCTACGATATCAGTTGCTCAATAATCGGTTTAATAATCGTGTCGAAAATAATTACACGAGGCACGCTCTCAGTTTTGGGGCTTTAATGAACACCGGGGTCAATCAATCCTTGAACATTGAAGCCAATGCTGATCTGAGTAACTCTTCAACGTCCTATTTTGACTATAACCGATATAAACCCCAGATAACGTATCAAAGTGGAAATGAGCTGGGTAAGTCAAGAAACATTACCGCTTATGCAGAAGTTTTTCAGTTTAATCTGGTGCCTTTGAGAAGTAATAACAAGTACTTTTTTGGTATGCGGGGAAGTAAGCCAGGAAACAACGCCGGAACATCCAATACCTCAGAGTTTGCTTTCTTATACCGCCAGTTTCCGAATAACGCACGAACCGATTTTTATCAAATTAACCTTGGTAAGGGGTTTAGGGCATATGGCTCAGGAAACAAGCAATTGAACACTCAGCTGGTGGCTCGTTACTTCCCGAATAATCAGGATTTTTCACATGCAGATTTGCATATGAATTACCAAAGTAACTCAAAAACGTATTACAGTTTCACAGGGAACATTCGCTATTGGTACCCGGGAGCCACCAATTTTATTACAACGGATATCTATGCTAAAGTGGGGGTGAAAGTACAGTCGTTTAGTATTTCGCCATTACTAGGGTTACACAATAACCTTGACCTTAAAGCGGATGAAATAAGCTTGAAAAATGACAAAAATAGCCTGCGAGCGGGGCTTGAGGTGAGAGGGGAGCTATTAATTGCACAAATTCTCCGATGGAAAATGAGAGGTGCTTACGAGTACGGTTTTGTGAATAACGCGGCCGTGGAGTCTATTAATAATGTCGGAGAAATTGTCTTTGGTGAAATCTATCAGCGAAACCCGACAAGCCTTCAGCTTCAGACCGATCTTTCAGCCAAAGTGATGAGGCAGACTGAGGTCTTCGGCACATTAAGATACTTTACCTATAACACAGATCTTACCAGTCAGTTTACCCGAACGCCGGTTCTTGGAAATGACCGATTCACGGCACAATTAGGACTGAGGTTTGGCTATAATTAATTACCGTTATGAAACTGAGATTGAGAAATATAATATACCCCATTATAAGCTTCTTTATTTGTTCTTTGACGGTATATGGACAAGGTGTGGTTGAAAATAATTTTGACCCCGAAACCTTTAAGAACAAGGCTGCGGAAGAGATAAATGCCAAAATTCAGGGACAGATAGAAGAATGGCTAGATTCAGGTTACGGTTCTGCGGAAGATATTGTCATGGAGCAAACGTACTGGAAAGATATGCTGGCCCAGTACGAGGCTTGGGGGATTGACCCTGAAGAAACCCCCACAGATTATTTCAATAAGGCAAAGGAAATTTACACCAACATTAAGGAAGACCCTGATTATGACCCCAAAGCAGATTTAAGCGGAAGACTTCAGGATATGATCAAAACCCGTGTGGAAAATGAAATCGGGAATGCTTTTGACAGTGTCATTGACAAGGAAAGCCAACAAATATATTCCGACCTGCAGGGACTGTATAACCATGCCAATGCTAAAATCCTGAAAATAGCAGAGGGTCTTGAAAAAATAGGGGAATGGGATGAAGAGGCCCCTGATTTTGAATCAAAACTGGAAGCCGAAGTACGTAATTGGGGGTTTAAAGGGCCTATCGCGGATTTTGTGGGAGATATGGATAACATATACACCCAAGTCAATGATCAATATGGAACTCAGATTAATATGGCGGGAAATCTGATTTCTCTTTTGAATGAGGATGATCCTACCGGCCGCATAGAAGGTCTGTTTGAATTTGGAGCAAATTACGGAGGGGAAATTCCTATACTCGGTGATATAGTCGCTAACCTTTTTGAGGTGGGTAAAGAGCTTTTGGCAGCGGCAAAACGAGCAGGGGGTATTCTGGAGAGAAACTATGGGCAGGGCTGTATGAATAATCAGGGAGAGTATAATTCTCTTACCACAAAGAAAAAGCAGTTCAGAGATAAATTTCCGAATGTCGTTTCGGCCTGTCCACTCTCTTATTCCATCAGTAGTGGCCCATATTATCACATATATGAAGAGAACAAGAATCTCTATTTTTATTTCAACAAAAGCTGGCATGGTGCCCCGGCCACCAGTGGTAAAAATGGGGCAGATGATGTTTGGGCTATTATCCAGTGGCTGAGACGAATAGGAAATGAAAATTACTATGACCTGGCTACCATCTATTCCATTTATGTTAAAGAGCCAGGTTTTGCGAAGTATCGGGAACAGATCAATGAAAAAGCGTCGGCTATCCAGCAAGGTGTAAGAAATAGCCTTCAGAATATCAGCTATTGCAATGATGCCGATCTGGAAAAGTATCTTTTTGATGACATTGACCTTAATTGGATCAGACGCCTCCTGGGGAATGACCAACTTGACTTTTCTCGTGCAAAAACCTTTGACGATGGATTAATAGAACAAATGGAAGACCAATTGCTGGAAAACCGCTATTTCCGGGCCGGGGCTAGTAATAACCTGAATCAATTAGACGCCATCATTGAAAAGCTCAAAAAGAATATTCCGGTTTATTTCAATGGACGGGTCATTTCCAGTGGTACTCAGAAACCTCTTGAAGGAGCTACAGTTACTCCTCCGTTTCCATCTCTGGTGATGTTTACCGGTGATAATTGCCGTAAACTGACCACCGATGAAAACGGTCGGTATTCGTTCTATATGAGAATGGATCCTGATCAATACAGGCGAGTAGGTATATTGACTTCTTATGAAGGGGTGAGTACTACTCCGGAGTTTGAGTTAGAGCTTCCTTCAAGAACATATTATCAGTTCACGCTCCGGATAGATTTGGGAGAGGAAGAAGAGCTAATAGAGCAGGAGAAGTGTGAAGAAAAAGAAGGTTATGTCTGGGATTCAGAGAACCAGATTTGTGTAGCGGATGTGGCCTGCGAGGTAGAAAATACAGTCAAAGTTTTAAATGAAGCAAAAACAGGGTATATCTGCGATTGTGCATCTCCAAATAAATGGAATGAGGATCAAACGCAATGCCTGACTCCTGAGCAACAGGCAGTGAGTGAGACAGATAGTGTGCCCACTGATACCTCTTGTACAGAACCATTCACCGCCTGGAATTCTGCTACCGAGACCTGCGATTGTATTGAAGGGTATACCCGTAATGACCAGGGAATTTGTGTGCCTGATGACGCTGAAATTCCTGAAGGTCAGGCTACTTTAACCGTAAGTCCGTCATCAGTAAGGATTGATGTTTCAGAGGAGGTCAGTTTTCAGGTAACTTACACTGACTCTACCGGAGAAAGCTTTGATGTTACTCAAGAGGTGAGTCCTCAACCCTTTTTTCCGGGCAAAGAGGGAGTTCATCAAAAGACCTTTACCTATCGGGGAGTCTCTGCCTCCGCCATAGTTGCAGTAGGTGGCTGTGCCGACCCTAATGCTGAGGAAATTGATGGTGACTGTCAATGCAAAGAGGGCTTCAGTCCTGATTTTCAGGGGAATTGTCAACCGGAAGGGGATGTATTCACCGCTATTAGTATCGACCCGGCAGAGCAAACAATAGGCGTGGGGGATAACCCTGGGTTTGTGGTTATTGGTGTCAATGCACTTGGTGAGACTTTGGATATCACCAACAGGGTCAGCCTTTCAGGGGCTAGTGGTATTGGAGATGTTTCAGGAACGTTCACAATTTCGGCAACAATACAAGGGTTATCGGCGGAGGCTCAGGTCAATGTCAATGAATGTGGCGACCCCAATGCTGAATTGAATACAACGACCGGGAACTGCGATTGCAAAGACGGATACCTTCCTGATGAAAACGGGAAATGTGTTTCGGATGAAGAGTTAAAAGAGGAATTGGAAGAAGAGGCTCTTGAGGAGTGTGAAAACCTTGCAACGTTGGCTTCAGAATATTCTTCAGTTATAGGTCAAATCAATAGTTTCCAGAGTGATTATATCGGCTTTAAAAATCGTTTTCTGAAAGAAGTGAATGACAGGGCATCAGATCTTTGTCAAAATCAAATGGCCGCTTTTGCTTACGCTCAGGCTTTGAGTGCTTATGAAAATCTGCGAGGAAGTATTGATCAGGGGAAAGAGTTGTATTTTCAATTAAGCTATCTCAGCCAATGCCCTTCTTACGAAGCTGAAACCGGGCAGTATAATCTGGGTTCGTATGACCTTAATGCTCTTTTAGATCAGATAAGCGGTCAGGAGAGTTCTTTGGCAGAAATGAACAGTCGAATTAAAGAGAATGGCTGTAACGAAGAAGATATCGCTGACATTGGTCGCACCGTGGTGGACAGTGACAAAGACCCCGAGCTGATAAGCATGGGCGGTACTGGAAATGAGCTTTCTGGTGACGGAAAAGACAATGATGGAGAAGGCCAGGAAGATGAGATACCTGTAAGTGCAGAACCCGGTTATAATGTGACCATTGTAATTTATGATTCCGGGTCTGCGAAAGATGATGTATTCTCTTTATACATTAGCGGAGCGGGTGATTTTGGAACAACTCCCGAGGGAGGTTTGAGAACATACCCTATGCAATTACCACCGGGAGACTATGTGGCATCAGTATCGGTTTTGGAGGACGGTGGAAACGTTGGTACTTATACCATCAATATTTTTGTTAATGGAATGTCCGTTTTTTCTACCTCCAATAATACCGACGAAGGCGTTACAGATTCTTTCAACTTCTCTGTGAATTAATTAGAGTACTTTGTCGTTTCTTGAAAAACAATAATAATCCTTCCCTCATGCCTAAACTACTCAAAATTCTTCTGGCGATAGCCGCCGTTTTAGTTGTACTCTTTTTTGTGTTTAAGAACTGGACCAAAAGCCATAGTCCGGGAACTTCTACCGAGCTGACCTCGGGTGATTTAAGCGTTAAAGTTACCTACTGCCAACCTGCTGTAAAAGGAAGGGTTATCTTTGGTGAGCTTGTGCCCTATGATCAGGTTTGGCGTACAGGAGCAAACGAGGCAACTTTGATCAATTTTAGCAGAGATGTTGATTTTGCCGGAGCCAGTGTGCCTGCCGGTGAATACACGCTTTGGACTATCCCTACACCAGGAGACTGGACCATAATTCTCAATAAACAAACCGGTCAGTGGGGTACTAATTACAGTGAAGAAGATGATCTGATAAGAGTGGAGGTTCCTGCTGAGCAAACCTCTGAAAGTCGGGAGATGTTTACCATTTCGATGTCACTTGGAACTGAGGATGAAGTTATCATGAACCTCAACTGGGATAAAACCTCAGTGGATGTGCCTATAAAATAGAAAATTAGCGATACTGCCCGAATAGGCTAGTTATTATTGCTCTATTGCGATCCAATGAGCTCAAAAAAATGAAATGCCGCCTCAGGTTAGATACCGGGGCGGCATTTTGTAATCATACCTCTGTCACCTTATACTCTTTTGGGAATAATCAGAAATTCTACCACACGATCGTCATTTTTTACACGGGCGTTTCTGTTCATCTCCGAAGAAAAACTTACCCCCAGGTCGTCAATTAAGATTCGATTTTTGTCAATAGAAGACTTTGAAATAAACTTGGCGACTTTGACGGCCCTCTTATGAGCCTCATTCGCTGAATTGTCATCGGCAGAATAATTGGTTTTACCTGCCACTATCACAGTTCCCTCAAAAGTATTTAGTGCTTTTACCAGCTTCTGGTAATCAGACTGAGCCTTATTGCTAGGCACGTAATCGCTCAGGCCAAAAATATCACCCCGCTCAAAGGACACCACAATGCCTTTGTCTGCCAGATAAGCATGGCCCGTTTCGCCCATGTAAGTGTTTATTTCATCAATCTCAGCCATCAGGCTTTTTTTATCAAAAACGGCCATATCGAGGTTTGCGACCTCATAAGCGTTTTCCACTGTCTGAAACTCATCATCTGAATCCAGTACGTCCACTACTTTGTAGCTACTATTATCTGTTTTTGGTGTAGTCGTTATTGCGTTTCTTCCGGTACTACAGGCACATATGATCAGCCACAGGCCCGCACTCATTATCATCTTGTTCATAATCTTACCTTTTCTATTTTGAGTTTAACATCTGCAAAATCAATTGTTTTGCTTCAGAAATCTATATGAAAAGACTGTTCCATAGATTCCACAGTCTGAAGGGGCGGAACAGTCTTTTTTGATTCACGGGTGAACTAAAACAAAACGATTATGAAAAAGGTAAAAGTATTAAGTGTTGGATTTGTAGCTATGCTCATCACGGCAACAGCTTGTAATAACAACACCACTCAAGATGATGTAGAAGACACCATGGAAGAAGTGATGGACGAAACGCAGGACAAAATGAGCGAACTGGAAGGTGAGCTCAACGATGCCATTGAAGAGCTCAATGACAAGATTGAAGAAGCGGAAAACAGCGTGGATGACGATAACGCGGCCAATAACGTCATTGATGAGTTAAACTTGCAGAAAGAGAAACTTGAGAAAGACTTATCTGATTTGAAAGACAACGCCGTCGAAGATTGGAATACGTTTGAAGCCAAGGTAAAAAACGAAAAAGAAGAAATAAAGACTGATATTGAAAGCTAAGCCTTGAGATTTACAATCAAAAAAAGCTCGCAGAAATGCGAGCTTTTTTTGTTAAGAGCGTAGGTTTTATTTCCGAATAAATTTTTTCAACTTATTGAAAAAAAGCTTCTTACGTAGAACAAAAATCTTTTCCTCATTACTTTCTGTACCCATATCACCCTCAACGCCGGCTACTTTTTTGCCTTTGAGTCCTAAGAGAAATAATGTGGTAAGAAAAATGAGCATTTTGTTAAAATTTATGTTCTTCGTTTTGTCTTCTTAGATCAAATAAATATTCCATGCTGTTTTTGACCAGATGGGCAACTCAAAATGTAGAATGCTATCTGATTCTGGGGAATTGATTCCCTTCACCTCATTGAACGGAAGTAAGTCGTGCTCGGTCTTCAGCCTCTTTACGTGCTTTTTCTTTCTTTCTGAAATACCCTCTGAAGAAAATGCTGTGTTTTAAGGCCTCCAGGTTATCATCCAGTTTTTCAGTACCGCTTTCTACATTCACCAGCGTGCTTTTCATGTAATCGGCCATTTCAGGGTCATGGAGCAGCACACCCAAAGCACTACTGTCGCTGCTGAGAATCTGACTCAAATCCTGATTGACATTGGCCACAAGCTTATCGGCTTTTTGAGCTGTACTTTGAAGAGAACTGCTTCCCTTTTCCAGATTAGAAACGGTATTCTGCAGTGCTGGCATGATTGAGTTATCATGAGATAGCTGATATGGAAGGTACTCCGGATTTGTCAGCGTAGAGCTGAACTGATTTAGGTTTTTGCTCATTTCATTGATGGCATATGAGCTGACTCTAAGCTGCCCGAGGGTCTGATCTATTTGTTTATATAGTGATTCATCTTTGATAAGCTTTCCCAGATTCCCCTGCCCTTCCTCTATTCCGCCAATCAGTGATTTCAAATCCTCAGTGATGGCCAGTATATTTTTATTGTTTTCCTGAAGCGTTGCCAGCATATCCTGCTGCGTATCTTCTTTGCTGATTTTAAACTGGTGATTATTTTCTATGGCTCCCGCAGAAGCCGAGCCTCCACTAATCACCAGCAATGGATTGCCGATAAGGCCATCAGAGCCGATCTTCAAATCAGCATCTTTATAGATGTATTTTTGAGATTTCTGTTCAATCAGAAAGGTGACTTTTACCCCTTCATTTGGTACAAACTCCAGATCTTCAACCGTGCCCACTTTTACTCCTGAAAACAGTACATTGTTTCCTTTAGTAAGGCCTGATACGTCCTGAAAGACCGCAAAGGCCTCAATTTTCTTGGTAAATATTTTCCGCATATTGCTGATCAGAAGCACACCAGCACCGAAAATCACCAGGCCAATAATCATAAACAGGCCTACTTTTGCATTTCTTTTCGCTGTTTCCATGTTTGTCTAAATTTTAATGGTTTCTTGCTCCATGAAGTTGTAGTCATAGAACTGTTTTACTTTGTTTTCTGCATGGCTGTTAAATACTTCACTGAAAGTCCCTTCTTTTTGAAAAGAACCTTCCAGTAGTAAAGCCACCCTGTCACCGGTTTGCTTGGCACAGGTAAGGTCGTGAGTAATGATAATGGAGCTGGCCTGGTATTCCTCCTTTACCTCCAATATCAGATTATTGATTTCCACACAGGTGATGGGGTCAAGCCCCGCTGTAGGTTCATCATAAAGAATGAGTTCGGGGTTCATGACAATTGTACGGGCAATGCCAATTCGTTTTCTCTGACCTCCCGATAGCTCAGCAGGCATTTGGTTCTTTGTTTGTCTCAGCCCGACAGCCTCCAGCACCCGGTCGGTTCTTTTTTCAATTTCTTGTCTGCTGATGGTTTTCAAGGCGTATTTGAGCGGAAACTCAATATTTTCTCCGATGGTCATGCTGTCATACAGGGCACTGTTTTGAAAGCAAAAGCCTACTTTGAGTCTCAAGAAAATCAGGTCTTCTTTGGTGATGGTGTTCATATCAAAACCCAGCACATTCACCTCTCCGCTATCAGCTGTAATTAGTCCCGAAATGATTTTGATTAGTACAGATTTACCGGTTCCTGATTTACCCAAAACCACCAGATTTTCACTTTGATTGAGATCAAGGTCAACACCCTTTAGCACGTCTAAATCGCCAAAAGATTTGTAAAGGTTTCTGATTCTCAAAACGTTCTCTTTCATAAGTTGAGGTTGGTTTTATCTCAAAGAATTTGTGACCTGAACCACAAAAATCTCAATGAGAAAAATGATAAATATTGATTTTACAACTCCGGCATTTGCGGCCTTACCTACACCCAGAGTTCCCTTTTCTGCATTATACCCGCTATAGCAACCCACCATGCCTATTGTAAAACCAAATAAGATGGCCTTTACCAGGGCGGAGCCCAAATCCAGAAAGTTTATGCTGTCAAAAGCGTTTATGATGTAAGCGTTAAAATTGGTTTGCTCGTTAAGGTAGATATTGATGAAGGAGCCGGTCAGCCCAACAGCCGCAGTGTAAAAAGATAAAATAGGAATAGTGATAGTGGCCGCAAGCACTCTGTTCACCACCAAAAAGTTGAAAGGATTTACAGACGATACTTCCATCGCAGCTATTTGCTCAGTCACTTTCATGCTTCCCAGCTCAGCTCCGATGTTTGAACCCACTCTGCCAGCAGCGATAATAGAAGTGACAAGCGGAGCCAGAGCCCGAACCATAGCAATGGCCACAAGGCTGGGAAGCCAAGACGTGGCACCAAACTCCTGAAGCGAAGGCCGTGATTGCTGTGTAAAAACAAGCCCGGTCACAAAACCGGTAAGTGTGATCAAAGGAAGCGACCGCAACCCTATCTGGTAGCATTGATTAAACAGCTCTGTCCAGATTATATTTTTCAATGAAAGTTCGCTGAAAAAAGTAATCACAAAATCAACTCCGTTTTTGAAGTTGACGATTTTCTCATCAATCTGCTTACTTATAAATACATCCTTATTTTTGCCCATTTATGCTCCTTTTGAGTTCGTCTTTGAAATGTTTATACCGCTGATGAAAGCGTGGAGGGCGTAGAGAAAAATCCACAATAAAAGCCGGCGAACGCTTTGTCCACCGGCTTTTGATTTATAATTGAATCACCTTCGGTTAGAAGGATCCGTTGAGTTCCCAACTGTAATCTGTATAGCTGAACTTGTCCATTTTCTTATCTACCTTATCATCAGAGTAGGTGTTAATCCATTCAGCGATTCCCATTTTTCTTTCAAAGTCTTTGCTGTACCATTTAAACAGCGGCGAGATTTTCACCTCATTATTATTGATGATGTTCTTCTCCTCATTATTGAGAAATACCTCCGCTTCCTCTTCAAGCTGCTTATCCAGCTTTTTGGCCGTGTAGGCCTCGTTTCTCAATCTCGGGCAAGACTTTGCGGCACATACCAGGGCAAAGTGATATCTGGGGTCTTTTTTAAAATCCTTTCTCAAAATGCCATGTTCGATATTATTGAGATCGTACTTTTTACCCTCAATCTCAATAAACTTGATATCCCAAGGAGTATTTACAAAGGGGATCTGAGCTGCGGGCCCGATATCCTTGATACTGCTTACTCCTTCATTGTCCAGAATTAGTTTTATTGTAAATGCATTGTAGGCGTTTATCCAATACGCCATTTTTTCATCTTTTGACCAGTTTTTTGCCGGGCCATTAGCTGAAATCTCTTTGAGATACCCTTCCAGCTTTTCTCTGTCCTTCTTCATTCCGCCATAGTCTACCATGCCTTTGTCATCTACATGATCTTTCAGGAGCTCATCCCAGGCAGATTCTCTGGCATAACCGCCTTCTTCTTTTTCTTCAATGTTAACGGCCTTTGATTCCTCTCCGGCTGGTTGTTCTGTTTGATTTTCAGTCTTCTCTTCTGTTTGAGTTTGCTCTGCATTACATGCCGAAAGCAACAGTGGTACGATTAAATAAATCAGCTTTTTCATAATTTGTGTTTTACAGGGCTTTGCGGCCCAATTCAATTTTCCAATAGTGGAAGTGGTCTATGAGCAAAAAGAGTTATTCCTGTATCATTCAGGCTCCATAACCGCTATATGCGGGAATGCTCACCTCATATGGGTCAATAGTTCTACAGAATTGATGGTTCGAAAATTTTATATTGCCATATATGGAAACTCTTTTACTCTACGTGGCAGTGGCTCTGGCCCTCGGTACCTTTATTCCGGAAACAGGTAACGACTTCTGGCTCATTCGCGGACAGGATTACTTCAAATCATTTTACGCTGTCCTAAATCTGACATTGATTATCTTTTTGTTGTTTTCCGATCATTTTGGTTGGAAAACTTATCTGGCTATTCTGTTAGCTGTGATTAGCTTTTTCTTTTGCCTACTCAGCATTATGCCTTTTTTGGGACTTGCTAAAATCACCGTTAAAGCCACCGAAGAAAAGATTAACAAAAACACCTTAAGTATCTATGTATCTAATGTTTATCAGAAGAACCGGGAGTACGACAGGTCAATTGCTAAAGTCAAAGAGCTGGATCCCGACCTGCTGTTTTTTCTGGAAACTGACCACGGCTGGGATCAGGCCCTCAGTACCATTTTATTGGATTACCCATATGTTCTAAAAGAAGTTAAAGATGACACTTACGGACTCATTTTGATGAGTAAGTTCCCATTTGATGAAGGCGAAATTATCCACCGGGTGAAAGGTGATATACCATCTGTAGAAGTAAGTTTTAAGATGGGCAAACTACCCGTAAAATTATATGGTCTTCACCCAAAACCGCCTGTCCCGGGAGAGGCTCTGAATGCCAAAAAGAAAGATCGTGAAATTCTGAAAACGGCTTTGGCCATTCATAGCTCTGAATTTGAGCACCATCTAGTCATTGGCGATTTAAATGACGTGGCCTGGAGCGGAGTTACCCGAAAGTTCAAACGGCTTACCGGTATAAAAGACCCTCGCCAGGGCCGAGGATTTTACCCTACTTTCCCCACCTGGTCTCCGTTCAGAATTCCTCTTGATCATGTTTTTTGTTCGCCGGCTTTTGAGCTTGTTGAATTTAAACGTGTAGAAAGTGTCGGCTCAGATCACTTCCCAGTTTTTGTGAAATTCTATTTACCGCAGAGTTAAAATGAAAAAAGGCCGCCCTCTCAGGCGACCTCCCCATCCATAGCTATAAAACAGGTTCTTTAAAATGCCAACCTGCCTGTGGCTCCAAAAACCGGAAGAGCCACACCGGTGTAGTTCACAAAATTAAATTCGGGTTTCCAGTCAATGCTCAGGTTAAGAGGAATCTCCCTGAAGGTATGCTCTAGTCCCAGGATACCATCAGCACCTACGTGAAATTCACCATCAGGCCCCGGGCGATCGTTTCTCCAGTTTCTATCTGGAGAGGCTCCCAGGTGAGCACCGGCTCCATAATACCATCTCCACTGGTTAGTCCCGAAGGCGGGGTTATGCCACTCATATAAAAGTGTTGCTTTCAAGCCATTGCCAAATCCACTGAGAAGGCCCTCGGCAGCTTCATTATTACCTGTAGCAAATTTCATTGATATGGCAGGCCCATCGCTGAAGCGAACACCAAAGGCGGCCTTGTATTGTGCGTTTGAAATTAAAGTGCTCGCCAGCATAAGGGAAGTAAGAATTACTAACTTTTTCATAAAATTCTGTTGTTTTAAAAACACTCACAAAACATTATACCTCCACACTTTCTTCACGTTTGAGGCACTAATTCTACATCATACTTAGCAATTCCCCACAGGAACACACTTTTCAAACCCGATTCACAGAACCAAAAAATACAATTATGAAAAAGTTAAGTTTAGTTGCATTGGCAGTATCGTCTGTTTTGTTTTTACCAGCCTGTAATTCTGAGGCAGACTCAGAAACGGATACTATGGAAATGGACGAGACTACTGAAATGACAAGCGAAGTCGAAAACAAAGAAATGCAGGTAGCTACCGGACAGGAAGAGTACACTGAAGTGGCTTTGGTGAGTGAGTTTCCATTGGCTGACACAGTTCTTAAATACTCCAGTGAAGGCTCTACGAATTACAAATTAACCAATACCATGGGACATCACGCTGAAATGATCAGTTCAAATTTGAATGGCAGAGCATCGGTTTTGCAATATGGAGAAGGAGTAATTGTTGCACTTGATCAGGGAGATATTTTTGAGTCAGATGAGTTTACACTCAATGAGAAATCAAAAGATGTATTGAGATCTCTGGCTTATAACCTGAAGCAAATGCCAGACACTTACATTTTAGTTGCAGGCCGTGCCGATAGCGATGGCTCAGCGGAGCATAACGACAAACTGGCTTATAAAAGAGCAGCGATGGCCGCTAATTATCTTCACGGATGTGGTATAGATGAAAACCGCTTTTTTGTGAATAGTTATGGCGAGAAATACCCGGACTTTAAAAACAATACCAGTATCAGTAAAAACAAAAACAGAAGAGTGGATTTTCTGATTATCCCATCCAATGAGTTGAGAAACGAAATGGCAATGCGATAGGCAAGGATTAAAACCAATATTGAAGGAGATGAGCTAAGCTTATCTCCTTTTTTAGTTCACAATTAGTCTTTTGGAATGGTTTTTTGATTCTGAATACCGAGAACAGTGATTCTCTGGCATCATAAGGTAACATGAATCAAAGCCTAACCAGAGAAACTTAATCTACAACAAACAGGAAAATGAAACGTGTGCTTATAATAGATGATGAGGAGGATATTTGCATTTTACTGCAACGATACCTAAGTAAGAACTCAATGGATGTTTCTTACGAAAACACCCTTACAGATGGCCTTACGGCTATAAAAAGGACAAAACCGGATGTTGTCTTATTGGACAATAACCTGCCGGATGGTTTAGGAATCAATCATATCAACAGTATAAAAACGCAGTTCCCGGAAATTAAGGTTTACATGATTTCGGCCTATAGTTCCCTGCAAAATGAAGCTACGCAAAACGGGGCTGACCGGTTTATTCCAAAACCTTTTGAGCTTTCTACCATTGTAAACCTGATTAAATAATTCTACAATCTTGAAAAGCCAAAGTGTAGAAATGTAGAAATTTGTCTACACCTCTACGACTGCTTATTCGCTTACTTTACCAGTTAAAACGCCGGCTTTACTATTATACGGATTACCCGATGACCTTCTGAAAGTTATCACCTGACCCACGTGCCAAACAGCATCTTCCAGAGGTCCATTGATCAAGTTCCAGAATGGATACACGGTTTCGCTATTTTCAGATTTAAAAACCATTTTTAATTCTTCAAGCTCTGTTTCTGGGTGCTCACGCAACAGGTTTGCGGCTAGCTCAAGATTTGATAAAGTCTCTTTTCTTAACTCCTCAAAAGTCTTCTCAGGCCGTGGGCCAAATGCTGTTGGCACATTGAAAATTGTATTTTTTGAGACATTCACCAGTCCGTTTATGTGCTCAATAGTCTGAAACGTGGTACGCCCACCTGCCGAAGGCTTATAATTTAAATCCTCTTCACGAAGCCCCTCTGTGGCCCAGTAATACCGAAAGGCAAGCCCTTCAATCATCCTCACTACGACATTATTCGCCGAAAAACTTTCAGGGTATTCAGGAATCTCCCGATAAGGTAAGTCTTGTGAAAAAGAAGCAAATGAAAGAAAGGTCAAAAGGGTCAGGTATTTCAGCATTTCAATATTGATTTTGAGGAAAGGTCGTAAAGTTTAACACAAACGTCTCAATCTTCAGCTGAATTTTGACACAAAAAACCCTGCGATTTCTCACAGGGTCTGTTCCTTATGCTCTATTTTCTATGATGGCCTCCGCCATCTCTTCGCTCCAGTCGGTGTTTTTTAAACTGTTCTTTCCGCTCCTCGCGTTTGGCCTCAAGAGATGCATACTGTTCAGCAGTCAAAATCCCTTTGAGTTCTCTTTGATAAGTATCACGTTCAGCTTTCATTTCTTCTCTACGAGACATCATTTCTTCATGGCGTTGCTCCATTTTTGCCGATCTTATTTCATGGAGAGAAAGTACCTTCTGGTATTGTTCTTCGCTTAATCCCAGCTCTTCTTTCATTTTCTCAGCACTTTTTTGAGCTCGCTCTTCAGGTTTTACATCTTTTCTGGCTCCACGCTGTGCATACGTTCCAAAAGCCAGGGCCATCAGGGCCGAAATCATCATTAGTTTTTTCATAATACGTTGTTTTTTGTTGTTCGCTTCTTTGACTTCAGGCTACCCAAAAGGTTTGTCAGCTAAAGTATTTGATCGACGCTTACAGGCATTTATTCTATCAAATGCCTGAATTTCATGTGCCTTCTGCAATCAGAGTGGAGTATATGAAGCTAAATCTCGCCTTTCTTCTTATTTTAGAAATCCTTTATTCAACTCAGGACGAAAACCCTAATGTTAAAACAATATAGCCTAAAAAACTCTGGACTGAGTTTTCTGACCCTCGCTTACCTTTTTTTGATGTTTTCTTGTCAACCGGAAAAAGCACTTCAGCTGGAGCAAGGCAGTCACATTACCCTTATTGGCAATAACCTCTGCTCACGTATGATCAATTTCGGATATTTCGAGACCGAAATGCACATGCGATACCCAGAGAAAGACCTGTACATCCGTAACATGTGTGATGGTGGCGATACTCCGGGTTTCAGGCCACATTCGGGACGGGTTTCGCCGTGGGCGTTTCCGGGTGCTGAGAAATTCCAGACTGATCTGGCTCAAAACTCCGGTAGCCAGGGACATTTTGAAACACCTGATGAATGGCTGAGCAAACATAAAACAGACATACTTATCGCCTGCTTTGGTTTCTCAGAATCGTATGCCGGTGAAGCTGGGCTTGAGAATTTCAAAAATGAGCTGCAGGCTTTTATAGACCATACCAATTCCATGGTCTATAATGATAGTATTGCTCCGCAACTGGCACTGGTTTCGCCAATTGCGTTTCAGGATCTTTCTGACGAATTCGATCTGCCGGATGGTGTTGAGGAAAATAAAAACCTTCAATTATATGCCAAGGCTATTGAGGAGGTTGCAAAGCAAAATGATGTTCTCTATGTCAATGCCTTTAGTACAAGTAAAGACTGGTTTTCTTCTGAAAAACTGACCATAGATGGCCTTCAGCTTAATGATGAAGGTTATCAAAAATTCTCTGTTCTGCTGGCCGATAAGGTCTTTGGTTCTGCCAATAGAAAAGGAGACCAAAACTTATATGATAAGGTCAAAGAAGCGGTTCTGGAAAAGAATTACTTCTGGCATAATGATTACAAAATCCCGAACGGGGTTCACGTTTACGGAAGAAGGTACCGGCCATTTGGCAATGAAAATTACCCGAATGAGCTAACGAAAATCAGGCAGATGACGGCTATCAGAGATACGCTCATCTGGAAAACGGTAAAGGGTGGAGAGTATGATCTGGCTAAAGCCGATGCTCATACTCAAACGCTGGCCACCATTGAAACCAATTTTACCCTGCCGGGAAAAGCCAGGTACCTTTACGGAGAAGAGTCCATGAGTCAATTTCACATGGCTCCCGGGTATAAAATTGAGCTATTTGCTTCTGAGGAAGATTTCCCTGAGCTGGCGAATCCATCTCAAATGTCTTTTGATAATAAAGGCCGGCTTTGGGTGGCTGTAATGCCCACGTATCCACATTATAAACCTGGTGACCCGAAACCAAACGACAAACTGATTATTCTCGAAGATACAGACGGAGACTACAAAGCCGACAAGCTGACGGTATTTGCGGATAAACTACACATTCCGGCGGGTTTTGAGTTTGCTCCTACTCCTGACGGAAAGAATGGGGTTTACATTTCACAAGGCACCAACCTTAAATATTTTGTAGATACCGATGGCGATGACAAAGCCGATAAGGTTGAAATAGTGCTCAGCGGCTTTGATGACCATGACACCCATCATGTGATCAGTGCTTTCTGTGCCGACCCTTCAGGAGCCATCTACATGGGCGAAGGTGTTTTTCTTCATACCAACGTGGAAACTCCATACGGCACTGTGAGAGCTACCAACGGTGGTTTTTATCGCTATTCTCCACAACTGAAAAAACTGGAAAGAACGGCTCAGCTTGCTATTCCGAACCCTTGGGGAATTGCTTTTGACCATTGGGGTCAAAACTTCTTCGCCTATACTTCAAGCCCCGATGTGGAGTGGATGATGCCGGGAAGCATCAAGTCTAAATACGGATTAAGTAATCCCCGGTCAAAGAATCTGATTGAAGATAAACATCGGGTAAGACCTACCTCCGGACTTGAATTTGTACACAGCCGTCATTTTCCTGATGAAGTGCAAGGGGATGTTTTGATAAATAATACAATCGGTTTTTTGGGATCCAAGATGCATAAAGTAGTTGATGACGGAACAGGCTATGGTACTCAACATCGCTTAGATTTAGTCCGTAGCGACGACCCCAACTTCAGGCCGGTAGACATGGAGTTCGCCCCGGATGGCTCTTTATATCTGGTAGATTGGCATAATGTACTGGTGGGTCACATGCAGCACAATGCCCGCGATCCGTTGAGAGATCATGTTCACGGAAGAATATACCGAATTACCTACCCGTCCCGCCCACTTGTGGATCCGGCCAAAGTAGATGGGGCATCAATTGAAACTTTGCTGGACAATTTGAAATTACCCGAATACAGAACCCGCTATCGCAGTCGCCGCGAATTGCGTGAGCATAATAAAAGTGATGTGCTGAGTGCCATCAAAAAATGGGTAACTGATCTTGACAAATCGGACACGCAGTACGAGCACCATATACTGGAAGCATTATGGGTGACATGGGGACTCAACGCTGTAGATCAGGATTTGCTCAATGCACTTTTGAATGCCAAAAGTTACAAGGCCAGAGCTTCAGCCGTTCGCGTTTTGAGATATACTGGCCATCAGGTCAAAGATCAGGTAGCTCTGCTCAAAAAAGCCGCTGCAGATGAGCACGGGAGGGTGCGTCTTGAGGCTATGGTGGCCGCATCTTGGCTTGATAATGAAACAGCTAAAGAAGTTCTGGCCATAGCTGCCCAAAAGCCACTTGACGACTGGATGACTGCTCAGCATGATGCTATTTTGGCACATATGGAGCCTTATATCCCGAAAGAAAAAGAAGACGGCCCTATGCCAGCTATGCTCTCTTCTGAAGAGCAGAAATCTTTCCTTTCGGGAAAAGAAATATACAGTCGCGACGGCTTCTGCGAAACCTGCCACCAGCCAGATGGAAAAGGACTTGAAAGTTCGGGTTTCCCGCCGCTGGCCGGAAATGATTGGGTGCAAGGCGATGAAGAACGACTCATTAAAATTGTACTTCATGGCCTGTATGGTCCTATTGAAGTGGCGGGTAAAAAATACCCCGGTCAGGTACCTATGACACCTTTTGGCGGAATGCTAAATGATCAGGAAATTGCCGATGTGCTGACTTACATTCGCAGTTCCTTTGGCAATTTATCAAAGGCCGTAAAACCGGAAACGGTGAAAAAAGTAAGAGAAGCTACAGCAAACCGAAATGGATTTTACACAGCAGAGGAGCTCTAAACAAAACCTAATGAAATACTTTTTAACACTACTTATATTATCTCTCATCTTTGGCTGCCAGCCCGAAAAAGAAGATACAGAAAAGCCCAAAGTGGTATTCGTCATCGGCGATGAAGAATACCGCTCGGAGGAATCAATGCCCATGCTGGCTAAAATTCTGAAAAGAGAAATGGGTGCCGAGATTTCTCTTTGCTTCTCGGTGGATTCTGCCGGCTATATTGACCCCAACCGTCTTGACCACATTGAAGGCCTTGAGGCTCTTAAAGACGCTGATCTAATGGTTATGTTTGCCCGTTTCCGTGAGCTTCCGCCAGAAGAATTGAAATATATCACTGACTATGCAGAAAGTGGAAGACCAATGGTAGGTTTCCGAACAGCAACGCATACTTTCTTATACAAGAATGACACCACTCAAAAGCAAATGAACAATGAATGGCCAACCAAGGTTTTCGGGCAGCAGTGGATCACTCATCACGGGCATTTTGAAGATGGTCATGGCAAACTGACCGAAGTCAGTATTCTACCGGAAGCTGATACTCCTATTCTCAATGGCGTAGAGCCCTTTGAGGCTTACTCCTGGCTCTATCACGTAGATGGCGGGGACTGGAAACTCGCGGGAGACAGCAAGCCATTTCTGGAGGGAAGGTCGCTGAAATCAAACCATGAAATGAATGGTGATTTAGACAAATATCCATTGACAAATCCTGTAGCATGGACAAAGACCTACACTGGGACCTCAGGCAAAGCGTCACGGGTATTTTTTACGACCCTGGGCCACCCTTTTGATTTCAAAATTGAGAACATGCGTAAACTGGCACTGAATGGAATCTATTGGGCTCTGGGTCATGAAGATGAAATTCCGGAAAATGGGATTAACGCTGAACTTACAGAACCTTACGAGCCAAATAACTCCGGCTTTGGCAATGAATTCAAAACTGGAATTAAACCGATCTTAATACCATAACATACGATACCCGGCACCTGAGCCTGTCGAAGGGCCGCGAAACAACCTATTGAAAATGAAGATTTCTATTCACAATTGGATGCGGGCTGAAACCATTGAAGACACCGTGAACCGCATCGCTAAAATGGGCTATCATAGTCTGGAAATTCAGGGTAGTCCTGAACTATACGATACTAAAAAAGTTAAGAAACTGCTGGATGACGCCGGTCTTACCTGCTGGGGCTCCGTAACGCTGATGCTGGAGCAACGTAACCTTCTAGCCAAAGACAAAAAACAAAGGGCAGACTCCGTACAGTATGTCAAAGATGTGGTCCGTATGGTGAGCGAGCTAGATGGCAAAATGGTCTCAGTGGTGCCCGGCACTGTTGGTAAAATCATCCCAGATGGTCGCCCGGAAGAAGAATGGGAATGGGCCGTGGAAGGCATGCAGCAGATTTATGAGTATGCCACCGGAAACGGCATTCTGATTGGCATTGAGCCCATCAACCGCTTTGAAACCTATTTTATCAATCGCGGAGATCAGGCATTGGCTCTTGCCAAAGCAACTGGAGAAAAGTGCGGAGTTTGTCTCGATACCTTTCACATGAATATTGAAGAAACCGACCCGCTGGCGGCCATTCGCCGAGCCAAGGGACGGTTGGTAGGTTTCCATGTGGCTGACAATAACCGTATGGCTCCCGGCATGGGTACCATCGACTGGAAAGCCACTGTAGAAACGCTTCATGAGATTGGTTATGACGATGTTCTTTCTGTGGAGTTCAGTCCACCATTAGATAGAACACCGGCAAACCCATACCCGAATTCTATTGATGAGAGCCCCGTTGGCCTAAGCAAGGAGCAAAAGAAATTTCTGGAAGACCACGGTAGCTCTGCAGTCACCGAGGAGTTCTATTCAATGCTCACTCAGAAGTCGATTGATACATTAAGACCTTATTTATCATAACAAAAAAAAGTTTGTCAACGGCCCTTCGACTCACAGAGTCCTGTGGACAGACTCAGGGTCCGGAAAAACGATTTGAAATTAGATTGAATGAAAATTACCAATATTGAAGCCTTTTGGCTTCGTTGCCCTATTCCAAAAGAAAAACAACATACTTCAGACTATGGTCTGCTGACAGATTTTGATATGACCCTCGTGGTCGTAACCACTGACACCGGCCTTCAGGGTTTTGGTGAGGCTAAAGCGGCTGTAGGTTCCTCTGGTTCCTGTGCGTCTATCGTCAGCTGTATAGAAAATGAAATCAAACCCGCTTTGGTGGGTCAGGATGCAGGCCAGATCAGCCGGCTTTGGGAAATTATTTATAACGGTACACGTGATCATTATGCTCTTGATCGTGGTCGAAAGTTCCCGATCTTAGGTCGTAGAGGCTTGACCATTTCAGCCATGAGTGGTGTAGATACCGCTCTTTGGGATATCAAAGGAAAACAGTTGGGCGTTCCGGTCATGGATCTTCTGGGTGGAGCTTGTCGGGATAAAATGCCAGCCTACGCCAGTGGTGGCTGGGCTTCGGCAGATAAAATTGGTGAGCAGCTTTTGAGTTATACGTCAAAGGGTTTCAAAGGCGTTAAAATGCGTGTGGGGGTTATGGACAAAACCGTGAAGGAAAGTATCAAACGCGTTCAGGCCGCCCGTGAGGCCTTGGGAGATGATATTCTGCTTATGACTGACGCCCACGGCACCTTCAGTGTGCCTGAGGCCAAGAAGTTTTGTCGCGGTGTGGAAGATTGTGACTTATACTGGTTTGAAGAACCGGTAAGCCCGGATAATAAACAAGGTACTTCTGAGGTTCGTGCGTCAACAAGTATTCCGATTGCCGCAGGCGAAAGTGAATATACCGCATTTGATGTGCGTGATATGATTGACCTTAAAGCTCTGGATGTAGTTCAGCCTGATTCTGCCATTATTGGCGGAATTACTGAAGCTCATCGGGTATCGGCTTTGACTCAGGCTTATCAGCTGGAACTCGCTCCGCATTGCTGGGGATCGGCCTTCTCTTTTATGGCAGGGGTTAATGTCGCCTTTGCGTCTCCTTCGGCCGTGGTGATAGAGTTCTCATCCGGCGGAAATCCGATGATGTATGAGCTCGTGAATGAGAAAATTGAAGCAGTAAATGGGGACATTTTAGCACCGACAGCTCCCGGACTGGGCCTAAGTCCCAACTGGGATTTTGTAAATGAGTATAAACAAAAAATTAACTAGCTATGGCAAAGACTATTGGAATAAATCATGTGACGTTGATTGTAAAAAATCTTGAAGAAGCCTGTGCATTTTATGAAAATGAACTAGGTCTGGAAGTCATTCCGGCCTTTTTATTTGATTATCCCACGGCCTTTTTCAGAGTGAACGAAACCGAACAGTTGCATCTGACCGAGTGGGATGAGGAACCTTCATTCAGAGGGCATGTCTGTTTCCACATGGAAAACATTAATGAGGTCTATTGGAGAATGAAAGAATTGGGAATCATTGACATCAGCCCATGGGGGAAAGCCCGTGTTCTGCCGGATGGCCCTTTGCAATTTTTCATTCGTGATCCTTCGGGGAATCTTGTGGAACTATCCTGCCCTCCGGGAACCAAAATTGATCCAAAAATCCTCGAGGACGATCTTTATCAGGATGGTATCTATGTCTCTGGGCGAAATGATTTCAGAGGTTATAAATCCAAAGATGCTACGCTTTACCACGAATCTAAATGAGTAAAATCGTACTTCTGGAAACCTTGGCTGAGCCGGCAATGGCCATTCTTCAAAAGGCAGGAGATGTAGAACTTCTGACAGCTTATGATTTCAATATTGAAAGCCTTGATAAGCAAAATGTTGAGGCGGTCATTACCAGAGGTAAAGGGCAGATTACCCCTGAGTTTATGGACCAATTACCACAGCTTAAAATGGTGGCTCGTGCCGGTGTAGGTCTGGATAACGTGGATATCAATTATGCCACTCAAAAGGGTATAAAAGTTTTGAATAACCCGGGAGTAAACTCTCAAACAGTGGCTGAGCATGCCATTAGCCTCATGCTGATGCTTCAGCGAAATATGTTTCAGGCCGTTTCAAAAGTAAAAGAGGGTAACTGGAGCTGGCGTAACGAGTTCTCTGGCGACGAAATTTATGGTAAAACACTAGGAGTTTTGGGTATGGGGACTATAGGACAAAAGGTGGCCAAAATCGCTGAAGCGATGGGTATGAAAATCATATACTCTGACCCGGTAAAGCATTATCTGCCATACACTTACGCATCGTTGGAGGATGTTCTAAAAGAAGCCGATATTCTCACCTTGCACGTTCCTCTTTTTGATGAAACCCGAAACCTGATTAATGAAAAGACGCTCTCATTGATGAAGAAAACAGCTTTAATTATCAATACGGCACGTGGGCCCATTATTGATGAAAAAGCGGTTTATGAGGCTTTGGTCAATCAAAAACTGGGTGGTTTTGCCGCCGATGTAACCAACCCCGAACCACCACTGGAAGGCAGCCCGTTTATTGGTTTGCCCAATGTTTTAATTACTGCACACCTGGCCAGCCTAACAGACAGAACCTACCATAAAATGTGTGTGGATGCCGTGCAAAACGTACTGGCCTTATTAAGAAATGAAGAGCCCCAGGAGGGCTGCATCTTCAATAAATTACAATTGACAAACGCATGAAAACCTTTTTGAAAACGAGTCTGATTCTTCTGGCCATCGGCTTCCTCAGCCTGTGGGGGTTCCGGCCAGAAAATGCCGACACCTTAAATCTTAAACTACAGCCTGGTTTTAAAGCCGAACACATCTTTTCTCCTTCTGAGAACGATATGGGCTCATGGGTGGCCATGTGTTTTGATGATAAAGGTCGTATGATCACTTCAGACCAATACGGTGGTTTATTCAGGTTGAAAATACCTGCTATTGGTTCGTCAAATTTGCATCCTGAAATTGAAGAAATAAAGCTGCCACTTGGGCAAAGTATTGGTACAGCTCATGGCCTTTTATATGCGTTCAACAGTCTCTTTGTGATGGTCAATAACCGGTCAACAAAAGATCTTCCTCAAAAAAGCGGCCTGTATAGATTGACTGACACCGATGGTGATGATGAGTTTGACAAATTAGAACTCATGAAAAGTCTGGTGGGCGATGGAGAGCACGGTCCGCATAGTATTGTACTTTCTCCTGACAAAAAATCGCTGTACGTTTTGGCAGGAAATCACACCGATTTTCCGGAAATGGACGAGCACTTACTGCCCAAAACCTGGGATTATGATAACCTTTTCCCTTCAATTCCTGACCCTCGTGGTCATGCTAATAACCGCCATGCCCCGGGGGGCTGGCTGGCTAAAGTGGACCCGGAAACTAATCACTGGCAGTTGGTTAGTGCCGGTTATAGAAATGCCTTTGATCTTGCTTTTAATGACGCTGGAGACCTTTTTGTGTATGATGCCGATATGGAGTGGGATTTTGGATTGCCTTGGTACAGACCAACCCGTATTTGTCATGCCACAGCAGGCAGCGAATTCGGCTGGCGTACCGGTAATGGCAAATGGTCACCTGATTTTGAAGATAGCAGACCAGCCGTTGTGAATATCGGGCAGGGTTCGCCTACTAATTTGATTTATCTCAAGAACGCCAGATTCCCGGCAAAATATAAGCAATCGCTTCTGGCTTTTGACTGGTCCTTCGGTATCATGCATGCCATCCATCTCAAACCCGAAGGGGCGACATATACTGCGGAGCGTGAGGAGTTTCTATCCGGCGTGCCTTTACCTCTGACGGATGGTGTTATTGGCCCTGATGGTGCATTATATTTTATGACCGGAGGTCGCCGGTTACAGTCTGACCTTTACCGTGTCTATTATGAAGGTCCTATGGGGGCTGAAGTTGAGAAAACTCAAATCACAGCGGAAAGTAAGCTTCGTCAAAAGCTGGAAAGTGAGTTTTTGAATCAAAATGAAGGAAATATTGACTTGGCCTGGCAAAACCTTGATCATGCTGACCGGGCCATTCGGTACGCTGCCCGAATTCTGCTGGAACATCAAAATGTAGAGGACTGGGCCTCTAAAATTGCTTCAGAGTCGTCAGCGGATAAGAAGATTTCAGCTCTTTTGGCTTTAACCAGAAGCTCATCAAAAAGTGAATTTATTTTTAATGAGCTCGGAAAAATACCGCTGTCGAACTTATCGGAAGATCAGCTTCTTGACCTTTTGAGAGCGTATGAAGTTTTCCTATATCGAATGGAGGTGCCGGATGATGCAGCTAAAGGTCCACTTGCCAAAAAGTTAAACACAATTTATCCAAACTCTTCAGCAGCCATCAATCGTCAATTGGTGAATATTTTGGTCAAACTCGATGATGACCAGGTGGTTAAGAAGACCATAACTTTGATGAAAACGATAAAAGAAGATCAGCAAGCCGGAGGCCAAACAGCCACAAGCTCGGCCGATTTGATTTTACGGAATCCTCAATACGGGCTTGATATTGCCAAAATGCTTGAGAAAGTACCGCCGATGCAGCAAACATACTTTGCTGTGGCATTATCAAAAGCGAAAAACGGTTGGAATAATCAATTGCGTGAAACGTATTTCAAATGGTTTAAAGAGGCTTTCAGTTACCGTGGTGGTAATAGTTATATCGGGTTCATCGATAGGGCTCGCAAAATGGCTCTTGATAATGTACCTGAAAAGCAAAGAGAAAAGTATGATGAACTCTCTGGCGGTGGTATGCTGACCTCTTCAGGTAACGACCTGAAACTCGAAGATTACCCTGAGGGCCCTTGGAGGGCGTGGAATATGGATGAAGCCTCGAAGGTGGCCACCGAAGAGCTTAGTCAAAGAAACTTCAAACGGGGGAAAGCTATGTACACCGCCACCACCTGCAACCGCTGCCATGGCATGCAGGGCGAAGGGGGAAACATCGGGCCGGACCTCACCAGAGTTGGCACCCGCTTTAGCAAAGAAGCGATTTTAGAGGCGATCATTGATCCAAGTAAAACGATTTCAGATCAGTACGCAGCTACTGAATTTCAACTCAAAAACGGCGAAACCATCATCGCCAGGATTATCAATGAAACTGATAAGGCCTATTCCGTCTCCCAAAACCCATACACGCCTGATTATCTCGTTGAAGTCAAAAAAGCGGATATTGAAAGTATGGAGTATTCGAAGGTTTCGGTGATGTTACCCGGGCTTATCAATTCACTGAATGAAGAGGAGTTGAAGGATTTGCTTGCCTATTTGGTTTCTGGAGGAAACCCGGAAAGTGAGGTGTTTAAATAACGAGTTATCTTTGAAAAAACGCTTTTGGAAATGAAGACAATTATAACGCTTGTATTTTTCGGCCTGGCCATTTCTCAGTTTTCAGCGAATGCACAAAGCTTGAATATTGAAGAAGTGGAGAATTCCATCAAACCTGATGGGAAATATGCCATTCTGGCCTCAAACCGACGAATTTTTGAGTCCAGTGTTAGAAATGGAGAAAACTTTAGGACAAAGTTTACGGATTCTGAATTTCAGATTGTGGTTGTTGGACCCATTGTTAAGGAATTAGCTGAAGATGAAAGTTTGATTCCTTTCGTTGAAAAATGTAAGACCAATGGAGTCAAAATAGTCCTCTGCCAGGTAGCTATGGCCCATTTGGGGGTAAAGAAAGAAGATTTACACCCTTATATTCAAACCACCGTCGGAGCTTATCAATACATGTTTGGCTTACAGGAGAATGGGTTTAGGACATTGATGCCGTAGGGCTGTGTCCTAAGCCCTGAATTAAGAAGGTTTGTAACTACAGATAAACAAACACAGGAGGCGTTTATTAGGGAGGCAGCAGAATAGAGTGGATGAAATCCGAATGAATCCTGGATATCTAACTAACGAGCTTCACATCTTGATTTAACCAAAAAGGTCAGCCAGAAAATCCTCCATTCGCTCACTCTCTGAGAAGCCGATAGCCAGTTCTTTTTTAGGAATGAAGTAATCCTCTTCTTCTTCTTCACTATCTGCATTGATTGTTTCTTTTTCGGCATCTTCATCCATGAACTTCCAATCTTCGCAGGTGGCATCAAGCAACTCTAATAGGGTTATTACTTTTTGATCATTACGTTCATTAAGCAGAAAGTCAGAAGAGTTTTTGAAGTAAAGCAAAATTCTTTCGTCCTCAATCCAGGAGAGGTCGTTTATGATCTCATCAAAGGAGTCAAGGTTAAACCCGAAATAGTCAGGAAAGTGCAAGACCTCAGCCAGTGTTTCGTAGAAGTCACGAAGCGTTTTACAGCGTTTGGCGTCTATTTCAATCAACGAAAAGTCATCAAACTGCTTCGGGCTGTCAGTAATAAAGAGATTGTTCATCAGTGTATTATGAATAGAAAAATTTTCATTCAGGGTTCATTAAAATAAAACTTTCATAGTGGTCTGGTGTATAATATCCAAGGCCGGTAGAGCTCGTTACGATTCGCTCGGCTCCACGATTTTGACCTTTCTTTTTGGGATAAATATCCCACTCCTTATAATTAATTCGTTGTCCGTTTCCTGTTTTTTGAGGCAGTCGTTTCTCGTAGTTCCCAAATCGTCTTCCGCCAACGTAGCCCTTAGGAGCTTTATCATGCTTTTTGACATAGGCCCAGGTCTCGTAGGCTTCCTTTGGTATAATATCTTGTTGGTTTTGCCCGGTATCGGGCAATTTGCAACTCAAAACCGATAGAAAGAGAAATGCAAAAGAGAGAAGGCGAAGCATGGGTTTAATTCAGAGAGAAGGCAGGCACCTGTATGGCCCCGGCATGATTAAACATGAGTTCGGTAATAATATAATGCATATCCTGAATCAGCGGAAACTCATTGATCACATCCAGCACAGCAAATTCGCTGTCGGCGTTCAGCACCATCCATAGCCTGGCCCGGTCCATAGAGAGAGCGTAAGAAATAATCTTACCTTCTTCCATGAGCTCATCTACCACCATTTTTTGCAGAGGGATTTTCGCAAGAAATTCCTCTGAATAGGGTGTTGGTAAATCAAACTCGACCATGTACTGTGTCATACAAAAATTGGAATAGTGAAACTTCAAAGTGGAATTCTACATTCCCGATAGGGTTTCGTCTTAATTCTTTACCAATTATAACGTATTGCGATGAGAATCGGTTTATCTTTGCAAAGAAATCTCAAAAGGGGTGCCTTAACAAAACGGGCTGAGATCATACCCATAGAACCTGATGCGGTTAGAACCGACGCAGGGAATTTGAGAAGAGTTAGTGGACGCACTGATTCCTCAATACTATTTCAAAATTTTTGTCAACCAAAACGACAGCGATTTTGCTCCTTGATTGCTTCGTAATAATTCTTGGAAAGAATAATTATGAACAACAAAACCAATTTTAACAAACTCAAAACGGGCTTTGCAATTGCAGCCTTTTTATGCTCAAAACCTTCTGCCGCACAGGTAGATACACTTTCGTCTATTGACCTGAGTGAGGTGGTGGTTAATGCCACCCGTGCCAACGAAAAGACCGGTATGGCCTTTTCTACAGTTCGTAAAAAAGAACTGGAAAAACAGAACCTTGGTCAGGACATTCCTTTTCTTCTCAATCAACTGCCTTCGGTGGTAATTACCTCAGACGCTGGGGCGGGTATCGGTTACACAGGTATCCGAATAAGAGGTACAGATGCCACTCGAATTAATGTGACTCTGAACGGAATCCCCTATAACGACTCCGAGTCGCAAGGTGTTTTCTGGGTAAATATGCCTGACTTCGCTTCCTCAGTAAGTAGCATTCAGGTGCAGCGTGGAGTGGGAACAAGTACCAACGGAGCAGGGGCTTTCGGAGGTACTGTCAATGTCAATACTTTGCAACTGAATCGTGAGGCATTCTCTGAGATTAACACCTCCATTGGCTCCTTCAATACTAAGAAAATTAACGCATTGAGTAGCACAGGTCTTATCAAAGACCATTTTGTGATGGACGCCCGTTTCTCAAAAATTGTGTCTGATGGTTACGTGGACAGAGCGTCCTCTGACCTCAATTCGTTTTACCTGAGTGGAGGTTTTTATGACAAACAGAACTTTGTCCGTCTTAATGTTTTCGGCGGCAAAGAGAAAACCTATCAATCCTGGTACGGTGTGCCGGAGGGGCTTGCTCTAGGCGACCGAGACAAATTCGATGCTTTCGTCGCCAATAACTGGCTTGACGAACAAACAGCGAATGAAATCTGGAATACCGGACGTACCTACAATTTCTACAGCTACGATAATGAAGTTGATAACTATCAACAGGATCATGTGCAGCTGATCAGCTCTTTTAAAATTGGAGCCAACTGGCGATTCAATCCCACTCTTCATTATACGTACGGAAGAGGGTATTACGAGCAATACCGTGACGGAGCGGCTTTTGCAGATTACGGTTTGGAAAATGTAACTATCGGTGAAACGACGATTGAAGAAACCGACCTGATCAGAAGAAAATGGCTTGATAATCATTTCTATGGGGCCGTTTGGTCACTTGATTACGAAGGGAAAAGTAGTAAGCTCACGGGTTCTTTTGGCGGAGGCTGGAATCAGTACGATGGAGATCATTTCGGGGAGATTATCTGGGCTCAGTATGCTTCAAACAGCGAAATCCGAGAACGTTGGTATGAGAATACCGGTGTCAAAAAAGACTTTAATATCTACGGAAAAGGGTATTATCAAATGACAGCCAACTGGAATGTTTTTGCAGACTTGCAATTCCGTGCCGTTGGTCTTGAAATAGACGGTATTGCTGATGCTTTGCAAAGTGTAAATACTTCAAATTCTTTCAATTTTGTGAATCCTAAGCTAGGGACCAATCTTGTTTTTGATCAATACAGTTCAGCATATGCTTCTTTTGCTGTAGGCAACAAGGAGCCAAGTCGTCAGGATATTGTAGACGCAACTTCCACAGTTGGTGCACAGGCTCCAAGGCCTGAAACACTTCATGACTTAGAGCTAGGCTATCGTTTTTTAAAGCCCAATACGCAGCTGGAGCTGAATGGGTACTTGATGAATTACAAAGATCAGCTGGTCCTTACCGGTGCCATCAATAATGTTGGTGAGGCCGTAAGAGTGAACGTGCCTGAGAGTTTCAGAGCGGGCATTGAACTTCAGGCAGCTCAGAAACTTGGTGAGAAAATATTGCTTTCAGCCAATATGACTTTGAGCCAGAATAAGATCAAAAGCTTTACTGAGGTAGTACCAAGCTATGATGATAGTCCAAACGAGGTCAACACCTTTGAAAATACAAACATTGCTTTTTCACCAAATATCATTGCTGGTGGTATGTTGAGATTTACACCGGTTAAGGAGCTTGAAATTGCATTGCTTCCAAAATATGTTGGCAAGCAATATCTGGACAACACTTCAAATGAAGACCGTGTGATTGCTGCTTATTTTGTCAATGATTTAAGAATCAATGCCAATCTGAAAAGTGCTTGGGCCAAAAACATTGGTCTGAGTTTATTGGTCAATAACCTTTTCAATACAAAGTATTCGTCCAATGGTTATACGTACAGCTATCTCTATGGTGGTAAAATAACGGATAACTTCCTGTATCCGCAGGCTGGTACTAACTTCCTGGCGGCGGTGAAATTGAGGTTTTAATGAAAAATTGTGGCACGACTAAACTTGGAAGAGCTAGGTCGTGCCACGATTATTTTCACAGCGGGTCTGATCTGTTTCTCTTAGATTATGCTTCATCTCCCTATAGCCATCCCCAAGCCAATAGCTCCAAGGCAAAGGAAAAGATTCAGGCCAATATGAAGCAAAGCTGTACCATATTCGGCGTTTTGGAGTAACTTAAAAGTCTCATTACTGAACGTAGAGTAGGTACTGAATCCACCGCAAAATCCGATGGCTATCATAGGTTTCCAGACCTGCTCTGACTGAAAGGTTTTCACGGCCACAAATCCTAATATCAAACTCGCCAGCACATTGGCAATGATGGTTCCGAAAGGCAAATGATGCGGCAGGTTATTGACACTAAACCGGGCAATCAGGTAACGGGCAATGCTGCCTGTACCGCCGCCGATGAAAATATACAAGAGCGTTTTCATGTGTTAAATTTATATCTTCAAAGGTCAAATGGAGCCATTGGCGATTAAAATATTCATTGTCTTAGAGGAGCTATGATTATTCCAATCCTGTCAGAGGCCATGCCGAAAAAACTTTGTTAATTGTTCAAAACTAGTGAAAATGACCAATTCCTCTTCTCCAAAGTCTAACCAACTGCTTAAATTACTGGGTGTGGGATTCGGTATTGCTGTTACGGTTGGTGGTACCATAGGCACCGGCATTTTACGTAAGCCCGGGCCGGTAGCTCAGCTGTTGGGTGACCCTGTATTGATCATGGGTGTATGGGTGGCCGTAAGTCTGTACGCTTTTCTGGGGGTCCTATGTGCTATTGAGCTTGGAGTTGCTTTGCCGAGGGCCGGAGCCTGGTATGTCTATGCCCGTCGGGCATTTGGTAATTATGTGGGTTTTTTCACCGGTATTACGAGTTGGCTGGGCACGGTGACCTCTTTGGGTTTCGGGGCCTTTACCATCAGTGAATATCTTGGTCTTCTTTTTCCGTTGGTGAATGAACATCTGACGGCATCATCTATCCTGATTTTGATTGTTTTGACCGGTTTTCACATGCTGGGAACCAAAGTCGGAGGGAAGTCGCAGGAGGTTGTTTCGGCCATAAAAGCATTGGCCCTGCTGGCTTTTGTAATCTTTTGTTTTGTGAAAGGAGACGCCGTTTGGTCTGACCCTTCGGCTTTGCAATCTGCCGCAAAAGGAGGACTTTTTGTAGCTATTCTGGGAGCTATGCAGGCCATTTTTTACACCTTTGATGGCTGGCATACGGCGGCCTATTTTGCCGAGGAAAATACGGATAGCACCAGAAACTTACCCAAAGCAATGATTGCCGGCGTACTCACCATTATTGTGATTTACCTTTTGGTCAATGCCGCCATTCTTTATGTTTTGCCTGTTGAGCAATTGTCTCAAAGTAAGTTGGCCGCTGCAGATGCCATTGGACTTCTGGCCGGAGAGGGCTCTCAAAAAGCGGTAACGCTCTTTCTTTTAATTTCCATTCTTGGCCTGATGAATGCTCAGGTGATGTTTGCCCCAAGGGTTCTTTTTTCCATGAGTCGCGATGGATTGTTCTTCAAAAAAGCTTTGCAAATCAATGGACTGGGCACTCCGGCAATTGCCTTGTTGATTACCGGTCTTTTGTCCGTTATTTTAGTGATTTCGGGGAAGGAGACTTCAGGCCGCTTGTCTGACATAGCCACATTCTTTTTTGTATTGTCCTACACCATGGGTTTTGCTTCACTATTGCGATTGAGAAAAACCGAACCCGATTTAGAACGACCGTTCAAAGTACCACTTTATCCTTTTTTGCCCTGGTTTATGCTGATTTGCTCCATCGCCTTTTTGCTGGGCACCGTTTTTGGCGATTGGCAAAACAGTAAATTCGCGATCGTTTTTCTTTGTCTGACGTATCCGCTTTATTTGCTTCTCAAAGCAAAAGAACAAAGCTCCTGATGGCCTTAGAGAAATACCTTGAAGTACTTCAAAACGAACTTGATACTTACCAATACGGCGAAAAGCCGAAGGAGCTGTATGAGCCCATTGAATATCTGATGAGTCTTGGAGGCAAGCGTCTTCGACCGGCTCTTACTCTGATGGCCTATCACTTATTTGAGGATGATTGGCAAAAGGCTCTCAAACCGGCTATGGCCGTGGAGGTTTTCCATAATTTCACGCTGATGCATGATGATATCATGGACGAGGCTCCACTTAGAAGAGGACAGCCTACCGTCCATGAAAAATGGAACCGTGATGTGGCCATTCTTTCCGGTGATGTGATGCTGGTGGCGGCCTATGAACTCCTGTCAGAAAGCCCCGGAAATGATTTCAAAACGATCCTGAAACGTTTTAACCGAACGGCGGCAGAAGTTTGTGAAGGCCAGCAGATGGATATGAATTTTGCGGACCGCGAAACGGTAACGGAGGAAGAGTATATTGAGATGATTAAACTCAAAACCTCTGTTCTGCTCGGTTTTGCCTTGGAATTGGGAGCTCGCTCGGCTGGCCAGCCGGAAGAGGTTGTGAATCAATTGTATGAGATCGGGGTGAATTTGGGTATTGGCTTTCAGCTCAAGGACGATATTCTGGATGTGTACGGCGACCCCATCAAATTCGGGAAGCAGATTGGTGGGGATATTATCGAAAACAAGAAGACCTGGCTGATGCTTAAGGCCCTCGAAAAATCGGAAGCTGACTCGGCTCTTCACCATTGGATCAGGGCCGAAGATTTTGAGCCACAAAAGAAAGTACAGGCCGTCATCGAAATCTATAATGCTCTTGGCATCAAAGAACTCGCCGAAGGAGCGATGACGAAATGTTTTAACAAAGGTTTTGAAGGAATCGAAAAGCTGGAAGTTCCTGAGGAACGGAAGGCCATTCTTCGAGGTTTTGCAGAGTGGTTGTTTGGGAGGGACCGATAAAACCCTTTGCAAGGACTTCAATCCATCGGATCAGTTACAGCACCATCTCCTCAAAAATCCGGTCTAAGGTTTTTTTCGGATTTTCTGTATACCCTGGGTGAATTTCAGAGGCCTGAATAATGGTGCTTCTTTTGGCGGTGAGCCAGCGAAAACGGGAGGCCATATCTTGCTCCCCGATGAGCCCGGAGTCTTTTTCACCTTTGACAATTTTTTGAAAAGCGTCCAGATTTTGTTTGACATCTTCAAGCGTATGATGCTTTGAAAAAGAACTGAATTTATTTTCGTCTACAGCATATCTGAAGCCCAGGAACCGCATCGCCTTGCAAAACAAAACCACGCCTACGTTCATGCATTCCCCACGCTCTACCTGCGGGTAGAACCGAACAATGGCGTATTCGTAAACCTGCTTATCTGGCATTTATGGCTTCGTTTAAAAAGGCTTCACTGTTTGTTCTGCGAGCACCTAAAAAATCAAGGTAAAGTTCTTTGCTGATAGTGTCATCGGTTTCCAGCCATTCTTCAGGAATCAGTTCAACCACGGCCTTGATATTTTCCTCTGAAATGGCCGCGAGCATGTGTTCATTCACCTCTTTCAATTGAGTGGCTTTGTTCAGCAAAACATGATCTTTGATATTGATAAAAGGCCTTTGACTTTGCTCTTTCCAGGCCGACGGGTTATGGTGAAAATACAAAGAAGCACCGTGATCAATCAGCCAGATTTCGTCTTTCCAATTCAGTAGGTTGGTGTTTCTGGCCGTACGATCGATGTTCATCAGAAAAGCATCAAGCCACACAATTTTGGAGGCGAGAGTTTCATCAATTTCGTGAGCTACCGGGTCAAAGGTGATGGCTCCCTGAAGGTAATGAATCCCGAAATTTAAGCCTACACTCCATTTGAGAAGGTCTTGTATTTCTTCATCCGGCTCGGTGCGGCCATAGCCATCGGGCAGGTAGCCGAAAACCACCTCCGGCACTTTCAAGCCAGCCAGCCGGGCCAGTTCGGCTCCGATCAGATCGGCGATCAGAGCTTTAGTGCCTTGTCCTGCCCCTTTGAATTTCAGGGCATATAAAAATCCGTCGTCGGCCTCCACAATGGCCGGTAATGAACCACCTTCACGTAGAGGTGAGATGTATCGGTCAATATGTACATTCCTGATTTCAATCATCAGTTTCCCGTCAGACTCCTGAAGACCTCTTCCATACTTTGTCCGGAAGCTTTGAGCTCGGCCAAACTTTGATCAGCTACTATTTTTCCGCGATTGATGATGATGGCTCTTTCGCAAATCGATTCCACCTCCTGCATGATATGAGTACTCAAAATCACTGTTTTGTTTTTGCCGGCCTCTTTGATCAGATTTCTGATTTCCACCAGTTGATTCGGATCAAGACCAGTTGTCGGTTCATCGAGAATCAGTACTTCGGGCTCATGAATAAGAGCCTGAGCCAAGCCGACACGTTGGCGATAGCCTTTTGACAATTGTTCAATTTTTTTGTGCTGCTCTCTGTCTAAACCGACCAATTCAATGACCTCGGCTACTCTGTTTTTGAGTGTTTTACCTCGTAAACCATGTAAAGAACCCGCAAATTCGAGGAATTCTTTGACATACATCTCCAGATAAAGTGGATTATGCTCCGGCAGGTAACCAATGCTGTTTTTGACGGCTATTGGTTCTTTAGAAACATCAAAACCATTGATGAAAGCTTCACCTTCTGTGGCCTGAATATAGCCGGTCAGAATCTTCATCGTGGTGCTTTTTCCCGCACCATTGGGGCCTAAAAAACCGATGATTTGTCCTTTCGGAATATCGAAAGAAATGGCATCGATAGCCTTCTGGCTACCGTAGGCCTTGGTGAGTTGTTTGGTTGAGATAGACATTGCCCGCCTAAATTAGTTATTCTCTACCAAATCAGGTGCCTCAAGACCCAAATGCTCTCTGACAATGCTTGCCCAGATGCTGTAACCCTGCTCATTCATATGCAGCTCGTCTTCTGTGAAAAGTTCAGGGCGAACCGCTGTATTTTCCAGCATTGGGTTATGGATATCCAAAAAGTACCGTAGTGGCTTGTCTCTTAAAAAAGCTTCAGTTAGTTGATTTGTTCGTTGAATAACATCCAGCTTTTCTGCCCTGATAGGACTGGGTTTGATACTCAGAAAGGTAAGCGGAACTTCAGGAAACTGCCGGTCAACTTTCTCAAGGAAAGATTGGAATCGCATCAGGATTTCTTCAGGAGCGATATCTTCGGCGATGTCGTTATCTCCGCAGTAAAACATGATTTTCTGAGGCTGGGTTTTGCCCAACAGCTCCTCGTAGTATTTGATACAATGAATGATTTGAGAACCCCCAAAGGCAAGATTAAGACAGGTCAGCTCCGGTATATCCTGTTGCAAGGTTTCCCACAGCCTGAACGAGCTGCTTCCGTAAAATACGATTGGGTTTTCGGTGTGGTTTTTTAGCTTTTGTGCCGCCAATGCGGTCACCTCTTCTCTAAACTCGTCTTCCATTAATCCTGTGCTAATGCGTTTAACCATGAGTCGGCGTTGGCCAGCTCCACGGCTTCATCAATATATGTTCTAAACTCCTTTTGATACGCCTCCAAAAACGCTGACATTTCTTCTCTGTTTTCCGGGTCAGCTACTTTTTCAGAGATTTTGAAAGGTTTTTTTATGACTGCGGCAAAGGTGGTTCTATTTAACCTTTTGTCAAAATTGGCCACCGCCACGGGAACTATGAGAGGTTCTTTCTCCATTTTGGCTGCCAGTAAAAATGCTCCGGGTTTGAATAGTTTCGGAGAGTTTTCGGTGGTGGAGCTCGTGCCTTCCGGTGCAAGCATAATACTTGTGCCTTCTTTCAGGTATTTGCCGGCCGTTTCAAAAAAATCATCCCGTTGCTTTTTGCGTTCCTCTTTGGAGTCAAACTTACTGCCAGACTCCCTTGTAAAAACCGGAATATGCCCCAATCGTTCGTAATAATACTGATGCCCGTATTCTTCCCCGCGTGGTATTCTTACAACACGTATTCCGGGATTTTTATACTTTTTATAAAGAATAACCGAGGAAATAAAGTGCGAGTCAAGCGTTAGTTGAAAGCGATTTGGCAGGGTGTTATACACGTGATTTTCAAGATGGTTATAAATAAAAATCGCGGGCACATCGGGTAGGTTTTCCCACCCTTTGACCTGATAGGAGGTATGTTCAAAAACCTCCAGAAACTGCTCTGCACAAAGCTCTCTAACCTCCTTGCTAGTGTAGTAAAAAGGAGCATTAGCTACCTCTGAATACACTCTTAATAAACCGTTATAGAAATCGCTTTCGCGTACCACCTCTGTGAGGATGTCAAGGGCCGAGTTGGCAATTCTCCGCTCCAGTGAATTTCCACTCTCGGCGAGTGTTCGCAAAGAAAAAATAGCGTCTTGCAAGCTGATGGTGCTTTTGAGCAAATGAGGAACCTTGTGAAGGTCAGAGGTGACATCAAGCTGAGTACAATTTTGCTCGATAAGATTCCTGACGGCGGCGATTTCACCGTCAAAGTTTATTCTGATGAGCTTGGCTCTGGCTGATCTCAGTCGATTGCTGTAAAACCATAAAAGTCGCAATTGAAATCGAATGGCTAACTCGGGGTTCTTTTTCAGATATGATTTCAGCTTTTTAGCGTCAATTCTGAAAACGGTACTCGGAGCTAAAGCAATGCAGCTCAGATAGTTTGTTTGATCATCAGAAAAACAATTTGTACTGATTAGGTAGCCGTCGTGATTAATGATTCGGTGATCCAGTTGTTTTTGATCGGGATCAAAGGAATAAATCAGAGCAACTTTTCCCTGCATGTGAACGTCAAAGCTCTCTGCAGGGCTGTTTTGATCAAAAAGTTTTTGACCCCTCTCCAAATTATATTTGATGCCTATTGACTCAAATTCCTTCAGCTCATCCTCTTCAAAAACTTCAAAAAACGGGGATCGGTTAAGTAAGTCAAGTGTATCTACGCTAACCCCTTGCTCAATACTTTGATAGGTTTTAAGCTTTAGTAAGCTTTGGTCGGCTACAGGTACCAGCTGAGCCAGCATTTGCCAGGTATCCAGTAACATGTGTTGGGCCTGACCAGCAATGAACTGCAAAAACGGGAGAGCACCTTCGGCATCTTCTTCAAAAAGGGTTCTGAGAAACTCATGCTCCCAGCAAACAAAAACCGAATCAGCATTACAGGTAACCGTGGTGGCATAGCGAAAAGGCTCTTTAAAACCAGACCAACCTGCCGGTGTAAATTTGTGGTTGCTTTGCCCAACCAGCAGCTCCTCCATTTCGTTTTCAACTTTCAGGGAGAAAGCGATGGCTCCGCTCAGGAGAATGTAAAATGTATCACCGGGGCTATACTGTGCCGTCACAATATCCTCCTCCTGCATCTCCACGATCCGGGACTCAGACATCAGTCTTTCCCTGAAACTTTCGGAGAGTTCGTTCAGAAAGGGCAGGTCAGTTAAAATATCGGTCGCAGTGTTAGTCAAATCTAAAGTGGTTTTGTCCTGGCAGAATATACCAGTAAGTAATTTAGTCCATATATGGGATAAGTACAATTTCTGTCGTCTTAAAACGACACTTCTATTCTTTCAGGCAAAAGGAATGGTGGAATAGTACAATTTGACTTATTGTTCGATTTCGTTTGTAACAGATACACTTTTGAAATAAAAAGGCCGCCCCTTTCGGAGCAGCCTTGCGTTTGTTGTCTTATTGAAGTGCGTCTTGCGACGTTTAGAAAATATATTTGCTTTCAGCGAGCATGGCATCGGCCACGCGTCTTCTGGCATCTTTTGTATTGAATGGTTCTATTTTAGTGAAACGTTTAAGACCCATGAGCATAACTCTCAGCTCATCACCTTCTGCGAAGGCCTGAATGGCCTCACGACCTACCATATTGCATTTTGCAACGGCATTGTGGAGGTAGATCATCATCATGTCTTTTTCAAGGGAAACGGCTTCCTCTCCTTTGATACCGATGAGTTTCTCCACGCGGAGAATCGCTGACTCTACCGCGTAAATTTCAATCAACATATCGGCACTGTTCATGAGGATTTCCTGCTCGTGCGAAAGCTTCATCATGAATTTCTGAACAGCGGCTCCGGCCACCATCAGTACGGCCTTTTTGAGATTCTTCAGCACATTCTTCTCGGCCGCAAACATGCCTTCGTGATCATCACCAAAAGATGGGATTGACATAATCTCTTTTGCCACGGCTCCGGCTGGCCCCATCAGATCCATCTCGCCTTTCATGGCTCTTTTGAGGAGCATATCCACGATTAGCAGACGGTTGATTTCATTGGTTCCTTCAAAAATCCGGTTGATTCTGGAGTCACGATAAGCTCTGTCCATCGGAGCATCGGCTGAGTAGCCCATACCGCCGTACACCTGTACACCTTCATCCACCACAAAATCAAGAACCTCTGAACCGTGCACTTTCATGATGGCACATTCGATGGCAAATTGTTCCAGAGCTTTCAGTTTGGCTTCTGCATCTGATTTACCTTCAGCTTTGAGTTTTTCGATAAGGTCATCGATGTTCTGACCGGCACGGTATCCGGCCGCTTCACAAACCCAGATTTTGCTGGCCATTTCGCCCAGCTTATGTTTGATTGCACCAAATCGACCGATGGAAATCCCAAATTGTTTACGCTCATTGGCATAATTGACGGCCTGAGTGAGAACGCCTTTGGCTCCGCCAACAGCCGCAATACCAAGTTTAATACGACCGATATTGAGAATGTTTACCGCAATTTTAAAGCCTTTTTCACGGTCAGAAAGCATATTCTCTACCGGCACCATACAGTCATTGAAGAAAATCTGGCGGGTATCTGAGCCCTTGATTCCCATCTTATGCTCTGGCTCGTTCATGGTGATGCCACCGTATGATTTTTCAACGATGAAAGCGGTCAGGTTTTTATCATCCTCAATTTTGGCAAAGACAATAAACAGGTCTGCAAATCCACCATTGGTGATCCACATTTTCTGCCCATTGATTTTATAGTGTTTACCGTCAGCGGTAAGTTCAGCTTTGGTTTTTCCTGAATTGGCATCTGAACCTGAATCAGGCTCTGTGAGGCAGTAAGCGGCTTTCCACTCACCACTGGCCAGTTTTGGCAGGTATTTTTGCTTTTGATTTTCATTACCGTAATAAAGAATCGGAAGTGTACCAATACCTGTATGAGCTGACTGAGCCACAGAGAAGGAGTATCCGGCTCCCAGAACTTCAGCTACGAGCATTGACGTATTGAAATTCATCCCGAAACCCTCATACTCTTCAGGTACCGCTGTTCCCAAAAGACCAAGCTCCCCGGCTTTGTCCATCAGTGAGGACATGAGCTCCGGTGTTTTGGCTTTATCTATTTCATCAAGAATGGGGTGAACCTCGGTTTTGAGGAAATCGCTGCAGGTTTCAGCGATCATCTGCTGTTCTTCATTGAACTCTTCAGGGATAAAAATATCGCTGGCTGAGGTCTCTTTGATGAGGAACTCACCACCTTTTATAGCTTCATTTTCGGCGACTGCTGACATATCAAAAAATTTACGTTTGCGAACAGGTAGTATGCATGCATACCATCACAAATTAACGCAAATAAATAATGTTATGCAAGCATACTATATGAATTTTTCGAGAAGGTTTTGGGCTATGGGCAGTCGGAGATACTGGCCTTAAATAAGGCTCCGTTTTCTGCCTTAAAGCCCGGATTTAGCAGAACAGATTTGCTGGCGGTATATTCAATATCACCGGTGGGTTGGTTGACCATTTGCACACTTTCTATCGTCTGCTGGCTTTGATAGGGGGCTTCGGCGGTATTAACTGAACCCGTGAGACTTAAGGGGTCAGAGAAACAGGAAGAAACGACTACCTCTGTAGTAGCGGTGCTGTTGCTAAGGCAATGCAATGTTTTACAGGCCAGGGTATAAGAGGCTGTGGAGGCAGGTGTCAACAGTAGAGGACTTCCCGTATCCGTGGTACTCCAAAGGTAGGTGCCGTTGCAATTACTCCCTGTTAAGGTCAACGTATCGCCGGGTCTAACCTGGGTGGCCGAGGCCGTAAAGCTTGGGTTAGTCGGTAGCGTTAATGATGTCAAATCGATGATTGGGCTGAAAAGGATCTTTTCTGACGTTGCTTTTCTAACATTGAGGGCGTATCGACCGGGGGCTACGGTGATGCTACTGGTGCTGTCATATCCCCAGTTAAGTCTTTGGTAATTTGCTCCGGGTAAAACAGTATGACTCGTACAACAATTTCCAAATTCTCCCCGGGCTTCAGAATCTGTATTGTCTCTGTTTGACCATGCATGACCAGCGTAAGAACCAGGAGCTGTTAAGGTAATTGGTGTTGAGGGTGTACCAATATTGCAAGTAAAAGAAGGTTCAATTAGGTCTGCTGCCAAATATGGCGTTGAAGAGCTTAAAAAACCATTTGTCAGATAGTTGACCCAGTAATTTGCGTGTTCAATGATCCCGGCATCGGTATCCATATGAATATTGTCTGACCGATAGGTATTGCTACCGTCTGTAATGTTATCCGTTTCAGGTCCATTGAAAACATGTGGATCGTTATCAATTGTATTCTGCTGACCAGTAATCACATTCGCAGCGGTAGTTACTGCTCTAGAAGCCCGGGCGACCATCCAGGTTAAGTTACTCAATTCTGAATGTTCACGCGTTTTGGCTATTACCTGCTCAAGATATGACTGGTAGGTTCCTGAAGCAGTACCATGATCAGCCTCTCCCTGATGCCATAAAACTGACCGGATTCCGGTTAGACCAGAGTACATACGCATTACAATGGCCAAAGCTCCGTAGGGGTGATCATATTGTTCCTCAACAAAAAATGAAGGAGAGGTCAGCGGTTCACTATTGGCAGACTCTTTCCACCATTGAACTTTGGTCCCACCAAAAGCCGCTCCATAAAATAGTACCGGAACATTGAGTGAATCAATTAAATATTCTGACACCTTCCCCCAACACCAGGGGGCAGATTGAAAGGGACCTATAAAAAGGGTGTCATTTGCCACATCTGACGCGTTCATCTGAGAGAAACCAATGGGAAGCAAATCGTACGTATTGTACCCATTGGAGAAATGCATGACGTTAGAGCGGTCGTCGTTGGAATCGTAACCAATTCCGGTAGGGTAGCTTCCGACAGAAGGGTCTACGTAATCTGTGATTCCTGAGGCATTTGATTGCCCCGCAACCACAAAAACCTCTCCGATGCCAACTCTTTCTCTGCCCACGGAGTCAATTTCAACACCATCTTTATAGGCTTTGATACCCAGTTTATACCAGCCACCGTTTGCCAAATATTTACCATAGAAGTAAGGCTTGTCGTCCCGGTAGTCAATGGTTTGCCAGGTGCCCTCTGTCCCTTGTCCGACTACCCTCGGGAAAACCTTGGCCATGATGCTATCATACTCTGCCGTGAAATTGCCTGTGATATGAAGGTAAGCCTGATTCGAATTATTCCTTTGGTAGATCATGCGTTCTACCGGGAGAGAGACAGTAATCTGTGCAATAGAAACCATTGAACAGAAGGAGATTAAGGCCGTCGAAATTAACTTTTTCATGATCGAATGGCAAAAATAGCGGAAACTGCCCACCAAGCGGGATATTTAAGACCAATTTTGATTTTAAGGGTTTAAAAGCTTCTATTTTTGCCGCCGATGGATCAGTCAAAACTCAGGCAGGGTGTCCTGTACATGCTAATTGCTTCTTTTTGTTTTGCTCTGGTGGGTGCCTGTACCCGCCTTCTTCGGGATTCTATCAGCTCAGTAGAGATTGTTTTTTTCAGAAATCTCATTGGCGTTTTGTTCATTGGTTATTCTGTATTCAAAAGACCTTTGATTCAGGAGGGAGGCAAACCCTTTCTGTTGGTTTTCAGAGGGGTGATCGGTACCATTGCACTTTATACTTTCTTCTACAGTATTACACAGATAGGGCTTGCTGAGGCCATCACCTATCAGCAAACATACCCGATTTTCATTGCTGTGTTCTCGGTTTTTATTGCCGGTGAAGGGTTGAGAAGGAAAGAATGGCTGGCGGTACTTTTGGGCTTTGCCGGCATCTGCTTCATTTTCGTACCCCAAATGTCGGGCGGGCTTTTATCGGCCAGAAGCCACATTATTGGAGTAAGTAACGCCATTTTAACGGCCTTTGCCTACATGAGTATCAGAGGCCTTAGTGGGTACTATGATGCCCGCAGCATTGTTCTCTCTTTTATGATTTCGGGCATTGTGCTGCCAATTATTTCAATGGGTATCGGCGAGTTTTATCAGCTCCCGGCACTTGATTTCCTGATTGCTGAATATGTGACGCCGCACGGAACAGACTGGGCCTGGATTTTGGTTTTGGGAGTGGCGGCCATGATCGGTCAGATATACCTCACCAAAGCCTTCAGCTATGGCAAGGCTGGGATTATCTCGGCGGTGGGTTTTAGCAATATCATCTTCTCGGTCATTTTCGGGGTCTTTTTGGGTGATCCAAGCCCGGGCACGCTGGCCTTTATCGGAATCGTCTTTGTCATTATTTCAGGGACATTGATTTCGTGGCAGGCCAAAAAGAAATAGATTTATCTTTGTCAAAAACCGACTTCTTCATTGCAATCAGGCGAATTATTTAACTCTGAAACCATTTTCACGGATGTGTTGCTGCCGGTACCCATACCGCAGGCTTTCACCTACCGTGCTCCGCGGCATCTGTCCGAACAGGTGCAGGTTGGTAGCAGGGTGATTGTGCCTTTTGGCAAAAACAGGGTATTGACAGGCATCATTTCTAAAATTCACGGTACTCCGCCAGAGAAATACAAAGCGAAATACATTGCTGAACTGATGGATGACGAGCCGGTGGTGACGCCGGAGCAGCTTTGGCTTTTTCAATGGGTGGCTGACTATTATATGTGTCATCCCGGAGAGGTGATGAACATGGCTTTGCCCTCTGGCATGAAGGTCAATAGCGAGTCCAGAATTCAGCTCAATCCAGATTTTGAGTCGGAGGAGTTACTTGAGGATTTTGAGAAAGAAATTCTCAAAGTGGTGGAAGAAAAGGAGTCGCTTTCATATGCTGATCTGAGTAAATATCTGGAAGAGAGCAGTGTCAATAAAGTAATCAAAAAGCTGATTGACAAAGGTGCAATTCTGGTGTATGAGGAGGTCAAAGAACGTTATTCGCCTAAAAAAGTCAAAAAGCTTCGGCTTGCTGCGAAATATGCCAATCAGTCTGCCGCTCTCGCTTTAATTGATGAATTAGAGGGCAAAACCAAGCAGCAGGAGGTTATTCTTAAATTCATTGGACTGTTGCCTCCGGATAAAATCAGGGAGAAAAACCTTCATGGACTTGACAAAGCCTTTTTCAAAGAGCTCTCGGCTTCCTCTCTCAAAACACTTATAAAAAACGAGGTTTTAGAGGAGTTTGAAATCACCGTATCTCGTTTTGAAAAATATGATGCCGATGAGATGGCGACTATCACTTTGACCGAGCCTCAGCAAAACGCTTCTGACCAGATTATGGAGGCTTTTGCTGAGCAACAAGTGGTCCTTTTTCATGGGATAACCGGCAGTGGTAAAACTGAGATTTATATAGACCTTATTGACAAAGTTTTGAGTAGTGGCTCTCAGGTTTTGCTGATGCTGCCTGAGATTGCGTTGACCACTCAAATTGTGAGTCGATTACAAAAGGTGTTCGGAGATAAAATGGGTGTATATCACTCAAAATTCTCCGATAACGAACGGGTGGAGGTTTACATGGGCGTACTGAAAGGTAATTACCAGTTTGTGGTGGGGGTGAGGTCTTCCATCCTTTTGCCGTTTACCAATCTGGGTCTTGTGATTGCTGATGAGGAGCACGAAACCAGCTATAAGCAGTTTGACCCCGCTCCAAGATATCATGCCCGTGATGTGGCCATTATGCTGGCTCACCGGCAGCATGCAAAAGTATTGCTCGGCTCGGCTACTCCGTCGTTTGAGAGTTATTGGCAGGCCAAAAACGGCAAATATGGTTTGGTGGAATTGCACCAGCGATTTGGGAAGGCCACCTTGCCGGCATTTGAGGTCATAGACATGAAAGAGGAGCGAAAGGCTGAGCGGGTGAACAAAGGTTTCAGCCAGTCTTTTCTGGAGGCGTTGGAAGCGAATATTAAACGGAAAGAACAAACCATCATCTTCCAGAACCGTCGTGGCTATGCTCCTTACATGAACTGTGAGGAGTGCAACTGGATAGGTCAATGCCATCAATGTGCTGTAAGTCTTACGCACCATATGTATGAAAATACACTGGTGTGCCATTACTGCGGTTATAAGGAAACAGCCCCGAAAGTTTGCCCGGTTTGTGAGTCTACGAAGCTGAAATCGGTGGGTGTAGGTACGGAGAAAATTGAGGAAGACCTTCAGGAGCTATTCCCCGAAGCCCGTATTCTTCGGATGGATCTGGACACTACCCGATCTAAAAATGCCTATCAAAATATCATCAGCGAATTTGCTGAAGGTGATGTGGATATTCTGGTGGGTACTCAGATGATTTCAAAAGGTTTGGACTTTGATAATGTGAGTCTGGTAGCGGTTTTCAACGCCGACAAAATGATTTATTTCCCGGACTTCAGGGCCGCCGAGCGGGCGTTTCAGATGATTACACAAGTCAGTGGCCGTGCGGGTAGAAAAGAAAAGCCAGGAACGGTGTTTATTCAAACCGGTGGGCCAGATCATAGTGTGCTGAAGTATGTTTTAGAGAATGATTTCATCGGGTTTTATGACAAAGAAATTCATGAGCGTGAAGGCTTCAATTATCCTCCTTTCTCACGTGTGATCAGTATTACCACAAAGCATATCATGCGAAATGTATCGCATCAGGCGGCAGGAAAACTGGCTGCTGTTCTGAAAAAATACCTGGGGCCTCAGCGGGTATTGGGGCCTGAAAAGGCTTTAGTGGAGCGGGTAAGAAACCAATATCTCTTTGAGGTATGGGTAAAGCTGGAAAAAGACAAGCTCAATATGAAGGCTGTAAAGGCTTATATTGCAGAGCAAATCACCGAAATCAACACAGAGAAGGAGTTCAAAAGTGTTAGGTTTGTGGTGAATGTGGATGTGGTCTGATTATTAAGACAAAAGATTTAAGACGCAAGACAAAAGACTCTATCAACAACGAGTGTTTTTTATCTTATGTTGGATTGCTCAAAACATTAACTAAAGATGGGCTTAAAAAATTCTCTTTCTGATTTATTCAAGCTTGGTGAGATCAAGGACAGTGTGATCAAGCTTATTGAGGCGAAATTTGAGTTGAAAAAACTGGAAATTCAGGAGAAAATTGAACGGGCTGTAGCGGATGCCGTATTCCGCTTCATCTTTTTGGTATTAGCCTCGGTAGCCATGGTTTTTCTCCTCATGATTGCCGCCTGGGGGCTGAATCAATGGCTGGGAACTCCTTGGGGATATGTTATTATTTTTGCCGTTCTTTTGATATCTCTGGCAATTATATATTCCAAAAGAGATACTATTAAAACAGCGATCCGGGAGGTCATCCAGAAAGAAATGGATGCAATGGATAGTTAGGTTGGGCCCAAGGGTGTTTCCATTTTCTACGATACAGGCCTCGAAGGTTTCCAAAACTAATCAAGTTCTACGATATACGAAACCCCAAAGGTCTTCAAGAACTTCGGGGTTTAATATTATCGACGAATACGTTTACTCCTTTATTTCCTTCTTTCCCCACCAGCTGGCGAGTAGAGAGCCGGTAACGTTCATCAGCGGTCCGAATATGGCTGAAGCCAGTCCGACGGTTGCCACTTTGCCCATTTCTACGGCCAGTGCAGATGCCAAGCCGCCGTTTTGCATGCCTACTTCAATGGAAATAGTTCGGCTGTCGCGTTCGTCCATGCCTATTCCGCGGGCGGCGAAATAACCGAAAACGTAACCACCGACATTATGAATCAAAACGGCTAGAAACAAAATGGCTCCTACGGTAGAGAGTGAGTCATGACCTGCAGCGGTAACGGTTCCTATTACATAGGCGATACCGGCCATAGAGAACAGCGGTAAAATCTTTTTGATGGAGGCTACAAATTTTGGTGTATAGCGGTTTAAAAGAAAACCAAAAGCTACCGGAATGATCACCATTTTACACATACTCCACATCATGCCCAGAAAGTCAACGTCAATGAACTCACCACCCAGATATTGCATCAATGTAGGAGTCATAATCGGAGCCAGCATGGTAGCGAAAGTAGTCAGCGTAATTGATAAGGCAACATTGGCTTTTGCCAACATGGCTATTACATTAGAAGCCAAACCACTCGGGCTACTACCAATTAAGATAATACCAGCAGCGATTTCAGGCGGAAATCCAAAGGCATAGGCAATTCCAAAGCCCCAGAAAGGCATAACCAAAAACTGCAAAACTACTCCTATGATTACCTTTTTTGGTGTTTTTACGATACCCACGAAATCATTGAGAGTAATGGTGGTGCCCATACCAAACATAATAATCTGTAAGACGGGGGTAATGAGTGAAGTAAGTTTTACATCGCCTACTTCAATGAAGTATTGTGGGAAATTGTACGTAATAATCACCACCAGAATAATGACGATGGTGTAAATGTTATTTCTCATTGGTCAGGGTTAAATTTCAATATGGTTGAGGTCTGAAACCAGGAAAAGCACCCGATTTCAGACCAATTTTATTCATTATTCAATGATTATCAAAAGAATTAGCTCCAGGTTCTGTCCCAGCTGTCAATTTCATTCCATTCTTCGGTTGGAGCAAAATAGAGTGTCCCGTCTTTGAGGTGCTCTTTGACTACTTTTTCGTTGAGATCAATACCCAGACCTGGCGTTTCCGGTACTTTGACGAAACCATCCTTGTAGATTGGCTTTTCAATGCCGGTTACCATGTCTTCCCACCAAGGAACGTCAAAACTATGATGCTCCAGAGCTACGAAATTCTCGGTAGCAGCAGCACAGTGCACGTTTGCCATGAAAGAAACCGGTGTGCCTGCAAAGTGCATGGCCATTGGAATTCCTCTTTCTTCAGCATAATCACCGATTTTTTTGGTTTCAATTAAACCTCCGGAACTCGCCAGGTCAGGTTGTACCATGTCCACTGCACGGGCGTCGATTAACTTGATAAACTCTTCTTTCAGGAAGATATCCTCCCCTGTTAGTGTTGGAGTATTTACAGCTTCTGTGATTTGCTTCCACTGATCTGTGTAAAACCACGGAACCATATCTTCAAGCCAGGCCAGGCGATATTTCTCAATAGCGTTTGCAAGTCTGATAGCGGTATTTACTCCAAAATGCCCGAAATGATCAGCCGCGAGAGGTACCTCATAGCCCACAGACTTTCTAACTTCATGTACGAAATTGGCCATGATCTCAATTCCTTCATCGGTAATTTGAATTCCGCTGAAAGGGTGCTTGGTTTGCGAGTAGCTTCTGGCGTTTCCTTTCATTTTCGGTGGATCTCCCCATTGACGAGTGTAGTCAGTGTTTAATCCTCCCACAACGGTATGTGGATGGTTTTTCAACAGACCAACACCAAAGTCCATTTTCAGGAAGGTCAGTCCCAGGTCTTGTCGCTCCTTCATTTTTTTCGCAAACTCTACCGGATCAGGAAGCGTAGGAGTATCGCCATAAATTCTTACATAGTCGCGGTACTTGCCTCCCAACATTTGATAGGCCGGCACGCCATAGGCTTTGCCGGCCAGGTCCATAAGGGCCATTTCTACACCACAAACACCCCCGGCAGCACGGCCGTGGCCACCAAACTGTTTGATGTCTTTGAAAAGCATTTCAGGGGTACACGGGTTTTTGCCGAGCAATCTGCTTTTTAGGAATAATCCGTACTTCGCTGAAGCTCCATCCCTGATTTCACCATATCCACTGATGCCTTGGTTGGTATCAATTCTAATGATCGGGCAGGTCATTGGGGCTCTTACAACAGTCGCAATTCTGAGGTCAGTAATTTTGAGATCAGAAGGACTACTGGAGCGTTTAACTTTTTGAGAAAGAAATTCTACCTCTTTTGCCGGGTTACCGTTAAACATCATTCCCAACGAGAGTCCACCAAGTGCCGATTTTCTTAGAAAGTCCCGGCGATTATCACCGGTAGCGTTGTGTTCTTTAAGCATCTGCTCACCCTTTTCAGTGAGCTCCGGTTTTACAGGGATTTCCCCTTTATATTTTAATCTGTCAAAAATGTTCTTGTTCATTTTTCAATAGGTTTATTGGTTGAATTTTATTAGTTCAATTGGCTTATAATCAAGTGTATAATGGATTTTCGTGATAAAAAAATCACCAGTTTCTTTCCTTCATATAATCATCAAATTCTTTTGGTGTCATTTGAAGTTTTTCAGGGTGAGCTTTTATCCAGGCTAAGAAATCCTGCTTAATGTTGTCAGTCCATCGGCGATCAATTTCTCCCGGAGTATATTTCCCTTCACGAAGTCGCATATGTCCAAACTCATCACGTAAAGCGACAAATTCGGCGTTCATAATCAGGTCCTGAGCATACATAGCAGGTATGAAAATGACGCCTTCTTTTTTGCCCAAAACCAGATCGCCGGGCATTACCGTGGCTCTGCCAATTCTGATAGGGCAGTTAATACAGGTCATCATCATTCCCTGAATATAACTTGGGTCAAGCCCGCGGACGAAACCGGTAAAACCTTTAATTCTTTCCAGTCCTTCCACATCACGGGCTCCGGCATCAAATACTACTCCGGTTCCAGATTTTGCATAAATGGCGTTACCAAGATTATCACCGATAAGTGTACCATCTACCACTTTCCCGAAACCATCTGCCACATAAACGTCGCCATGAGTAAGTACATCAATAGGCCAGGAGTTTGGAGCTCCTATACGACCCTCCGCTTCTCCCTGAGCTTTTATTTTTTCATCGACATCTGGTCTTAATGGCATGTATTGAGAGGTAACTGCTCTACCGACTAGCACTCCGTCGCCAATAATTGTCCAGCCCGCGTCAAACTGGTTATGGTAGCCTTTGTTTCGTAGGAAACCCCAGGCTTCTTCAATGGAGATATTTGCAAGTCGTTTAATCAGGTTATCCGAGATCATAGGCCGGCCGTCGGCAGATCGCGGACCTGTATAACCTTCGGAGTAGGCTTTAATTTGTTCTGGAGTCCACTCTATTTGTTGAGCTGAAGCAATTGCCGAGCTGCAGAACAGCACGGTTAATAATTGAATAATTTTTCTTTTCATTGGGTTGAAATCTTGATTGAGATGTAAGCTTAAATTCAGCAAAAAAAGGGAATCAATTGGATAGAATAGTCTAGCGATTAGATTGAATCGACCAAAAAAGGCCACCTTTTGAACGTAGGTGGCCTTTAGTGATTTACAGGTCATTTACTATTTATCCCACCATACTTTCGTATCAAGGTTATCTGCCCCCTGTCTTGAGATTGCAGCCTGAACATTCTCTGAATTTACAGAGATTTCAGAGTTCGGATACGTAATCCTGTTGATGAAATCTCCAGAGATATCTTTCAGCGGGAAAGGGTTTGGTGCAAGGTTAGGATAGCCTGTTCTTCTGAAGTTCGCGAATGCTTCCGGTCCGTTCATAAGAGAGGCAATCCAATACTGGGTTCCGATATCGGCCATTGCGTTTGAGCTCAAAGGATTGGCATCAAGAAAAGCCTGAATATCAGCCTCCGCAATTGCAGAGCTTTCACCATAAGAAGCCATTTGCTCCATGTGGGCTCTTATTCCACGGGCATAATAGCCGGCTGCATCACCACTTGTCCATCCTCTTGAGGCAGCCTCAGCAAGAAGAAGTTGTGTTTGAGCATACGTTAAGAAGTACATTGGAGCTGTATTTTTAGCGATACGCGTTCTATCAAGCTGAGAATAGGCATAGAAACTGGCTAGTCCATCCGCATTTGCTGCGGCTACTGCTCCGGCGTTATCATTACCCATCGGTATTCCTATTTGTACTGAAGGGTCACGATTGGCTACGGCTTCGGTTTGACCTGAACCTGAAGCGGCTCCCACGTATCTGACAGCAATGGCAGCCAGCCTTGGGTCATTGGTATTGTTCAGCTGATCAATAAAAGGCTTAGGAATAAAGAAGTTATTTGCCTCAGTTGAGTTTAACATTCCACCAATAGGGTTTTGGTAATTGGCATCATGTCTCAGGACAAAATTGTCGTCATTCGATGTCATCAGTCCACCAGAAACAGCATCTGAAACAGCGGCCTGAGCAGCTGTTGGGTTAGCCTCGCTTAAACGCATACCGGCTCTCAGAAGCAATGAGTAACCCAGTTTTTTCCATTTGGCAACATCTCCACCATACAAGATTTCAGCACCCTCTACTCTGCCACTCGTGCTCAAGGCTGCGGAGGCTTCTTTGAGTTCTTTGATGATATCCTGATAGATAACTTCCTGGCTGTCATACTTTGGTAAAACAACCCCATCGGTAAAGCCAATACCAGCTTCAGAATAAGGGATGTCTCCATATCTGTCAGTTAAAACCATAAAGGCATGAGCCTGAACGATACGTGCCATTTGTAGCAAGTTATTACGGTTCCCGGCCTCTGAAGTCTGAAGAATAACATCCTTGGAGTTACGTATAACATTTTGATAATACTGTGGCCATAGTTGCCCAAAAACAGTGCGGTTTTCCTGATTGAAATTTGCACCGGTCAATACCCCGGAGTTCGGTGAAATTACCTGCTGTACCACACCCATATCAAACACTGCAGTCTCTGTGGGGTATGAGGTACTGATCAGGGCCTGATTGAGAATAAAGACGGGGTCAATAGCCGTTACCGCAATACTGTTCGTATTCAGCTCATCAAAACCATCATCACAAGATGACACTGTAATGACACCTACGGCCAGAAATATATATTTTAGTATTCTTTTCATTTTATTTCTCGATTAGAATTTAACATTTAGGTTAAAGCCAAGGCTTCTTGTAGTGGGTACACCTGTAGACTCCAGACCAACGATGTTATCTGAAGTATAGCCAAATGAATCAGGGTCAATATTTGGCACCCATTTTTTCAACATCGCTACATTATTGGCGACAATGCTCAGCTTAACGGAGTTAATCGGTACGTTTTCAGGTATGTGCTTTGTAAAGTCATACCCAGCGGTAATTTGACGTAATTTCCAGAAGCCTGCATTATAAATAATAGGCTCTACCAAAGCCTGAGAGCGAATAACCTCCCAGTATCTCTGAGATTCGGCAGCTACTGTATTTGGCTCCCCTGATTCGTTAACTCCTTCACCAATTACACCGGTGTCTCTACCTGGTAGGGTCTGCTTATGAAGTCCGTGACGAGTCAGGTTAAAGTTGGTTCCTGACATCATATTTCCACCCAGTTTGAAGTCGATCAAAGCAGAAACACTCACACCTTTATAGTTTAAGGCGTTGTTGATACCACCAATCCAGTTAGGAAGAGCAGAACCGAAACTAATCAGATCCGGAGTTCTTAACGGAATTCCGTTAGCTCCGAAAATCATGCGTCCCTGATCATCTCTGCGGAAACCAAAGCCGTAAAGCTGACCAAGTTCCTCACCTACTACCTGACGAAGTTCACCGTTGAAAACGTGAGTGCCAGTGGTAATTCTTTCACCAGGAGTATCAGTCAAAAGACTAAGAAGTTTGGTTTTATTGTAAGTTCCATTAAATGTAATATCCCATCTGAAATCAGCGGTTCTTACAGGATTAATAGAAAGTAACCATTCTGCACCTCTGGTTTGACTTTCACCGCTGTTAATCAATGTGGTGGTAAAGCCTGAAGCGTCTGAAATCTGAGCAGATACAATCTGATCTGATGTAAGTTTCTCATAGACTGCGAAGTCAAGTCCTACCCGGTTTTGGAAGAGTTTCAATTCTAAACCAGCCTCTTTTTCGGCCACCCTCATTGGCTTAAGGTTAGCGTTTGGCACGGTACCACCCTGAGAAGAACCTACCGGCTGACCATTAAACAAGTTAGCATTGATGCCATAGAAAAGAGCGTTTGAGTACGGAGATACATCGGTATCTGAACCCACTTCGGCATAAGCCAAACGAAGTTTACCAAAAGAGAGCCATGAAGGAGCAGAATTCATAGCTTGTGAGAATACAAAGCTACCCGAAACTGAAGGGTAAAGAATACTTCTGTTTGCCGGAGACAGGGTTGAGAACCAGTCGTTTCTGGCGGTACCATTTACAAAAAGGAATCCTTTGTATGACAATTCTGCCGCACCATAAACTGAGTTGACAGCTCTTTCTGAAAGAGCATAGAACGGATCCTTCACACGTCCATTGGCAATGGTGTATAGGTCTCTTACCACAAAGTCAGTTACCTGAGCAGAGTTAAGGTCTGATCGACGATACATTTGGTTACCTCCAAGGTTTACGTCAAGACCAATATCGCCAAACTCACGGCTTGCAGAGATTAAGATATCTTTATTAAGCTCTCTGAATCTTCTTGATTCCTGAGTGTAAACCCCGTTTACGAAACCTGCTGGTGCCGGACCTCTTGAAGCCTGGCCTGTTGGGAAGTTGTTATAGTCATCGTCTCTTGACCAGTAATCCTGACCGACACGTGCCTGAACAAACATCCAATCTGTCAGATTGTATTTCAAAGCTATATTTCCGAAAATACGATCTCTACGCACGTTACGGAATTGCTCTGCAAGTGTAAAGTAAGGGTTCGTACGGTTTCTGAAGCGGGAGTACACGAACTCGTTTCCGTTAGCGTCGTATTTCTTTTCATCAAGTAAATCCCATGGCATTGAGTTGGCCATGATGGCTACTGAAGTCGGAATCGAGTTGTCCTGGTTAGCAATATTCGGCGGATTTTTATTGTACTCGTTTGAGTAGTTGATATTGGCCGAAACATTAAACTTCTTTGACAAATCATAAGCTACACCCAGGTTGATGGTTTTACGATTGAAAGAGTTATTTGGCACAATACCTTTACTATCAAGGTTTGAGATTGAAAGGTTAAAACCACCTTTAGCATCAGCACCTGAAAGAGATAAGGTGTTTGTCCAGTTCTGACCATTTCTGTAGAAAATATCATAGCGGTTACGAATTGGCTCATAAGGTACTGTTACACCATCAAAAAGTACTTGTGTCATTCCTGGCTCAAATTTCTCACCAAAAGACCACTGACCAGAGGTAGGGTTTGCCGATGTTGGTCTTACGCCGTTCTCGCCTTGTCCGTACTCATATTGATAATCGGTAAAGTCAAGAGGTTGCTCATTTGTATAGTTGGTATTAAAAGTAACACCAATGCCTTTGCCTTCGCCTTTGGTTTTGGTGGTAATCATGATAACGCCATCCTTGGCACGAGAACCATAAAGGGCAGCTGCGGTAGCACCTTTAAGAATGGTCATGCTTTCGATATCATCCGGGTTTACGGAACTAAGACCATCACCACCGTCAGAGAACACACCTCCACCGCGTACGCCAATAGAGTTGTCTGATCCCTGATTGTTCTGATTTGTACCGAAGTTTGTATTATCAATAGGAACACCATTAATTACAATAAGTGGTGAGTTTTGACCTGAAATAGAAGACTGACCACGAATTCTGATTTTGGAGCTACCGCCCGGTCCTGTCCCTAATGATTGAACATTCACCCCTGCAACTTTACCCTGCAAGGCGTTCATAAAGTTAGGTTGCCTGTTTTCTGTTAGGGCTTCAGAGTTTACAGTAGATGTAGCATAGCCAAGTTTCTTTGCGTCTTTCTTAATTCCCAGAGCAGTTACGACTACTTCTTCAAGACTTTGGGAGTCTTCTTCCAGACTAATATTTATGGTACTTCGGTTCCCTATTTGAGTTTCTTGCGAAACGAAGCCTACAAAGCTGAAAACCAATGTAGAACCGGAGTTCGCATTAAGGGTGTATTGGCCGTTTGCATCAGTAGATGTTCCCTGAGTAGTTCCTTTCACAAGAACCGTAACTCCGGGAAGCGGAGAGCTGTCTTTAGCGGCCCTGACGGTACCGCTGATTTGTTGGGCTATGGAGCTAAAACCTAGCAACATAATGCCCAATAAAATGGGTAATTTAATTTTCATATTTCAATAGTTTAAGGTTGAATAAATTAGAAATGGTCAGGCCAAAGATTCTGATTTATGAGTGGATATACTTTCAAATTCATTCGACGAAAGATTTTGTAATTGCTTGAAGTAGAGCAAGTTTTGTATACCAACCATTTTGAAATAATATGCCACCGAAAACCTTCCTGAAGGGAAGCAGTCCTATATTGGATAGCCTCCCGTTTCTACACGGCCTTGAAAGTTTAAGACATAAGGCGAACCTCTGTGCCGAAGAAATCAACACCACTATTACAGAACTTACGTTTATATATATACGTGAAGGAAAATTCACATGGAAAATCAACGGAAAGAGCTTTATCTTACTTACAGAAGACCTTCTGTTTCTCAGACCTGGTGATACTTTTTGTACCCACAAAAGAATGTTGGAACAGGGGCAGTTACAGACCCTTCATTTAGAAGGAGAATGCCTGCAGGATTATCTTGACCTTTACAGCCAGATGGAGGCTTCTGATCGGTCTCTTATCTGCTCCATTTTTCAAACACCCGAGCCTGCGGTGGTGCAGGGTTTTAAAAGTGGAAAGTTTATTTTTGATAATCTGATACATGAGCTTGAAGATCATGAGCTTGGTTATAAGACGAGAATTCTCGGTCTAATTGATGAACTTTTGATTTCTTCGGCCCGGTCGGTAACTTCTCAGGCCGTAAACCCTCACGATTTCCCGAGTTTGTTTGAAAAACTTGATACCAGATTAAGAGAAAACCTCTCTCATCCCTGGACGGTAAAAGAAATGGCTTCCGGTGTTGGGCTTCGTGCCACCGCTTTTACAGAGAAGCTGAAATTTTTCACGGGTTTTGCCCCGTTACAGTACCTGATAAACCTTCGGGTTTCAGAGTCTATGAACCAGCTTGGAGGTACAAATCACTCCTTGACCCAAATCGCCCTCGAAACCGGCTTTTACAGTTCTCAGCACTTTTCATCAACCTTTAAAAAGGTTACGGGTTATTCACCCAGTAAGTTCAGGCTGAAGAAGCATCGGAAAATGTTAAAAAAGCAGGCCTGATTTTTCCCTTTTACTGATCTGCTCCTTAAATTGTTTGCCAAACTAAAAACTCCTAACCCTAAACCATGAAAGAAAGACTTGTATCCGTTGATGTCTTCAGGGGCCTCACCATTATGTTGATGACCATCGTCAATAACCCGGGCGACTGGGGAAATGTTTATGCACCATTATTGCACGCAGATTGGCATGGTTGCACACCAACCGATCTTGTTTTCCCGTTTTTCCTGTTTATTGTTGGTGTTTCTATTGTGTTGGCCTCGCCAAGTGAAGCTGGTCGTCAAACTAGTTTCTCCAAAATTGCCACCCGCTCTTTGCGGATTTTCGGGCTGGGTTTGTTTCTCAATTTCTTCTCAAAAATTCAGCTGTTTGGTTTGGAAGGCTATGCTCTTCTAACCGTCAGGTTATTGATCACGGCCGTGGTGGTTTGGCTTTTGTTGACAAAGTATGATCCGAAAAAACAGTTGATTGCGGCCATAGCCATCGTTGTTTTGATGTTTATTCTGGCCTACTCTACTGAAATGTTCAGTGATGTTCGTATCCCGGGTGTATTACAACGTATCGCTCTGGTTTATTTTGTGGTGGTCTTGCTTTACCAAAAAATGAGTCTGAAAGGGATGATCGCCATGGCAGCCGTGCTTTTGTTAGGGTATTGGGCCGCTATGGCCCTTATCCCCGTGGAAGGTATTACGGGCAACTTTGCGGCTGATGAAAATGTGGCAGCCATGATTGACCGCATTTTTCTGGAAGGGCACATGTGGAGCTCCAGTAAAACCTGGGATCCTGAAGGGCTTTTTAGCACCTTTCCGGCTATCGTAACTGGCATTTTGGGTGTTTTTGCAGGTTTAGCCATCACCGGAAAGTTTGGTCGTGAAAAGGGCTGGCGTTATTTGGTCTATGGTGGAGTCATTTCTGTGGCTTTAGGATTGGTGTGGCATACCATTTTCCCGATTAATAAAGCTTTGTGGACATCTTCGTATGTGCTTCTGGTAGGTGGACTGGCGGCACTTTGTTTGGCTTTGATACAGTATATTTCAGTGCTGGTTAAAGGCGAAAGTTGGACAAAACCATTTGTTATTTTCGGGGTAAACCCGATGCTGGTTTTCTTTTTCTCAGGCATTATTCCGAGGGTATTATCTGATATTAAAGTCGCAGGTCAGGGTCTGCAATCTTACATTTACGAACACATTCTTGGTTTTATTGGTGATCCAAAACTTCATTCGTTCAGCTGGGCCATTTTCTACCTGATCTTCTGGTTTTTGATTCTCGTATGGTTCTGGAGAAAGAAGATCATTGTGAAGGTTTAAATTGTTAAGCCATGAAATTGATTCCACTTTTCGTTTTTGCACTTTTTCCATTTATGACCAGGTCACAAACCAATTTGCTTGAAAACCCACAGATACATTTTCATCTGTGGAAAACGGATAGTTTCTCAAAATGGCAGGTTAAAGACGGAATTTTATTCACTACAGGAGGAAATGCTGATCTGGTCACCAATCAAATGTATGGCGACTTCAGCTTTGAATTTGAGTACAAACTGAACGAAGGAGGCAATAGCGGAGTAATTTATAAGGTCATAGAAGATCCTCAAGATGAGGCCCTTTTTAAAACCCATGCCTCCGGGCCGGAATATCAAATATTGGACGACATTGGTTATCCCGGTAAAGTGGAAGACTATCAAAAATGCGGGTCAAATTACGGGCTTAATGCTCCTTCGGTGAAGAACCTTTCAAAACCTGCCGGTGAATGGAATAGCGGGAAAATTGAAGTGCGGGGAGATCAGGTGAGACATTGGTTGAACGGGGAGTTGATTGTGGAATATACCTATGGCGATGAAGCCTGGAAGAAAGCCGTGGCAGAAACCAAGTTTGCTGAGTGGCCCTATGCCGCTCCGCATCATGAAGGTCATATTGCTTTGCAAGATCATGGAGACCCGGTTTGGTTCAGGAAGCTGGTGGTGACAGAGCTATAATCAACTGGCCAAAACTCCCATCTTTTCTATCAGAGGAATTGGCTCAAGAGCATCTTCACTGATCGAATTTTGGGGAACGATAAACGTCTTTTCCATCATTCGATTTCCTTCAAAGAAAGAGATATTGAACTCATTATTGAGTTTGAAAAGCTCGGGCTGAATCAGCTCAATTTTGGCAAAGGATTTGGCAGGCAGCATGTCAATTTTCTTTCGCATCAAAGAGGTTTTGTCCTTCTCATCATAGCCATGAGAAACAATGATGACCATTTCAAGGCTTTCGTCTTTGTCATTGATAAGGTAGGCGTTCCAGTCTTCGCATTGAAACACTTCATTATATTCCTTAACCACAGCCAGATGAAGGTCCTTTACTTCAGGAATTTCTATGTCTTTTTTCATTTAAAAAGAATTTATTTTGTAGGGCAGATCGTCAATCAACAATATATTTTTGACGTAATCTCCATATGCCAAGATAGTATTTGTACCCCCTTTTGAGTAAACGGTCACTTCTTTAAGTTTACCTTTATCCCAGCTTAAATCAACCTCAAATCCTCCCCGGCAACGCAAGCCCTTCACTGAACCATTTTGCCAGGCTTCTGGCAGAGCGGGGAGCAGATAAATGTGACCTTCATCCGACTGCACCAACATTTCAGCCACGGCCGCTGTACCACCGAAATTACCATCAATCTGGAATGGCGGGTGAGCATCAAATAGGTTCGGGTAGGTGCCTCCGTGGCCCTCATTTCGGGGTCTAATGGCATCAGGTTTAACATAACGGAGCAATTCCCGGTACATTTTATAAGCGTGATTTCCGTCCTGAAGTCGGGCCCAAAGATTAATCCTCCAGCCTTTGCTCCATCCCGTGGTTTCGTCGCCTTTGATTTCCAGCGATTTTTGAGCGGCAGCAGCTAAAGCAGGGGTTTCTTTGATGGTAATATGTCGACCGGGATGAAGCCCATACAAATGCGACTGGTGCCGATGTTGAGGCTCGGCATCTTCCCAATCGTGATACCACTCCTGCAAATTGCCTTTTGCCCCTACTTTATAAGGTCTGAGTCTTATCAAGGCCTTCTCAATTTCAGTCCTGAAATCATTATTAATGTCCAGAGCTTCCATGCTCATGAGCAGATCCAAAAAAAGTTCTTTGATCATCGCGATATCTGCAAACGCTCCGTAAAGTGTAGCTCCTTTGTAGCCTTTATCGGTGATGTAAACATTTTCGGGAGAGGTGGATGGAGCCGTTACCAATGTGCCATCCGGTGCCTCTACCAGCATATCCAGGCAGAATTCGGCCGCTCCTTTCATCAGAGGATAGGCGTAATTTCGAAGCCACTCTTTATCCTGAGAAAACGTATAGTGTTCATATAAGTGAGCTGAAGCCCAGGCCCCGCCCATTGCCCAGTTGGCCCAAACAGGGTTTCCGTCCCCGAAATTGCCAACGGGGTTTGTCATGGCCCAGATGTCAGAATTGTGTGAGGCGGTCCACCCGTTTGCCTCATAAAAAGTTTCAGCCGAAATTTTACCCGTTTTCGAAACGTTGGCTATGAAAGAAAGAAACGAATCATGCATCTCCGGCAGATTGGTTGTTTCTGCCGGCCAGTAATTTTCTTCCACATTGATATTCATCGTGTAATTGCTACTCCATGGCGGCCGCATGTACGGATTCCAGAGGCCTTGCAAATTGGCTGGGATGCCTGTAGTTCTTGAGCTACTGATTAAAAGATACCTACCATATTGAAAATATAAGGTTTCCAGATAAGGGTCCCGGGCTCCTTTTTCATAGCGGAGAAGTCGGTCGTTAGTGGGTAGATCGCTAAGCTCATTTTTACCCAAATTGAGTTTTACTCGTCCATAAAGCTCCTGATAGTCGGCTAAATGAGCACTTTGAAGTTCGTTTGCGGTTTTTGATAACGCGTTCTGTAGTTGTTGAAGAGCAATCGTTTTTTCATCCAAACCCTCAGTAAACGGATCTTTGTCGAAACCGTTAAAACTGGTGGCAATACTCAAAAGTAAAACGGCTTCTTGTGCACCATTGATACTCAAAGTAGAGTCTGTTAAAACAACCTGGCCATCTGTTTCCTGAACCCCAATGATGCTGCTGAAACGGGTTCCGCCATCTTCTTCATAGACAATGGGATCTCTGTCAGAGTTATAATAGCTGGGATCAATGCGAACAGGAGCTTTGCCATTCATGTGCAAAAAATCTCCTTGAGAATTGACTGAATTTTTGAGTTGGCTTTTCAATTTTAGGGTAGCAAAAAAACCTTCTTTTGCATCCGTTTCTAGCTTCATCACCAACACTTTATCAGGATGAGAATAGTAATATTCACGACTGTAATGAGCTCCCTGATGTGTGTATTCTATCCTTACTTTAGCATCGTCAAGGTTAAGTTCACGATAATACTTTTCGGCTGGTTCGTGTCTGAAGTCAATGTAGAAATCACCCAGTGGAGCGTAAGACTGCGAAAAAGAGCCCTGTATAAAGTGCATTAAACTGTCGGCTGCCTTGTAGTTCTCGTTGGCCAGAGCTTCACGAACCAGTGGCATATATTTGAAGGCTTCCGGGTTCATGTAAGGGTCTACGGGCTCTCCAGCCCAAAGGCTGATATCATTCAGGTAAAGATGTTCGGTTGAGGCCCCTCCAAAAACGGTGACTCCGGAGCGGCCATTGCCCAATACCAAAGCTTCTTCAAAATGCTCAGCAGGTTCATCATACCAGAGCTTTAGCGGGTATTGCTGTGCTAAGCTTAGAAAAGGAAGAAAGAGGAAAAGGATTGATTTTTTCATGTAGAGGGTCTGAATGGAGCTGCAATTTAAGTAAAAGCTCCTTTTCCAGAGGCATCGTTAATATTTTGTAAATCTCTTGCGTAACTCAAAAGTTACGCGTTAGTTAGTGTAACTTTTGAGTTACATAAAAATGAGCAGAACAATTCAACATACTTTTTTCATTCCACAACCGCCCGAGGTGGTATGGGAATACCTGACAGATTCAGAGCTATTGAGCCAGTGGCTCATGAAGAATAGCTTCAAACCCAAGCTTGGGTACGAGTTTCAGTTTCACACCAAGCCTATGCCAAAGGTCGGTTTTGATGGCATTGTGTATTGTAAAGTGATAGAACTTAACAAGCCTCATAAACTTTCTTATACCTGGGTGGGAGGCATGCCGGGTAAGAAACCTAACCTGGATAGTGTGGTAACATGGACCCTGAAGGCCATTGAAGGCGGAACCGAGCTGTATTTGGAACACGCAGGATTCAGAGGCGTAAAAAATCTAATTGGTTATCTGGCCATGAACAGTGGATGGAAAAAAATCGGGAAAAGAATTCAGGAACTCATCGAAAATCAAAGCCATGGCAACTCCGCAACTTGATGCCTTCCAAGTCATCGCCGACCCGAGTCGAAGAAAGATCGTCAGTCTGCTTTCAGAAGAAGTATTGACCATAAACAGTTTGACAGAGCATTTTGAGATGAGTAGGCCGGCGGTCTCTAAACATATCAAAATTCTGGAGCAGGCAGGCTTTGTGAAAATTGAGAATCAGGGACGTGAACGTTATTGTCACCTTCATTCAGTTGGTTTTGAGGCTATCAAAGATTGGATCGGATATTATGATGATTTCTGGAAAGAGAAAATTAATAAATTGCAGAAACTCATAGAAACAAACGAAAGCGAATGAACGTAAAAGCGGCCTACAAAGAGTGGTCAAAACAATACGACTCCAACCGAAACCGCACCCGTGATGCCGAAGCATTGGTATTGAAAGAGCTTTTGGGAGATCTGACCTTCAATCATATTCTGGAAGTTGGCTGCGGAACGGGTAAGAATACTTCTTTTTTGCTCGAGAAAGCTGACGCAATGACGGCGGTAGATTTAAGTGAAGAAATGTTAGCGGTGGCAAAGGCCAAAATCACATCCGATTCTGTTCGTTTTGTTAATGCAGATATAACAGAAGATTGGAACTGTATTTCTCAAAAGGCAGATTTAATAACTTTCAGTCTGGTTTTAGAGCATATTGAAAATCTTGAGCCTGTTTTTCAAAAAGTGGCCAAAAACAGTGCCCCAAATGCCTTCATTTATATCGGTGAGCTTCACCCCTTTAAACAATATGGGGGTTCAAAGGCCCGATTTGAAACTGAGGAAGGAACTCAAGTGGTCAGCTGCTTTAATCACAACCTTTCTGATTTTACACGAGCTGCCGAAGCTTCTGGTTTGCAACTCGTGAAACTGACGGAGTATTTTTGATGAGAACGATCGCAAGAGTGTTCCGCGGATTCTGGGACTTCTTTTTCAGAAAATGCCATGCTGAATCTTTTTCCGCCTGATGCTGAGCAAAACCTTTTGCCAAAAGATGGGATTGTCTATTATTTCGGTCGGGTCTATGATGTAGTGGAGTCGTCTCAGATTTTTGACAAACTATGGACCGAAATTGACTGGCGAAATGATGAAGCCTTCATCTATGGAAAGCGAATTGTGACCAAAAGAAAAGTGGCCTGGTATGGTGATGAGCCTTTTGAGTACACGTATTCAAAAACTACGAAAACGGCTTTGCTCTGGACGGAAGAGCTTCTGCAAATCAAACAAAAAACAGAGGAAGTAAGCGGGGAGACCTACAATAGTTGTCTACTCAATTTATACCACGATGGCTCTGAAGGCATGGGCTGGCATGTGGATAATGAGTCTGAAATGAAACCCGAGGGTGCCATAGCCTCCTGGAGTTTCGGGGCTGAGCGGAAGTTTGCCTTTAAGCATAAAGAAAGCAAAGAAACGGTGGAGGTTTGGCTTGAAAACGGGAGCCTGCTATTGATGAAAGGAGCTACGCAAAAACATTGGCTTCACCGGCTCCCGCCAACAAAAAAGGTAAAGACACCTCGTATAAATTTAACTTTTAGAACGATCGTTTGATATATGAATTTTGACTTGCAAAAAACCGTCGAAATTTTGGAAAGGACGCCCCAAACTTTACAAACTCTGCTGGGTGGAATTTCCGAAGATTGGACTCATTCGAATGAAGGGGAAAGTACCTGGTCTGCGAAAGAAATTATTTCACATTTGATTCTCGGCGAGAAGACCGACTGGATTCCGAGATTGAAGATTATTTTCTCAGATAGGCCAGATAAAACCTTCGAGCCTTTTGACATGGAGGCCCATCTCGACTATGCTAAAACGTATTCTTTGGAAAGCCTGCTGGCAGAGTTTCAAAGTCTTAGAAGCCAGAACATTGAAACTTTAAAGTCCTTGAAAATTACAGAGGAGAATCTTGATCAAATAGGTATTCACCCTGCCTTAGGAAAGGCAACAGCCCGGGAACTATTGGCGACCTGGACGGTCCACGATTTAGGGCATATCTCCCAAATTGGTCGGGTAATGGCTAAACAATACAGAACTGAAGTCGGCCCCTGGACCGCCTATGCAGGTATCCTCAAAAAATGAAATACTATGGATTTGACAATCAGAGAAGCAAGGCCTGATGAACTACCCGAGCTTAAGGGTTTTGAACAGGAAATTATAAAAGCTGAGAGACCTTTTGATTCTACCTTGGCTCCTGATCCGATTAGCTATTACAATCTGGCCGAGCTCATGGCTGCGGAGGATTCTATTGTTATAATAGCCGAAGCTGAAGGTCAATTGGTGGGCTCCGGCTTTGCTCAGATACGAAAACCGAAGAACTATTACACCTACAGCGTTTACACCCACCTTGGTTTCATGTTTGTTGATCCTCGTTTTAGAGGTATGGGTGTTAATGCCCGGATCATTGAAGCTTTGACGGCCTGGTCTAAAGAAAGAGGCGTTGATGAAATCCGCCTCACCGTCTATCCCGACAATGCAGCTGCCATTAAGGCCTATGAGAAGGTAGGGTTTAAGTCACAACTCGTTGAAATGCGATTAAACCTGAAGGGCTAACACTAAATTTTCGTTCAAATTATTTGCGAAACCAATCGGTTGCTTATATTTGCAACTGAATGGTTGCAATATAATGAGAAGAGACGTATTTCAGGCGATAGCAGACCCCACCCGTCGGGCAATTTTGACCTTACTGGCTGTTCAGGCCCTTACGCCAAACGCGTTGGCAGAGCATTTTGAAGTGAGTCGGCAGGCGGTTTCGAAGCATATAAAAATTTTAAATGAATGCGAATTGCTGGAAAAAGAGCAGGATGGTCGAGAGATTTATTACCGTTTTGACCCCCTCAAAATGAAGGAAGTGGACGATTGGCTTCAGCCATTTAAACAACTTTGGGAGAGTCGATTTACTCAATTGGATAAGCTGCTGGACAAGCTAAAATCTGAATAAGGATGGAAACAAAATATGAACTGGAACGCGAAAAGCTGCAGTTAAACGTAACTCGTAAGTTTGCAGCAGATATCAACGAAGTATGGAGAGCATGGACTGAAGCCGAAATGCTGGATCAATGGTGGGGACCCCAACCATGGTATGTGATCACCAAATTCATGGACTTCTCTGAAGAGGGCAAATGGCTCTATTCGATGAACGGCCCGGCGGGCGAAAAACATTGGTCTGTCATGGAATATCTGGAAATCAAACCAGAGAAGTTTTTCAGCTCGAACCACTCATTTTGTGATGAAGATGGCTTTGTGATCGACAAACTGAAGACGCCCTTGTGGGAAATAAGCTTTGCCCGTTCTGGAAACAGCACAGTGGTTAAAGTTCAGATAACCTACCAAAGAGAGGAGGATCTGGACACCATCCTTGAAATGGGCTTTAAAGAAGGTTTTGCCATGGGGCATAGCCAATTGGATGAGCTTCTTAAAACAATTTGACACATGACAACAGAGATACTGGCTGAACCCGGGAAATTGGATTTTTATATCAAAAGAATGTTTAGAGCTTCTTTACCCTTGGTGTACAGGACTTTTACAGAAAAAGATCTTTTTGTCAAATGGTTTATGCCCGCGGATGCAGGTCTGACTGCAGAATCTATGAATTGCCGGGAGGGTGGTTCTTTTCATCTCAGCCACTCGGGCCCCGGCGGTATGAAAATGGGTTTCAAAGGTGTTTACCATGAAGTATCTCCTGAAAATGGAATTATTAAAACTTCAGAGTTTATTGGTCTGCCCCAAAAGCTGTTACCTGTTTTGGAAATGACGACCTTCAAACAAATTGATGAAGAGCGTTCTGAGGTGACAATTCACACCATTTGCCCTTCGGTAGCGTATCGCGATAATATGATTTCAGCCGGGATGAAGCCAACGTTGGATATTACCCATTTTCAATTACAAAACCTTCTGGATTCCCTCTCATGAGACTATTGAATACTCTTTTATTTTTGTTAATAACCCTGAATGCTATGAGCCAGACGATCTCCCCCTTGGTCAAAGAAATGATTACTCAAAACAAAGTCACCTGTGGTGTTACCTTGTCAAAAGTATCTCCTGAAAACGCAGAACTCCGGTTGACGGAGGAGGCTAATTCTGTTCGGTTTATTTACCGGCATATTGCAGAAACCACAAATATGTTTGGGTTTTTCTTTGGGCTTCAGCCAGCAATTGAAAACACAACGATGGGTCAGCAGGATACCGGCCAGGGAGCAGATGTGCTTCAAAGCAAAGAGCTGATTGAAACCGGCTACAAACTCTTCGAGGGTTTGGCTGAAAGTGCGGAAGATGAGTTTTGGCTTGAAGAGGTGGATACCCCCTTTTTTGGTAAAGTCAGCAGATTCAGGTTGTTTTCTCATGTGATGTACCATATTGGTCATCACAGTGGACAAATTGCGATGATTTTATCCAAAGCACCGAAGTCACAGGCCGAAGAATAAAAAAAGCGGAACAAACGTCCCGCCCTTTTCGGCTTCATACTGAGTTAAAACATGAGCCTTTATCGTTAGTCATCTTTGCCATTTCCCTTTCCGGATTTGTCGTCCTTTCTGTCATCGTCGTCTCCACTACCTTTCCCAGATTTATCGTCATCTTTTCCTGACTTTTTGTCGTCTTTGCCTTCGTGATCACCCTTATCATCATTAGCGTCTTGATTAGGACCATCATCGCTACCGCCGCCGTTATCGTCGTTTAGATCATGATTTGGGTCACTGGCATGATTTCCGTTGTCGTCGTTTAGATCATGATTTGGGTCATTGGCATGATTTCCGTTGTCGTCATTGGCGTCATAGTTTGGGTCGTTGGCATCATGGTTTGGTCCGTTATCGTTACCTCTGTCATTATCATTACCTGATACCTCAATAAAATTGCCCTCGGCATCAAATTCCAATTTAGTACCATCGCTTAACGTCACCTCAATTTTACCCAAATCACTCTCTGCTTTCACCACATCTATTCCGTTATAATTTGATCTTAGATAGTCACCTATAGCCATGGGTAATTGAACCAGGGGAATGTGGTTTTCATCATCTTCTGCTCCATTTCTACCGGATATTTCCAGAAAATTTCCTTCCAGATCAAACTCTATTTTCATTCCGTTGTCCAATCTTACTTCATATCCATTAGCATAGACCTCCGCCTTAATAATCTGATCTTCCGAGTAATTATTAGCCAGAAATTCCAATACTGCTGCTGGCAATTCAGAGGGAGCAATTTCTACCCCGTCACCGGCGGTAGCAAAAGCTTCAAGAGGTCTGATTCCCAGATCAAGGCTGTCTTCACATGAGGTTAGGGTCATTAATGAAATACCGATAATTGAAGAGATGATTACAATGCGAGTTTTCATACATTTTTTGTTTTAGTTAAACTTCTTTAGGGACTAAGTTTTCCCGATTTCTGATATTGGTTGTAACCAAACAAAAGAATGTAACCACCTGCATCGTTTTTTTTGCAACCTCTGTTGTTTAAGACCGTATCATTAAAAATATATTTTTTGGTTACGTTTACTTTCTGAGCCGCAACTAACCAAGAAACTGAGTTAAGAAATGAGAACAACTTTTGCTATCAAAGCCTTGTTAACCTTTTTCCTTCTGGGGTTAATCAATCTAAGTTGCGATAAAACAGATCTTGGTGCACCTATTGAGATAGATGATAATGGTATTGTCAAATCTGACAGTTCCGAAATAGAGTCTGAAAACGAAGTGGAGCAGGAAACTGAGAACGAAGGGGAAGAAACAAGCACTGCCGATGGGAGCTTTGCCGACCAGTGTAACCTGATAGCCTACCCTGATTCTCTTTACTTTTTTGACGAGGACCAGGATTTGAGAATCGAACCTCTTCAGGAATATGAAGGTGAGTATGGAGCCATTCCCGAGGGTTTGGAGATTGACCATAACACGGGAGAAATACGAATAAATAAAAGTGAGTCTGGTTTGAGATACAAGGTTTACTTTGTCCCTGAAGATACCCGGGATACTTGCTTTACCTATTTGACCGTGTCAGGGGTTGACTATATGTCAAACATTTACATCCTCAATGAAGACGATAGTCTGGCTGTTCCTATTTATAATGGATCGCAGTTAATTGAAGTGCCTGAAGATGACGATCATGAGTTTGATGACGGACCCGATGATGACGACAATGATGGTGAACTTGACGAACCACCATCCGGGTCGGAGGTGATTCCGCAAGGTGTGGCCATCAATAAAAAGAGTGGTAAAATTCGGCTTGACAGAACCGTAAATAATGGTGTTTTTGGAGCCACTCCACTGAACGGATCGCTCCAGAAATTCAGGATATATTATCGATTGAACGACAGTAGCAGAAAGTCACTCAATAAGATTGATGTGCAGTTTCACTATTATGAGACACTGGATGACGTCCCTGCAGATCTGAGGAAACAGGTTGAGGATTTACAGGAATATTATTCTAACTTCAGAACCACTGGCCGTAACCTGAAAGTTATGCGGCTTTTGGCCAAACCAAGGCCGCCTGATATTATCATTGTAGGACGAAGAAGACGATAAAACTATGCATCATGTTTTGAGAACCATGGCTTTTTGGCTATTGTCAGTAGCTACGGTTTTCGGGCAAACGAGTGGCTTATTGCCGTCAAAGCTCAAAGAGGCATTGCGACTGTTTTATTTCGAGAATCCAACAGCAGAATCAGATCGTAAAGCCCTTTTGCTTTTCAATGAACTCTCAAAAGCAACGGTAAAATCTCCTGAGGAAGCCGCTGTAGTCGCTCTTTCCACTCAAAAAGCCGGCGTTCTTTATCAGACATCAGGTCATGAAAAGGAGGCTGTTCAGGCTTTTCAAAAGAGTCTTCAACTTGCGTCCAATTATCACCTGGAAGATTCCATTGGGTTTCATTCGGCCCTTTATTTAGGGGGGCTTTACCATAGCCTATTTGAGTATGATTCGGCCTATCATTATTTACGTCAATCCGAACATCAATACTTTAAAAACAATAGCCTGACACAGGTGGGAAGGCTGTTCAATGTTTTGGGAGTGCTGTATTTTGAAACCGGTGATTTCAGGCAAAGTATCCCCTATTTTCAAAAGTCCATAGAGCTGAGGCAGGAGTCTGGTGAGGACGATTATGTCTTGCGAAATAACCTGGCTTTTGCCTTTCATGAACTTGGTGAGTCAGACAGGGCCTTGAAAATATATCTGACCCTGATTAAAGAATATCCGGATCAGGAAGAACTGCTTCTAAATGCTGCCGTGGTGTATACCGATAAAGGTCAAACCAAAAAAGCGGAAGAGCTTTTGTCAAAAATTAAACGGCCTTATGTGGATGAGGTGCTGGTTCACAAAGCGAAAGGCGAGCTGGAGCTCAAAAAAGGTGCCTTTGACAGGGCAAACACATTCTTTGATCTGGCCTTAAAAGAAAGGGGAGAGACCAAAGGAACCTTGATCGGAGGCCTTTGGCTCAATAGTGGAGAAGCCTCTTTCGAAAAGAAAGATTACACCAAGGCTTTGAACAGTTTTCAAAATGCTTTGATCGCCCTCTCTCCCGAATTCGATAACACGAATGTTTACTCAAACCCCGAAGTTTTTACTGATGGCTATACATCAGATCTGCTGTTTGAAGCTTTAGCTTTTAAGGCAGAAACTTTAATACAATTAAATGCTTCAAAGGCCTCGGAAAAGGTAAAGAAAGCGGCCATTGAAGCGTATGAAAAAGCCTTGGTAAGCTCAATGGTTTTGACAAAAAAATACCGGAACGAAGCCTCTAGAATTGATTTTATCAAAAAGCTGGATGGTCATTACCGCCATTTTACTGAGTTTTTGATTCGGCAAAAGCAATATGAAAAAGCTTTTCAGATTTCAGATCATGGAAAGGCCACCGTCCTGGCCATGAGTATTTCAGAGGGCGAAGTCAGAAAACAAGTACCTGAAAATCTGCTGAATCAGGAAAAAATGTTGCTCCTGCGGGAGTCTGCACTTTTAAGACAGCAGCAGGCAGGCTATGGTGAAAAAGAAGACGAATTAAAAGAGGTTCGACTTAAGCTTTCACAGCTGAAACGGAGCATTGATGAGCAGGTTGGGCATTCATTATCAAAAAGCCGGATGATGGATATTGAGACCATTCAAGATCGATTGCATCGCAAAGAACTGCTGCTGTCCTATTTTGAGGGGTCTGAGACCTCAGGTTTTTTTGTTGTCAGCTCGAAAGACTTTGAGTTTGTAAGTTTGAAAGATGGGCTGTCTGAAAAGAACCAGATCGTTACTCTTAAAAAGAAATTGCGGTCAATGGAAAAACTGAACAAACAGGACAAGGAAAATCTAGCCGTGCTGTATCAATTCCTATTCAAGGATATTGAGAAGCAATTGATCTCCAAAAACAAAATCATTTTCTCCTCTGATGGTGTGCTGAACGGCTTCCCCCTCGAAGTTTTACTAGACAAGCGTGGCCTATATTTGGGTCAGCAGTATGCTGTAGCATATCTATTAAATTCCTTTTTTCTACAGTCTGAGAAAAATCAAAATAGAGAGCGACTGGCGATGGCCCCATTCACCGCACCTTTGACGGCCTACCCTACCTGGCATTTGCCTGCTTCCGGTGAAGAGATTGAAAATACCTCAGCTCATATTTTCAGAAATGAGGAGGCATTGAAAAAGACGTTTTTAGACCATGCAGGTGGCTATGGGCTTATTCATCTGGCCACTCACGCCAAGGCACATGAAACCGACGCCAACCATTCTTACATTCAGTTTTATCCGGCGGATACCATGACCTCAGAGAATCGCCTTTACCTGCACGAGCTTTACCCCGGCAGCTTTCCGGGCTCTTTGGTTTTTCTGAGTGCATGTGAATCTTTCGGTTCTGAGGAGATCAAAGGAGAGGGTATCAGAGGTTTAAGTTATGGTTTTTTGAGAGCCGGAGCTTCTGGTGTAATCTCCTCGCTGTGGAGTGCAGAAGATTTTAGTACTGCGGAGATCAGTCGCTTGTACTATGAATATTTAGGCGAAGGTTTTGATGCGGCTGCAGCCCTTCAAAAGGCCCGGGCTGATTTCCTGAATAATCCGGATTTTGCTCAATTTCATGAACCTCAATACTGGGCTCATTTGGTTTTTACCGGTTATCAGCCACACGAAGAGAGTTCAGTAAATCTAAGGCTTCTGGGTCTCGCCCTTTTTGTTCTTTTTGCTTTGGCTGTCGCCTATTCTTAGTCTCCTTTGGTAAAAGCCAGATAACGTAGTTTTAACAGAAATCCATTACTGATTGACTTGGAGTAAGGGTTTTCAGTGTCTTCTTTGACAGCCTTCAAATGGTCATATGCTTCTTTGTATTTCTCCTGACCTATCAGCGAAAGCCCGGTGTAGTAGGAAATTTCATTTTCATAAATCTCTCTAGAATCAACATCAGAAGCTTCCTTTAGAAGGGTTATTGACTGGTTGAAATCTTTCAATTCATAAGCTGCCATTGCGGTCAGAAAATATTGCTCAGCTGTTGGGTTTTTTATGGTTGAGATGTCCTTCAACAGTTGACCGAAATTTCCCTTTTTATATTGCTCTCTAAAAGCTTTTTGCTCGGCCTCCGTGCTTCTCAAAACCGGCTGGCGGTAAGAAATACCATAATCTGCCCTGAGTGATTCTGAGTTGGTTTGAGCGATTTGATAAAAGCCCCAAAAAGAGAAAATGACAAGTATCGAGGCCGCTATGCGAATGATTCGGGTATTGAACGAAATCTGTCTGGCGGCGGGTTTTCTTTGAGACAGATATTCTTGTTGATGGCTCGTAACAATCTCCCTGATACCGGCTGACTTTATCGCATCCCGCGTTAAACGCATTAGACTGACCTCTTCGGCGAGGTCAGCATTTTCACCCATTTCTTTCTCGAAGGCCTTGATCTCTTCCTGGTTCATTTCACCATCAAGATATTGCTCAATTTTTTCCAGGTTCTCCATAGCTTATCTCAATTTTTGCAAGGCACTTTTAAGGGTTTCTGCCCACACCGGCTTTTGTTTGATTTCGGCCATCAGCGATTTCATACATTTTGTCTTCTTATTTCTCAAAACCTGCTCATTTTCAAAGTTCATTTCTGGCAAAATCTCTTTCATAGAGAGCTCTTTGAAGTAAAAGAGATTGAGTAGTTTTTGACAGGCCTCTCCAAGGTTTTTGAAAATACCTGAGACCAGATCAGTGGCTTCTTTGTATTGCAGCTCTTTTTCCAGATCTACCGATTCCTGCTTTGCTTCTTCACCCCAGTTTTCATGAAGTTTTGCCTGCGATTTGCCTTTGCGAAGCTTCCCTAGCCAGAGATTTCGGGCAATGGATTGAAGGAAAGTATTGACTCCGGACTCACCTCTGAATTTCCCTTGTTGAACGATGTTGATGAAAGCAATCATAGTTTCCTGAATAATGTCTGCGGCATCATCAGCACTTCCGCTATTTCTCAAAATCAGTGTTTCCAATCGGTCGTAATACCGGGCATAGAGCCAAGATACAGCAGAATTGATCTGATGGTTAGATTGGATTCGTAACAGTACCTCTTCCTCTGAGAGAGCAGCGTTTTGCGGCATTAAATCGGGGGACTTTTGGTAAAGTTATAAATCTTTCCTTATCGATTCTGTTTTAAATTATACACTAAATGTTTCTGTCTTTTAGTTGAGTCCCGGGTCTGAAATGTAACCGTACAAGTTCATTTTTTTGAGTTGTAATGAATCAATCAATCGTGAAGCCTCATAAAAGCGGCTTTTATCCCTAAATTTGCACCCCAATTACAATTGATCCTGTTTACTGATGAGTAAGAATCCGAAAAGATATACCGTAACCGCCGCTTTGATTTATGCCAATGGTCCCATACACATCGGGCACCTGGCCGGTTGCTATTTACCTGCAGATATTTACGTCAGATATTTGCGTGCCAAAGGCAAAGACGTGGCCTTTATCAGCGGTACCGATGAGCATGGTGTGCCCATTACCATTCGGGCTAAAAAAGACGGTATTACTCCTCAGGAGCTTGTGGATAAGTACCATGCTCAGATCAAGAAAAGCTTCGCAGATTTTGGGATTGGTTTTGATATTTATTCTCAAACCTCAAAGCCGAAACATCATCAGGTTTCTCAGGATTTTTTCAAAAAACTGTACGATCAGGGCAATTTTGTAGAGGAAGAAACGGAGCAATTGTATGATGAAACTGCAGGTCAGTTTTTGGCCGATCGTTACGTGATAGGTACCTGCCCGAAATGCGGTAATGAAAACGCCTATGGCGATCAATGCGAAAAATGTGGTACTGCTCTTTCACCTACCGAACTGATCAATCCGAGATCTACACTGTCGGGCTCGGCTCCGGTGAAAAAAGTGACCAAAAACTGGTATCTGCCGCTGGACAAAATGCAGCCGGAGATTGAGAAATATGTGTACAGTCATCCTGAATGGAAAACCAACGTGGCCGGTCAGTGCAAGTCATGGTTGAATGATGGTTTGAAACCTCGTGCCATGACGCGTGATCTGGACTGGGGAATCAAAGTTCCCGTAGAAGGGGCCGATGGAAAGGTGCTTTATGTATGGTTTGATGCCCCAATCGGTTACATCACATTTACTCAGGAATGGGCTGAGGCCAATGGTAAAAACTGGAAAGACTACTGGCAAAGCGAAGATACCCAGCTGGTGCATTTCATCGGCAAGGATAATATCGTATTCCACTGTATCATTTTCCCGGCCATGTTGATGGCCCATGGTGATTATACACTAGCCGAAAATGTGCCGGCCAATGAGTTTATGAACCTGGAAGGGGATAAAATCTCAACTTCGAGAAACTGGGCCGTTTGGTTGCATGAATATTTGGAAGAGTTCCCGGGCAAAGAAGACGTACTGCGTTATGCTTTGGCCGCCAATGCTCCGGAAACTAAGGACTCTGAATTTACGTGGAAAGACTGGCAAACCCGCAATAACTCGGAACTGGTAGCTATTCTGGGCAATTTTGTAAACCGCACGATGGTACTAACCAATAAGTACTATGAAGGTGTGGTACCAGCCAAAGGCGAACTGACTGATTTTGACAAAGAAACACTCGACGCTTTGGCTCAGTTGCCTTGCGATGTATCAAAGTCCATGAAGAACTACAAGTTCAGAGACGCTCTTTCGCAAATGATGGAGATTGCCCGTCTCGGCAATAAATATCTTGCGGATACCGAGCCCTGGAAGTTGATCAAAACAGATGAGGAGCGTGTCAAAACCATCATGAATATTGCGGTGCAAATCACCTCAACACTCGGGATAGCTTGTGAGCCGTTTTTACCGTTTACGGCGGCAAAAATCAATGCCATGCTCAATATCGAAAAACGGGAATGGATGTATGCCGGCAAACCTGATGCCATCGCCGATGGTCATCAAATCGGTAAAGCCGAATTATTATTTGAAAAAATAGAAGACAGCGTGGTGGAAGCCCAAGTCAATAAATTACTAGAAACGAAGAAAATGAACGAACTGGAAGGAAAAGCGATCCCGGAATTAAAAGAAGAAATCGTATTTGATGATTTCATGAAACTGGATATCCGAGTGGGTACTATTCTGGAGGCCGAGCCAATCAAAAAAAGTAAGAAGCTTCTCAAGTTCCTAATCGATGACGGAATGGAGAAACGTACCATCCTCAGCGGTATCGCCGAGTATTATAATCCTGAAGAAATGGTGGGTAAGCAAGTCACTTTCATTGCGAATCTGGCTCCCCGGAAAATGATGGGCGTGATGTCGGAAGGTATGATTCTGATGGCCGAAGATAAGGATGGATCACTGGCCTTGATTCAGCCGAATAAAAGTGTCTGGAACGGAGCCGGGGTAAGCTAAACAGTCCGAGAAGAACAGATTCTGGAAGGGAAGCAAGGTGAAAGTGCCGCAGCTTCCTTTTTTGTTTATATTGGTCCATATTTTCTTCAACATGCAAAGACGCTCCTTCCTTTCCTTTTCAGCACTTGGTATGCTGGCACTTCCAAACCTAAGTATCTCCTCAACCGGTCAAAAACCATTCGGAGAACTACCACCCCCGATCTCCGATGCTGAAAGGCAAGATAGATTGGCAAAGGCCCAACGGCTTTTAAATGAAAATGAAATGGCGGCCCTCATCATTGATGCTGGCACCTCCATGGAATATTTCACCGGAATCCGATGGTGGCCTTCTGAGCGATCGCTGCTGATTGTGATTCCTGCCAAGGGCAAGCCGGCGGTGATTTGCCCGGCTTTTGAGGAAGACCGTTTGCGGGAGCAAATGACCCTGGATCTGGAAGTATTGATCTGGCAGGAGCATGAAAATCCGTTTAAGCTGGTAGGCAGTTATTTGACTGATCAGGGTCTGAGAAGTGGAAAAATAGGCATGGAAGAGCGGGTTCGTTTCTTTATTTCGGATGGCATCGCCAAAGCCAACTCAACCTACGAAGTGGTTTCTGGCGACCCTGTTACGATGCCCTGTCGACTCATAAAATCGGCACATGAAATTGCTCTGATGCAGGCAGCTACCGATATCACCACTAAAGCGATTTTGGCCGCGGTGTCAGGGATGAAAGAAGGAATGACGAATTATGAAATCGGGAGAATTGTCAGAAATGTCCATGAAGAAAACGGGGCAGAGCATGACTTCGCTTTAGTGCTGGTGGGGGCAGCCTCTGCCTTGCCTCACGGTACCCGTAAACCTCAGGTTTTGAAAAAGGGCGACATCGTGCTCATGGATTGCGGCTGTCGCGTTCATGGCTACAGTTCTGATGTGACGCGAACTACTGTGTTTGGTACACCTTCGGCCCGTGAAAAAGAAATCTGGGCCCTTGAAAAGAAATCACAGCAAGCGGGGTTTGCGGCTGCTCAACTTGGCAGACCTGCCGGAGACGTAGATTTTGCCGCCCGTAAAGTCATCACTGACGCCGGTTTCGGCCCTGATTATAAAGTACCGGGTCTTCCCCACCGCACCGGCCACGGCATAGGCATGGACGGCCACGAATGGGGCAATATGGTCAAGGATAATCCTCTGAAACTGCAGGAGGGCATGTGTTTTAGCATTGAGCCTACCATTGCCATCCCGGGCGAGTTTGGAGTGCGATTAGAGGATTGTGTTTATATGACAGCCGAAGGGCCGAGATGGTTTTCTAAGACGGCAAGTTCTTTGACAGAACTATTCTGATCTCCTTTAATTGGGGCATCCTCCAATTTCCGCTGAAAAAACAGTTCCAGAATTTGCTATAAAACCGGCATTTAATTCTAAGGATTTTGCCTGGTAAGTAACTTTTGCTGTACCGGTTACTTTATTGCTAGCCACAATTTTGCCATTCGTACTTGAAGCGGTTTTAAAAACAGTATCACTTGAAAAATCATCCGTCGGGCTTGAAAGAGAAACCAATGTTGCATTTGAATTTACGGATACCGTTTTATTCACGGAAGTGGTGCAGCCTAATCCGTAGTCCACACTTGCAGTATATGTGCCTGAAGTGGTAGCTGTAAAACTCGAAGCCGTTGTGTTAAGAGGAGCCCATGAAACGTTTAATTCATTGAATGGAACCGTTATAGCTGTTTGTCGGCTTGCACCGTTCATTAAAACACCATTATTATTGTTGCCGGTAGCGTCAATTACGCTAGTACCCGAAGCTTCATTGAATTTATAATAGGCCACCAACCCAGCACTGTTTACAGGTACACCGATTTTCATACTTGCCTGAATTTCGGCTTGACTTTTGGCCACATTCCAGAGCCTGAGCTCGTCCATACTTCCATTGAAGTGATTACATTGACAAGAGGAAGGCTGTTGGCGACCGATATTCATAGGTAGATTGTCTTGAAAAGCGGAACCAAGAAAGCCATAACCTGATTCAACTCCATTGATATAAAACCGAATAATCCCACTTTGAAGGGAAACCGCCACATGTGTCCAGGTGTTTTCAGGAACAGCGTCATTGGAATACTTCCAACCTATGCCCCGTTCAAAATATCCCAATTTATTGGCATTTCCATTGGCATTTAGCATCCATAAATAGTCGTAATTTCCTTTATCAATAATGGCAACGTTTTCACCAGTATAATTTACCCAGGCTTCCAAAGTAAAACTGGTACTTAAGTTGAGGCTGTTGCTGTGTGGTACTTCAACATATTGATTATTAGCCTTTACTAAACTTAAAGCCTTGTTATTATTGTCTGCGTAAGAATTAAAAGTTACTGAACCTGGTCCACAAAAAGACAAAGGCCCACTTTCGGTAATAACAACAGGGCTTGAATGGAAGACTACCTTCCCAAAAAAACTTCTTGGTGAAATATAGTTGGATGATTCGCAACTAACATAATACTCATCCCCGTCTATGGCGTTATTGTCCGTTATTGAGTTAATACCAAGAGTCACACCGCCAGTTGGAGATTTATACCAATAAGGTTGTGTACCACCAGAGCAAGTTGCTTCTAAAGAAATTGGTTGAATTGCCCCACAAACGTATATGTTTCTGGCAGGGTTTGCATCAGGTAAGTTTCCTAAAACCGGGGGAGGAGGTATAGCCCAGCTGGCATTCAGCACTAAACTGTCTTTGATATCCGGCTCACACTCTGCGTACCATTCAAGCACCAGATTATTGATTTCGGTGGGGACGGTAGCTAAGGTTCTGATAATGTCCAGATCCCGGTTATACAGGCAGGTATTAGGCTCAACAGACAGCGTAATTGGAGAGGATGTAATGTTTGAGCCGCCATTGGCCAGTATGGTCATGTTTGAGGGTAAACTTTCATCTTTTACCTTCAAAACATACGAGCGGGGGAAATTGGAGTCGTTGCAAATATTCAACTTAAAGTTCGCAGGCTGGCCTAAAGTCACATCGTTAACAGTCAGTGTTTTACTGGTGGTACCAGAAAATTTAAGAGCCGGTCTATCCAACTGATAACCCCCTTCAAAAGGACAACTGGATCTATTATTGTTTCCGATTAGATCAAAAACGGGGGTTCCAAACATAGGATCTCGGAAAGTTCTTACTGTAAAATGATCGTCAGTGTCATTATCCTCAAAAGAATAAGAAATTGTGGTGGAATTGCTGGTAGATTCATCCGTTTTACTGCCATAGGTGCTGGTGGTCATAAAATTTATTCCCCCTGAAGCACCTGTACCGCCATATTCTACTAAGAATTCTGCAGCAATGCCGCCACCAAAATAACTTGTGGTCTCAATGCTTCTGGTTAAACTGAAATCTACCGTTTTGTTAAAGGTTTTGGCAGCCACATTTCCGTCCCAGGTTAAGTCATTATGAATGGTGGGGCCGCTTTTAGCTAGTAAAATATTGGCGGCATTTAAATCCAGTACTTTTTGCCATGCATCTGCCTGATTTTGAGCTTTTACTCTAATTTCTTCCGGAGCTGAAGTGTCATTTGCCAATGCTAAATTTTCTGCCATGTCATTTCTAATCCCCCTTTCGGTGAGTTGAAAATCTCTAAGCGGCAGTATTGGAACCATGTAAATACCATAGTAATATTGTATTTGGCCTAAAGAATCAATGTACAGGTTTGTTGCTTTTCCGTATTCGGCGTCAAAACCATAACCAATAAACAGGTCTCCGCCAATGGATCCCTCATCCAGCGATTTTTGTTCAATGCTACTCACTGTTTCAATGCAGGTTTCTTTGGAATTGGTAGAGATTTGAATATCTCCTCCGCCTATGGATCCCGTTACCTGGTAGTAGGCCTCCAGCTCCTGAGTTACTATTATGCCTAACTCTAACTTAGTGCCCCATTTAAATGATGCACGGCCGGACACACTGTTCTCGTATTGATATGTTTCTTCTAAATTTCTACACGTTTTTTGACCTGTAGTAATGGAGGCTTTGCTTAAATCACCCGGGGGACGATGCAGAATCATATGAGGTATTTGTGGTTTGGTAACTACGCCTATTGGCTCAATTTGTCGCTCTAGTGGCCCTTCTACCACAAATGGAATAAAAAGAACGGTTGTATAGGCTATGCCTGTTGGGATTGTACCCGTAACCTCTGTTGTGGTGTATTCTCTTTCTTCAATCCTGAATACGATATAACCTTCTTCACTTCCTTTTGTGAAAACAAACTGATTTTTAAACCCTTCGTAGTTCACCTGCCCCGGGGCATAGTAATTCATGGGAAACTTGGGGTCCCAACTGAAAAAATCAGAATATGTAGAGACTTCACCGCTTTGTCCAAGACCATTGGGTTTGGATTCATTGGCTGAGTTCGCGAAGTAAACGGTGCTGGTATCAGCTGTCCAGAAATTTAAACCAGGGGTAGGGTTTTGAAAATCTGTTGCCGCAAAAGCTGCCGTATGAATATCAATAGTGAACGGTTCCCCAGCCTTAGCTTTCAGGCGTTTTGATAAAGGAACCTGAGCCATGGCTGCCGAAATATTGACATCTTCAATGGCCGGATTCGAAGAGTTAACCTTGACGGCCCAAAAGTCACCTCCATCGACACTTTTTAAACTACTGTAAATAGTGACAAAGCCACCGGAGCCCAAACTGTTTCCATTAAGGGTGTTTCCCCAGGCTGAGTTATTATAGGGGCCGGGAGTTTGAGCCAGTAGGACGGAAGGAGTGCTAAAAAAAAGAGCCAGATAAAGTAACTTTTTCATGATTCGATTTGTGCTAAAAATAAAGGTAGTCTTCGACGGGAAACAGTAATAGGGCATACCATTTCTTTACCTATTTTTTTCATTTCAATGACAGATGAGGAAACTGCTTTTTGTAATCGCTGGAAGTAATCCAGATTGATGATGGTTGATCGGTTGGGTCTGAAAAAGTTATAGTCTTCCAGTCGTTTTTCAATCTTTCCCATGGTAGTTGAGCTAAGGATTTTGCTGCCATCTGTCAGAATGATTTCTGTATAATTCTGATCAGCTTTCAATACCAAAATGGTATGAGGGGCTACGTGAATTCGGCTTCCAAGATGTACATGGTTTTCAATGTCTGTTTTCATGGCTACATGGTTGGGTTTTATCCATTGCAGCAATGAAACTCATGAAATTCGAAAAGTAAGCGAAGGGCGTTAGGACGAACGAGTCGATTTATTTATCAGAAGTACTGATTGACTGACCGAACGATTTTCAAATCTTTTGAAGTCTCTTCAAAAGGTCGTCGCGATACGATTTGCTCACAGGCAATGTTTTTCCGGCGACGCTGATATTGGTGAGCCCCACTTCATCGATATGGTGCAGATTGACGATAAAAGAACGGTGGATTCTCAAAAACGGATTTGAAGGCAGTTTCTCCTCCAGGCTTTTTAGCGTGGTGGTCAGGATATGATCTTTGTTGTTTGAGCAGATTCGGCAGTAGTTTCGCTCGGCTTCAATGTATTGAATGTCCTGAATAGCGATCTTGACAAGTTTTTCGTGGTCTCTGACAAAGATCCGATCAGATACCACTGAACTCTCCTCAGGTTCATCTTTTGTTTCGGCCCTCAGTCGGTTTATGGTCAGCTCAAGAGCCCGCTGTAAATCACGTTTTTTGAAAGGTTTTGAAAGAAAAGCGTAGGGATTGGTTTCCTTAGCCTTGTTAAAATGGGCCTCGTCACTGTTTGCAGTTAAAAAGATGACAGGAACTGGATTAGTCTGCTGAATCACCTCTGCCAGGGCAATCCCATCCATATTTCCTTTAAGTTGAATATCCAGTAATATGATATCAGGCTTATTGCTTTTGATATTCAAAAGGGCATCTTCAGCTCGTGGAACCAGACCGCTGATTTCATAGCCGAGTTCTTCCAGAATCATCGAAATATTGGCTCCGATGAGCATCTCGTCTTCCACGATCAAAATTTTAACTGGAGTATTCATCAGGCCGCCTGGTCTAATTTAAATTCAAAAGAAACGACGGTACCTTTGTGACTTTCTTCCTTCATTGTACCATTGAGCTGTTGGGTGAGTAGTTGAATTAATTGGGAGCCAAATCCTGTACCTTTTGGTTTCACGTCTTTTTGTTTACCTACACCATTATCAGTGACATTCAGTTTCAAAATTTTACCTCCGTCTTTACTTAAACTGATCATAATTTCGCCCTCCTTTCTGTCTGGGAAAGCGTATTTTAAGGCATTTGTCAGCAATTCATTGACAATTAACCCTATAGGTACCGCGGTGTCCACATCCAGTTCCAGTGTATCCATGGCACATTCAATTTTCACTTTCTCATCTGCATTAAAACTATCCAGTATTTCTTCGCTTAGGTTGATGAAGTAATCTTTCATTTCTATGCTCCCCAGATTTTTCCCCTGATATAGTTTCTGATGGATAATCCCCATGCTTTGAACCCTGTTCTGACTGGCGATCATGGCATCTTTCGTTACCGAGTCTTCTAACCTGGCAGACTGCAAGGCAATCAGGCTTTTTACCATTTCAAGATTGTTTTTCACGCGATGGTGAATCTCTTTAAGTAATAACTCGTTTTCGGCATTTTTTGCCGCTATTTCATTTTTAGCTTTCTGATTTTTTCTGAAAGAATAGTACAGGCCTGCCAGTAGGAGAACCAGAATTCCCAGGGCAGTAAAGGTGATGGTTTCTGTACGGTTTTTCTGAGCCAGAAGCTCACTCTGGGCTGCCAAAGCTTCGTCCTTTTTTCCGGTTTCGTATTTGATGACGGCTTCATTTTCCAGGCTTTCTATTTTACTGGCGTAGAGTCGCTGCTGAGCGGCATCGGCCTTATGAGTATAGATCAGAGCATTTTTGTAGTCACCCAAAGCTTCATAGCATTCTGCAATTTTCTGATAGTCCGCTACGATGTTTTCATTATCTTTTTCTTCATAAGCCTTAATTCCTGCCAGCAAATTGTCAATCGCGAGCTGATATTTTCCAAGCTTCTGATAGGCCCAGCCAACCTGTGTAAGCCAGGTGGCAGACCTCTCTTCACCAATCTGAATTACGCAGAGGTCATACGCTTTTTGATAGGCTTTCAGAGCCTCTTCATTTTTGTTAAGCCCCAGATAGGCGTCTCCTTTGAAGTTCCAGGCCCTTACTTCCACGAAAACCTCGTTGGGCACTTTTTCTTTGACAATGCGTAAACACTCATCAGCGGCTTCAAGGGCTTTTTTGTGCTGACCCCCTAAAATGTAAGCATTGATATAACCGAGGTAAGTGTAGGAAAGCGAGGGATAACTCTCAGTGTCCCTGAAAATCGGAGCAGCTAAATCCAGATATTTCAGGGCTTTTTCAGCGTCCTTAGTCACAATATATGAGTTGGCGAGCATTCGGTAAGAGGATGCTATTCCTTCTTGGTCCTCCACTTTTTCAAAGAGCTCAATAGCTTTGAAAATGTGAGACTGAGCTTCGGGGATCTGTCTTTCATTGATGTAGTCGTAAGCGACAGACCGATGAGTTTGTGCCGTTTTTTGCTTATTGCCTGAAAGCTCATAGTTTTTCAAAGCCAGTAGACTATGCTTAATCACCGAGTCACGGGAGTATAAACCATGATAACCGTACCACTCTGCAAAGGCCGAATAAAAGTCACCTATAAGTTCTTTATTATTTGTTTTGGTGGCTCTTTCAATGCCGGCTTTAGCCACGTCAGGGTAAATACCTATTTCGTGGTCGTAATGTTTATTTAGCCAGGCTAAAATGGAGTCAGGCCTTTGAGCCAACACAGACTGTTTTACCTCTTCCGAGAATCTTTCAGATTTTTGAGCCTTGGTCAAGGTGGCGAAAAGAAGGCTAAGAAGTACAAAGAGTAAGGGTGAACTTTTTCGGGTCAAAATGCTGGTTTTCATTCAGGCTATCAATATCCGTTTCTAAACTAATCAATTTTAATCAGCCTTTTATGTTTTGTCAGTTGTCCTTGACTTTCAATAAAAACTATCGCCCGTTTTTTTTAACCCTTTTTAACAAATCTTCAGGCAACAGCTACGAAAGCTTTCGCATCTCTTTCACAGGTTGAAAAAGGGGAGCCGACGCTTCCTTCGAAATCAAAGGTTTTCCGATCATAAAGTTTATTTGCCATACATACTATTATGTATTGCACAGTAGCTATAAATCCAGACCTTTGAATCGTCAAAAGGAAATAAGCAACCCTTTGATTATCTATTACTTATAAAAACAAATAAAACTATTACAATTATGAGAAAGCAAGTAAAAACAATCGCATTAGCACTTTTGGCCGCAATGGCCTTTTCCACTGGTTATGCTAACGAAACGGTAGAAACTGAAGGACCCAAAACCTATGAAGTAGGGATGTATTTTGACCATAACAGTGGTCTGATCAAAACCTTTATTGAGAAAGAAGCTGGTAACAGCCTTACTATTTCATTTGAAGATGAAAAAGGGAATGTGCTGGAGTCAACTTCAGTAAAAAAGAAGGAAGAAAAAGGTATGATTGCCTTTGATGTCAACGCCTTGCCGGATGGCACTTATCAGCTGAAACTGAATGATGGCCAAAACAAGTCTGTTCATTCTTTGGAAATAAGCAGACCTAAGCCCGTGCAGGTAGTTAAGTTTCAATAGGGGTTGAAGCCTAAAACCAAAAAGCCCGCTTTGAATTTTCAAAGCGGGCTTTTTTTTGTGATAATCTTTCTTACATCTCAATAGGCACCACCACCTTGGTGTCATCCCATGCAATCACCATATCGCTTCCTTCAAAATAAATACTGAAAAGCTCAACAGTGCCATTGGTGGCAGAGGCTTTAGCAGGAATATGAGGAAGGTCGGCATCCTTAATTTTTGCATAACCATAAGCTCCCCACTGCCCAAGAGTTGGGTTTAGAATTACGGTCCAGTTGCCATCTTCCTGAGGAATAGTGAATAAGGTGTAAGTCCCGGCTTTAACATTAACTCCGCCAACTTTGCCGTCTTTTGAGAGGGTTAGCTCGGTAGCGTTGTTTGCTCCCGTTCTCCATACTTCTCCATATGGTACCAAACCGCCAAAAATCTCACGGCCTTTTTTAGAAGGGGCACCATAGACTACAGATACTCCATCACCTTCCGCTGTTTTTTTCGGGCTGGCTGGTGCCTGAGCAAAAGCTACAGAGCCTGTGAATAGCAATGCTAAAGAGAGAAATAATAGTTTTTTCATCTTTCGTTTAATTGGTTTTAGAATTTAGGAGACACAGAACCGCTCTGTGTCTTTCCAAATAAACGAAGTTTAAAAGAAGAATGTTTTGTCTGAACTGAAATTGAACCGATTTTGAATCAGTCTTCCTGCTCAGCCGCTAGTTTGGCGGCCATTTCGCGTGGGTTAGTAGGGTTAGGGTTCACAATATCAGACTCAATCAAACCATCTCGAAGGCGGATGATACGATGAGCATATTGAGCAATATCCTCTTCGTGTGTAACCATGATAATGGTATTACCTCCACTGTGAATTTCCTCAAAAAGCTCCATGATCTCATACGAGGTTTTCGTATCAAGGTTACCGGTAGGCTCATCAGCAAGCAGAATTGAGGGGTTGTTCACCAAAGCCCTGGCCACGGCCACACGCTGCCGTTGCCCTCCTGAAAGTTCATTAGGTCGGTGTGTTGATCTATCACCAAGGCCTACGCTTTCCAGTACTTTTTGGGCTTTATCGGTTCTTTCTGATTTGCTGAAACCGGCATAAATCAAAGGCAGGGCCACATTATCTCTTGATGAGATTCTCGGCAAAAGATTAAACGTTTGAAACACGAAGCCAATTTCCTTATTTCTGATTTCGGCGAGCTCGTTTTCTGTCATGTCAGAAACGTCTTTGCCATTCAGCACATAGGAGCCGCCAGTTGGAGAGTCAAGGCAACCAATGATATTCATTAAGGTAGATTTTCCTGAACCTGAAGGCCCCATAAAGGCAACATACTCTCCCTTATTGATGCTGATAGAAATGGATTTCAGGGCGTCAACCACCTCAGTACCCATCACATAACGCTTCGCAATATCTTTGGTTTCAATAATTTTCATGCGTTTCCTTCAGATTAGACTTTAAACCGGTCAATGTGTTTTGACTCCATACAAAGGTAAGTTTTCAAAGCAATTGCCGATATGCTTTTTTATCAAAGTCAAATCGGGCGGATAGGTGGTTTTGAAAAAATTTGAGTGGTTTGGTAAAGGAGGCATTTTATTCAACCCTTTGAACAATTAGAGTGGATCAAAACCAGCTTCAAAGTCTTTTTTGGCCTGCTCATATTGCTCATAAAACTTCCCGAATTCATCGTCAGGTAGCAATGTTTCCAGTTTATCCAGACCATCCAAAGCATAATCATTTACGCCGTTTTTCACAGCCAGCAGAACATATTTTTGCCAGAGTAGGGGAGATTGATCATTGAACTCCAGAGCGTTAAAAACCAAATTGTAAGCCTCATTAACCTTTCCTTTTTCGGCAAGGAATTCGGCGATATCGGCTGTCAGGAATTCGTTAAACGGAGCTCTCTTGTAAATATCTTCATAGGTTTCTTCATTGATTTCCAGCTGGCCGAGTTCGTCAGCTTGTTGAAGTCGTGAGTCGAGCAAATGACTTCTGAAATTGTTAGCTTCCAGTACTTCTACCGAAGAGAGATCACCCGACTTTCTAAAGTTGTCGACAGCACGATTATATAGTCCTTCATTCAAATACCATAGTCCGAGCGTTCTTCGGTTTCTCACGCCGGTTTCTGTGCTGTCTTGTGCCAGATAACTCAGTTGTTTTACTGCTGAAATTATCTCCTGATTTTTATAATCCTGATTGGCTTTGAGGAACAAGATTTCATTATTAAGCCCGGCTCCGACGGTATTTTCCACCAAATTAGCCCAAACGCTATCAGGCAGTTCGATGCTTACTTGGGGCAAGCTTAATTGATTATAAAAGGCGGCAAATTCTCCAGTATTTGGGGATGTGCCTTTGTACAATTCAGGTAAAGGTTCTGGATTGACGCCGCTTATTCTGGAAATGGCCAGTTGATTAGCAATATTGCTCATGCTTTCAGCTTTGAGTTCAGAGGTCACTGAATCCAGCTTGGCGACTTGTGCATTTTCAATCCAGAAGGCCTGAAGATTAGTTTTCTGAACCTCGCATTTGCCGCAGTTTTCCAAAGCCTGATTGAGATAAATAAAGACGCTATCACGAGCACTGGCTTTTTCCAATGTACGTGCCATATTGGTTTGTAAAACGGAACTTTGGGGAAACTTCTGAAGACCTTCACGTAAATTGAAAAGTGATTCAAAATACAAGTCTTCAGTTTCAAGGTTTTGGCTCAAAGCCGCATAGGCGTACTCAGTCGGGTTCTTTTGAATTGCCCTTTTAAAATAATAAGAAGCTGTAATTCTGTCGCCCACCTGAAAGGCCATTTGAGCCAGAGCGTAGTTGCCTTTGTGGTTATAAAAATCATTTTCGATAGATTCCTTGTAATAAGTTTCGGCTGCGGTAAGTTCGTTTTCGGCCAGATAATAGTCTCCCAAAGCATTGGAAAGACCAGCTTTTAATTGCTGGTAACTGTAAATATTTTTTTGAATCAACAGGAAGCCAATAGCTGCAATACCTGCTACTTTGGCCAAAATTAGACGACTGAATTTAGGCTTGTATAAAACTTTATCAACCTCATAGCCGCCCCGGAAAAGCTGCGTAAAATTGATAAGCACATGCACAAAAAAGGCCAGTCCCATGATCAGATGGCAGATAGCAATGTAGTCGATCAGTAACTCAAAAAGGGGGTCGTTGCCGGAGGCAAAAGCGAAGGCCAGAACGCCAACGGAGATAAGAGCCATCCCAAAATATAGCCAGGCTCCGGTTTGTCGGAAACTAAACCATCCGAGATCTTCAGATTGTTTTCTGAAACCCCAGACTCCCGCAATGGATGAAAACAAAAACAACCAAACAGGGCTAATGATAAAGCTGCTTTGATCTATAATCTTAACATTTTCGAGGTAAATGAGTAGGCAATTAAGCAGATAAAAAGTGGAGAGGATCAGGTAGGAATTAAACGAACTTCGGCCTTTTTGCGAGCTATTGGTAGCTGACCAAACCACGAGCCCAATTCCTTCATGAGCGATGGTAAAGACAAAAACCGAGAAAATAATGATGGGGAAAATGAGGCCGTAATGAGTAAAAGCCAACAGTGGTTCATTGATATTCTTTCGGTATGTGGCAAAGACTAAAATGGCAAGGGTGGTGAGCAAAACTGATAAAACACGCGTCAGTAAACCTGTTTTTCTCAAAAAAGCATTGAAAACGAAAAGGAGCCCGCCAAGTAGAGCAAATGCCACAAGAAACGGCAGATTTGAAGTTTGCTGAAACAGTACTTCAAAACGTCCGGTAAGCAGAAAAGCCGCAGCGGCAATAATGGCCGGTAAAAACCATTTGGTATTCTCAAAACTCAGGGAGCCGGTGATAAGACTAACGCCCAAAACGGTGAGGCCAAGGAGAAACATGGCCGGTATTCGGTTCATTTGTTGGTGGGAAGGAATAAACCATTCTTTGACGTAATAGACCACCTCGTTCTGCGTAAACTGAAGTCCTTTCTCCACAAATGCAGGTACGGCAATGTCTTTTTGAAGAAGCTCGGTAGCAATATTCCATTTCAGCACGTTTTCGTAAGTGTTAAAATGCCAGTAAAGCATAAAAGCCGAAGCTGTTACAAACAAAATTGCGAGCAGTAAGAAAAGATTTTTCAGCGGCTTTGGCCATGATAGCCAGAAGCGGGTGTTTGAGATCATACGGGTTTTAAGATCATTTTGGAAAGTACTTCACAAATAACGCCATTTTTCCTGGCGTTCGTGTAAATCATGCAGACCCTGTTATATTTGTCCCTTAGATCATACCCTGTTTTTATGACGCTTCACAAAGAAGGCAAGGCCACCATACTAATTGCTCTAACGGGCGTAGTGGCCATTTACATTATTCTACGCTATTTTTTGCCGGAAAACGATATTATTCACGTTCTTTGGCTGCTCGCCAGTTTGGTGATCATGGGTTTGGTTCTTCAGTTCTTTAGAAAGCCGTCGCGTTCGCTGGTACAGAACGAAAATCAGATTCTGGCACCGGCCGATGGCAAAGTGGTGGTAATAGAAGAAATCGTAGAAACTGAATATTTCAACGGCCCCAGAAGGCAGATCAGCATTTTCATGTCGCCGGTGAATGTGCATATCAACTTCAACCCGATCTCCGGAGTTGTCAAATACTTTAAATACCACCCGGGCAAATACCTGGTAGCCTGGCACCCTAAATCAAGCACGGATAACGAACGCAGCACCATTGTGGTAGAACACAAAAGCGGAAAGGAAATCCTCTTCCGTCAGGTGGCCGGAGCATTGGCTCGTCGCCTTTGCTGGTACGTAGAAGAAGGCAAAGCAGTAGAGCAAGGCACCGAATTCGGCTTCATCAAATTCGGCTCCCGCATTGATATTTACCTGCCTCTAGACGCCAAAATCCACTGCAAAATTGATGACAAAACGGTCGGGGGACAGACTTTGGTGGCGGAGTGGTAAGTTAATGCCCCTCCAAAAAGTTAATCAGATACTCCCGGTAATTATAATATTCAGGGTGTTCCAGAACTTCTTTGCGGTTTCTTGGTCTTGGGATTTCAATTTGTAGGGTATCGCCAATGGTAGCTCTCGGGCCGCTGGTCATCATGATCACCCGGTCTGCTAGAAAAATGGATTCATCGACGTCGTGGGTGATGATCATCGCGGTAATTTTTTCTTTGTTTAGGACCTCAAGAAGCAAATCCTGAAGCTCACCGCGGGTAAGAGAATCCAGCATTCCGAAAGGCTCATCCAGCAGAAGCATTTTAGGCTTCAAAGCGAAGGCTCGGGCTATACCTACCCGCTGCTGCATCCCTTGCGACAGATCTCTTGCTTTTTTGTCGAATGAGTCGCCAAGTCCTACTTTAGAGAGATAGTATTTACAGATATCGGCCTGTTGCTTTTTTGTGGCATGCGGGAACACTTCTTTCACCCCTAGCATCACATTTTCGAGGGCGGTCATCCAAGGCAAAAGGCTCGGAGACTGAAAGATCACACCTCTGTCTGGTCCCGGTCCTTTGATCGGTGAGCCATTCAGAGCGATTTCGCCACCGGAGATGGGGTTGAGCCCAGCAATCATGGAGAGTAGCGTCGTTTTACCACAGCCAGAGTGCCCGATCACAGAGATGATTTCCTCGTTTTTGATATTGAGATTCAGGCCATCCAGTACCACATATTCGCCTTTAGGTGTTGGGTAGATTTTGACCAGTTCTTTGATCTCAAGCATGTTTTCATTGCTCACACTTTCGGCTATATCGACTTCGTATTTCTCTAAAACTTCCATATTGAGTACTGTTTAGGCTACTTTTTTTAATGATGATCCTTTTATAATCGGCTGAAGATCAGGCAAAATGAATTCCTCGGTTTCGGTTGATTTACGTCCTTCTCCGATGTCCATCAGATATTCGATAATATTATTTCTGATTTGCTTGAAACGCGGGTCATGATTCATGGCCGTTTTATCGCGTGGCCTTTCTAAATCAATTTTGAACTCAGGCCCAAAGGTGGCGTTTGGTCCTGGATCAAGCGGAATAATACGGTCAGCCATCAAAATGCCTTCATCCACATCATTCGTGATGAGTATGGCGGTTCGCTTGTTTTTGCTCCAGATGTTCAGGATTTCGTCCTGAAGATTTCCTCTGGTCAGGGCATCCAGTGCACTCAGGGGTTCATCCATCAATAATAATTCAGGGTCAACCGCCAGTGCTCTGGCCACGGAAACACGCTGACGCATCCCACCTGAAAGCTCTTTGGGCTTTTTATTGATGGCCGGGGTTAGGTTAACCATTTCAACACTTTCACGAATGATGCGGTCCTTGATGACTTTGCTTTTGTCTTTATAAATGGCATTGACAGATAAGGCGACATTTTCATACACGGTCAGCCAGGGCAGGAGTGAATAGTTTTGAAATATCATTCCTCTTTCTGCAGACGGTCCGGTTACTTTTTCGCCTTTGAAGATGATTTCTCCACGATCAGGTTGAACTAGGCCGGCCAGCATCTGCATCAATGTGGTTTTTCCACTTCCTGAGAAACCGACAATGGCCAGAAATTCACCGTTTTCCACCTCCAGATTGATGTTTTTCAGCACATCGACCTTGCTGCTTCCGCTGCCGTAGCTTTTTGAGACGTTATTGATTGAAAGTATTGACATAGTTTTCTTATTTAAAGCTCATTGCGTTTTGCAGATACATCATAATTCTATCCAGGGCAAAACCGATAAAGCCGATAACAAACATGGCTACGATGATTTTGGCATTGGAGTCATTGGCTCCGTTTTGAAACTCTTCCCATACGAACGAACCCAAGCCCGGACTTTGAGCCAAAAGCTCAATAGCGATCAGTACCATCCAGGCCACTGAAACAGTAATTCTTAATCCTGTAAAAATCATAGGCAAAGAGGCGGGAAGAATCACCTTAAAAACCTTTTTGAAAGTGCTAAGCTGCAGTACACTGGCTACGTTGAGATAGTCTTTTTCAACAGAAGAAACGCCTACGGAGGTATTCACAAGTGTAGCCCACATGGAGCAAAGTCCAACGCTAATGAATGAGATAATGAAAGACTTATCCATATCAGCATTTGATATTGCAGTTTTTACAATCATAAAAACCAACAGGAGCCAAACTACCGGAGAAACCGGCTTAAAAACCTGGATAATCCAGTTCAGTGATGACTTTAGTCTGGTGCTGAGTCCAAGAACTATTCCGGCAGGAACAGCAAGCAACAGGGCAAGAAGGACGCCTGCAAGAACGGTCTTTATGCTGGTACCGATCTGATCAACAAAAGAAGGTCGACCTGTATATGCGATTGGAGAAAGGCCTTTGGCCTCACGGCTGGCATTTACTTTTGCCGTTTTTTGAGCAAAGGCTTTTTTGTCAGCTGAAATAACCTTGTGATCTAGCCACAATGTATTAAAGCCAGCCAGCACTTGGTTTGGCGTAGGTAAGGTGTTTGGTTTACACTTTACGGCTCCAGAGGCAATACATTCCTCCATTTTCAGTGCAGCTTCAGTACCTTGCTCGGTTAAAGCTTTTTGAATTTTTCTGTCGGCCTCAATATTGAAAAGCCAGGTGGCTCCCAGATGCCAGACACCCAGAAAAACCAGAATAGATGCAATTGTAAAAAGCGAGTTTTTCAGCCCTCCTTCCTTTAGAAATTTTGGCTTGAGAAATGACAAGTCAATTGGTTTTTTTAGTGTCGCTGTCGTTTTCATTATTGAGAATATTTGAATTGAAAAAGTCCCCTTCTGACAACCAGAAGGGGATGTCAGTCATTAGTCCTTGTTTCCTATTTTGAAGCTATTGATATAGCCGATTGGGTCCTTACCGTCATATAAGGTGCCATCAATAAAGTCTTTTGTCGGCTCTTTGTAGCCGTCGGTTTCTGGGATATCTTCAGCTGGGATTTTTCCTTCGGCCACTAGCTCCTGAGCAGCATTAAGCCAAACATCAGGGCGATAAATGTTTTTGATAGTGTTTTCATACCACTCTTTTGGCTTAGACTCAGGAATTTGACCCCATCTTCTCATTTGAGTTAAGAACCAAATACCGTCAGAAAAGAATGGATAGGTGGCGTTATACTTGTAGAAAACATTGAAATCAGGCATTTCTCTCTTGTCTCCTTTCTCAAATTCGAAGGTTCCGGTCATCGAATTGGCAATCACTACTGAGTCAGCACCCACGTAATCTGGCATTGAAAGAATACCCACAGCTTTCGGGCGATTGGCGGGATCATCCAACCACTTACCCGCACGAATCAAGGCTTTGGTCACGGCCTTTGCAGTGTTAGGGTTCTCCTCAACAAACTTCTTGGTCATCACAAAGACCTTCTCCGGGTTGTTTTTCCAGATATCATAGTTCGTTGTTACGGGCACACCAATACCCTTAAAAACTGCTTGCTGATTCCAAGGCTCACCTACACAATAGCCATAGATGGTTCCGGCTTCCAGCGTTGCAGGCATTTGAGGCGGAGGTGTAACAGAGAGCAATACATCAGCATCAATCTGTCCCTGAATATTATCAGCAGTATAAAAACCAGGGTTAATACCAGCAGCAGCCAGCCAGTATCTGATTTCATAGTTATGGGTTGAAACCGGGAATACCATACCCATTTTGAAAGGGTTTCCGGCGTTTTTATATTCCGCAATTACGGGCTTAAGAGCATCCGCTTTTATTGGGTGTATTGGTTTTCCGTCGGGGCCTTTGGGAACATTTGGTTTCATTTTGGCCCAAACATCGTTTGATACGGTAATACCGTTTCCGTTTAGATCCATAGAGAATGGAGTAACCAATTCAGCCTGACGGCCAAAACCTGCTCCGGCGGCAATCGGCTGACCAGCCAACATATGAGAGCCGTCTAGCTGACCGTCAATAACTCTGTCCAAAACGTTTTTCCAGTTCGACTGAGCTTCTATGGTCACGTAAAGTCCTTCATCCTCAAAATATCCCAACTCTTTAGCGATGGCCAGAGGTGCCATATCGGTAAGCTTGATGAAGCCGAAGGTCAATTGAGGTTTTTCTATATCTGCTCCTATGGTAGCGTCTTCGCCACTTTCAGAGCTTTCAGTAGAGCCTCCGCAAGATTGCAAAAGGATCATTCCGAAGGCAAGAACAGGTAAAATCCAATTTAAATATCTTTTATTCATGATTTTATGTTTATGACAGTGTTAATTATTTCTCTGATTTGAAAAGTGTTGGCTTAAACGTGATCATAGCCCATGCCCAGTTGTTTGACTTTGAATTTCCGGGTCTCAGGGCAAGCATGGTGTCGGTGGCCAGTAGCTCCGAAAAGCCAATATTCAATGTGATATCTGAGCCTATTTTCTGAGCGTAGACAAGGTCTATTTCAGTACCCATGCTGCTGTTTAGTTTACCGCCTGATTCTGTAAGTTGTTCAGACCCGGTAAGAAACTGGTGAGCATGAGCCATTAGAGCCCCTTTGCCGAGTTTGAATTTTGTTTTCAGGTATATATCCTGTACTCCGACGCTTCCATTGGCAGGTCCTACAAAGAAGTAATCCATGAAGCCATTGTGGGCATGATTGGTACCAAAGTCAGGGCTGAAGTTTGTGACCTTTCCTGATACATCTGAATCATCCTTACCAGAGATATACTCATAGCCGAGTGTTACAGGAGTAAGTTTGGTTTGGATGGTGGCGTTTATACTGGCTAAGAGTGCACTAACATCATTTTTGCCCAGTTTGCCGGTTTGGTAATAGTTTTCAGTCTCAAAGGTGATTTTGCCAACCTTTTTTGAGAGTACCATTCCTACAGTTTGCTTGTTAGACACAGTGCTGTCCGCATTTTGAAGACCATTATTTAATGCTACCAGAGATAGACCCCCGTCTTTAAAGTCTTTATGATACCATGCATATTGCATGCTTTTATAGCTTCCACCTACAGAGTAAAAATTAGCGGCTGGTCGTTGAAGAAATGCAGGCTCGGCAATATCCTGGTCAGAATTAAAAGCGAAACCCAAATGAAGCTTGGATGCCTTAGAGCCATCTTCAAATTTCAATAGAATAGCGTCATGCCTTCTTCCTTGCTGAGCCCATTCAAGACCTCCAATAAATCGTTGATTGTCATAGGAAATAATCTGACGACCGGCTTTAACCGAGACTTTTTCAGAGAGGTTAAGTTCTCCCCAGGCTTCGCTTAGAAAAGTGGTTCCGGTTTCACGCTTAAAGATTTGAGTAGTTTCACCCCAAAATCTGACATCCTGAAAGGCAAGTTTCATTTGATACTTGTCTTGCTTGTAATCAACATAAAGGCGGCTACGTTGCTCCGTGAAGACAGCTGGTTTAAAACCTTCAGATGTGGGTGTTTTAAAACCATTTCTAACTTCAGTTCTGGGTCTTACTTCTGCCGACAGGGTAAATTGACCCAGAGACTTTTCTGCACATAACCCTGAAAGAAAGAGGGCTGCCAGATACTTCAATCCAACTAATTTTTTCATACTTTTGAAACAGTTTAAGTTTTACTTATTCTACCTTTTAGCCCCTCTCGGACCACGAATCCATTGGGGCTTTTTTGTTTATAAATGAGTAATAATACTCAATTATTTGATGATTCGAATTAAGTATAATACCAATGTTGTTGCAAAGTATTTTAGATATAAATGCTTCTTTTGTAGCCAAATTCTTTATTGTATGCAATGTTTTTATAGAATAGTATAAACGATAAAATTCTGTATAAACACAGTATAAGTGAATTGAAAAATGTAAATGATTTAACAAGCGAAATAAAAGATGGCAAAAATGAATTAAGGCATTATATAATAATGATGTCGTTAGTTTTCGGTTTGAAATGCTAGTAATAATTGAGTATTAATACAAAAGAGATGTGGGTAAATGTTAATGCTAAAATGTTAGAAGGCGATTTTTACAACATCATATTAATTCCAGTACAAAATATCTCTCTTTAGTTCTGTGAGAGATATTAGTTGGAGCAGATTTCGTCTCCTTTAGAGAGTTTGGTGGAGAGTTGAAGACTTCAGTCTTTGGAGGAAACTAACTAAAAAAAATGCGGAGGGTAATTACTCCGCATTTAGACCATACTCAAATGCTCTTTCAATGAATCTTTAACCTTTCTTATGATCAGCCTGTAAAAAGGCCTTTGATCGTTATTGAGCTGCACATCTTCCAAGGCCTTATAATACTCAAGCCTTGATTCTGCGTCGCCTTTGAGAATAGCTAGTGTGTAGCCATGTTTAAGTAGAATAAAATTCATGACGAGCCTGGCTGTTCGGCCATTCCCATCTAAGAACGGATGAATACTCACCAGCCGCTCATGCATCTCAGCTGCCAGTAAAACCGGGTGCATTTTGAGCTTTTGTTCCTGATAAAACCGGAAGAAATCATCCATTAATTCAGGAACCTGAAGTGCGTCTGGTGGCATATACTGGCTACCCGAAATACGAACTCCCACTTTACGGTACGCACCGGCATTTTCTTTGTCAATAGACTTCAAAACTAAGCGATGAATATCAAGGACATTCCTTTTGGTGATGTCTTCATTGCCGGTTACCATATCCCTGATAAACCCTATGGCCTCCATATGATTGATGGCCTCCAGATGCTCTTTCATGCTTTTTCCACTGATGGTAATGCCTTCATTGACTACCAAATGTGTCTCCTGAAGAGTCAGGGTATTACCCTCGATCCGGTTACTGTCAAAGGTGTAATTGACATTAAAATATTCCTGCAGTTTTGAAAGTTGCAGAGCATTCAAAGGCTTTTTGCCTGTCCAGTCTTTGTGCAAATCATCAAGCTCGCTTAATCGGTCTTTGGTGTATTCGTCTACATCTTGCAGCTGCAACGCTTTTTGAGATGTCAGATATTCTACACGACTCTCAGCCAACGTAAGGACGGCCAAAGGATCGTCATAATCTCCTAATAATTGTAAAATGCGATCTGCAATCCATTCTTTTTTTAAAGAATGAACCGGTACATCAAGTGCTGAAGCAAGACAAAGTAAGTGCTTATCGGACGGAAAGCGTTTGCTACTTTCATATTTTGAAATCAGAGCCTGATCAATACCGGATAAAGCCGATAACTGCTGCATGGTCTGGCCTTTTTCTACCCTCGATTGCTTTAAAAACTCTCCGAATCTCATTATTACAAAATATAACATGACAAAAATGGTCATAATTTTTGAAATTAAAAAGCCGAACATCACGCTCGGCTTTCAATGGCTTAAACTCCGGTATAATTAAACGGAGAAATCGCCTTCAATTCGTATTTCACTTTGTCTGAAACATCAAGAGTTTCAATAAACTCTTTGATAGATTTCTCTGTGATTTTCTCGTTTTTCCGCGTCAAAGCTTTCAATGCCTCATAAGGTTTCGGGAAACCTTCTCTTCTTAGCACTGTTTGAATAGCTTCAGCTACCACGGCCCAGTTCTCCTCTAAATCACGCTGAATAGCAGCTTCGTTCAATTGTAATTTGCCAATTCCTTTTTCGAGAGATTTCAAGGCTATTAATACATGAGCTAGTGGTACACCAATGTTTCTCAAAACAGTGGAGTCCGTCAAATCACGCTGCAATCTGGAGATGGGCAATTTAGCCGCAAAGTGCTCGAGTAAAGCATTCGCCACGCCAAGGTTACCCTCGGCATTTTCAAAGTCAATCGGGTTTACTTTATGTGGCATAGCCGAAGAGCCAACCTCACCTTCTTTAATTTTCTGTTTGAAATACTCCATCATCACGTATGTCCAGATGTCACGGGAGAAATCAATCAAGATAGTATTGATGCGTTTCATGGCATCAGAATAAGCAGCAAGATTATCGTAATGCTCAATTTGAGTGGTTTTCTGGCTGCGGTGAATACCAAGAATATCATTGACAAAATGATTCCCGAAGGCCACCCAGTCATGCTCTTTATAAGCTACATGATGAGCATTGAAATTACCTGTAGCTCCCCCAAATTTTGCCGAGAAAGGGATATCCTTTAATTGGTCGAACTGCACTTGCAATCTTTCGGCAAAAACTGCGATTTCTTTCCCTAAGCGAGTGGGAGAGGCTGGTTGACCATGCGTTTTGGCGAGCATTGAAATATCTTTCCAGTCTTCAGAAAGTTTATTCAAGGTATCCAGGATCAATTGCAAAGTTGGAAAGATAACTTGCTCGGAGCCCTCCTTTAGAGAAAGTGGAATGGAAGTATTATTGATGTCTTGAGATGTAAGACCGAAATGGACAAACTCTGATTGCTCAGCGATACCCAGTTTGGCAAACTTTTCTTTGATGAAGTACTCAACCGCCTTTACGTCATGATTCGTCGTTTTTTCAATCTCTTTGATGGCCTGAGCGTCTTCTTCAGAAAAATTCTCATAAATTTTTCTAACGGCTGGTATTAATGATGGATCAAAACCCTCAAGCTGAGGAAGTGGAATCTGGCAAAGAGCAATGAAATATTCAATTTCAACCCTTACCCGATAGTGAATCAATCCGAATTCTGAGAAAAATGGAGCCAGCGATTCGGTATGGCGACGATACCTACCATCAACTGGCGAAATGGCCGTGAGTGTGTTTAAAGACATCTGATTATAATTAAGCCGCAAAATTACTAAATTGCCCAAACAAAACCCTATACCCTTAGAAAATGGAAACAACAAACTTCATTGGTGAGCTGGTCGGTACCTTTATGCTCATCTTGTTAGGTGGAGGCGTGAACGCCAATACTTCTCTTTCAAAAACGTACGGAAACAGTTCAGGCTGGATAGTCACAGCCACAGGCTGGGGTTTTGCGGTGGCAATGGCTGTTTTTGTGGCTCAGAAGTTTGGAAGTGACGGAGCTCATCTAAACCCTGCCGTAACCATTGGTTTAGCTGTACATGCGGGTGATTTTACTAATGCAGGGTCGTTTATTCTTGCTCAGTTTATCGGAGCCTTTCTGGGAGCCACTACGGTTTGGCTAATGTATTTCCCACACTGGGCTGCCACTGAAGATCAGGGAACTAAACTAGGAGTTTTCTGCACCGGCCCGGCTATAAAAAATACACCCGCCAATATCGTAAGCGAGGTCATCGGCACATTTGCGTTGATTGTAGGGGTTATGGCCATTTATGCTGAAGCCAGCAGCGGTTTGAAACCCTTTCTTGTTGGGGTTTTAGTTTGGTCTATTGGTTTATCATTGGGTGGTACTACCGGCTATGCCATTAACCCGGCAAGAGATTTGGGACCAAGAATTGCCCACGCTGTGTGGCCAATTGCGGGTAAGGGAGGAAACAATTGGGGCTATGCCTGGATACCGGTAGTCGGACCCATCTTAGGCTCAATAATAGCCGGTTTCTTCATGCTGGCGTTTGGACTTTGACAAATATTTGAGTGTTCAAAAGTACAACCTAAAATATTAATTGTATATTTGACACTTAATCTGAAATAATAACCTTTACAAAAAACAATATGAGCCATTTGAACCTCACTTTAGGTGATAAGGAGTTCTTCCCATTTATCAAAGAGCCTATCAAATTTGAAGGACGTGAGTCTGATAACCCGATGGCATTTAAGTATTACGACGAAAACCGTGTGGTAGCTGGTAAAACCATGCGTGATCACCTGCGTTTTGCCGTAGCCTACTGGCATACCTTCTGTGGTACAGGTGGTGATCCTTTCGGCCCTGGAACCCACATTTTTCCATGGGATTCTCAGAAAGATGCTTTAGGTGCTGCCCATGATAAAATGGATGCTGCTTTTGAATTTTTCACCAAATTAGGAGCCGGCTGGTGGTGTTTCCACGATGTGGATATGTCTCCTGAAGGCAATTCGGTGAAAGAGTACGAGAGCAACCTTCGAAAAATGGTGGATTATGCCAAGCAAAAGCAGGCTGCTTCAGGCGTTAAGCTTCTTTGGGGAACAGCGAACGTTTTCACTAATCCCCGTTATATGAATGGAGCTTCTACCAATCCTAATTTTGATGTGGTAGCACATGCAGGTCTTCAGGTGAAAAATGCTATTGATGCCACTATTGAGTTGGGCGGAGAAGGCTACACATTCTGGGGTGGTAGAGAAGGTTATATGTCTCTTTTAAATACCAATACTAAAGCTGAGCTTGCTCACCTTGGTCAATTCCTGAAAATTGCTTCTGAATACGGTCGTAAAAACGGCTTTGAAGGTAAGTACTATATTGAGCCAAAACCTGCTGAGCCTACAAAACATCAGTATGATTTTGACTCTCAAACAGTGATTGGTTTCCTTCGTGAGCATGGACTTGAAAATGATTTCGCAATCAATGCCGAGGTAAACCATGCTACTTTGGCGGGTCATACTTTTGCTCATGAACTTCAAATGGCAGCTGATGCCGGCATGCTGGGTTCTATTGATGCTAACCGTGGTGACTATCAGAATGGCTGGGATACTGACCAATTCCCGGTTGATCTTTATGAAGTAACTGAGGCGATGTTGGTTATTCTTGAAGCTGGTGGTTTTAAAACCGGTGGTGTAAACTTTGATGCCAAAACCAGAAGAAACTCAACAGATCTTGAAGATATCTTCATTGCTCATATTGGCGGTATGGATGTTTTTGCAAGAGCTCTTTTGGTAGCCAATGATATTTTGACAAAGTCGCCGTACAAAAAACTTAGAGCAGATCGTTATGCTTCTTTCAATTCTGGTAACGGAGCTAAGTTTGAGAAAGGAGAACTTACACTTGAAGATTTGAGGAACATTGCTCATGAATTGGGTGAACCAGCTCAAATTAGTGGTAAGCAAGAGTACTACGAAATGATTTTGAATCAGTACATTTGATGTACTCTTTTTGCGAAAGCAAACTGAGTACAACAAAACAAAAACCCCGGCCATTGGTCGGGGTTTTACTTTATCTGAAGCTTTTATTTTACCAGATATTTTCGAGGTCTTTGCCTGTATACTGATGATTTCTTTCAGCGTAATTACTGCCTTGCGGCTTTTTCAGAGTTAGCTCATCCCCTTTTTTGAAAACCCTCATTAAGAAAGCAATGGGAGTAAGGAAGATGAAGAAAATCAGGGTGAGCAAAATGCTACCGTTAATTCTACCGAGTATTTCTGCGAATTTTAGCCAGCCTTTGGTAACAAGACTTGCAAATGCATCAGAAAGTAAACCCAATACTCCAATTACGAGAGATACCCAAAGTAGCCAGAGAGCTTTAAAAATGGTAAAAAGCACCAAAAAGCCCACGACAATAGATAGTATAACTTGCGATTTGTTTTGTTTTTCCATCTTAGAAAAGCGTGTAAATAAATGGAGCAATAGCCGAGCCTCCACCCAAAACAATTACCACACCAATAAGAAGCAAAACGATGATAACGGGAGTTAACCACCACTTTTTACGCTCCTTCATGAAATTCCATAAGTCTTTTAAAAAGTCCATAGCTGTATTTTAATCAAGCACAAATTCTTCCTGCCAGTTGTCTTTTTCCAACCATTCAGGCTGTTCTTTTTTGTCAAATAAATAATTCCCGATGACCAGATAATCCATCTCCGTTCTCATAAGACATCGGTAGGCGTCTTCAGGTGTGCATACGATGGGTTCTCCTCTTACATTGAAACTTGTATTCACCACCACACCAACGCCGGTTTTGTCTTTGAAGTCTGAAATCAATTGATAATACCTGGGGTTGGTTTCTTTATGAACCGTTTGAATTCTGGCCGAATAATCGATGTGTGTTATCGAAGGTAAATCAGATCTCAGGAAATAAAGTTTGTCTAAGATAGGAAGCGATTCGTAATTATCCGGTGTTTGGTTTCTTCTTTTCTGCTGAACCCCATGCACTAAGAGCATGTAAGGAGAAGATGTTTTACACTCAAAATACTCTTCAACATCCTCAGCCAAAACCGATGGAGCAAAAGGTCGGAAACCTTCGCGGTACTTAATCTTCAAATTGAGTTTCTTCTGCATTTCAGGGTTTCTGGGGTCTCCCAAAATACTTCTGGCCCCCAAAGCTCTCGGGCCAAACTCCATTCTTCCCTGAAACCAACCGATAACATTACCATCGGCTATCAGACTGGCTGTTTCTTTTGAGAGTTCTTCAAAACTCTCAAATCGTGTGTATTTTGCTTTGTACTTTTTTGAGGTCAATTCAGTCTCCAGATCTGAGAACATCGGACCTAAATAAGAGCCTGACATCTCATCCATTTTTTGAGAGTCAACTTTCCGCTCCTGATCAAAAACAAGATAATTTGCTGCCAAAGCGGCCCCTAATGCCCCGCCGGCATCACCAGCAGCCGGTTGAATATAGACATTCTCAAAAATACCGGCATTCTGAAGTTTACCATTGGCCACACAGTTGAGAGCCACTCCTCCGGCCATAACAAGGTTTTTACTTCCTGTAATTTTCTGAGCTTCTTTGGCCATGAGAATCACAATTTCCTCTGTGATTTCCTGAATGGCAAGACCTAGATCACAATGCTTTTGCTCTAATTGGCTTTCTGCAGGTCGGGTAGGGAATCCAAATAACTTTTCCCACTTGTCGTCATAGACCATTCTAAGACCTGTAGCGTAATTGAAATAATTCTGATTTAACCAGATAGAGCCATCATCATAAATCTCAATAAGCTCTTCCTTGATAATTCTTTTGTATTCGTCGACTTCTTTAGAACCGTGCCGGCCATATGGAGCCAGACCCATCAACTTATATTCGCCGGAGTTTACTCTGAAACCAAGAAAATAGGTGAAAGCAGAATACAGCAAGCCAAGTGAGTGAGGAAACTTAAGCTCTTTTAATATCGTCAGGTTTTTACCTTGTCCATGACCAATGGAGGCTGTTGCCCATTCGCCCACACCATCTAAGGTCAATATCGCTGCATCTTCATACGGAGACGGGTAAAAGGCGGAGGCGGCGTGTGAAAGGTGATGCTCCGGGAATAAAAGTTTGACCTTCTTCTTGTCAAATTTCTCAATCTCAAAAAGCTCAGTATAAAGCATTTTTTTGAGAAACATTTTTTCCTTTAACCAGACAGGAATGGCGGTTAAAAAAGAACGAAGTCCTTTAGGTGAAAATGCGTAGTAGGTCTCCAGCAACCTCTCCATTTTAAGAAGAGGCTTGTCATAGAAAACAATAGCATCCAACTCACTTAACGAAAGGCCAGCGTATTTGAGACAAAATTCCACAGCATTTTTGGGAAAGCCGGGGTCATGTTTTTTTCTTGTAAAGCGTTCTTCCTGAGCAGCCGCAATAATTTCTCCATTTTCAATTATGGCGGCGGCAGAATCGTGATAGAAAGCGGAAATTCCGAGTATCTTCAAAGGTACAGCGAGTTAAAGGCTAATTATCGCTCAATATTAGCCACGGAACGTTTAATAACCAAGGCAATTTTATTTACCGAAAGGTTTAAACAGACATTTGGCTGAAATGAAACGATTAAGAGAAATGGGTTTGTCTAACTGATTTTGCTCCAGTTAAGGTGTTCTGCTTTTCCAGATTTCAGGTGCCGGTTAATCATTTGGTTTTCCGGTTTTTCAAGTTTAGGATCGTCATCCAGAATGGAGAGAGCCGCTTCTCTGGCAAAAGTGAGGATTTTGCTATCTGTGGCCAGACTGGCTATTTTAAGATCAACCAGTCCGCTTTGTTGGGTCCCGGCCATATCTCCAGGTCCTCTGAGTTCCAAATCTACTTCCGAAATTCTGAAGCCGTCATTGGTTTCCACCATCGTTTGAATTCGTTTGCGTGAATCGCTACTCAGTTTTACCCCGGACATCAGGATGCAGTAAGATTGCTCAGCACCGCGACCCACTCGACCACGAAGCTGATGTAGCTGAGCTAGCCCGAAACGTTCTGCATTTTCAATGATCATGAGGCTGGCATTGGGAACGTTTACGCCAACCTCAATCACAGTGGTGGCCACCATAATTGAGGTTTCGCCTTTGACAAAACGCTGCATTTCAAACTCCTTATCCTGTGGCTTCATTTTCCCATGAACAATGCTCAGTGCCTCATTCGGGAAAGCCCGGGCCACACTTTCGTAGCCATCCATGAGGTTTTTGTAATCCATCTGTTCAGATTCTTCAATAAGTGGATAAACAATGTAAACCTGTCGTCCTTTTTTGATTTCATCTCTGACAAACTGGAAAACCTCAAGTCTTTTGGAATCGTACCGATGAACGGTTTTGACGGGTTTTCGACCGGCGGGTAATTCGTCAATTACAGAAACGTCCAAATCGCCGTATAGTGTCATGGCCAGTGTTCTGGGAATTGGCGTTGCGGTCATTACCAAAATATGGGGGTGCTTTTCTTTGTTCTTATTCCACAATTTTGCCCGCTGGGCTACGCCAAAACGATGTTGTTCGTCAATGACACAAAGTCCGAGATTTTGAAACTGAACCACATCTTCAAGTAAAGCATGGGTGCCTACAATAATCTTGCAGCTTCCATCCCGTAGACCTATGTGAATCAATTCGCGTTCTTTCTTTTTTGTGGAACCGGTAAGTATTTCAATTTTTAGGTCTAGTGCTTCCGCAAATTCGCGAAGCCCATGAAAATGTTGAGTAGCCAAGATCTCAGTTGGTGCCATGATACAGCATTGTGCACCTGAGTCAATGGCCATCAGCATACAAATGAAACTAACAATGGTTTTACCCGAACCCACATCACCCTGCAGAAGGCGATTCATTTGCCTGCCTGATTTGAAATCAAAGAAAATTTCTTTAATCACTTTCTTTTGAGCTCCGGTTAGTTCAAAAGGTAAGTGGTTTTCATAAAAGGTGGTGAGTAGTTCTGTTTTGGTGAACAGGTGGCCTTCATTCTCACTTTTTTTAACCAGTTTTTGGTTGATCAGATTTAACTGATTGTAGAATAACTCCTCAAATTTTAATCGCCTTGTGGCATGTTTAACATGACTGAAATCTTTCGGATGATGAATCAGATGAAAGGCCTGATATCTTGGAATGAGCTTAAATTTCTCAATTAAACTATGAGGCAAGTTTTCCGGGATTTGTTTGCCCAAATCCTGAAGGGCGTTGAAGGTGATTTGGCCCAAGACTTTACTATCCACAAACTTTTTGCGAAGTTTATCAGTAAGAGAATAAATAGGTTTAAAACCACCTGTTTTGCTATTGGCCGGGGTTAGAAGATCAATTTCAGGGTGAGTGATATTGTATTTACTGCCGAATCTGACGGGCTTTCCATAAACCAGATATTCTCCACCAATTCTCAATTTCTTTTCAACCCATTTTATGCCCTGAAACCAGACCAACTCGAGCGTGCCGGTGTGGTCTGAGAATTCGGCTACAAGTCTTTGTTTTCTGGCAGAGCCGATTTTCTGAAGACTGACCAGCCGACCCTTAATTTGTGCAGCTTCCATGTCTTCATGAATACCCTTAATAGTATGGAAAGTACTGCGGTCCTCATACCTGAACGGATAATGCTGAAGCAAATCAGCATAGGTGAATATCCCCAATTCTGTTTTCAACAGATCGGCACGTTGTGTACCGACTCCACGCAGGTAATCAATGGGCTTATTTAAAGGGGAGGACATGAAACAAAAATAGAAAGGCTTTGGTAATTTCACGCAAAATGAAGGACATGGTAGAGAAGTATTATGAAAAGAGGCTTGCTGAAGCCAAAGAGGAGCTGAATCTTTTGCAAAAGAAGGTCAATGACGTTTCTACTTACAGACTTCTGGCCATTGTGGCAGCTGCGGTTTTGTTCTATTTTCTGCTAAAGACCTCTCTTTTTATCACGCTTGCGGTTGGCATTGGGGTCTTACTTGGTTTTTATCAACTAGTCAAATATCATGACTCGGTTACAGACCAGTTTAACCTTCAAAAGGTGATGCTGGATGTCATTGAAAATGAAATCAACATTCTCAATTGTGGCAGCTCGGTTTATGATGGTGGAGAACGTTTTGAAAATCCTAAACACCGGTACTCGGGCGATCTTGATGTTTTCGGAGACTTTTCTTTGTATCACAAAATCAACCGGGCAAAAACGGAAGAGGGAACTACTGCACTTGCCCGTAAATTTCTAGAAAGTCCGCGTGCGAGTGACATTTCAGAAGCTCAGGAATCTGTCAAAGAGTTGGCTGAAAAAGATGAATGGCGTCAGCAGTTTCAGGCTTCTTTATTTGAACTCAAAAAAACTGAAACAGAAGGCCTGACGGGATTAGAGCAACCTCCTGTTTTGAAAATGGAATGGCTGATCTCTCTTTATCCGGTTATCAAATGGATTTTCCCTTTGTTTTTGGTTGCTGCCTTTTATTTCGGCTCGGTAACAGCCGGCACAATCTGTCTTTTTGCTTTTCTGGGTCTGCATTTTGGTCTATCGGGAATGAATAAGGAGCTGACAGAATCTTATTATCATAAACTCAAAGGAATCAGTCGTGAGCTGGGTTATTATCATCAGGCCTCGTTGTTGATTCTCAAAGAAAACTGGGAATCCAAGGTTTTAAAGGAGGCTTTTGAGCTTATGCCAATTGACACGGGCGAAAAAGATCCGATTCTTTCCTTTCAACGGATTACCAAGAAAATTGAGATGAAAGACAATCAGCTCTCTGCTTTCTTTCTATATCTCTTTTCGCCTTTCGATCTTGTTGAAATGATTCGTTTGAGAAAATGGGTGAATGCTCACCCTGACTTTTTCAAACGCATTTTTGAAGCCATTGGTCAGTTTGAAGTTTATACCAGTCTGAGCACCTTGGCCTTTAATGAAAAAGAATGGACGTACCCGGAAATAAAAACCGGAGATCGGGTTGCCATAAAAGCAAAAAGTGCTGGCCACCCATTAATGAAGAATGCGGTTTGTAATGATTTTGACCTTACAGAAAACAATCGACTTACACTGATCACCGGCTCCAACATGTCGGGGAAAAGTACCTTTTTAAGAACAATTGGCTGTAATATTTTATTAGCCTATGCCGGTGCCCCGGTTTTTGTAAAGCAGTTTGAACTGACGGATCAAATTCAGCTATTCGCTTACATGCGGATCAAAGATTCATTGCAGGAAAACGCTTCTACATTTAAAGCTGAGATTGACAGAATTCGTCTGCTGCTGGATGCCATGAAAAACGAGCCAAAGACCCTGATTCTGGTAGATGAAATGCTGCGGGGGACTAACTCCGAAGATAAATTAAAAGGGTCAATTGCCTTTTTGGAGGAGGTTATTGCGGCGAATGCTTTTGCTATGGTGGCCACCCACGATTTGAGAACTACCGAAATGACCACCAAATACCCTGATTCAGTCAATAATTTTTATTTTGAGTATGACTCAAAAGATGGAGAGCTTTCGTTCGATTATCAACTCAAAGAAGGTGTTTGTAAAAGCTTCAATGCCAGTGAACTGCTAAGAAGTGTTGGCTTAAAAGTTTAGGGCAAAAACTGTTTTACATAGTTTCTGCTGGTCAGAATGGCTTTTCTGACATCTTCTTCACTTCCTTCAAAGGCTTTGTCCTCCACTTCAATGACCACCGGGCCGCGGTAACGGATGTCTGTTAAAGCTGCAAAGAAAGCTCTCCAATTAACATCTCCCAGTCCGGGTAGTTTGGGCGAATGATACTCCAGCGGATTAGCGAAAATGCCCACTCGGTCCAGTTTTTCTTTATAAACCTTCACGTCTTTGATATGAATGTGATGCAGACGGTCTTTATAATCGTAGATCGGTTTAATCTCATCCATGTGCTGGAAAATCATATGAGAGGGGTCGTAGTTCAAACCGAATAAAGGGGTAGGGAAAGCCTCAAACATTTGATCCCAAACCGCCGGGCTGATCGCGAGATTTTTGCCTCCCGGCCATTCGTCGTTTGTGAAAAACATCGGACAGTTCTCAATGCCTATTTTAACGCCTTCCTGCTCAGCCACTGCAATGATCGGAGCCCACAGTTTCCGGAAAAGTTTCAGGTTTTCTTCCATGTTTAGCTTTTGATTCCGACCAATAAAGGTATTCATCACGGGAATTTCGAGAGCATTGCAAGCTCTGATGACCTTTTTGATATGCTCTATATAATACTCAGATTTGGCTGAGTCTGAATCCAAAGGGTTTGGGTAGTAGCCCAATCCGGAAATGACGACACCGTTTTTACTAAGAGTATTCTGAATCATGGTTTTATCAAAATTCTCAACATCAATATGCGTTACTCCGGCATAACGACGGTTGTCGCCACTACCACCTGGCCAGCACATAATTTCCACACTTTCAAAACCATTCTGACCGGCAAAGCCGATCACTTCATCAAAACTTTTGCCATCTAAAATGGCTGAAACAAAACCGAGTTGGAACATAATTCTTTACTGCTTTAAACACGAAGATAGTTAAATCTGAAGGGCTGATTGAAAAATTTAAAGAATTGACTTGGCTAATGAGCCATTAAATTTTCCTACGATAAAATTGATCTAAATTTGCTCAGCATGAAACCAAAAGTAAGCCGGTATTTATTGTCGTTTGACACCATCAAAGGTCTGGTGCTCACCTTTGCTTTGGTGGTTCCGGTGTTTGTCGGTTTTCAGCTGGACGCTTTCTACCAAGGTTTTGCTTTTGCACTGGGTACTCTTTTCACTTTTTTGCCCAATACCGACGGTAGCAACCGGCACCGCTTCTGGGGAATTCTGGCTGCTTTAACCCTTGGTTTACTCATAGTGGGGCTGGGCGGGCTTTTTAGAATGTGGCATCCCACGGCTTTTTTGGTGTTTTTTGCCTTTGCCTGTTTTTCAGTGGCCATGTTTGCGGTTTATGGTTTCAGAGGTTCTATGGTGGGTTTCTCCGGGCAAATGGCCATTGTCATGAGTTTTGCTTTGCAAAAAAGCGTGATTCCATTGCCCGAGCAACTGCTTTTAATTGCTGGTGGCGGCTTTTGGTATTTGCTTTTAGCGGGTGTTTCCCACCGAATTTTTGAAAATAAAAACACCGCACTTAACCTGGCCGACTGCATAGAGTCTACTGCTGAATACCTGAAAATTAATTATCAGTTGCTCTGGAATGATCCGGAAAACGCCATGGAGCTGGAGCAAAAACTCCTCAAAAAGCAAATAGAAATCAATACACAACATGAATTGCTCAGAGAGCTTTTGTACAAAGACCGCAAAACTCAGGGGCAGTCGAATCAAACCAACCGTTACCTCCTGATTTTTATAGAAATTCTTGATATCTATGAGCTTTCACTTGCAGCAGGAGTGGAGCGGGAGTTAGTAAAAGATATTTTTGCAACGCATCAAAAGGCCCTTAAGCCGGTTAAAGACCTTTCAGCTAAGTCAATTGTTCATTTGTACGCTTTGGCTGAGGCCTTACAAAATGGTGAGGAGTTACAACTTTTGCAGGAAGATTATTCGCATCTGGAAGCTTGCGAGGCTGGTCTGGGCGAGTATGTCAATGAAGTGGGCTTGCCTGCAGCACGCGAAGGTGTTTTGTTGCTTCGCAATATCATTGATGCCGAATCAAAAAAATGGCAGAAAATTACGATTGCCAAGAGGGTTTACGGGCGATTGCTCGAAAACGGCTCGGTGACTACCAACCGGGCCGACAGAAAGCTTTTTATCACCACTCAGGATTACAGTTTCAAAACATTACGTGAAAACCTGAGTTTTGAATCCGGGACGTTTAAACACGCTTTGCGATTTACAACGGCGATGTTGATTGGCTATTTTACAGGTCAATTCTTGCAGCATCAAAATGCCTACTGGATTTTGCTGACCATCAGTGTGATTTTGCGTCCCAACTTCGGATTAACCAAACAACGGGCTGTGCATCGCATTTTCGGGACCTTGTTAGGGGCGGCCATTGGGTTTGTCATTGTTTATGTGACAGACTCACGGCTGGTATATGGTCTACTGGCCATACCGGTCACTTTTATTGGGTTTAGTTTTCTTCAGAAGAATTATAAAATCGCCGCCACTTTTATTACCCTGGTGGTGGTGTTGCTGTATTCATTACTGGTCGATAAAACGTATGAGATCATTCTTTACCGGGTAGTGGATACTCTCGTGGGGGCGGTAATTTCCTTTTTGGCTATTTATCTGCTCTGGCCTTCCTGGGAGGGGAAGAACATCAAAACCAGTATCTCAAAATCTCTGGAATCGGTAGCGGAGTATTTTAGAGAAATTGACCGGCTGTATCATACCAAGTCGGTGCCTGACACCGGCTATCGTCTATCAAGAAAAAGGGCATTTATTGACACAGGAAACCTGCTGGCGGCATTTCAACGATTAACAGAGGAACCCAAATCTCAACGAGATCATGTTTCGCAAGTGCAGGCCATAGTGGTGCTGATTCAGACGTTTTTAAACGCTACTGCTGCCATGGGTACTTATATACAGAATCATGAGACTACTCCGGCTTCAGAGGCTTACGAAACAATGATGAGGCATATACTGCTTAACCTGCAAAATGTGCAGGAGATACTGCGTACCGGAGAAGAAACGACAATGCACGATACCGGAGAAACTGAGGACGCCAGTAAAATACTGGAAGACAAATACAAGAAGCTGGAGGAAGTACGTGCCGAAGAGCTTTCGCAGGGTTTTGTACCTCTAAAACCCGAAATGCGAAACCGCCTTCAGGAAGGCAAGCTCATCACCGAACAACTCAAATGGCTTTATGGCCTGAGCGACAGCATGAAGCAGGTGGTGGTGTATTTGTGAGTTAACCCTGAAAAGCCGCCAAAAGCTCCTCCCGGTCATCAAAATGCTGCTTTACTCCTTTGATTTCCTGATAATCTTCGTGGCCTTTGCCGGCTACTAAAATGATGTCGCCTTCATTGGCCAGCATGACGGCGGTTTTGATGGCTTCGCGGCGATCCACAATGCTTAATACCTTTTTTCTTTTGGTGATGCTGATGCCTTCCTGCATGTCTTTGAGAATGGCCTCGGGTTCTTCATTGCGGGGGTTATCGGAAGTCATGATTACCTTATGACTCAGTTCGGCCGCGATTTTAGCCATTTGCGGGCGTTTACCTTTGTCGCGGTTACCACCACAGCCAACTACGGTAATTACCTGCTGAATATCTTCCCGTAGGTCATTGATGGTTTCCAGTACATTCTGAAGGGCGTCAGGAGTATGGGCGTAGTCCACAATCCCTACCTTACCATCGGCAGAATGTATTTGCTGAAAACGGCCCGGAGGTGGAGTCAGCTGTGATAATTCCGTCAGAATGTCCTCTGGTTTTTCCTCCAGCAAAATAGCGGCACCGTACACGGCCAGCAAATTATAGGCATTAAAACGACCAATCAGTTTAAACCAAACCTCCTGCTCATCAATAGTCATTTGAATACCGAAAAGACCGGAGTCCAGAATTTTGCCTTTGAAGGTACCCACACCACGAAGGCTATAGGACTCTTTGGTGGCTTTGGTGTTTTGCAGCATCACCTTGCCATTCTTGTCATCCGTATTCGTCAGGGCAAAAGCCGTTTTTGGCAATTGATCAAAGAAGCCCTTTTTGGCGGCTATATAATTCTTAAAAGTCTCGTGGAAGTCTAGATGATCCTGCGTGATGTTGGTGAAAATGCCTCCGGCAAAATGAAGGCCGGCGATCCGTTCCATCACCACGGCATGAGAGCTGACTTCCATAAAAACGAAGCCACAACCCTTATTGACCATCTCCTGAAGCAGTTTATTGATGCTTACAGAGTCTGGTGTAGTGTGGGTTGAATCGATGATTTCATCCTCAATTTGATTCTGAACAGTTGACAAGAGTCCGCATTTATAGCCCAGTTTTCGGAAGAGGTTAAACAAAAGCGTCGCCACCGAGGTTTTTCCATTCGTACCGGTGATGCCTACCAATTGTAACTGTTGAGAAGGCTGTTCATAGAAATTGGCAGCAGCGAGTCCCATAGCCTTCGCCGAATTCTCGACCTGAATGTAGGTGACCTGTTCTTTTAAAGTTTCAGGAAGCCGCTCACATAAAATGGCCGATGCACCAAGATCGATTGCTTTTTCAATATACTGATGACCGTCCACCTGAGTGCCCGGAATGGCCACAAAAAGATGGCCCTTTTGTACTTTCCGGGAGTCGAATTCTATGGCACTGATTTCCAGATCGGTTTTCCCTGAAACGGTCTGTAATGAAATTTTATAGAGGATGTCGCTGAGCAGCATAAATCGTTAAATGGCTTTAAACTTTGAAAAGTTCTTCTTTTCCAGAAAATAGATAAAGACCAGAAAAAGCAGACATTGAAGCAGATGAAGAGAAACTCCCAAGGCCAGATTTTCAAATCTCACATACGAATTTAGCAGAATCAATCCTCCGGCTACAAGAAGGTAAAGCAGAATTCTCTGAGTTTCATAAGGAACCGGAAAGTGAATCTGACCAAAATAATAACAGGCCGCTACCATCAGAAATGAACTGATTACAAAAGTGATGGCACAGCCAATATAGCCCATTTGAGGAATCAAAATAAGATTGAGAACTACTGTAATCAACATACCACCGATGGTGATATAGGTGCCGTAGTGGGTTTTGTCAGTCAGTTTGTACCAGATTGAGGTATTTCCATAAATTCCGATGAAGAGGTTGGCCAGGAGCAAAATGGGAACAACCGGCAAGCCGTCACGATACGTTGAGCCAATTAAAAGACCAATCCAGTCAAGATTGAGACTTACCACAAGCCAGAGTACCACACAGGCAATCGTAAACCATTTGGTGCTTAGGGCAATCATTCCCGGAGAGTTTTTGTCACCCATTTTTGAGAAGAAAAACGGGTCGGCGGCATAGCGATAGGCCTGCACCACCAGTGTCATAAAAATGGAAAGCTTATACACATTGGCATAAATACTGAAGGCGTCATCAGTCGATTGACCAGTGTAGAAGCCATCCGGCAAAAGCTCTCTAAACATCAGTCGGTCAGCGGTCAAATTGATGGCACCGGCTAAACCCATAATGAGCAGGGGGTAAGCGTATTTCAAAACCACTTTCAGCTTTTCCCAATTGAAGGCAAAACGATAGCCCACAAACTCTTTCCAAAGTAGTAAAAGGGTAATCATGCTGGCCACATAATTGGCCCAGATGATATAGTCTGGTCCTATGGATGGATTGTAGAATCGGGCAGCAAACTCTTTCCAATCAGGCAGGAAAACGCCATTTAAAATGTTATGGCAAAAGATCAGATAAAAGGCATTCAGACCAATATTGATGAAAATGCTGGCAAGTTTAATTTTCACGAAACGTCGGGCTTTATTCTGAGCACGAAGCTTCACAAAAGCTATGGCACAAATGGCGTCTACAGCAATGATGATGGCTAGCCAAACGATCAGTCTTTCTTTGCCGGGGTAGCCTAAAGCTTCGATCAAAGGTGTGGCTCCAAGAATAAAAAGCGTCGAGAGAGTGCCCCCAAGAAGTATAATGAAGGTCAGAATGATATTGAAATACTCATTCTGGTTTTCCTTTTTGGATCCGTATCGGAAGAAAGCCGTCTCCATGCCGAAAGTATAAAGTACATTCAGCGGAATTACCCAGGAGTAAAGCTGAGCATTATCTGAAAGTAAACGTGGTTGCTCAAAAACTCGGGTATGTACCACCACCAGCAGCCAGTTAAGCAGCCTGCCCACGATGCTGCTTAGCCCGTAGAGTACCGTATCGCCTGCCAGTTTTTTGAGGAAAGACATATTGCCGATTGCTAAATCCGGTACAATGTTACGATTTTATTCAGAAGTCTTTTTCAAAACCATCAAGACATCATCGTTTCGGGCGATAAGGTAATGGGTTTCTCCTTTAATTTTGATAGGAACAATAGCTCTGACCTGACCGTAAATCTTTAAATCCGGCAAAGGCTGGTGTTTAGCTGTGCCTGAATCAAAAGAAAGTAAACCGCCGTAATCAGCATCATAGCGACCAAACTGAATATTGCTTTCAAAGAAGTTGCCCATGATGAGGTAATCAGACGGAGTTCCCTCAATTTTCTGAAAGGATGCTTTTGGACCAAATTGCGTAGACTTCGGAAGAGACTTTGTTTCAAAATTTCCTTTACCGTCATTGATCAATACCGCATTGTCAAAATAATTGGCCTCATAAACTTTAGCCTCGTCAATTTTATCCCGACCAAAAACATCTTTGAAATAGGCGTTTGAGAAATCTCTGGAGAGATTATATTTCTTTCGAATAAAGGGCATCTGTTTTTCAAGCTCTTTCTTGTCCGCAAAAATGACTTCCTCATGATTCATATAATGCGTCAGAATTTGATCCAGTCGGCCGTTTTCGTCGATGTCATTCACATAGAGACGAACCGGCTCCGTTTCAGAGGCTGAAATTCGACTGTTTTCACCAAGATTTCCGAGTAGAAAATCCAGGTCGCCGTCGTTATCCAGGTCTGTCGGGTAAAGGGTATTCCACCACCCTTTTTTATTCGTCAAAACATTTTTTTTGAATTCACCACTTTCATTCATGAAAGCGAAAACCCCATCCCATTGGCAGGCCAGAATCAGGTCTTCAGAACCGTTTTGGTCAAGATCAACCCATTCGGCCGAGTGTACCATCCCGATGTATTTTAACTCTTCCGGTGTTTTGTCTTTGAAATTTGCCTGACCGTCATTGATGAGTAAGTAGGAGCGAGGAATCTCACCGTATTTCCAGGAGACTGTTTTCCCACCAATAAATAGATCGAGGTCTCCATCCTGATCAACGTCTGAGGCTTTTATACAAGCCTGAGTGTCAAAAATATCAGGGAGGGCATTTTCTTTTAATTCAAATTGAGCCTTTCCGTTATTGAGGTAAATCCGAGGCTTTAGATAAGGCGTTTTGCCGTAATATTCATTTCCGCCTGAGGCCAGAAGTAAATCAAGCTGACCGTCTCCGTTCACATCAGCCCATTCGGCCGCAGACTCTTCAAAAGTGCTGTCGGCTTCCAGGCTTGGTTGAGAAGTTTGCTGAAAAGTACCCGACGAAGTCTGAATCATCACTCTCGCTTTCTCCCATTTTGAGGAACCCATAAAGATGTCGTCCAGTCCGTCTAAATTGATATCTGCAACAGAGATAGCCGGACCCGCCGTAGAGTGCATGGCAGGAATGAGAGCCTCCCGGTCAAATTCATTGAATTGGTTTTCTTTGTGACAGATGTCAAGGTTTAATTGCTCTGCAATATCTTCAAAATGGTAATCTTTACCCGATTTCCGTTTGAGGGATTGATAATCAAAAAGCGGGAGACCTTCCTTATAAATAACCTCAATCTGATTCGTTTGAGGGTTTGTCAAGGTTGAATAATGATTATCAGGCCAAATGATCACCAAAGAATCTATCTTAACAGAGTCTTTCACCCCAAAATGCAAGGGAGTTTCTGAGCTGGACTGAAACCCTTTAACCGGAAACTTCTCGGCATATTGAGTGCCTTCACTTGTGTATAAAATGGCCTTGGCTCCTATTGCGTTTCGGTTGCCTTTTTTGCCCTTAAAGCCAATTGATAAGCCACTGTTTTGCCCATTGAGGTTCTCATAAATAAAAACCGGATCATTGATGTTATTCGTTACCAAATCCAGATCACCGTCATTGTCGAGATCTGCCTGAATGGCCCCGTTTGAGAATGAAATTGTATTTTGATCTACCAGATCATTTATTTCCTTGAATTGGACATTTCCGGTATTGAGGAAAAATTTATTCGGGATTTTTACTTCGGGCAATAAGTCCGTCAATAGCTCATCGGACTCATCGAATTCTTTGTTATTGATCTTCTCCTGAATGGCATCGTTCGACACATAATTCATGTAGTCCGTATCATTCATACGTTTATTGATGCCATTAGAAATGAAGAGGTCTTTCAGTCCGTCATTATTGAAGTCACCAAAAAGAGAGCTCCAGGACCAGTCTGTGGCATGTATGCCCGCCATCATAGCCACCTCGCTAAAGGTGCCATTTCCGTTATTGACCTGCAGGGCATTTCTTGAAAACTGAAAATTATAGCCCTGCTTCAGCTTGAAATTGAAATTGTAAAAGACATCCTCTCCATCTGCCTGCTTGATGAGTTTATAATCCCATGGTAGCATATCCAGAGAAACGAGATCAGGGAAAATGTCATTATTAATATCAGCAATATCAACGCCCATACTGAAGCGGCTGGTATGGCTCATGTACTGGTCGGTTTGATCAGAAAAAACGCCCCCTCCCTGATTGATATACAGGTAGTCGTTTTCATGAAAATCATTCCCGATATACAAGTCCGGTTTGCCATCTAAGTCGATATCGCCGGTTGCTATGCCAAGACCATAGCCTAAAGCATTTGAATGTATGGCTGAAGCTTTTGTTTTGTCAACAAAATGGCCATCAATATTTTCAAAGTACCGATCTCCGGAAAGGGGATGGTATGAATTCAAAAAGTTTCCCCGCTCCCCGAAGGTTCCGTTACTGTGAACAGAATGATTTAACTGAAAGAAATCAAGATCACCATCAAGATCAAAGTCAGCGAACGTGGCCTGTGTACCAAAACCGACTAAATCAAGACCGTATTTAGCCCCTTTTTCTTGATAAATGGGGATGCCATCTTCTATTTTCTGGCAAATGAAAAGCTGATTTTTGCCGTGCAGATTTTGATATTCACCAACCTGTGAAATATAGAAATCAAGCATTCCATCATCATTGATGTCGACAATAGAAATTCCGTTTGACCAGCCTCCGCCGGTATCAAAACCACTTTTTTGAGTGATATCTTCAAATTTCAAATCTCCTCGATTCAGGTATATTTTACTTTTTTCAAGATTTGAAGTGAAAATAAGGTCAATCAGTCCGTCATTGTTCAAATCTCCGGCCCCGGCACCTCCACCATTATAAAAATAGAGATAGCTAAAGATGTTGAGGTCTTTGGTGGGTTCAATACCGTTTTGAAAATCAACTCCTGTTTGTTCCGGCTTTAAAAGACGAAACAGAGGCTCTTCCTGTTTTTCATTTTTGCAGGAAAACAAAAGAAAGGTCAGGCCAACAAGCATCAATACCTTTCTCATGGGAGCTGATAGGTTTTGGGTTTTTGATTATTGATGAGTACTAAAAGCAAGTCATCATTGAGCAGACTGAGCTGTCTTACATTACCCTTTAAGTTCAGACCCGAGTTTTTTGCGGTTTGAAAGCCCTTCCCTCCCGTATTCAGTAAGACATTTCCCCGGCAAGCGTCCAATGTACCGAACTGTGGAATCATGTGCGTGTTATTGCCGGCAAGTATTAAATCGTTAAAGCCGTCTTTGTTGACATCATGGCTGATGATATCATTTACACAGCTAAACTGAATTTCTATCGGCATCTCTTCGACAGAGAAAGAGCCGTCACCATTATTCCGGGCGACAATGCTTTTGAGGTAATTGACCTCTTTGACAATAGACTGTTCAATGCTATTTTTCTCAAATAAATCCTGAATGGTTTTACTGGCATAATCGGCATGTTTCAGACTGGCATTTTTGAGCGACGGAAACTGATCTGTAATATCTCTTTTCAGAAATACCGGCTTGTCTTCACCATCAATAGTTTTGCTAAAGACCTTGTCAATTGTGTTATTATGGTCAAAGTCAGCCACCCACACTTTGAAAGGCTTGTCTGAGTCCACTTCAAAAGAGAAATTCTCACCCATGTTGCCAAGCAGTAGATCGGGGTCACCGTCATTATCAATATCTGTTATGTTTAGGGCAGACCAGAATCCTTTAAGGTTCACCAAGCCGGTGTTGTTTTTTGCAACAAATTGGCCGTCTTGGTTAGCAAAAACCATGGTTTCCATCCATTCACCTGTAATGATAAGTTCAGAAGACTTATCACCGTCCAGGTCGGCCCAAGCCGCTTCTGTAACCATGCCCAGGGTGAGAAAAGTTTGCTGTATACTAAATTTGCCTTTGCCATCATTTTTAAGCAAATAGGAGTTAGGGAAAAGGCCATACTGCAAAGGCATGTTACGACTGCCTACAAAAAGATCAAGGTCTCCGTCTTTATCAAAATCATTGGCTTTTACGACCGAGGTGTTCAGGCTGATATTTGGTAAACCACCTGTTTTGATCTCAAAGTTACCTTTGCCGTCATTCATAAAAAGGCGATCCATAAGCTCTCGGTTTCCCTGAGAAACCTCATTTCCGCCAGAACCCAGATAGACATCGAGATCGCCGTCTCCATCAGCATCGAAAAGTTCGATGGCCGTGTCTTCAAAAGAAATAAAGCGTTCAAAAGCCGGCTGGTCAAGAGTTTGAAAAGAGCCGTTTGAAGAGAGGTAAACTTTTGTTACCTGATCTTTTGCTCCGGCTATAATGACATCATTTTTACCATCGCCATTAATATCTCCGACAGCCGCCTTTGGTCCTTCAGTAGAAAGCTTAAAGGCGATGTTTTTCTCGTTATAGTAATCGGAATATTCGTTTTCAAGATGGGGGTCGAAGCGATTCTCTTTTTCTACGAGAATGGGTCTGCCATCAGTTTTTTCGGGCGACCATTTCTTATTGGCGTTTTTGATATCAAAGATTAGCGTAGTATCAGCATAAAAAAGGCCTGAAAAGCTCATCTGATCATTTGGCCAGATAACCTGAAGAGAGTCTATCTCAGAATCGCCGCCTAATCCAAAGTTTAAGGCGTAATCTGTGCTGGATTGAAAGCCTCTTGTAGGAATCATTTGTTGACTGAAGACTTTACCTTTTTGATAAACCAGTACTTTGGCTCCAATGGCCCTTGGGTTTTTATTTTCTCCTTTGAGCTTAATCTTCAAAAAGTGGTTATCTTTTTTGGATTGATTCTCATAGACAAAGCAGGTCTGATTTACATTATTTACGACCAGGTCGAGATCGCCGTCATTGTCCAGATCAGCATAAACGGCTCCATTTGAGAAGGATTCTTCTTTAAAACCGACCTGCTCAGATTCAAATTCGAATTTAAGGTTACCCGTATTCTTAAAAAAACTGTTGACTACGGGAACGCTTGGCATCTTTTCAAGAATTTTTTCAATGCTCTCTTTTTTACCACTAATGGCCATTTTCTGGCTTAATTCATCAGCAAAGAAGTCAATGAAATCCTGATCAATCACATCGTGGCGAATACCGTTTGAAACGTAAATGTCTGTGAGACCATCGTTGTCTGCATCAAACATCAGAGCTCCCCAGCTCCAGTCACTTTTAGCTACACCAGAGAATTGAGCAATCTCAGAAAAATCACCATTCCCATTATTTAGTTGTAATGAGTTCTGCATGAACTGATGATAGAAGCCCCGTTCCTGCTTAAGGTTATAGATGTAGTGATTTTCATAAGAGGCCGTTGTTTTTAGTCTTTGCTCAGTTTGCGGAAGCATGTCGGTTACAAAGATTTCGGGTTGTCCGTCATTATTGATGTCAGCCATATCAGCACCCATAGAGGCAAGACTCGTGTGCTGAATCCGGTCTTCCAGTTCTTCTTTAAAAGTGCCGTCTTTTTGATTAATGTAGAGGTAATCTTTTTCAAAAAAATCATTGCTTACATACATATCAGGCCAGTTGTCATTATTGACATCGCCTACGGTTATACCAAGGCCAAAACCAATAAGGCTACCGTAAATACCAGCCTCTTCACTGACATCAACAAATTGGCCATCATCATTTCTTAAAAGCTTATCTCCTCCGCCTTTTAGAAAATCTCTGACTGGCCAATCTTTAGCCCTCATTTCGCGGTTATTGGCATAATTAAGCGTATTAACCGGGATGAAGCTGTTATTGAGAATATAGGCATCCAGATCGCCATCTTTGTCATAATCAAAAAAGGCGGTGTGGGTGGTGTAGCCATCGTCATTAAGACCATATTCTGAGGCTTTTTCTGTAAAAGTAAGGTTACCGTTATTAATAAAAAGGGCGTTTTCGGTACTTACTCCTTTCTGATACCCTGCGTTACAGATATAGATATCCAGCAGGCCATCGTAATTAATGTCAACCATAACTACGCCCGTACTCCACTTGTCAGCTTCGGCTATTCCAGCCTTTTCGGTGATATCTTCAAACTGGAAGTTGCCCTTATTGAGATAGAGCTTATTGCTACCCATATTGGCTGTAAAAAGGAGATCGGTGAGTCCATCATTATTGATGTCACCAGCCGCTACTCCTCCACCGTTGTAGAAATTGCGGTAATTGAAAATATTAAATGTCTCAGTGTTGCGGATATCGTTGCTGAAGTTAATTCCTGTTTCATCAGCTGTCATTAGCCTGAAAAGGGAGTCGTTATTGTCTTCTTTGCAGGATACTAATAGCAAAGTGAAAACTAGAATGGCAGGAAAGAGTTTCTGCATCGTTTTTAGTTAAAAAAGTAAGCTCCCGTAGTTTTAGGGTCTAGTGAAGGTGGTTTTTTCCAGACGATATAACCGTTAATGGGTTTTGTGATCTCATCATTAAAGGGATTTTTCAAAACTCCATTGATTGTAATAATACAGGCTTCCTGATTCATTTGTTTTATCTCAAAATAACCTTCTTTCAAAAGATAGCCTTCCCCATCAGTGTTTGTTCTTCGGCCAACTAACAGAGAGCCATACAGGTGACCAGAAAGCGGCATGGCTTCTTCAAACTGTATCTTTTTGCTTTCTGCCTTATACCAATCTTCATCTTCTATACTGATGACGATATTGCCACCTTCGGGGTTTCTCAAGTTGACAAAAAATGCCAACTCGTTAATCGTAATGGAACCTTTAAAAGGTAAATCCAAAGGATAAAACTTTTTACCATCAATTTCAATATCAACGATCATTGAGCCGGCATCGAGCTTTTGAAGGGCTTCGAAAATTCTGGTATCAGTACCAGAGCCCGAACCGCAACCGGCCAGCATTACAACGAAGAGAATAGAATAGATATATCTCATTATGCAATTAAATAAATCAAAAATGCCCGAAACGAGTTCGAGCATTTTTGAATAATATCAAAGACAGGTCTTGTCTTAGTAACCCTCGTTTTGAGTTAAATTCGGGTTAGACACAATCGCCGGTGAAGGGATTGGGTATAGAACGGTGTAATCGTCCTGAATAAGTGCACCGGTACCGGTTGTAAACTTACCAAAACGAACTTCCGTAGTTCTTTTACCACCTTCCCAGTACATTTCACGACCGATTTCGTCGAAAAGGCTATTCTCATCAAGTGAACTCAAAGCAGAAGCTTGTCTTTTCGCTCTCAAATCATTGATCATTGCAAGAGCACCTGCAGTATCACCTGAACGCATCATGGCTTCAGCTTTCATTAAGTAAGCTTCAGCAAAACGCATAAGGATATACTTACCAGCCATAGCCGGGTGATACTTGATTACTCTGATACCTTTATCTGTTGGCGTACCAGCCAAGCTTACATCTCTTGTAAATTTCAAGAGTTGCTGAGATCTTGAGTCAGTGATTGGAGTTCCATCATCTTTGTACTGCTGACCAATCAGGAATCCATGACCGATACCAGACATATTGCTGCCATCTGCAGCTGCAGGAATACCTTTACGGATATCCTCGTCGCTAAAAGTATCGTAGAAGTCAGCCAAAGTGGTGAAACCATTCCATCCAGATGGGTTCTGATCATAGTGAAGAGTCATCATCCAACGGTTCTGAGGAGTACCTTCAGCAGAGTTAAGGATAGTCTCAGTTGTTGCATCAGCAGTAAAGTTACCGAAGAAATCATCACTGATTTCGTAACCATCTGCAATGATAGCGTCTACGTAAGAAATTACCTTCGCCATATCACCATTATCAAACGAGTAAGGACCAGCAGGTGAAGCTGCTGTGTAAACGGCCTTATTCAGATAAAGTTTAGCTAAAAGGAAATTAGCAGCAGCCTTAGATGCTGTAGCCTGCAAAGGAGCAGGTCCACGGTTCTCTAGACCAGGCAAGGCAGCTTCAAGATCACTTACAATGAAATCAAAAGCCTCAGAACGAGTCAACACCTTAGGGTTTACATCTACACCGTCAGTTACCTCTCTGAAGGGAACCTGACCCCAGTAATCCATTACGTGGAACATGTTCAAAGCTCTCAAAAACTGAGCTTCTGCTTTCTCAGCAGCAGACGGGTTAGAAGCGATGATCTCGTTACACTTATAGACACGTTGGTTAAGCTGGTTCCAGGCATTGATGATACCACTGTGAGTGGCATCCCATGTATGCTGGTCAAGCGTACGCCATACACCATTATCACCCCAGTCAACACCTCTGGTAGGAGGAATCATTTCAGCAGTAGGGTGCTGACCAAGAGCGTAAATGTTCGCCTGATCTGTGTAAGCACTCAAATCTTTATATGCTGAAACCAATAGTTCAGTTGGGTTACCGGGAGTAAATCCTCCGCCACCCTCATTTGCTCTAACGATGGAATCTTTTTCATCGTTAACGAGGTCTGTACAAGAAGCCATGAACATTACGCTCAAGCCACCTATTAATACTTTTTTGAAATTTATTGTTTTCATTTTCAATTCTTTTAAATCTTTAATTAGAATGAAACATTTGCTCCGATTGTCCACGTCTTAGCTCTTGGATAAGCCGTATAGTCAATACCGAAAGAAGGAATACCATTCAAAGATTTGTTGGTACTAACCTCCGGATCCTGACCACTGTATTTCGTAAACGTTGCCAGGTTTTGACCTGTAATGAAAAGACGGATACCAGAAATGGCATTGCTACCACTCATAGGTACGCGATATCCAAGATTAAGGTTCTGCAGACGTACAAAGTCACCTTTCTCAAGGAATCTTGAAGATACGTCAGGAGCGTTCCATGGACCTTCATCTGTGCCTACCACATCTCTGGTTACGTTACGACCGTTGTTCAATGCACCTTTTGTAAAGTAAGCATTAGCGGTGTTATTGTAAATGTAGTTTCCAAATACGCCGTTGAAGAAGAAGCTTGCATCAAAGTTTCCGAAGCGGAAGCTGTTGTTCAAACCAGCTGTGAAAGTTGGGTTCGGGCTTGCACCGTTAAACTGCTGGAAGTCACCGTTAGGGTAGATTGAGTTTCCTTGATCATCATATCCACCAAACTCTCTAACAAAGTAAGCAAACATTGGCTGACCCTCAGCCAGACGCTGGGCAAACGCACCCGTTAGACCCTGTCCGTTGATTTGACCTGTATCATAAACACCAGAAAGGTTTTTGATGATGTTCTTGTTATAAGCACCGTTTAAGTTAACCTCCCATGTAAAGTTTGTATTGTCAACAGCGATAACATTCAAACCTAGTTCCACACCACGGTTTTGAATATCAGTATCAAGGTTTCTCCAAACGAAAGGTGTTGGAGCCGGCTGAGCAGATACTACCTGGAATAACAGGTCTTTAGTGTGCTTATCATAGAATTCGATGTTACCACTCACTTTGTTGTTCATGATACCGAAGTCTAAACCAATGTTCAGGGTTGAAGTCGACTCCCATTTCAAATCAGGGTTATTAAATGCAACGGCATTTAAACCACCACCTGAGATATCAGTAGCACCTTGGTTTGCACCCCAGCCAGAGTAGCGGTCACGTCTGTCATAAAGGTTGTGAGGGATGTTCTGGTTACCAACCAAACCATAACCTACACGAAGAGCAAGATCAGAGAATACGTTTCTAGGAACGAAATCTTCCTCAATCAACTTCCATTTGAAAGCTCCTGAAGGGAAGTAACCGTACTTATTATTACCACCAAACTTAGTAGAACCATCAATACGTAATGTACCAGTTAGCAAGTATTTATTACCCATGTTTAGGTTAACACGAGTGAAGTAAGACTGAAGCTCATCTTTTTCAGATGAAGAGTTGTTTACTACGTTACTTGGAGCCTTAGATGCATCTGCAGAAGCAAGGTTATTGATCATTACGTCAAGATCAGAAGTTGCAAAGTTGGCAAGGCTTGAAGATTTATAGTAACCATCAAAGCTCTGGTATGAGTAACCTAACAAAGCATTCAATGAAGTGCTACCAAATTCTTTGTCATACGTAAAGTAGTTTTCCCAAAGGTTGTTGTCAGCTTCAATGTCTGTGATGTACAAACGACCGATACCACTCACACCGTCAAGAACAAGGTCCGAAGAGAACGCATTCTTTCTACTTGAAAGAGACTTGTCAAAACCTAAAACAGTTTTGAATTTCAAACCTTCAAGAAGCTCAAGCTCTGCGGCAATGTTACCAAGAGCTCTTAGCGTGTTGGTTCTGTCTTTGTTATAGTTAACGATAGCCAATGGGTTTGGCTCAGTTATACCTGGCTGAGTAAATTCGCCACCTGTGTAAACAGGCATTGTAGGGTTTGACTTGATAATAGCAGCCAAAAGGTCACCAGTGTAACCTGAGTTTTCAGAGATACCAACACCTCTATCCTGAGTATTCGCAAGGTTTACAGAAGAGGTAATGTTCAATTTGTTATTGATGAACTTCTTACCACCGTTGAAACCGATAGAATATCTTTTGATACCTGATGTAAGTACGATACCCTCCTGATCAAGATAACCTAAAGAGAAACGGTAGTTTCCTGTGGCATCACCTCCACCGTAAGAAAGGTTATGCTGCTGAGTAATGCCGGTCTGGAACAACTCATTCTGCCAATCAACATCAGCACCTCTGTCCTGTGATGGGTTTGCAGATGCAAACTCATCAGCGTTCAATAAGTCATACTTTTTTGTGATGTTACTTGCTCCAAGAGAGAAACCATAAGAAAGTGTTCCTTTACCAGAACCTTTTTTGGTTGTGATTAAAACAACACCCTGAGCACCACGAGCACCATAAATAGCCGTTGCAGAAGCATCTTTCAGGATGTCAATGCTAAGGATATCTTCTGGGTTAAGGAAGTTCAAAGGGTTTTTGGCCGGCTGGCGTCCAAGACCCTGAGAGTCTCCACCAGCAGAAGTGTTATCACCACTAAGAGGTACTCCGTCAATTACAAAAAGTGGGTTATTACCACCATACACTGAAGATGTTCCACGAATACGGATGTTAATTCCACCACCTGGCTCACCAGAGCTTTGCGTGATTTGAACACCCGCTACTTTACCTTGCATTAGCTGCTCAGGTGAAGTCACGATACCCTTCTGGAAATCTTTTGTACCGATAGCGTTAACAGCACCGGTAGCATCTTTTTTCTTCACGGTACCATATCCTACTACTACTACTTCTTCAAGAACCTGATCGTCGTTTGCAAGAGAAACGTTGATCACTGTTTGGCCTTGAACCGCAATTTCCTGAGGTTGCATACCCACGAAACTGTAAACGATTGTACCATTACCTGGTACGTTTGATAAACTGTAAGTACCGTCGATACCTGTTGAGGTTCCGTTAGTAGTACCTTTAACCTGTACAGTTACACCAGGTAGCTCCATCCCGTCTGTGTCAGTGACCTTACCGGAAACTGAAATACTTTGAGAAAAAGCTGAAATGGAAATGAATGAAAGTACGAAAGCCAAAGCTGCAAATGTGCTGCCTGACTTCTTACCAACCTTGGACACTTTTTGGCCCAGTAGGTAGAGCGAATTCATCATAGGTTTAAGTTTAAGTTAAAAAATTTGGCGTTAATTCAGAGAGTTTAGAACGTGTCACTTAAGACCGAAATTCTTGCACTATCTGCTGAATCAGGGCGTAAACCTACAAAAACATATAGGCATAATCCAAAATTGAGATGCCCAAAAATGTGTTATCGGTAGAAGTTTTTTATTTCAATCGTTTGCGGAAAAAATCGCAATCGTTTGCGAAAATTGAGCATCTTATTTTTTACCAATATCTTTGATCACTTTTTTATAAAACTCAATTCAACTCGAATGGACTTCGGCCGATTAAAAAGCAAATTCAATGGTGAATTTCTTGATGATAAAATCACCAAAACTCTATATGCAACGGATGCTTCAGCATACCGCGAAGTTCCATTAGCAGTGGCCTTTCCCAAGGACGAATCTGATATAAGAGAACTGATTCTTTTTGCCAATAAAAAGAAGGTGACTTTGATTCCCCGGACAGCAGGTACTTCGCTTGCCGGCCAAGTGGTGGGTAAGGGTATTGTGGTAGATGTTTCCAGAACCTTTACCTCTATTCTAGAGGTGAATGAAGAGGAATCCTGGGTGAGACTACAGCCGGGTGTGGTGAGAGATGAGCTTAATATGCACCTAAAGCCATTTGGTCTATATTTTGGCCCTGAAACAAGCACAGCTAATCGGGCAATGATAGGTGGGATGGTCGGTAACAACTCCTGCGGAAGTAACTCTGTGGTATATGGAAGTACTCGCGATCATTTATTAGAAGTAAAAGGGTTTTTAAGTGATGGCTCTCCCGTTACATTTTCTAAACTTTCTGAAGAAGAATTTGAGGAAAAGCTGGAAAGTTTGAGAACCAAGAAGGAATTGACCCTTGAAGACAGAGTTTATCTTCAGGTGGCTGAAATGCTTTCAAATGCTGAAAACGCTAAGGAAATCAGAGATCAATTTCCGAAAAGGTCTATACGTAGACGAAATACCGGTTACGCTATTGATGAGCTTCTTGAAACCAAGCCTTTTACTCCTGAAGCGGCAGAAGATTTTAATTTCTGTAAACTGATTGCGGGCTCTGAGGGAACATTAATGTTCATTACCGAAATCAAAATTCATGTTAATGACCTGCCTCCTAAGTTTCTGGCGGTAGTGGCTTCGCATCATCAATCCATAAAGGAGTCATTAAAGGCAAACCTTGTCTCTTTGAAATACAAACCAACAGCTGTGGAGCTGATGGATCATCATATTCTGGAGTGTACCAAAGCCAATAAGGAGCAAATGGCGAATCGCTTTTTTGTGGAGGGTGATCCTGTAGCCTTATTAGTAACTGAGTTCTCAGAGCATTCGCAGGAGGAACTTGATAAGAAAATTGAGGCTTTAATAGCCGATATGAAATCACAGGAAATGGGTTATCATTTTCCGGTACTTTATGGAGATGACGTTAAAAAAGTTTGGACACTTCGGAAAGCTGGTCTGGGCTTATTGGGGAATATTCCAGGTGATGAAAAGGCGGTACCAGTTATAGAAGATACCGCTGTAGATGTTGAGGATTTGCCGGCTTATATTGAAGAATTTGATGCTACCATGGCTGAAAAAGGTTATGATATGGTGCATTATGCACACGCCGGTTCTGGCGAATTGCATCTAAGACCTATCATAAACCTGAAAACCACAGAAGGGAAAGAGCAATTCAGAGAGGTAGCTCAGGATATCTCTGATCTGGTCAAAAAATACAAAGGCTCACTGAGTGGGGAGCATGGTGATGGTCGTCTACGAGCTGAGTTTATTCCTCAACAGATAGGAGAGAAAAACTATCTGCTTCTCAAAAAACTGAAATATACCTGGGACCCCAATGGTGTTTTTAATGCCAATAAAATAGTGGATACACCGGCCATGAACGAGATGCTACGGTATGAGCCGGGTCAGCAAACCCCAGAATTTGAGACCATATTTAAATTCAAAAACCAGAATATTCTTCAACATGCCGAGCAATGTAACGGTAGTGGGGACTGTCGTAAAACAAGTTTGAGCGGAGGAACCATGTGTCCGAGCTACCAGGCTACAAAAAACGAAAAAGATACCACGCGTGCTCGTGCCAATATGCTTCGCGAGGCTCTAACACGGAAAGACGGAATAGTTTCCTTTGATCCTGTGGCCGGTAACGGTCATGATCGTTTTGATAATAAAGAGGCCAAAGAGGTGCTTGACCTTTGTTTACTTTGCAAAGGCTGTAAATCTGAATGTCCGAGTAATGTAGATATGGCTAAACTCAAAATGGAGTTTCTATATCATTACCAGAAGAAAAATGGGGTGCCCGTACGTTCAAAATTGATTGCCAACTTCTCAAAAATGAGCAAGTTGGGCTCTATTGCTCCTGGTTTTTATAATTTCCTTTTCAAAACAGATAGCCTTAGAAGAATCGGCAATAAAATGGTGGGTTTTCACCCGGATAGAACCATGCCTTTGCTTCACAACACAACACTCAAAAAGTGGTATGATAAAAATGCGGCTGAGTTTCAACAGGGTGAAAAAGGTAAGGTCTATTTCTTCTGCGATGAATTCACCAATTATAATGATGTGCCTATCGGTCAAAAAGCCATTCAATTGCTGAACAGACTTGGGTATTCTGTCTATATTCCTGAACATGTGGATAGTGGAAGGCCTTATCTTTCAAAAGGAATGTTAGATGAAGGCAAGGAACGGGCAACGCAAAACGTACAAATGCTGGCAGACCTGATTTCTGCAGAAACCCCACTCATAGGTGTAGAGCCTAGCTGTATTCTGGCTTTCCGTGATGATTACCCTGAGTTAGTCAATGATGAGTTGGTTGCCAAATCTGAAGCCTTGGGTAAAAATGCTTTGATGATTGACGAGTTCATCGCCCGCGAAATGGATGCGAAGAGAATTGACAAATCCGTATTCAAGGCTGAGAAACGACTAATCAAATTGCATGGACATTGTCAGCAAAAAGCAGTGAGTTCACTCGTTCCTACCAAGAAAATGCTTTCGTTGCCAGAAGGGTATGAAGTGCAACTGATCCCTAGCGGCTGCTGCGGTATGAGTGGTTCTTTCGGATACGAGAAAGAGCATTATGACCTCTCAATGAAAATAGGAGAATTAGTGCTATTCCCGACCGTTCGGCAGCAACCTGAAGAAGTGATTATAGCAGCACCAGGCACCAGCTGCCGTCACCAGATTCATGACGGAACGGGTCGTGAGGCCAAGCACCCGGTAGAGGTACTTTGGGAGGCTTTGAGGTAAGATATAGATCAAGAAACCTTAAAAGATGATCTATAAAATTCAATTTATAGATCATTATTCGTCAAAATGTGGTCTAAAAGCCAAACGAGTAAGAAACTCCGGCGGAGCTAATAAGAAAATATTGACCGGGGTCAAAAATGCTTTCTTGTCTTGAAACTGATAAACTAAGGCCTACGACATGGTTTACGCTTTTAATTTTGAAGTTATTGGCAATGCCTAGCTTTTGAGATTTCAGGTTAATGATGGGCAATGTTTCGGCGTTGATTCCAAAACGGTTAATCTCCGGTGAAAATCCGGCTCCGGCGGTTATGGCCCAGAAAATGTCTTCATTCTCACCGTAATTTCGGAAGGTAATGTTCCCTGATTTACTCCAACCTTCATCAGAAGGAATCAAATACGGTGTGAAGAAAAAGAATGAGTTCCCAACGTATTTTCCCAATGATCCTGTCAAAATATGCGTGAAGCTGTCCCCAAACTTCAAAGACCTTATACCTGCCGAAGCTTCAAAACTCTTTGGTAAAGATTTGTACAGCTGAAATCCGTAACGCCAGCCTGGAAATATAGACGATTGCGAATACCCCACGTTTACATAGGCATAAAGTCCGTCTGCAATACTTGGGTATGAATCTATTTCAAACTGCGTTCCGGTGGTTTCAAACTTCTGATTCACGTTCATCTTTCCGATGATACTTCCAAATGGAGTATCCCGGTTATATGAAACAGTGTAATAATGCATGGGGTCGTAAATGTCACTGAAATGATCAATCGAGTACGATGCAGATATCTGATTCAGTACAAAGCCTTCTCTTAGGGAAGAATAAAACTCCTGCATCTTTTCATTTTCGGGATACTTGCTTAAAAACTTTTTACAGGTTTGTATGGCTCTGGTTAGTTCCCGGTTATCCCTTTCTGTCTTTGCCTTGAAAATCACAAAATCAGGATCGTCAGGGAAAATTTCAAGTGCTTTTCTGCTGAGCTCTTTGACATTGGAATATTGCTCTGCCCACATTTCATTTTTTATATAACTCACCCAGTATTCCTTCTCCTGAGGTTCCTGGTCAAGCAATATCTGAAACTCCTTTCGGGCTAACTTATACTGCTCTTCCCATCCGTACAGGACAGCCAGAAATAGCCGAACATCTCCATAAGTTGGATAATTGTTAGTAATCCTTGTCAATAGCTCTTTCGACTCTTGTCTTTTCGAATCAAAGGCCATTTCTCTGGCAATGGAAAAAGCCTCGTCAGGATCCATATTGAGTTCCTGAGACGTTACTTTTCCAGAGAAGAGTAGGATGAGAAAGAAAGTCAAAATCTTTTTCATGGCGTCGTTTGATTAAATGATAGTTGATCGGAAACGGGAAGAACCTTTTCTTCAAAATCCGCCGGATCAAATCTGGCCATTTTTGAGGCCACGGTATTTAAGAAGTCGCGGTTGTTAGCGAATCTCTCTCTTGCAAGGGCGGCTACCTCTTTTGCCTTATTCCCGAGACTGTTCCACCAATAAAGATCGAGCAGGGCAGAATATGCATCACTGTACAATGGGCTTCGATTGATTACATATTTGAGTTCCTGTTCAGCCTGTTCGGTTCTGTCGCTCCATCCATAAATTCTGCCGCGTAGAGTTCGGCCATCGTAATGGTTAAAATTCAGGTTATTAAGATGGTCAAGTAAAAGAAGAGCGATTTCATAGTTCTTATTATGTGCCGAATCTCTGGCCATATAATAGATTTCGCCCTGACTCAAGTTTTTGGTGAGTTCGTCAATACGCTTCTGATCTTCTTTGCTGATTTTGATTAGATTTGAAATATTCATTTTCAAATTTTCAGGAATGATCTTGTTATTCGTCGTGGTATATCTTCCGCTTTTTTTTGCGAGTTCAAATGCCTGAAGTGTTTGGTTGGTCTCTCCCTTTTCTACTCCAACAGAAAGGCTAAGGTTCTTACCTATTTTATAGGACTTTCCCTGTGCAATGAAGGTGTCTCCTTTGATGAAGTCTGTAAATGAGCCTTTATATTTCATCAGCGGAATTTCTCTATCACTGTTTGGTGATAAACCCAGGCCCAGCCATGGTACATTTTCCGGAGTTTTCATCGTATATCCTTTAGCCAGCATTCCGGTAATCGCTGGTGCGATATCCATGTGTGAGGCAATGGTCCCGATCTCTTTAGGTTCTTTAACCAGTGGACTGTAAACCAGAAGAGGTACATGGTATCTGCAAATCTGATTTTTCATTGAAACAGGAATTAATCGGTGATCACCGGTTATGAGTACAATGGTATTCTCAAAATCTGACCTCTTTTTCAGTCCGTCTATAAAGGATCGAATACTGGCGTCGGTATAAAGTAAGCTTGCAAAAACCTCTGGATTTTCTTCAATGGTTTTCCTTTTACCAGCCAGCTCAGGCCTTGACTTCATCAGCTGGTTAACCTGATTCAGGTATTCTTCTTTACCCGGAAACTGAAAAGGCTCGTGGTTTGATATCGATAGAACAATGTCTAACCTTGGCTGACCATTTTCCGGAAGAGAAGCGAGTGTTTTCCTGTATATTTCAGAATCAGGATATCCCCAACTAAAGCCGTCTTTGGTTGACTTTGTTTTTACATAGTTCTGATCAAAACTTGTTTCGTCTATCAGGTTATCAATACCCTCATTGACCAGATAACGGTTTTTATTGTCAAAGGAAGAGTTACCTCCTTCATAATACGAAGTGATGTATCCGTTTTGCTTTAAAACGGAAATAAGCGACATATGATCAGGTAGAGTTTCCAGATCAAGGAACCCGTTTTTCCCGAACGGAGCAGAACCAAGAATGGATGGCAAGGCCCCGAAAGATCTACCTGTATTACTTAGAAAGCGGCTGAAATAGAGAGAGTTGTCACTCAGTGAATCAAGGAAAGGTGTAAAGCCTGGGTATTGTGCACTTTTGCCCATAAAGTCACTCCCTAAACCTTCAACAATCAAAAGAACTATATTAGGCTTGTTTTCGGTGAGATTGAGGTGTTCTGTGAGTCCGTTTTCTGCTGCATTGAAAGGATGCATTAAAGGGAATTCATCACCGTTTGCCAGAAACTCTTGGTCATCTCCTTTTTGATTGTCCTTCAGATATTGTCTGGTATCATTGAGAAAATAAGCGGTTTTAGATGCATCGGTCAGATCAGTTAAAAGAAGTGGTACTGATGCGATAGACGTAATCAGTATCACTAATGAAACAATACCGATCACCTTGTTTTGGTAAATCTTTAAGAATGCAAGTGTAGCGTAAATGGCCGGTATTAGAAGAAACATCAGAATAGCTCTAAGACTAAACTCTGCACTGGAGCCGGTGATAAAAAGAATGTCATCAAAACTGTACCCATAAAGGTCACTGCCAAGAGGCAAATTGGTTTGGGCAGCATATTGATTTAATCCAATAGTGGAAAGGAGAATGATTATTCCGGTGAGGACCAGAAAAGTTTTGGAGGCACGACTGCTTATCATGCTCATTAGCAAAAATGGCAGGGCCAAAAGCATTGTTATTCCGGCTGCAAACACAAAGTTAAATGAGATTATCTGAGCGATAGTCAGAGCGATATTTTCCAAATGACTATGCTGGAAAAAGAATTTATAAGCAAGCTCAGTAATACTCAGTAAACTGCCCATAGTAAGGGCGTTAAGTAGCAGAAATTGGAAATTGGTTTTGTTATAGGTTTTCATTTTCAAGTGCTTTTTAGTCCAACACGGGTCATTTCTCCCCATGATTTTTTTCCTTTTATTTTATCGACGTGACCTTTCATGGCTGACCAAACGAGAAATGGGTGATAAACGAAAGGTTCCATAAGGCCGGCCCCTACGAGTTTCCAGATGTCACGACTGTTTTTGTACTGATAAAACGTAATCTCCTCTGCGAGAATAGCTAACATACTTAGCATGACAGCAAAGGTGTAAACGCAGGCAGTTATAGCTATGAAATAAGGCCAGTTTACGAGATTAAAAATGGTGGCAAAAATCATCCATACTATCCCTATAAATTCAAGAATAGGTGCCAGAAACTCAAAGAAGAACCAATAGGGATAACTCAAAAGCCCCATAATGCCATATTTCGGATTAAAGAACATTTTGCGGTGTAGCCATAGGGTTTCTACTGTTCCACGAGTCCAGCGATTTCGTTGTCTGCCAAGAATTTGGGTGTTTTCAGGGGCTTCAGTCCAGCAGAGGGGGTCAGGGATGAATTTTACACAATAGGGAATTTCTTTTTCAACCATGTAGCGTCTCATACGTACCACGAGCTCCATATCTTCACCTACGGTGGTAGAATCATACCCTCCGACAGCTTTTACAATTTCCTTATCAAACATGCCAAAGGCACCCGAAATAATGAGTAAACCACTCAGGTTTCCCCAGGCCATTCTTCCAAGTAAAAAAGCTCTTAGGTACTCCAGTACCTGCATTCTTGCAATAAGATTTTTGGGTACATTGATTTGAGTAATTGAACCATTCTTTATTTCACAGGAGTTAATAATCCTGATCACCCCACCCGTCGCAATCACTCTCTTTTCAGAGTCAATAAAGGGCTTTACCAGTTTTAAAAGGGAGTCTTGTTCCAGAATACAATCTACATCGATGCAGGTGATATAATCAGCCGTAGAAACATTGACTCCTGCATTTAAGGCATCTGCTTTGCCTCCATTGAGCTTATCTACCAGTAATAGGTTTGAAAATTCAGGAAGGCTTGATTTGTAAACGGTTCTTATTGCCTTACATGGGATGTCATTACTGACAATGAAGTCTGTTGGCACCATCTTGTATGCTTCAATCGCTTTGATCAAGGTATCGTCTTTGCTGCCATCATTGATGATGATTACCTCAAAATCTGAATAGTGAAGAGATAATAATGATCTGATGTTTTCCACAATGGTGAGCCCCTCATTATAAGCCGGAGCAAGAAGTGATATTTTGGGGCTGATGTCAGAGGGTAGTAAATCCTTATGGTCGGTGTACTCCGCAATTCTCAGGTATTTATACAAAGCCTGAATGGAAATAACAGACAAGATGAGATAAGAACTCATCAGGAAAATGGCATAGAAAATTATTCCATACTGAACATAAAGCGATATATAGTGCAGTGTTTGATCCATGCTAAACAGCTCTTTGTAAGGTGGGTGTGAATAAATGAATAATGGGAGCATTTACTCCTAGTCGTATTTCCTCCGGAGTCAATCTTCTCAGAGCCTCTTTTGCTACTCGCTGAATTTCACTATCATCGCTTTTTGCACATAATCTTATAAAGGCAAGGTTCTGTTTGTAATTCAGTACCTCCAATGTTCTGATGATCTCACATTTATTACGCGTGGGTTCATTGTAATACCTAAGAATCAGGGTAAAAGATATTTCGTCGTACTCTAGTGTCCTGAACGCCTTTATGGTTTCCAGTCTTAATTTATCATTCTCATGATTGAGTAAAGAACTTAGTTCATCCATTTGGTCCATTGCTCCCGAAAAAATCAGCAGACGAAGACCCATTAACGCATGTGATGTACTTTTTTTAGTCCATTTAACCAGCGGTGGGATTTCATAGACTTTACCTTCATCGAGTATCTTAATCACTTGTAACTGAAACCAGTCTGAGAGGTAAATGTCCTGTTCTATTATTCTGTTAAGCCCTAGTTTATAATCAAGTTTAGTGAGTGCGATAAGGGCATTTGAGACAAGCTCAGGGCTCTTTTCTTTGTGGATAAATTGCAATAAACTACGAGTTGCTCCCAGATAGTTCATGTCCATGATCTCGTTGATGGCTACTATTTTTTGATGTTGTTTTGTCGAATATAATTTGTTGAGGCTGAGCTTATAAAGCCTGTTCTTTGTGTAGTATTCTTCAATGTAACTGGCGGCTTCTCCCTGAAAATATTTTCTGATTTTAATCAGCTCATTCAGAATTATCCATTTTCCATTGTTTGTGCTTCTCAATTGTTTCTCCAGATCTCTGTATTCTTCAGGTATTGTTCCTTCAAAAGCGAGTTCGGTGAGGAAGGGTTGGCATTTGGCACTGATTTCCTGCAGCTGAGCGGCATGTAGATTTTTCCGTTTTCGGCTGACCAATACGAAGGCAATGAAGCCTGTACCCGCCACGGCAAAGCACAATGCGAGACCCCAAAAAAAGGGTACGATTCCAAGGAGTAAAATGTTTAATATTAGGTTGAGCGTAAGCATTAGGAAAGGCGTTGAGGGTATTACATAACGGATATCTTTATACGATGTGACATTTTCTTGATTCTGATAAGTAATTCATTCGGGCTGAAAGGCTTGGAAACGAAATCATCGGCTCCCAGATTAAAAGCCTCTAAAACTGTTTTTTCCAACCCGGCAGCACTTAGAACAATGATTGGAACCTGAGATTTCAGATCATTTCTGACAAAACTGATCAGTTCAAGACCATTGAGAAATGGCATCATGATATCGGTGATGATCAGGTCAGGCAGTTCTTCCTGAAGCTTTTGTTTAGCTTCAAGACCGTTGCTAAAACAATTAACATCATAACCTTCTTTACTTAACCGAAACTCCAATGATTTTAACAGGAGAGCCTCATCTTCAAATACATATATTTTCATTTCCTTAAAATTTAGATGGTGTTCAATCAGTAGTTGATCTCAAGTTCAGCCATGACGGCCTTTCTGGATCGGGCATATTTCTCTTTAACTGAATAGTAGATTTCTTCCAGTATTTTATATTCCGCAATGTCTTCATATTCAAGCTGATGTAGCTCCTCGTTGGCATCCATTCCGATGGTCATAAACGAAGATTTAAGCTTATGGGCGATCGCCTTGATCTCATTATACTCAAAATTCTGAATGGCATCCTGCAACTTATTCATGTCCTCAGGAATGGTGATCAATGAAGTTTCGAGTATTTCTTTTTCAAAGTCTTTGTCGCGATTACTCAAAGAATACAAATAGCTCAGGTCAAGTTTTTCAGCGATAACTTCTTCTTTTTCCGGAATTTCTCTTTCTGTCAGTTCTTTGATCTTTCTGAAGAGTACTTTAGGATCAAAAGGCTTGGTGATATAATCATTCATACCAAATTTCAGACACTTTTCTTTTTCACCGACCAGCGAGTGAGCTGTCATGGCCATGATCGGAGTATTAATTTGAAGCTCATTTCTTAGAGTATGAGAGGTTTGATACCCATCCATTTCCGGCATTTGTAAATCCATCAGAATGAGATCGTACGACTTACTCTGAAGTTTTTCCAGAGCTACCAGACCATTTTCTGCCAGATCGACAACAAAACCCTTATTGGATAAGACCTTAATCGCGAGTTTCTGATTCAGTATATTGTCTTCAACAAGCAGAATTTGATTTTTGCAGTTGAACTCAATTTCCTGATTTTCTTTTTTCTCGTCTTCCAGTTGAATAACACTTGGAGTAATAAACGGAATACTGAACCGGAAAACAGAACCTTTTCCTACTGTACTTTCAATTTCAATTTGGCCTCCCTGCATTTCTATCAAAGACTTTGAAATGCTAAGGCCTAGTCCTGTTCCGCCGTATTTTCTGGTCGTATTGGTATTGGCTTGTGTAAAGCGGTCAAATATGGCTTCCTTTTTGTCTTCAGGAATACCTATACCGGTGTCTTTGATTTCAAATTCTATCAGATTTATACCGTTCTCATTCTTAATGGCCTGAACGGAAAGCTGTATATAACCCTCTTCAGTGAACTTAATCGCATTATTGATCAGATTTACCAGTACCTGATTTAATCGGGTGGGGTCACCCTGAACCACCTCAGGTATAGTGAAGTCTACCATGCATTTGAACCTCAGTCCTTTTTTCTCAGCGGCAGGAGTCAAAATTTTCCGGACATAATTGATTTGATCCTGAAGTTTGAACTGAATGCTTTCAAGTTCAAGTTGACCCGATTCGATTTTGGAAAAATCAAGAATGTCATTGATTAGCGTAAGAAGGTTTGAGGAAGCAATATTTATGGACTCAACATAATCTTTTTGTTCTTCACTCAGGTTTGGGCTTTCATGAAGAAGTCGCCCAAAACCCGTGATCGCATTCATAGGAGTCCTTATTTCATGACTCATATTAGCAAGAAACAGGTTCTTCATCTGAGCGTTTTTCTCTGCAGTTCTCTTTGCCTCCAGAAGGTCATTCTCTAATTCTATCCGATCGGTGATATCAACAACATTACCGATGACATACTTTGTGCCATCAGCGTATTCAGCAAGCACGTTATGGTACATCCAGGTTATTTTATTGTCATTTTTATCAACGATCTGCATAAGTCCCTTAGACTTACCATTTTCTATGATTTCATTCAGATACTCGGGTAAGCTTTTCTTTGACTCCAGAGGTACAATTTCCAGAATGTTCTTGTTTATAATTTCTTCCTCGGTATAGCCAAGAAGGGTAGTTCCTCTTGAGTTCATACTCAGGAACTTGCCTTCAAGGTCATGAGTGTATAAAACCACATGAGAAGAGTTGAAGAAGATTCTGAATTGATTTTCGCTATCAATGATTCTTCTTTCTCTTTCTTTTTTCTCCGTAACATCGAGGCCAATACTTACATAACCAATGATGTTATCATGACTATTCTTTATTGGTGTAATTGAAACCTCAACCTCCATTCTGGAATCGTCACGGCTTATGAAAGTGTATTCCTGCGTATCTACAATTCCTTTTTTGGAAAGAAAGGTTAAGCAATCAATGTCGGGTTGTACCTTTTGTCCATACTTTTTAGAAAGCCGGTTTGCTTTCTCTATTAATGTTTGAGGGTCAATAAAGTCCAAAGGCTTCTTTTGTGCGACCATTTCATTGGCTGTATAACCAAGAAGCATTTCGGCTCCGGAATTAAAAAACATTATTGTTCCGGTACTATCCAGAGCTATAATAGCGGCCTCAGTGCTCGCTTCCATAATGGCTTGCAGGTGAGAGTTGACCCTTCTCAGGTTGAACTCACTTTCCTTTTCCCTGCTAATATCCTGTATCGTTCCTATCAGTTTAATACACTCATTTCCTTCGAAAACGGGCTCGCCTTTTACTCTTACCCATTTTCTACGCCCCTTGAGAGTGATAATTTCCAACTCTGTTTCATATGGGATATTATCGTTCAGTGCGGAGCTTACCAGCTCTTCTATCTTATTTCTATTTTGCCCCTCTGGGAAAAAGCTAATTGCATTTTCCAGAGTGACTTTATAATCTTCATCTACCTCATGAATCTCGCGTGTAGTGGAGCTCCATGTTATCTCTTTCGTCTTGTTTTCTAATTGCCAACCACCTACCAGAGCAATTCTGTTAGTCTCTTCCAGCATCGTTTTGGCGAGCTGAAGCTCCGACTTTGCCTTTTCAAGAGGGGTTAAATTTTGTCCGGTAGCATAAATAAGAGCGTTTTTATAGTCGACTTTAAAGGACCAGTGAAGAAGGACATATTCATTTTTCTTTGTTCTTAATCTGGCTTTAAATGAAAGTGCTCTTTTTGAACCGTTTATTTTACTTATTTCCTGTTTAACGATAGAAAGGTCATCCGGGTGAATAAACTCAATCGCCTTGGTTTGGAGCAAATCATTTTCTCCCCAAAGCAGGGTTCTTCGAAATGACGGATTTACCGATTTGAGGTAACCATCAAATCCAAGAACCCCTATAAGATCTGAGATATTCTTAAAAATACTCTCGTAGTAATCCAAACTGCCGGATTTGACGATGGAGAAAGGTGTGGATCGAACGTTTTTCGAATATAAAGAATGACTTGCTTCCATAATGAAGAGTTTTTACCTGAATAATGAATCTGAAACCGATCTGCCCGGTCAGTTTTTTATATGAAATGCCTATAATGACAGCGTAACAGCTGTAAAGACTGATTTTCTTTTATGGTTGTATCCCTCTGGTCTGATTGATGACGTTTCTAAAGCTTTAAATAGAAATTGGAAGGGATATTTCAGAGCATCTTTTACTATTGTATTTGCACTCTCATTCTCCTCAGCTTTTTTGTCCTCCAGAGCTTCACTTTGATTGGTGTCATCCAATTTTTTGGAATTAAAATTGGCTATGATCCTGGTTCTGGTTTCTTCATTAGACATGTGCTGGAGACTGTTAAGATTGTAAAAAGTTTTTTTCATATGAATTAGATTTTGCCTTGTAGTCGGTTTATGAGTTTACTCAAATCCGACATTTAGAAATTCTCAATATTCGTACCATTTGGTCGGCAAAAATTCTTGAAAATGGTTTTTTACTATCTTAAAACCAGCAAGTTATGTTTTATGGGTAGGCCTGTTTTGCTAACTGGTATTTCCCATATTCTTTTTCGTATATCGAATTACGGTTTTCGTAAAAAACACCTTGTCGCGGCCATGCTTTAAATTTTTTTTTCAGCTGAATCAAAAAAAAATTCAAAGAGGAGAATCTGAATTACTGGCATGCCACTCCTCTGGAGTAATTGATTCAGACTTTTTACGGCGTTTCGTCGGGATACCTTGAGTTTTAACAATAATTTTGCTCATAAAGCAATTGAAAAGAAATGGAGATCAACATAATCTTAAAACCCGTTAGCACGAAGACCCTGATAGTGCCAATTTATAAAGGTGATAGTCAGCTTGAGAAATGGTCTACGGAAACCGGAATTGCTATCAGTGAAAGCTTTAATGGCGAAAAGAAGGAAACGTTCAGGGTATCTCTTGAAAAGGGTGATTTTAAGAGCCTTGTTTTCCTTGGATTAGGAAGCCAGCCTTCAGATAGCGATATAATTTATACGTTCAGGTCATTCTTTTTCAAGAATAAGAAAAAGTTAAACGGAGAGATCGTTATTGACCTGAGAGCGTGTAAAGAAAAGGCTGAATTTATAGCTAATGGTATCTCTCTTGCGTCCTATGAACTTGGGATGCTAAAAACCCGTGATGAAGAGGAGAAGAATGTTTTCAACAATGATGCGAAATTCTTTTTCTGGACAACAGCGAATCAGAAGGAGAAAGTAAAGGCGGGTGTCGATGCCGGTCTAAAAACGGCCGAGAGTCAGATGAACATCATGGCCCTGGTAGATGCTCCATCAAATTACAAAACGCCTGAAATGATGGCTGATTACGTAAAAAAATCGGGCAGGGCGAACGATTTCAAGGTCAAAGTGTATGATGAGAAAGAGTGTGAGAAAAAGGGCTTTCATGCTTTGCTGGCTGTAGGTAGAGGTTCAGTTGATCGGCCTGCTCGCCTTGTGGTGATGGAATATAATGGTGGAGGGAAGAAAATAGGATTAGTAGGCAAAGGTGTCACTTTTGATACCGGTGGCGTTTCGCTTAAGCCGGGCAGCGGTATGGAAGATATGAAAATGGATATGGGGGGCTCTGCAGCGGTCATTGGAGCTGTGGAACTGGCGGCAAAGCTGAAGTTGAAAGTTAACCTTACCGGTATTGTTGCCTTTACAGAAAACTGCATTGATGCCCTGGCCATTAAGCCGGGGGATGTGATCAACTCTTACTCTGGCAAAACCATTGAAGTCATCAACACCGATGCTGAAGGGCGATTGATTTTGGCTGATGCCATTCATTTAATGGCCACTAAATATGAGCCGGAAATGATGATTGATCTGGCCACGCTCACAGGTAGTTGTATCCGTACACTTGGTCATGTTTCGGCAGGTCTGATGACTAATAATGATTCTTTGGCCCAGGCTATCGAAAAGGCTGGTATTAAAACCGGGGAGAAAGTTTGGCGACTACCACTAACTGATGATTATAAAGACGAACTCAATTCTGATGTAGCGGATATAAAAAACCTTGGAGGGCCTTATGCGGGAGCCACTACAGCGGGTAAGTTTTTGGAGTATTTTACGGATAAGCACCCCAACTGGGCTCATTTAGACATTGCCGGTACAGCTTTCAAAAAGTCGGAATTTTCGAAAGGTGGATCTGCGACAGCGTATGGGGTGAGGCTTTTGAGAGAGGTGATGGAGAATTATTAAAACAATTCCAACACCCCATTTGCCACTCTATTCTCCAGATCAAGCAGGAAATGTTTATTAGGTAAACCCCCGGCATAGCCCACCAGGCTGCCGTTTTTACCAATTACCCGGTGACAGGGAATCAGGATACCGATAGGGTTTTTACCATTCGCCGAGGCCGCTGCACGGATCACTTTAGGGTCGCCTAGTTTTCGGGCGAGCTCATCATAAGAAATGGTTTTACCGTATGGAATTTGACAAAGCTCTTCCCATACCCGCTTCTGGAAATCGGTCCCTTCTGGCTCTAAATTAAGGTTAAAGTTCTGTAAATCTTCTTCAAAATACGATTTGAGTTGCTCTTTAAGACTCCGCAGAATTGCGGGCTGTTCTAATGATTTTTCTCCTACTTCTTTGACAAAGGTTACTTCTTTTACTCCTGTTTCAGAACTGACCAATTCAATTGGCCCGCGGGGAGAGTGATAATATGCTTTGTATAATGTCATAGAAACTTGAAATTAGAAAAATAAGGCGAACTTTGCGGGCAAAAATTGTAGCAATTGAGCATGAGCATTGAAGAAATCTATCAGCGGTTCCGAAACTCGAATAAGGTTTGTACAGACACCCGTAAAATTGAGAAACATGACCTCTTTTTTGCCCTGAAAGGAGATAATTTCAATGGGAATAAATTTGCTCAGCAGGCCATTGATTCCGGTGCTAATTACGCCATTATCGACGAAGAAGAGTTCTATTCAGGACCTCAATGTATTCTTGTCAACGATGTTTTGGAAACGCTGCAACAGCTTGCAACTCATCACCGACGTCAATTTGACATTCCGGTAATTGGCCTGACAGGCTCAAACGGTAAAACCACAAATAAAGAACTGCTGAAAACGGTGCTTTCTAAAAAGTACAAAGTGCAAGCCACGCAGGGTAATCTCAATAACCATATCGGAGTGCCGCTGACCTTGCTTTCCATGCCTACTGATACAGAAATGGCGATTATTGAGATGGGAGCAAATCATCAGAAGGAGATTGAGATGCTGTGCAAAATTGCCGAGCCGTCGCACGGTTTTATTACCAATATCGGGAAAGCTCATCTGGAAGGTTTTGGTGGAGTGGAGGGCGTTAAAAAAGGGAAAGGAGAGTTACTTGATTTTCTTAAAGCTAGTGAAGGCTATGTTTTTGTCAATGAGAAAAATGAAACGCTGACTTCAATGGTGAAAGAACGTCAGATGGTTCGGGCCGTTTATTATGGAAAAGATGAGAGGGCTTTGAAAATGCTTTCTGAAAGTCCGCAAGTGGTTTTTGAAAATCCAGAAGGTCAGAAATTCACTGCACATATCTCAGGGGCCTATAATTTTGAAAATATGCAAACCGCTTATAATATCGGTTTGTATTTCAATGTCCATTCAGAAGATGCCTGCGAGGCTCTGGCCAGTTACGCTCCTGATAATAATCGCTCCCAGCTGGTAAAGAAAGGCTCCAATGAGATTTTTTTAGATGCTTATAATGCGAACCCATCTTCCATGGAGGCCTCGCTGAAAAACTTCATGTCTTATGAGACGGAGAAAGGGAAAGTCGTGATTTTGGGGGATATGTTTGAGCTTGGGGAAGATAGTGAAAAGGAACACGAGTCTTTAGGCCAATTAATTGCGGAAGGGAATTTTGAAACCGTTGTTCTCTATGGTGAAAATATGAAAGCGGCGTTGAAGCATTTACCTATGGCCTTCTATTTTACTGATAAGTTTTCTATTCATAATTGGGTCAAAGACAAAGCCTTTGATAATAAGGCTTTTCTGATCAAAGGTAGTCGTGGAGTTAGCCTGGAGACGATAGTGCAGTTTATCGGGTAAGGGTGATATTACCGGTCCTTATTTCTTCAGGTACCGTTTTGTCTACCTGATTTCTGATTTTGAGAACATAAAAATATAGACCTGAGGGTGCTGGTTCTTTATCAATGGTTCCGTCCCAAAGAGTCATTTCATCTGAGTCAAAAATGGCATTGTCAATTTCTTTCAAAATTTGATTATTGCGATCTATCAACTCAAAATCTATTTCAAAAAAACCTTTGCCAAAAATCTTGAATTCCTCATTGAGGCCGTCACCGTTTGGGCTGAAGGCGGTCGGAAGAAAAAGTTTAAGGCAACCGTCTTCAATCAGTATACTGTCTTCTGCTTCACAGCGATTATCAGCCCTCTTAACGGTGTAATTTCCATAGGTAAAAATCAGCGGAGAATCTTCATTGCTGAAAAGTTGACCGTCTTTGTACCACACAAGCTCCCCCGGGAAATCATAAACCAGTTCTGGTTTAATGCCGTTATTACCGGTAAAGCACTCTTTCAGCAATGAGTCTACAAATTCAATGGGGGTATTGTCAATAACCTGAAAAGTTATTTTCGCTGCTTCGCTTTCACATCCATTTTGAGTTTGCGTCAGATAAAAACTATGTGTTTGAGGAACATTATAATCGAGTGGAATATCGAAGTCATTTTCCTGACTAATCAGTGTTGTTAATGCCTCGTCATTATACCATTTTAGGTTTTGGCCATTGACCCTGAATCGCTCTAATTCCACAAAAGCACAAGAAGTAATAAGAGTGTCTTTACGGGGAGGTGGAACATCGCCACCGGTAGTAATGATCTGAACATTTGTCTTAATTTCATGACAAGCATCTTTTATGATGGCAGAGTAATTACCGGGCCCCACGGTTTTCAGCGTTTCTTTTTTCTGAACATTCAGTAGTGAATCACCGATATACCAAGCATAAGTGGTTTGAGCATCACTAAAGCCATCGGCCTCTACCTTTAGAATGGGTCTACAGACGCCTTTTTCGCCCTGAAAAACAAGTTTGGCGTCGACTGCTTTATAGTCAGGAGATATGGTAGCCGGGAGTTGAGTCCCCGACTTTCGGTTGCCTAAATCAAGTCCATATTCCTCAAAATTGCAGTTAATCCCTTCTTCGTTTGGCAAATGAATGACAGACAATTTCGTGGTATCCTTATGAGCCATGTAAATCTTGGCATCCGGCCCTAGCTTCAGGTTGCCAAATGACCCGGATTCTATCATGGGAGTGTTACCGTTTTTACCAACAAAGCCATCTGTGAATATGGTTTTATCATAGGCCGGGTCTTCTGTAGTTTTGAATTGCCGTACCTCGTAATTGTCCTGAAAAGCATCAGTGTCGAAACTTGATGGGGTTCGACCAATGAATCTGGAGATATAAACTAGTTTACCGTCCGGTGAAATAGCCATTCCTTTGATTTGGCCCAGGTTTCTAATAGTAGCCAGCTTTTGAGTGATTTCCCCGGAAGAATTATCAAAAGCAAATGTTTCTAAGAATCCGCCCTCCGGTTCAATCGGCTTTGTGATCGCCAAAACAGAACCATCTTCTGAGCTGAGAATTTCTTGCTGAAGCCCTTGAGAAGAACCCACGAAAGTAGTTCCCAATTTATACTCACTGACCTCATCTTTATGAATTCCGTCTTTATCAATCAGGTACACCAGAAAACCATTAGTATCTCCTTTATGAATGATAAGCCAATAGTCTACATTATTGCAATGCTTTACGGTAGTCATGCCAAAAGAAGTCTCAGGCCACAAGGGTAAAGATTGTTCAACGAGCTTTCCCAAGCCGCCATTGGCCTGCATATCAATTTTTGATATATATATGGGGAACGAAATCACATTTGGCGAAGAGCTTCCTTGTGAATCATCAACAGCCAAAACGTAATACTGACCTTTATTTTCTGGAATTGGGATGATCAGTCCCGGATATTTTGGGTCATTGGATGGAACGAGGTTATCAGCTCCCTCAATTACAGCTCCCAGATTATTCCATACTTTTTGTCCGTTAGAGTACATCACAAGATTTCCGTTTTTATCGGAAATAATGGAACTGCTGCTTCGGGAAGTCATATTGTTCCCACTAATAACCGCAGGGTTTTGGCCACCCCGAAATTGAAGTGGTACTCCATCGCCAAAAAACCAGATATCAGCTTTGCGGTCTGGCCTCTGAGCAGAAATGGTAATGCTCAATAAAAGCAATATGATGATATATAGATTCCTCAATTCTTATCAACTGTAAGGCTTTTTCACTTCTAAACTACGAAAAGTGCCATTGCCTTAGTCTGTTTGGCTTCCGTATTATTCTTACAAAAATGGTGCTATGATAGTCAATATTCCGGGAGACCTAATTCGTTCAAGTCAATTTCGGTACAGATAAAATGTTTAGAAATCTTTTAAATCAAAGATAGAATTTTGTAATTTTGGCACCGTTTTAGATAAATTCTATATCGAATTCAAAAAATTGTAGATAAAATAACTTTTCAAATGTCAACAGAAACGAAAACGTATCTTCCTTATAAAGTAAAAGACATTTCTCTGGCAGACTGGGGCCGTAAAGAGATTACTCTTGCTGAGTCTGAAATGCCGGGTCTGATGGAAATCAGAAAAGAGTACGGGCCTTCTAAGCCGCTAAAAGGTGCTCGTATAGCTGGTTGTTTGCACATGACTATTCAAACAGCCGTTTTAATTGAAACTTTAGTAGAGCTGGGTGCAGAGGTAACCTGGTCTTCTTGTAATATATTTTCTACACAAGATCACGCCGCGGCTGCCATTGCAGATGCTGGTATTCAAGTGTACGCCTGGAAAGGAATGACAGAAGAGGAGTTTGACTGGTGTATAGAGCAGACCCTTTTCTTTGGTGAAGAGCAGCAGCCATTGAACCTTATTCTGGATGATGGTGGTGATTTGACCAATATGGTTCTTGATCAATACCCTGAGTTGGTAGCTGGTATCAAAGGGCTTTCTGAAGAAACTACCACGGGTGTTCACCGTCTGTATGAAAGAATGAAGAAAGGAACATTGACGCTTCCTGCCATCAACGTGAACGATTCTGTTACGAAATCGAAATTTGATAATAAATATGGTTGTCGTGAGTCTTTAGTAGATGCTATCCGCAGAGCTACTGACCTGATGCTAGCTGGTAAAGTGGCTGTAGTAGCGGGTTATGGTGATGTAGGTAAAGGTTCTGCTGAGTCGCTACGTGGAGCGGGCTGTAGAGTAATGGTGACTGAGGTAGATCCTATCTGTGCACTTCAGGCTGCTATGGACGGCTACGAGGTAGTAACTATGGATGAGGCAGCTCCAAGAGCTCAAATCTTTGTAACCGCAACAGGTAACTATAATATCATTCAGGAGAAGCATTTCCTGAAAATGAGAGATAAAGCAGTCGTTTGTAATATCGGTCACTTCGATAATGAAATCGACATGGCGTGGTTGAACAAAAACTACGGCAGCACAAAATCAACCATTAAGCCACAAGTAGACATGTATAATATCAATGGAAACGATATTATCATTTTGGCCGAAGGTCGTCTGGTAAACCTTGGCTGTGCCATGGGTCACCCGTCTTTTGTGATGTCTTGCTCATTCTCAAACCAAACACTTGCTCAACTTGAGCTTTGGAACAATACTGACGCTTACGAAAACAAAGTGTATGTATTGCCTAAGCATTTAGATGAGAAAGTAGCTGCTTTCCACCTTTCACATGTGGGAGCTACGCTAGAGAAAATGACGCCTGAGCAGGCAGAATATATCGGTGTTTCTGTAGAAGGACCTTATAAGTCTGAGATGTACAGATATTAAGAATCAAAGATTTTATGTTTTGAAGCCTCTGCTCCATTGGAGCGGGGGCTTTTTGCTTTTCGTAGAATTCCATCCTCAATTCATCAGTTTTAAATCTGAAAATACAATCAAAAAGACTCAATTAGAAAGGTATGAGGTTTTATGGGTGAATGAAAAATCAACTACATAAAATGAAAAAGTTCATCCCATCCATCGCACTAATTCTACCTCTTATGGCTTTACTCTCCAGTTGTGAATTTGTAGGAGGAGTTTTTAAAGCCGGGGTAAATGTTGGCGTTTTCCTTGTTTTGTTGGTAATAGGTGTAATAGCCTATTTCGTAATTAAAGTTAGGAAAGGTTAATATTCACCCCTCACGTCTGAATCACCCCTAGCTTATACTCCTCCCGAATGGGAGCATGATTTGCCGCTTCAATGCCCATGGAGATAATTTTACGGGTTTCTAAAGGGTCAATTACCCCATCGGTCCAAAGGCGGGCGGCAGCGTAGTAAGGGCTGAGCTGGTCTTCGTAGTTCTTTTTGATGCTTTCCAGATCACGGCCTTTTTTGTTTTTATTGGCTTGCTCTATCTGAAAAAGCGTTTGGGTAGCGGCACTTCCACTCATCACTGCCATTTGAGAGCCCGGCCAGGCGTAAATGAGCCGTGGATCATAAGCCTTTCCGCACATGGCGTAATTACCTGCTCCGTAGCTATTACCTACAATAAAAGTGAATTTTGGTACTACGGAATTGGACATGGCGGTGACTAGTTTAGCTCCGTCTTTGATGATCCCGCCCTGTTCGCTGCGGCTTCCCACCATAAAGCCGGTTACATCCTGAAGGAAAACCAAAGGAATTCGCTGTTGATTACAGTTCATGATAAACCGTGCAGCTTTGTCGGCCGAGTCGCTGTAAATCACACCGCCCACCTGCATTTCTTTGGCATTGCCGGGCTTATTGGCTTTGACAATCATCCGTTGATTGGCAACAATACCTACTGACCAACCGTCAATTCTGCCCCAGCCGCAGATAATAGTTTTGCCGTACTCCTCTTTGTATTGCTCAAAATCGGAGTTGTCCACCAGTCGCTCTATGATTTCCACCATATCGTATGGGCGACTTTTGTCCGAGGGTAAAATGCTGTAAATCTCTTTTTCGTCTTTTTGAGGCTTGACAGCTTCTTTTCGGTTGAATCCGGCTTTTTCATAGTGCCCCATTTTATCCATAATACCTTTGATAGCATTTAGACAACTTTCGTCATCAGGGTACATATTGTCAGTCACACCTGAAATGGCCGATTGTGAAAAAGCACCACCCAAGGTTTCGGCATCAACATCTTCACCAATGGAAGATTTTACCAGATAAGGACCTGCCAGAAAAACGGATCCAGTGCCTTCTACGATCATGGCATAATCGGACATGATGGGCAGATAAGCCCCGCCAGCCACGCAGCTTCCCATGATGGCTGAAATTTGGGGAACGCCCATGGCGGAGAGTTTTGCATTATTCCTGAAAACACGTCCGAAATGCTCCTTGTCTGCGAAAATATCAGATTGCAAAGGCAAATAAATACCGGCTGAATCTACTAAATAGATGATGGGCAAATGGTTTTCCATGGCTATTTCCTGAGCTCTCAGGCACTTTTTCCCCGTTATCGGAAACCAGGCTCCGGCCTTTACCGTGGCGTCATTGCTTAAAATGATACATAGGCGATTAGAAACATAGCCCATGACACAAACAACACCGCCGTTGGGGCAGCCAGCTTCTTCTTCATACATGCCATCGCCCGCAAAAAGACCGATTTCTATAAATTCTTTACCTTCATCCAGTAGGTGTTGAATTCGCTCAAAGGCCGTAAGCTTTCCTTTGGCTTTGTGTTTCGCAATCTTCTCGAGACCGCCGCCTAGCCGTATGCCTTCATGTTTTTCTTTTAGTTCGTCAAGCAAAGCTTTCATTGTACTCATTTCATAGGTTGTTTAAGCGATTTCAATAGAATTTACGTTTATGTTGTAAGAGCAGTTCATTCCCGGGAGCTATTGAAAATCAGGGAATAAATGCCTACATTATCGTCATCAACAAACACTACAATTTAAGCTATGAATATCTTAGAGACAAACGCGTCTGATCAGGAAATGATCAGAGAAAGTGCAATAGATTTTGCCAAAAGGGAAATAGAACCCAATAAAATGAAATGGGACGAAGCTCAGGAGTTTCCGATAGAAGTCTTCAAAAAAATGGGGCACATGGGTTTCATGGGTGTGCTGGTTCCGGAAATCTACGGTGGTTCCGGTCTTGGCTATCAGGAGTACATCACCATCATTGATGAGATTTCTCAGGTATGTGGAGGAATTGGCCTTTCGCTTGCGGCTCATAACTCATTATGCACCAATCACATTCTGAGCTTTGGCAATGAAGAACAAAAACATCTTTACCTCCCAAAATTGGCTTCGGGCGAATGGATAGGAGCCTGGGGGCTCACCGAAACCGGCTCGGGTTCTGATGCCGGTGGGATGCAAACCACTGCCCGGAAAGAGGGAGAATATTATATTATCAATGGCTCAAAAAACTTTATTACCCACGCTATTTCGGGAGATGTTACGGTTTTGATGGCCAGAACAGGAGACGAAGGCGACAGCCACTCCATGAGTGCTTTTATCATTGAAAAAGGTACGCCAGGATTTAGCTCGGGTAAAAAAGAAGATAAGCTGGGCATGAGGGCGTCTGAAACGGCCGGACTTTTTCTTGACGATTGCAGGGTACATGAATCGCAACGTATTGGAGAAGAAGGGCAAGGTTTTATTCAGGCTCTCAAATTATTGGAAGGTGGCCGTATTTCTATCGGTGCTTTATCACTTGGTATCGCAAAAGGAGCATTGAAGAGTGCTTTGGCCTATACTCAGGAACGAAAGCAGTTTAAAAAGCCAATTGCCAAGTTTCAGGCGGTACGTTTTGATCTGTCGGATATGGCGACGGAAATTGAAGCCTCAGAATTGCTGATCAGAAATGCAGCAAAATTAAAAATGGAAGGCAAAAGCACAGCCAAACAATCGGCCATGGCGAAACTCTATGCCTCTGAAACGGCAGTTAAAGTGAGTACAAAGGCTCTTCAATTGTTTGGGGGATATGGCTATTCAAAAGAATACCCGGTTGAAAAATATTATCGAGACGCTATGTTATGTACCATTGGAGAGGGTACCTCAAATATCCAGAAAATGGTAATTGCTAAAGAGCTTTTGAAGTAAATATTCCTCGAAACAATTTAGACAAGTTTGAGATAAAATTAATGAAAACCGCTGAGCCAAAACACTGTTTAAAGTACGGTCAATTTTCAAAAGAAATGGGAAGGAATATACCTTTTAGAAGAGAAAATTGACTGTACGAGTTTGTTTTGGCAATGTTTTTTTGGCGGTCCGCGGCTGCGGTTACTTTTTTTCGAAAAAAAAAGTAATGTCCGTCCGGCAAGGACAGCCACGATTCGGTATTTCAAAATGTTTCAAATTGAAGAGAAAATTTATTTGGGTCTTTCCTTAATGACTTATGCATATTATCCAAATCACAGACTGCCCCAGAGACGCTATCCAAGGGCTAAAAAAGCAAATTCCGTCGGAGCCGAAGTCTGCTTATATTCAGAAGGCTTTGGACTCTGGTTTATTTCATTCCATTGATTTTGGTAGTTTTGTTTCTCCCAAGGCCGTTCCTCAAATGGCGGATACTGAGGAGGTTTTGAAGAGACTCAAAAAGCCAAAGAATGATACTCAATTACTAGCCATCATCGCTAACGAAAGAGGGGCTGAGCGGGCATCTCAATTTGATCTCGTTGACATTTTGGGTTTTCCTTTTTCTATTTCTGAAGAATTTCAACAACGGAATACCGGAGCCAGTAGGGAAGAGGCTCTTTTACGCATTGCTCGCATTCAGGAGATTGCTGAAACGGCCGGTCAACGGGTCAGAATTTACCTTTCCATGGCTTTTGGGAACCCTTATGGCGAACCGTGGTTTGCAGAGGAAGTTTTGATTTGGGCACAGAAACTCATTGAGATGGGTATTAATTCATTAGCCTTATCAGATACCATTGGCGTTGCCCGGCAGGACTCGGTAAAGGAGCTATTTGCCAAGTTCAATAGGAATTTTCCGGAAATAGAATTGAGTGCCCATTTTCACGCCGCTCCGGGTCAATGGCAAGAATTGGTAGAGATTGCTTTTGAATTGGGTTGCACGCACTTCGATGGAGCTTTTCAAGGCTTTGGAGGCTGCCCGATGGCCAAAGATGAGCTTGTTGGGAATATTCCTACTGAAGGACTTTTACAATGGAAAGGAATTGATGAGAATCAGATAGAAGAGTTAAATTCAGCTTTTCAAAAACTCGTTTCCTATGCCTGAATATTTCTCAAATACTGCAGATTATTTGGATGTAAGCTATCGCTACCTTCTCCTGGAGAAAAAGGAAGGCATACTGAAGTTGACCCTCAACAGGCCTGAAAAGCGAAATGCCTTTAGTCCGTTGATGATTCATGAACTCGCCTATGCCATTCAGGGTGCAAATGCTGATATGGAAATAAAGGCGGTTCAACTGGAAGCCGCTCCACCTGTTTTTTGTGCCGGCATGGATCTCAAAATTTTCAGAGGTGAGGTTCATGAGGACATTCCTGAAAAATTCAAAGCTGAAGGACTGACCATGGCTTTAGCTTTGCGACAACTGGAAAAACCTTTGATTGCCGTGGTGGAAGGGCCCGTAATTGCCGGTGGCTTTTTGATTCTCAATGAGTGCCATATGGTTCTTGCCAGAGAAGATGTTTGGTTCCGTTTGCCTGAGATAGAAATAGGACTTTTCCCTTTTCAGGTGATGGAGAAACTTCCTGAAATCGTCGGAGAAAGAACGGCTCTCGACTGGGCCTTGACAGGCAAAAAAATTACATCGGGTGAAGCTCTTTCCACGGGTCTTGTCAATCGGGCCTTCACAAAAGAAACCAGAGATGAGGTTGTTCAGGAAACTGTTTCAGGAATTCAGAAAGCAGAGGTCAAATTGCTAAAAGCAGCTATTTCAATGATGAGAAAACTCAAAACCATACCCGATGGCGATAGGGCTTCGGAGCTCAAAAAGGTTTTGGATCAATTTTCCGGTCGGAAATAAGTTTCAGAATCCTATCGCTTCTCCTATTTTTGAGGCTTTCAAAGAAGCACATGTCTGAACCCATCATCACCAAAGCTAAAACCGAAGTGGATCTTCAGGGAATTCTCAACCTGCAATCAGCCAATCTTCGTAAAAACCTGACTGAGGAGGAGAGAAGTACTCAGGGTTTTGTGACTCTGGAGTATGATATGGAATTCCTGAAAATAATGCCGGCGGGAAATCACCATATTGTCGCCAAAGACGGAGAAAAAGTCGTGGGTTACGTGCTTCTGATGGATAGGTCTACCAATCACCTGATGAAAGAAGGCGGAGGTATTTTCCCTATTTTCGATGAGTTGGAATACAGAGGCCGAAAATTCAAAGACTGGAATTACTGCTCGGTAGGCCAGGTTTGTGTAGATAAAAACTACGCCGGTAAAGGACTTTTGGGGAAAATGTATGCCTCTTACAGGGAGAGCTACCAAAGCCTCTACGAACTCGCAATGACAGATGTTTCTTATCGCAATCATCGATCATTAAAAGCCCATTTGAAAGCGGGCTTTGAGGTCATCATCCGTTTTGATGAACCTGATCAGGGGGAGCCTTGGGATATTATTGTTTGGGATTGGACAGTCTAAATATCAACCAAATTGAACCGATAATCCAGCGGATCAAAAGCCGCAATAAGTACCTCAATCAAGTCAGGCCTTTGTTCCAGGAATTGAGTGATATTGACTTTTCGCTCCTGAAGGCCACCGCCAGGGAAAAGTAGATTTTTGAGGTTTTCCAGCTGATTCATTGCTTCGGCATGTTTTCTTTTTTCCGCTCTTCTGATTTTCTTTTCCAGTCGCTCCAGCAGATCTACAGATTTGGTTTCAAAAGCCTCTGCGGTTCTGTTAAGCGTAGCATCTATTTGAGAAGTTTTTTGCTCTATTCGCTCAAATAGAGCCTTCAGCTCACCAATTTCCCCATTGAGAGCTAAGTTATGCTCGCAGTGTTTTTCCACCCAATCTTTCTGAAGATCATGCAGTGGTTTGAATAAATCTTCGGCTGAAATACGGAGTTTCTCACATTTGTCCAGATGCTTATCACTCAAAATCATCCCGAAATTGCGGGGCATTAATGCCGGGAAGGCCTCTCCGTAATGGTCAAAAACAGGTTTAAGCTGAAGCCAGTAAGGCACCTCAGAGGGTCCACCGATATAGGCCAGATTCGGCAATATCATTTCTTCATACAGAGGTCTTAACACCACATTCGGGCTAAATCTTTCCGGCTCTTCGTCGACGATTTTTAAAAGTTCTTCCTCTGAGAATTCGAGGTCCGTATTGAGAACCTGAAACTTTCCGTTTTCTGAAACGATTCTTTCTCTCAAGCCTTCAGCTAAATAGAAAAAGTTGATTTCTCTTGCGGTTATTTGTGTTTTGTAATCAAGATAAGCCAGCTTTTGACTTTGCTTAGCAACCAATTGCTCAGCAGAATGTTTTATAAGGTCATCTTTGATAACATCTTTAAAAAGCCCTTTCAACTCACGGTCATCAGCGTCAAGTGTAACCAATCCATATGAGCCGAAAAGTTCGTGCATGTATGCTCTTACTGCATCACCCAGCAACTCATTTTCGCTGTAAGCTTTTTTGAATAGTTCACCTGTCTTGCCTAATCGCTCTGCCAGTTCTTGAAGGCCGGTAGTTTTCATTCGTCCGACGGCTCCTTGTTGGTGGGTATCCCAGAGGATTTTCTGGTCAAATGCCTTGGTTGACTGAATTTCCTCCAGGTCATGATCCTCGGTAGCCATCCAATACACCGGAACAAAATTATATTCGGGATAAGCCTTTTTCAGGTCTCTGGCCAGATTGATAATTGTGATGATTTTGAAAGGAATATAAAGTGGACCACTGAAAATATTGAGCTGATGCCCCGTAGTTACCGTAAACGTCTTTTCAGAAAGTAAAAGGTCAAAATTCGGTTGATTCTCAAGGCCTTCGTATTGCTTTTTAAGCGTTGAAACTAAAACCGCCCTCTTTGCTTTTGAAAAACTCTTATTGTCAATGAGTTTTTTAAAATTCTCAATCGCCGGATATTCTGAATAAAAAGACTTCAAGGCGTCTTTTTGATTCATATAATCAATGAAAAGATCGGAGAAAGCTCCGGTGGCTGAAAGAGGTAGACGTTGACAGGTATATTCCACAGAAATATTGATACGCGGTTAAAAAAGGTTGGTCATTTAACGTACTGAAACAGACAAGGGTTCGAAAATTACGTTGCTTTTTACAGAATACACCAACAGGGGCATGGCTTTCGTTAGGATAATAGATTCTGAATCTAAATTTATCGATCTCTGTGCAACTTTTTCAATCGAATACTATCCGTTTTCTCACAAATATGAGGTGATTTAGCACCATTTGTGACAATTTTGCATCAACATTCATTTCAAACATTAACCAATGCGACAAAAATTAATATTGGCTTTGCTGATTTTTATAGCAGGCCAAGGCTTTGCACAGAAATATCAATATTCGATTGACCTCAATCAGACGGTGGATGACAAACTTCAAGTGGAGCTTGTCAGTCCTAAAATCAGCGGGAAAAGCGTAGTATTTTATCTGCCGAAAACGGTGCCTGGTACCTACTCAACAGACAATTACGGGCGATACGTTGAAAATCTGGAGGCTTTTGATAAAAACGGCAGAAATCTGAAAGTTAGAAGACTTGACGACAATTCCTGGAGAATTTTCAAAGCCAAAAGAATTGAAAAAATAACCTATTGGGTCAATGACTCCTTTGATGAAGTCAGAACGGGTGGAGCCATTTTTGAGCCCGCAGGTAGCAATATTGAGAAGGACGAAAATTATGTTCTTAATACTCATTGCTTCTTTGGTTATTTTCAGGATAGAAAGCAAATGCCTTTTGAGCTGACTATCAAACATCAGGATGACCTGGTGGCAACCACTTCCCTGATTGATGAAGATGCCTCCTCAACCATCGATCAGTTTGAGGCCACAACTTACAATCGACTGGTAGACAGCCCGATCATGTATGCCAAAGAGAATAATGCCAGCATCAAAATTGGAGACAGTGAAGTTGTTATTGGTGTTTATTCGCCTAATGGCGTCGTGAAGGCTGATTATCTTGCTGAAAACCTCAAAAAACTACTCGATGCTCAGGTAGCTTATATCGGAGAAATGCCGGTGAAGAAATATGCTTTCATTATCTATTTGACAGATAAGGCCCCACTCTCAGGTTCTCAGGGGGCATTGGAGCATAGTTTTTCGTCACTTTATTTTCTGCCCGAGGTAGCAGGTGACCGTGCTCTGCCTTTCATTATGGATGTTTCTGCTCATGAGTTTTTTCACATCCTGACACCGCTGAACACACACTCTGAGGAAATCCATTATTTTGATTTCAATGATCCTCAAATGAGTAAGCATTTATGGCTTTATGAGGGTTCCACCGAGTACCATGCTCACCTTGCCCAGACACGATATGGCCTCAAATCAAAGGAAGACTTTTATGAGGAGATGTCAAATAAGATCACAGCGTCAAGAACTCGTTACAAAGATGATCTGCCTTTTACCATCATGAGTGAGCGGGTTTTAGAGGAGGAATATGAGCCTGAGTACGGTAATGTGTACCAAAAAGGAGCCTTAATTTCCATGTGTCTTGATTTAATGTTAAGAAAGGACTCTGACGGAGGGTATGGTATTATAGATTTGGTAAACGACCTATCAGATGTCTATGGTTCAGATAAACCATTTAAAGATGATGAGCTTTTTGATCAGATCGAAAAGATGACAAGTCCCGAAGTGAGAGCATTTCTTGATAATCATGTGGCCGGGCCTCAGCCATTACCTCTTGAGGAGGTTTTAAGTTGGGTTGGCGTTGACTTTATTCCTGAAATGCAAACGGGAGATAGTACAGTTTCTCTTGGGTCCATCAGTATCGGGGTTAACGAAGATCGTCAGATCATTGTGGCCGATAATTCCAATATGAATGAATTCGGGAAAGAAATGGGTTATCAGCAAGGCGATATTCTTCTTGAAATGAACGGTCAGGAAGTGGGTATTGCTACTTTTCGTTCTTTAGTAGCAGATTTGCAGGAAGATGGTAAGACCGGGGAGCAGTTAACCATGAAAATAAAGCGTGAAGAAGATGGGGTTTTCAATGAAAAGGAGCTTTCTGCTCCTATAATGAAAATTGCTGTGGTGGCTAAAAATGTTCTTCAGGATAACCCTAACGCCACAGAAGATCAAGTTAAGTTAAGAAACGCCTGGCTGAGTGCGGAGTAAAGACGAACAGCATATTAAAATAACAGCTGACGGCAGCACTACCGTTTACAGCAAATGTTTTGATCAGCATTACCACTCCATTTTTGGAGCCGAAAAGGAGTCTGAGGTCGTGTTTATCGACCTCGGGCTCTGTTTTGCTTTCGAGCGTTTTGAGGAGATAAACCTATTGGAAATGGGTTTTGGCACGGGGTTGAATGCCCTATTGACAAAAAACTTTGCTGAAAGCCAGTCAAAAAAAGTGAATTACACCGGGCTTGAAGCTTTTCCAATCACCGAAGAAATGATAGGTGAACTCAATTTTGATGCTTCGCAATTACATGCTCTCCCGTGGGGAGAAAAGGTAGAGGTCAATGACATATTTAGTTTTATAAAGTACAATACCCCACTTCAAAATTTTCAAACCGATCAAAAATTCAATTTGGTCTATTACGACGCCTTTGCACCGGAGTCTCAACCGGAACTATGGACACTGGAGATTTTTGAGAAACTCTATTCCCTCATGGAGGAGGGAGGAGTTTTGACAACCTATTGCTCAAAAGGCTACGTTCAGCGAAACCTAAAAGCTGCTGGATTCATGGTTGAAAAACACCCAGGCCCACCACGGAAACGGGAAATATTAAGAGCTATCAAATTATCGTGGCACGACTAACCACGACGAAATCGGTCGTGCCACGGTTAAATTCCTCAATTGAATAGGCTTCATCAAACTCCAGGATCAGGGTAGACCGTCTTCTTTAGAGTATTGTCGTGGCACGACTAACCACGACTTTCCATGACAATAAGCGGTTGGCGGCTAGGCTAAATATATTTGCAAATGTTATGCAAGCATACTATTTTTGATTAATTCAATTCAGTACGATCTATGAGCGAAACAATGCCTTTTTCTGTACCTACAATGGCCGATCTGATGGCACAAAATAAAGAACCTGAAATTCTTTTTTGGGTGGGCTGTGCCGGCAGTTTTGACGACCGATATAAGAAAGTTACCATTGCTTTTGCGAAAATTCTGAACCAGTTGAATATCAATTATGCCGTTCTCGGCACAGAAGAAAGTTGTACAGGTGACCCGGCAAGAAGAGCTGGCAACGAATTTACCTTTCAGATGCTGGCCATGCAGAACATTGAGGTGTTAAATGGTTATGGTGTCAAGAAAATCGTAACAGCCTGCCCACACTGTTTTAATACGCTCAAAAATGAATACCCTGAACTGGGTGGGAATTATGAAGTGATTCATCATTCTCAATACTTGCAACAACTTATTTCTGAAGGCAAACTTAAGGTTAAGGGAGGAGAGTTTAAAGGTCAAAAAATCACATTTCATGATTCCTGTTATCTGGGCCGAGCCAATGAGGTTTATGAAGCTCCCAGAGAAGTAATTAGGGCATTGGATGCTGAATTGGTTGAGATGAAAAGGTGTAAGTCAAAAGGCTTATGCTGTGGTGCCGGTGGTGGTCAAATGTTCAAAGAACCAGAGGCCGGTAAGAAAGACGTAAACATAGAACGTATTGAAGAGGCTCTGGAAACGGGTGCTAAGACCGTTGCGGTAAGCTGCCCTTTCTGCATGACGATGATGTCTGACGGGGTAAAGAACAAAGAAAAGGAAGCGGAGGTGAAGGTTTATGATCTTGCTGAATTGCTGCTCCAGCAAATGTAAAAATGGTCGCCCGTGAAGGCGACCAAAAGTCGGGGTGACTGGATTCGAACCAGCGGCCACACGCCCCCCAGACGTGTACTCTAACCGGACTGAGCTACACCCCGAACATTCCAAAATTACTAATTGGGTACAGATCACAAAAAATAGAACAGAGACTAACTTATCCACAATTCCCAACCTTTCTAAAATTTTTAGACTCCTCTGCTGAATGAAAGGCTTTACTTTTACGTTAAGCTAATTACTCATATCAACTCAAAAAAGTATGTTTAAAGACTTTGATCAAATGACCGTCCACTCCAGAGTTTGGGTATACCAGTCTGACCGTTTAATGACGGCAAAAGAAGAGAATATGGTCGCTTATGCGTTAAAAACTACTCTGGAACAGTGGAATGCTCACGGAGAGGATTTGTTAGGCTCGGTAAAGGTACAGGATGGTCACTTTGTGATTATTGCGGTTGATGAGTCTCACAAACTGCCCAGCGGATGCTCAATTGATAGTTCAGTGGCCTGGTTAAAGAAACTGGGAGAGGAGATGAATATCAATTTCTTTGATCGTTCCTGGGCTTTTCTTTCGGATAATGAGATCAAAACCATTCCACCTTTTGAGTTGAAGAAGGCTGTAGAAAATGGTTTAATAAAGCCTGATACTTTGATTTATAACAGCAATGCTGTTCAAACCATTGCCCAGCTTCATAGCAACTGGAAAATTCCTGCGGCAAAAAGTCCATTTCTTGCCAGATACTTCAGAGTGGAAGCGGCATAGAACAATAAGAGACTAAAGAAAAAGGCTACCAAAAGGCAGCCTTTTTCTTTGTTCTTATATCCTAAGGTTTAATCCATCATCAAATAAGCCTTGATGAAGTCATCGAGGTTTCCATCCATCACTCCCTGAATGTCTGATGTCTCGTGTCCTGTTCGGGCATCTTTGACTAATTTGTATGGGTGAAATACATAATTTCTAATTTGAGAGCCCCACTCAATAGCTTTTTTGGATGCTTCAATATCAGCCCTCGCCGCATTTCGTTTTTCCATCTCAATCTGGTAGAGACGAGACTTCAACATGTTCATGGCGTGTTCTTTATTAGCCAACTGACTTCGTTCCATCTGACAAACGATAACGATTCCCGTGGGCTTGTGAGTTAGCTGAACCTTGGTTTCCACCTTGTTTACGTTCTGTCCACCTGCACCTCCTGATCTTGACGTTTGCCACTCAATATCGGCATCTTTCACCTCTACCTCAATGGAGTCATCAATCACGGGATAGGCATATACCGAGGCGAAAGAAGTATGTCTCCTTGCGTTACTATCGAACGGAGAAATACGAACTAAACGGTGTACACCATTCTCAGATTTGAGATAGCCATAGGCTTGCGGACCGTCAATTTGCATTGAAGCTGATTTTATACCAGCTCCGTCGCCATCCTGCCAGTCGACTTGAGTTACTTTATATCCGTTTTTTTGAGCCCACATCAGGTACATACGGTAAAGCATACTGGCCCAGTCCTGGCTTTCAGTACCACCAGCTCCTGAATTGATTTCTACAATCGCAGAGAACTGATCTTCTTCGCCTGAAAGCATCTTTTTCAATTCCAGCTCTTCTATCAGCACCTCTGTTTTGGCACCTTCTGAATCAATTTCCTCTTCCGAAACCTCACCCATTTCATGGAACTCATAAAGAGTTTCCAGATCGCTCATGCTGGTATCCATCTTTTCGTAAGATTCTGTCCAGTTTTTGATAGTCTGTATTTCTTTCATTACGCTCTGAGCATGGTCAGAGTCGTTCCAGAATTCAGGCTGAGCCTGCTGATTTTCTAAATCTCCTAGTTTTTCTTTTCGGCTATCGTAGTCAAAGATACCTCCTCAAGGCCGTCACTCTGGCCCTCAAATCTTTCAACGCTTCTGTTGTCATGATTTCCTTATGGGTTAAACATTATTTAAATATCAAAGAAAAGCCCTTCTTAACGAATTAAGAAGGGCTCAGAGTCCCTGAAAAGGGAAATTATGGGCTTAGCTGTCTTTTAGTGCTTCAGCTCCACCTACAATTTCAAGAATTTCTTTCGTAATAGCCGCCTGACGCGAACGGTTGTATTGAATCTTAAGATCTTTCAATAGTTCACCGCCGTTTTCAGTGGCCTTATCCATAGCTGTCATACGAGCTCCGTGCTCAGAGGCATTGGATTCCAATACAGCTTTGTACAAATGCATTTTGATAGCCTTTGGCATCAGGTCAAGGATAATCTCCTCTTCTGAAGGCTCAAAGATGTAGTCAGTGTTACTCACCGCAGCATTCTCATCAACGTCTGCAGTCAGTGGAAGCATCGTCTCAGTTCTTATGATTTGAGTCGCAACGTTTTTGAATTCATTGAAAACAAGAACAACTTCGTCATAAACTCCAACTTTGAAAGCTTCCATAGCCTCTTCAGCAGCTTTTCTTGCTTCTTCAAAGCTCAGTTTCAAAAAGATTTCAGAATGATTTTTATTGACAGCAAATCCTCTCTTTGAAAAAGCTTCAAGGCCTTTTTTACCAAGAGCTTTGATGGTAACATTACCTGCTTTTTGCTGAGAAGCGTACTTATCATTAATCAATGCCTGGGTAGCCTTAATGATATTAGAATTAAAACCACCACACAAGCCTCTGTCAGACGTCACCACAATTAGCAATACTTTGTCTACCGGCCTTACGGCGGTGTAGGGACTTTGTGCCCCCACCTCGGTATTGGCCGAAACCGTTGCAATAAGCTCGTTGAGTTTATTTGCGTATGGTCGCATCTGGAGAATAGCATCCTGAGCTCTTCTAAGCTTAGCAGCCGCCACCATTTTCATGGCTTTGGTGATCTGCATCGTCGAGTTAACAGATGTTATTCGGTTTCTTACTTCTTTTAATGAAGCCATTTTTTATAATCTGAATTAAAGATTACCCCGGGGTAATTTCGAATTGATTAAGCGTATTTCTCAGCAAGGCTTTTACCTTCTTTCACGATCCAGGCAGTAACCTCATCGTCAAGCTTACCTGAGGCAAGCGTGGCAATATATTCAGGCTTGCTGGCACGCATTAGAGAAAGGAATTCGTTTTCGAACTCTTTTGCTCTTTCCACAGGTACTTTGTCCATGATACCGTTAATAGACCCGTAGATGATAGCCACCTGCTCACCCACTGGGGCTGGCTGGAACTGACCCTGCTTAAGGATCTCCTGGTTTCTTCTACCTCTTTCAATTACCAGTTTGGTAGCAGCATCAAGGTCTGACCCGAACTTAGCAAAAGCTTCAAGCTCACGGAACTGAGCTTGGTCGAGCTTCAATGTACCAGATACCTTTTTCATTGATTTTACCTGAGCATTACCACCCACACGTGATACCGAAATACCCACGTTAATAGCAGGACGGATACCGGCGTTGAAAAGGTTTGACTCAAGGAAGATCTGACCATCCGTAATCGAAATTACGTTTGTTGGAATATAGGCAGACACGTCACCGGCCTGAGTTTCAATGATCGGAAGGGCAGTCAATGAACCACCACCTTTTACTTTATCTTTCAGTGAAGGCGGTAAGTCGTTCATTTGAGATGCAATCTCATCTGAAGAGTTAACTTTTGCAGCTCTTTCCAATAATCTTGAGTGAAGGTAGAAAACGTCACCAGGATAGGCCTCACGTCCCGGAGGTCTTCTTAGAAGAAGAGAAACCTCACGGTAAGCAACAGCCTGCTTTGACAGGTCATCATAAATAACCAATGCAGGACGACCTGTGTCTCTGAAGTATTCACCGATGGCTGCACCTGTAAACGGAGCAAAGAATTGCATTGGAGAAGGATCAGAGGCATTGGCGGCAACGATTACCGTGTAATCCATTGCACCGTAGCGTCTCAATGTCTGCTCTACAGCTTTAACTGTAGAAGCTTTCTGACCACAGGCTACATATATACAATATACTGGCTCTCCTTTGTCGTAGAATTCCTTCTGATTAATAATGGTATCAATACAAACAGCAGTTTTACCGGTCTGTCTGTCACCAATTACAAGCTCACGTTGACCACGGCCAATTGGAATCATCGCATCAACTGCCTTGATACCAGTTTGAAGAGGCTCAGTTACGGGTTCTCTGTAAATAACACCAGGGGCCTTACGCTCCATTGGCATATCATAAGTTTCACCTTGTAGTGGTCCGTTACCGTCGATTGGCTCAGCCAGAGTGTTTACTACACGTCCAACAATACCTTCTCCTACTTTTACTGAAGCAATTTCACCAGTTCTTTTAACAGTAGCACCTTCTTTGATGTCGGCTGAATCACCAAGAAGTACCGCACCCACGTTATCCTCTTCAAGGTTAAGTGCCAAGGCTTTCAATCCGTTCTCAAAAGCAAGTAACTCACCCGCCTGAACTTTAGATAATCCATAAATACGAGCTACACCGTCACCGATCTGCAGTACCGTTCCTACTTCTTCCAGCTCTGCCTCGGTTTTTGCTCCGGCAAGCTGCTCTCTTAATATGGCCGAAACTTCATCTGGTCTTACTGATGCCATGTCTTATTGAATGTTGTTTTTACGTAAAATTTGATATTTGGCCCTGTTTTGGAGGAATTGACCCGTCCAGAGGGGGCTTTTCAGGCTGCGAAATAACTAAGAAAATTTCATAATTCCCATATAAATCTGAAAAAAGGATACCATTTCTTGCACTTTTCTTAGATCGTTTGCAGGTATCTTGGTCCATTTATTTCTGCTCTACCGTTAACCGCTGGTTGTTTTTAGTCAACAGGTAATTGCAAACGCGTTTTATACTGGTTTCTAAAGGAATAAACTCCATTTGCAAGTCTTCTTTGATTCTTGAGTTGTCAAAGTGAATTTTTGCTCTTGCTGTAACTGCCGTTTCTTTTGTGATTAAAGGGGATGTTCTGAAAATGAAAGCCCTAATGGCTTCAAGCCTCCAAAGGATTTCTATGGCAAACGGTTTCAGTTTGTATTTAGGTGGTGCTACGCCAAAACCTTTGGCCATTAGGCCAAAAAACTTGGCATATGTAACAGAGCCTGCATTCATAATGTATCTTTTGTCTTCTATGTCCGAGTCAATTAATTGAATGACTGCATTTGCTACATCCTGTACATCTACATAATTAATCACCCCATCCGTATAAAATCTGTTTCTTTGATAAACATAATTAAAGAGCTGGGTACTGCTTTGTTTCCAGTCAGCTTCGCCCAATATTACCGAAGGGTTTAGAATTACGGTTTGAAGTCCCTCGGCCTGCCCCCGCCAAACCTCTTGTTCAGCTCTGTACTTGCTTTTAGCATATTCGGAGTTAATCGGGCTGTCTTCCCATTTATTACTTTCGTTAATGGAGATGGGCTGTTTTGTATCCGTATCCTTTTCGGGTCTTCCAATTGCTGCCACTGAACTTATATATATAAGACGTTTTACACCTTTCTCCAGGCAAGCGTTTACCACATTTGCCGTACCGTCAACATTCGCTTCAAAAAGCTCAGCTTTTTCTTTCGGCGAGAAGCTAACTTTTGCTGCGGCGTGAATCACAATATTGATACCTTCAAACGCTTCAAGTAGAGAAGGGTAATCTAGGATATCTCCTAATTGTGGGTTATCGAACTGGTCAAGCTGATCTTGGTTCCTTACAAATGAAACAAAACCATTTCCAGGGTAGTCTTTCAATTGTCGAACAATCTCTGAACCCAAAAGACCCGTGGCCCCGGTAATTAAAAGCTTCATACTTTATGATCTTTTAAAAGATGAGCCGCAAAAGTAAAGGATCAAAACGGATATGACATCGTATTCTGTAGTGGCCAATTGCATTATTTAAAGAACTATTTGAAAGCTCAAAAATATTTCAATCTCTAATTAGTTGATATTCAGTAGCGATATCAATGAGGGGTAAAATTATTTAAAAGGTGGGTTGTGATATTTCAAATTCTTCCTCTACATTTGCACTCCCGTTTCGAACGAAGGGCGGGATTTAGTTCTAAGAAATGCTTCAAGATAAACAACTCGAAAAAATAATTAAAAAATTATTTGGAGTTTCGAAATGATCGGTTGTACCTTTGCAATCCGTTTCGCCAAAAAACAATGAAGCGAAATAGCTGAAAAGCACAAGCCTGAAACACGAAAGTGTGGACGGATAAAGTTCATAGACTTATTG